>JQNH01000001.1:2837500-4191297 GCA_000745135.1 Rhizobiales bacterium YIM 77505 | reverse complement strand
CCCTGCACCTTGCGCGCACGGTCTGCCGACGGCGGAGCGGCTCGTGGTGGCGTTGAACGAAAAGCCGGAGGAGACGGTCTCGCCCGAGGCGATCAAGTATCTCAACCGCCTCTCCGATTTCCTGTTCGTGGCCGCTCGCTTCGCCAACGAGCGCGGCGCCCGCGACGTGCTGTGGACTCCGGCCAGACGCGGTCTTCGTCATGAGGCCGCACGCTTCCTTCCCTGCCGGCGAGAGCTCGTAGCAGGAGCGCTCCGTCATGTTCCTGCCCATCTATGACGGCGTTCCGCTGCGTTATCTTCAGGCCCCCTTCGTGACGCGCGCCCTGCTGGGGGCCTGCACCATGGCCTACGCCATCGTGGCGCTCGGCCTTTTGCCGGTGGCGGAGCCTGGATCGTGGCCGGCTTCGGGCTTGTGCCTTCGGTCCTGTTCGGGGTCGACACCCTGCCGGGCGGACTGCCCTATGTCCCGAGCCGCTGACCCTCCTGACGAGCCTGTTCCTCCACGGCTCCTTTCTGCACCTCGCCGGCAACATGCTGTTCCTGTGGGTCTTCGGCGACAATGTCGAGGACGCCATGGGGCACTGGCTTTCTGCTCTTTTTTCTCCTTTGCGGCGCCCTCGCCGGCCTCGCCCATGCCGCCATGGATCCGGCCTCGCAGCGCCCGCTGATCGGCGCTTCGGGCGCGATCGCGGGCGTGGTGTCCGCGTATCTGATCCTTTACCCCGCGTGAAGGTGTGGGGACTGTTCTTCGGCCGCATCCCTTGCGCGTGCCGGCCGCTTGGGCCATCGGCCTGTGGATCTGCTTCCAGATCCTCTCGGCGGTCATGGGCGGCGACGAGCAGGTCGGCTGGTTTGCGCATCTTGGCGGGCTTGCCGCGGGAGCCGTGCTCATTCTCCCTCATGCGCCGCCGGTTCGATCCGGTGCTGGCGCGGGTCGCAGCCGAGGAGGCCGGCGCGCCGCGCCGGCCCTGATCTCCTCGCGAGGGCAAGACCGAGGGCCTTGTTCCGTTGACATTTCCAAAGCGTCGTCGTTACGTCCGGCCCTCACATTTCGCTGGGCCGGGCCGCCGCCGTCGCGTCGCGCCGCATTGCGTCGACCGGTCGACCCCGCCGCCCGAGCCTTAAGGACGACGCCCCATGAAAATCCTCGTGCCCGTGAAGCGGGTCGTCGACTCGAACGTCAAAATCCGCGTGAAGCCGGACGGGTCGGAGTCGAGCTCGCCAACGTCAAGATGTCCATGAACCCCTTCGACGAGATCGCTGTTGAAGAGGCGATCCGCCTGAAGGAGCAGGGCAAGGCGACCGAGATCGTGGCCGTCTCGATCGGCCCGCAGCAGGCCCAAGAGACGCTCCGCACCGCGCTTGCCATGGGCGCCGACCGCGGCATCCTCGTCAAGACCGACCAGGCGGTCGAGCCCCTCGCGGTCGCCAAGATCCTCAAGAAGATCGTCGAGCAGGAGAGCCCGCAGCTCGTCATCCTCGGCAAGCAGGCGATCGACGACGATTCGAACCAGACGGGCCAGATGCTGGCGGCGCTGCTCGGCTGGCCGCAGGGCACCTTCGCCTATAAGCTCGGCCTCGGCGAGGGCACCATCGACGTGACCCGCGAGGTCGATGGCGGGCTGCAGACGGTTCACCTCAAAGCTGCCGGCGGTGGTGACGACGGATCTGCGCCTCAACGAGCCGCGCTACGCGTCCTTGCCCAACATCATGAAGGCGAAGAAGAAGCCGCTCGACGAGACGACGCCCGAAGCGCTCGGCATCGACGTCGCTCCGCGCCTCAAGGTTCTCAAGACCGCCGAGCCCGGCGGGCGGAAGGCAGGCGTCAAGGTCGGCTCCGTCGCCGAGCTCGTTCAGAAGCTGAAGGTCGAGGCCGGCGTCCTGTGAGGCGCCGAGGAATTGGATTGTAACATGACCACCCTGCTTGTCGCCGAACATGACAATGCGTCGCTGAAGGACGCCACCGCCAAGGCGCTGACCGCGGCCAAGGCTCTGGGGCAGCCGATCCACGTCCTCGTCGCCGGTGCCAACTGCCGGCCCGCCGCCGAGGCGGCTGCGAAGCTCGAGGGTGTCGACAAGGTCCTGGTCGCGGACGATGGGCGATACGATCACATGCTCGCCGAACCCATGGCGGCGCTGATCCTTGCCCTCTCCGGCTCCTACGAGGCCTTCGTCGCGCCCGCCACGACCACGGGCAAGAACATCATGCCCCGCGTCGCCGCACTCCTCGACGTGATGCAGGTGTCCGACATCACCAGGGTCGTCTCGCCCGACACCTTCGAGCGGCCGATCTATGCCGGCAACGCCATCCAGACGGTCCAGGCGACCGACGGCAAGAAGGTCATCACGGTGCGCACGGCCGCCTTCGCGGCGACGCCGGAGAGCGGTGCCGCGGCCCCGATCGAAGCCGTGTCCGCAGCCGACGACCCGGGGGTGTCGAGCTTCAAGGGCGAGGAGATCGCCAAGTCCGAGCGGCCGGAGCTCGCCTCGGCCCGCATCATCATCTCGGGGGGCCGCTCGCTCGGCTCGGCGGAGAACTTCAAGAAGGTGATCGAGCCGGTGGCGGACAAGCTCGGCGCGGCGATCGGCGCCTCGCGCGCCGCCGTCGATGCGGGCTATGCTCCCAACGACTGGCAGGTGGGCCAGACCGGCAAGGTGGTGGCCCCCGACCTCTATATCGCGGTCGGGATTTCAGGAGCGATTCAGCATCTGGCCGGCATGAAGGACTCCAAGGTCATCGTGGCCATCAACAAGGACGAGGAGGCGCCGATCTTCCAGGTGGCGGATTACGGCATCGTCGGCGACCTCTTCCAGATCATGCCAGAGCTCGAGCAGGAGCTCGCCAAGCTTGGACGCTAGGACCGTGTCCGTCATGTCATATCGGAGAGAAACGCTTTCGGATCGGAGCGTCGCCCCGCCGGAGATCAAGAGCGTCGGCATCATCGGAGCCGGCCAGATGGGCAACGGCATCGCTCATGTCTGCGCCCTGGCCGGCCTCGAGGTGCGCCTGAACGACCTTTCGGAAGAGCGCATCAATGCCGGGCTTGCGACCATCAACGGCAACATGGCCCGACAGGTCGCCAAGGGCATGATCACCGAGGCCGACCGCCAGGCCGCCCTCGCACGCATCAAGCCGGCCCTGTCCTATGAGGCGTTTGGCGACTGCGACCTCGTCATCGAAGCGGCGACCGAGAACGAGGAGGTCAAGCGCAAGATCTTCACCGCCCTTTGCCCGGTCTTGAAGCCGGAAGCGATCATCGCGACCAATACCTCGTCGATTTCGATCACGCGCCTCGCAGCCGCCACCGACCGGCCGGAACGCTTCATCGGCATCCACTTCATGAACCCGGTGCCGCTGATGCAGCTCGTGGAGCTCATCCGCGGCATCGCCACCGAAGATCCGACCTTCGAGGCCGCCAAGCGCCTCATCGAGAAGCTCGGCAAGACGGCGACCGTGGCGGAGGACTTCCCGGCCTTCATCGTCAACCGCATCCTCCTGCCGATGATCAACGAGGCGATCTACGTCCTCTACGAGGGCGTCGGCTCCGTGGAGGCCATCGACACGGCCATGCGGCTTGGCGCCAATCATCCCATGGGCCCTTTGCAGCTCGCCGACTTCATCGGCCTCGACACCTGCTTGTCGGTCATGCAGGTGCTGCATGAGGGCTTGGCCGACTCCAAGTACCGCCCCTGCCCGCTGCTCGTGAAGTATGTCGAGGCGGGATGGCTCGGCCGCAAGACGAAGCGCGGCTTCTACGACTACCGGGGCGAGAAGCCGATCCCGACGCGTTAAGGGTGGTCCGATCGGGTTGGCGGAACTCCTCCCTCCTTGCGACGATGGCGTGCGGAGGGTCAGCGCCAGGATGTGCTGCGAAGCAGCACAATATGGATGGCGCCCCAGAGCCAAGCCCAGCCCCATCGTGCATCAACCGGAGGAGGCTGTAGAGCCTGCTGCCGAAGGGCGGGTTAAGCGTTCATCAACGGCTTTGCCGCAAAACCGCGGCAGGAGCCTTTCATGGACGCGCTTTCCGCCGCCACGGCGCTCGTCGCCTTCAAAGCCGCCGGCACCCAGCAGGCGATCCAGACCGCCCTTGCCCGGCAGCAGGCGAAATCCATGCAGGCGGTCGTGCAGCTCATCGACGGGGCGACCCAGGCCAGCCGTTCGAGCGCTCCTGCCGGCCAAGGCACCCTCGTCGACCGGCGGGTCTGAGCCTCGGCGTCGCTCCCTCCCTTCCCAAGTGGAAAGAGGATGGCCCTTCCCAGCGGGCACCTTCACAATCTGGTCACAGACCCTGTACATTGAGAGCGAACGGGATTCGACCCTTCCGCAACACGTAGCAGGGAGGCGGCTTGACGATCCACGTCCAGCCTGTGGTTCGGCCGGAGGCGTGCCCAGCCCTGGTGCTGAACGCCGATTACCGGCCGCTGAGTTATTACCCCCTCTCGATCTGGGGGTGGCAGGACGCGATCAAGGCGGTGTTTCTCGATCGGGTCAACATCGTCTCGGAATACGACAAGACGGTCCGAAGTCCGAGCTTCGAGATGCGGTTGCCGTCAGTCGTCTCCCTCAAGACCTACATCAAGCCCTCGCGACACCCGGCCTTCACGCGGTTCAACGTTTTCCTCCGCGACCGTTTCACCTGCCAATATTGCGGCGCCCGCGAGGATCTGACCTTCGATCACCTCATCCCGCGCTCGAAGGGCGGCCAGACCACCTGGGAGAACGTGGTCGCCGCCTGCTCGCCCTGCAACTTGCGCAAGGGCGACCGCCTGCCCCGGGAAGTCGATATGTGGCCGCGTCAGCCGCCCTTCGCCCCGACCCTCCAGGACCTCCACCGCAACGGTCGGCATTTCCCGCCGAACTACCTGCACGACAGCTGGCTCGACTATCTCTACTGGGACACCGAGCTCGAGCCTTGAAGGAGCGGGCGAGCCGCGATTGTCGGGAGGCCCGGGTTCAGAGCCGGCTGCGAACGCGACGGAGGGCGAGGTAAGCGGCAAGGCCGAGCGCCGCCACGACCAACAGCACGAAGAGGACCATCATCGCCGCCGCGCCGAGCACCGCGCCGAGCGTGTCCCAGAACCCGACCTGGGCGATGAGCACCACGAGGAGGATGAAAAGGATGATCGGCATGGCGGCCTCGGTTTCCGCCAAGCTCAACGGCGCGCCTGCAGGCCAGTTCCCGCGGCAGCGGCGGCAAAGCCCGCAAGCCCGAGGGAGATGACGGCGTTCCAGCCTGCCATCGACAGACCGAGGAAGCGCCAGGCCGCCTCCGTGCAGCTGACGACGCGGGTGGTCTCGAGCCGCTTGAGGAAGTCCTCAACCCCTGCAGCGGCCGACGGCGCCGCGCCGCCGCAATCGTTGGGTCCGAGCCAGAAGCCCCACTCCACCCCCGCATGATAGGCGCCAAGCCCCGCGCTCACGAGGAAGGTGAGCGCCAGAAGCAAGAGGCCAGCCCGCCGCCAGCGCTGGTCGAGAGGCAGGAGGACGAGCCCGAGCGCGACGGGGATCGCCGCATAATAGGGCTGGCGCTGGATGAGGCACAGCTTGCAGGGCAGGAGCCCGACCACGTGCTGGAAGAACAGGGCGGCGCCGACCGTCGCTGTGGCGGCGGCGAGGATGAGGGCAGCGGCGAGGCGGGGCTCGATGAGCCGCAGAAGGAGGCTGTGGGCGCGCGTCCTCATCTCAGAAGACATAGCGGAAGGCGACAAAGCCGGCGACGATGGTTGCGACGAGGAGCGCCATGACGGCGTTGAAATGGCGGTCGAGGACGCCTTTGATGAGCTCTCCGTAGCGGCCAAGCAGGGCCGCAAGGAAGAAGAACCGGGCGCCGCGGGTGAGGAGCGACAGGACCGTGAACCAGACGAGGTCGTAGGCGGCAAATCCTGAGGTGATGGTCACGAGCTTGTAGGGGATGGGGGTGAGGCCCTTCAGCAGGATCACCCAGTGACCATACTCCGCATAGGCCGCCCGAAAGGCCTCCGCCCCTTCCGTCAGGCCATAGACCTTGAAGAGCCAGACGCCGATCGAATCATAGAGCAGCGCGCCGATGGCATAGCCCAGGAGGCCGCCGGCGACCGAGGTCAGGGTGGTGACAAGGGCATACCCCCAAGCGCGCTCCGGGCGCGCCAGGGCCATGGGCACCAGCATGACATCGGGGGGAACCGGGAAGAACGAGCTTTCCGCAAAGGAGACCGCTCCCAAGGCGTAAGGAGCGGCAGGTCGCCCTGCGAGCGACAGGGTCCAGTCGTAGAGGCGTCGAAACATGAGCGGTGACGCAGGCGGGATCAAGACCGAGGGGATGACGTCGCGCGTCGCTGACGCCGGGCGCCGCCCTTTGAGCACACTTCGCGCCGCCCCGCGAGGGGCCGCTTGGTCGCGGCATCGGCCCCATGGGGTTCTGCGGCCCAAGGGCAGCGGGCGCGGCGCAGCGCCCGCCGTCTCTGTCGTCGTGAGGCCGGGCAAGTCGTCCACAGCGCCGCTTCGTCGTGGCGGGCGTTCCGAACATTGACCCTCGCCAAGGCCGCATGATACTCGCCGACGCAAGCCCCTGTGGCGGAACTGGTAGACGCGCCTGACTCAAAATCAGGTGGTGGCAACACCGTGCTGGTTCGATCCCGGCCAGGGGCACCAGACCTGTTCGCTCGGCCACCTGACGAGGGCGGGCGGGCGCGAAGGTGCGTGGGACGGCCGGCCTCGCGACAGGACGTGTGGACGGGGTACGCTCCCTTCCTTCGACCTTAGGCGCGCGAGGCTGCGCGACGTCTCGGCGCCGCGACTCCCGCTCCCTCCCCTTACCCGATGTCCTTCGCCCCGCCCGCCCTGCTGCCTGCGACCCTTGCGCCGGCAGGGCTTCTGACGTTCAATCCTCCCCGCGGGAGGATCGCCGGGGCGTTGCGTCCTCTTCTCGACGATTGAGCTGATCTAGATGTCGAATCCAAGCACGTTGTTCAGGCGGCTGAGGGGTGGTTTTCCGCCGAGGGCTGAGTGGGGTCGGGTGGAGTTGTAGGCGGTGATCCAGGGCTGCATGGCGTGGGCTCGCTCGGCAGAGGTCTGGTAGGTTCGGGCGTAGGCCCACTCGCGGAGGCTGGTCTGGATGAAGCGTTCGGCTTTTCCGTTGGTCCTGGGCGTGTAGGGCTTGGTGCGGATATGGCGCAGGCCTGCCTCGGCCAGGCGGTTGCGGAAGGCGAAGCTTTTGTAGGCCGAGCCGTTGTCGGTCATGACGCGCTCGACGCGGACGCCGTGGGCTGCGAAGAAGGCGAGCGCCCGGGACAGGAAGGCCACGGCGTCCTCCTTGCGCTCGCTCGGCAGCACCTCGGTGTAGGCGAGGCGCGAGGCGTCATCCACGGCGACGTGCAGGTGCTCCCACCCTGTGCCGGCGACCCGATCGCGTCGGTTGCCGGTGACGCGATGGCTTGGCCTGGCGATGCGTCCAAGCTTCTTGGTGTCGAGATGGATGAGTTCGCCGGGCCGCTCCCGCTCGTAACGCACAACCGGGGGCTTGGGCTCAATGGCCGCGCGGCGCCCGAGCCCGAGGCGGCGCAGCACGGCGCCGACCGTGGAGCGCGGCTGGCCGAGCTGGCGGGCGATCGCCGGGCCGGAGAGGCGCTGGCGGCGCAGCCGCTCGATGGCGGCGAGGGTCTCGGGCGACAGGCGACGACGCGGCCGGGCCGGCGCCGAGCTCCTGTCGTGAAGCATCCGCTCGCCGCCGGCCCGAAAGCGCGCCAGCCATTTGTAGGCAGTTCGCTCCGAGACGCCGGCGGCGCCAGCCGCATCCCTCACGCGCCAGCCCTCCTGGCGGATGCGCGACACGAGAAGGGCTCGACCATGGACCGTCATGCGGGCATGCTGGTGAACGTTCATCCGGGTGCTCCGGTCGGGGTTGGTTGGCTTCGCAACCCCAGCCTCACACCTCAGCCCCGGATGAACAACCTTCATAGCTTCGACATCTAGAGCGCGCTTCGGTTTAGCGGAATTGGATTCCGTTTGAGGTCGGGGTGTGATTCAAGATCCGTGCTGGGGGAGGCCAGCATTGGATGACACGACCCTACTCTGAGGATTTGCGCGAACGGGCTGTGGCCCGCTACGAGGCGGGCGCGACGACGCGGGCGGTGGCGGCGGCGCTCAGGATCAGCCCGTCCTGCATCTCGAAGTGGATGAAGCGCAAGCGCGAGACGGGCTCGCTGGCGCCCGACCAAGTCGGCGGCCACAAGAAACCCAAGCTCCGCGGAGAGCTGGCCGAGTGGCTGCGCGAGCGCTGCCGGTCCGGACCGTTTACGACCCGCGGCTTGGTGATGGAACTGGCCGAACGCGGCATTAAGAGCGACCGCCGCGCCGTCTGGGTCTTCCTGCACGCCGAAGGACTGAGCTTCAAAAAAAACCGTGCTGCCGGCCGAGCAGACGCGGCCTGACATCGCCCGCAGGCGGGCGCGCTGGAAGGCCCATCAGGGCCGCATCGATGCAAGGCGGCTCGTCTTCATCGACGAGACATGGGTCAAGACCAATATGGCGCCCCTGCGAGGCTGGGGACCGCGCGGCCAGCGCCTTGCGGCCCGCGTGCCGCACGGCCACTGGAAGACGCTCACCTTCATCGCCGCGCTTCGCGCCGATCGCATCGATGCTCCCTGGATCATCGACGGCCCGATCAACGGCGAGCTGTTCACCCTCTATGTCGAGAAGGTGCTCGTTCCGACGCTCGCTCCGGGTGACGTCGTCGTCCTCGACAATCTCGGCAGCCACAAAGGGCAAGCCGCGCGACGCGCCGTCCGGGCCGCCGGCGCCCATCTTCTGTTCCTGCCCCCCTACAGCCCCGACCTGAACCCGATCGAGCAGCTCTTCGCCAAGCTCAAGCACCTGATCCGCAGGGCCGAAGCCCGCACCGTCGAGGCCACCTGGCGAAAGCTGGGCGACCTTCTCGAGCTCTTCCCACCCACGGAATGCGCCAACTACCTGACAAACGCCGGCTATGCTTCCGTCTAAACAGAGCGTGCTCTAATTTTCGACCTGCGAAGGCCGCCTTCCGCGCTTGCAGCGTCACGGGAGGAATTGCCATGGCCCGCGTCCAGCTTCACCGATTCGTCGATCTCGCCACGCCCAAGCCGCAGCCGGCCGATCGTCCGGGCCTCGACCGGCGCGCCTTCCTCGCCAAGGCGACGGCGCTCGCCGGCCTCACCGCCATGGCGCCCGAGGCGTTCGCCCGCAACTTCGACGCCGGCGCGCCGCCTCAGCGCTATCCCGATCCCGACATCGTCGTGCTCGACAAGCGCTTCAAGTACAAGCTCGGCAACACGCCGATCCAACGCCTCTACACCGGGACCCTGTGGGCCGAGGGACCCGCCTGGAGCGGTGTGGGCCGCTACCTGTTGTGGAGCGACATCCCGAACGACGAGAACCTGCGCTACCTGGAGGAGGACGGACACATCTCCCGGCGCTTCCGCTATCCGGCCGGCAACTCCAACGGCAACACCTTCGATTTCGAGGGCCGCCAGATCGCCTGCCAGCACGGCACCCGCAAGGTCGTGCGCTACGAGCACGACGGCAAGGTGACCGTCCTGGCCGACAAGTTCGAGGGACAGGAGTTCAACGCGCCGAACGATGCCGTCGTGCACCCGAACGACGGCTCGATCTGGTTCACCGATCCGGGTTACGGCTCGCTCATGGAATACGAGGGCCATCGCCTGCCGGGCAGCGCCACAAGCCCCCAGCCGATCCGCAAGGAGGCGATCTACCGGATCGACAAGAGCGGAGCGATCACCAAGGTTGCCGACGAGCCGTTCAAGCCGAACGGCTTGTGCTTCTCCAACGACTACAGCCGGCTCTACGTGGCCGACACCGGCAAGTCGCATTACGACCAGGCGAAGAGCATCATCTGGGTCTACGAGGTGAGCGGCCAGAAGCTCGCGAACCCGCGGACCTTCACCAGCATGGAGATGGACGGCAAGGCCGGCTTCGCCGACGGCATCCGTTGCGACGAGGACGGCAATGTGTGGGCCGGCGCGGGATGGGTCGGCGACGGCTATGACGGCGTGCACATCTTCGCGCCGGACGGGGCGCGGATCGGCCAGATCCGTCTGCCCGAGATCTGCTCCAACGTCTGCTTCGGCGGCGCAAAGCGCAACCGTCTCTTCATGACCGCGAGCCAGTCGCTCTATGCCTGCTATGTGGAGACGCGCGGCGCCCACATCACCTGATGAGCGCGACGGCGACGCCACGTCCCTTGCCGCGGCAGATCTGCGCAGGAGGGGCAGTGCGGCCGCTCGTTTCCCGAATGGTAAGCGCAGCCGGTCCATCCTGCTCCGATGGGCCGGTCTCCTTCCTCAAGCAGGCACGCATGGCGTCCGTCGCCGCCGCGCCATGCGGGCGGCCTGCTCTATGTCCTCCTCGTGGCGGCAAGCCTTTCGGCGGCATCGCAAACCGCTCGGGCCGCCGCGACCGGCGAGGTGGCCAAGGCCGCCTGCCGCCTCATCGAGACGGGAGCGGGCGTGCCGCCAGGGCGCCTGCGCCTCCTGGCGCGCGGCTTCTCGCTTCCAGGCTGGGTGGACGAAGCGCCCGCGCGCCCTCCGAGCGAAGCGATGCTGCGCGACCTGCGAAGCGCCGGACTGAGCCATGTGCGCCTGCCCTTGCGGCTCGAGCATCTCCATCCGCGCTGGAGCGCCCCGGCGGACATCGAGCGCGCCTTTGAGACAACCGATGCCGCGCTGACGCTCCTTCTTCGCCTCGGCTTTGCCGTGTCGGTGGACATGCATCCGGGCGAACGCTTCGGCGACCTCCACACAGCCGATCCTCCGGCCGGCCTGGCCGTCCTGATCGAAACCTGGCGCGAGGTCGCCCGCCGCTATGCGCAGCTCGATGCGGAGCGCGTCTTCTTCGAGGTCCTCAACGAGCCCGTGGTCCCGCCGGACGTCTGGCGCGAGCAAGGACCGCGGGTCGTCGCCGCGATCCGGGCGGCTGCGCCCGGGCACACCCTGATCTACGGACCTGCCAACTACCAGCGCCACGAAGCGCTCGAAGCGCTCGAGCCGCTCGCGGACCGGAACATCGTCTACGCCTTCCATTTCTACGACCCGATGGCCTTCACCCATCAGGGGATGAGCTGGTCCACCGAGCCGATCGCCGCTGTGGCGAACCTTCCCTTCCCTGGAGGGCTCAAGGAGGCGGAGCCGGAACTGGCTCGCCTCACCCGCGAGGGACGGCCGGCGGCCGCGGCCGAAATCCTCAAGCAGTACCGAGAGCCTTGGACGGCAGGGCGCATTGAGAGCATCTTCGCCGGCGTGGCCCGATGGATGCTGCGCTCGGGGCGGCCGGTGATCGTCAATGAATTCGGCGTCCTCGCGTTCAAGGCGCCCCCCCAAGCGCGTGCCGCCTGGATCCGGGCGGTGCGACGCGCCGCGGAACGCCACTGCATCGGCTGGACCCACTGGGAGTATGCGGACGGGTTCGGCTTCGTCCGGCGACAGGAGGGCCGCGAAAGCCTCGACCCGTCGATCGCACCGGCGCTGCTCGACCGGTCGCCTTGAAAGGAGCCGTTCACGCCAAGTTCAGTTCGGCCCATCCAGGCTCCATGGCGCATCTTGAGCCTTGTCGAGGCCCGCACCGGTGTCGCATTCCTTGCGCGCCGCGAGTGGATATTTTTGTTTGTTATCCCCTGCACGAATACTTTGCTGCGTCTGACGTTGTCGTTTGAAACCTTTCCACCATTGCCGCGTTTCATGGACCTCTAAGGCGAATTCTTCGCCGGAAACAGGAGGTCATGAGATGCGGTACGGTTTGTTGAGCACCGCGGCCGTCGCTACGCTTGCCCTGGGCATCGCAGCCGGCATCGCGCAGACCGGCGGTTCGGCGGGCGGCGGCGGAGCGGGCGCGAGCAGCGGCTCGACCAGCGGCGGAACCATGAGCCCGTCCACGAGCGGCGGCTCCTCGGGCAGCATGGGCGCGGGCTCCTCCGGCTCCCAGACCATGGGCAGCGGCAGCAGCGGTGCCGGCAGCGCCGCAACCCAATCCGGTGGCTCTCGCAGCTCCGGGACGGCCGGCTCAGGAACGCAGCAGGGGGCGAGCGGCAGCGCCGGCACCTCCGGCCAGACCTCGGGCCAAGCTTCGGGCCAGGCCTCTGGCCAGGGCGGGAGCAATCAAAGCTCCACCACCGGCAGCGTCAGCACCACCAACATCACCTCGGAGCAGCGCACCCAGATCACCCGCGCTTTTTCGAGCGTGAAGGTGGAGCCGGTCACCAATGTGAACTTCTCCATCAGCGCCGGGGCGGTAATCCCCTCCACCGTCACGCTGCACACCTGCCCGGGCGAGGTGGTGGAAGTCCTTCCCAACCTGCGCGAGTGCCGCTACGTCGTGGTGCGCGATCAGATCGTGCTTGTGGAACCAAGCTCGCGGCGCATCATCACGGTGATCGAGCGGCGCGGCTGATCGAGGCCCGGCGCTTGGCGACGAAGGGGCGGCTTCGGCCGCCCTTTTTTCGGCCCCGCGGTTCGACCGTAGGCTCTATACGGTGCTGCTGCGCAGCAAGTCCTTCCGCTTCCGTCCCGGACTGCGTTCCGCTTCTTTCAGACGCTCCACGCCTCCGGGAAAGAGGATGGAGGGTGGTGGGAGGGTGGCGCTTGAACCCTGGCAACGGGCTCTAGCTTCCCCGCCGCGTGGGCGCCTTCGGGAGGGCCTCCACGAGACGCCTCAAGACCTCCTCGGAAAGCTCCAGGCTCACCAGGCGCCAGGTCCAGCGCACGAGGCGCAGGCGCAGACGGAAGCGGTGCTCCGGCGGGAAGCGGGCCGGAAGGGCGATCACAATGGTGCGGAAGCCGCGCAGCTCCGCGTCGGCGAAGAGGCGGAACGCGGATCCCAGCGAGCGGACCCGCAGGGCGCCGGCGACGGCCGGGGCGCCCGTCGGGATCTGGACCGGCCGCGGCGGGCTCCGATCCTGGGAGGCGACCTGGATCTCGAGGCGGCCTTGGCCGAGCAGGGTGACGAGCGCTTCCGGCGTCAGCAACTGCTCCAGAACGGGATCGGCCACCGCGATAGCGGCCTCCACCGCGAGCTGCCGCTCGCCGCGGCCGAGCGCGCCGCCGGCGCTCTCATCCACATAGGCATGGGCGATCTGGCGCAGGAGCGAGAGGCGAACCGCCCGGAAATTGACCCGGTCTCGGATGGCCTCGAGATCCTGTTCCTGAACGGCCCGGCCCAGGTCGTGGAGCGCCACGAAGGGCGAAGCCACGCAGATGATCCAGCCAACTGCCAAAACGGCGGCGATGCGCAGCGTCCAACGAATCACGGATAGGAACTCTCCGGCATCTCACATCGGCCTTGCCGAAGCGGCGCCCGGTGCGGGCAAGTCCGGCGTCCCGCTCTTACGCGAGGAGGGGCCGCAAGGAAATGGAGACGGGAGCCATTTCCACGCCGGACGCCTGGACGAATCCGCCCCTGAGGCGACGAAAGCGGGCCGATCCCGCCTGGGAGAGCTTCAGGCGCCTCGCACGTCCTCGGCGCCGACCTCGGGCTTGGCGAGATGGCGGAAGGCGGCCACCACCTGCTCGTAGACCGGCCGCTTGAACGGGATGATCAGCGACGGCAAGAGCTCGAGCCGCTCCCAGCGCCACGCATCGAACTCCGGACGATGCCCGCCCGGATGAGCGATGTTGATCTCGCTCTCAGGTCCGGTGAACCGGAAGGCGAACCATTTCTGCGTCTGCCCGCGGTAGCGCCCCTTCCAGGCGCGGCCGGCCACGACCGGCGGCAGGTCGTAAGCGTACCAGTCCGGCGCTTCGGCGAGAAAGGACACCGACCGCACGCCGGTTTCCTCATAAAGCTCGCGAACGGCCGCGTCATAAGGCTCCTCTCCTGGGTCAATGCCGCCCTGCGGCATCTGCCAGGCATAACCCTCGGAGACATGCTCGGGACCGGCCTCGGAGCGACGACGGCCAATGAAGGCGAGCCCGTCCCGGTTGAGAAGCACAATGCCCACACAGGGCCGGTAGGGGAGATCCTCGAGCGGTCGCATCGATCCGCGCCTCGCCATCAGGGGGCCTCGACGGCGCTGCTGACCGGCACCAGCAAAATGCCGCGCCCTTCGAGCGTCTGGGCCCAGCGCACGATCCGATCGACGCTGACGGGAAGGGCGCTTGCCACACCGACGGCGACGCCCCGCTTCCTCGCCGCCTCTTCAAGGCGGGCAAGTTCCCGGTCGATGGCCTCCGCCTGGGGGACGCCATCAAGGACCGCATCCGCCCGGGCCGCCGGGGTCCGAGCACGGGACGCCACCGTGGCCGCTACCGAGCGGGAGGACGAACCGTCGTCGAGAAACAGAAGCCCTCGGGCGCCGATCTCGCTCAAGATCGGAGAAAGAGCGGCATCGTTGGCGGTGAGCTTGGCGCCCATGAAGTTCACAATGCCGGTATAGCCTGTGAACCGGCCCATCGCCCAGTGCAGCTTCTCGAGGTTTTCCGGTGTCTTGGCGCGGGTCGTGAGAGTGTGCGGACCTGGGTCGTTGTCGGGATAGTCGAAAGGCTCCATCGGCACCTGAAGCATGAGCTCGTGCCCCTTGTCGCGCGCGCGGGCGGCGAGCCGGTCGAGCTCCGCCCCATACGGAGCGAGGGCGAGCGTGACCGTGGGCGGCAGCTTGGCGAGGGCATTCGCCGTCGCCGACTGGCTGATCCCGAGTCCGGTCACGACGAGGGCGATGCGCGCGACGGGTCTCGCGCCGCCCGGCAGGGCGCCGGCCGGCCGGGCGTAGACCTGTGCCGGTCGCGCGCCGTCGGCGCCAATCTTCGGGAGCAGTCCAAAGCGCGTGCGCTCGACGAGCCTAGGGTCTGGAGCGGGCGCCAGTCTGATCCCTTCCGGCTCCGGCACGCGGATGATCACGGCTCCGGGCACGGACGCGCCGGCCGACCGATGGATGGACACCCCTGAGGCTTCCTCGACCTCGGCGGCGCTGCGCCGCGCAGGCTCTCCGCCTGCGGCCATCGGCGCCTCGGCCGGCCGCGGCGCGGGAGCGATCTCGATCGGCACCACCACGTGCGGCTCGCCCCCGAGCGGGTCATCCACCACCGCCAGATAGGCGGCAAGACCCGCGAGGGCGGCGAGGATCGCCCCTGCGAGGACCCGCTCGAGGCGGTGCAGACGCGGGCCAGCCTCGGCCCGAGGACCGTCCTCGAGGCCGAGCGGCCTTGTCAGATCATAAGCGGTAGCGTCCACGCGAACGCCGCCTTACCCACGAGCCCAAGGAGCCGCCGCGGGCCGCGAATCGAAAGGCCCGCAGCATCGTCATCGGACGACACTGCGGGCCTTCATGGTTAGCAAAGACTTAACGGCGGCTCAGTTGGGAACGCCCGACTGGGTGGTGTTCGCTGCCCCTTTGCGCACGCCGCGCAGATACTCGAAGGCGGCGATGAGCTGCTTGTCCTTGGTGGGGTCGGTCGGCACATAGGCCGAGGAACCGCCACGCTCTTCCTTGTCGTTCTTGAGGTGGCCGCGGAGCCCTGCCTCGCCCTTGGTCTCGTCCTTGCCTTTCAGCTCATCGGGCACCTCCGGCACGACCTCGACGTCCGGATCGATGCCCTTGGCCTGGATGGAGCGGCCGGCAGGCGTATAGTAGCGCGCCGTCGTCAGGCGCACGGCGCCATTGCCGCCCAACGGGATGATGGTCTGGACCGAGCCCTTGCCGAAGGACCGGGTGCCGATCACCGTCGCGCGCTTGTGGTCCTGCAGCGCGCCGGCCACGATTTCGGACGCCGAGGCCGAGCCGCCGTTGATGAGGACGACAAGCGGCTTGCCCTTGGTCAGGTCGCCGGCCTTGGCGTTGTAGCGCTGCGTCTCGTCGGCGTTGCGGCCGCGGGTCGAGACGATCTCGCCGCGGTCGAGGAAGGCGTCTGAGACCATGATGGCCTGGTCGAGCAGGCCGCCCGGGTTGTTGCGCAGGTCGATCACATAGCCCTTCAGCTTGTCCTGCCCGATCTCGCTCGACAGCTTCTCGATCGCGCTCTTGAGGCCCTCGAAGGTCTGCTCGTTGAACTGCGTGATGCGCAGGACGCCGATGTCCTCGCCCTCCTTGCGGGCGCGCACAGGACGGATCCGGATGGTGTCGCGGGTGAGCGAGACTTCGAGCGGATCCTTGCGCTCCTTGCGCTGGATCCTGAGCTTCACCGTGGAGCCCACCGGGCCGCGCATCTTGTCGACGGCCTGGTTGAGGGTCAGGCCCTGCACCTGTTCGTCGTCAATGTGAGTGATGATGTCGTTGGCGAGCAGGCCGGCGCGGGCCGCGGGCGTGTCGTCGATCGGCGTCACCACCTTGACGAGGCCCTCCTCCATCGTGACCTCGATGCCGAGGCCGCCGAACTCGCCGCGGGTCTGCACCTGCATGTCCCGGAAGTTCTTCGGGTCCATGTAGCTCGAATGGGGATCGAGCGAGGTGAGCATGCCGTTGATGGCGGCCTCGATCAGCTTCGCCTCGTCCGGCTTCTCGACATAGTCGGACCGGACCTTCTCGAAGACGTCGCCGAACAGGCTGAGCTGCCGGTAGGTCTCCGCCGACGCCGCGACTGCGCTCGTGCCGGAAAGGAGCTGCGTCTGGGTGACGAGCGCGGTTGCGCCCGCGCCTGCCATGGCGCTCAAGAGAATAAGGGGAATCCTGCGCATTACCCGCGAACCTTCTCGCCCTGCGATTTTGCCCACCACGGCGCCGGGTCGACCGACCCGCCGTCTTTCCTGAACTCTATATAGAGGACCGGCCGCTCCGATTCGACGGCTCCCACCGCCGCTGCCGACGACGCGGGCCCGCCCATCGTCGCCACGGGCTCTCCAGCCAGCACGAACTGCCCCACGTCCACGCTGATGCGGTCCATTCCGGCCAGGAGGAGATAGTAGCCGTCGCCTGCATTGATGATCAAGAGTCGGCCAAACGACCGGAATGGTCCGGCGAAGACGACCCAGCCATCGGCAGGCGATGTCACCACAGCACCCGGGCGTGTCGAAATTGAGATGCCCCGCGCCGTTCCGCCGACCCCGTCGGGATCGCCGAAGGAGCGAATCGTCACCCCTGCCACCGGGCGGGGAAGGAGCCCGCGCGCCTCGGCAAAGGGGATTTTCGGCTGAAGCCGGGCAGGATCCCGGAAGGCGGCGGCGGCGAAACGCTCGCGCGTCTCGCGGGCCTGCGCCTCGGCCGCCTTGCGCGCCTCCTCGGCGGCCTTGCGCGCCGCCGCGATGTCGCGTTCCAGGCGTTCGATCAAATCCTTGAGAGTGGTGGTCCGTTCTGCAAGCTCGATCGAGCGGGCCCGCTCCCGCAGAACCCCCTCCTCCACCTCGAGGAGCCGGCTCTGGCGGACGGCCATCAAAGCCGCGATGCGCTCCTGCTCGGCTGCCAGCGCCTTGATCTCCGCCTCGAGCGCCTGCCGATCCAGGGCAATCGCCTCCCGGAGCCGGACGAGTTCGGAGAGGTCGGAGGCCAGAACCTCCGTCTCGAGGCGCAGTTCCGGCAGCACGGCGCCGAGCAGCATCGATGTGCGCACCGCCTGGAGGATATCCTCCGGGCGCGCGAGCACGGCCGGCGGCGGGCGGCGGCCCATGCGCTGCAAGGCGGCGAGGACCTCGACGACAAGTCCCCGACGGGCCTCGAGGGACCGACGGATGGCAGCCTCGCTCCCCGTGGCGGCATGAAGCCGCTGCTCGAGCGCGCCGATGCGCTCTTCAGTCGCAGCGATACGCTGGCCTGCCTCGACCAGGGCCGCGCTGAGGCGGGCGCGATCGGCCTTGAGGCTCGCGACCTCCCCTTCGAGACGGCGCCGCGCCTCGAGGCTTGAGGCCAGGGCCTCCTCGGCGGCCTTGAGTTCCTCCTCGCGCCGCGCCTTGTCGGCGGCGACGGCAGCGGCCCGCCGCTCGGCCTCGCTCGAGCCTTGGGCCGCGGCGGCGAAAGCAAGGCCGATGAAGGCGACAGCCGCGAGAACGCGGTTGAGGGTTGGGATCATCGCTGTCGAGAGGCGCGGCCGCTCGGCCGCCAAGCGTTACGCGCGATGGTAGGGATGACCGGCCAGGATGGTCAAACCGCGATAGAGCTGCTCCAGCGCCAACACGCGTACCAGCTGGTGCGGCAGGGTGAAGGCGCCAAACGAGAGGAGCAAGTCCGCCCGATCCTTCAACGAGGCGGCAAGCCCATCCGGCCCGCCGATGACGAACGAGACCTCTCCCCCTCCGTCGTCGCGCCACGATTCGAGGCGGCGTGCAAAGGCCTCGCTCGTCAGGCCGCGCCCGGCTTCATCGAAGCAAACGGCGACGCGCCCGATTCGGGCGGCCATCAGAGCCGCCTCCTCGGCCCGGCGGTCGACATCTCGGCGCGCCCGGCTCTCGGGAATTTCCAGAATGTCGGGACCTGAAAAGCCGAGCGACCGCCCGAGAGCTTCCGCCCGCTCCCGATAGCGCTCGACCAGGTCCCGCTCCGGCCCGCTCTTCAGCCGGCCGACAGCGACGACCGTCAGCTTCAACGCTCAACCGGCCAGGCGCTCATAGGGCCGGTCGGCGCCCCACATCTTCTCGAGATTGTAGAAGCTGCGGACTTCCGGTCGGAAGATGTGGAGAATGAGGTCGCCCGCGTCGATCAGGACCCAGTCCGCCGCCGGCAGGCCCTCGACCCGAAGGGGACCGAAGCCCCGGTCCTTGAGCACCTGGAGGAGGCGCTCAGCGATCGCCGCCACATGGCGGTGCGAGCGTCCGGAGGCGATGATCATGGTGTCGGCGATCGAGGTTTTGCCGTGGAGGTCGATTTCGACCAGCTCTTCGGCCTTCATGTCCTCGAGGCAAAACCGGGCAAGGGCCCGAAGATCCTCAGTCTCGGGAGGCAACGCTCCGGAGGGAGGAGGAAGCGGCGCAAGATCCGCTTCACGAGAAGTCAGTCGGTTCAGTGCCAAACCCTCTGCAAACGACGCAAACAGGGACGTCGCGACTCACAATGTAGTGTCGGAGACGCTAAGATTTCAACGTGGTGGCGGCCCGAAAGTTAGCAAAGGTTTCGTTGCGCGCCCGCAGGGCGGTCGAGGACAGGGCTGAACGCGGCCCGTGCAGGTAGACCCACGCCGGCGGATCGCCATCGGCCAAGCTTGGCGCCTCGCTCTCCGGGATCCGGTAGGGCGCGAGCGCCACGGCCGCCCGCGAGCGCATGGCGCGGAGGGTCCAGCCCGGCCGGTCGATGACTGCCATCGGCATGAGGGTGGCGATGCGGCGCCACCCGCGCCAGCGATGGAAGGTCGCAAGGCTGTCCGCTCCCATGATCCAGACGAAATGGATGTCCGGCGCTCGGCGGCGAAGATAGGCGAGGGTATCGACCGTGTAGCGGGTGCCGATCGCCTCCTCGAATCCGGTCACGGCGATCCGCGGGTGGCGCGCCAGCGCCTCAGCCGCGGCGATGCGCTCGGCCGCGGGCGGCAAACCGCGCGGATCTTTCAACGGGTTGCCAGGCGTCACGATCCACCAGAGGCGGTCGAGCCTGAGCCGCCGCAGTGCCACGAGGCTCACATGACGATGCCCGGCATGCGGCGGATTGAACGAGCCGCCATAAAGACCGATGCGCAGGCGAGGCGCGTGGGGTGGAAGGGGGGCGACCATCCTCCTACGGGCGAGACGTCACGGCCGCGTCTGCCCCGAGCCGCGCACCCGGTACTTGAAGGAGGTGAGCTGCTCCACGCCCACCGGGCCGCGGGCGTGCATGCGTCCGGTGGCGATGCCGATCTCGGCCCCAAAACCGAACTCGCCGCCATCGGCGAACTGGGTCGAGGCGTTGTGCAGGACGATCGCCGAGTCGACCTCGTTGAGGAAGCGTTCCGCGGCGGCCGCGTCGTCGGTGACGATGGCATCGGTGTGATGGGAGCCGTAGGTCTCGATATGTGCGATGGCGTCGTCGAGCCCGTCGACCACGCGCGCGGCGATGATGGCGTCGAGATACTCCGCCCGCCAATCCTCCTCCGTTGCCGGCGTCACCCGCGGATCGACCTCCTGGACGGCCGCATCGCCGCGCACCGCGCAGCCGGCGTCGAGCAGCATGGCAATGAGCGGCCGCAGATGCGTGGGCGTGCAAGCGCGGTCGACAAGCAGCGTCTCGGCCGCGCCGCAGATGCCGGTGCGGCGCATCTTGGCGTTGAGGACGATGCGCTTCGCCATGTCGAGATCCGCGGCGGCATGGACATAGACATGGCACACGCCCTCGAGATGGGCGAAGACCGGAACCCGCGCCTCTGCCTGGACCCGGGCCACGAGACTCTTGCCGCCGCGCGGGACAATGACATCGAGATGGCCGTCGAGGCCGGCGAGCATGGCGCCGACCGCCGCCCGGTCGCGGGTCGGCACGAGCTGGATGGCATCCTCGGGCAGCCCTGCCGCGGCAAGCCCCTCGGCCATGGCGGCGGCGATGGCTTGCGCCGACCGGAAGCTGTCGGAGCCGGCCCGGAGGATGGCGGCATTGCCCGCCTTCAGGCACAGGGCGCCGGCGTCCGCCGTGACGTTGGGGCGGCTCTCGAAGATCACGCCGACGACCCCGAGCGGCGTCGCCACGCGCTCGATCACAAGTCCGTTGGGGCGCTCGAAAGTGGCAAGCACCCGCCCGACCGGATCGGCCAAGGCGGCGATGCTCTCCAAGGCGGCGGCGATCCCTTGAAGGCGCTCCTGCGACAGCATCAGCCGGTCGCGATAGGCAGGCGATTGGCCGCGCTCCTCGGCTTCGCGCAGGTCCTCGGCATTGGCGGCGAGAATGGCCTCGCCTCGGGTCCGCAGTGCGGTGGCCATGGCGCCGAGGGCATCGTTCTTTTCCGCTGTCGAGGCGAGGGCCAGTCGACGGGCCGCGGCCCGCGCCCGGCGTCCCGTCTCGACCATGAGCGCGTGAACATCGGCAGCTGAATCCGGCTCGGGCGCGTTGAGTCGGTCGGCGATACGGACAACCCGAGTGCTGGTGGCGTTCATGAGATCGGTCCAAAGGCGCCGAAAGGCGGACGAGCATGGTGCAGCGGGACCGTCTTTAGCACAGGCGAAGGCGGTTCGGACAAGGAGAGGGCGCGGAAGTGCCGCTTCCGCGCAGAACGAGCTTCGGGCCGGTGCGCTGCGCGTCGGCACCTCGGGCTGGCATTACGACTCCTGGTGGGGCCCCTTCTTCCCGCAGAACCTGCGGAAGAAGGATGCGCTCGGCTTCTACGTCTCCCGGTTCGACGCCGCCGAGCTCAACGCCCCCTTCTACCGTACGCCGACGCCAGAGGCGGTCGCGGGGTGGTTCGCGCAGACGCCGGACGACTTTCGCTTCGCCTGGAAGGCCTCGAAGTTCATCACCCACTGGAAGCGCCTGAGCGAGCGCTCGGCGAACAGCCTCGAGCTGATGGAAAGCCGCCTTGCGCTGCTCGGCCACAAGCTGGGGCCGATCCTCTTCCAGCTCCCGCCCAGGATGCGCGCCGACCGGGAACGGCTCGCCTCGTTCCTGGCGATGCTGAACCCGAAGCGCCGCTACAGCTTCGAGTTCCGCCATCCGAGCTGGTACGAGCCGCCGATCCTCGACCTCTTGCGCGAGCACGACGCGGCGCTCTGCCTCTCCGATCACGCCGACGCGCCGGCGCCCTGGGAGGTGACGGCAAGCTTCGTCTATGTGCGCGGCCATGGCCCCAGCGGGCGCTACCACGGCAGCTATTCCGACGAGACCTTGGCGGCTTGGGCGGAAGCGTTCGGGCGCTGGCGCGGTCAGGGCCGGGACGTCTGGTGCTTCTTCGACAACGACATGAAGAGCGCCGCCCCGGCCGACGCCGCCCGGCTGCTCCAGGCGATCGGGACGGAGTGATCAGGCGCCGGCCGCCTCGGCCGGGGCGGCTACCGACAGGACGAGGTCGTCCCGGTGGATCATCTCGGCGCGTCCCGCATAGCCCAGGATCGCCTCGATCTCGCGGCTGGCCCGGCCGATGATCTTCTGCGCCTCGTCCGCATCGTAAGCGACGAGCCCGCGACCGAGGACCCCGTTGTCGTCTCGCACCAGCACCGCATCGCCCCGGGCGAAAGCGCCCTCGATGCGCCGCACGCCGACGGGCAGAAGGCTCGCGCCGGCGCGCAGCGCCCGCGCCGCGCCAGCATCCACATGGAGGGTGCCGCGCGGCTCGAGCGACCCGGCGATCCAGGCCTTGCGCGCCGTCACGGGATTGGAGGCGGTCAGGAACCAGGTGCAGCGGGCGCCCTCGGCGATGGCCTTCAGCGGGTTCTTCACCCGCCCGTCGGCGATCACCATGTGGGCGCCGCTCACCGTCGCCATCTTGCCGGCCTCAATCTTGGTGCGCATGCCGCCGCGGGAGAGCTCGGAGGCCGCGCCCCCGGCCATGGCTTCGATGGCCGGCGTGATGCGCTCGACGACAGGAATGTGCTCGGCCGCGGGATCGACGGCGGGCGGCGCCGTGTAGAGCCCGTCGATGTCGGAGAAGAGGACGAGGAGATCAGCCCCGATCATGGTGGCGACCCGCGCCGCGAGCCGGTCGTTGTCGCCGTAGCGGATCTCGGTCGTCGCCACCGTGTCGTTCTCGTTGATGACCGGCACGGCCCGCATCTCGAGGAGCTTCGCCGTCGTGGCGCGGGCATTGAGGTAGCGCCGGCGCTCCTCCGTGTCGGCGAGGGTGAGCAGGATCTGGCCGGCGACGATGTCGTGATGGGCCAGCACCTCCGACCAGGTGCGGGCAAGGGCGATCTGGCCGACCGCCGCCGCGGCCTGGCTCTCCTCGAGCCGCAACGGACCCGGCGGGAGCCGCAGCACCGTGCGCCCCAGCGCGATGGCGCCCGAGGAGACGACGAGCACGTCCGCGCCGCGCCGATGAAGCTCCGCGATGTCCTCCGCCAAGGCCGCGAGCCAGGCGAGCTTGAGGCGGCCCTGCGAGCGGTCGACGAGCAGAGCCGAGCCGACCTTCAGGACGACGCGGCGGAATTGATCAAGGGACGGGGTCATTCGAGCGCCGATACCACGTCGGTCTGACGGAAGTCGTCGCCTTTGTAGAGCAGCGGCGCCTGGTGCACTTTGGCGACGGCATAGGACATGCAGTCCCCGAAGTTAAGGCCGGCGGGGTTCTCCCGGCCTTTCCCGAAACGGCGAAACGCGGCGAGCGCCTCTCGATACATTTCAAGTGAGAACGCGACTGGGTAGACGGAGCGGTTCCTCAAGAACTGCTCCATGAACTGATCGGCGAAGCCAACAAGCTTGCTCTCCAGGACCAGCCTCGTCTCCACAAGCGTCGGCGTCCCGACCAAGGCTTCTCTCCGAGCAATCAGCCGGCTGAAGCTCTCCTCCTCCGGCTCCGCGCAGGCGATTGCGACGATGGCCGAGGTATCCAGGGCGATCATACCGGCAGGCCATACGCATCATACATGTCGGAGTGATCAGACGTCGCGCCCGGCCGCTTGTGCTGGGCGGCCTGTCTCGCGAGTTCCCGAAGCGCCTCATAATCTGCTCGCTGCGTCGGCGTCATGTCCTCCACGGGGGGCAGCTTCGATCCGAATTCTCGTAGGGCCGACACCACGACCTCGACCACCGGCTGCCCGGTGCGTTCGGAGATCGCATGGGCCAGCCGATGCGCCTCGTCGCTGCGGATGTTGAGCTGCTTCGCCATGCTAGCACCTAACGAAGGTTTGCTAGCATATGCGCATGAAGGCGCGCGAAACAAGCTTCAAGGCCGCCATTCGGCTGCGACCTGAGGCTCTTCCTCCGCTGCACGATTCCCGTCGATGGCCTGCACCACCGCCCTCAGCGCCTGCTGCACGCCCTCGCCCGAAGCCGAGGAGAGGATGAGGGGCGTGCGCCTTGAGGCGCGCTTCAGGCGTGCAAGCTGCTCCTTGCGGCTGTCCTCGTCGAGGGCGTCTGCCTTGGAGAGGGCGACGATCTCGGGCTTCTCGGCGAGCCCGTGCCCGTAAGCTTGGAGCTCCTGGCGGACGGTCTTGTAGGCGCGGCCGGCGTGCTCGCTCGTGCCGTCCACCAGATGCAGGAGCACCCGGCAGCGCTCCACATGGCCGAGGAACCGGTCGCCGAGTCCCGCTCCCTCGTGAGCGCCTTCGATGATGCCGGGGATGTCGGCGAGCACGAACTCGCGCCCGTCGATGCCGACGACGCCAAGGCCTGGATGGAGGGTGGTGAAGGGATAGTCCGCGATCTTCGGTTTCGCCGCCGAGACGGTGGCGAGGAAGGTCGACTTGCCGGCGTTGGGCAGGCCGACGAGACCCGCATCGGCTATGAGCTTGAGGCGCAGCCAGATCCACCGCTCCTGCCCCTCCTGGCCGGGATTGGCGCGGCGCGGGGCGCGGTTGGTGGAGGTGGTGAAATGGGCGTTGCCGAAGCCGCCATTGCCGCCCTTGGCGAGGAGCACGCGCTGGCCGACCTGGGTCATATCGGCAATGAGCGTTTGCCCATCCTCCTCCAGGATCTGCGTTCCCGCCGGCACCTTCAGGACCACGTCCCGCCCCTTGGCGCCGGCGCGGTTCTTGCCCATGCCGTGCGCGCCCTTGCCGGCCTTGAAGTGCTGCTGGTAGCGGTAGTCGATCAGGGTGTTGAGGCCCTCGACGCATTCCGCCCACACATCGCCGCCACGGCCGCCGTCCCCCCCGTCCGGCCCGCCGAACTCGATGAACTTCTCCCGCCGGAACGACACGCAGCCCGCCCCGCCGTCGCCGGAGCGGATATAGACCTTGGCCTCGTCGAGGAACTTCATCGCGACAGCTTTACGGATCTTGGATCGGAAGGACAACGCAGAAGGCCCGGCGGGCAGCCCGCCGGGCCTTCGTCTGTCCAGAGGGGGCCGGCCCCAAGGACGGGCTCACACCCCGGCGAGTTCCAGCCCGTCCTCATGGGGCGCGCGCGGCACGAAGCCGGTGTAGGCCCAGGACTTGAGGCTCTCCCACGCCCGCCGGTCGAGCCGGAAATGGTCGACCGGGAGCACGCCACCCCGGGCCGGGAAGGCCATGAGCCCCGAGCCCGTGAAGGCGAAGCCGCACTTCTCCAGCACCCGCCGGGAGGCGGGGTTCACCACCCGGGTCGAGGAGGTGAGCTCGGCATGCTCCGTATAGGCGAAGAAGGCGTCGATGAGCGCCCGCGCCGCTTCCGTCGCAAAGCCCTGGCCCCAATAAGGCTGGCCGAGCCAATAGCCGAGATGGGGCGCGCCGTCCTCGAGGCTCGGCCCGATGCCGACCATGCCGATGAGGCAGCCCGGCTTGCCCTTCGGCGTGATGGCGAGCGTGAGCCCCGCCCCGTCGGCATTGGCCCGGCGCGTGCGCAGGACGAAGTGCTCGGCCTCGGACGGGGGGTAGGGATGGGGGATCGTCGCCGTCATGTCCGCTACCGTTTTCTCGCCGGCGAGACGAACGATGGCTTGCGCGTCGGCCTGGCGGGGCCAGCGCAGCCACAGCCGGCGCGTTTCGAGCCGGAACACGTCGTCGCGGGTAAGGTCGGGGAACATGGTCTTGCTCCGATCCAGTCGGCCCTCCTCCGGGGGCCTGAAATGACGAAGGGGAGGTGGCATCCCACCTCCCCTGTCCGGATCTGGAGCTTCGGCCCTCAGGGCCCTGGAGCTTCGATCCGCCGGTTCGGTTGGGACACCGGCGGGAGCTCCTTCGTCTTCGCTCTCGCCGTTACTCCGCCGCCGCTTGGGCGGGAATGACCGATACGAAGGCTCGGCCGGCTTTCGTGCCGAAGCGCACGCGGCCGTCCGTGAGGGCAAAGAGGGTGTGGTCCTTGCCCATGCCCACATTGGCGCCGGCGTGAAACTTCGTTCCGCGCTGACGCACGATGATGTTGCCCGCGACCACGAGCTGATCGCCGAATTTCTTGACGCCGAGACGACGGCCTTCCGAGTCGCGCCCGTTGCGCGAGGAACCGCCTGCCTTCTTGTGTGCCATGATGGCCTCCGTGATTCCTTCCTTAGCGGAATTCGCTCGTCAGCGCATCCCGAAAAAACTCATTGTGCGCTCGCGTCGCCTTGCGCTTCCGCGGGCTTGGCCGGGGCGGCGGATGGCGCGGGCTTGGCCCCGCCGGTGAGGATCTGCGTGATCCGCACCAGGGTGAAATCCTGGCGATGGCCGCGCTTGCGGCGCGAGTTCTGGCGGCGGCGCTTCTTGAAGGCGATGACCTTCGGGCCGCGTCCCTGCTCCACCACCTCGCCGGCGACGGTGACGCCCGCGAGCACCGGCGCGCCGAGCTCCGTGCCGTTGTCGCCGGACAGCATCAGCACCTGATCGAAGGTGACGGTCTTGCCCGGCTCGCCCTCGAGCTTCGCCACGGCGATGACGTCGTTGGCGGCGACGCGGTATTGCTTGCCGCCGGTCTTGATCACTGCGAACATCGTTGATCCTCGTGTTCGACCCGGCTCTCCGCGACAGGCTCGCAGGGCCGGCTTCTTGGCAGTTTGACGGTGTCAGGAACGCGGCGCGCTGGCCGCAAAACAATCGCGCGGACGTCCCCGCCCGCGCGAAGGCGTTCTGTTACTGCGATATGCGTCTCCTGTCAACGCGAGCGGAGCGGCGCTTGTGGCGACGGGACTCCCATGCTATCGACCTCGCGCCTATCTAAGAGGCCTCGGCACGGAGAGGTGGCTGAGTGGTTGAAAGCACCGCACTCGAAATGCGGCATACGGGCAACCGTATCGGGGGTTCGAATCCCTCCCTCTCCGCCAACTTCGCCTAACCACCTGAAATAGCTTACGTTTTTGTCGGTGACCTGATCCAGATTGGTGACACTGTGTCGCCAGGAGCGGCGGGGGATGGGAGGATGTGCGCCGCTGGTTCGTCCGGCTCCGGGGCCACTCAGAAGACCGTCAATCGCAAGATCAGTTCGCGTAGGCGCAGGTCCCGCACCGTCTGTGATCGGCGCGGCTTCCCACGCCTCGAATGGCGGCGGATGCGTGAGCGCAACGAGGCGCTCGACTGCCGCGCCTATGCGGCGATGCGCAGAGCCGCTGTCGAGCGACGCACGACCAGTTCAATCGGCAGCTCGACCCGGCGCGGTGGGTGCTCTCCCTTCATGATCGCGAGGAGATAGAGAGCCGCATCGTGGCCGAGCTGCGCGGTCGGGAGATGCACGGTCGTGAGCGGCGGCGAGAGGTGCGTCGCGATTTCGAGATTGTCGATCCCGACAATCGAGATGTCCTCAGGAATCCGGAGCTGACACTCATAGGCTTCGAAATAGGCTCCAGCGGCCAGGAGATCATTGCCGCAAACGATCGCCGTCGGTCGCTCGGCGGTGGCAAGGAGATGGAGCAGGCCCGCCCGGCCGCCGTCGAGCGTGAAGGGCTGCTCGCTGACGCGCCAGTCCGGCAGATCGAGCCCGGCGTCCGCAAGGGCCGCCCGCACGCCCGCGATGCGCAGCCGCGCCCGATCGTTGTGGCGGGTCGCGCCGGAAATCATGCCGAACCGGCGATGCCCAAGGCTCAGGAGATGTTCCGCGGCGAGCCGGCCGGCCCGTTCATTGTCGAAACCGATGCACGGCAGGCGCTCGTCGAAGGACCAGGTCAGGAGCACGGGAACGCTCGCCGAGGACAGGAGATCCCAGGTCTCGTCCAGATGGTCCGTCCCCACGAGCATCAGGGCGTCGACGTCGTGGGACAGCATGGCGCGCACGGCGGAGGCTTCCGTCGCGGGGGCGTAGTCATGCGCCGCGACCAGCAATTGATAGCCCGCGCCCTGCAGGGCGGTCTGCATCGCCTGAATGGCGCGGGCGAAGATGGCATGATCGAGGGTCGGCACAATCGCCCCGACAATGCGGCTGCGTCCTAGAACGAGGGCGCGCGCGGAGCCGGTCGGGATGTAGTCCAGAGCGGCGGCGGCGCGGCGCACCCGTTCAATCGTCTTCGCCTGTACAAGATCGGGTCGCGCGAGTGCGCGGGACGCCGTGGCCAGCGACACGCCGGCGAGCTTTGCCACGTCCTTGAGCTTCGGCCGGACGATCCGATCCATGCCGCCATGATGCAAGGCTGCAAAAACTTTGCAATCCTCGCCGCGCCGCAGTTCTATTGGAATATCAAACGCGCTGTCCGAATTGACGGCTGTGACGAACTATGCCAACCTGAAATGAAAGCGTTTGCATTCTAATGCAGAAGGGAGGTTCTGCGCTTGATCGCTCGTCGAAGCATCGTGGGCTTGGGCACGATCATGGTGCTGGTAGGGTGCTGGTACGTCCTGACGAGCGCCACGGGTTTGGTCTCGCCCGGGCGCTTCCCCTCTCCCCAGGATGCGTGGGAGTCCGCCTGGCAGGTGACCGTGACGGGCTACGCCAACGGGCGCCTCCATGAGCACATCCTCCACAGCCTGAAGCTGATCGCGCTCGGCTTCCTGGTCGCCGCCGGGACCGGCGTTCCGCTGGGGCTCCTCATGGGCTGGAGCCGGCGCGCCGACGCGATTATCAGCCCGATCTTCCTGCTGATCCGCCCGATTCCGCCCCTCGCCTGGATCCCGCTCGCCATCCTGTGGCTTGGCCTCGGGGACGCGGCGAAGATCATGGTGATCTGGTTCGCCGCCTTCGTTCCGTCGGTCATCAACAGCTACACCGGTGTCAGGACGATCGAGTGTTATGTGGTCGAGGCCGCCAGCATGCTCGGCACGCCGCGTTGGCGCTTCGTGCTTGAGGTACTGGTCCCGGCCGCCTCGCCGATGATCTTCACGGGCCTGCGCCTGTCGTTGCAGGCGAGCTGGACGACCCTCGTCGCCGCGGAGCTCGTTGGCGCTCTCTACGGTCTGGGGCGCATCCTGAACGTCGCCCAGCAGGACATCTATCCGGGCATGATCCTCGTCGGGATGATCTGCGTCGCCATTCTGGGCTGGGCGACCACGAGGCTCCTCGCCCATGCCGAGAGCCTCGCATTGCCCTGGCTCCGGACGGCGGAGGCCTGACGATGGTCTCCCTCGCGCAGCGGCCTCTGACCAGCGCCGAAACGATCGGCTACGGCGCAATCGGGCTCGCCGCCTTCCTAGCGCTCTGGAGCGCGCTTTCGCTCACCGGGCTCGTGCCGCGGCAGTTCCTACCGGGGCCGCTGGAGGTCGTCTCGCGGATGGTCCATCTCGTCGGCTCGCCCTTCGCGGGCGCGACGCTGCCGCAGCATCTCGCCTCAAGCTTCTTACGCTTCGCCTACGGGTTCGCACTCGGCGCCGTAGTCGGAATCCCGCTTGGCCTGCTCATGGGCTGGTTCCGCTGGCTCGACGACATCGTCACGCCGATCTTCGACGGCCTGCGCTTCATCGCGCCGATCGCCTGGGTTCCCTTCGCCGCCCTGTGGTTCGGCACCGGCGTCGGCGGGCCGATCCTGATCATCTTCGCTGGTGCCTTTCCGCCTTGCCTCATCAACGCCTATCGCGGCGCGCGCTTCGTCAGCCGCCCTCTCATCGAGGCCGCGCAAATGCTTGGCACGCCCAGTCGCCGCGTCATCACGGAGGTACTCTTGCCGGCTTCGCTTCCCTCGATTGTCGCGGGACTGCGCGTCTCGGCCGGTCTCGGCTGGCAGTCGCTCATCGGCGCCGAGCTGATCGTCGCGTCGACCGGAGTCGGCTTCATGATGGTGCAGGCGCAGCTCAACATCTCCACCGCGACCGTCATGGCGGGCATGCTCGCCATCGGCTTGGTCGGCCTCCTAATCGACGTCGGCCTACGGCAGGTCGAAGGGGCGGTGCGCCGACGCCGCGGGCTTCAGTAGGCGCGCCATGGACGCGATCCGTTTCGACGGCGTGCACAAGGCCTTCCGTAGAGCCGGGATCGACTTCGTGGCGCTGGAGAAGGTCGATCTCGCGATCGCGCCGCAGGAATTCGTCGCCATCGTCGGCCCCTCGGGCTGCGGCAAGACCACCTGCCTGCGCATGGCCGCGGGCTTCGAGTTCCCGACCAGCGGCGAGGTGACAGTGGACGGGCGGATCGTCACCGCGCCCGGACCAGATCGCGCCGTCGTGTTCCAGCAGTTCGCGCTCTTTCCCTGGAAGACGGTATTCGAGAACATCGAGCTCGGCCTGCGCAATAAGGGCGTGCCGAAAGCGGAGCGCGGCGACCGCGTGGCCGAGGCGATCGCGCTCATGAACCTGCAGGGCTACGAGACCGCCTTCCCACACCAGCTCTCGGGCGGGATGCAGCAACGCGTCGCCATCGCCCGCGCCTATGTGCTCGATCCCGACGTGCTTCTAATGGACGAGCCCTTCGGAGCGCTCGACGCCCAGACGCGCGTCGTGATGCAGGAGGAACTGGTCCGCCTTGCTCGGCGCAATCCGCGCACGGTGCTGTTCATCACCCACTCGGTCGAGGAGGCGGTCTATCTCGCCGACCGCGTCGCCGTCATGACCCGACGCCCTGGAAGGATCAAGGAGGTCATCAACGTGAAGCCAGTGCGCGTCGCCGAGCACTGGGACGACCACGCCCGCATCGAGGACGTGATGGACCTCGAATCCTTCGTCCACCTTCGCACCAGGATTTGGAAGTCGCTGCGCGACGAAAAGGGCAGCCAGGACCGTTGACGGACGATCGATCGCCGAAACCGCTGGGCCAACGCCGCAGCGTCGCAGGGCCGCAAGGGCCATAATGAGGAGGACGCCATGTGGAGACGAACGACCGCTGCTGCGGCAGTACTGGGAGCCCTGGCTGTCGTGCCGCCGGGCGCGGCCGCGCAGACGCCGATCAATGTGAGCTATCAGCCGGCGCTCTACTGGGCGCTTCCTTTCTACATCGCCACCGAGAAGGGGTGGTGGAAGGATGTCGGTCTGGCGCCAAGCTTCTCGGTCTTTCCCGCCGGCGCACCGCAGGTCGCGGCCGCGCAGGCCAAATCCTGGGACGTGGGCGGCACCGGCTCCGTGCCGGCGACGCTCGGCGCCGCGCGCTCCGGCCTTCTCACCATCGGCATCACGAATGACGAATCGAAAGCCAATGTGCTGATGGTGCGCGGCGACAAGTTCGAGGCTATCAAGGAAAACCCGCAGTCGATGAAGGGGCAGCGCATCCTGCTGACCACGAACTCCACCGGTGACTATGCGGTGCGCAACTGCCTCAGGAAATACGGCGTCGCCTTCGGCGACGTGCAGTTCGTCAATCTCGGCCAAGCGCAGATCATCTCCGCGATCACCTCGAACAACGGCGAGCTCGCCGGCGTCTGGGCGCCCAACAACTACACCCTCGAAGAAAAGGCCGGAGCGAAGACCCTCTGCACGGGCGCGGACGCCGGCGCGATCGTGCCGGGGGCGCTCGTCGTGCGCGCGGACTACGCGAAGGAGAACCCGAAGAACGTCGCCGCGTTCCTCGCCGTCTATCTGCGGAGCTGGAGCTGGGCGAAGGCCAACCCCAAGGAGGCGCGCGAGATGACGAAGAAATTCTACGCGCAGGGCGGCGTGGAGATCTCGGACAACGCCATCGAGCGGGAATTCGCCGAGCGGCCCGTGTTCCTGCTGGACGAGCAGTTGCGCATCCTCGATCGCAGTAAGGGCACCTCCGAGGTCGACGGTTGGCTCGGCAGGATCGGCACCTTCATGGTCGAGGTCGGCACTCTGCCGCGGGCGCCGGACGTCAAGGCGTTCATCTCGGACGAATACATAAAGTTGGTCGCGTCGGACCCGAAGCTCAGGGCTTTTGCGACCGAATTCGACAAGAAGATCAACTAACGCGGGCCGACCTCGCCGGCGGGCGAGGCGCCCGCGGTCGTCGCGGGCAGTGCGAGCCCGTCGGCGGTTCGGGTCCGCTCCCACCGAGCGCAGATGAAGAGACTTCGATGACGATAGAATATTTGAAGCGGGCGACGAAGACGCCCGAGACCGAAGCGGGGGCCGCCCAGGCGGTCGCGGCCGAGATGCTGCGCGAGATCGAGGCCCGCGGCGAGAGCGCGGTGCGCGATTACGCGCTCAAGCTCGACCAATGGTCGGGCGACATCCTGGTCGGCGCCGATGAGATCGAACGCCGGACGCGGGAGGTCCCCGAGACCGTGAAGAAGGATATCGCGTTCGCCACCGAGCAGGTGCGCCGCTTCGCCCTGGCGCAGCGCGAGAGCGCATCTGACTTCGCGGTTGAGCTTGTCCCCGGCCTCATGACCGGGCAGCGGTTAGTCCCCGTCAACGTCGCGGGATGTTACGTTCCGACCGGCCGCTACGCCCATATTGCCTCGGCCTACATGTCGATCGCGACCGCGAAGGCGGCCGGCGTCGGGACCGTGGTCGCCTGCTCCACGCCCTACAACGGCGAAGGCATCCATCCTTACGTTCTTTACGCGATGAAGGTCGCCGGCGCCGACGTCGTCATGACGCTCGGCGGCGTGCAGGCGATCGCGGCGATGGCCTATGGCCTGTTCACCGGCAAGCCGGCCGACATTATCGTCGGTCCTGGAAACAAGTTCGTCGCCGAGGCCAAGCGGATGCTCTTCGGCAAGGTCGGCATCGACGTCTTCGCCGGCCCCTCGGAGATCGCCATCATCGCCGACGACAGCGCCGACCCGGAGATGGTGGCGTGCGATCTCGTCGGGCAGGCGGAGCACGGGCACGAGAGTCCGGCCTGGCTGTTCACGGACTCGCGGAGCCTCGCCGACGCAGTGATGGCCCGCGTGCCCGAGCTCATCGACGCGCTGCCGCCGACGGCACGCGACGCCGCCTCCGCCGCGTGGCGGGACTTCGGAGAGGTCGTCCTGTGCGCGTCGCGCGAGGAGCTGGCGACGGTCTCGGACCGCTATGCCCCCGAGCACCTTGAGGTGCATGCCCGCGATCTCGACTGGTGGCTCGGGCGACTGACCAACTACGGCTCGCTCTTCCTGGGCGAGGAGACCACCGTTGCCTTCGGGGACAAGGCCTCGGGACCGAATCACATCCTGCCGACCAAGGTCGCGGCGCGGTACTCGGCGGGGCTGTCGGTGCACAAGTTCCTCAAGCCCCTCACCTGGCAGCGCGCTGACCGCGAGGCCTGCAAGGTCCTCGCCCAGGCGACCGCCCGGATCTCGCGCCTAGAAGGCATGGAGGCTCACGCCCGCACCGCCGACGCGCGGCTGCGCAAGTACTTTCCGGGGCATCCTTTCGACCTCGGTGCGCCGGTCGAGATCTGATGTTTCGGCTGACCAGCCTCTTTGACCTGACCGGCCGCACGGCCCTCGTTACGGGGGGCAGCTCGGGGATCGGTTTTGCGCTCGCCCGCGCCTTGGGGCTCGCCGGCGCCGTAGTCGTCCTCGCCGCCCGGCGCGACGATCAACTTGCCGAGGCCGCGCGCGAGCTGAGCGCGGAAGGCATCCCCGCGCGCTCCATCGTAGCGGACCTCGCGGCGGCTGAGGGTCCCGACCTCGTCGCAGACGAGGCCGCCCGTGCGGGCGCGACGATCGACGTTCTCGTCAACGCCGCCGGCGTCAACCTGCGCCAGCCCTTCCAGGAGGTGACCGCCGCGGCGTTCGACCTCCATATGGCGATCCATCTGCGCGCCCCCTTCCGGCTCACCCAGCTCTTCGCGCCCGGCATGGCGGAGCGCGGCTGGGGGCGGATTCTCAACATCGCGTCGCTGCAATCGCAGCGCGCCTTCCCGGACTCCGCACCCTATGGTGCCGCCAAGGCAGGCGTGACCCAGCTCACGCGCGCCATCGCCGAGGCCTGGTCGTCCCGGGGCGTCACCTGCAATGCCATCGCGCCGGGCTTCTTCCGGACGCCCTTAACGGAGGCGGTGTTCGCCGATCCGGAGCGCGCCGCCCGCAACGCCGCGCAGACCGCGGTCGGGCGCAACGGCGAGCTTGCCGATCTTTACGGCACAGCGGTCTTCCTCGCCTCCGACGCGTCCGCCTATGTCACCGGCCAGACGCTCTATGTCGACGGCGGCTTCACCGCCAAATGAGAAAACCATGAAAGCGCTCGTTTACACCGGCCCCAACGCCGTCGAACTCCGCGAGGAGCCGGATCCCGTCCCCGGCGACGACGAGGTGCTCGTGCGCGTCGAGGCGGTTGGGATCTGCGGCTCCGATATGCACGCTTATCACGGCCATGACAGCCGCCGCCCCGCGCCCCTCGTGCTGGGCCATGAGGCCGCCGGGCGGATCGCGAGCGGGCCGAACGCCGGCCGGCGCGTTGCCATCAACCCGCTCGTCAGCTGCGGCGCCTGCGGGTTCTGCATTGGCGGCCGGGCGCATCTGTGCCGCTCTCGACAGATCCTCTCGATGCCACCACGCCCCGGCGCCTTCGCGGAGCTGGTGCGCGTTCCCGCGCGCAGCCTTGTCGAGGTGCCGGATCACCTCGATCTGGCCAAGGCCGCCCTCGCGGAACCGATCGCGGTCTCGTACCACGCGGTCAATCAGGGAGCTCGTCTTCTCGCCCGCCCGCTCTCGTCCGCCCGCTGCGCGGTGCTCGGCGGCGGCGCGATCGGCGTTGCCGCCGCCCTCGTGCTGGCCATGCAGGGGGCCGCCGACATCCGCCTGGGCGAGCCCCATGCCGCGCGGCGGGCGACCGCGTCCCGCACCGGCGTCCGCTGCTACGCGCCCGGAACCGCGGACGAGCCGGCCGAATCGTCCGTCGACCTCGTCATCGACGCGGTCGGGGCCGCGGCGACGCGGGCCGCCGCGAGCCGGATGGTCGCGCCCGGCGGCATCATCGTTCATGCCGGGCTCCTCCCGGGCTCGGACGGGCTCGACATCCGCAAGATCACCCTCCAGGAGGTGATCGTGTCCGGGACCTACTGCTATACCCCCGTCGACTTCCGGGAGGTCGTCGCCGCGCTCGCGGCCGGCCGGTTCGGCGCACTCGACTGGTTCGAGGAGCGGCCGCTTCGCGAGGGCGCCCAGGCCTTCCGCGATCTCGACGCCGGCGCCACGGCGGCCGCCAAGATCATCCTGCGTCCGTGACGCGGTGAAGTGCAGCGCTGGCCCGTCGCCCAAGCCGTCCTCCCCGCCATCGCTGCGCCCCGCCTGCAACGCTACGGCACCGCTCGGACGCCCGGAACGGAGCAGCGGCGCCCGGGCTCCGATGGCGCGCTTGCGGCCGCGCCGGCGCCGCACGCTCAGCCCTTCCTCTCGATACAGGCGCCGGGTGCGCTTGCGGTTTCCACGAGACTCTCCTGGCGCAGCAGCACATGCAGGCGCCGGTCGCCGAAGCGCCGCCGTTGCGCGGCAAGCTGCTGCATCAGCGCGGCCCAGTGCTCGGAGCTGGGCTACGACTTGAGCAGCGCTCGGTGAAGGTAGTCGTCGGCTCGACAGCTACGATCTTGGCGATCTCGAAGTTCCGCGGCTCGAAGCGATCCCACGGCTTCTCTGGGTTTTCGATCTGCTGTGCGGACAAGCACACCTTGTGCTTGCTCGAATAGTAGACCGCATGTGGAGCTACTGTGCGAAAGGCGGCGTCATCCTCGTAGCGTAGCCTCACAAGGACACAATCTTTGATGGCCTGGCACAGCATGCTTTCGAAGCCATGGTTCCGAGGCACCGGTTGGTCTGCCGGCTTAATCTGCTTGAAGGTGCTTGACCGGCCCTATCCATCCGTCATCGGACGACGAGCCGTCGAGGTCTCCCGCTGTAGCTCAGTGCATGTAGCACATTGTCGATCATGAGTACGAGCCAAGTCGCAGCTCAGGCCCCAGGGCGCCAGGGCGCCGGTCGACCTCAGGCCATCTTCATGTCCTTCCCGCAAACATCGTGGGCTGCCGCTGGCGCAAGACGAGCGGCCGCCGCTCGCTATCCGGCGTTAATGGCGTGGTTCAGGGCAAAGTCCCTGTCCGCATGCGCAGGTACTTGTTGTCGCGCTTGCTGATGCCGAGCAGCTTGGGTTTGCCGCCGGTAGTCTGTTGCTTAGGCACCAGCCCCAGCTAGGCGCTGAGGTCCCGACCCGGCGGAACGCGGTGGCATCGCCGACTGCGGCGATGAGCGCCGTGGCGTTGAGAACGCCCACGCCGGGGATCGTGATCAGCCGGCGTGCCGCCGCATCGGACCGGGCGAGTTCCACGAACTCCGCGTTGAGGGCTGCGATCCGTCGGTCGAGATCCTGCCACTCAGCCCGCATGTCGATGACGAGCTGGCGCATGCGAGGGCTCACGGCGAAGGCCGGGTCGTGAGCAAGAGCATCGAGAGCCTGTTCGAGCTTGCGCCGGCCCTGCGGGAAGATGTGACCGCGCTCAGGAGAAGAGCGAATAACTGATTGAGGAGGGTCTTCCTCGCCGCCACCAGGCGGGAACGAACCCGATGCAGCGTTTGGATGTCGAGCTGCGCCTCACTCTTGATCTCGACAAAACGCATCGTCGGCCGCGACGCAGCCTCGGCGATCGCCTCAGCGTCGCGGTCGTCGTTCTTCTGCGCTTTGACGTAGGGGCGCACATACTCGGGTGACATGAGCCTCACCGTGTGGCCCTGGTTGATCAGCAGGCGCCCCAAGCAGTGCGCGCCACAGCAGGCCTCCATGGCCACCACACAGGCCCGCAGCTTTGCCGCGAACCCGAGGATCGTCTGTTGCCGCATCCGGCGACGCAGCACGACCGCGCCGCTCTCTCCAGGCCCGCCACGCTGCAGCTGTTCTTGCCCAAATCAATCCCGAGGATCACGATAGACATGGTCCGCTCCTTCTCTCATCAGCAGGGCATCCCAGGCGGATGCGGCCGAGGAGGGGCAGGCCATTCCATAAAACACGTCCCACGCGGCCGAGCAGGACCGCCCCGATGTCGCCAAGGAGCAAGGTCGGTGGCGGGCGTGGCAGCGCTCGACTGACGCTCGACCCCAAAAACCGGGAGCAACTGGAGAGAGCCGATTAGAGCTGCGTTCTCTCAGCAAGGCCGCGGCGCTGATGAAGCATGGGTCACGAAACGCCTGCGCCGGGCACCTGGCAACCATCTTCTGCTACGCGACGAGCATGGCAGCCGAGTGGTTGTCCACGGTGCCTTAAGAGCGCACCAGCGACAGCGATGTTTGCGTTCCCGACATCGGCGGGGGGCAGCTTGCAACCTCACACCAATCCTTGGCTGCCTGACTGATCGGTGAGCTTAAACAGACTCGACCCGCCGATGAGAGCAACTGGCGAGCGACAGAATTGAGCACATATTGGAATTCTGAAGCAGCATGGATGTCCTCGGGCGCCAACTCCTCGCATAATAGAGCGCCGCAGCGACACCGCGTGCGAACACTGAGCCAACCACACTCTGCTTGTCGTTTACTCCCTTTCAGCAATGAAGAGACCGAGACCGAAATGGGCAGAACGCCCGAGCGCGAGCGGGCCCGCAACAGGCGTCGGGAACTGCAGCCGGACAAGGCTGCCGCGCGTATCGGGCGCGACACGATCGCGGCTCGTGCGAGCGAAGTCGATTTTCCTCCGGGTATTTGCCTCATCCGCCCCATCCAGAAGCTTCACGTCGGGAAGCGGCGCGTCGGGAAAGCGCAACGTCCACTCTCGCTGAAGTTGGTTTCGGACGAGGATCGCTCGATCGACAGCCATTTCCGATCTCTTGCGGAAGCGGGCCATGAAGTAGGGCGTGGCGGATCGCCAGATGCGGCTCGGCGCGACGAGCGGAACGAGGCCTGGGATCGCTTCAGGTGGTGCGATCGCCTCAAGAGAAACGTCGACCTCACCGCTGCCTGCCGAGCCTCGTCCACCGCTCCACCAAAGACGGCTGAGTCGATGCAGCCGATCGAGCGCGTTGTCGGAAAAGCCGCACCTGCAGTAGACGGTCAGGTGGTCGATCAGGCCGTCGCCGTCCGCGTCCTCGGGCAGGAAGAATGCATGCGCGTGCGCGGGGTCGGCGCGCAGCGGGCCGTCGGCGTCGTGACCGGAAAACTCCTGAGGAGGATAACCACCGGCCATCAGCGCGCGCCGCAGGACATCTGCAATGAACACCGTCCTTTCTATCCGTGGCCGCCCATTCGGCCCCAGCCGATAGCGCGCCGCTTCCGGCCGTCCGGGCGCCTCATCCCTGACGGCGTGAAACAGCCCTAATCCAAGGAATCGGCCGTCGCCGATCAGAATCGGACCGGCCCGCGGCTCGTCGAAAACAATCTCCGCATGGAGCCTGGGGCGTCCGGCAAGCCAAACACAGTGCGGGTCATGCCTGCTCGCTGGCAGTCGCCAAGCCGCATCCGCTCGCGGCTGCTGTGCTCCGAAGGGCTCCCGCCGCAGCCGGAAAGCTAGAACCTTTTCCAGACCAGCATGCTTCAGTGACTTCTCGAACAGCACTGCTTCGTCTTTGCGTCGCCGCGCATCGGCGCGCATTTGCGATTCCTCAGTCCCCGGCGGCGCGGTCCGATCTCGTATTGTGCGCGGAGGTGGTCGGTGGCCGGGGAGGACAACGGGCGAAACCGACCGCCATATGCGCGCCCGGCCGAGATAGCGGGAACTCATACTCCGTTCGCGCTCGTCGTCCAACTCGATCGGAACCAACTGGACCCTCAGGAACGACGGTGGTGCACCGAATTCGACCTCGCAGCCCGTCAAGGCACGGCGCACGCTCTCTGCCGGGACGGGAAAGTTGCCCGGCACGCTGACAAACACTCGGCGAATCAGGCCACCGGAATGCTCATGGCCGATGGAGGGCAGCGGCGCTACGCACAGCCGCATCGCTGTGTCAGCAGCCTCTGCCCCGCGCCCGATCACTAGCCTCTCGATCTCCTCCGGCGATGTGTTGGGCGCCGCTCGCGGATTACGAAGCATGGCATTGGCCAGACGCTCCGCGAGCATCAATCGGATGGCCTGGGCAAGCATGGCTGTGTTCTTCGGATCGACCGGGAGCGGGGCGTCCTTCTCGTCGGAGGGAGTGCGGATTGCGAACAGCAAGTGCACGGCCATGTCGGCGGCGGACGGCGGCCGCTGGTATCGCACAGGCGGAAGGTTCTCGCGCAGGCTTCCGGTCTTGAGCCGCTCCAACTGCGCGTGGTGAAGCTTGACCAGGCTGTCGAGTGTCCCTTTACAGGGCGAGACGCCCGGTTGGTATGAAACGTTTCCATCTGCGACGGGACGATCAGGGCCTATCCGAACATCGGCGACGGCATGATCGAGGCCTGTGCCCAGCGCGACGAGGCGGCGCACCACGGCGCGGGCCGCCTCGGCCGCGCTGCGGTCGGCCTCCTCAATCCGCCATGCATAGATCAGCGGCGCGCGCCCGACGATCCGCGGCCGCACGACCTTCAGTTCCTTGTCGCCCGCAAGCAGCCGGTCGAGATGCGCTCCCTTTCGGAGAGCGGGGACGTGCCGGTCCGCCTGATTGTTCGGCACGGCGATACGATAGGGCTTGAGAGTATGCGCTGGCGGCGCGAGAACGACTTCGGGAGCACCGAGCGACTCGATCCAGCGCAACGCCTTCTCGCTTGCGTCGCGGTTCTCGACGGCCCAGCGACCCGACAAGGCGCCGGCGGTGATCGCCTGGAACAGGCGCAGCGGCGTCGGCGGCCATTCGGGCCGCGTGTACGGATCGCGCCCGTGATAGCGTCCGGTGAGAAACCGGACCTCGATCGAGAACCAGAGGGTCATTGGGACGCCGCGGCAACCTCGTCGTCACCCTTGGCCCGTTTCTTGACCTCGGCTTGCGCGCCCTCTTTGGTTGCAGTCCAGGTCTCGGGTTTGAAGCCCCTCGGAAACAGCCGGTCACGTGCTGCCCGCGCATAGGCCAGGACCGCATCATGCGGCAGGTCGATCGCTTCCTCCGAGCCGTCGAAAGCGACTACACGCCACCTTGCCTGCGGCTGATCCCTCGGAGGAACGAGGCTGCAGCCTTGACGGAGAAACAGCGGCATCGGCGCGGTCGCAGCGGCAAGGGCAAGACCCAGTATGTACTGCCGCAATTGAGATCCACGCTCGGAATCCGTCCCGCATCCGAGCCGCCGGATACCGGCGAGATGCACGGTCAGAGTGCGAACAATGCGGCCGCCGTCGACGAGTTCGACTCCACCGGGCTGGCGCCCGCTCGGTGAATCGCGGAAGCCTGCCTGAGAGCGTTGGTCGAGTTGCTTCTTGTCCTTGCTTTGCTCAAGCAAGCCCGTTTCGACATAATCGATTGCAGAGAAGTACTGTGCGGCGCGATGCCGTTTCTCGACTCCATAAGCATCAATGCGCGCCTCGAGAAGGCGCGGCAATTTTGCACCAGTTCCGCGACTGTCCCACGCGCCGAAGACCAGAGAGGTCGGTGCAAAGGCCGCAAGGGCACCGTAATCGCCTACCAGCACCTGCTCGAACGCCGCTTCCACCATCTTTGCCTTATCCGGCACGGATCGCACCAATGCGTCGGCGGCGCGGTGACCGAGCTCGAGCAGGTTCTTTTGCGTGTTCCCTGCCGTGATTGTGATCTGCGGGACAAGCTCGCTTAGTTCCTGATGTCCCTTGGGCGGCGGCATAAATAGCGGCTCCAGCCGGTTCGCTTCGGCGCCGGGCGTGTCAAGCGTGGCCACGCGTTGTCCGTCGACTTCGTCGATGATGTAGTCCGACGGATCGCCTTTCTTCGCCGGCGCGAAGGTCGGCGGAAAAACCAGCGTGCCGACCACCGGCCGCAGCGGCTGCTCCAGCACAAGCGCCGCGGCCTTGCCTTCCGCCCATTCATTCAACTTGTTTCCGAGGTCAGTCATCCTCAATCTCCTCCCCTTCTCGTCCGAAAATCTCTTGTGCGCGCGTGAACGCCTTGTATTGATCGTTCGGTGCGCCGGCGACGCCGCTCCGTTCCTTGCGCCCGAGAAGGCGAAAACGGAAGCGCCGCAGGCCGGGTGGCGTGAAGGCACAGCCGGCGGCGGCGCGCGCGAGCTCCACGGGCAAAGGCTGTTGCCACACCCCGAGGACGAGCGCGTCACCATCCTGTCGTGGCCGAAAACCCTGCAGGCCGATGGCGGCGAAGAGTTCAACGGCAGGGAAATCTTGACCGGAGATACCAAGGGCATCCTGCGAGAAGCCGACATCCAGCGCCGCGCGCCCTTTTCGCGCGTCGAAGCCGAACACCGAAGCATTTCCTTCGTAGCCCAAATCAAACAAGTGTGGCGTGTCCACCTCTAACGAGCCCATCCAATCGAGAAGGTGCGCCACGACCTTCGGGCCCTTCATCTGCCCCGCAAAAGTCTTGATGCGCGTGCGGCCGAAATCCTCCCCGCTCCAACTATTCAGCCGCCATTCGCTGCCATCCGGCCAGCACAGGACCGCCGGATCGTCGCCCGATCCGGAATAGTCGTATTCGGCCAATGCGCTGTTTGAACCCCGCGCGCGTTTTTGGGGCTTCTGCTGAACGTTCTTCACTGAGGCTTGCCGGAGCCATTCGACGACAGCGGAAATGTTCCCCGGCGCTTCGATGCAAAAGCGACCGCCGTCGAAATGGCCCGTGACGAAGGCGCGGTCGCGCCAGGCTCGGTCGGCGGCTTCGAGCAGCCCGCAGCAGGCGAGAAGCTGCCCCGGATTGCCGAGATCGACATCGACCTGGAACCTGCTCATTCCGCCGCCTCCCGGCTCGCGGAAATGTCCGTCTCGCCTTCGATCTCCAGACGACGGGAGACGGTCGCGTCCACCGAGCGGAACAGGGCTTCGAGCCACGCGAGACCCCAGGGGCCCCACCGGCGTTGCAGGCGCACATAGCGGATGGCGGCCTGCAACGCGTCCTCATCCAGAACCGCAGGGAAAATCTCCTCTTCGTCCTCCGCCAGGATCGACGGTCGCGCCCGGCCGTGATGCGAAGCGATTAGGTGAAGCGCAAGGTCGCGATGCTCATCACTCAATCCGGCAAGCGCCGTGGCGACCTCCTCCTTGTAAAGCGCATCGCGCAGCGACCCGAATTCGTGCCGATAACCGCGCACGCCCGGACCGCGCCGGCCGCTCTTGGCCAGCGGCCTATCGGCCAGCGGAACGCCCATCCCGTCCTGCCAGACCTTCCGCGCCTTGCCGACGTCGTGAATGGCGATGCTGCGGATCAGAGTGTCCGCAAGCTCGGACGACAAGCCAAGCCGCTGCGTAAGCCTCCTCATTTCCCCCTTCGCCTCGTCCTGGTGCTCGTCCAAGCCTTGCGATTCACTGGCGGCGCCGGTCTCGCCGTCGACATCCCAATGCTTCCAGTATTCGAGGATGGGCCCGTCGTCGTCCGGGTTGCCGCTTTTGGGCGGCAGCTCGGCGAACCACGCACGACGCAGGCCGAGGCGACGCACCGAAGGCGCAATCTCGTATTGCCGCAATGCCTCCTCCGCGCCCTGGAAGGCCGGCGTCGTTAACAGCCGAACCTGAGCGTCGCCGCCGTCGGTTGGCGGCATCACCAGCCGGATCACGAGGCCCCATTGGATTTGCTCGTCCGTGGGCTGCACGTGCAAGCCATCGCGCTCATCCGCATCGGCGTCCAGCGCGCCGTCCTTATCCAAGCCGCCAAACACCGGCTCAAATAGAACGGTCGTATAGGCGAGCGCGTCCTGAATGTCCTTGAGATCCCCGTCGAGCCGCAGTTCGGTCCACTCTTCTCCGGCCGCCGACAGGTGAAGGACCGCGCTCTCATCTGTGATCTCGCCGCGTCCGATGACTTTTCCACGCTTAAGTACAAGAAGGCGCGCCGAACCGCGCGGCTCCTCGCCCGAGTCCCGCTCCTGCTTCCAGCTCTTTTGCAGCGCCTTGATCCGCCGTTGCAGGAATTGCACAACCTCTCGCGTCGGGGCTTCAAGCGTCTCGACCGGCATCAGGCGCGCAGCGGCCAGCGCCTGCTCGATAGCGCGCGCAGGAAGCTGGGCCAGCTGTGCAACGTCGGCCCGCCATGCGACGGTGGTCTGCGGCTCCTCGTCAACGATGCCGCGCAGGAACGGATCGACTTCAGGCCGGCCCGGATGATCCTTGAGCGATGTCAGCGCCCAGGCCTCGACATGCTCGCGCTCGATCACTGGAATCTTCGGAGGCGGCGACGACGCGGCCCGCCTTACGGCCAGGTCAAGCGCGGCGACGTGCACCGGCGATGCGTCGAAACCTCCGTCCAGCCTCGGCAGCGTTTCGAGCGCCGCCTTGGTGGCAGCGAGGCGCCCCGCCTCGGCCTTCTTCTCCTCCTTGTCGGAGGCCAAGACCTTCAACGCAGCAGGATCATAGTGAATGACGACAGGTGCCGGCTCTTCGCATTCGCCGCGGCGATTGACGCGGCCAAGGCGCTGGATCATGCGTTCGAGCGGGACCAGGTCCATGACGGCGGCGTCCGCGTCGAGGTCCGCCCCGACCTCGCCAGCGGCGGTGCAGATCAGGTACCGGGTGCGGCCGTCCTCTGGCAGATCGCGTTTCCCATCCCTGTAGGTGAAGGCGCGGTAGGTTTCTTTCTCGACGAGCTCGTCGCGCTCCTTGCCGCGGCGTGCGCCGGTGATCAGAGCCACATCCTCTCTCACCTCAGTTTCCTTGAGGTCTCGCGATTTGGCGAGCTTCTTGCGCAGGGCGTCGCCCGTGTCGTTCGCGACGGTTCGCGAATTGCAGAAGACAACGATGGCGCGCGCCGTCTTGTCGAACGCCGCAGCCTTTTCCGCCAGTGCGTCCGGGAGCGCGTCCTTCGTGCTTGGCAGCGCCTCGAAGATGATCCTCTTGGTCGGCCGTGTCCGGCCTATGCGGCGTGCCACGAGGGAATCGTCATCATCGTCAGCGTCCAGACGGAAGACATTCCCGGAACTTTTTTCGTGCGAGGTGGCCGAGAGGGGCAGAAGCTTTAGCGCCGGAATCCCCACCGGCGCCGACGTCTGCCTTTGTAGTTCCAGGACGCTCTGTACCGCATTGTGGAACGCCGGTGCGATATGCGCCTCGTCGAGCACGATCAGGCTGTCTACGCCGAGCAGCCCTGCCTGGTTCGAGCGCGACCAGCGGCTGACCCCATAGCCCGAGAAGAGCAGGCGCGAGCCTGCCATGTCCACGGTGGAGACAATGATGGCGGGCGCTTGAGGAAAGCATTCACCCGCTCGTCAATGTCCTTGCACAGCTTCGACACCGACGACTTCGAGATGCCGGTCATGCCCATGGCCTGCACCAGTTCATCGACCTTGCGCGTCGAGACGCCGTTGATCCAGGCTTCCTGGATCACGGCCACCAGCGCCTTCTCCACCGTCTTGCGCGGCTCCAGGAAGCCGGGAAAGTAGGCCCCGCTGCGCATCTTCGGGATCTTCAGGTTCAGCGTGCCCAGCCGCGTGTCGAGCGAGCGCTCGCGGTAGCCGTTGCGCCACGTCTGGCGCGCCTCGCCGCGCTCGTAGCGGCCGGCCCCGATCAGGCCCTCGACATCGGCCTCCATGATCAGTTGCAGCACGCTCTCGGCAATGGCGCGCAGGAAATCGGCGTCGCCGCTCTTCGCGGCAAGCTCGGCCAGCGGTAGTCTGTCGTCGGTCATCGGGGTTCCCCTTTCGGTCAGGTTGAAGTCCTCAAACTCCACCTTATCCGACAGGCCCGGTGACCACCCGATGCGGGGCATGGACGGCAGCGAAATCTCCACCGCAAATTCCACCCGCGTCGCTCCTCGAAATTACACCACGTCCGTGGACGCTACCCCAGCGATCGATGGCGGGAGCCTCCGGGGCGGCTGTCAGAGCGAACCGCGCGGGAAAGCCTCCCCGGCCTGATTGAAGACGAAACTGGTGCGGTGAGGAGCATCGCAGCACCTCATCCTTCCCTGGCTTCGCCAGGGCCTCATTGCGGTAACCCTGCCGGCGCAGGCCGGCAGGGTTTGCTCACGACAAAAATCTGTAAACCCGCAACACGTAACCGCTCGCCAGTTGCCGCTCCACTTCGCAATGGCTACCTGCGCGCAATCTTCGCGCGTCCGCCTTGGCTACATCGCGTGCTATCGGCGACTCAACCCGATGATCGGGGAGCAACAGTTAGGCTCTACTGCCCGTTGAGTGCAGCTGCAGACCTACCGCGGCCAGGTTCATCAAGCTTTCCGCTGCGCGTCTCTTTATTCGCGTAACAAGGTCTATAGCGAACCGGAGGGCCGAGCACGAAGTGAAATGTGACGCTCCCAGTCAAGTCGTTTGAGAACGAACGCGTGCGACACGTTTAAGGAGTCGGCTGCCTCCCCGGGGGAGGGGTGAGGTCAGCGTCATCGTTTGCTTTGGCGCGGGGATCGCGACGCTTACTCCCCAAAAACTACCCAGACCTTGTTTCGTTCTCGGGCGCATTGGGCTAAGTCATTGAAAAGATTGGCGCTCCCTAGGGGACTCGAACCCCTGTTTTCGCCGTGAGAGGGCGACGTCCTGGACCGCTAGACGAAGGGAGCTTTTGCGGCGGAGGCCGCTCGTATAACTGCGGGGCGGCGAGCCTTCAAGCCCTCGGGAGCAACTTAAGCTCGTCCGTCCGCTTCTTCAATCCGAGCCGGTCTGCCCGTGAGCGAAACACGCCTCTGCACTGTCTACGCGGATCCTGAACCACAACGCCTCGACCGTGCGCTCGCCCTCGCCTTTCCTGATCTCTCCCGCAGCCGGCTGCAGGCTCTGATCAGAGAGGGGCACGTCGTCGTCAACGGGATGATGGTGCGTGATCCCGCGGCGAAGGTTTCAACCGGTGCCGCGATCGCGCTGGACATGCCGCCGCCGGGTCCCGCCGATCCGCAACCCGAGACGATCGCGCTCGCGATCGTCTATGAAGACGAGGACCTGATCGTGATCGACAAGCCGGCGGGCCTTGTGGTTCATCCCGCGGCTGGCCACGAGGCAGGCACCCTCGTCAACGCGCTTCTCGCCCATTGCGGCGAGAGCCTGTCCGGCATCGGGGGCGTGAGGCGCCCCGGCATCGTGCACCGCCTCGACAAGGACACGAGCGGGCTCCTCGTGGTCGCCAAGAACGACCGCGCCCATCAGTCGCTCTCCGCCCAGTTCGCCGACCATGGGCGAACCGGACCTCTCGAGCGGGCCTATCTTGCTCTCGTGTGGGGGGCCCCGCAGCCATCGAGGGGTGTCATCGACGCTCCCCTCGCCCGCAGCGCCCACAACCGGGAAAAGATGATTGTCACCAAAGGCCAGGGACGCCACGCTCGCACCCATTATGCGGTGGAAGAGCGCTTCGGCGCCGAACCCGTCGCGAGCCTCGTGCGCTGCACGCTCGAGACCGGGCGCACCCACCAGATCCGGGTGCATCTGGCCTACCGGGGCCACCCTCTTCTCGGAGACGCTCTCTACGGGCCAGGCTTCAAGACCAAGGCCAGCCGCCTCCCGGCACAGGCCCAGGACGCCCTTGCCACTCTCGGGCGACAAGCGCTGCACGCAACTCTCCTCGGATTTGCGCATCCGACCAGCGGAAAGGCCATGCGGTTCGAAAGCCCGCCCCCGGCGGACTTCTCTCGTCTTCTTGCCGCCTTGCGTGCGAGCTTCTAAGGCGCGACGATCCGTCACCCCGTTTGGGATGTGCGATGGCGCACACCAAAACCCACCCCGCGCGTTGACACTCGCCGTCCGCGCCGGAAACGGCCTCTATTAGGTCAAGCTTGGGTTGCTTATATAGTTCGGTTCGGCGGCCGGCCAAGAGGCGGCTGCCCGGGAGCTCGCCTGTTGAGGGTCTTGTCGGAAACGCCTGGTCGCAGGAGGTTATCCAAGAGGCGGCTGCCCGGGAGCTCGCCTGTTGAGGGAGCCGGAAGGAGGAGAAATATGGCGTCAGCATCGCTTCCCGTGCTCGCCAACGAAGGGGGATTGTCTCGGTACCTCGAGGAGATCCGCAAATTCCCGATGCTCGAGCCGAGCGAGGAGTACATGCTCGCCAAGCGTTGGCGCGAGCATGGGGACACCGAGGCGGCTCACAAGCTGGTCACGTCCCATCTGCGCCTGGTCGCCAAGATCGCCATGGGCTATCGCGGCTACGGGTTGCCGATCGCTGAGGTGGTCTCGGAGGGCAATGTCGGCCTGATGCAGGCCGTCAAGCGCTTCGACCCGGACAAGGGCTTTCGCCTCGCCACCTACGCGATGTGGTGGATCAAGGCGGCGATCCAGGAGTACATCCTGCGCTCGTGGTCCCTCGTGAAGATGGGCACGACTGCCAACCAGAAGAAGCTGTTCTTCAACCTTCGCAAGGCGAAGGGGCGGATCTCGGCTCTGGAAGAGGGCGATCTGCGCCCGGACCAGGTGAAGCAGATCGCCACCAAGCTCGGCGTCACAGAGCAGGACGTGGTTGAGATGAACCGTCGCCTCGGCGGCGACGTCTCACTCAATACGCCGCTGCGCGAGGAGGGCGAGGGCGAGTGGCAGGACTGGCTTGTGGACGACAGCGCCAGCCAGGAGGCCGTGCTCGTTTCCGAGGAGGAGACACAGAACCGGCTCGCGGCCCTGCGCGAAGCGCTCGGCGTGCTGAACCCGCGCGAGCGGCGCATTTTCGAGGCGCGACGCCTCTCGGAGGACCCGATTACGTTGGAGGAGCTCTCGACGGAGTTCGGCGTCTCCCGGGAGCGGGTGCGTCAGATCGAGGTTCGCGCCTTCGAAAAGGTGCAGGAAGCCGTGAAAAAGAACTTGGCTGCCCGCGAGGTTCCGAGCGCCGAAGCCACGGCCTGATCAAGGTGCCAGACTTCGACAGATCCCCGGCCAGTGGGCCGGGGTCACCAGCGCCGAAAAGCCTCCTTGAGCACCTGCTCGCCGGCGATGCCCTTCTCGAAGCTCAGGATGGCCCGCTGCCCTGAGGCGAACCGGATCGGCAGATCGATCCAATTCCGGTTGGCGATCAGGTCGGTGTTGCGCTCAATGTCGCTTGTCAGGTTCGAGAGCCCGATCAAGAAGATGTTTTCCTTGACCGGTACCGGCAATCCGGCCACCGGCGTACCGCGTACCGCCTCCTCGTTCTTGAACTGAAGAAGTCCGACATCCCGCACCATGCGGGCCGAATCGCCTGGCGGCGTGTTGAAGGACAGCTCGATCGTGTGCGAGGCCGGAAGCGTCTGGTCGAGGTTGCGCCGCATGAGAAGGCTCATCGACATCTGCGCCTCCGGAATCTCGACCGTTGCCCGCACCACCGTTTCCAGGGGCTGGCCTTGACCCGCATTGACACTGTCGAGGCGCCAGAGGGCGCGTCCGGCGGTTGCCTTCGGCTGCTGCGGGGCGGCAGGGTTCTCCTCGTATAGGATGGCTCGCTGGGCCACGGGCAGGTCGCTGGACGGCCCCGCGCCGCCCGGTGTGGGCTGCCCCGAGGGGCGCTCCCCGACCACGCGGTCCGTGATCTTGCTCTCGTTCGGCGCCGCGGGCGGCGCTTCCGCCACCACCGGCTGACGAGGCAGCTCCGAAGGATTGTCGCGCAAGAACCAGGCGGCCACCGCAATCGTGCCGATCACGATGGCGAGCACTGCGCCGAGCACGACCGACCGCATGGCGCCCTGGCGCTCCGGCTGCGCCGCCACCGTGTTGATCCGCGGCCTTTCGCGGATCGGCTCGGCGGGCAGGGGGGCGATTGCGGCGTGATCGTCATCGACCGACGCAGTCCCCTCGGGACGGGCGAGGGTGCCGCCAGCAGGGACAGGTTCCGGCGGAGCCAGTGTGGCGATGTCTGGGGTATCCGCTGGGGCCGGCCCCTCCGTTGCATATTCCGCCTCGACGCGGCGAATCGCTTCGTCGAGGGCCAGGGTTTCGCGGGCGATCTCGGCTTCCGAGAGGGGCGGGTTGAGATTGCGGAGCTGCTCCGTCAGGGCCGCTCTGGCCCGATCGAACACAGCGCGCCGCATGGCCGGCGAGCGGTCCGTCAGAGCGTCGAGCGCCCGCGTCAACAGAGGATAGTAGTCCGCCATCGCGCCTCGGACATGTCGCTAATGCCCTGTCGCGTCAACCCTCGAAGGGGTTTTGGACGAGGATCGTGTCGTCGCGCTCCGGAGAAGTCGAGAGGAGCGCGACCGGCGCTCCGATCAGCTCCTCGATGCGCCGCACATATTTGATGGCTTGCGCCGGGAGATCGGCCCAGGAGCGCGCGCCAGCAGTCGGCGCTTGCCAGCCCTCGATCTCCTCATAGATGGGCTCGACGCGTGCCTGCGCCTTCTGGCTTGCCGGGAAATGGTCGAGAGTGACGCCGTCCAGCCTGTATCCGGTGCAAACCTTGATGGTCTCGAACCCGTCGAGGACGTCGAGCTTGGTGAGCGCGATGCCGTGAATGCCGGAGGTCCGGACGGCCTGGCGCACCAGCACGGCGTCGAACCATCCGCAGCGGCGCTTGCGGCCCGTCACCGTGCCGAACTCGCGGCCCCGCTGGCCGATGATCTCGCCGGTTTCGTCGAAGAGCTCGGTCGGGAAGGGGCCTTCCCCCACGCGCGTCGCATACGCCTTGGCGATGCCAAGCACATAGCCGATGGCGCCGGGGCCGAGGCCCGAACCGGTCGCCGCCTGGCCGGCCACCGTGTTGGAGGAGGTGACGAAGGGATAAGTGCCGTGGTCCACATCAAGGAGCGCGCCTTGAGCTCCCTCAAAGAGGATGCGCTTGTTGGCGCGACGCTCCTCATCGAGGAGCCGCCAAGCGGCATCCATGAAGGGCAGCACCTTCGGCGCGACGGAGGCAAGCTCCTCGTAGATGGCGCCGGGCTTGAGCTCCTCGAGCCCGAAGCCGCGGCGAAGGGCGTTGTGGTGGGCAAGGAGCCGCTCGATCTTGTCGGGCAGGGCATCGAGCTCGGCGAGATCCATGAGGCGGATGGCGCGCCGCCCGACCTTGTCCTCGTAGGCCGGACCGATGCCGCGCTTGGTGGTACCGATCTTGGTCCCCGCCCCGCCGCTCTCGCGTAGCGCGTCGAGCTCCCGGTGCAGCGAGAGGATCAGAGTTGCATTGTCGGCGATGCGCAGGTTCTCGCGCGTGACCGCGATGCCTTGCGCCGAGAGACGCTCGATCTCCGCCACAAGGGCATGCGGATCGAGCACGACCCCGTTGCCAATCACCGCCAACTTGCCCCTTCGGACAACGCCCGACGGCAGAAGCGAGAGCTTGTAGGTCTGATCGCCGATGACGAGCGTGTGGCCGGCATTGTGGCCGCCCTGGAAGCGGACCACGACGTCCGCCTGCTCCGACAGCCAGTCCACGATCTTGCCCTTGCCTTCGTCGCCCCACTGGGCGCCGACCACGACGACATTCGCCATGGCGCTCTCCTCATCTGACGCTCACGCGAAAAACCCCGGCGCAAGGCCGGGGCTTCGCTGAAGGAACCTTGCGGCGTCTCTTCAGCAAAAGATGTGGCAAGGTCAAGGCCCTCCTGCCGCTCCTGCATGACAGCCCCCGTTGCCTACGCGGGCAGGGTTGCCTAGGTGATGCGGCGCGAGGACGACCTCGCCGGCTTGCGCCGTGTCGATCACGGTGGGGACGCCCCCGCCCCCGACGGAGCTCATCGTGGCGTGGGTCTATCTTTTCGTAGCGGGGCTGTTCGAGATCGGCTGGGCGATCGGGCTCAAATACACGCAGGGTTTCACGCGCCTTGTTCCTTCGCTTTTCACGCTCGCCAGCATGATCCTGAGCCTTGGCCTCCTGGGCCTCGCCCTGAAGACGCTGCCGGTCGGGACTGCCTACGCCATCTGGACGGGCGTCGGCACCATTGGGACGGCGCTCCTCGGCATCCACCTCTTCGGCGAGCCGGCGACGGCGATGAGGCTCGTCTGCATCGGCCTGATCGTCGCCGGCATCGTTGGGCTGAAGCTCGTCTCCTGAACGCTCCTCAGGAGGCCGGTGCAAGGTCGACCTGCTTCTCGGGGAAGCGCGCCTCGGTAGCGGCGATCTGGTCGAGGGTCGGCAGGCTCGCCTCATTGCCGAGATGCTGGATCGAATGGGCCGATGCCGCGCGGGCGAACACGAAGTGATCGAGCCAGGAGGCCTGCGGCCGCGCCATCGCCGAGTAGACATAAGCCCCATGGAAGATGTCGCCGGCGCCGTTGGTATCGACCACGAGCGAGGCAGGAACGTCGAGCGCTGGAAGGACCCGCTTCATGCCCGCTTCATCATACCAAACCATGCCCCGCTCGCCGAGAGTGACACCGCCGATCCGGCAGCCGCGGCCCTTGAGATAGTCGAGCATCTCGGTCGGCGTCAGGCGCATCTGCTCGCACAGCCTCTCCGCCACCACGGCGACATCGATGAAGGCGAGGAGCTCATGCGTATTCGCGCGCAAGCCGCCGCCGTCGAGGGAAGTGAGGATGCCGGCCTCCCTGCACGCCTTTGCGTAGTAGATGGCGGCGTCCGGCTGATGGCCATCGAGGTGCAGCGCCTGGCAGCCCTCAAGGTTGAGGGGCGGAAAGGGGTGCAGATAATGGTCGTCGCGGCAACGGACGATGGCTCGCTTGCCGCCATGAGGCATAATGAAGGAGAGGGACGACTCCCTCACCTTTCGGTGGTGGACGGAGATCCCATATTTGGCCGCCATATCGATGAACATGCGCCCGAGCCAATCATCGGCGACGGAGGCGAGGAGGTCGGGGGCGATGCCGAGCTTTGCGCAGCAGAAGGCGGCGGTGACCGCGTTGCCGCCGAAGGAGATGGAATAGTCCTGCGCCACCGCCTTCTCGTCCCCCGTCGGGATCTCGTCCGTCAGGAAGGTGACGTCGATATAGGCTTGGCCGATGAAGAGGGCCTTCATGCTCGGGCGCTCCGGGCGGGTTTCAACATATGCCAGAAGGGGGAGGTAGGGCTCTTGGCCATGAGGGGCAAGAGAGAACGCCCGTCTGCCGGGCGTGAGAAGGGGCGGCGGCCCGTCGTTGCCCCATCCCTCCCCTGGCAGGGGCGCGTCGACGTCAATGGAAGTCGCGGCTGCGGAACACGCGCGAATCCCAGCCCGCATGGACGTCCGATGTAGGCGGCGGCGTGCGGAAGCCGTCGCGCAGGCGGCGGAGCTCGGGCGTTAGGTCGAGCAGGCTCTCGGCCACCACGTGGACCACGAGACCTTGGCGCTGCAGCCGCCCGCGTACGGCGAGGAAGCGGGAGCTCATGGCGGCGCGCCGGTTCGCTTCGAACACCTTGCGCCAGATGATGAGGTTGGCGATGCCGGTCTCGTCCTCCAGGGTCGCGAACACGACCCCCTTCGCGGTTCCCGGCCGCTGGCGCGTCAGCACCAGCCCGGCGACGATGATCTGAGCGTTCTGGGGGATCGATTCCCTGCGATGCTCCTCGCAAGTGAGGGCGCCGAGGCGGCGCAGGAGCGGGCGGAAGAAGGTGCAGGGATGCTCCTTCAGGGAGAGCCCCATGGTCATGTAGTCCTCGGCCACATGCTCGGGCAGCGGCATCTCGGGCAACGCGACCGGCTCCTCCGGGAAGATGCCGTCGCCGAGATGCGACACCAGGAGCGGGGCGCCCGGCTCCTTCTCGGTTCCATCGCGCTTGAGCTGCCGCGGGTCGAGGCCTCGTACGGCCCATAATGCCATGCGCCGGTCGAGACCGAGGGAGCGGAAGGCGTCGGCCTCGGCGAGGCGCTCGAGGGTGTGGCGCGAAAGGCCCTCGATCGATCCAAGCTGCTCGATGCTATGAAAGCCGTTGCCCCGCTGGCGTCCGGCCATCAGCGTCGCGATCTCTTCCTTCTTCAGGCCGTTGATCAGGCGGAAACCAAGGCGCACCGCGAAGCGGACGGCACCGGACGGCTCGGAAGCCGGCTCCAAGGTGCAGTCCCAGTCGCTGTGGTTGACATCCGGCGCGCGCACCTCGACGCCGTGCTCGCGGGCATCGCGGACGAGCTGGGCCGGGTGGTAGAAGCCCATAGGCTGGCTATTGAGGATGGCCGCGCAGAAAACATCTGGGTGGAAGCGCTTGATCCAGGCGGAGGCGTAGACGAGGAGCGCAAAGCTCGCCGCGTGGCTCTCGGGAAAGCCGTATTCGCCAAAACCCTCGATCTGGTTGAAGCAACGGGTGGCGAAATCGGCCTCGTAGCCGTTCGCCCGCATGCCTGCGATGAACTTCTCCCGGAAGGTGTGGATGGTGCCGGTATGCCGGAAGGTCGCCATGGCGCGGCGCAGCCGGTCGGCCTCCCCATCGGAGAAGCCCGCCCCGACGATGGCAATCTGCATCGCCTGCTCCTGAAAGAGCGGCACGCCGAGCGTTCTTCCGAGCACCCGTTCCAGCCTCGGAGGATACTCGACCTTCTCGATCTGGTCTCTCCGGCGGAGGTAGGGATGGACCATGTCGCCCTGGATCGGGCCGGGGCGGACGATCGCGACCTCGATCACGAGATCGTAGAAGGTCTTGGGCTTGAGGCGCGGAAGCATCGACATCTGCGCCCGGCTCTCGACCTGGAAGACGCCGATCGAGTCGGCGCGCTCGAGCATCTCGTAGACTTCGGGGCGATCCTGCGGGAGATCGGCGATGGTGCGGAAATGGGCCTGATAATGGTGGTTCAGGAGGTCAAAGCACCGCCGGATGCAGCTCAGCATGCCCAGCGCGAGCACGTCGACCTTCATCAGGCCGATGGCATCGATGTCGTCCTTGTCCCATTCGATGAAGGTGCGGCCCTCCATGGCGGCGGGGCCGACCGGCACTGTCTCTTCGATCGGCGGCTGGCTGAGCACGAAGCCGCCCACATGCTGCGAGAGGTGGCGAGGAAAGCCGATGAGTTCGCTCGCGAGATCGACGGCTTGGCGGATCAGGGGGTTTGCGGGATCGAGTCCTGCCTGGCGGATGTGGTCATCGGGGATGCCGTCCCCCCAGCTTCCCCACACCGTGTCGGAAAGCGCCGCCGTGATATCGGGCGTCAGCCCCAGGGCCTTGCCGACCTCGCGGATCGCCATGCGCGGGCGATAGTGGATGACCGTGGCGCAGATGGCGGCACGGTCGCGGCCATAACGCTCGTAGAGATATTGGATGACCTCCTCGCGCCGCTCATGCTCGAAATCGACGTCGATGTCAGGCGGCTCGTCGCGTTCCATGGAAAGGAAGCGGGCGGAGAGGGTGCTGCTCGTGTTCGGGTCGATGGCCGTGATGCCGAGGCAGTAGCAGACGGCGCTATTCGCCGCAGAGCCGCGGCCCTGGCAGAGGATGCCCTTTTTCTCCGCGAAGCGGACGACGTCGTAGACGGTCAGGAAATATTGCGCGTAGTTCTTGTGAGCGATAAGGGCGAGTTCATCGCGTAGGAGCGTTTGGACATTGGCCGGGATCTCTTCCCCGTAGCGCCAACGGGCGCGGTCCCAGGTCAGCTCCTCCAAGTATTGCTGCGGGGTGCGCCCCGGCGGGACAGGCTCTTCCGGGTATACGTAGCTCAGCTCCTCGAGAGAGAAATGGCACGCCTCTGCGATCTCGACCGTGCGGGCGATGGCGTCCGGATAAGCCGCGAAGAGGCGCGCCATCTCCTCCGCATTCTTCAGGTGCCGCTCTGCATGCCGCTCCAGGTGGAAGCCCGCCTCGGCGATGGTGCATTTCTCGCGAATGCAGGTGAGGATGTCCTGCAGCGGCCGCCGCTGCGGGACGTGGTAGAGGGCGTCGTTCACCGCCACGAGCGGAACGTCGATGAGGTCGCCGAGCTCCGCCAGGCGGCCGAGGCGGCGCGGCTCGTCGGCGCGATAGCCATAAATTGCGCCGAGATAGGCCCGCCCGGGCGCGGCTTCAGCAAGCCTTGTCAGCCGATCGGCGAAGGATTGCGTCAACCGGGCCGGCGGCAGGGAGATGAGGATCTGGCCGATGCTCGCCTCGAGGATGTCGTCGAAGCCGATCTTGCATTGGCCCTTCTTGTCGGCGCGGAGCTTGCCCTGGCTTAACAGCTTGCAGAGCCGGCCATAGGCGGCCCGGTCGATCGGATAGGCGATCGTCTCGAAGCCGTCACTCGTCACGAGACGCGTACCGACGAGGAGCTTCAGCTTCTCTCGATGCTCCTTCCACTCCCTATAGGCCCGCACCACGCCGGCCATGGTGTTGTGGTCGGCAATGCCGATGGCATGCAGTCCGAGTTCGGCAGCGCGCGCCACATATTCCTGCGGATGCGAGGCGCCCCGCAGAAATGAGAAGTTGGTGGTGACGGCAAGCTCCGCGTAAGCCGTCATCCGTTTCACTCCGCGCTCTTCCCTTCCCTAGCGGGAGGGTCGCCTCGGCCGAAAGGCCGAGCGGGATGGGCGAAGGCCCTCATGGGAAGAAGCCGTGCACGGCCCAGCGGGGATGGGACGCCTCGCGCCCGTAGAGGCCTTCGCGGAAGAGCCAGAAGCGACGTCCCGCCTCGTCCTCTACAATGTAATAGTCGCGGGTCGGCTTGGGCTGGCGCTCCCGCCACCATTCGGCGGCGATGCGCTCCGGCCCCTGTGTGTGAGACACCCAATGGAGGCTCTTGCGCCAGCGGAAACGCTGGGGCGGACCGTCAGGCACGACGGCGACCACGTCCTCCGCCGGCTCGGCCTTCGGAAGAAGGAGAGGAGGGCGCAGTGGCAGGTCCCGGGACGGCGGCCAAGCCGATGGGGCGTCGTCCACCGTATCCGACAGGACGGCCTGCTCCGGGATGTGGCTTTCGACCGGCCGCAGCCGCCGCACGCTGCCGGAACCGAGCCGCTGACGGAGCGCATCCGTCAGCCGGGCCTGCTGCTCCCGTGTCGCTGCAGCGGAAAGGGTGAAACCCGTCTGCCGCGGCACGAGGGGATCGGCGGCGGTGACGCCAAGGCGGACGGCCTCGAAACCAAAGCCGGGGTCGAAGCGCTGGTCCGGGAAGCCTGGCCGCTCAGGCGGTTGCATAGCTATCCTGCCCGAAAACCTTTGATTTTCGGGCCCTCCTATGGTAGGGTCCATCTCGCCGTCGCGTGCGCCCGGCGTGCATCCAACCCCGCAGTGAGCGGCTTCATCTATGGCTTGATTGTGCACGGTCGCCGACAGGGATAGCTCTGGTTGTCCAGGTCGGTGGAAGGGATGGGCGTTTATTGCCATCGGCTAACACAGGGAACGGGGGCGGACAACAGCTAGGTCCGTCGCCGGCAGAGTTTGTCTTCCCGGGTCCCTGACCGGGAGATGTCGATGCGTCCGGACAGTCAGGGCGCCAACCAGGAGGCCTTTCGCGAATGACGACTGCCAAGAAGACAGCTCAGCGCCAGGGTTTCAAGACCGGAGAGGCCATCGTGTATCCGGCGCATGGCGTCGGACGGATCATGGCCATCGAGGAACAGGAGATCGCCGGCTTCAAGCTCGAGCTGTTCGTGGTGTCCTTCGAAAAGGACAAGATGGTGCTGCGCGTCCCCACCGCGAAGGCTGCCAGCGTCGGCATGCGCAAGCTCGCAGAGCCCGCCCAGATCCAGAAAGCCCTTGAAGTCTTGACCGGCCGCGCCCGCATCAAGCGCACCATGTGGTCCCGTCGGGCACAGGAATACGAGGCCAAGATCAATTCTGGCGACCTCATCGCCGCAGCAGAGGTCGTGCGTGACTTGTACCGGTCCGAAGCTCAGCCGGAGCAGTCCTACAGCGAGCGTCAGCTCTACGAGGCGGCGCTCGACCGGGTCGTGCGCGAGATCTCGACCGTGAACAAGATCACCGAGACGGAAGCCCTCAAGCTCGTCGAGCAGAGCCTTGCCAAGTCGCCGCGCCGCGCCAAGACGGCGGAGCCAGCCGAAGTCGACGAGCTCCAGGAGGAAGCGGCATAAAAGCCGCCTTGGCCTTTCTCGAATGATCACAAAGCCCGGCTTCGGCCGGGCTTTCCGCTCGAAGAGGGCTTGGTGTCCCTCGCTCTACTCGACGATGAGCTTGTAGCGCCGCCCCGGATCGAGGCGGTCATGGCGCTCAAGGCCGTTCAGGACCAGGAAACGGTCGACAGCACGGTTGGCCACCACCATCCGCGCCGCCAACACCTCGACGGTGTCCCCAGGCGCGGCGGTCACCACCTGAATGCGCAGCGGCTTCACGATCCGCGCCTCCTCCGGTGCAAGCTGGCGCACGCTCTCCAGGGTGGTCCGGAAGGCGCTCTCAAGATCGTCGCGCTCGCCCCTGCTTGCCAGCACGAGCCGGTAGACCGTGTCCCCCACCTGCACCGCCCCAAGCTGGAAACGCCAGCTCTGGCCCTGTGCCGACGCGACCACCGCCCGGCGGCCATTCACGATAAGCGGGCGCACGCTCTCGGGAGCGACGGCGTCCCTCCAGCTCGACAGGAGCACGCCTTCGAGGGTTTGTCCGTCGGAAACGTCGATGGCGTCGAACAGAAGACGCCGCGAGCCATCGGCCGATGCGCCGATCACAGCCTTCGAGGTGTTCTCGAGGGCGATTCCCTCCGGGGCCTCGAAGGCTATGCCGAGGCGCGGATGCACGAAGCGGCGGCCCCGGACGATGCCGTCTCCAGGGTTGTCGCCATAGGCGATGCCGTCAATGGCGGACAGATAGGCTTCCCGATCGTCGCGCCCCAGGCCGGGAGCCGCAATGCGTCGCGCCGCCTGCAGCGCCAGCGCGATCCTGTCCGGCGTGCTCGGATGGCTCGCCAACATGTCGGCCGAGGTCTTCTGGGCGTCTGCGGCGCTGACCGAGAGGGCGCCTGAACGGGCAAGGGAGTTGAGGAAGCGCACCGCCGCATAGGGATCATAGCCGGCCCGGGCCAGGGTCCTCACGCCTGCCTGATCGGCCTCGAGCTCCTGCGCCCGCGAGAAGCCGGCGATCTTGAAGCGGGCTTGGTCGAGAATCATCGCGCCGGCCACTGCATCGTTCAGGACATCCGCCACCACCCGGCTCACCAGGGCCGAGTTGAGGGCAAGCTCGGCGCGCGCGTGGGCGTGCCGAAGCGTGACATGCGCGATCTCATGCGCCAGGACGGCCGCGATCTCGGACATGTCATTGGCAAGGGCAAGAAGGCCGCGCGTCACATAGAGCCGTCCCGAGGGCAGGGCGAAGGCGTTGACCGTGGGCGAGTTGAGGATCGTGACCTGGTAGCTCTCGTTCGGGCGCTCGGTGGCGGCGACGAGCCGGGCCGTCACCTCGTTGAGCAGGCGCTGGACCTCGGGCGCGCGATACTCGCCGCCAAAGGCCGCAACGAGGCGCACATGATCCCGTTCGCTGCCGCGTTCCTCGCCGACGATCCGCGGCGTTTCGACCGGCAGCGGCGTTGCGGGCGCGATGAGCGCACCGGTCTGGTCCGCGGCACAGGCCGCAAGCCAGAGGAAGGAAGCGGCCAACGCCGCTTTGGCGCCCGCCCCGATGATTCGCAACACCCCGCTCATTTCCCTCGGCGCGGTTCCGTTCCGTCCAGGATTTCCAAGCTCTCAGGCGCAAAGATGGCAATCGATGGACCGCCCCATTCCTCGACGATGCCGCGGGCGCGAACGCGCCGGCCGCGCAAGGCTGCCGCCGTCACCCCGCGCTCGCGCATGCTCTGCCAAGTTGGTTGCGGAATGGTGATGGTCAGGTCGCTGTTCCAGTCGGATCCGAAGTTGAGATAGGTGCGCCGTGCGCGCTCTCCGACCGAGCGCACGCGGCCTTCCACCAGAGCGAAGCGTCCGACGAAGGCGCGCAGGCGCTCCACATCGTCCGCGGGGATCGGCTTATAGCGATCCTCGCGCCACAGACCAAGCCCCGCCTTCCGTGCCCGTGCCTCCACGGCGAGAAGCTCAGGCTGGCAGAGCCGATCCGCATCGCCCGCATCGACAAGGGCAAGCCCAGCCGCGACGAGGTTGCGTGCAAGATCGACCGCTCCTGTCTCGCCAAGAGCAAAGACGATGGCCGGAACACGGCCCCAGCGGTCTTGATCCTGCTTCAACGTGACGATCTCGGCTGCCTGGCCGACATGGGTGGCGAGCCATTCCCGGCCGGCGGCGAGGCTGTCGGGCAGGCGAATGCCAGCAAGCTTGAGGCGGTCGCTCGCGGCTGTCTCGATCTCGCCATGTTCATTGACAGCCGTGATCGTCTTGGTCGTTCGCGCTCCATCGCAGAGGACGGCGCCGCGGCCACGCCTTGGCGCTATCTCCGCCTCGGCGGCAAGAAGCCTGCCAGCGCCAAGGACGCCGGCGCCGATCAGCGCCGGGGCGAGCATGGGCAGGAGCAGGAAGCGACGCACAGCCTCAATTGTTTCCCACGGGCGAGGTCTACCCCTTCGGCCGATATGCTACCGGAGAAGCCCGGCCCCGTCATAGGCCGTGCGGACGGCTCACGATCCCTATCTCGGCGTCGACCCGGTCCCGTGGCTCCGAGGGGCTAGGCTTGCGGGACGACGATCGGGCTTCCAGCCCCCGGCAATTCCGGCAGGACCGTGTCCCCCTTCGCCGATCCGATCTCCTCTGGATCGAATCCGAGCAGCGAGGCCGTTGAAACGCCCTCGGGCAGTTTCTCGACCGTTTTCAGGCGCCGGTTCATGGCCCGCGTGCGCCGTCCAAGGCTCTCGACCGAATTCGCCGCTGTTTGAAGTTGAGAAGCGAGCTTGTCGACAACCGCGTTGTACTTGGTGAACTCCTGCTGGACGGCTCCGAGCACCTGCCAGACCTCGCCGGACCGCTTTTCGATCGCAAGCGAGCGGAAGCCCATCTGGAACGCGTTCAGGATCGCCGATAGGGTCGTTGGCCCCGCAAGCGTGACCTTGAAGTCCCGCTGCAAGCATTCGAACACGCCTACCTGCCTGAGAACCTCCGCATAGAGCCCCTCTGTGGGGAGAAACATGATCGCGAAGTCCGTCGTGATTGGCGGGTTGATGTATTTCGCACAGATGTCCTTGGCGCACGTGCGGACCTGCGCCTCGAGCTGCTTGCGATAGAGCTTTACGGCCTCCTCGTCGCCACCTTGGGAAGCCTCGATGAGCCGGTCGTAGGTCTCGCGCGGGAACTTGGCGTCGATGGGAAGCAGAACCTCCGCGCCGTCCCCCTTGCCCGGGAACCGGATCGCGAACTCGACGCGCTCCGTCGTGCCCTCCTTCACGCGGGCATCCTTGACGTACTGGTCGCGCGTCAGGAACTGCTCCAACAGCATTTCAAGCTGCACCTCGCCAAAGGTGCCGCGGATCTTGACGTTCGTCAGGACGTTCTTGAGGTCCCCCACATTCGAGGCGAGGCTCTTCATCTCGCCCAAGCCTTCGTGAACGCGATTGAGCTGCTCCACGACGCGGTTGAACGACTCCCCGAGGCGCGTTTCCAGGGTGGATTGGAGCTTCTCGTCCACTGTCTGGCGCATTTCCTCGAGCTTGGTGGCGCTCTCCTGGCGAATGGCATCCAATCGGCTTTCAACGGTCTGCCGAAGGGCCTCCTGGGCCTTCTCATGCTTCTCGCTAAGACCATGCAGAGCTTGGGTCGTGGCTTCGAGCCGGTCCTTTTGGTGCTGGCTGATCTCCGTCAGCGTGGCTCCGAGCTGTCCGCCCAAGCGATGGAAGCTCGCACTGAGTTCCTCCCGAAGCGCCTTGGCCTCCTCCGACTGCTTCGTTGTTGTCATGTCGAGCTTCGTCTCGACCGCTTGCCGAAGAGCATCGTGTGATCTCTCGCTCTTGTCACTGAACGACTGCAATGCATGAGCGGTGGCCTCCAGCCGGTCCCGTTGTTTCAGTGCGAGATCGTTGAGCGTGGATGCGATATTTCCACCGAGGCGATGAAAACTACCGTTCAGTTCCTCGCGAAGGTCCTTGGCCTCGTCCGCCTGCTGCGCCGCCGCTGCGTCCAACTTGGCCTCTATGAGCTGCCGAAGGGCATCGCGGTTCCTCGATGCATCCTCACCCATCTGCGCGATGTCGGTATCGAGTTTTTCCGCGATGCCGGCGATCCGCTGCTCAATGCTGTTGATGCCACTGTCCAGACGCTCACCGAAGCCTCGGATCTGCGCGTTCACACCTTCGCTCAGGACGCCAAACGCCTTCACGGTCGTGTCCTGAAAGCCCTTGAGATGCTCCCCGAGTTCCTGGCGGATGCCTCTTGCCTGCTCATCGCCAGACCTTCGGATCAGATCGGTCTCGACTCGAAGAAGTTGAACCATCAAGTCCTTGGTCAATGGCTCGTTGACGACGATTCGGCTCAGCTTCACAAGGATGCACGCAGCCGTCAGCATGGTGATCACCGCGACCGCCGCCGTCGCGCTCAACAGGATCTCGGGCATTGCGCCTCCGGCCGGGAGCATGGTTGCGCGCGGATTATGACCGCTCGGACTGGTTGCGCAACGCACTGGTGGAAAATCACCGCCTGGGTCTGGAGGTACCCAGCAGCTTGGTAAATGTTTCGTAAAGCTGCTGCCTGGCGAGAGCCCAAGGAGCGCGCGGCCATTACGGCCGCCTGACGCAATTCGCTCGGCGCCCCCGGCGCCTGGCAGCCCTCGCTGCCGAGCCGAGTGAAGCCGACAAGGTCTCGCGCAGGCGATAAGCCGCCTCGCCCCTCAGATCAGGCGGCTGTCATAGGCCCAGTGCAGCAGGGCTTGGCGCTGCCGGCGCCGGCAGAAAAGGTCGCCCCGCTCACAGTGGCGTTCGATCTGACGGATGTGGCGCCGCATCGCTTTCCAGCGCAGGATCTGGCGGGCATCGTCGCTCATGCGTCGACCGCGAAAATACCGACAGTACCACTGGAACCAGCCACGCGGATCCTCCGGGTGGATCCACCCTTTCGCCCGCCACACGGACAGGGGCTGGCTCGCGTCGACGCCAAAGAAGTTGAGCGAGGGGTCGCGCCGGCTGGGAGAGAGCTTCGCCCCCTCGTACCACTCGGGCGGAAACTCGCCCCGGCAGTCGGTCATGTACTTGCCCCCGAAAACACCAAGCCGCAGCATCTCTGGGGGAGTCAGCTCGGGACGGAACTCTGGATCGAAATTCTCTCCCTCAGGTTCCGTCAGAAGGTAGCAATAATCCTTCTGCATCTTGTCGTTGACCCGAACGAGAACCGGCTGCACTTACACCCTCCGCCTCTGGCTTCTCTCATTCAGCGGCGTCCCCAATCGCCTGCGGCCAAGGGTCGAGACGGACGATCGCGTCCAGGATCCCCTCGAGCTCTTCGGGCACGCGGCCGCCGCATTCCTCCTTGAGGCGCAAGCCGCCCATGGTCGCCTGATGCTGCGCGGTCGCCAAGGCCATCAGCGGCTCAACGCCGAGTTCCGCGACGGTCCTCGCGGCCTCGTGCATTTCCGCGGCGCGCCGGATCCCATGGGTGCTCATGCGCTCCAGGTTATAGGCGGCCATTCCCCGCCAGTCCAAGCCCGGGAAGCTCTCGCTGAGGGAGGCGATGACCTCTGCCTCGACGCCCGCCCGGCGGGCAGCCGCAAGGCATTCCATCGAGAGGGCCTCAAGGCCCTTCACCATGACGCTGCGGCACATCTTGACGGCCGAGGCCGAACCCACGCGATCGGAAAAGACGGATACGTTGAAGCCGAGGTTCTCCGCGATCGTGCGGAAGGCCACCGCATGCGGCCCTCCCAGGAGCATCGGAGTGCCGAGGCGCTTCGGATAAATCGGCGCCATCACGGCGGCCTCCACGAACCGGCCCCTCCCCTCGCTGATGATTTGAAAAGCCTTGCGCTTGGTGCCCGGCGCGACGGAGTTGAGATCGAGGAAGAACGCTTCCGGCGACAGATGCGGCGCGACCGAGCAGGCGGCCTCGATGGCGGAACGCGCCGTCACCGCGCTGATGACGACCTCGGCCTCGGCCACTGCAGCTGCCGCCGAGTCTCGGGCCAAGACGCCAAGGCTCGGCGCCTCCTGGCTTTGCGCGCTTTGGGGATCGTCGAAAGCAATGTCGAAAACGCTGATCTCGCGGGTCTCGCAAGCGAGTTCACGCGCCAACATCTGGCCGACCTCGCCAAAGCCGATCAACGCTAGGCGTGTGGGGAATGCGACGGAACGGGCCATCATCGTCGAGCCTTCAAAACGTGGATTGATGGACGATGAAAGGGCGCGGATGGGACCCCGCGGGTGCTTCAAGCCTTCACGCATGCGGCGCTGAGACCGGAGGCGTTCCGTGCGTGTGGAAGCTCTCGATGGTCTTCAGCCCCCATGCCTGGCCCTTCTTGCGCTCACTTTCGGTCCAGGTCACGGTCTGCCAGTCCGGATCGAGGATGAGGCGCGCTCCAGCATTGGCCACCTCGATGCGGTTTCCGGCCGGTTCGTAGACATAGAGGAAGAAGGTTTGCTGGACGGCGTGCTTGTGCGGACCGGTCTCGATGTAAACCCCATGTTCCAGGAAGATATCGGCGGCCTGCAGGACCTGCTCGCGCTGGTCGACGGCGTAGGTGACGTGATGGAAGCGCCCGCGCGCCGATGTATGATCGCGGGTATAGGCGATGTCATAGCTCTTGTTGTTCACCGTGAACCAGCAGCCGGCAAGCTCGCCTGAGTCGAGGACGATCTGCTCGGTGATGCGGCTGCCGAGCGCCCTTGGCATGAAATCCCGGATGGCAGCGACATCCTGCGCGAGAAGATTGAGGTGGTCGAGCCGACGCACGGCGCAACCCCGACCGTGATTCCGCTGGGCCTGGTTCTTCAGGGCCGGCCGCTCGGCCGGCGGAGCCACATATTTGTGAGTCTCGAAGTAGATCTCGAAGATGTGGCCGTCAGGGTCGCGGAAGCGATAGGCCCGCCCATGGCCGAGGTCGCCTTCGACCCAGCCGATGCCCGCTCCTATCGCTTCGATGGCTTCCACCCGCCGCATCAGGGCCGGCTCGCTCCAGGCCCGATAGCCGACATGGCCCACTCCTGTCGTGTGCGAGGCCGTGAGCTTGAGAGTGTGGAACTCATAATCGTCCCAGGCTCGAAGATAGACGGAACCGCCCTCCCGCCCGCTTTCGGTCAGCCCGAGAACATTGACGAAGAAGTCGAGGCTCGCTTCCGGCTTGTTGGTCAGAAGCTCGACATGGGCGAGATGGGCGATGTCGTGGATCGGTTCGGTTGTCATGATGGGCCTCGTTGCAGTCGGGTGAGCCCGGGTTGCACTTTCGATGGTCACTCGAGCCAGCGCACCATGCCGATCGCAAGGATGGGCATAAGGAAGACCAAGAGAAGCCGCACAAAGTCGGCTGCCACGTAAGGCAGCACGCCGCGATAGGTCTCGTTGATCGATACGCCGCGGGCGATAGCGCTGATCACGAAAACATTGAGCCCGATGGGCGGCGCGGTAAGACCGATCCCGACCACGATGAGCACGAGGATGCCGAACCAGATGGCGACCTCGTCCGACGGAATCCCGAAATCCAAGGCTTGAACCAGGGGGAAGAAAACGGGAAGCGTCAGAATGATCATAGCGAGTTCGTCCATGACCGCGCCGAGCAGCACATAGCTGAAGAGCAACAAGCCGAGCACGAGAGGCGGCGACAGGCCGAGACCGGAGATCCACTCCGCCAGGTTCGTGGGCATCTGGGTGAGCGCCAGAAAGGCATTGAACACCTCACCTCCGAGCAGGATGAGAAGAATCATGGCCGTCGTCTCGGCCGTGATCCTCAAGCTGCGGCGGATGGCGTCAGCCCTCAGCTTGCCCGTGATGACGCCGGTGACCAGCATGGCGATCGCGCCGACGGACGCGCCTTCGGTGGGGGTGAAGAAGCCCCCATAGATACCGCCGAGGACGACCAGCGCCACGGTCACCGCGGGCCAAACAGCAAGCAACGCCGGAACCCGCTCCCGCCACGGGACGCGCTTCAACACCGGCGCGAGTTCGGGGGAGCGCCGAACGACGATGGCGATGACCCCGCAGTAGAACAGGGACGCCAGGAGGCCGGGGATCAGAGCGGCTTGGAACAGCCTGGCGATGTTCTGCTCGGTCGAGATGGCGTAGACGACGAGCACGACCGACGGCGGGATGAGGATTCCGAGCGTGCCGCCCGCAGCGATCGTGCCGGTGGCAAGCGAGCCGGCATAGCCGTAGCGTTGGAGTTCGGGGAGCGCAGAGCGTCCGAAGGTCGCCGTGGTGGCGACCGACGAGCCGCAGATCGCTCCGAAGCCGGTGCAGGCGCCGATCACCGCCATGGCAAGCCCGCCCTTGCGATGACCGAGGCAGGACCGCGCCGCCGCGAAGAGATCCCGCGCCAAGCCGGACTGTTCGGCGAGAGCCCCCATGAGGATGAAGAGGGGGATCACCGTCATGGCGTAGTTGGCGTACAGGAAGTAGGGTGTCGTCTTGATATAGTTGAGGAAGTTGACGAGGCTCGACATGGCCACATAGCCGCCGGCGCCGACCACGAGCATCGCCATGCCAATGGGCATTCTGAGCCCGATCAGCAGGATCATCGCGGCAAAGCCCAGGAGAGCCGCGGTGTTGCCGCTCATGACGTTCTCTTCAGGACGCGAAGGCCGACCGTGACCGCGGCGACCGCCAGGAATGCCATCAGTGCAGCGCAAGCAGCCACCGCCCACCAGGTCGGAACCGGGAGCACCTGAAGCGTGGTCCTGTTCGTGAACTGATCCCACGCGCCGATGGCCATGCGCCAGGATATCACCAGGGCCAAGGCACCGAACAACACGTCCCAAAGAGCGTCCAGCGCATCGCAGAAGGGCTTCGGAAGCCTTGTGGTGAAGGTGTCCACGATGATGTTGCCGCGAACCGAAAAGCAGAGCGGAAACAGGCAAAACGCAGCAATCGCGGCGGCAAGCTGAACGATCTCGAAGTCGCCGTTGATCCCGGAACCCGTCACGGCGCGCAGGCCGACACTCGTCGTCACGAGAGCGGAGATCCCCAACAGGATCGCCCCGCCCCCCAGGGCGAGGGCGCGCGCGATGGATCCGATGCGAGGACCGGCGATCCGATCCTCGGGGCTCATCGCAGCCTCGCTCATCGCTCAGGCGGCCTGATCGTGCTTGGCGATCAGCGCCGTCGCGTCGGCCAAGAGCGCCTCGCCATTGATGCCCTTCTCCTTCACGGACTTCAGCCATGCCTCGGTGACAGGCGCGCAGGCTGCTTTCCAGCGCTCGACCTCCTCGGGAGCAAGGATGTGAACGGTATTGCCGCGCTTCTTGGCAAGCTCCTCGACTTTCGGTGCGGTCGTGTCGAACATCGTCGCGACCATTGCGGTGGCGACCTGCCCGGAATTCGCGTCGATGACCTTCCGCAAATCTGGAGCAAGGCCCTCATAGCGCGCCTTGTTCATCGCGAGCACGAAGGTCGAGGTGTAGAAGGTCGGCGTCCCCGGGAAGGCGGTGTGGTTCTTGACCATCTCATGGAGCTTGATCGAGGGAACGATCTCCCAGGGGACCACGGCGCCGTCGATCACCCGCTGTGAGATCGCCTCGGGGACTTGCGGCACCGGCATGCCGATGGCGGTGGCGCCCAAGGCCCGCAGTCCCTCACCAGCAAGCCGGGTCGGAAAGCGCAGCTTGAGGCCCCTTATATCCTCGAGCTTCGTCACCGGACGGCTGGCATGGATAAGGCCGCCATCGTGCGCCCAGAAGCAGATCGGGTGAACGTCGCCGAACTCCTTCGCGAGATGCTTCGTCGAGAACTCCTGCACGGCCCGCGAATTGGTCATCGCGCGTTTGGCGCCGATGAAGGGCAGCTCGAAGACCTCGATCATGGGGAAACGATTGGCCGTGTAGCCCGGCAGAGTCCACACGAGGTCGACGACCCCGTCCTTGGCCTGATCGAACAGCTGGGGCGGCGCGCCACCGAGCTGCATGGAGGGGAAGACGTCGATCTTGATGCGCCCGCCGGATTCGGCCTCGACCTTCTTGGCCCAACGCACAAGGAACTCCCGATGCCCAGGCGAGACCCCGGCCATGAAGTGATGCAGCCGCATCGATACCTCGGCCGCCCCGGCGCGCGTGACGCGCAGAACGGTCGGAGCACCGATCAGCCCCGCTAGAACGTGTCGACGATGGAACATGCTTCCTCCCTTGATCATGGCGGCGCGCCTTGCGCCGAGCGCGGCTGTCGCGCGCCTTACTCTTCGTCCCGGTAGACGAGGCCTGCCTTCGCCAGGGGCTCGCGCATGTTGTACATATCGAGCCCAAGCTCACCGGCGGCGAGGCGGCGCCGCTTCTCGTCCTCGTTCGCGATGCGCGCCTTCCCAGCCGCCAGGACCTTGGCGGCATCGAGCCGGGGCACGACGACCACGCCGTCGTCGTCCGCCACGATCACGTCTCCTGGATTGACGAGGACGCCCGCGCAGACGACGGGAACATTGACGGAGCCGAGGCTCGCCTTGACGGTGCCTTTGGCGGAGATCGCCCGCGACCACACCGGAAAGCCCATTTGTGTCAGGACCCGAACGTCGCGAACCCCGGCGTCGATGACGAGCCCTGCGCCCCCGCGTGCCTTGAGCGAGGTGGCGAGAAGGTCTCCGAACATGCCATCGGTGTTGTCGCTGGTGCAGGCGACGACGAGCACGTCGCCGGGCATGACCTGCTCGATGGCGACGTGGATCATCCAGTTGTCGCCCGGCTGGGCGAGCACCGTCACGGCCCCGCCGGCGATCTGAGTCCCGGAGAAGATCGGCCGCATATAGGGCTTCATCAGACCTGTGCGTCCCATCGCCTCATGGGTGGTGGAGACGCCGAGTTCGGCCAAGGCCGCCATATCGGCGGCAGCAGCGCGCTTCCTGGTGCGAACGACGACCCCAGTCATGCCAGCGCCTCCACCGCTTCAGGGAAAAGGCGCTGGTAGGCCTCGCCATAGGTCATCGGCTTGCCGGAATTGCGCCCCCCCTGCATGCCGCGGTTGAGGGCGACGCGGGTGTAGTATTCCCAAAGGTGCTTCTGGGCGGCGAGCACCTCGAAGGCCTTGCGCTTTGTCTCCCAGACCTCATCGATGTTGAGGATCACGTCGGGCTTGAAATTGCACTGCTCCGGCTGGTGAGGCTCGAACAGGAAGACGGGCGGAGCCGCATAGGCGCGTGAGGGATCAGGCTTGTGGCCGGCAGCCTGCGCGATGATGCGCGCCTCTTGGGCAAAGCGCGCCGCCTCGGGATGATCGACGTTGTATGGGTCTTCGAGCGCGTGCGTGAGAACGAAGGAGGGCTTGAGCTCGCGGAAGATGTCGACGGCGCGGTCGAGCATCGCGTCGGTCGTGCGCAGGGGATAGTCGCCAGCGTCCATGAACTCGATCTCGGCGCCGAGGATCTCAGCTGCCCGCTCGGCCTCTTTGCGCCGCTGTTGCTTCACCTCCTCGATCGTCACTCCCGGCTGCTTCCACGCCCACTGGCTCTCGCCACGTTCGCCGTAGGACAGGCACAGGATTTTCACGCGCATGCCGCGCCTGGCGTGAAGCGCGATCGCACCTCCGGCCCGCCAAACGAAATCGCCCGGATGGGCCGTGATGACCAGTCCTGTGGCCATGGTGTCCCCTTCATTGCTGGCGGGCGAGCGGTCCTTGCATGCGAGGCCCCGGCATACCCCGCTCGGCGGCCATCAGCCTCGTAATGCGCGCAACGCGAGAGGAGGTGCCGGCCATGTGCGGCAGGGCACACGGGACGGCATCTCCATGCGCTTGACAGCGCGATGACCGGCGCGGCTCGCTCGTCCTCGCGTCATGCCCACTATGCATGAGCCTATTCTGTCATCAAATGATCACTTCTCAGCAATTGATGAACATCATTCACCAGTCCGGCGCCCGGCGGCGGGGAAGCTCGCCTTGAGAGCGCTCGTGACATGCTTCAGGAACTGTCGCGCAGCCGGCGTCAGAGGAACACCCTTGCGCGTGACGATGCCCAGCGTCCGCGTGACGCTCGGCATCCGCAAGGGAATCGCGACGATGTCGCGGCCATCCGCTGCGTCGAACCCGAGTTGCGGCACGATCGCAGCGCCGAGCCCTTCCCGAACCATGCTGATGGCAGTTGTGACGCGCTGGACCTCGTAGCGCCACGAGAGTGCCTCGCGACGGGAACCCAGCGCATCATCGATGAGGACGCGATTGCCGGTCTCGGCACTGACGCGCACGAGCGGCACGTCCTGGATCTGCGCCCAGGTCAAGCTCCGGCTCCGTGCCATTAGCAGGTCGCGGTGACAAACGAGGACGAAGGGCTCCTTGGCAACGGCCTTCAGTTCGAGATCCACGCGATTGGCAGCCACGATGGTGATTCCGAACTCCGCGTCGCCGGCCTGTACGCGCTCGGCAATCTCCGCGGCTGAATTGTCGTAAATCTTCACCTGCACGCCCGGACGCGCCCGCGCGAACGCCGCCACCGCCTGCGGCAGGCACCGCGTCGCAATCGTTGGCAGGCAGCCGACGACGACGCGCTCTTCCCTCTCCTTGGCCGGGCTACGAACCTCCCTGAGAGCCACCCCCAGCTCCTCGAACAGCCTGCGTGCTTTGGGAAGCAGGGCCGCGCCCGCTGGCGTCAGCGTCACCTGCCGCGTCGTGCGCAGGAGGAGCTGCGTCGCAAGGGACTCCTCGAGTTTCCGGATCCGGTGGCTGAGCGCTGTCTGGGACAGGTTGAGGTGGGACGCTGCGGCCCGAAAGCTCCCTCGCTCCGCGATACTGACAAACGCCTGCAATCCCAGAACGTCGACGCGCATCAGTAAGCACCTCCCTTCATCAAGATCATGCCGCCTCCGGCGCGATCCGATGCGCAACATCACGGCCCGCGCCGACCTTGTCGGCGCACGCGCGGCGCACGAGGTCCCCCAGGCGCGATCGCTTGACGAACCTGGGCGGCAAACCGTTATGTTCCGGCAAGATCTTCAGCGCGCAAGGGCGTCGATGTCGTGCTGCCCGGCGCGATGACAACGAACACAGCCGGTCACGGAGGAAACCATGAGATACCGTATTGCTGCGCTTGCAGCACTTGTCATGGGCGTGTGGGCAGGCCCGGCCCTCGCTCAGAACCCGACAGGAAAGGTCACCGTATCGACGTCCTTCTCGAAGGACGTCACCGACCCTTTCAAGAAGGCCTTCGAGAAGGCCTTCCCGGGCGTCACCTTGGAGGTGCAGAACCGCAACACCAACGCCGGCGTGAAATACGTCGAGGAGACCAGGGCCAACAACCAGACCGACCTGTTCTGGGCCTCGGCACCCGACGCGTTCGAAGTCCTGAAGGGCAAGGGCCTCCTGCAGAAGTATCAGCCGAAGGCGACGGGGATACCCGAGAAGATCGGTGCTTTCCCCATCAACGATCCGGACGGCTTCTATTTCGGCTTCGCCGCCTCCGGCTACGGCATCATGTGGAACGAGCGCTATGCCAAGGCGAACAAGCTGCCGGAGCCCAAGGAGTGGAGCGACCTCGCCAAACCTGCCTATTACGACCACGTCTCCATCGCCGCGCCGTCGCGCTCCGGCACCACGCATCTGACCATCGAGACGATCCTTCAGGGCGAGGGCTGGGATAAGGGCTGGCGCACGGTGAAGGAGATGGCCGGCAACTTCCGCCAGGTGACGGAGCGCTCCTTCGGCGTGCCCGACGCGGTCAATTCCGGCCAAGTGGGCTTCGGCATCGTCATCGACTTCTTTGCCTTCTCGGCTCAGGCGTCCGGCTTTCCGGTGAAGTTCGTCTATCCGACGGTGACCACCATCGTGCCCGCCAACGTCGCCATCATCGCCAACGCGCCGAACAAGGCGGGGGCCGAGGCCTTCATCGAGTTCCTCCTCTCGCCGGCAGGCCAAGAGGTGCTGCTCGAGCCTTCGATCCGCCGCTTGCCCATCAACCCGGCGGTCTACGCCAAGGCGCCGGCCGACTATCCGAACCCGTTCAAGGACCCTTCGCTCGGCGCGCGGGTGAAGTTCGACGTCGACGTGTCGGAGAAGCGCACCGCCGTCATCGACGCCCTCTTCGACCAGCTCATCACCTTCCAGCTCGAGGGTCTCAAGGCCGCCACCAAGGCCATTCATGACGCGGAAGCCGCGCTCGCCAAGAAGGACAACGCCCAGGGCCGAGCGCTTGTGAAGGAGGCGCGGGACCTCATCGCCGTCATGCCGATCACCGAGGCGCAGGCGTCCTCGCCCGAGATCGCCGGCGCCTTCACCGGCGGCAAGGAGAAGGGCGCCCGCCAAGCCGAGCTCGAGCAGCAATGGGCAAGCTTCGCCAAGGAGCGCTACGCCCAGGCGAAGGCGAAGGCAGAGGAGGCCCTCAAGCTCGCCCGCTGAGATCCTCTCCCGGGCGGCTCGAAGCCGCCTGCTTCCCTTCGGAACACCGGTTGGACCTGCAATAATGGCGCTCGCCCTGCTCCGCCGTGAGGGTGTCGTCGCCGTCGGCGCCGGGCAGGCGGCGGCCGCAGCGGCGATCGCCCTCTTCCTGCTCCTGTTCCTCATCACCCCGGTGGCGACGGTGATCTACGTCGCCTTCACCGAGAAAGGCAGCGGCGCCTTCACCTTCGTCAACTTCTACGACTTCGCGCGCACAGACCTGTTCGTGCGCTCGTTCTGGAACTCGGTCTATGTCTCCGCCATGGCGGTGGTGCTGGCGTCGGTGTTCGCTCTGCCGCTCGCGACCATCACCACGCGCTTTGAGTTCCGCGGCGCGCTCCTCATCCAGACGCTCGGCTTCGTGCCCCTCATCATGCCCCCCTTCGTGGGGGCGGTGGCGATGCAGCTTCTGTTCGGCCGGAACGGCACCGTCAACCTCCTCCTCGACGACTGGTTCGGCCTGAAAATTCCCTTTATGGAGGGGCTCAACGGAGTCGTCTTCGTCCAGGCGATCCACTACTTCCCCTTCATCCTGGTCAATCTGTCGGCGAGCTTGCGCAACATCGATCGCTCCATGGAGGAGGCGGCACAGAATCTCGGTTGCTCGGGCTTCCGCCTGTTCCGGCGCGTGGTCTTCCCGCTCGCGCTCCCTGGCTATCTCGCCGGCGCCTCGCTTGTCTTCGTCAAGGTCTTCGACGATTTGGCGACGCCGCTGCTCCTCAACGTCAAGGACATGCTTGCCCCGCAGGCCTACCTGCGCGTCACCTCCATTGGGATCGCGGACCCTATGGGCTATGTCATCGCGACGGTGCTCATCGCTGTCTCGATCCTCGCCATGTGGGCCTCGGCCGCGGCGATGCGCGGGAAAGACTATTCCACCGCGCAACGCGGCGGCGGCGGGCTTAGCCAGCGCCGGATGCGGCGATGGGAAAGCGCCCTGGCTTATTTCGTCGTGTTCCTCATCCTAGGCCTCGTGCTCGCGCCTCATCTCGGGCTCTTGCTCCTGTCCTTCGCCACTATCTGGTCCTACAGCCCGCTCCCCGACGGCTTCACCCTTGCCCACTACACCCGGGTGTTTGGCGAGAGCTTCGTTTATATCAAGAACACCGTCCTTTATGCCTCGCTCGCCGGACTCATCGATGTGGTCCTTGGGACGGCGATTGCCTATTTCGTGCTGCGCACGAAGCTCGTCGGTCGCGAGTGGCTCGACTGGGCGGCCTCCGCCGCGCTCGCTGTGCCGGGCGTGGTGCTCGGCATCGGATATCTCCGCACCTTCTATGGCGTGCAGCTTCCAGGCGGGCAGCCGCTTGCGACCCTGTGGATCATGATCGTCATCGCGCTCGCCATCCGGCGCCTGCCCTACGCCTTGCGGGCCTGCTACGCGGCGCTGCAGCAGATCTCCGTGTCGCTCGAGGAAGCGGCCGAGAACCTCGGCGCGACGAAGGCGCGAACGGTGCGGCGCGTGGTCGTGCCGCTGATGACGGGTGGCATCCTCGCCGGCTTCATCTCAAGCTTCTCCACCGCCGCCGTGGAGCTCTCGGCGACGCTCATGCTCGTGCAGTCGAGTTCGGACGCGCCGCTCGCCTACGGGCTTTACATCTTCATGCAGTCGCCGGCCGGGCGGGGACCCGGCGCGGCGCTCGGGGTCATCGCCGTGATGCTTGTCGCCGCCTGCGCCTTCCTCACCCATCTCGTGGTCGAGCGCAGCCAGGGCGCCCAAGGGCTTTCATCATGAGCAGCGCACGCTCTCACCCCTCCCCTCCAGGGAAGGAATTTTGACGCTTGCCCGAGATTGTCCAGAATGAGCCCGTGCGCGTCCGCGGCGACGCCCTCCAGCCGCTTGGCGTGCGCGTCGAGAACGTCGACCTGTCTTATGGCGCAAACCATGTCCTCAAGGACGTGACTCTCGACGTCGCGCCCGGCGAGTTCTTCGCTTTTCTGGGCCCTTCGGGCTGCGGGAAGACGACCCTGCTTCGCCTCATCGCCGGCTTCAACCAGGCCGACCGCGGGCGCGTGCTCGTCGGCGGCGAGGATGTCTCGCGCCTGCCGCCCTGGAAACGCGACGTGGGGATGGTGTTCCAATCCTACGCGCTTTGGCCGCACATGACGGTCTGGCGCAACGTCGCCTTCGGCCTCGAGGAGCGCCGCCTGCCACGCGCGCAGATCAAGCAGCGGGTGGCGGAGGCCCTGGAGCTCGTAGGCCTCAGCCATCTGGCCGACCGCCGGCCCTCGCAGCTCTCGGGCGGCCAGCAGCAGCGCGTGGCCGTTGCCCGCACAGTCGCCATCCGCCCCAAGGTGCTGCTCCTCGACGAGCCGCTCTCGAACCTCGACGCCAAGCTGCGCGTTCAGGTGCGGCGCGAGCTGCGTGACCTGCAGCAGCGGCTCGGCATCACCACGATCTTCGTCACCCACGACCAGGAGGAGGCGAACACGATCTGCGACCGCATCGCAGTCATGAACGAAGGCAAGATCCAGCAGGTCGGCACGCCGTTGGAGCTTTATCAGCGCCCGGCCAACCTGTTCGTGGCGAGCTTCCTTGGTGCCGCCAACATCCTCTCGGGCGAGGTCGTAGGCGCCGGCTCCGATCGCGCCTTCCGCCTCGGCGAGGTCTTTCTGCCGATTCCTCCAGGGGCTACTATTCCGCCAGGCGCCAAGCTCGTGTTCCGTCCGCAGGATGTGCAGATCACGGGGAAGGGCAGCGGTGCCTTTTCAGGCACGATCGTTCATCGCGAGTTCCTCGGGGCCATGACACGCTACGGGGTACGGGTCGGCGGCACGGAAATCCTGATCGACGCTCCCTTCCACGCCGGCGACCGGCTGCACGAGGTGGGCCAGGAGGTTGCGGCCATGGTGGCTCCTGAAGCGATGCTCTGGCTTGCATCCTAGGAGACCTGGCAAGCACTCAGGCCGAGGTCAGAGGCCTCTCCGAGGCGAGGCGCCCCGGCCAGAAAACCTCCCGTCGGAGAGCGCCCGCAAGGCGTTGAGGATCACGGCCACGTCGATCGCCTCCTGCAGGAGCGCGCCCTGGACAGGCGTCAGATGCCCGAGGGCTGCAGCGATCATGCCGGCGACGGAAAGGCCAATTCCTGCATACACGCTCTGGAGCCCGATCCGACAGGACCGGCGCGCCGTGCGGATCGCAGAGAGGAGTCGATCCAGCCGGTCGACCAGGAGGACGACATCCGCCGCCTGCGCGGACGCAGCCGCGCCGTTCGCGCCCATGGCAACCCCGACATCCGCGGCCGCGAGCGCTGGCGCGTCGTTGACCCCGTCCCCGACCATCATGACAGGGCCGCGTCGCCGCTCCCCAAGCACGACAGCGACTTTGTCCTGCGGGTCGAGTTCGGAGCGGATGGCATCGAGCGGCAACGCAGCCCCCACACCGACAGCGATGTCGCGGCGGTCGCCGGTCGCGAGAACGATCCGGTCGACTCCTGAGGCGCGCAGTTCGGCGAGGATTTCCCCGGCTCCCTGACGCAGCTCATCGGCCAGGAGGAGGACCCCAGCAAAGCGGCCGTCGACGGCGATTGCCACCACCACTCCCGACGCGACCCGTTCACCCAGGGATGGCGTGGATACGCCTTCGACCCGCTCTGCCACGAAGCGGGTCGCGCCGATCACGACTGTCCGACCATTGACGCGGCCTTCGAGCCCCTCGCCCGGCGTTTCGCGGACATCGCTGGGAGCGGCAAGCCTCAGGGAGCGCTCCAGCGCTGCCGCCACGATCGCCCGGGCAATGACGTGGCTCGAGGCTTGTTCGAGCGATGCGCCGAGGCAAAGGAGCGTGTCTTCGTCGAAACCGGGCTGCGGCCGGACGGCGACGAGCCGTGCCTGGCCATAGGTGAGCGTGCCGGTCTTGTCGATGACCATCGTGGTGACGCGCGCCAGTGCTTCCAAGGCCTTGCCGCCCTTGACGAGCACGCCGGCCCTCGCTGCGCGCGACACGCCCGAGACGAGGGCGACGGGCACGGCGAGAATCAGCGGGCATGGGGTCGCCACCACCAACACGGCCAGCATGCGGATGGGGTCTCCCGTCCACAGCCAGGCCCCGCCCGCAAGCGCTGCCGTCACGAACAGGAAAAGGATCGCGAATCGATCCGCGAGGCGCACCATCGGCGCTTTCGCGTGCTGGGCGGCCTCCACGAGGCGGATGATACCGGCGTATGTGCTCTCGGCGGCGCGCCGGCTCGCGGCAAGCTCGAAAGCATCGCCAGCGTTCGTGGATCCGCTCAGCACCTCCTCGCCGACGCAGCGTTTGACCGGCAGCGGCTCGCCCGTCAGCGCCGCCTGGTCAAGGACCGCAATGCCGGCCGCGACGACTCCATCGACGGGCACGACCGCTCCCCGCCCGATCAGAAGCCGATCGCCCGGCAGGACGAGTTCGAGCGCAACCTCCTCAAGCCCGCCATTGCGACGCCTCAGAGCGGCCCGCGGCACGCGGGACAGAAGCGCCGTCATCTCACGTCCGGCCCGCCGTTCGGCATAGCTCTCCAGATATTGTCCGCCCGCATACATAAGAGCGACGACGACAGCGGCGAGATTCTCCTGAAACAGGAGGGCCACAGTCATCGAAAGGGCAGCCACGATGTCCAGGCCGACATCTCCGCGGCGCAGGCTGGTGGCGATCTCGGCGAGGAGCGTAAGCAGCACAGGCACCGTGGTCGCAAACCACACGGCGCCGCTCCATGCTTGCAGGCCGAGCGAACCTATTCCAAAGCCGAGCGTGAGCCCGAGGGCAGGGATGACCACGAGCACGGGGCGAAGGATGCGCTGAAGGCGGGCAAGGCCGAGAGGCGGCTCCGGAGGGCCTTCAGTCGACACGCCAAGCTCCTCTCTGCCGGGCTGCTCCGGTGGAGGTGCCCTCCCCCGTATCGCCTCGGTTTTGGGCTCCTTCGGCGCCGGCCAAGCTTCAGCGCGGCGGATATCTCGCGGTTTGCGCAAGGAAGAAGAGGGGCTTTGTCCCTCATCGCCTTTGCGGCTCATCAATGCCTGGGCCTCTTATTCCTCTATGATTGTATCCATTGGCGTCGAGGCCCTGAGGAACCTTGCCAGAGGAGGCGTTCATGACAAGAGCCGAGCTCGAAGCTCAGCTGCAGCGTCTGGATCCTGGCGCCCGATTGCGCGTTGACGAGCGCCTTCTCACAGGGATGTTCGATCTTGAGGATCTGACCAATCCCGAGGCCCTGGTGCAGGTTGAAGCCTTTGCGATGGCGCATCGGTGCAGCTTCTACCTGCACGACCAGGACCGGATTGAACCGGTGTTCGAAAAGAACGACGTGTTTTGAAGCCGCGCCAAGGACCAGCGTCGACCCCAGCTCCGCCCGATGCGCCTCGGCTCAAGGCTCGCGCTTCTCGCGGTTAGGAGCGGGAGCCTGCTCTTGGGCGGCTTATTCCTGCTCCACGCGCCAGTTCGGGTCTTGCAAGCTCTTCGTCAGGGCTTCGACAAGATGGGCGATTTCCTCCCGCACCCGCTCCGCTGTCGGCTGCCCGGGATAGCGGTCTTCCAGCTGGTCCAGCTCGAGCCGCGCCCGGCGTCCGCCATAGGCGAGGTCGAGAACCGCTCTTCCGTCCTGGAAGCTGGCGAGCACGATGTGGACTGCCGAGGTCATGGAAGCACTCCTGGTTTGATGGGTCGGACAGGGATGCCTTCTTCCTCACAGCGCCGCAAGGCCGCGCGGAACGTCCGCGCGACACTGAGCGCGGCTTGACTTCCACACTCGCCAACGGCCCGCCAGATCCGGAGAGGAGGACAAGGTCGTGACAGGGGTGATGGACCAAGGCAGGGTCGTGACCTTCTTGCGAAGGCTGCTGGAGGCTGATGAGAGCGAGCTGCGCATCATCGAGACCCATGCTTCGTTGGTGCTGCTTGGCCGTGAGCGGGTCTTCAAGCTGAAACGCGCCGTCCGTGCTCAAAGCCTGCGCGACCTTGGCGACTCACCTGGCCTCGCATTCATGCACCGGGAGACACGGATTGCCTATGCAGCACGATTTTAAGGCGCTCACTCTCACCGAATCCCCTCGGAAGAGCCTTCCGCGGCTGCTCCCGGGCCGAGCCCCGTCTGCTCAATGCGACAGGAGGCAACACATGGGGCAGCGATGAAGAAGATCCCGCGTGACCCCGCCGAACACCCATTCCCGCATCCTTGCGTGGCCATAGGCGCCCGCGACGATGAGATCCGCCCCGCTTTGCTCCGCAGCAAGGATCACCTCGTCCGCCGTCGTCGCTTCCCGCCGGACGCGCACCTCGCCCTCTGCCCTGACCTGGTGGCGCTCAAGATAACCGACCACGTCGGAAACGCGCGCCGACGCAACATCGCGGTCCGCCTCCTCGGCCACCTCGACGAGGTGTGCGCCCTCGGCCTTCGCGAGGAAAGGCAAGGCATCCACCACCGCGCGCCGCGCCTCCCGGACGTCCCTCCAGGCGATCAGCACATGGCGCGCGGAAAGGCGGCTCACATCCGGCGGCACCACCAGAACCGGACGGCCCGCGGCCATCACGACCTCGCCCGGATCCGGAGCCTGGTAAACACCGGCGCGAAGTCGCTCCAAGTCTCGGCCCAGAACGATGAGATCCGCCGCACGCGCCTCCTGAGCCACGACCGACGCCGGCAGATCGACGGCTGACCGCCACTCTGTCGTCAAGCCCTCGACGCCCGAGTGAGTGCCGAATGTCTTTTCCGCCGCTTCAAGCCGGGCTCGGATCTGCTCCTCCTCGGCCACGAGCACGTCGCCGATGAGAACTGCGCCTCCGAACGCATCGACCATGGGAGGCCGGACGCTCTCGGCCGCCACCCCGATGAGCGCGGCCCCAAACCGACGGGCGAGCTCGGATGAAAGCGCCAGACGAGCGTCCGAGGAGGGGCTGTTCGCTTCCACATGGACAAGGATCGAGGCATAGCTCATGGCAAACTCCCTCCGCGTCCGCTCCGATGGACTCACCAGAGCGCTTAATGCGCCATCAGCACGGGCGCGGTCATGGACCTCAGCATGCCACTCGTCGCGCCTCCGAAGACAAGATGGCGCAGGCGCGAATGGGCATAGCCACCCATGACCACCAGATCCGCTGCCGCATCGGCGGCCTGCGACAACAACAGATCGCTCACGCTGATGTCGACCCCGGTCATCGCCTTTGCCGTCACCTGTCGACCGTGACGCGCCAGGTGCCTGGCGAGATCGGTTCCGGAGGGCAGGTTCTCGGGCTGGCGGGCATCGGCGCTGACCGTCAGGATCTCGACGCTCTTGGCGCGCTGGAGAAAGGGGAGAGCGTCGTGAACCGCCCGCGCTGCTTCCTTGCCTCCGTCCCAGGCAATGAGCACGCGCTCGAACCGCGGTTCGCCGCGTTGGATGTAAGGCACGATCAGCACAGGCCGCCCGGAATCGAACAGGGCCGCTTCGACAAGTTCCCGCTCCCAGAGGCTTTGCTCCTCGGGCTGAGGGACGACGATGAGGTCGGATGCGCGCGCGCGGACTGCCACGGCGTCCGCCAGTTGGGTGGGGCCGCCTCGCACCACCTGCGTCTCGCAGGGCACCCCTGCGCGGCGAGCGCTGTCGGCGAATACCTCGGCCGCGCTCCTGGCATCCTCATCCGCTCGGCTCTGCAGCTCGTCCAGGAACTCGCTTGGAAGCTGAACGGCGAGGATGCCGTTCAGGGCGGCTTTGAAGCTCGGAGCAATGGCCGTCACATGCGCCTCGAAGAGGCTGGCGAGAGAGAGCGCATATTGCTCCGCCGGCCAAGCGGTTGAGGACATCGATCTTGGCCTGATGGGCACAACGATATCGCGTAGCATGGAACGGCCTCTCTTATGCGAACGCGCCTCGGCTCAGGACGCAGGTGTAAGACAAAGCTTGTTTATCGGCGCGGCGCCTTGAGGATGATCAAGGTCGGGACTGAAAGTTGCCCGGGACGCGGCTGCGGCCCTAGCGGTTGACCTCGCTCAAGGCCGTCGCATCGCGGCCATTATAGGGTCTCGCGTCGTTGCCGCCGCAGACATGCAACGACGAAACGATCAGGGAGACAAGCCATGCTGGCTCGCGACATCATGACAAGGGATGTGATCACGATCGGGATCGAGGACACGGTCCAGCGGGCCGCTCAGCTGATGACTGAACATGGCATCAGCGCCCTCCCCGTGATCGACGGCGCCGGACGGTTGGTCGGCATTCTCAGCGAGGGCGATCTCATTCGGCGCATCGAGCTTGGAACGGAACGTCGCCGCTCGTGGTGGCTGGAGGCGCTGACCCCGAGCGAGACACGCACCCATGAATTCATCAAGGCGCGCGCCGTGAAGGTGGGCGACCTCATGACCCGAAACGTTATCACCGCCGTCGAAACCTCCTCCTTGTCCGATGTCGCAGCCTTGATGGAGAAGAACGGCGTCAAGCGCCTGCCCATCGTGCAGGGCGACAAGGTTGTCGGGATTGTCAGCCGCGCGAACCTGGTGCGGGCGCTGGCGGCACGTCCAGCCGAGCCGGCTCTTCCGCCGAGCGACGAGAGCATTCGAGAACGCATCGTTGCTCAGATCCGCGAGCTGCCGGGCGGCATGCCCTGGCTGCTGACGGTGACCGTTCACGACGGCGTCGTCGATCTATGGGGGCCGATCGCTTCGGAGGATCTTCGGCAGGCAATCCGGGTCGCGGCGGAAGCAACGCCGGGCGTCAAGCGCGTGAATGCGAACCTGTACAAGCTCCCGGCGATGGCCGAATAAGCGACGGGCGAGGCACTGTCCGCGCGGCAACGGCAGATCGGATGAGCTCTACGCGCGCCCGCGTGCGCTCGCGGCAGGCTTCACCTTGTGCTCGACGAAGTTGCGGATTTCACGGGTGCGCCGCACCGGGTCGAGCACCTCTTCGTCAATGCCGAGCCTCCAGGCGAGATCACGGCGCGCGGGATTAGCGCTGAGTGCCTTCAGATCGGCGGCATAAGCAGCGGCCGCCTCCTCGGCGAGAGCAAAGCCCTCCGCGACGAGCATAGCGCGGCGCGCATCGATGATCGTGCCGATCTCCGCCAAGCTGAACTCCGGATGATACTGGACGCCCCAGACCTCGCCGCCGTTCAGGCGGATCTCGGCCGCCTGGATCTCCGACATGCGGTTCGAGGCGAGGACAATGCAGTCCGGCGGCGGAACGACGATATGGTCGAGATGGATCGCGGGAGCGTCGAAAGCCACCGGGCGGCCGAAAAGCATAGCGTGACGGCGCCCCTCGTCAGTCGGCACGATGTTGCGCGCAAAGCCGAGTTCGCGGCCGCGTGCGTTCCTGCGCACCTCGCCGCCGGCGGCCACGGCCGCGACCTGTAGCCCCCAACAGGAACCGAAGGCCGGTACGCCCGAGGCATAGACAGCCCGCATGAGCTCGATCTGGCGTCGCACCTCGGGCGTTGCATCGTAGATGTTGAGCGCCGAGCCCGTGAGGAACACACCGTCATAGGAGGTCAGGCCGGCGCCGTCCGGCAGATTGGCGCCCTCGTCCGCGGGGAAGGCAAGATCGCACACGGCACGCGGTTCGATCTCCTGAACCACGGCGGCGTAGGATTGCGAAGGCATGAGCCCGAAGGACGCCGCATGTCTCTCCCGCGCCGCGCGCGTGTTGCCCTCGACGATGAGAAACCTTAGGCCCATGGCGAACTCCCTGACCGGGGCGGTTTAGCGGAATGGACGAACGCGGCAAGCTCGAGACGCCCTCCCCCTCCCAAGCGGCGCGGCCTCAGGAGAGTGCTGCGCCGCGAAGTCGCCCTCTCGCAGGGCTCTACGACCAGGCTTATCTCCTTCTTGCGCTCACCACCCTGATGTGGGCCGGCAACGCCATCGCAGGACGACTGGCCGTCGGTCATGTGTCGCCCATGGCGCTGACGAGCCTGCGCTGGATCGCCGTGATCCTTCTCGTCGGTACCCTCCTCTGGCGCCGGATCCTTGCCGAATGGCCGCTGCTCAAGCGCCATTGGCTGCGCGTTTTCCTGATGGGCTCGTTCGGGATGACGGGCTTCAACGCCCTCTACTATGCGGCCGCCCACCACACGACGGCCGTCAACCTCACCCTCATCCAAGGCTCCATTCCAGTGCTGGTGCTGCTCGGCAGCCTCGTCCTGTTCGGCACCCGCATCGGCCTTTTGCAAGGCATTGGCAGCGTGCTGACCCTCATTGGCGTCGCGGTGATCGGAGCCCGGGGCGAGATCGAGGTATTGCTCACCCTCGACTTCAACATCGGCGATGTATGGATGGTAATTGCCTGCATCTTCTATTCGGGCTTCACGCTTGCCTTGCGCAACCGTCCCCCCGTTTCCGCGCTCGTCTTGTTCTTTTCCTTCGCAGCCTCCGCCTTTCTCTCCTCCCTCGGCCTTCTCGGCTACGAGATTGCGGCGGGAAGGGTGCAGTGGCCTGACGCTCAAGGTTGGCTCATCCTCGCCTTCGTGGCGCTGTTTCCGTCGCTCCTCTCGCAGATCTTCTTCATGCGGGGCGTCGAGCTGATCGGCCCAGGCCGCGCTGGGCTCTTCGTGAACCTGGTGCCGGTCTTCGGCGCGATCCTCGCAGTCGTCATCCTGAGCGAGCCCTTCCGGCTCTATCACGCCGTCGCCCTCGCCCTGGTGCTCGGGGGGATTGCCTTAGCCGAGGGCAAGATCCGGACCTGAGCGGCTCAATCGCTGCCGCCCCCGCCCGTATCGCCCCCGCCGCCATCGCTACTGCTCTCGAAACTTGAATCGAAGCTGTCGAGGGCGGTGTCGAGAGAGTCGAACGCGCTCGCGTCGAAGTCCCCGAGATCGAGCCCCTCGAAGCTCGGCAGATCCGGCGCGTCCCCCGTCCCAGACCAGTCGGACGAGCTCGAATGGTCATAATCGGCGAGCCCCGGCTGGGCGCGCATCGCCTCCGAGAGCTTCCCGTAGAAGGGCTTCAGTTCGTTGACGAGGAGAAGGGCGCCGCCAAGCGAGAGTGCGAGCGCCGCCGCCTTTGCAGGATCGCTGTCGAGAAGGCCGGGGATGCCGCGGGCCTGTTCCATGAGGCTCTCGATCCGGCTGCGCTCGACCTCGCCTGCAGGGGTGCGAGCAAAGCGCTTCACCGGAAAGAAGCCGAACCGCTTCTCGCGCTTCTCCTCGACGAGGCCGCGGGCGCCGAGCTCCGGCAGGACGAGCTCGGTTCTGAACTTGTCGAGGTCACTGCCATAAGCACGCCGCGTACGTTCGACGAGGTCGTCCATGGGGCCGCCCTTCGCCTCGACCTCTCGGATGAGGCCGACGAGCGCGGCGGCGGGCGAGGGCAGCGCCTCGTTGGGCCGCACGAGGCGAAGCCGCGTCACCGTCTTCGAGCCGATGAGGCGCTTCTGCACTTCCTCCTCGATCCGCACCACACCGCGGGCGAGAAGCCAGGTGAGGGTGAGCTTGACTGCATCACGCCCTTTCCGGGCGTTTGGATCCAGCAGGACGAGGGCCTCGGCCGGACCCAATGTGGCAGCGTTCATATGACCCTCGTTAGGATGTGCTCTCGAAAGGACAAGTCTAGCTTGCCCAGCGGTCCGCTCACAACCGACTTCCGAGGGGATCCTCCTCAAGCCGTGCCAGCCCCCGCCAATAGTCCTGGATCTCCTTTTGACGCCCTGCATCTGGCCACGCATCGTTCGGGCCGTAGAAGCTCGGTGCATGCCGCACCTGCTCCTCCGTGATGTCGGCGCGATAGGCGCTGTATTCCCGATCGTAGATCAACTTGTCCCAGGGGATGGTGCAGTGATGCGCCCCGATGCCGAGGAACCCCCCGAAGGTCACGTCCACATAGAGGACGCGACCTGAGACCTTCTCGATCAGGAGCCGCTTGATGGTGCCGATCTGGTTGCCCTGCGCATCGAAGACAGCCGTGCCCTCGACCCGGTCGCTCTCGATGATGGGCTTCGACGACGGCGGCCGCCGGATGGGACCCACGAGATAGAAGCCGTTCTCCAGGATTCCCGCCGCCACGACCGCCCGGCTGACATCGACGTCCCACTCTTCATCCGGTGCGATCTGCCGCACGAGCGCCCAGGGTCCCTCCTCGAGGGGCAACTTCTCCCCGTCGGGGATGTCGGTGAATCCGCGCAGGTCCGGGGAGTTCTGGGCCTGGAAAACGTAATACGTCCTCATGCTGGCCTCCCGTTCACGACGGGCGCCCCCGATCGATTATAGGACCACGGGAGCGCTGGAACGCAAGGCCGGCAAGGAGCCCTAGAACCGCACCGCCCGTGCCCGCTTCACCTGGGGGATGGCCTCGATGCGGCGCAGGAGTTCGGGCGAGACCGGCTCGTCCACAGCGACAAAGCAGATGGCGTCGCCGCCGGGCTTGTCCCGGCCGAGACTGAAGGTCGCGATATTCACCCCGGCCTCGCCGAGGAGCGAGCCAAAGGCGCCGATGAAGCCCGGCTTGTCCGCGTTACGGACATAGATCATGTTGGGCGCGAACTCGGCATCGACGGCGATATGGCGGATTTCGGTCACGCGCGGCTTGCCGTCCTGGAACACGGTGCCGCCCGCATGGCGTGGCATGTCCTCGGCGTCGAGCGTGATCCGGACGAAGCTCTCGTAGTCGCGCGCCGCATTTTCGCGCTTGACTTCCTCCACCATGATGCCCCGCTCGCGGGCTACGACCGGCGCCGAGACCATGTTGATGTCCTGAAGGAAGGGTTTCAGCGCGCCGGTAACGGCGGCTGTGGTGAGCGCGCGGGTGTTCATGCCGGCGACGGCGCCCTCATACTCGATGCGGATTCCTTTGATCGGAGCTTCGGTGAGCTGCCCCAGGAACGAGGCGAGCTTCTCGCAAAGCGTCACGAAGGGCCTGAGCTTCGGCGCCTCCTCGGCGGTGATCGAGGGGAAGTTCACCGCATTCTCGATGGCGCCTTGCAGGAGGTAGTTGGACATCTGCTCGGCGATCTGCAGCGCCACGTTCTCCTGCGCCTCGGTGGTGGAGGCGCCAAGATGGGGCGTGCAGATCACGTTGGGGTGGCCGAACAATGGGTTCTCGGTCGCAGGCTCGATCGAGAACACATCGAAGGCCGCCCCGGCGACATGTCCCGAGTCGAGGGCCGCGCGCAGTGCTGCCTCGTCCACAAGGCCGCCTCGGGCGCAGTTGATGATGCGCACCCCCTTCTTCGTCTTGGCGATGTTCTCGGCCGAGAGGATGTTCCGGGTCTTGTCCGTGAGCGGTGTGTGGAGGGTGATGATGTCGGCGCGCCTCAGGAGCTCGTCCAGTTCCACCTTCTCGACCCCGAGATCGAGCGCCCGCTCCGGCGTGAGATAGGGATCATAGGCGATCACCTTCATGTGCAGGCCCTGGGCGCGGTCTGCCACGATCGAACCGATATTGCCGCAGCCGATAATGCCGAGCGTCTTGGCCGTGAGCTCGATGCCCATGAAGCGGTTCTTCTCCCACTTGCCCGCCTGGGTCGATACGTCCGCTTGAGGAATCTGGCGGGCGAGCGCGAACATCATGGCGATGGCATGTTCGGCCGTGGTGATCGAGTTGCCGAAGGGCGTGTTCATAACGATCACGCCCTTGGCGGTCGCCGCCGGAATGTCGACGTTGTCGACGCCAATGCCGGCGCGGCCGATGACCTTCAGCTTGTCCGCCTTTTCCAGGATCTTGGGCGTCACCTTGGTGGCCGAGCGGATGGCGAGGCCATCATAGTCGCCGATCACTTGGCTCAGCTTCTCCTTGTCCTTGCCGAGATCCGGCTGGAAGTCGACCGCGATGCCGCGGTCCTTGAAGATCTGCACGGCGGCGGGCGAGAGGGCATCGGAAATGAGAACGCGGGGGGTCGGCATGGCGATTCTCCTCCGCCTTCATTCCGGCTCGTGAAACGAGAGTCCGGAACCCATAAACACAGGCGTTCAGGGACGAGGCGGCAGCGGTTTGGGATGTTCGGGGAGCGATAGCGGTTCTGGGTTCCGGGCCCGCCTCTTGCGGCGCGCCTCGGAACGACGGTGTTGCGTCAGGCTGCCTCGAGGAGAGCAGCCTTCTCCTGGGCGAAGGCCCAGTCGAGCCAGGGCGTCAGCGCCTCGAGGTCGGACCATTCGACGGTGGCGCCGCACCAGATGCGCAGGCCCGGCGGGGCGTCGCGATAGGCACCGATGTCATAGGCGACGCCTTCCTTGTCGAGGGTCGCGGCGATGCCTTTCGCGATCGCCGCAACCGCCCCCGAGCCCTTCCTCAGCACGTCGGGATCGACGATCGCGAGGCAGACGCTCGTGTTCGAGGCGGTCGCCGGATCCTTGGCGAGGTTTTCTACCCAGGGCGTGCGCGCCACCCAATCGTGGATGACCTTGGCGTTCGCATCCGCCTTCGCGACGAGGGCTTTGAGGCCGCCGAGCCCTTTCGCCCATTCAAGGGCATCGATGTAGTCCTCCACGCACAGCATGGAGGGCGTGTTGATGGTCTCGCCCTCGAAGATGCCTTCGATGAGCTTGCCCCCCTTGGTCATGCGGAAGATCTTGGGCAGCGGCCAGGGCGGAGTATAGCTCTCAAGGCGCGCGACGGCGCGCGGCGAGAGGATCAGCATGCCGTGCGCGGCCTCGCCGCCGAGCACCTTCTGCCAGGAGAAGGTGACAACATCGAGCTTCGTGAAATCGAGCTCCTGCGCGAAGGCGGCCGAGGTGGCATCGCAAATGGTGAGTCCCTCGCGGTCGGCGGCAATCCAGTCGGCGTTCGGCACCCGGACGCCCGAAGTCGTGCCATTCCAGGTGAAGACCACGTCGCGGGTCTTCGTGTCGACTTGGGACAGGTCCGGCAACTCGCCGTAGGGGGCCTTGAGGACCCGCGCGTCCTCGAGCTTGAGCTGCTTGACGACGTCGGTGACCCAGCCCTCGCCGAAGGACTCCCAGGCCAGCATGTCGACCGGCCGGGCGCCGAGAAGCGACCACAGCGCCATCTCGACGGCGCCGGTGTCGGAGGCGGGCACGATGCCGATGCGATAGTCGGCCGGGACCTCCAGCACCTCGCGGGTGAGGTCGATGGCGCGCTTCAGGCGCCCCTTGCCGAGTTTCGCGCGATGGGAGCGGCCAAGGCTGTCGGTCTTGAGGTTGCCGAGGGACCAGCCGGGGCGCTTGGCGCAAGGGCCGGACGAAAAGAAAGGCGCGCATGGGCGCGCGGCGGGCTTCGTCGTCATGTCATCCATCCTTCCAGATGGGCGCCCTTCGTTGGGGAAGGGTGTCCCGCCGCTGCGTATGAGGGAGATGGAGAGCGCCGTCAAGCCGGCGAGGATATGATGACGGCCGTCCTCCTGCCTGCGGCGAGGGGCAAGGCCCCGGAACGAGACCCGTTCAGCATCCTTCAAAATCTAACGAAAATGTAATTCCGTCCCCCGTATCGCGCGGCAAAATGGCGTATTATATGCCTCCACGAAGCCCCGATCGGTAACGAGTGAAGGACGCGAGCATGCGCTGGTACGGACAGCTCGCCGTGATCGCCGTGCTCGCAGCAGGCGGCTATGGCGGGTGGGTCGCTTACAAAGAGGGTCACCTCGCGCGGCTTCCCGTCGTCGGCGAATATCTCGGCAAGACGGCGCCCCCGTCCGCTGCACCAGCCGGCTCCCCAAGCCGGCAAGGACCAGCTCCCCTCGTCGACGTGGACACGGTGAGAACCGGCCGCATCGTCGAGACGCGCGAAGCCGTAGGAACCGTGCGCGCTTGGGAGGCCATCACGGTGACCGCCAAGGTGGCGGGGATCATCCAGTCGGTCGAATTCGAGGAAGGCCAGAAGGTCAAGGCCGGCGACGTGCTGGTCCGCCTGGACGCTGAGGAGCGGCGCGCCGACATCGACGCCGCGACCGCGGAAATCAGGCGGGCCGAGGCTCAGCGCGCCGAGATCCGCACTCGTCTCGATCGCGCCCTCGCGCTGCGCCGCACCGGGGCCGGAACCGAGGCCCAGGTGGCGGATCTGACCGCCCTTCTCAACACGTCCGAAGGCGCCATCGCCGCCGCGGAAGCCCGCCTCAAGGCCGCCGAGGCGCGCCTTGAGGATCTCATCGTTCGCGCCCCCTTTGCAGGACGTCTCGGGATGCGGGCAGTATCGCTCGGGGCGTATGTCTCGCCTGGAACCAAGATCACGACCCTGGACGACCTGTCGCGGGTGCGGCTCGACTTCGCAATACCCGAGAACGTGCTCGGGATGCTGAGGCCCGGGCAGACCGTGCGCGCCCGCTCCGCAGCCTTCGGGGAGCGGCGCTTCGAAGGCAAGGTCAGCCTGATCGATCCCCGCGTTGATCCCGTGACGCGGACCGTGCGCCTCACGGCGGAGTTCGACAATGCCGACGAGGCGCTGCGGCCCGGCATGTTTCTCTCGGTCACCCTCGAGGTGTCGGTGCGCGAGAACGCGGTCGTGGCGCCGGAGGAAGCAATCGTCAGCGAAGGCCTGCGCCAGATCGTCTTCGTGGTGAAGTCCGACAACACGATCGAGCGGCGTGTGGTCGAGATCGGTCAGCGGCAGGGAGCAGAGGTCGAGGTGGTCGCAGGGCTGCAGCCAGGCGAAACCATCGTCGTGCGGGGGGTGCAGCGGGTGCGACCCGGCGCCCCGGTCAGACCGCGCCCGATCGGCGCCGAGGCCCCATCCGCAGTCGGGCCGGGGCCTGCGCCACGGGCCTCGAATGCGCCGGCCGACCGCTCCTCGACCCAGCCGATCGGCGCCGCCAACGCAGCCGAGCGGCGAAGCTGAGGTTCCTTCTCCCGCGGGGAAAGGTCGGCTTGAGAGGCCGACGCAACGGACAGCAGTGCCATCCTTCCCGTAAGGGAAAGGTGGCCGGAGCGAAGCGGAGATCAGGAGGGACGGCGTCGCGACCTCTCGGAACGTAGCGCCGCCCCGCCCCGCTCGGCTTCGACGACTCGGCCCTCCCTGCACGGGGAGGGATCAGCAAGGCACAGAAGGCGATGCAGGTCTCGGATCTTTTCATCAAGCGCCCGGTGTTCTCGGTCGTCGTGAGCCTGCTGCTCATGGTTGGAGGCTTGGCGGCGCTTTTGCAGATGCCGATCCGCGAATATCCGCAGGTCGATCCGCCGATCGTATCGGTCAACACCGTCTATCGGGGCGCGTCGAACGAGGTCATCGAAAGCCGCATCACCGAAATCATCGAAGGAGCCGTGGCGGGGCTCGAAGGCATCCGCCAGATCACCTCCGAGAGCCGCAACGACCGCTCCTCGGTGACCATCGAGTTCAACGTGAACCGGCCGCCTGAGGCTGCCGCGTCCGACGTTCGCGACGCCGTCTCGCGCGTGATCGGGCGGCTCCCCGAGGGCGCTGATCCGCCTGTCGTGCGCAAGGTCGACGCCAATGCCTCAGCGATCATGTGGATCGGCGTCACCTCGTCAACCCTCGATGCTCTGGAGCTTTCGGACTTTCTGAAGCGGGTCTATGTCGACCGTCTCGCCACCGTGGACGGGGTCGCCAACGTCTATATCGGCGGCGAACGGCGCTATTCGATGCGCATCTGGATCGACCGCCCCGCCCTTGCCGCCCGCGGCCTTACGGTCCAGGACGTCGAGACCGCCATCAAGAAGCAGAACGTCGAACTACCGGGCGGGCGGCTGGAGTCTGCGAAGCGCGAGCTCACCGTGAAGACGGACTCGCGCCTTTCGACCCCGGAAGAGTTCCGCCGGATCATCGTCTCCAACAAGAACGGCTACCTCGTGCGGCTCGGCGAGGTGGCCCGCGTCGAGGTCGGCGCCGAGGACGAGCGCTTCGAGTTCTACTCCTCCGGACAGACGGCCATCGGCCTTGGCATCGTGCGCCAATCGACGGCCAACACGCTGGCGGTCGCCAATGGCGTGCGCGCCGAGCTCGAGAGGCTCAAGGACGCGCTACCCCCCGGCACCACGGCCGAGGTGATGTACGACGAGAGCCAGTTCATCCGGGCCTCCATCAGCGGCGTTCTGAAGGTGCTGCTCGAAGGCATCGCCCTCGTGGTTCTCGTGATCCTCGTCTTCCTGCGCGACTGGCGCTCGACCATCGTCGCCATCGTCGCGATCCCAGTGTCGGTGATCGCGTCCTACATGATCACGGCGATGTTCGGGGCATCGATCAATGTCCTGACGCTGCTTGCGGTCGTGCTGGCCATCGGCATCGTCGTCGACGACGCCATCGTCGAGATCGAGAACGTCCATCGCCGCATCGAGGACGGGCAGGTGCCCCTCCTTGCCGCCTTCGACGGTGCAAGGGAGATCGGCTTTGCCGTCATTGCCACGACCGCGACGCTGATCGCGGTCTTCGTGCCGCTCGCCTTCATGACCGGCAACACGGGGCGGCTCTTCCGCGAGTTCGCCATCCAGCTCGCCGCGGCCATCTTCTTTTCGGGCGTGGTCGCGCGGACGTTGACGCCGATGATGTGCTCGAAGCTGATGCGTCCGGCCCACGGCCCGATCTTTCGCTGGACCGAGCCGATCTTCGAGGGCATGACCAACGGCTATCGCTGGATCCTGTCGCGCGCGCTTCGGGTTCCCCTTGTCTTCCTTGCCATCGGCGTCGTCGTCTCGCTCTCGGCCTACAATCTCTTCCTCGCGATCCCCAAGGAGTTCGCTCCGGTCGAGGACCGCGGCGTCATCATCATCCCGGTGACCGCCCCGGAAGGAGCGAGCCTCGACTACACGCGGGAGCGGGTGAAAGAGGTCGAGCGCGCCTTGAAACCCCTCGAGAACACGGGCGTCGTCTCATCGATCCTGAGCCAGGTCGCTCCGGGCTTTCAGCGGCCCGCCCCCGTCAACTCCGGGCTCGTCATCGTTCGTCTCGTGCCGTGGGAGAAGCGCAATGTGAAGCAGCAGGACCTGACGCGCGAGCTCGTGGGCACGGTCGGCGGCTTCCCCGGCGCGCGCGCCTTCCCAGTCAATCCCGGCTCGCTCGGCCAGCGTGGGTTTCAGCAGCCGATCCAGTTCGTGATCGGCGGCCCGGACTACAGCACCATCAAGGGCTGGGTCGATCGGGTGGTGCAGCGGGCGCAAGCGGCAGGCATTTTCGTCAACCTCGATACCGACTACAAGGAGTCTCAGCCTGACGTACGGGTCCGGATCGACCGCGCCCGCGCGGCAGATCTCGGCGTCTCCGTGGAGGATATCGGCAAGACGCTGGAACTCATGTTCGGCGAGCGGGAGGTTTCGACCTTCGTCAGCCGTGGTGACGAGTACCCCGTGATCGTGCGGGCCCGGGCGCAAGACCGGGCAACACCGTCCGACCTCGCCAACACCTTCGTGCGCGCCGCCAATGGCGATCTCGTGCCGCTGTCGGCCTTCGTGAGCTACAGCGAGGCCGCGGCCCCGCAGGTGCTCAACCGGCAGGACCGCCTGAGATCCATTACCATCCAGGCCTCCCTCGTGCCGACGGCCTCCATCGGCGAGGGGCTGGCGATCCTTGAGCAGATCGTGCGCGAGGAGCTGCCGCCCGAGGCGCGCATTGGCTACAAGGGGCAGTCGAAGGAATTCAAGGACGCCTCGAACGCCATCTACGTCACCTTCGCCATCGCGCTCTTGGTGGTGTTCCTGGTGCTGGCGGCTCAGTTCGAGAGCTGGATCAACCCTCTCATCATCATCGTCACCGTGCCGCTCGCCGTCACCGGGGGTCTGCTGGCCCTTTGGCTCACCGGGCAGTCGCTCAACATCTACAGCCAGATCGGCATGATCCTGCTAATCGGTCTCATGACCAAGAACGGCATCCTGATCGTCGAGTTTGCGAACCAGCTGCGGCAGCGGGGCCTCTCGGTCAGGGAGGCCGTCATCGAGTCCTCGGTGTTGCGTTTGAGACCGATCCTCATGACCTCCATCGCGACCATCGGCGGCGCGGTCCCCCTCGCCCTTTCGACGGGCGCCGGGGCCGAGGCGCGCAATGCCATCGGCTGGGTGATCGTCGGTGGTGTTGGCCTCTCAACGCTGCTCACGACCCTGGTGGTGCCGTCGCTCTATCTTCTGATCGGCGGCTATAGCCGGCCCTCGAACTACACCGCCCTGCTGCTCGACCGGTTGCGTCGGCAGGAGGCGAGGCAAGGCGAGGACGAGGAGCGCCATCCGCAACCGGCAGAGTAAACAGGAAGGGCGGATCAGCGATCCGCCCTTCCCGCTTCTGAGGACTGAGTCTCTCGCCTGCTCAATCGAGCATGTAGCGGAAGCCGACGCGGGCCTCATGGGCGTCAAGGGCCTTGAGCTTCGTGCCCACGCCCCAAGGGTCGAGCTCCGTGCGCACATCTCCAAGGCGTACATAGCGATAGCCGAGGTCGAGCTTGAAGCCGGCGCCGAGATCGACGGCTGCCCCAGCCATCAGGGCCCAAGCGAGGTTGTAGTTCGTCCGGGCCCTCATGACGTTCTCCGCCTGCGGACCGAGCGGATAGCTCGCGCCTGGTGTCGGATCGCCGCAGCTCGGCATGAGGCAGGTCACCTGCGTGACGTAGTTGGCAAGGCGATTCTGGGCCAGGCCGATGCCGGCACCCACGTAGGGCGTGAAGCCATACCAGCTTCCGAGATCGATATAGCCGTTAAGGAAGAAGGTAGTGGATTCGAACTTGGCGCGATCCGTCGAGAACCCCTCCACATAGCCGGTCCGGGAGCTCAAAGCCCTGAAACGGGCCTCGTCGCGGTAATCCACAGTCACGTCGGCGCGCAGCCAGTTCGTGAACTGGTAGCCAAAGCCGGCGCCGACCGACCAGGTGCTCTCCAAGTCGATCAGATCAAACGGCCGTCCGGCGCTGAAGCCGATCTCCTCCTTGACCTTTGCATACTCCGCATATCCGACGTCGCCGCGCAGATACCAGCCGGTCCCGAGCTCAGCCAGAACGGGCGCGGGACCGGGGGGCGGCGGCATGAGCATGTCGGCCGCGAAGGCATGCGGCGTGGCAACGATAGCTGCGACGGCGGCGAGACGGGTCTTCAGGCTGCCCATGGCAGAGTTCCTCTACGCGATATCGGGTGATGTTCAGCCCGAGCGACTCAAAGTTTGTGGCCGTACGACTCACGAGGAATAGGATGACCGGGAGAAGTTAAGCGCCGCTTAACCTTAACGGGAATTCCTCGGTTCTTCCTGGAGCGGCCCCGTCGGCGCTTTCCAGGCGCAAAAAAGCGGCGCGGACCACGATCCGCGCCGCTTTCTACAGGGCTAGACCTGCTTAATACTTGCGGATGAGGGGCGCAGGCTCGGCCATGGCGACCGGCACCCCGAACATCCAGCGCATGCCGAGCTTCACATCATGCGAGTGAAGATCCTTGTAGGAATAGACGGTCGACAGGCCGCACGGCGCGTAGCAGGTCAGCGGCCCCGTTTCGGCCCGACCCATATCCAGGTAGCGATAGGCGAGCTCCAGCTTGACATTCGGCGTGACCTCGTAGCCGACGCCGGCATGCAGGGCCCATGCGAACTTCGTCACATCCTTGTCGGGTCCCGATCCAGCGAGGCCGCCTCCGAAGGGCGTCCCGGCGATATCGGTCATGCCCATCGTCTTGTGACGGGCAAAGCCGACGCCGGCGCCGACGAAGGGGGTGAAGCCGCCCCATGTGCCAAGATCGATATAGCCGTTCACCAGACCAACAATCGAGGAGAGCTTGCCGTCGACCTGGTCCACGCTGCGGAACGGATCGCCGGGATAGATGTAGCTCTCGACAGTCTTGATCTGGGCCGCCGATCGATACTCGGCCGTGACATCCGCCCGGAGCCAGCCGTTGAACTGGTAGCCGGCGCCGATTCCGACGATGACCTGGTCGCCCATGACCTTGGAGTCGAGGCGGTATCCGTCCGGCGGAGGCGTGAAGCCCGGCGGCGTCACGGTGTTGACGCCCTCCACCTTGTCGAAGTCGGCGATGCCGACGCCCACATCGCCGCGCAGATACCAGCCGCCGAAGGGCTCCGCCACTGGGCCATAGGGGGCGGGCGGCGGAGGCGGCAACAGATCGGCGGCAAGGGGCGCAGCAGAGGCCGCGAGGACGAACGCTCCCGCCAGAGCGAATGACTTGAGGCTGCCCATGACAGGGTCCCTTCGTTCTTGCGCGAGGCCAGGCATCGGCCTCGCACAGCTGATCGCAACGAAGGGAATGTCTCAGAGAGACGTTAAAGGGAGCTTAAGCTTAAGAATTAACCTTGATGAGGAGTGCACCGGCGATCCTCCCCGTCTTGCGGGGAGGCAGTCGCTGCTTGAGTCTCAGGCTGCCGCCTGGGTAAGGGCGTCCACGACGTCCTCGACGACTTGGGTCACGAGATCGCGGTTGTCGCCCTCGGCCATGACGCGGATGACGGGCTCGGTGCCGGAGGGGCGAATCACCAAGCGCCCCGACTCCCCGAGGCGCTGGCGCGCCGATTCGATCGCGGTGACGACCGTGTCCTTCTGCAAAGGCTGGCCATTGCTGTAGCGGACGTTCTTCAGGATCTGCGGGAGGGGCTCGAAGCAGTGGCAGACCTCGCTCACCGGCCTGTCGACCCGCTTGACGACCGAGAGGAGCTGCAGCGCCGCAAGCAGGCCGTCCCCCGTCGTGGTGTAATCGGACAGGATGATGTGGCCTGACTGCTCGCCGCCAAGATTGTAGCCATGCTCGCGCATGTGCTCGAGGACATAGCGGTCGCCGACGGCGGTGCGGGCGAGGGTGAGCCCGAGGCCGCCGAGGAAGCGCTCAAGGCCGAGATTGGACATGATGGTGGCGACCACCCCCGGCCTTGCGAGCCGGCCATCCTCCTGCCAGGAGCGGGCGATGACGGCCATGAGCTGGTCGCCGTCCACGAGCTGTCCCTTCTCGTCGACGACCAGGACGCGGTCGGCGTCACCGTCGAGCGCGATGCCGATGTCGGCGCGCAGTTCCCGTACCTTGCGGATCAGCGCCTCGGGCGATGTGGAGCCGACGTCCCGGTTGATGTTGAAGCCGTCGGGCTCCACGCCCATGGGCACCACCTCCGCGCCAAGCTCCCACAGCGTCTCGGGAGCGACGCGATAAGCGGCGCCGTTGGCGCAGTCGACCACCACCCGCATGCCTTCAAGGTCGAGCTGGCGCGGCAGGGTTCGCTTCGCAAACTCGATGTAGCGCGCATGCACGCTCTCGATGCGCTTCGCCCGCCCGAGCAGCCGCGAGTTCGCCAGCCGTCTGGACAGGTCGGAGTCCATCAGCGCCTCGATCTCGCGCTCGACCTCATCGGACAGCTTGAAGCCGTCCGGCCCGAACAGCTTGATGCCGTTGTCCTCGTAAGGGTTGTGCGAGGCCGAGATCATGACGCCGAGGTCCGCCCGCATGGAACGCGTCAGCATGGCAACGGCCGGCGTCGGCATAGGGCCGAGGAGCAGCACGTCCATTCCGACGGAGGTGAACCCCGCCTGCAGGGCGGATTCGATCATGTAGCCGGACAGGCGGGTGTCCTTGCCGATGACCACCCGGTGCCGGTAGTCACCCCGCTGGAACAAGAGCCCGGCCGCCTGCCCCACCCTGAGCGCAAGCTCTGGCGTGATGACGCCGTTCGCGCGCCCCCGAATGCCATCGGTTCCGAAGTACTTGCGAGTCATGTCAGTCATTTGCTTTTAAGGCCGCGCCTGTTGGACGGCGCGATCCGATCCTGGTCATCTTCCTCTATATCACCGCGCCTCGTGGATCGTCCCGCCGAGCGGTTCACAAAATGTGATCATTTCTTACAGGGTGAACGCTCGCCCGCCCAGACCCTGCCGGAGCCGCGCGGCTCGGGCCCGGATGTTCGCGGCGCCCACGCGTGTTATGCTGGCGGACGGATGCAGTGCCCGGCCTGCGGCCACGACAACAAGACGGGCCGTCGCTTCTGCGGCGGCTGTGGGGCGGCGCTGCCGTCGCTCTGCCCGGCCTGCGGCTTCTCCAACGAGCCCATCGACCGCTTCTGCGGCGGCTGCGGCCAGCCGCTTCCAGGCACGTCCGTGGCCTCCGCGGCGGGCGAGGGCGAGCGCAGGCCGGTCAGCATCCTCTTCGCCGACCTGTCCGGCTACACGGCGCTCACCAACCGGCTCGACCCCGAGGAGACGCAAGGGGTGCTGGCCGCCTTCTATCAGCTCGCCGACCGCATCATCCGCGAGGCTGGCGGCCTCGCGCATCAGCACATCGGCGACTGCGTCATGGCGCTCTTCGGCGCGCCGACTGCCCATCCGGACGATCCTCTGCGTGCCGTGCGGACGGCGCTGGCGATCCGCGCCGAACTGCTCGGCCTTGCCAGCGAGCGGGGCCTCGATGGCCTCGATCTCCATTGCGGCGTCGCCACCGGCATGGTCATGGCGGCCTCGGTTGGGAGCGACGTCCGCCGCGACTACGCCGTAACCGGCCCCGTCGTGAACCTCGCCGCGCGCCTGTGCGATGCGGCGCCCCGCGGAACGACGCTCATCTCGGCCGAGACGAGGCTTGGCCTCGACGGCCGCTTCGCCTGCGAGGAGGCGGGCCTTCTCCGGCTCGACGGCTTCGAGCAGCCGATTCCGGCCTGGCGCGTCACGGACGACGCCGCGCCGACGCCGGCGCAGGGAGGCGCTCTCCCTTTCGTCGGCCGGGACGCCGAACTGGCCCTGCTGACCGAGCGCCTCGACGCCGCGGTCCGGACCGGGACCGGCGCCGCCATCCTCCTCCGCGGCGAAGCGGGCATCGGGAAATCGCGCCTTGCCGAGGAGCTGCGCCAAGCCGCGCTCCTACGCGGCATCCGGGCAGCGACCGCCGCCGTGCTCGAATTCGGCGCCGGCCGGCGCATGGATGCGACGCAGCAGTTGGCGCGCTCGCTCGCCGGCTCGGACAAGAGTGAGGATGAGATCGAGGGCTTCCCGCGCCGCCTCCTCGAGCAGGGCCACCTTCGGGCCGACGAGGCCGCTGCGGTCCGAGACCTCCTCGGCCTTGCCGCCCTTCCCGAAGAGGAAGCGCCCTATGCGGCCATGAGCCAGGACGAGCGCCGGCGGGCGCGGGCCGAGGCCATGGGGCGCCTCGCCGGGGAGGCCTGCCGCAGCGGACCCCTTCTGGTGCTCGTCGAGGACATCCATTGGGCCGACGCCGCCACGCTCGCGATCCTCGCGGGGCTGGCCGCGAGCCTGCGCCAGCTGCCGGCGCTCCTCGTCATGACGTGCCGAATCGAATCCGATCCGATCGACGAGGCGTGGCGCAGGGCGATCGGCGGAACCCCGTTCGCCACCATCGATCTCGCTCGGCTCGCGCCGGATGACGCGCTGGCGCTCGCCGGAAGCATTACCGGCTCGGACGCCCGCGCCCGGTCGCTCGCGGAGCGCTCGGACGGCAATCCCCTGTTCCTGGCGCAGCTCCTCCATCACAAGGCCGAGGACAATACGCTTCCAGTCTCCATCGCCAGCGCGGTTGTCGCCAGGCTCGACCGCCTCGCCGCCAAATCGCGGCGCGCCCTCCAGGCCGCCTCCGTTCTCGGCGTGCGTTTCGTGGACGCCGACCTCGCACGGCTCCTGCCGGAGGAGAGCATCGGTCCGGCGGATCTCGCGCTGGTCGATCTCGTTCGCCCAAGCGGCTCGGGGTTCGAGTTCGCGCACGCCCTGATCCGGGAGGCGGTCTACGGCACGTTGCCGAAGTCGCGCCGTCGAGCCCTGCACCGCGCCGCCGCGGCCTGCTTCGCGCCGCGGGATAAGCTCGTCGCGGCGCAGCATCTCGACCTCGCCGAGGACTCGGGCGCCCCCCGCGCCTATGCCGAGGCCGCCCGCGAGGACATGGCCTCCTACCACTTCGAGCGAGCGCTCGCGCTCGCCGAGCGGGCGCTTCGGATCGCCACCGACCCGGCGGAGCGCTTCGCGCTCCTCGAGATCCAGGCGGAAGCCCACGCGGAACTCGGCGACATCCACGCCTCGCTGTCCGCTTATGGCGAGGCGGCCGAGATCGCGCCCGACGACGCCTCGCGCTGCCGGGCGGAGATCGGCCTGGCCCAGGGCATGCGCCTGACCGACCGGCTCCGGGAGGCCGAGGAGGCGCTCGCGCGGGCCGAGGCGGTCGCCGAGCGCCTGCCGCTTCCGGAAGAGCTCGCCAGGATCCATCACCTGCGGGGCAACCTTTTCTTTCCGCAGGGTCGCCTCGAGGAATGCCTGCAGGCGCACGCCCGGTCGCTCGACCTCGCGCGGACCGCCCGATCCGTGGAGGCGGAGGTCCGCGCGCTCGGCGGAATGGGCGACGCCAACTACCTCCTCGGCCGCTTCCGCACGGCCCACGCCCTGTTCCGGGATTGCGTCGCCCTGGCGCGCACCCATGGGCTCGCACGCATTGAGTTCGCCAACGCGCCCATGGAGGCGTTCACGCGCTTCCTCACCGAGGGTCCCGGCGCGCTTTCCGAGACCTTCGCCGTCATCGACCTCGCCCGCCGCGCCCGGGCTCAGCGCCCGGAGATGATCGGCCATCACGGCGCCTTCCTCGCCCTCATCGAGCAGGGGCGGACGGCCGAGGCTACCCGTCATGCGGAGCTCGCGGAGGAGATCGCGCAGCGACTTGGCGCTCGGCGCTTCCAGGCCGAGAATGCCGCCTTTCTTGCGAGGGCGGCGCGGCTTTCGGGTCGCCCCGACGAGGCGCTCAGGCTGGCGAGAGAGGGGTGGCGCATCGCCGAGGAGACCGGCCCTACCTATTTTGGGCCGATCGTGCTGGCCGAAATCGCCGCCGCCTCCGACACGGAGGCCGAGCGGGAGAGCGCCATCGAGCGCGCGACCGCACTCCTCGCTGGCCGCGCCGTGAGCCATAACTACCTCTTCTTCTACCGCGCCATGATCGAGGCGGACCTTGCCTCGGGCCTCTGGAAGCAGGCCTTCGGCTGGGCCGACGCGCTCGACGCCTTCATGGCCGGCGCGGAACCCTTCGGGTTGGGAGAGGCCTTCGTGGCCTGGGGACGGGCGCTCGCGCGCTGGGGCATGGGCGAGCGCGGGGCCGAAGCGGAGGCCGAGCTCATGCGAGTGGAGAATGCCTGCCGTACGCTCGGGCTGACGCTCGCCGCGGACAAAGCCTCCCTCACCCGTGCGGCCGCAACGCACCAAGCTGGGTAGAGCAGCCCCGCAGCATCGACGAGAAGAAAAGGCCGGGGCGCGAAGCCCATCCCCTCTGAATGACCGTTGATGCCGCTATTCGTTGAATTGGAGGCGAGGTTTTCAGCGAAGACACTGGTGTGCCAATTGGCACACCAGCGTCCTCATCAATCCTAGAGCGCGCTTCGGTTTAGCGGAATTGGATTCCGTTTGAGGTCGGGGTGTGATTCAAGATCCGTGCTGGGGGAGGCCAGCATTGGATGACACGACCCTACTCTGAGGATTTGCGCGAACGGGCTGTGGCCCGCTACGAGGCGGGCGCGACGACGCGGGCGGTGGCGGCGGCGCTCAGGATCAGCCCGTCCTGCATCTCGAAGTGGATGAAGCGCAAGCGCGAGACGGGCTCGCTGGCGCCCGACCAAGTCGGCGGCCACAAGAAACCCAAGCTCCGCGGAGAGCTGGCCGAGTGGCTGCGCGAGCGCTGCCGGTCCGGACCGTTTACGACCCGCGGCTTGGTGATGGAACTGGCCGAACGCGGCATTAAGAGCGACCGCCGCGCCGTCTGGGTCTTCCTGCACGCCGAAGGACTGAGCTTCAAAAAAACCGTGCTGCCGGCCGAGCAGACGCGGCCTGACATCGCCCGCAGGCGGGCGCGCTGGAAGGCCCATCAGGGCCGCATCGATGCAAGGCGGCTCGTCTTCATCGACGAGACATGGGTCAAGACCAATATGGCGCCCCTGCGAGGCTGGGGACCGCGCGGCCAGCGCCTTGCGGCCCGCGTGCCGCACGGCCACTGGAAGACGCTCACCTTCATCGCCGCGCTTCGCGCCGATCGCATCGATGCTCCCTGGATCATCGACGGCCCGATCAACGGCGAGCTGTTCACCCTCTATGTCGAGAAGGTGCTCGTTCCGACGCTCGCTCCGGGTGACGTCGTCGTCCTCGACAATCTCGGCAGCCACAAAGGGCAAGCCGCGCGACGCGCCGTCCGGGCCGCCGGCGCCCATCTTCTGTTCCTGCCCCCCTACAGCCCCGACCTGAACCCGATCGAGCAGCTCTTCGCCAAGCTCAAGCACCTGATCCGCAGGGCCGAAGCCCGCACCGTCGAGGCCACCTGGCGAAAGCTGGGCGACCTTCTCGAGCTCTTCTCACCCACGGAATGCGCCAACTACCTGACAAACGCCGGCTATGCTTCCGTCTAAACAGAGCGTGCTCTAGATGTCGAATCCAAGCACGTTGTTCAGGCGGCTGAGGGGTGGTTTTCCGCCGAGGGCTGAGTGGGGTCGGGTGGAGTTGTAGGCGGTGATCCAGGGCTGCATGGCGTGGGCTCGCTCGGCAGAGGTCTGGTAGGTTCGGGCGTAGGCCCACTCGCGGAGGCTGGTCTGGATGAAGCGTTCGGCTTTTCCGTTGGTCCTGGGCGTGTAGGGCTTGGTGCGGATATGGCGCAGGCCTGCCTCGGCCAGGCGGTTGCGGAAGGCGAAGCTTTTGTAGGCCGAGCCGTTGTCGGTCATGACGCGCTCGACGCGGACGCCGTGGGCTGCGAAGAAGGCGAGCGCCCGGGACAGGAAGGCCACGGCGTCCTCCTTGCGCTCGCTCGGCAGCACCTCGGTGTAGGCGAGGCGCGAGGCGTCATCCACGGCGACGTGCAGGTGCTCCCACCCTGTGCCGGCGACCCGATCGCGTCGGTTGCCGGTGACGCGATGGCTTGGCCTGGCGATGCGTCCAAGCTTCTTGGTGTCGAGATGGATGAGTTCGCCGGGCCGCTCCCGCTCGTAACGCACAACCGGGGGCTTGGGCTCAATGGCCGCGCGGCGCCCGAGCCCGAGGCGGCGCAGCACGGCGCCGACCGTGGAGCGCGGCTGGCCGAGCTGGCGGGCGATCGCCGGGCCGGAGAGGCGCTGGCGGCGCAGCCGCTCGATGGCGGCGAGGGTCTCGGGCGACAGGCGACGACGCGGCCGGGCCGGCGCCGAGCTCCTGTCGTGAAGCATCCGCTCGCCGCCGGCCCGAAAGCGCGCCAGCCATTTGTAGGCAGTTCGCTCCGAGACGCCGGCGGCGCCAGCCGCATCCCTCACGCGCCAGCCCTCCTGGCGGATGCGCGACACGAGAAGGGCTCGACCATGGACCGTCATGCGGGCATGCTGGTGAACGTTCATCCGGGTGCTCCGGTCGGGGTTGGTTGGCTTCGCAACCCCAGCCTCACACCTCAGCCCCGGATGAACAACCTTCATAGCTTCGACATCTAGACGGCGTCCGATCACACCTGTTCGGAGAGGTTGGGTGCGAGGCTCCGCACGATTCTCGATCACACTTACGCCTGCGGCTGCGGTTCGAGCCCGCCTTCGCTCTCGCCCCGTGGGCGGCTCTTTCCCGCTGAGGGCACGGGCGAGGGCCGGGGCGGAGTGGCAGGCTCGCCGGTGTCCCGCACCGGCGGCTTGCCGTCGAGAAGGTCGCGGATCTCCTCTCCCGTGAGAGTCTCGTATTCGAGGAGCCCGCGCGCGAGCGTCTCGAGATCCTCCCGCTTCTCCGTGAGGATGCGGCGGGCATCGTTGAGGCCCTGCTCCACGAGGCGACGGATCTCCTTGTCGATGGTCTGCGCGGTCGCCTCGGACACGTTCTGCTGGCGGGCGACCGACATGCCGAGGAAGACCTCGTCCTGGTTCTCGCCATAGGCGACGGTGCCGAGCTCCGGCGAGAAGCCCCACCGCGTCACCATCATCCGGGCGAGCCGCGTCGCCTGCTCGATGTCCGACTGGGCGCCCGAGGTGACCTTCTCCGAGCCGAAGATCATTTCCTCCGCCACGCGTCCGCCCATCATGATGGCGAGGCGCGAGGTCATCTGCTCATAGGTCATCGACAGCTTGTCCCGCTCCGGGAGCTGCATGACCATGCCGAGCGCCCGGCCGCGGGGGATGATGGTCGCCTTGTGCACCGGGTCGGTGGCGGGGACGTTGAGGGCGACGACGGCGTGGCCGGCCTCGTGATAGGCCGTGAGGCGCTTCTCGTCGTCGGTCATGACGAGGGTGCGCCGCTCGGCGCCCATCATCACCTTGTCCTTGGCGTCCTCGAACTCGTGCATCGTCACGATGCGCTTGCCGCGCCGCGCCGCGAGCAGCGCCGCCTCATTGACGAGGTTCATGAGGTCGGCGCCGGAGAAGCCGGGCGTGCCGCGGGCGATCACCTTGAGGTCCACGTCGGGCGCAAGCGGCACCTTGCGGACGTGGACCTTCAGGATCTTCTCGCGGCCGACCACGTCCGGGTTCGGCACCACGATCTGGCGGTCGAAGCGGCCGGGGCGCAGGAGCGCCGGGTCGAGGACGTCGGGCCGGTTCGTGGCGGCGATGATGATGATCCCCTCGTTCGCCTCGAAGCCGTCCATCTCGACGAGGAGCTGGTTCAAGGTCTGCTCGCGCTCGTCGTTGCCGCCGCCGAGCCCCGCTCCGCGATGGCGGCCGACCGCGTCGATCTCGTCGATGAAGATGATGCAGGGGGCATTCTTCTTGGCCTGGTCGAACATGTCCCGCACGCGGCTCGCGCCGACGCCCACGAACATCTCGACGAAGTCAGAGCCCGAAATGGTGAAGAACGGCACATTGGCCTCGCCGGCAACGGCCCGGGCGATCAGCGTCTTGCCGGTGCCGGGCGGGCCGACGAGCAGCACGCCGCGCGGAATGCGCCCGCCGAGCCGCTGGAACTTCTGCGGATCGCGGAGGAACTCCACGATCTCCTGCAGGTCCTCCTTCGCCTCGTCGACGCCGGCCACGTCTTCGAAGGTGACACGGCCATGCGCCTCCGTCAGAAGCTTCGCCTTCGACTTGCCGAAGCCCATGGCGCGTCCGGCGCCCGACTGCATCTGGCGCGACAGGAAGATCCAGGCTCCGATGAAGACGAGGATCGGCAGCCAGTTGACGAGGAGCGCGATGAACCAGGGCGTGTTGTCGGAGGGCGGCCGCGCCGTGATCTGCACGCCCTTCTGAGACAGCTTGGTCACGAGTTGCGGGTCGAAGGGAGCATAAGTGGTGAAGCTGCCGCGCCCGTCGTTGAAGGTGCCGCTGATCTCGTTGCCGGCGATGACCACGCTCGCGATCTTGCCCGCGTCCGCCTCGTTCAGGAGCTGGCTATAGGCGATTTCGCTGCCGCCCGAACGCTGCCCCGGGTTCTGGAACAAGGTGACGAGGGCCAGCACGAGCAAAAAAATGATGACCCACAGGGCGAAGTTGCGGAAATTTGGATTCATTTGGAGTGTTCGGGTCCCTGGGGCGCTCAGCCAAGACGCGACGGTCAGCGTCTTGTCATTCGATGAACAATCTAGGCGTCGTCCGGTGCCTTGCCAAGGGAATGCGGCGGCGCTGCGGCAACTCGGTTGATGGATGATGCCCTTCCCCTGCGGCGCGGGGGCTCTGGGGAGAGGACGAGGCGGCCATCTCCTCTCAGCCTCACAACAGCCCCTCCGAGGGTGAAGCCGAGAGACACGCCGCGGGCGAGCGCGCCGCGCAGGTCCCCCAGTACCCGCCTTTCCAGGCGCTCGAGCCGCAGGCGCCTCGCCTGGGAGCCGGCCACGGCGACGATGGCGCAAGCGATGGCGCGCAGAAGGATGGCGTCGGGCTCCGCGGCCAGGGTTCGGGCGTCGAGGGCAAGGCCGGGGCCTGTGCTCAAACGCGCCGCCTCCATCACCTGCCCCGCTCGGGCCATGAGGGCATCCTCGGCCGACTGGGCGCGCCTGGCCACGGCGGCCAGGCGCTCGGCCGTAAGCCCTTCGGCCTCGAGGAGCGGCATGATCCTGCGCCAGCGCGTCCGCTCGAACTGGAGATCGGTGTTGGAAGGGTCTTCGAAATAGGGCCAGCCCTCCTCCTGGCAGGTTGCGACCAGCCGCGCCTTCCGCACGACGAGGAAGGGCCGTGCGAGGATGACCCCGTGGCGTTCGCTCACCTCCCGCATGCCGCCAAGCCCGGCAACGCCAGTGCCTCGGGTAAGGCGCATCAGCACCGTTTCGGCCTGATCGTCGAGGGTATGGGCCGTCAGGACATGCGAGGCGCCAATGTCCCGGGCGAGGCCTGCCAGCAGCCGGTAGCGCGCCTCCCGGGCCGCCTCCTGCAACCCCGTCCTCGGCTTCGGCTCGTCCCAGCCGAGCGCGCGGTGGGGGAGGCCGCAGTCCTCGGCCCAGGCTCGGACCTCCTCAGCCTCCTGCGCCGACCGAGGCCGGAGCTGATGGTCGACGGTTCCAACCACGACCGGGACCAGCGGGCAGGTCGCACCCAAGCGGGCCGCAAGCCGCATCAGGGCGACGGAATCCGGCCCGCCCGAGACCGCGAGGACCACCCCCGCCGCGCCGCTGCTTGGAAAGAGAAAGGGACCCAGAAACGAGGCCGCCTCGGCGAGAGTCAGAGGCGGCGCGCCCGTGTCCTTACCCGTAACGGACGTCACGCGGCGCAGCGTGCGCGCTTCTGCTCACGCTCGACGCCCTGGCGCACGGAGGCCGAGGCCTGCGGGTATTTGCGCTCGAGTTCCGCGAAGGTGGCGCAGGCTTGTTCGCGGGCGCCGAGACCATGAAGGGCGATGCCGAGTCTCAGCATGGCGTCCGGCGCTTTGGCCGAACGGGAATACTCCGTTGAAATTTTCAGAAACTGCTCCGCGGCTTCCCGGTGGCGGTTGCGCTGCAGATAGCTTTCCCCGAGCCAGAAGATGGCGTCAGGAACGAGCCGGTCGCGCGGATGGGATTGGAGGAATTGCCGGAACCCCATTTCAGCCTGTTCGTATTGCTTCTGCAGGAGATAGGCATAGGCGGCATCGTAGTCGGCCCTGGGGTCCCCGGAGCTCGTCGAGGCGACGCTCGGGCCGCTGCGCGACGGGGGCGGGCCAGCGCGGCCGGCTGCGCCAAGATCCAGCGGCCCGCTCGGAGAAGGCTCGTCCTCGATCAGGCTCTCGATGGTCGGTCCATCGGCAAGCGCCCCGCGCGGCAGCGGCGCCGAGGGCGGAGTCGTGCCGAGCGGGCGCGGCGCGCCGGGGGCCGTGGGCGCTGCGTTCGGATCGAAGGCGTCCCCACGCCGCTGCGGTCGCCCTTCCGGCGGGGCAGGAGCCGGCGCCGGAGAGGCTGCGGCGCGCGGCGGGCCACCCCGCTCCTGGAAACGGAACTCCACATCTTCCTGAAACCGACGCAGTTGCTCGCGCAGCTGCCGGTTCTCGTGTTGAAGCTCCTCGATGTGGCCGGACATCTGTCGCACCTGGTTTTCCATGCGGTTCAGGCGCACGACGAGGTCCGCGGGGTCCTGGGCAGCAGACGGACCTCCGCTCGAGGCGACGACAGCGAGGGCGAGAGCGAGACGGCGGATCATGGCGCGGATCGGAGCGGCTTGAGCCTGGCAGCGCTGAGCATGAGAGCGCCGCCGCGGCGAAAATGCGGCATCCGCACAGCCCGGCCGATATCAGACGCCGGCGCCGCCATCAAGAACAGTGACGGCGCGGCGGTTCTGGGACCAGCATGAGATGTCGTTGCAGACCGCCACCGGGCGCTCCTTGCCGTAGGACACGGTGCGCATCCGGGATGGGCTGATGCCTCGGGAGGCGAGATAGTCGCGCACGACCTGCGCCCGGCGGGCGCCGAGAGAGAAGTTGTATTCCCGAGTGCCGCGCTCGTCGGCATGGCCTTCGATCAGGAAGGTGTAACGCGGATAGCGCGCAAGCCACGCGGCCTGCTTGTCGAGCGTGGCGATGGCATTTGGCGTCAGGTCGGTCGAATCGGTCTCGAAGAACACCCGGTCGCCGACATTGACGACGAAGTCCTGCGTGCTGCCCGGGGTAGCGGCGCCTGCGAGGCCGCCACCAAGGCCCGTGCCCGCGGTCTGATCGGACTTCGAGCAGGCGGCGATTGCAAGGGCGGTGGCGACCGCGAGGGCGAGCTTCAGCGTTCGAGGCGAAAACGACGTGATCATGGGCAGAGAACTCCTTCACGCATGTCTGCCGGACCTTGCAGCCATGCCTAGCCTCGCCGGGTTAAGCGAAGGTTCCATCAACCTTGATGGAGCGTTGCCGCGGCGACCTGCGGCACCAGACTTGCTGGAAACGCATCGCTACGGTTAACCGCCCGTAAAGGCGCGGGAGGCGCCGCGGTCCAGGTTGGCCGCGCTCATCAGGGGCGATTGCGGCGAACTGGGGGCGCGCAACCCCCGCGGCAGCAGGGGCCGCAGAGCTGTCGCCGCCTTGCAACAAAGGGAGCGACGGCTTATATCGGGACCATCGACATTTGGCCGGACGACTGGGCCGCTTCGCTCGAGCTGCTGCTGGGCGCACGTTCAGACTACCCTACCCAAAGATCGACTAACCGGGCAGTCGTGCCATGCGCGCCTGCTCACTGCGTACAGCACAGCAATAGGACTTCCCATGAACACCGGGACCGTGAAGTGGTTCAACGAGCAGAAGGGCTACGGTTTCATCCAGCCGGATGCCGGCGGCAAGGACGTGTTCGTCCATGTGAGCGCCGTCGAGCGTTCAGGCATGGTCGGCTTGCGCGAGGGTCAGAAGATCTCGTACGAGCTTCAGACGGACCGTCGCAACGGCAAGCAGGCCGCCGTGAACCTGAAGGCGGCGTAACAAGGACAGGCATAAGCCTGCGCGAGGGCTCGCCCTCGTGAGCCAAAGGGGGCCGTTCTTCGGAGCGGCCTTTTTGCTAGGTTCCGACGGGATTCGACCTGTAAACGGAAAGGATGCCGATGAAGGAAGAACTGATGCAATTCGAGGGCGTCGTGCTCGAGGCCCTGCCTGATACGCGCTTCCGCGTGCAGCTCGACACCGGGCACGAGATCATCGCCTACACGGCCGGGAAGATGAAGAAGAACCGGATCAAGACCCTGGCGGGGGACCGGGTCACGGTCGAGATGTCGCCTTACGACCTCGAGAAGGGACGTCTTGTGTTCCGCCACAAGGACGAGCGCGCCTCGTCCGGGCCTCGTCCGTCCCGCCCGCCTCAGTTCCGCCGGCGCTGACGGCCCTTGCGCAGGAGACCGCGTCGCGTGGTCCTGCGCCGCACGAAGCCTGCCGATGCTGGGCCCTGGCCGCGCGGGCCAGGGGCACGCCAGACGGGCTGATTGTCGAGGTCCCGAGAGACCTTCTTTCCCCAAGAACGACCAACTGAGCCTCGCTGCACTACTCGGCTTGAGGCTCAAGAACGCGCAAGCGCGTCAGGTCGGGCCGTGCACGAGCCCTGCCGCGTGAAGCGCGAGGCCTATGGCCGAGCAGGCTAGAAGGACCGGAATCATTCCGGCCTTGAAGCAAAACATGGCCACCATCGCCGCGCCGGCGAGGCCAAGCGCCCACAGGTTGGCGCTGCCCAGGACCGGAGCGTCGAATGACACGGGCCCGAACCGCATCGGCGTCGTGGCTGCGAAGACCGTGTGAATGGCGAACCAGACGGCGAGGTTCAGGATGACACCGACCACCGCCGCGGTGATTGCCGAGAGGGCTCCGCTCAGCGCCCGGTTGCCCCGCAACCGCTCGACGAAGGGAGCGCCGAGGAAGATCCATAGAAAGCAGGGAATGAACGTCACCCAGGTGGCGAGCAATCCACCGAGCGTCCCAGCGACGAGGGGGCTTAAGGACCCCGGCTCGCGGAACGCAGCCATGAAGCCCACGAACTGCAGCACCATGATGAGCGGCCCGGGGGTGGTCTCCGCCATGCCGAGCCCATCGAGCATCTCGCCCGGCTGCAGCCAGCCGTAGTGCTCGACCGCTTCCTGCGCCACATAGGCCAGCACCGCATAGGCGCCCCCGAACGTGACCATCGCCATCTTGGAGAAGAACAAGGCGATCTCGCCGAAGACATTGCCCTGTCCGAGCGCAATGAGGATCGCAGCCACTGGCAGGAGCCACAGGGCGAGCCAAACCGCCGAGATGCGCAGGCTCTGCCCCATGGTCGGACGCGCATGGGACGGCAGTTCCTCGCCGAGAAGGCTGTCGGCATCGGAGAGGCCTGGCCTCCCGCCGTTGCCGTGCCCTCCCCCGACCTGGAACTCCGGCCGGCCGGCCCGGCCGCCCACAAAGCCGATCAGCCCGGCGGCGAGGATGACGAGGGGAAACGGCACGTCGAGGAAGAAGATCGCGACGAACGCCGCCGCCGCCAGCGCGATCATGACCCGGTTCTTGAGGGCACGCTGGCCGACCCGAGCCACGGCCTCAAGCACGATGGCGAGCACCGCCGCCTTCAGGCCAAAGAACAGCGCGGCGACGAAGCCGACCTTGCCGTAGAGGGCGTAGATCCAGCTCAAGCCCATGATGGCGACGACGCCGGGCAAGATGAACAGGCCTCCCGCCATGACGCCGCCGAGCGTCCGGTGCATGAGCCAGCCGACATAAGTGGCGAGCTGCTGCGCCTCAGGGCCGGGCAGGAGCATGCAGTAGTTGAGCGCGTGCAGGAACCGGCTCTCGGAAATCCACCGCTTCTCCTCGACGAGGATGCGATGCATCACGGCAATCTGCCCGGCCGGCCCGCCGAAGGAGAGCGCCGCTACGCGCAACCATACCCGGAAGGCCTCACCCAGGGTGACGCCGTGGGCGCGCGGAGCATCCTCCGCAGGCCGTGCCGACAAGATCGCGTCGCTCATCGCGTCGGTCCCAGCTTGTTGGTCGGCCAATTGTGGGTCTCGCCGGTGGCGTCGCGGCACCAGCGGTAGAAGGCGTCGTAGAGGAGCATCCCCGCCTCGAGCTGGGCGAGGTCGTCGGGGTACATGCGCGAGAGACCAAGCGAGGCGGCGAGCAGCCCGGGCGCCTCTGGCGCAAGATCGACCCTGGCGGTGTCGGCGCCGCGCACGATCCGGGCGAGATGAAGGAGCGGCGGCGTGATGAGCCCGAACTCCTCCACCATGACGTCGAAGCTGCATCTCTCGCCCCGGTGGGTCCAGAAGACGCCGGGCGCGTCGATGTCGAAGGGCGCCGCCCTGAAGCGCTCCGCGACTGCCTCGACCTCCGACGGGGCGACGAAGAGAAACACGGCATTCGGATCGACGAAGCGGCGGATGAGCCACGGGCAGGCAATGCGGTCGATCTTCGGCCGCGCTCGCGTGACCCACACGGTCCGCCCTCTCGCGTCGCGCGGCGGCAGCTTCTCGGTCGGCATCCTGGGCTGACCGCCCTCCGCCCAGGCGCGAACGCCGCCTTCGAGGATGTCGGCCGGCACGCCGGCATGCCGGAGCCAAGCGGCGACACCCTGGCTGAGCTTCAAGCCCTTCTGGCAGATGACGACGGCGGAGCGGCCCTCGAACTCCGCCGCCCATTCGGCGACCTCACCGAAAGGCCGGCGCACCGAGCCGGGAACGAGGCGCGGATCGGCGGCGAAATCCTCATCCGTTCGTACATCGATGAGGGTCGGGCATTTGGGCGTGCCGATCAGGCGCGCAAGCTTCTCGACGGAGATGGTGTTGGGCGACGACATGATGCGTCCTCAGATCGGGAGGGACGCGATGCTTCGGCCTGTCGCCTCGTGGGGAGATCGCATTCCCCATGCGTCGATGAGAACGGCGACGCCGGGCGCTTGTCAAGCGCCGCCCCCACCTCTCCTGGAGGGAGAGGTCGAGTCGCCGCGGCAGCCGACCGGGTGAGGGGCGTGCCCTCTCCGGAAAGGACCCTCCCCTCATCCGGTCGGCTGCCGCCTCGCTTCTCCCAAAGGGAGAAGCGAGGTCAGTTCCCCCGCGTGTCGGTCAGGAGCGGCGACCAGGTGGGGTCGGAGGCGAAGGACGGGGTCGGCACGGGCTGCTCGACGCGGCCCGTGATGTCGACCATGTAGAGCTTGCCGCCCGATTGCCCGCCGGGATCGCGGAAGAACATGATGTATTGGCCGTTGGGCGCCCAGGTCGGCCCCTCGTTGTGGAACCCCTCCGTCAGGATGCGCTCGCCCGAGCCGTCAGGCCGCATGATGCCGATGGCGAAGCCGTTGCGGGTGCGCTTGGTGAAGGCGATGTAGTCGCCCCTCGGCGACCACGCCGGCTGCGAATAGGAGCCCTCGCCGAAGGAGATGCGGCGCGGGTTCGAGCCGTCCGCCCCCATTACATAGATCTGCTGCTGCCCGCCCCGGTCGCTCTCGAACACGATCTGCGAGCCGTCGGGCGAGAAGGACGGAGAGGTGTCGATGGCGCCAGTCGAGGTGATGCGCGTCGTGGTGCGGGAGGCGAGGTCCATCACATAGATGTTGGCGTTGCCGCCCTGCTGCAGGCTCATGACAATGCGCTGCCCGTCCGGCGAGAAGCGGGGCGAGGAGGTCATGTCGGGGAAGTTGCCGACGATCTGGCGCGCGCCGGTCTCGAGGTTGATGACCTGCACCCGCGGCTGCTGCCCCGCCGCCTGGGACATGAAGGCGATGTCCTGCGTCGTCGGCGAGTAGCGCGGCGTGACGACGAGGTTGTCGCCCTGAGTCAGGTAGCGGACGTTGCCACCGTCCTGGTCCATGATGGCGAGGCGCTTGCGGCGGTTCTCCTTCGGCCCCGACTCGTCGACGAAGACGATGCGCGTGTCGAAGAAGCCGCCAAGCCCGGTGATCTTGGTATAGGCGGCATCCGAGATAATGTGGCCAACGCGCCGCCAGTTGTTGGGATCGGTGAAGTATTGCTGACCCGTGATCTGCTGGCCGGCATAGACGTCCCAGAGCCGGAACTCGGTCTTGAGCCGTCCCGAGGGGTCGCGCGTGACGCGTCCCGTAATGAGGCCCTGCGCTCCCGCAGCCCTCCAGGCATCGAAGCGAGGCGCTGCATCGAAGGCCGGCTGCTCCGGAAAGCGACCCTTCTCGATCGGCGCGAAATATCCCGAGCGGCGCAGATTGTTGGTGATGATGCCGGCGATCTGCTGGCCGAGGCCCGGGTCGCCTGCGAAGTCGGCAATGGCGATGGGAATGGGCTGGAAGTTGCCACGCCTGACGTCGATGACGAGTTCGGCGCGGGCGGGCGGCGCCGCGGGGAGCGCGGCGAAGAGGCTCAGGGCCGCGAGGCCGAGGCCGCAAGCTCTGGCGCAAGCTTTCGAGAGGGCGGGCATCTCAATTCGTCGGAAGAGCTGGAGGCTGTCCATCCGGCGAGCCGGCATCAGCCGAGATCGCGCGGGTCGAAATTCACCACAAGATCCTTCCAATCCTGGTAATAAGGCTGGAATTGGGCCGGGATCCTGAGCGGCGAGCAGCGCCGGGTCGCCCGGGTGGCCGAATCGGCCACGACGCGGAAGAGCGGATCGCTGGAGCTGTTGAGAACGGCCGGCTCGCGCGCAAGCGAACCATCCTGGTTCAGGCTGACCCGGACCGTCGGAACCGGCGGTTTCGGCGCGCCTTGCGCGGCGATCGGCGCCTGCCAGCAACGGTGGAGCTGGTCGCGGATGATGCCCATGAGGGCGTCGCGCTGGCTGGGGTTCAGCCGCTGAGCATTGCCGGTCGCCGTGCCGAGCGACGCGGTGCGCTGCACCTCGCGACCGGTCGAGCCTGACGACTGCGCCGGCTCCTTTGAGGCGAGGAGGCGGGCGATGTCGCCCGGATTGAACTTGTCTGCGAGCTCAGCCTGCTTCTTGGCTTTCGCCTCGGCCTCCGCCTTTTCCCGTTCGGCCTTGGCCTTCGCTTCCGCGAGCTTCTTCGCCCGCTCCTCTGCAAGCTTCTTCTGCCGCTCGGCTTCGGCCTTCGCCTCTGCTTCCTCCCTGGCTTTCGCCTCGGCGAGGGCCCTGGCCTTCGCTTCCGCCTCGGCCTTCGCCTTGGCTTCCGCGGCGGCCTTGCGCGCCTCGGCTTCAGCCTTCGCCCTGGCTTCGGCCTGGGCCCTGAGCTCGGCCTCTTGCTGCTCGAGGAGCTTCGCCAGTTCTTCGCGTTTGGGCGGCACGGGCGGCTTGGGGTCAGGCTTTGCCTCGGCCTGCTTTGCCGGCTCAGGGTTGAGGCGCTCGGGCCGCGCGGGAGGCGGAGGCGGGGGCGGCAGGGCGGCCTCGACCGGCTTGTCGTCGGTCTTCATCTCGGCAGGCCGGGTCGGCGGCGAAGGCGCGTCGCGCTTCGCTTCGCCTGGATCGCGCTCCTCCTGCTTCTCCGCGACGCGGTCGACCCGCGGCTTCGGATCGGGTTGGGGCTTCTCGGCGTTGCTCTCGCCTTTGGTGATCTCGGAGAGCTGGTTGTCGGTGATGATCTCGACCGGGATCCCTTCGGCAGCGTCCGGGAACTGGCTCGACGAGAAGGCGAAGAGGCCCGCGACGAGGAGCGCGGCATGCGCCGCCCCCGACACCCAGACCCCCGGCTCGTTCCTGTCGAACTTCAGCCCCACTCTGCTCCCCACTCCAGGCCGGCAAGCTTGAGCACCGTCAAGCGCTAGCGCTGGTCCTGCTCCGTCACAAGCGCCACGCGCTTGAAGCCGGCATTCGTCACCAGCGCCATGATCTGGGCCACGCGCCCGTAATCGACCTTCTTGTCCCCGCGCACGTAGATCCGCTCGTCGAAGCCTTGCTTCGCCGCCGCCGAGAGACGCGGCACGATCTCGCCGTCGGGAAGCGCGTTGTCCCCGAGATAGACCTCGCCATTGGCGCGGATCGAGAGAGTCAGCGGCTTGGTGTCAACATTGAGCGCCGCGGCACCCGCCTTCGGCAGGTCGAGCGGCACGCCCGCCGTCATGAGGGGCGCGGTGACCATGAAGATGATGAGCAGCACCAGCATGACGTCGATGAAGGGCGTCATGTTGATCTCATTGATCGCGCCCCGCCTCCGGCCGCGCCGGCGACGACGCAGCTCGGCGGTGCCGTGGGCAATGCCTCCGGATGCGATTGCCATCAGCCCGTCCTCATGCCGCGTGCGCCAGGCGCTCGTCGATCTGCCGCGACAGGATCGCCGAGAACTCGTCGGCGAAGCCCTCGAGCCGGTTCTGGAGCTTGGTCACCTGCGACTGCAGCTTGTTGTAGGCGAGCACGGCGGGGATCGCGGCGAAGAGCCCGATGGCGGTGGCGAACAGCGCCTCGGCGATGCCCGGCGCCACGACGGCGAGGCTCGTGTTCTTCGAAGCGGCGATAGAGGTGAAGGAGGTCATGATGCCCCAGACGGTTCCGAAGAGGCCGATATAGGGACCGGCCGAGCCGATCGAGGCGAGGACGAGGAGCTTCGATTCAAGCCGCTCCACCTCGCGCTGGATGGTGACGTCGAGCACCTTGTCGATGCGCTGCGACAAGCTCGCCACCGAGCGGCCGGAGCCCTCGAAGGAGCGCTTCCATTCGCGCATGGCGGCGACGAAGAGGGCCGCGAGCCCGCTGTTCGGCCGGCTCTGCAGGTTGAGGTAAAGCTCTTCGAGGGACTGGCCGGACCAGAACACCTCCTCGAAGCGGTCCATGGCGGCTTTGGTGCGAGCGAAGAGCAATGTCTTGTCGACGATGATCGCCCAGCACCAGATGGAGGCGCCCAGCAGCCCCAGCATCACGAGCTTCACGACGATATGGGCGCTCCAGAAGAGGCCCCAGAGCGACATGTCGTGGGCGATCTGCGCGCCTTGGGCGGCGTCAGCCGGGTTCATGCGAAGCGTCCTTGTTGTCGGGCGGTCCAGTGAAGAGAGACCACCCTGTCTTGTGGTCGTTCTGGCGGGACCTGTGCCACGTCCGTTGGTCGCCCTCGATTCTGGCCAAAATATGAGCTCGCCAAGACGCTTAACGTTCGGCGACGCCTGGCAATGAGTTAAGCCCGACGTAAGGTTAAGGGAAGGTTTAAGCCCGGATCCGATCCTGGCCTCACCCGACCATTCCACATTCCATCGGACGGTGCCTTACACCTTGCCCTTCCAGGGCACGAGCCAGGCTTCGAGGCGGCGCATGAGGAGCTCGAAGGCGTAGGCGAAGACGCCGATGAGGATGATGCCCATGATGACGACGTCGGTGCGCAGGAAGTTCGAGGCATTGAGCACCATCTGCCCGAGCCCAGCGTTTGCCGCAACCATCTCCGCCGCCACGAGCGTCGTCCAGCCGACCCCCATCCCGATCCGCAGCCCAACCAGGATCTCCGGCAAGGCCGAGGGCAGGACGACGTAGCGCACCACCTGCCATCGGCTCGCCCCCATCGAGAGGGCGGCGTGGATCTGCTCCTGGCTCACGGAACGCACCCCGGCCCGCGCGGCGAGCGCCACCGGAGCAAAGCAGGCCAGATAGATGAGCAGGATTTTCGAAAGCTCCCCGATGCCGAACCAGATGATCATCAAGGGCAAGTAAGCGAGCGGGGGCAGCGGCCGATAGAACTCGATCGGCGGATCGAAGATGCCGCGCGCAATCCGGCTCATCCCCATCATGAGGCCTACTGGAACGCCCGTCGCGACGGCAAGCGCGAAGGCGCTCACCACCCTCGCCAGGCTCCAGCCGATGTGCCCCCAGAGGGTGTGGTTGTCGAGTTCGCCCGCAAGCGACTGCTTGATCGCACCCCAGATGGCTTCGGGCTTCGGCAGGAACAGGGGACGGATCCAGCCGAGATGCGTTGCAAGCCACCACAAGGAGATGAGCGCGACTATGGTCAGCGTGCTCATGACGACGCTCGACCCCTCGCCGGGAGTCACGTAGCGGCTGACCTTTGGCTTTCCGCCTTGCTTTCGTGGCAAGCCTTCTCTCACAACGACGGGTGTGGCCAGGGGAGCGGCTTTGGCCATTGCGCGCCTCCTCATACCACTGTCGTATCGCGGCGGTGGATATGCGCCAGCACTTCCTCGCGGAAGCGGATGAAGTCGCCATCCGACTTCACGGCGCGGGCGTCGCGGCATTCGATGTAGCGGCGGCCGAAACCGACCTCGATCACGCGCTCGATCTTCCCCGGACGCGGGGTCATGACGACGATCCTGGTGGCGAGGAACACCGCCTCCTCGACGCTATGAGTGATGAAGAAGACCATCTTCCCCGTGCGGTGCCAGACATCGAGGATGAGTTCCTGCGCCTGCTCGCGCGTAAGGGCGTCGAGGGCGCCCAGAGGCTCGTCCATGAGCAGAACGTCGGGGTCGCTCGCCAGCGCTCTTGCGATCCCGACCCGCTGCTGCATGCCGCCGGAGAGTTCGTAGATCATCCGGTCGGCGAACTCCTCGAGGCCGACGAGCGCCAGCTTCTCGAGGGCGATCCGGCGGCGCATGGCTGCCGGTACGCCCCGCATCTTCGGACCGAAGGCCACATTGTCCGCCACGTTGAGCCAAGGCATCAAGGCGTGGCGCTGGAAGACGACCCCGCGGTCAGCGCCCGGTCCCTCGATCGGTGCGCCGTTCAGGAGGACCTGCCCGTCGCTCGGAGCGAGGAACCCGGCGATCGTCGAGAGCAGCGTCGTCTTCCCGCATCCCGAAGCACCAATGGCGACGACGAAGTCGCCGTCGCCCATGGTGAGGTTCACATGCGACAGCGCTTCGATAATGCCGGCTCGCCCGCCATAGCGAACCGTCAGATCCTTGATCTCCAGAAGCGACACGGGTGCTCAAGTCCTCCAGGGTCCTCCCAGCCCGCCATCCTGCGGCGTCAAGAGCAGGGATTTAAGGCGACGATGCCGTCGTGAAGCGGCGCCTCCACGTGCAGCGGATCCGTCCTTTAGGCGCCCATGCCCTCGCGCTGCCTTCGGCGAGCGCTGTCGGGGATGAGAACCGTCCATCAGTTCGTGGCAGCCGCTGCCTTGGCGTACTCGTCCGTGACGAACTTGCTGAAATCGGCCGGCACGTCGGTGACGCGGCCCTGCTCCTTGAGGAAGGCGGCCGTGTCGGCCAGCGCCTTTGCAACGCCACTCTCCTTGCCCCCGCTGAGCCAGGCCGTCGAGGCCTGCTCGCGCGCCGGCACGAAACGATACGCCGCCATCGCCTCCGGCACATCCTTGGGGTCAGCGCCGGACACCTTCGCGACCGATTTCACCTCAGGCGAGTCCGCCGTCCATTTCGCCTTGTTGGCGCGATATTCCTCATCCTTCTTGGCGATGAGCTGCGTCAGCTTCGTCACGAACTCCTTGTTCTTCTCCGCCCAGGCTCCTTGGACCATGATGGCGTCGAAGGTTGGCCGCCCTTTCCTGGCGAGTTCGCCCGCCGATACGAGGACCTTGCCGCTGGCCTTGACTTTGGCGAGGGCCGGATCCCAGACGAAGGTGGCGTCGATGTCCCCGCGCTCCCAGGCGGCCACGATTTCGGGCGGGCGCATGTTGAGGATCTGCACCTCGCGCGGGTTGACCCCGGCGTCCTGGAGGGCGAACAGCAGCTGGTAGTGGGCCGTGGAGACGAAGGGCACGCCGATCTTCTTGCCCTTGAGATCCCTGATGCTGTTCACGCCCGAACCATTGCGGGCGACGAGCTGCTCGGCGTCACCGATGTCGTCGAGGATCCAGAACACCTTGACGTCGAGGCCCTGCGCGGCCGCCGCGGCGGCCGGGCTCGAGCCGACTTCGCCAATGTGGACGTCCCCCGAGGCCATGGCGCGGATGACGTCGCCGCCGCCGCCGAATTTCCGCCAGGTGATCTTGTAGCCGGTCGCCTTTTCGATCTCCTGGCTGTCGATCAGCACCCGGAAGGGCACCACCATATCCTGGTGGGCGATGACGACCTCCTTCGACTGGGCGAGCGCGGCGGGCGCGGCGAGGCCAGCGGCCAACGCCGCCATGAGAAACATCCTCTTGTTCATGCAACTCCCCTCTCCTTGCCGGCTGCGCCGCGCCGACCCTGGTGCGCCCACATGCGGCGGAGCCCGTAGGTCCCTCGATCCGAGGACCGTCCCATTACGCCGCCCGGGATTCTTGCAAGCAATGGGCCAGATCGCGTGAATTTCGGCCGTATCTGGCCCTACATCCTGTCATTCGCCGCGCTGGTGGATCGGCACATAGGGACGAGGTTCCGGTCCGGTGTAAAGGGTCAAGGGGCGGATAAGAATATTGGCCTCGAGCTGCTCCAGAATCTGCACAGTCCAACCCGGCACTCGACCGATGGCAAAGATGGGGACGAACAGGTCGCGGGCGATGCCAAGCAGGTGGTAGACGACGCCGGAGTAGAAATCGACATTCACGTTGACGCCATGGCGAGCGTAGGGCGCCATCGCCTTGACGACGGCCTGCAGGATCTCGAACCAGATGGGCTCGCCCATTTCCTTCGACAGCCGCTCGACCCCGGCGCGCATGTGCCGCGCTCGGGGATCTTCGGCCCGGTAGACACGATGGCCGAAGCCCGTCACCGGCTCGCCCGCCTTTCGCTTGGCCCTCACATACGCCTCGGCATTGGCAGGATCGCCGATCTCCTGCGCCATCTTCATGACGTCCTCCGCGGCGCCGCCATGGGCTGGACCGGACAGCGCCGCGAGGGCGGCCGCGACGGCGGCGTGGATGTTCGCCTCCGTGCCGATGACCACGCGGGCAGCAAAGGAGGAGGCGTTGGAGCCGTGCTCGGCGTGGAGGATGAGGTCACGGTCGATGAGTTGAATGGCCTCGGCGCTCGGCGTCTCGCCACGCAGCAGCCAGAGGAGGTTCGCGGCGTGGCTCAGGCGCTCGTCCGGCGCCACGGGCTCCCGGCCGTTGCGGATATGCTCATGCGCCGCAACAATCATCGGCACCTGGGAGGTGAGGCGCACGCCCTTGCGCAGGGTCGCCTCCCGGGAATTGTCGCCCGTCTCCGGATCGAAGGAGGCAAGGGCCGACACGGCTGTGCGCAGCACGTCCATGGGATGCGCCGACTTCGTCAGACGAATGATCTCATAGACCTCGGCAGGGAGCCGACGCGCCTCCTTCAACTGTGCGTCGAAGCGTGCGAGCTGTGGCTTCGTCGGCAGCTCGCCATGGAGGAGCAAGTAAGCCGTCTCCTCGAAGGTCGAGCGCTCCGCGAGATCATGGATAGAATAGCCCCGATAGCGCAGCTCGCCCGCCTTGCCGTCGATGAAGGTGCACGCAGAGCGGTCGAAATAGACTCCTTTCAGGCCACGGTGAATCTTGATGGGCTCGGCTGTTTCAGTCATGGCTGGTCTCGATAAAGGGAGCAGGAGCAGACAACCGAGAGGCGGGAATGGATTGGCCTCAGCGTTTCATCGCCCGCGCTCGGGAGGGACGCCGGAGAGTGGCCCTGCCCGAGGGGGAAGACATACGAATCCTCCACGCGGCGCGGCGCCTCGCGGACGAGAGCATCGCAGCGCCGATCCTCCTCGGAGCCGCCGAAACGATCGAGCGTGTCGCCGCCGAAGCGGGCGTCGATCTTAGCGGCATCGCCCATGCGGACCCGAAGTCCGATCCGCGCCTCCGCGCCTATGGCGCCGCGCTCGCCGCCCGTCGGGAGAGCCTGACTTCGGCAATGGCGACGCGGCTCATGGCGAAGCCGCTCTATTTCGGCGGCATGATGGTGCGCGAGGGCGATGCCGACGTCATGGTGGCAGGCGCTGCGCATCCCACGCGGCGGGTGATCGAAGCCGGCCTGATGACGATCGGACTCGCGGAAGGCGTTGCTCTGCCCTCGAGCTACTTCGTGATGATCGTTCCCGATCGCCTGGGAAAGGAATCGAAGGCATTCGTCTTCGCCGACTGCGCCGTCAATGTCGACCCTACTGCCGAGGAACTTGCGGACATCGCGCTTGCCTCGGCGGCGAGCGCGGCGCGTCTTCTCGGCGAGGAGCCCCGCGTGGCGCTGCTCTCCTTCTCGACGAAAGGCAGCGCCCAGCACGCTCATGTGGACAAGGTGCGTCGCGCCGTGGCGCTCGCGCGTGAGCGCGCACCGGCGCTTGCGGTCGATGGCGAGTTCCAGGCCGACACCGCCATCGTCCCGATCGTGGCTGCGAAGAAGGTGAAGGAAGGAAGCGCCGTGGCGGGGCGGGCCAACGTGCTCGTCTTCCCCAACCTCGACGCCGGCAACATCGCCTACAAGCTCGTGCAGTGGATGGGCGGCGCGCAGGCCATCGGCCCGTTCCTCCAGGGTTTCGCGAAACCGATCAGCGACCTGTCGCGAGGCGCCAGCGTCGACGACATCGTGACCACCTGCGCCGTCGTGGCGGCGACGGCCTAATTGGTCCGGCGCCGCCGGCCGCCGCCGCTCGCCCCCGCCGCGACCTGGCGCACCACCTCCCCCTCCCCCCTTGCGGGGGAGGGTAGGGAGGGGGGTCGGCAAAGTCGGAGCGCCTTCTGGGAAGGTGAGCCGGACGGCTTCTACGACGCGCTCATGCCTGAGCCGCCGGCGCTCCATGCCCGGCGACCCCCCTCTCCAACTCTCCCCCACAAGGGGGGAGAGGGCTGGGTCGCGCTTCGCGGGCATGGGCGCGCTTTCACTCGGGCGAAAGCCGATCAGGCCACCGGCTGCGGGCGCATGTCGGCAGGGTCGATGCCGGCGACCACAACCGGCTTCTTCATGGCGTCGCGCCGGAAGGGCTCCCCGAGTTCCTGGTTCAGGATGACCTCGATGAAGGTGGTCACGCCGCTCCTCTGAGCATCGCACGCAGTGCGGATCGCGTCGGTGAGCTCGGATTGCGTGCGCGCGACGACGCCCTTGAAACCACAGGCCTCGGCAATCCGCGCGTAGGAGAGGCTGGGGTTGAGCTCGGTGCCGACGAAGTTGTTATCGTACCAGAGAATCGAGTTCCGCTTCTCCGCGCCCCACTGGTAGTTGCGGAAGATCACCATGGTCACCGCAGGCCAGCCCTCGCGGCCGATCGAACTCATCTCGCTCATCGAGATGCCGAAGGCGCCGTCGCCCGCAAAGCCGACGACCGGCGTGTCGGGGCAGCCGATCTTGGCACCCACGATTGCCGGAAAACCGTAGCCGCACGGACCAAATAGGCCCGGCGCAAGGTATTTGCGCCCCTTCTCGAAGGTGGGGTAGGCATTGCCGATGGCGCAGTTGTTGCCGATGTCGCTCGAGATGATGGCGTCCTTGGGCAGCCCTGCCTGGATGGCGCGCCAGGCCATGCGCGGCGACAGGCGGTCGGGCTCGCGCCGGCGAGCATCGACGTTCCAGGTCGTGCCAGGGTCGTCCTCCTCATGATCCATGCTGGACAGGGTCTGCAGCCACGCCGAGTTGGTATGATGGATGAGTGCCTTGCGCTCCTCGCGGCCTTCATCTCCGGCAGAGGGAGAAAGGCAGTCCAGAATCTGGCGCGCAACGAGCCGGGCGTCGCCGCAGATCCCGACGGTGACGGGCTTCGTCAGGCCGATCCGGTCCGGGTTGATGTCGACCTGGATGACCTTGGCGGCCCTCGGCCAGTAGTCGATCCCATAGCAGGGCAGGGTGGAGAAGGGATTGAGGCGGGTGCCAAGCGCCAGCACCACATCGGCCTTGGCGATCAACTCCATGGCGGCTCTCGACCCGTTATAGCCGAGCGGCCCGCAGGCGAGACGATGACTCCCGGGGAAGCTGTCATTGTGCTGGTAGTTCGAGCAGACGGGCGCGTCGAGACGCTCGGCCAGGGCGACGACCTCGTCGATCGCGCCGGCAAGCACGACGCCGGCGCCGGAGAGGATGGCCGGAAATCTCGCCTCGGACAGGAGCCGCGCGGCTTCCGCGATGGCCTTCGCGCCGCCCGACGGACGCTCGAACTCGACGATCTGCGGGAGCGCGATGTCGATGACCTGCGTCCAGTAATCGCGCGGTACGTTGATCTGCGCCGGGGCGGAGAGGCGTCTTGCCTTGAGGATGACGCGGTTGAGGACCTCGGCGATCCGGCTTGGGTCGCGCACCTCCTCCTGGTAGCCGACCATGTCACGGAACAGGGCCATCTGGTCGACCTCCTGGAAGCCGCCCTGGCCGATCGTCTTGTTCGCCGCCTGCGGCGTCACAAGGAGCATCGGCGTGTGGTTCCAGTAGGCGGTCTTGATGGCCGTGACGAATCCGGTGACGCCGGGGCCGTTCTGGCCGATCACCATGGCCATCTTGCCTGTTGCACGGCTGAAGCCGTCGGCCATGAAGCCGCCATTGCCCTCATGCGCCACGTCCCAGAAGGTGATGCCCGCCTTGGGGAACAGATCGGAGATGGGCATGAAGGCAGAGCCGATGATGCCGAAGGCGTGTTGGATGCCATGCATCTGCAACACTTTCACGAAGGCTTCCTCGGTGGTCATTCTCATGAGCATGGCTTCCTTCAGAATGGCTTCGTTGGGCTGGCCGCTGTCTGCGCGCCGGGCTTCTGCGCTGCCTCGCCTCATGCGGTGAGCGCTGCCAGCGGCTCCACATAGGGCCGACCGAGGGCGGCAGCCACCGCCTCGTGCGTCACCTGCCCGCGATGGACATTGAGACCGGCGCGAAGATGCGGATCCTCGGCGAGGGCGCGCCTCCAGCCCTTGTCCGCAAGGGCGAGCACGTAGGGCAGCGTCGCGTTGTTGAGGGCGAAGGCGGAGGTGCGCGGCACGCCGCCGGGCATGTTGGCGACGCAATAGTGGATGACGCCGTCAACGACGTAGGTGGGCTCGTCGTGAGTGGTGGGGTGCGAGGTCTCGAAGCAGCCGCCCTGGTCGATCGCCACGTCGACCACCACCGATCCAGGCTTCATGCGGCCGATGAGATCCCTGCCGACGAGTTTTGGCGCCGCCGCGCCGGGAATGAGCACGCCGCCGACGACAAGGTCGGCCTCGACCACGTGCTTCTCGATCGCATCCCGCGTGGAAAACACGGTATTGAGCGGCCGGCCGAACTGAACCCACAGCCGGCGCAGGACGTCGACATTCCGGTCCAGCACCCAGACGTCGGCCCCCATGCCGAGGGCGATGTGAATGGCATGGGTGCCGACCACGCCGCCGCCGAGAACCACGACCTTGGCGGGATCCACGCCCGGCACGCCGCCGAGCAACACGCCAAGGCCGCCATGAGCCTTTTCCAGGAAATAAGCGCCCGCTTGGATGGCCATACGGCCCGCCACCTCGGACATGGGAGCCAGGAGGGGCAGGCCACCGGAAGGCGAGGTGACGGTTTCATAAGCGATGCATGTGGCGCCGCTCGCCAGGAGGTCGCGCGCCTGGTCGGGATCGGGAGCGAGGTGGAGATAAGTGAAGAGCACCTGGCCGGGGCGCAGGCGGCTGCGCTCCTCCGCTTGCGGCTCCTTCACCTTGACGATCATCTCGGCCCGCTCGAACACCTCCGCCGCCGTGGCCACCACCACTGCGCCTGCAGCCTCGTAAGAGGCGTCGGACATGCCGATCCCTGCGCCGGCGTCGTGTTCGACAACGACCTCATGGCCGTGGGCGACGAGTTCCCGCACGCTCGTCGGCGTCAAGCCGACCCGATACTCGCGGACCTTGATCTCCTTGGGGACGCCCACAAGCATGCGGGGTTGAGCTCCTGCAACGCGCCAGACGGCCTTCGCCGGCGCCCGATGCCGCGAAGCTAGAATTTCACCCGGCAGGGAGATAGGGCCAGCGACCCCGTTTCTATGGCGCCAGTTCCCGCTTCTCCGCCTCGACGCGAATGCCCGCCACGAGGTCGGCGAGGATCGCGATCCCAGGCTCGATGCGATCGGCAGCGATGGACGAGAAGCCAAGACGCATGAAACGGCGCGGCGGCTCCTCACCCATGAAGAACACGTCCCCCGGCTCGATCAGCACGCCGCGCGCTCGCGCCCTCTCGGCGAGGACACGTGCATCGAGCCATGAAGGTCCTTCGATCCAAAAGCTCGAGCCGCCGTCGGTTGCAGAAAAGGAGAAGTCCGGCAGGAGCTTTTCCAAGGCGCGACGCATCACCTGCGCGCGGTCCCGATGGATATGGGCCAGGCGCCGGGCGAGCGCCTCGTGATGGCCGAGGGAGAGAAACAGCGCCGCGGTGCGCTGGTTGTTGGCCGGAGGATGGCGCAGCATCAGCCGGCGCAGGGCCCGCGCCTCGCGGATCAGCTCAGTGGACCCGGCGATGTAACCGAGCCTCAAGCCCGGGGCGAGCATCTTGGAGAGGCTGCCGACATAGATCACGCGCCCGTTGGCATCGAGGCTTTTCAGGGCGGGCGTCGGATTCTCGGAGAAGTTCGTCTCCGTCTCGTAGTCGTCCTCGATGATGATCCCGTCGCATTCGGCGACGAGCTCGAGGAGCGCCTCGCGGCGCTCGCGTGGTATGGTCGCCGTGGTCGGGCATTGATGGCTCGGCGTGAGATAGAGGTAGTCGTATTCTCCGAGACCTGGCTCGATCCTCGCCCCGCCCCCGTCGACCCTGAGGGGGACTACATGCGGCGTCTTGATCGAGAAGATGTTGCGAGCGTCCGGATAGCCCGGATCCTCCACACCAACCTTCGTGCTGTCGCCGACCAGGAGTTCGGCGAGCAGGAACAGCGCCTGCTGCGCCCCAATGGTGATCATCACCTCCGCCGGGGTCACCCACACGCCTCGCCTCGGCAGCACACGAGTTCGGATCTGCTCGACGAGAAGCGGGTCGTCGCCGTCGATGAGATCCGGGGCCCAACCCTTCAGCTCCACCGATCCGAGCGCCCGGCGCGAACATTCACGCCAGTCGGTGGTGGGGAAGAGGGTCGGGTCGAACTGGCCGTAGAGAAAGGGATAGGGGTAGCTTTGCCAATCGTTCGGCTTGACGATGTTGCGTTGGAGAGAGGCATGCACGGCAAAGCGCGTCTTCCAGTCAGGCGGCTTCGCGCCCTCGCTCAACGGCCGCGTCGCAGCCTCGGCGCGGTGCGCCGCTACCTCCCTGTTGACGAAGTAGCCGCTTCGCTCCCGCGAGACGAGAAAGCCGTCGTCGACGAGATGCTGATAGGCGAGCACCACCGTATTGCGGGCCACGCCGAGCTGCTCGGCAAGTTCCCGGCTTGAAGGCACCGCCGTGCCGGGCGACAAGCGTCCATCGAGAATGGCGGTGACGACGGTCTGCCGGATGCGGGCCTGCAGGGGACCGCTTCCTTTCGAGGACAGCTCGAAGAGGCGGTTCCACATGGCTTGGTCGACTCGTCCGCCCATCGCCGACGCTGAGGCTCCCTTTGCCGGAGAGACATGGTTTCCAAGTCCGCGCCCTCGCGTCAACCGCCGCATTGAGGGCGTGTCCAACCGATTGTGCCGATCTGGCCCTACCTCACGGCGCCTTGCTCCTCGAAGGGTGGCGCATCGCCCGCCCCGGGTGCGGCTATCCCGGTTCTGAGGAGATCCCCATGTCGTCTGCCGCGACCAGCCTCGCTCCCTGCGCCGAACGCTCCTTGGGCGAGATGCCGGCGAGCCTCGACCATCACTGGATGCCTTTCACGTCCAATCGGGACTTCAAGACCGATCCCAAGATGTTCAGCCGGGCCAAGGGCGTCTATTACACGAGCGTCGCCGGCGACCAGGTGCTCGATGGCTCGTCGGGGCTGTTCACCACGCCGGCCGGCCACGGCCGGATCGAGATCGCGCAGGCGGTCTATGAGCAGCTCCTCGAGCTCGACTACACGCCGAGCTTCACGCGCAGCCACCCGAAGGCCTTTGCTCTGGCGGAGCGGATCGCCAAGCTGACGCCGGACGGGATCAACCGGGTGTTTTTCGTGAACTCCGGCTCCGAGTCCGTCGATACAGCCATGAAGATCGCCCTGGCCTATCACCGGGCGCGTGGGGAAGGCCATCGCACCATGTTCGTGTCGCGCGAGCGGGCCTATCACGGCGTCAATTTCGGCGGCGTCGCCCTCTCCGGCATGATGAAGAACCGGCACGCCTTCGGCACTGGCGTCCCGGGGGTGGTTCACATGCGACATACCTGGCTGCCTGAAAACCGCTTCACCAAGGGCCAGCCGGAAAACGGCGCTGAGCTGGCGGACGACCTCCACCGCATCGCCACGATGGTCGGCGGCGACAACATCGCCGCCTGTTTCGTCGAGCCGATCGCTGGTTCGACCGGCGTGCTCGTGCCGCCGAAGGGTTATCTGGAGCGTCTGCGCCAGATCTGCGACGGGTACGGCATCCTGCTTGTCTTCGACGAGGTCATCACTGGTTTTGGACGCACGGGCAAGGCGTTCGCCGCGCAGAGCTTTGGCGTCACGCCCGACATCATGACCATGGCGAAGGCCATCACCAACGGCGCTCAGCCGATGGGCGCAGTGGCGGTCAAGCAGGAGATCTACGACACCATCGTCCAGCAAGCGCCGGAAAACGCCGTCGAGTTCTTCCACGGCTACACCTGGTCTGCGCATCCGGCCGCCTGCGCGGCGGCCCTTGCTGCGCTCGACATTTATGACAACGAGCGCCTGTTCGAGCGCGCGGCGCAGATGTCGGCCTATTTCCTCGATGCCGTTTTCTCCTTGAGCGACTTGCCCGTCATCACCGATATCCGCGGCTACGGCATGATCGCTGGCCTTGATTTTGCGCCGGCGAACCAGCCAGGGGCCCGCGGTCATGAGATCCAAAAGCGCCTCTTCGATGCCGGGCTCCATATCAAGACGACGGGCGACGCCGGCATCATTGCGCCGGCCTTCGTGGCCGAGGGCCAGCAGATCGACGAGATGGTCGCCATCCTGCGCAAGGTTCTGTCGTCCTACAGCTGATGCGACGATGATCGATGCTCACGCCCCACGAGAACTGGTCGAGGCGACCTCCGCTGGCCCCACCCATTGGGGCGGACTGGCTCTATTGCGCCCTCGACAGGGAAGCCTAGCCTAGCGGACGGAGAACAGCCCTCCATAAGAGGCGAGCCGGGGCGCTTGGGAGGAACTGGATGCTAGGGTCCGCGATCTCGCTTCTGCGCCGATCCATTCTCATCGGAATAGTTCTTGCCCCGGCAATCGTCGCAACACCTTGGAGCGGCGCGCGCTCGCAAGACAGATATCCGTCACGCCCGATCGAATTCATCGTGCCCTGGGGACCGGGCGGCGGCGCCGACCAGCTTGGACGCATGGTGGGCAAACAGCTCGAAACCATCTTCGGACAGGGCGTTCCGGTGGTGAACGTGCCCGGCGGCACTGGCGCCACTGGCATGGCGAAGCTCCTGGCGGCGCCTGCTGACGGTCATTCCATGGCGGTCTACATCGCCGACACCCACGCGCTCCTCGCCGGATCGGATGCCCGCTGGAAGCTGGAGGACATCACCCCGGCGGCGGTGATGCTCCAAGCGCCCTCGTTCCTGTTCGTGGCCGAGAACAGCCGCTTCAAGAGCTGGGCGGACTTCGAGAAGGAAGCCAGGGCGAGCCCAGGCAAGCTGAAGGTCGCGACGCTCGGCTTCGGCAGCGTCGACGACTTCTCCTTGAAGGTGCTCGAAAGCAAGGGCGTGAAGGTAGTCCAGGTACCCTTCTCCCGGCCGAGCGAGCGTTACGTCTCGATTCTCGGCGGCCATGCGGACGCTCTTTATGAACAGGCGGGCGACGTGGCGCAGTTCCTGAGCGGCAAACAGATGCGCCCCCTCCTGGTCTTCGGAACGACCCGGTCCGAAAGCTTCAAGGAAATACCGAGCTCGCACGAACTCGGCTATCCCGTGGCCCTGCCTCAGTTCCGCGCGATCGTGGTCCGGGCCGGCACGCCGCCCGACCGGCTGAAGGCACTCGCGGACGCTCTCGCAAAGGTCGCAGCGTCGGTGGAATACAAGAAGTTTCTCCAGGACCAGTTCGCGGACCCCGACAGCTTCATTGGCGCCGACAGGGCCGACGCCTTTCTGAAGGCGCAGCTCGAAGAGATGAAGAGGGCGACCGCGACGCATTAAGGGCGTTGGCAGACGAGCTGAGGGAGGCGAATTCTTGACCAGCGCCCAGCTTCGATCGGCCCTGCCCTATTGCGTCGGCCTTGCGCTGGCAGCGGCGCTCTATGCCGCCGCCGACCGGATACAGTACACCGCCCGTCCAGGCGAGCTCGGCCCCGACTTCTGGCCGAAGCTCGCGATCGGCCTCATGGCCGTCGTTTGCCTCTATGAGATCGCGCGGACCTTCCGACCCGGGATCGGTGGCGAAGCGCGGGGTGTCGCCGAGGCCCTCGACCGTTCTGACGAAGAGGAGGCGGAACTGCCGCGTTCGCCCTTCCTTCTTGCAGGAGGCGTTGCCCTGACGATCGCCTATGGTGCGCTCATCCCCGTGCTCGGCTTCGTCCTGACCACCATCCTCTACCTTGCCTTTTTCAGCTATCTCGGCCGCTATCGCCGGCACGCCGCCGTGTGGATCGCGAGCGTCGCGGGCGCGCTCGTTGTTTCCATCGTCTTTTTGAAGATCGTCTACGTCTCGCTGCCGCGCGGCGCCCCGCCTTTCGACCGGGTTACCGATCTGGTGGTCGGCCTGTGGTGAGCGGCGGCGCACAAGAGTCCATGAGGCCGGCCTGATGCTCGACTCTTTTGTCCAGCTCGGAAGCGGATTTGTGGCCTGCCTTATGCCGCACAATCTTCTGATGCTCGTGGGCGGCATCATTGTCGGCCTCCTTGTTGGCGTTCTGCCGGGCCTGACGCTCGTGATGGGTGTCGTGCTGTTCCTGCCTTTCACCTACAAAATGGACATCACGCCAGCCATCATCCTGCTGACTGCGATGTATGTGTCCGGCACCTATGGCGGAGCCTTCACGTCCATCCTGTTCCGCATTCCGGGCGAGCCGATCCATGTGCCCCTGCTCTGGGACGGCTATGCCATGGCTCGCCGCGGGGAGCCGGCCAAGGCGCTGGGATGGACGCTCGTTGCCGCCCTCCTCGGCGGCCTCTTGTCGGCCATCATCATGGTGGCGCTGACGAAGCCGATCGCCGGATTTGCGCTGCGTTTCTCCTCTCCCGAGTATTTCGCGATCCTGCTCTTTGGGCTTGCGAGCGTGGTCGCCCTCGGACGCGGCTCGCTCAGCAACGCTCTCCTCAGCCTGAGCCTTGGCTTGCTGGTTGCCAGCGTCGGCACCGATGCGATCTACGGCTCCTACCGCTTCACTTTCGGCTCCCGCCTCCTTGCGGACGGCGTGGAGTTCCTGGTGGTGATGGTGGGCGCTTATGGCGTTGGCGAAGTGCTCTCGCGCCTGGAGCGCGGCTACGCAGGCAAGCCCATTGAGACGGTGGCGGGCGCCAGGACGGAGCTCCCGAGCTGGCGCGAGATTGTCGCCCTCAAGGCGATGTTCGTCCGAAGCTCGCTCATCGGCAACATCATAGGAATCATCCCGGGGGCGGGTGCGACGATCGCCTCCTTCGTGAGCTATGGGGTCGAGTCCCAGTTCGGCAAGCGGCGCGCCGCCATCGGCAGCGGCATTGCCGAGGGAATCGTCGCGCCCCAAAGCGCCGCGACGGCGTCCGTCGGCGGAGCGTTGATCCCCCTCTTGGCGTTGGGCGTGCCGGGGAGCGGCGCCACGGCGGTCATCATGGGCGCCTTCATGCTGCATGGCGTGCAGCCAGGGCCGCAGGTGTTTCTGACCTCGGCGAGCATGGTCTATGCGATCTTCGCCTCGCTCTTCCTCGGCCTCCTCCTCATGGCCGTGATCGGCTTCTTCGCGATCCGCCCGCTGGTCAAGATCCTCGATCTGCCAGAGGCGATCGTCTCCGGCTTCGTGATGGTGTTCTGCTTCATCGGGGCGCTCTCGATCCGCAACAACGTCACGGACCTTTGGCTCATGATCGGCTTTGGGGTGTTGGGCTATCTTTTCGAGCGTTTCCGCTTCCCCATCGCCCCGCTGGTGCTCGGCGTCATTCTCGGCCCCCTTGCGGAGGAAGCCTTCATGAACTCCATGATCAGCTTCGGCAATGATTGGACCGTGTTCTTCACGCGCCCCATCGCCGGGGCGGTCATGGCCTGCACGCTCCTCACCCTCCTCCTTCCCATCCTCGGCAGCCTCCGCGCAAGAGGGCCACGCGGAGCCGCGCCTGTCGAAAGGGCAGAAGCTCCATGACTGTCCATGCCGTTTCCTTGGAGAGTCCCGAGCCGGCCGGATCAGCCGATCCGCGCCAGCTCGTCGCTTCCCTCGTCGCGAGGGGGCGCGCCGCCATGCGAGAGCTCGAGCCCCTGACGCAGGAAAAGCTCGACGACGCTGTCACCGCACTCGCATGGTCCATCTACAAGCCGCAGAACGCCCGCGCGCTCGCTGAGCTTGCCGTCCAGGTCACCGGCATCGGCAACGTGGAGTCGAAGGTCATCAAGAACCAGCGCAAGACCTTCGGGACGCTGCGCGACCTCCTGCGCGTGAAATCCACGGGCATCATTGCGGAAGTTCCCGAGAAAGGCCTCGTCAAATTCGCCAAGCCGGTCGGCGTCGTCGGCGCGATCACGCCCTCCACCAACCCTTCCGCAACGCCCGTCAACAAGGCGATGATGGCGGTGAAGGGCGGCAATGCCATCATCGTGGCGCCCTCTCCTGCTGCCTACGAGGCCACGGCCGCAACCGTGGACGGCATGCGCGCCGAGCTTGCCAGGATCGGCGCGCCGCCCGACCTCGTGCAGATCTTGCCTGCCCCCGTCACCCGCGAGGCCACCTCTGAACTCATGCGGCAGGTCGATCTTGTGGTCGCAACGGGCTCCCAGGCCAATGTGCGCGAGGCTTATCGGTCGGGAACCCCGGCAATCGGCGTGGGCGCGGGGAACGTGCCGGTCGTCATCGACGACTCCGCGGATGTCGACGATGCGGCCAGGAAGATCGCGGCCTCCAAGACCTTCGACAATGCGACGTCCTGCTCTTCCGAGAACGCGCTCGTCATCCTCGATTCGATCTATGACCCGGCGATCGCCGCCCTCGAGCGCGCCGGCGGCTATGTCTGCTCGGCCGATGAGAAGGAGCGGATCGTCTCGCGCTTGTGGATCGACGGCAAGCTCAACCGGAACGTCATCGCCCGCGATGCGCGCGTTCTGGCCCAGGCCTTCAATCTTTCGGACGCAGCGAGAGACAAGTCCTTCTTCATGGTCGAGGAGACCGGAGTCGGACGGGAGTATCCGCTCTCGGGCGAGAAGCTGTCCCTCGTCCTCACGGTCTACCGCGCGAAGGATTTCGCCGAGGCCAAGCGGGTCGGCCGGGCGATCCTCGAGCATCAGGGCAAGGGCCACTCGATCGGCATTCACACCAAGGATCTGTCTCGCGCCCGCGAGCTTGCGGCGGAGACCGACGTGGTGCGCGTCCTCGTCAACCAGGCACACACCTTTGGCAATGGCGGCGGCTTCGACAACGGCCTCGCCTTCACCCTCTCCATGGGCTGCGGCAGCTGGCAGAAGAATTCGCTCGACGACAACCTCAACTGGCGCTGTTTCGTGAACGTCACCCAGCTCGTCATGACCATTCCGGAAGACAAACCGTCCGAGGAGGAACTGTTCGGCGCCTACTGGGCCAAATGGGGAAAATAGGGCGCGGCCGTCGGGAGAAGAACGACAGATGAACTTCGAGGAGCATGCAGCGAAGCCCTTGCTTGCGGCGGCGGGTATCGCCACTCCGCGCGGGCAGGTGGCGCGCACCCCCGATGAAGCGAGCCTCGCGGCGCAGATGCTGGGCGGCCCCGCCGTCGTGAAGGCACAGGTACCGGCGGGCAAGCGCGGCAAAGCCGGCGGCATCGCGCTCGTCGCCTCCCCTGAGGAGGCGCGAGCGGCAGCCGAGCGCATCCTCGGAATGGAGATCGGCGGGCATGCGGTCGAAAAGGTCCTCGTCGAGGAGCAGATGGTGATCGTCCATGAGCTCTATGTCGCCGTCCTCAACGATTCATCGACGAAGGGTCCGTTGGTCATGGTTTCGACCGCAGGCGGCATGGACATCGAGGAGATTGCCGCGAGGCGCCCTGAAGGGCTGCTGCGCTTTCCTGTCGACATTCGCAAGGGCATCGATGAGGCGACGCTCGCCGCGCGGCTGCCCGAGATCGACGGCGTCGGTCGCGCTCACCTCGCCGACGTCATCCAACGCCTCTATCATGTCTATCGGAACACTGATGCGGAGCTCGTCGAGGTCAACCCTCTCGCCGCGACGAAGGACGGAAGGCTGGTCGCCCTCGATTGCAAGTTCATCATGGACGACTCGGGCGTGAAGCGCCGGGCCGAGATTGCGGCGGCCGGCGCCCCCGAGCGCCTGACGGAGCTCGAAGCGCGGGCACAGGCGCAAGGCCTCAGATACATCGAGCTCGATGGCACGGTCGGCGTCCTCGCCAACGGTGCCGGGCTCACCATGACGACCATGGACGTGATCGCCCATCTCGGCGGCCGGCCGGCCAATTTCCTCGAGATCGGCGGCGAAGCCTACACGCTCGGCAAGCCGGCGCTCGAGATCGTGCTCGCCAATCCGCGCGTGCGAAGCCTCGTGGTCAATTTCTGCGGCGCTTTTGCCCGCACTGACGTCATGGTGGGCGGCATCCTCGACGCCTGGGATGCGGTGAAGCCTGCGGTGCCGGTGTTCTTCACCATCCATGGCACGGGCGAGGACGAGGCCGTTGCCCTGGTGCGCGAGCGGCTTGGCCTCGAGCCTTACGAGCGCATGGACGACGCGGTTCGTGCGGCGGTGGAGGCGGCGCGATGATCGTGCGCGCGCATGAGAGGGTCCTGGTCCAGGGCATCACAGGCCGGCAGGGCACCTTCTGGGCCGAGCGCATGCGCGACTACGGCACCCGAATCGTCGGCGGCGTCAATCCGGCGAAGGCCGGCGCACGGCATGTTGGCCTGCCCGTCTGGGGATCGGCCCAGGAAGCGATGCGCGACGGCAGGATTGATGTGAGCGTCCTCTTCATCCCGCCCTATGGCGTCAAGGACGCCGCGCTCGATGCCATCGAGGCGGGGGTGAAGAAGCTCGTCATCTTGACCGAGCATGTGCCGGTGCAGGACGCCATGTGGCTCCTTGCGGCGGCGCGGGAGGCGGGTGCGCAAGTCCTCGGACCGAACACCGCTGGCCTCGTCACGCCCGGCGAGTGCTTCGTCGGCTTCATGCCCGCCTTCAACGAGCGGGTATTCCGTCCAGGCCGCATCGGGGTCGTCTCCCGCTCGGGCAGCCTGGGCACGCTCGTCTGCCTCAATCTCGTTCAGGCCGGTCACGGCATTTCTGCCTTCATCGGTATCGGCGGCGACCCAATCATCGGCACCACCACGCGCGATGCCGTCCGCAGCCTGGACGAGGATACCCGCACCGAGGCGATCGTGATCGTCGGAGAGATCGGTGGCGTCCTCGAAGAGGAGGCGGCCGAAGACGTGCGAACGATCAGCAAGCCTGCGGTCTCCTTCATCGCCGGCGCCGCCTCGCCGCCGGGCAGGAAGATGGGACATGCCGGCGCCATCGTCCTGGGGGAACGCGGCTCCTATGCCTCGAAACGCAAGGCGCTCGAGGAGGCCGGCGTCGCGGTCGTCCCGACCCCCTCCGCGATTCCGGCGGCGATCGCCGCCCGCCTGCGCGGGGCAGTTCAGGAGACGCGCTGAGCCGGTTGTCCCAAAGAGCCTCAGACCTCCAGATAGGCTTCGCGCGCCTCCTGGCTCTCCGCAAGCTCGGCAAAGCTGCCTTCGTAACGGATCTGCCCACGCTCGATGATCATCGCGCGGTCGCTGACAGCCGCGGCAAAGGACAGGTTCTGCTCTGAAAGGAGGACCGCGATCCCCTCGCTCTTCATAGCAAGCACCGCCTTCGTCATGAGCTCGACGATCACGGGCGCCAATCCCTCCGATGGCTCGTCGAGCAGCACCGCGTCTGGATTGCCCATGAGGGTACGGGCAATGGTGAGCATCTGCTGCTCACCACCCGACATCTCGCTTGCCCGCCGGCCACTCATCTCGGCAAGGTTCGGGAAGATGGAGAAGAGCCGCTCCGGCGTCCAGGGCGTTCGCCCCGAGCGGGGGGGCTGACGCCCGACCTCCAGATTCTCGAAGACGGTGAGGTCCGTGAAGATGCGCCGCTCCTCGGGTACGTAGCCTAGACCGAGCCTAGCGATGCGATAGCTCGGCAGATCGAGAATGGAGCGCCCCCGGAACTCCAGGCGATGAGCGCGCGCCGCGATCAGCCCCATGATGGCCTTGAGCGTCGTGGACTTGCCGGCGCCGTTGCGGCCCATCAGCGCCAGCACCTCCCCAGGGACCAGTGCGAGCGAAACGTCGAAGAGAACCTGGGCGCTGCCGTAATAGGCGGAGAGACCCTCGACGGCGAGAAGAGGAGCCGTCATTTCAGGCTCTCTTTTGAGTCGCGCGCATCGCGACTGCTGCACCCGTCTCGCCGAGATAAGCTTCACGCACGCGCGGATCGGCGCGGACCTCGTCCGGACGGCCGCTCGTGATGACCTCGCCGCGCACCAGAACCAGGATGCGATCGGCATGGCCGAACACGGCGCCCATGTCATGCTCGGTGAAGAGCACGCCGATGTTGCGCTCGCGGGCAATCGTGGCGGCGAGCGTCATGAGCGCGGCGCGCTCGCGCGGGGCCATGCCAGCGGTCGGCTCGTCCATGAGCAGGAGTTTCGGCTCTCCTGCGAGCGCGATCGCGAGTTCGACGCGCTTCACGTCGCCATAGGCGAGCATAGCGCAGGGCTGGTCGGCGGTGCCGGCCATACCCACGCGCTCAAGCGCAGCGAGCGCCTCCTCCCGGTGTCGCCGTCCCGCGGGAGGGCGCAGCGCTCGCGCCTCGCCGTGACGGCTCATGAGCGCCATCTGCACGTTCTCGGCGGCGGTCATGGAAAGGAAGGTCTGCGCAATCTGGAAGGTTCGTCCAACGCCGCGCCGGAACTTCTCCCGCGGCGGCAAGTGCGTCACGTCTTCTCCTGCAAGACGCACCTCGCCCTTGTCCGGCGCGAGCTGCCCGCCGACCATATTGAAGGTCGTGGTCTTGCCGGCCCCGTTCGGGCCGATCAGCGCTACGAGTTCTCCCGGCGCGACGGAGAAGGTCACGTCGCGCGCGGCGACCACGCCACCGAAGGCCTTGGTCAGGCCGTGGACGTCGAGCAGGCTCATACCGTCTCGTCCGCTTTCGAAGTCTCGCCTCCCGCCCCAGATGCTCGCGATCGGGCGAGCGCCTCGAGGGGAGCACGAGGGCGCGATTGTGCGCCGTCCGGCTCGCGCCTGCGGGCGCTCGCCGCCCCCTTCGTCGCGGTAGAGGAAAGGCGAAGGGCCTCGTATGCGCCCACGAGCCCGTTCGGGAACAGGAGCACCAGAACGATGATGCTGCAGCCCAAGAACAGCCGCCACAGATCCGTCAGCGGCATGATCTGGTCCTTGAGGCCATGCAGCACTGCGGCACCGACCACCGGCCCCATGACCGTCTGCAACCCGCCAAGGAGCAGCATGGTGAGCGCATCGACGGACACCGGAATGCCGAGCGCGGAAGGGTCGATGGAGCCCTTCAGGAACACGTAGAGCCCGCCCGCGAGCCCGGCCGCTGATCCGGCAAGAATAAAGCTTAGCCAGCGCTGCTGGCGCACGTCGATGCCGATGGCATCCGCCCGCAGCTCCGAATCGCGGGTCGCCCGCAGGCTGTAGCCGAATGGAGCATAAATGGCATGCCGCAAGGCAGCGATGGCCGCCACGCTGAAGGCCAGCGTCAGATAGTAATAGATCGTCCGATCGGATGCCCAGGATGAGGGCCATATGCCGACAAGCCCATTGTCGCCTCCGGTCACTTCCACCCACTGGAATGCCACCGCATAGAGGATCTGCGCGGCGGCGAGGGTGAGCATGGCAAGATAGATTCCTGACAATCGCACCACGAAGAACCCGACAACTGCAGCGCCGAGCGCTGCGGCGATGGGCGCGAGCGGCAGGGCCAGCTCCATCGGCAGGCTGAGGTGCTTGCAGGCGAGCGCCGCCCCGTAGGCTCCAAGACCGAAATAAGCGGCATGGCCGAAGCTCACGAGACCGCCCGTGCCAACCAGAAAATGGAGAGAGAAGGCGAGGAGACCGAGGATCAAAATCTCGGTCGCGACCTTGAGGAGATAGGCATCGCCCGCAAGAGGCAGGAGAGCGAGCGCAGCTACCGTGCCCAGGGCGATCCTGCGTTCGGTCGGCCCCCAGGGCCGAGGCGCGCCATTGAACGCAGCCGCGTGCGCGGGGGCTGGCCCCTCAGGACGGCCCAGAAGCCCATAAGGACGCACCACCAGCACGAGCGCCATGAGGAGGAAGACGAGCACCAGGGTGACCTTGGGAAAGATCAGGATGCCGAAGGCCTGGAGCTGGCCGATCATGATGGCCGCAAGGAAAGCGCCGGGAATGCTCCCCATGCCGCCGATGACGGTGACGACGAAGGCCTCGGCGATGATGTCGAGATCCATGCGCGGCGTCGCCGGCGACTTCGGGATCTGCAGCGCCCCGCCCAGCCCGGCGAGGAACGCGCCGAGGAACAAGGTCCCGGTGAAGAGAAGGCGCTGGTTCACACCGAGCGCGCCGACCATTTCCCGGTCCTGGGTCGCTGCTCGAACCAGTACGCCAAAACGTGTCTTCCGCAACAGGAGCCAGAGCAGCCCGAGCACCGTGGGCCCAGCCGCGATCATCACGAGTTCATAGGACGGGAAGCGCCGCCCGAGGATTTCCACGGGAGCGCGCAGGCCGGGCGCTCTGGGGCCGAGGATGTCCTGAGGACCGAAGACCTTCAGCACCACGTCCTGCACGATGAGGACGACGCCGAAGGTGGCGAGCAACTGGAACAGCTCCGGGGCGCGATAGATGCGCCGCAACAGCACGACCTCCATGACGACGCCGAGCGCACCCACGCCCAAGGCGGCGAGGAGGACGCCGCACCAGAAGCTCACCGGACCGTAATGGAGATCGAGGAGGCGCGAGATGATCGTCGCCGCGAAATAGGCCCCCAGCATGTAGAGCGAGCCGTGGGCGAAGTTCACGATGCGGGTGACGCCGAAGACGAGTGTCAGGCCGCTCGCGATGATGAACAGCGACGAGGCGCTGGCGAGCCCGGTGAGGATCTGGATGACGACGAAGGAGAGGTCCATGAGCACCTGCACCGCGTCACGCCCGGCTTCGAACCGGGCCTTGGCGCCTTGGCGCGGCTGCGGCCTCGGATACGAGGACGACCGGGGCGAGCCCGGCCGTGACGGTCTGGATCGGGACGCCTCTCACGCCTTCCGCACCGCTCTCACCTCGGCTTCTGGGAACATGACCGTCGCGCCGTCCACATAGCGCCAGTTCTTCATGGCGCCCTGCCGGCCTTTGAGGGTCGTCTCGCCGACCCAGGCGCCGTGAGTCGATTGGTGGTCGATGCCGCGCATCGTCACGGGGCCGATGATGGTGTCGAACGCCATGTCCTCGAAGGTTGCGATCATCTTCTCGGTATCGAGACTGCCTGTCTTCGCGATCAGGTCGCGCACCATGTAGACGACGATGTAGCCGAGAAGGGAGCCAAGCCGGGGCGTGTCGTTGAACCGGGCCCGGTAGGCCTGGACGAACGCCTTGTGCTGGGGCAGCTCGATCTGGTCCCAAGGATAGCCGGTGACGATCCAACCCTCCGGCGTCTCCTCGCCCAAGGTGAGGAGATATTCCGGCTCGCCGGTGAGGAGGCTCGCTACGGTCTTGCCCTCGAACAAGCCCCGCGTGTTGCCTTCACGGACGAAGGGAGGCAGGTCGGGGCCGAAAAGCGCATTGAAGATGCCCTCCGGCCGCGCTTGGGCAAGAGCATTGACCGTCGCGCCGGCATCCACGCGGCCGAGCGCCGGATACTGCTCGGCGACGATCTCCGCCTTGGGATTCACCTCTTTGATGAGGCGCTTGAAGTTCGCCGCCGCGGACTGCCCATACTCGTAGTTCGGGCAGACGATCGCCCAGCGATGGACAGGCTTGTCCTTGACCGCCTCCACAAGCATCCGCGTCTGCATGTAGGTCGAGGGCCGGACCCGGAAAGTGTAGCGATTGCCCTGTGCCATGGTGATCGCGTCGGAGAGAGGCTCGGACGCGAGGAACAGCATCTTGCGTTGATTGGCATAGTCGGCGACCGCCAAGCCGACATTGGACAGGAAGGTCCCCGCCAGCATCGAAACATTCTCGCGGGTGACGAGCTCCTCCGCCACCCGCGTGGCGTCCCCGGTCGTGCCCCCATCGTCGCGGATGACGAATTCCAGCTTGCGCCCGAGCACGCCGCCCTTGCCGTTGATCTCGTCGAGGGCAAGCAGCATGGCGTTGCGGTAAGGAATGCAGAAGGCCGCCAATCGGGTGTAGGAGTTGAGCTCTCCGATTTTGATCGGACCCTGCCCCTGCGCCCGCGCAATGTGCGGGGCGGCGATGCCCGCTGCCAGCCCGCCGAGAATTGCGCGACGGGATACCCTCTGCTCAGCCATTCTCCGCTCCTGTTGTGGTTCGGGCCTCGGGAAGCGAAGAGCCCGAAGCCAGAAACACCGACGCCGCTTCGATCACCGCCCTCGCATCCACCCTGGATGCGCCCGTCCCCGATGAGACGCCAACCCTGAAAGGGAACGGTAGCACAGGCGCGCAGGGCGGCAATCGCTGTCCCCGCCCTGTGGAAGGCTGTTGCCGAAAACTTAGGCAAGAATCGCCGGGCGGGTCTTGACGCCCGCCCCGCGGAGGGATGGCATGTGGCTTGCTGCGCCGAGACAGCGATTTGAACAGGGGAACAGGGATGACAGGATTTCGTCGCACGGCGCTCGTCGCCGGCCTTCTCGCGGCCGGGTTCGGCGCTCCTCTGGCGCTTGCCCAGGAGAAGGTGCTGCGGATCGGCATGACGGCCGCGGATATCCCGCGTACGCTCGGCCAGCCGGACCAGGGCTTCGAGGGCAACCGCTTCACCGGCATTCCGATCTATGACAGCCTTACCCAGTGGGACCTGTCCAAGGAGAAGGAGCCTTCGGTCGTCATTCCGGGCGTCGCGACGGAGTGGAAAGCCGACGACGCGGACAAGACCAAGTGGATCTTCAAGCTGAGAGCTGGCGTGAAGTTCCATGATGGCTCGCCCCTTAATGCCGACGCCGTCGTCTGGAACGTGCAGAAGGTCTTGGACAAGACCGCGCCGCATTTCGATGCGAGCCAAGTCGGCGTCACGGCGTCGCGCATGCCCACCTTGCGGTCGGCGCGCAAGATCGACGACATGACGGTCGAGCTCACCACCTCCGAGCCAGACGCGTTCCTGCCCATCAACCTGACGAACCTGTTCATCGCCTCGCCGACTCATTGGGAGGCGAAACTCAAGGCGGTGCCGGCGTCGGTGACCGATCCGGCCGAACGCGCGAAGCAGGCCTGGGCGGCCTTTGCCGCCGATCCCTCGGGCTCCGGCCCGTTCCGGGTCACGCGCTTCGTCCCGCGCGAGCGGCTCGAGCTCGCCAAGAACCCGGACTACTGGGACGAAAAGCGCCGCCCCAGGATCGATCGGGTCGTTCTCCTGCCGCTGCCCGAGGCGAACGCCCGCACGGCGGCCCTCTTGTCCGGCCAAGTCGACTGGATCGAGGCGCCCGCCCCGGACGCGGTGCCGCAGATCAAGAGCCGAGGCTTCGTCATCTACCAGAACGAGCAGCCGCATGTCTGGCCCTGGCAGCTCTCTTTCGTGGAAGGCTCGCCCTGGCTCGACCGGCGGGTTCGCCACGCGGCCAATTTGTGCATCAACCGCACGGAGCTGAAGGAGCTCCTCGGCGGCATGATGGCCGAGGCGTACGGCACCTATGAGAAGGGCCATCCCTGGCATGGCGATCCCAAGTTCCAGATCAAGTACGATCCGGCCACTGCAAAGAAGCTGATGCAGGAGGCCGGCTATTCCGCCGCGAAGCCAGTGAAGGTGAAGGTCCAGACATCGGCTTCAGGGTCCGGCCAGATGCAGCCGATCCCGATGAACGAATACCTCCAGCAGGCGCTGAAGGAATGCTTCTTCGACGTCGAGCTGGATGTGATCGAGTGGAACACCCTCTTCACCAACTGGCGGCATGGGGCGAAGGATGCTTCCGCTCGGGGCGCCAATGCCATCAACGTGACCTTCGCCGCCATGGACCCGTTCTTCGGCATGGTGCGCTTCACGTCCACGAAGACCTTCCCGCCGGTGTCGAACAACTGGGGCTATTTCGGCAATGAGGAGTTCGACAAGCTGATCGCCGATGCCCGCACCGCCTTCGACGCCAAGGCGCGCGATGCGGCGCTCGCCAGGCTCCATGCCCGCATCGTCGAGGAAGCGCCCTTCGTCTGGGTGGCGCATGACGTCGGCCCGCGGGCCATGTCGCCGAAGGTGAAGGGCGTGGTGCAGCCGCAGAGCTGGTTCATCGACATCGCCACCATGTCAATGGAGTAGCACTGTCGGTGTCATCCCCGGATAGCCGGAGGGAGGTCTAGGTGTCGAATCCAAGCACGTTGTTCAGGCGGCTGAGGGGTGGTTTTCCGCCGAGGGCTGAGTGGGGTCGGGTGGAGTTGTAGGCGGTGATCCAGGGCTGCATGGCGTGGGCTCGCTCGGCAGAGGTCTGGTAGGTTCGGGCGTAGGCCCACTCGCGGAGGCTGGTCTGGATGAAGCGTTCGGCTTTTCCGTTGGTCCTGGGCGTGTAGGGCTTGGTGCGGATATGGCGCAGGCCTGCCTCGGCCAGGCGGTTGCGGAAGGCGAAGCTTTTGTAGGCCGAGCCGTTGTCGGTCATGACGCGCTCGACGCGGACGCCGTGGGCTGCGAAGAAGGCGAGCGCCCGGGACAGGAAGGCCACGGCGTCCTCCTTGCGCTCGCTCGGCAGCACCTCGGTGTAGGCGAGGCGCGAGGCGTCATCCACGGCGACGTGCAGGTGCTCCCACCCTGTGCCGGCGACCCGATCGCGTCGGTTGCCGGTGACGCGATGGCTTGGCCTGGCGATGCGTCCAAGCTTCTTGGTGTCGAGATGGATGAGTTCGCCGGGCCGCTCCCGCTCGTAACGCACAACCGGGGGCTTGGGCTCAATGGCCGCGCGGCGCCCGAGCCCGAGGCGGCGCAGCACGGCGCCGACCGTGGAGCGCGGCTGGCCGAGCTGGCGGGCGATCGCCGGGCCGGAGAGGCGCTGGCGGCGCAGCCGCTCGATGGCGGCGAGGGTCTCGGGCGACAGGCGACGACGCGGCCGGGCCGGCGCCGAGCTCCTGTCGTGAAGCATCCGCTCGCCGCCGGCCCGAAAGCGCGCCAGCCATTTGTAGGCAGTTCGCTCCGAGACGCCGGCGGCGCCAGCCGCATCCCTCACGCGCCAGCCCTCCTGGCGGATGCGCGACACGAGAAGGGCTCGACCATGGACCGTCATGCGGGCATGCTGGTGAACGTTCATCCGGGTGCTCCGGTCGGGGTTGGTTGGCTTCGCAACCCCAGCCTCACACCTCAGCCCCGGATGAACAACCTTCATAGCTTCGACATCTAGGCGGGGAGGGGCTCACGACCGCGTGCGGGTCCGGATGCCCTTTCCCTGCTCCAGCTCGGGCCATCTCCGGTCCAGGACGACATGAGCGCGAACGCATCCATGCTCTCGATCCTCGCCCGCCGCATCACCTACACGATCCCGATCCTGCTTGGGGTCGCGATCGTGTGCTTCGCGCTCGTGCATATCGCGCCCGGCGATCCTCTGGTCTCGGTGCTACCGCCCGACGCTTCAGCGGACCTGCAGAAGATGTTGCTTGCGGTCTATGGCTTCGACCGCCCTTATATCGAACAGTTCGGCCGGTGGCTGTGGCGCGCCGTGAACGGGGATCTTGGCACGTCCATTGCCACGGGCCGGCCGGTGGCCGCCGAAGTGTTCAAGGCGGTCGGCAACACGCTGCGCCTGGCCGTGCTGGCGACGGCCATTGGCTTCTTCTTCGGGGCGCTCTTCGGCTTCGTGGCGGGCTACTACCGCGACAGCTTTGTCGACAAGCTGGCCTCTGCCCTGTCGGTCTTCGGCGTCAGCGTTCCCCATTATTGGCTCGGCATGGTGCTGGTGATCATCTTTGCCGCGGAGCTTGGCTGGCTGCCGCCGACCGGCGCCGGACCGGGCGGCTCGACCGACTGGGCCTGGGACTGGGCGCATCTGCGCCACATGATCCTGCCGGCCGTAACCATGTCGGTGATCCCGATGGGCATCGTCGCGCGGACGGTGCGCGCCCTGGTCGCCGAGATCCTGGCCCAGGAATTCGTGGTCGGACTGCGCGCCAAGGGGCTGACCGACCGCGGCATCTTCAGGCATGTAGTGAAGAACGCGGCGCCGACCGCGCTCGCCGTGATGGGCTTGCAGCTCGGCTACCTTCTCGGCGGCTCGATCCTGATCGAGACCGTGTTCTCCTGGCCGGGAACGGGCTTCTTGCTCAACGCGGCCATCTTCCAGCGTGACCTGCCTCTCCTGCAAGGCACGATCCTGGTGCTCGCGCTTTTCTTCGTCCTCCTCAACCTGATCGTGGACATCCTGCAGACGGCGCTGGATCCGCGCATCGAACGAGGCTGAGCGGTGGCTTCGCTTGCGGAAGGCTCATCATTGACTGCCGCCCGAACTCCGACCGCGGGGTATTGGACCGGCGTGTGGCGGCGCCTGCGGCGCGACCCGGTGGCGATCGGCGCCGGGCTCGTCCTCCTCCTCATCCTGCTTACGGCGGTGCTCGCGCCCTACATCGCGCCGAAGGATCCTTATGCCGGCATGACCCTTCGCCGGCTTCGCCCGTTCGGCACGCCCGGCTATCCGCTGGGCTCGGACGAGCTTGGCCGCGACATGCTCTCGCGTCTGATCTTCGGGGCGCGCCTGTCCCTTTTCATGGGCGTCACGCCCGTGATCATCGCCTTCTTTCTTGGCAGCGGCATCGGCATCTTCGCGGGCTATGTCGGCGGACGCGTCAACACGCTCATCATGCGCACCATCGACGTCTTCTACGCGTTCCCGTCGGTGCTGCTGGCGGTGGCCCTGTCAGGGGCGCTCGGCGCCGGTTTCGGCAACGCGCTGCTGTCGCTCACCGTGGTGTTCATCCCGCCCATCGCCCGGGTTGCCGAGGCGGTGACGACGCAGGTGCGCTCGCGCGATTTCGTGGAAGCCGCACGCGCCTCGGGCGCCCGGGCGCTTACCATCGTGCGCGTGCACATCCTTGGCAACGTGCTCGGGCCGATCTTCGTCTACGCTACCAGCCTGATTTCGGTTTCGATGATCCTGGCCTCGGGTCTCTCCTTCCTCGGCCTCGGCGTGCGCCCGCCCGAGCCCGAATGGGGTCTGATGCTCAATACGCTGCGCACGGCGATCTACGTCCAGCCCTGGGTGGCGGCCCTGCCCGGAGTGATGATCTTCATCACCTCCCTGTCCTTCAACCTCTTCTCCGACGGCCTGCGATCGGCCATGGACGTGAAGCAATGACAGAGGTGACGCAGAACCGCCCTTCCGGAGAGAGAGGCGCAGGCGTGACGAGGGCGACCCCATGAACGCCTCCGCGCTCCACGCCAAGGACCGCAACGCTCCGAGCCAATCCCTGCTCTCCGTGCATGGGCTCGTGAAGCACTTCCCGGTGAAGAAGGGGCTCTTCGCATCCAAGGCTGTGGTGCGGGCCGTCGACGGGATCGATTTTGACGTGCTGGAGGGGGAGACGCTCGGCGTCGTCGGGGAGTCCGGCTGCGGCAAGTCCACCACGGCGCGGCTCGTGCTCGATCTCATCTCGCCCGACGGCGGCGAGATCGTCTTCGACGGCGAGCGCGTCGGCGCAGGTCTGGGCCTGCGCGAGTTCCGCCGCCAAGCCCAAATGGTGTTCCAGGACAGCTACTCGTCCCTCAACCCACGCCTGACCGTCGAGGCGTCGATTGCCTTCGGCCCGCAGGTGCACGGCGTCCCGCGCCATGAGGCGATTGGACGGGCGCGCGATCTCCTTGCCCGGGTCGGCCTCGACCCGCGGCGCTTCGCCGAACGCTACCCGCACGAGCTCTCGGGCGGCCAGCGGCAACGGGTGAACATCGCCCGCGCGCTCGCGCTCCAGCCCCGCCTCATCATTCTCGACGAGGCCGTGTCGGCCTTGGACAAATCCGTGGAGGCGCAGGTGCTGAACCTGCTCCTCGACCTCAAGGAGGAGTTCGGCCTCACCTACATCTTCATCAGCCACGACCTCAATGTCGTCCGCTTCATCTCCGACCGTGTCATGGTGATGTATCTTGGCAAGGTTGCCGAGCTCGGGACGGTCGAAGAGGTGTTCGAGCGGCCGCGCCATCCCTACACGGCGGCGCTCCTCGCCTCCATGCCCTCGCTCGACCCCGACCGGCGCACGCAGGAAGCGCCGCTCTCGGGGGATCCGCCGAACCCCATCAATCCGCCCCCCGGCTGCCGTTTCCACACCCGGTGCGCCTTTGCGGAGGAGATATGCGCCAGGAAGGAGCCGGCGCTCTACGACGCCGGCGGTCCCCACCGCGCCGCCTGCCTCATGGTGCCGCCGAACTCCGGCCATTCGCGGGCGCCGAAGGTGCATGAGGAGGAGGCATGATGGCCTTGGTCGATGCGCATCGGAAGATCCTCTCCCTCCGGTGGGGAGGGATGGGGGAAGGCGTAGAGCTCTCCGGTGAAGGATGTGGGGCTGGACGAGCAGCCCAGGCCCACGCTGAACGAAACTGCGCCGACTTTGCGTCCCTCATCCCTGCCCCCTGCCCTCAAGGGAGAGGGGAAACCGTCCGCGCCCCATGACCACCCCCATCGTCTCCATCCGCAACCTCAAGGTCGCCTTCGCGGGCGGCGCCGTGCGTGCCGTGGACGGCGTTGATCTCGACCTTGGCCGCGGTGAGGCGGTAGCCCTCATCGGCGAATCAGGCTCGGGCAAGAGCGTGACGCTGCGTTCCCTCATGCGCCTCAACCCGGAGCGGCGCACGAGGGTGGAGGGCTCGATTACCGTGGACGGGCGCGACGTGCTCGCCATGAGCGCCCGTGAGCTTGCCGATTTTCGCGGCGCCGTGGTCTCCATGATCTTCCAGGAGCCGCTGCTCGCCTTGGATCCCGTCTACACCGTCGGCCAGCAGATCGTGGAGGCGATCCGCCGCCACGAGCGCGTGAGCCGAGCGGCCGCCCGGGAGCGCGCGCTCGATCTTTTCCGGCGGGTGCGCATCCCCTCGCCGGAGCGCCGGCTCGACGCCTATCCGCATGAGCTGTCCGGCGGGATGCGCCAGCGCGCCATGATCGCCCTGGCCCTCGCCTGCCGGCCCAAGCTGCTGCTCGCCGACGAGCCGACGACCGCGCTCGACGCCACGGTCCAGATCCAGATCTTGCTTCTGCTGCGGGAGCTTCAGCGCGACCTCGGGCTCTCCATCATCTTCGTCACTCACGACATCGGCGCGGCAGTCGAAGTCGCGGACCGCATTCTTGTCATGTATGCCGGGCGCATCGTCGAGGAGGGGACGGCGCGCGACCTCATCCGCGCGCCCCGTCATCCCTACACGATCGGGCTCCTCAAGAGCCGCGCCCACGGAGCGCTCGCCAAAGGTGCGCGGCTCGAGGCGATCCCGGGTGCGCCTCCCGACCTCGCCAACCTCCCGCCCGGCTGCAGCTTTGCGCCGCGCTGCCCGCTGGCCATCGAGCCCTGCCGCGCCGATAGGCCGCCCCTCGTGGCAGTGAAGGAGAGCCAGCGCGCCCGCTGCATTCGCACCGAGGCCGCCGCCACCCTGGCGCCCCAGCTGGAGCCGACCGGATAGGCGCGCGCATGAAGATCCACGTCGTGAACCCCAACACAACAGCCTCAATGACGGCGAAGATCGGTGCGGCGGCGCAGGCCGTCGCGGCGCCAGGGACGGACATCCTTGCCTGGAACCCGCCGGATGGGCCGGCCTCGATCGAGGGCTTCTACGACGAAGCCTTCGCCGTGCCGGGCATGCTCCGGCTCATCCGCGAAGCGGAGGCGGCGGGCGTCGCAGGTCACGTCATCGCCTGCTTCGACGACACGGGATTGGACGCTGCGCGGGCGGTGGCGGCAGCGCCGGTCGTCGGCATCGGGGAGGCCGCCTTCCACATGGCGTCCCTCGTCGCTGGAGCCTTCTCCGTGGTGACGACGCTCGCCCGCTCGATCGCGGCGATCGAGCACAACCTTGCAAGATATGGTCTCGCGCACCGCTGCGCACGCGTCCGAGCCGCCGAGGTGCCGGTTCTGGCCCTCGAAGAGTCCGGCTCGAACGCAAGGCAGCACATCTCGGCCGAGATCGGGGCGGCGATCCGTGAGGACAGAGCCGAGGCGATCGTGCTCGGGTGCGCGGGCATGGCCGATCTCGCAAGGGCCTTGTCTGAAGAGCATGGGGTGCCCGTCGTCGACGGAGTGGCAGCCGCGGTGAAGCTTGTCGAGGGGCTCGGAGCCCTCGGCTTGCGGACCTCCAAGCGCGGCGGCTACGCTTTTCCGCTGCCGAAGCCCTTTTCCGGGTGCTTCGCGGATGATGCCCCGCGCTGACGGAGGCATGCCGACGTTTCCATCCGGGACGAGAGAAGACACGATGCTGCTGTCTGAGGATCCCGCCCGCGCCTTCGTGCCCTACCCGCCAGTTGCAGTCGCGAATGCGCTCTCAGGGCCGCTTGCTGGGCTGACGGTCGGAGTGAAGGACATCTTCGACGTGGCAGGCTACCGCACCGGCTGCGGCTCGCCGCACATGCTGGCCATGTCGGAGGACAAGGGTCGCCATGCCGCGGCGGTGCAGCGTGTGCTGGACGCTGGCGCACGCTTTGTCGGCAAGACGCACACCGACGAGCTTGCCTTCTCCATGAACGGCAAGAACGCCCATTTCGGCACGCCCCTGAATGGCGCCGCGCCGGATCGCATTCCTGGCGGCTCCTCCTCCGGCTCGGCCGCCGCCGTGTCGAACCGGATGTGCGACTTCGCCCTGGGCTCCGACACGGGCGGCTCGGTGCGTGCCCCTGCCAGCCACTGCGGACTCTTCGGCATCCGTCCCACGCAAGGCCGCATCAGCCTTGAGGGCTGCATGGCGCTTGCTCCCAGCTTCGACACCTGCGGCTTCGTCGCGCGCGATGCCGGCACTTTTGGGCGGGTGAGTGAAGTCCTCCTTGGAGAAGATACCGCTCCGCTGCCTGAGAAGCCCAGGCTCCTGCTCGCCGCCGACGCATTCGCCGCCATCGACCGGGAGGTGAGGGCTGCCCTGGCGCCGGCGGTCAAGGCGATCGAAACCATGCTCGGCGATGCGACCATGGTCGAGTGCGCGAGCGAGGGTTTCGACACCCTCTACTGGGCGACGCGCTACGTCCAAGGCCGGGAGGCTTGGGAGAGCCACAGGACAATGATCGAACGCTTTCAGCCGCCCCTCGGCCCGGGGGTGGGCGACCGCTTCGCCTTCGCAAAGGCGATTACGGATGCTCAAGTCGCCGAGGGCAATATGAGCCGTGCCGCGTTCCGGGAGCGGTTCGGCAAGCTCCTCGGGCAGGACGGCGTGATGCTCTTGCCGACGATGCCTGACACCGCGCCGCTCCTCAGCGACAGCGAGGAAGCCCTGAACGACTATCGCAATGCCGCTATACGGCTGCTGTGCCTTTCCGGGCTTGCCGGGGTGCCGCAGATCACCATTCCGCTCGTGACCCGCCATGGCGCTCCGCTCGGGCTTTCGATCCTGGGACCAGCCGGATCGGACTTGAGCCTCGCGCGCCTTGCCGTCCGCCTCGCCGCCGGCTGAGCGCCGCCCGCCGGGCGCCGCCCCGCGCCTACATGCGCTTGGCCTCGGCGGTCTCCTCGTGCGACCTCTCCACCTCGGCGCCGATCGCCTCGACCGATGCGCCGGCCTCGATGCGCTTGCGAATGTCCTGCAGGCGGGTGAGCTGCTGCAGGATCTGCGGCACATTGTCGAGGTTTTCCATCAGTCGCCAGACATAGGTCAGAATGGCGAAGATCTCGCCAGGATCAGGCTCGAGATAGGTCGCCCGGACCAGGATGGCGACGAAGACGACGATCGAGATCACCTCGATGAAGGTCCAGTTGTAGGCCTCCGCATCCGAGAGCTTGACCCGCCAATGGCGGACCTTGGTGAAGTGATCGCGGATCAACTCCGCTTCCGCCTTCTCGATGGCCTGCACCTCCTGCTCGAGCTGCGTATTGAGGCCCTCGTTCAGCCTGAGCGTATGACGCACATAGATGCGGTTGACGAGATAGACCGGCACGAACAAGGACGAGACCACCGCGCCGATGAGGAGGTCGTACCAGTAGAGAATGGCGGCCGAACCGACGATGCCGATGATCGAAGTCACCACGACGGGAACGTCCTTCTCGAAGAAGGTCACGAAATCCCGCGACATGGCCGAGCGCGCGGCCACGGTGGTCGCCTTGAACCCGGCCGCCCGCTGGCGAAGGATCGTCTCCTGGGCGATGGCGTTGTAGATTTCCGTGTAGAGGCGCGTGTCGTACATCTGCCGAAAGAGGCCGATGCCGGAGCGTATCGACCAGGCCAGGATGATCGGCAGGGTCTTCCACAGATCGTCGGCCAGGAGCCCGTCGATGGCCAGTCCCGTGGCCCAGGGATAGGCAAGCTCCAGCAAATCCTCGAGGAAGGTCAGCGCGTAAGTGAGGCCGATCCGCCAGCGGAACGGCTGGACGGCGTCGAGGGCCGATATACTCTTGACCTTGGGACGGCGGGCCATGACCGATCCGGAGCGCCGGGGCAGGGCGGGAGCAGACGAGAATACCCCGGATCCTCGCGGCCGGGGCGCTTCTTCTAGACGCAAAGATTAGCGCAACGGTTCCGCCTCGGGGAGGCGCTTACGTTGCATGCGGCGGCGCTTCTCGGTTAGGCTGGCGTCCTGAAGACGAGCTTGGGACGGCATATGAGGGGCGGGCCGGCGCCGCGCAGGCGAGGCGCAGCCATCTGGCGAGCCGGATGGCTCGCGGCCCTGTTGGCGCTCATGTCGAGCGTCGAGGCGCCGGCGCGCAGCTTTCGCGTCGCCGACACGCAGCCCGAGGACTATCCGACCGTCCAGGCACTCTTCTACCTCGACCGACTCGTCCAGGAGCGCACGGGCGGGAGGCATCGCCTTCAAATCTTCCATTCCCGGCAACTGGGCGAGGAGAAGGAGACCATCGAACAGACCAAGGTCGGCGCCATCGACCTCAATCGCACCAATGTTGCGCCCCTTGCCGATTATGTGCCGGAGGCGAAGGTGCTGGTGATGCCCTTCCTCTTCCGATCCGTCGAGCATCTCCACCGTGTCCTCGACGGCCCGATCGGGGCTGACATCCTGAAGCATTTCGAGGGTAGCGGCTTTGTCGGCCTGGCCTTCTACGATTCCGGAGCCCGCTCGATCTACAACAGCCTGCGCCCGATCCGGTCGTTGAGCGATCTCAAAGGGTTGCGCATTCGCATCCAGCAATCCGAGCTCATGACCGAAGTCTTCAGGACGCTCGGCGCCGAGCCCGTGCCCCTGCCCTATGGCCAGGTCATGACCGGCCTTTCCACGAAGCTGATCGACGGGGCCGAGAACAACTGGCCCTCCTACGTCACCGCGGGTCACTATCGCGTGGCGCCCTACTACTCGGTGACGGCGCACACCATGAGCCCCGAGGTCCTGATCATGTCGGAGAAGGCCTGGGCGGGCTTGACGCCGGAGGATCAGGCCGTCTTTCGAGAGGCTGCGCAAGAGTCGGCGCGCTATATGCGTGAGCAATGGCGCCTCTGGGAACAGAGGGCGCAACGGGAGGCGCAGCTCGGAGGCGTGATCGTCAATGCCGAGCTCGACACCAAGCCCTTCGCGGCCGCCCTCTCGGAGGTTTACGATCGGCTCCTGACCGATCCGAAGTTGAAATCGCTTGTCGACCGCATCCGCCAAACTCCCTGAGCCGCTCGCGGCGCCACTCCCGCGGGCTTCGCGATCCGCGCGCCGGGAGGCCTTCTCGCCTCTGCGGGGAGCCTGGTTCGAGCGCGCCGTGCGCAGCCTGCCCATCCGCTGGCGCATCCTGGCGATCGCCATCCTCAACTCGGCCCTGGCCCTCATCCTGCTGTGGCTCGTATGGGATGGCGCCAAGGCGCTGAGCGGGGCATGGATCGAGCTGCGCCAGGTGCGCCAGTCCGAGAAGCTGCTCGTCGCATTGGACAGCGAGGCCGGCCGGCTGCAGAGCCTGATCCACCGGTATTTCAACCAGCCGAACCCGGTGGTCCTCGCCGAGATCATCCGCCGTCGGGAAGCGTTGATGAGCAGGTTGCGCGCACAGGCCTCCATCGACCCGCTGACGGCGGAGCCGGCGCAGGCCCTGATCGAGATCACGGAGCGCTTCATCACAGGGTTCGACGATCTGCGCGCGGTGCGCTCCTCGCTCACCTCGATCTATGACACCGACGTGCTGCGTCCGGCGCGGGACATGGCTGGCCTTTACGCGATCATCGACAGCGCGACCTCCGGCCCGAGATCGCTCATCTGGGCGTCGCTCAGCAAATCCCGCGAGGCGTTCAATGCCATGCTGCTGTCCGCCAACGCTTACTATCTTTCCTTGTCGCAGGACGCCGGCGAGGAAGCGAAGCACAATATCGAGGTGATCGAGCGCACCGCACCGGTGATGATCGACCTCGCCGAGGGCGACCTCCAGCGCAAGGCGCTCACGGCGCTGCGCGACCGGGCAACCGCGATCAGGCGTGGACTCGAGCTTCTCACCGAGCATTTCGCCACGCAGGAACGGCTGCTGCGGGAGGCCATCGACGGCAACGCCGCGGCCATGGCGGCGGCCACCGCCCAGCTTGCGGCGGCCATTCAGGAGCGCGAGCGTGCCGCCCAGGACAGCTTCGACAGCACCTTGCGCGCGGTCAACGCCAAGGTGGCGATCGTCGCCCTGGGCTTTCTCCTGCTCGTGGGAGGCGTCGGGCTTGCCGTCTCCCGCAGCATCAGCAGCCCACTCGAGGCGCTCCGATCGGAGATGGACGCCATCGTGCGCGGCGATCTCGACCACCGGGTTGCGGGGCTTCAGGGCCGGGACGAGATAGCCGAAATGGCGCGCGCGGTGGAAGTCTTCCGTGCCAACGCCATCGCCAAGCGTCAGGCTGAAAGCGAGCTGCGCAGCTCGAAGGAACGCGCAGAAGCCGCCTTATCGGAGCTGCGCGATACGCAGACGAGCCTCATCGAGGCCGAAAAGCTTGCAGCCCTTGGCAGCCTTGTGGCCGGCGTCGCCCATGAGGTCAACAATCCGGTCGGCATCAGTCTCACCGTGGCCTCGAGCCTTGCACGGCGCTGCGAGGAGTTCCAGCGCGAAGCGGAGGCAGGGGCGATCCGCCGCTCACGTCTGACCGAGTTTGTCGAGGGGAACCGGGATGCCGCGAACCAGCTGGTCGCCAATCTGCACCGTGCCGGCGAACTGATCCAAGCCTTCAAGCAGGTGGCAGTCGATCGAAGTCATGCGGATCGCCGCTCCTTCGATCTCAAGCAAGCGCTCGACCAGATCGTCTCGAGCTTGAGGCCGGGCCTGAAGACGTCGCAGGTTCGCCTGGTCGTGGATGTGCCGGACGGCATCATCATGGACAGCTATCCTGGGCCGCTTGGGCAGGTCATCACCAACCTCTTCCTGAATGCGGCGAACCACGCCTTCCCGGGCGACACTCCCGGCACGATCAGCATCGTCGCGCGCACCAGCGGCCCGGATCAGGTCCACATCGTCTTTCGGGACAACGGCGTCGGCATGGCCGAGGAGGTGCAACGCCGGGCCTTCGATCCCTTCTTCACCACGCGCCGCGGCGACGGTGGCACGGGGCTCGGCCTTCATATCGTCTACAACCTGATCACGGGCCGGCTCGGCGGCCGCATCGTCCTTTCCTCGATGGCAGGAATGGGGACCACGTTCAGGATCAATCTTCCGCGGGTGGCTCCGCGCGAGGAAGTGCACGCGCCGTCGGCGGCGACAGGCGGGGAGGCATGACCGATGCAGGAGGATGACGACTTCCTCACCCTGATCGAGGACAGCCAGGATCAGCGCCCGTCACGAGCCACGGCCGCCTGGAAAGTGGCGGTCATCGACGATGATCCGGCTGTCCATGAAGGCACCCGCTTCGCGCTCTACGACTACACCCTCCACGGCCAGGGTCTGGACATCCTGTCGGCCTATTCGGGAAGCGAGGGACGCGAGCTTCTGCGCGCCCATCCCGACATGGCGGTGGTGCTCCTCGATGTGGTGATGGAGAGCGAAGGCGCCGGGCTCGATCTCGTGGACTTCATCCGCACCGAGCTCCGCAACGAGACGGTGCGCATCATCCTGCGCACGGGCCAGCCCGGGCAGGCGCCCGAGCGCCGGGTCATCGTCGATTACGACATCAATGACTACAAGGCCAAGACGGAGCTCACCGCCGACAAGCTCTTCACCACCTTGACGGCAGCCCTGCGCAGCTATCAGCAGCTCCAGCGCATGGTCGAGACCCGACGCGGCCTCGAAATCATCATCGATGCCGCATCGAAGTTGTTCGATTTCAAGTCCATGCAGCGGCTGGCCGAAGGCGTGCTGACGCAGCTCGCCTCGCTTCTCAACGTCGAATGCGCCGGCATCCTGGTGCTGCGCGAAAGTCCAAGCGAACGTACGAAATTTGCTATCCTGGCCGGCTCCGGCTGCTACAGCGGACTTGTCGGCGAAGGAGCCTCGGCGACCCTTGCGCCGCACCTGCAGCATGTCGTGGAACAGGCCTTCGAGCGGCGCCACCACGAATATCTCGCCGAACGGTCCGTTCTCTACATCGGCACCGGCAGCGGCCGAGAGGTCGTGGTGGTCCTGGAAGCCGGCAAGGATCTGTCGGAAACGGATCGGGCGCTCGTCGAGGTCTTCTGCAGTCGCCTCTCCATCGCCTTCGACAACGTCATCCTCTATGAGCAGCTTCAGGCCGCCAATGCCAGCCTCGAGGAGCGCGTCGCGCAGCGCACCCGCGAGCTGACCCTCGCCAACGAACGACTTGCGGCACAATCCCATGAGCTCCGCCGCGCCAACCGATTCAAAAGCGAAATCCTGGGCACCGTCGCCCATGACCTCAAGAACCCGCTCGGCGTCATTCTCGGCCGGGCCGAGATGCTCCGGGAGCTCCTCGACCGGTCGCCCTTCTCCGCGGAGGCAGCGCGCATGCAGATCGATCACGTGCGCGACACCGCAAAGAAGCTGACCGAAATGGTGGATACGCTCATCGCCGACGCCATGAGCGACGCCCTCGACATCCGCGTCCGCCGGGAGCCGATCGATCTTGGGGAACTGGTCTCCGATGTCGTCTCGGCGAACCGTCCACTGGCCGAACGCAAGGAGCAACGCCTCCTTGTCGAGGCCACGCCGAAGCTGACCGTCATTGGCGACCACGACCGCCTGTCGGAGGCTGTCGACAACCTGATCAGCAACGCCATCAAGTACAGCCCAAGGGGCGCCGCGGTGCGGGTCGGCGTATCCCGGCGCGGGGCGCAGGCCGCGATCGTCGTGGAGGATCGGGGGCCGGGTTTGACACCTGAGGACCTGTCGCGCCTCTTCGGCCGCTTCCAGCGCCTCTCGGCTCAGCCCACCGGAGGCGAAACCTCGACCGGGTTGGGGCTGTCCATCGCCAAGCGGATCGTCGACCTCCACGGCGGCGCCATCGAGGCCCGTAGCGAAGGGCCTGGAAAAGGCGCGGTTTTTGAGATTCTGTTGCCGGCGGACGAGCGAGTGGAACCATGAAAGCCCTGCCGCACATCTTCGTCGTCGACGACGAAGCTGCCGCCCGCGACATGGTCGGCGACTATCTCAAGCTGCACGGCTTCCGGGTGACGCTCTGCGACGGCGGCGAGAGTCTCCGGCAGGCGATCAAGAGGGACAAGCCCGACCTGATCGTGCTCGATCTCAACATGCCGCAGGAGGATGGGCTCTCGATCATCCGCGATCTCAAGGGAAGGATCAGCGCGCCGATCATCATGCTCACGGCCACGGCAAGCCCCATTGATCGGGTCGTGGGCCTGGAGCTTGGCGCAGATGATTATCTTGCCAAGCCCTGCGAGCTGCGCGAGCTCCTGGCCCGTGTTCGGTCCGTGCTGCGGCGGGCATCGCAGGCGCCGGCGGCGGGCGCGCCGCGAGAGCGCGTCCGCTTCGGGACGAAGTGGCTCGACCTCGAAGCGCGCGTGCTCCAGGACGAGGAGGGCGTCGACCACCCCCTCACCACCTCCGAGTTCAACCTGCTCAAAGCCTTCGCGGACCATCCGCGGCGCGTGCTCTCCCGCGAGCGGCTGCTCGATCTTGCCAACGCTCGCGACCCCGACGCCTTCGACCGCGCCATCGATGTACGCATCACGCGCATCCGCCGAAAAGTCGAGCCGGACCCCAACCACCCACGCATCATTCGGACGGTCCGCGGAGCCGGCTACGTGTTCTCGCCCGACGGGCAGGAGCGCTGACCAGGGCTCCCGCTCAACCGGAGCCCGGGAGCATGCGCAGCAGGGTCGGGTCGCGACGGACGAAATGGTGATAGAGCGCCGCGCTCGCATGAACGATCACGATGGCGGCGAGCGTGAAGGCCAAGGCGAAATGGATGCGAAAGAGCGGCGCGGAGGCTTCCATGGTCGGAGCATCGGGGATCGGCAAGCTCAATGGCACCGTCCAGAACAGGTTGACCGGCTTGCAGCAATAGGAGGTCGCGATCCATCCCATGGCCGGCACCAAGACGATCAGCATGTACATGGCATAGTGAGACGCCTTGGCCGCCAATTTCTGCCAAGCGGGAATATCTGGTACGAGGGGCGGCGCCCCGCGTTTCAACCGTAGCCCGACCCGGACCAGCGCCAGCGTGAGCACGACAAGGCCCGTCGACTTGTGGAGCTCGTAGAGGGCATTCTTGAGGGGACCGTCGTTGAGATTGACCATGGTCAGGCCGACGAAGACCATCACCACGATCAGAAGGGCGATCGTCCAGTGCAGCCATTTCTGAGCGGATGAGTAACGGGCGGGTGCGTCCGATGGCATTCGCGCTGCCCTCGCCGGAACGCCGCCAGGTTGACGGCTCACGAACCTCACCACACAAGGTTTTTGCACGTGCCGCAAGAGGCGTGGCGGTGGAACGGATGCGCATTCAGCGAAGGTTCAAGATGACGGCGCGAAGCTGTGCCCATGGCATGGCTGCCGTGGCACAAGGGATCTTCGTCCAGGATGCGATCGGTGCTAGGGTCCGCCACCGGTCTGGTTCACCGTTCTTCCAAAAGCGGCTTGTCGGGCTCGGCCGGGCTGCTTAGCTGTAGCATAAGCTCCACCGGCCTCTTCGAGGCCAGAAGGTTCTTGCGTCCATGGCGTCTCTTCCGCTCGAACTCCCGACCGATCCCGGCCTGACCACGGTCGAGCGCGCCCTTGTCGAAATCCGTGCCGCGCGTCCGGTCGTGATCGAGGCTTCGGGCGGAGCGGCTCTCGTCCTGAGTGCTGAAACCCTGGAGCCGGCGCTTGCGGCGCACATCGATTCCTACGCACAGGGCCGTGGCCGGCTGGTGCTCGCGCCAGCAAGGCTGCGCCGGCTCGGCTGCGACCGCGGCCAGCCGGGGGCCATCACATTGCCGACGCTCGACCCCGGCCGGATCGGCCAGTTGGCCCTGAAGACCGACGCCAAGCTCGACGCGCCGGTGGCCCCCGCCGCGGCGGTCGACGAGGATGCCCTTGAACTGATGCGGCTTGCGCTCTTGCTGCCAGCGGCGGTCGTCATCCCCCTGGCAGCGGAGACCGCGACGCCCTCGATCCTCCGCGTGCCGAGCGAGGCGATCCGCACCTATCGCCGCACCAAGACCAAGGACCTCAAGATCGTCAGCCGTGCTCCCGTGCCCCTGGAAGGCGCACCCGAAACCGAATTCGTCGTGTTCCGGGGCGGCGAGGGGCATCGCGATCACGTGGCGATCATCGTCGGCAACCCTGACCTCACCAGACCGGTGTCGGTGCGCCTGCATTCGGCCTGCCTGACGGGCGACCTTTTCGGCAGCCTGAAATGCGATTGCGGCGATCAGCTGCGCGGCACCGTTCGCCGCATGGCCGAAGACGAGGGCGGCATTCTGCTCTACCTCGACCAGGAGGGGCGGGGCAACGGCATCGCCAACAAGATCCGCGCCTACCGCCTCCAGGCGCAGGGTTATGATACCTATGACGCCGACGAGATGCTCGGCTTCGACCTCGATCAACGTCGCTTCGAGTTCGCTGCGGAGATGCTGCGCCAGCTCGGCGTGAAGCATGTGCGCATCATGACCAACAACCCCGTCAAGATCGCCGCCCTCCGGAATGCCGGCCTGGAGGTGGTGTCGGAGCAGCGTGTCCTTGGTCGCCCGACCGCCGAGAACGTGCGCTACCTCGCCTCGAAGCGCGACCGGGCAGGTCATTTCATCGATTTCGACGCGCTCGCCGCGCTTGCGCCCGCCCACGACTGACGAGACCTCCCGCGCAGCGCAGCCGCAGCCCTGGTCGCTGTGGCCGGCGCTCGGCCTTTATGGCGTCGGCTGGCTCGCACTTGCCCTCCCCTGGCTGTCGGGCGCGGTGACCATCCCTTGGGATGCAAAGGCCCATTTTTATCCGCAGCTCCAGTTCCTGGCCCAATCGCTGCACCGAGGCGAGAATCCGTTCTGGACCCCCTTTCTCTTCTCGGGGCACCCGCAGATCGCCGATCCGCAATCACTGATCTTCTCGCCCTATCTCCTCCTGGCCTGGTTCGATGCAAACCCGTCCTTCCGGCAGGCCGACGGGGTGGCTTTCGTGATGCTGGGCTTGGGAGGATGTGGGCTCATCCTCCTCTTCCGCGACCGCGGCTGGCATCTCGTCGGGGCGCTGGTGGCGGCTTTTGCCTTTGCCTTCGGCGCATCGGCGGCTTGGCGCATCCAGCATCTCGGCCAGGTGATGAGCCTCGCCTATTGGCCCGTGGCTCTGTGGCTCGTCACGCGAGCGATCGAGCGCGGCTCCCTCCTCGCCGGCTTCGGCGCAGGAGCGGTGGCCGGCCTGATGGGGCTTGGCCGCGACCAGGTGGCCTTTCTCGGCCTCTGGCTGCTGGCGGCCTACGTCGTCTGGAGCTGGACCGAGGTCTCGTCGCGCGCGGTCCGGCGCAGCCTGGCGCCGCTGACGCTGGCAGCCGCCGTCGGCGCGCTGATCGTCGCCGGCCCGCTTGTCTTGACTGCGCTTCTCTCGGCCGCCTCCAACCGGCCGGCGATCACGCTTGCCGGCGCAGAACAGGGCTCGCTTCATCCCGCGCTCCTGCTCACCGTCTTCATTCCCAACCTCTTCGGCGCCGACGGGCCTTTCCTCGACTATTGGGGTCCGCCAAGCCCACGCTGGGGACCGGTCGACCTTTTCTTCGCCCGCAACATGGGCGTTCTCTACCTCGGCGCGCTCCCAGTCGTTTTGATCTTTCTGGCCGCCTTGCGCGGCATGTTGTGGGCGCGGGAAATCCGCTTCTTCACCGTCGCGGCAGCCGTGATGCTCGCCTATGCCCTCGGGCGCTACACGCCGGTCTTCCCCATCCTCTTCAATCTCTTGCCCGGCGTCGACCTGTTCCGCCGTCCCGGCGATGCGACTTTTCTCCTCGGAGCCGTGGCGGCGCTCCTCGCCGGGTATGCCGCCCATCGCGGGGCGTCCGGCACATGGCGGCATGCCGCTCCGAGGCGCTGGGGCATCGAGGCTTTCGTCCTCGGTCTCCCCTTCGCCATCGGGATGGCCTTGGCGGTTGCGAAAGGGACGCTCATGACAGCCGCCTGGCCTCTGGCCACGGCGGCGCTCTTCCTCGCTGCCGCCATAGGACTTGTGGTGGGGTTGCCGCGCCTGCCTCAGCGCGGGATCGCCGGCGCGTGCCTCGCTTTCCTTGCCCTCGACCTTGCCTGGAACAACGGCCCGAACGAGTCGACGGCCCTGCCGCCGGAGACCTACGACGCGCTCCGTCCCCATAGCGCGAGCCCTTTGCTGGCGACCTTGAAGGAACGCCTCTCGGTGCCGGAAACGCGCCTTGACCGCGTGGAGCTCACAGGCCTCGGCTTCCATTGGCCGAATGCGAGCCTCGTGCACCAACTGCACAATGTGCTCGGCTACAATCCCGTGCGCCTTTCCCTCTACACGGCCGCGACCGGGGCCGACGATCATGCAGCCCTGCCGGAGCAGCGCAGGTTCTCGCCGCTCTTTCCGTCCTACCGTTCGACCCTGGCCGATCTTTTGGGCCTGCGCTTCATAGCAACGGGCGTTCCCATCGAGCGTATCGACCCGACACTCGCTCCGGGAGACCTCATTCCGCTCGGCTCCCTCGTCGAGGGCTATGTTTACGAGAACCCGCGCGCCATGCCGCGCGCATTCTTCGCGACGGGCGCTCAAAAGGCTGATTTTGCGACCATGGTGCGGACCGGCGCATGGCCGCCCGCCGATCTTGCGAGGACCGTGCTTCTGGAAGACGCTCCTTCCGAGGCTTCTGTCGCGCTCCCCGCCGCCGGGAGCGCCCGCATCGCCGGCTACCGCAATACGGAGGTGATCATCGATGTCGAGGCGACCGCCCCGGGCTACCTGGTCTTGAACGACCCCTACCACCCCTGGTGGTTCGCCGAGGTGAACGGCAAGGAAGCGCCGGTGTTGCGGGCCAACGTTCTCTTTCGCGCCGTCGCCCTGCCCGCGGGCCGGCATCAGGTGCGCTTTGTCTTCCGACCTCTCGCCGGTGCTTGGCGCGAGCTCAAGGAGCGCTGGCGATGAATGAAGCCACCATTGGCGTCCTGATGCTCGACACCGCCTTCGAACGCTTCGTCGGCGATATCGCAATGCCGCGACCTGGCCCTTTCCCGTGCGCTACGCGGTCGTCCCCGGCGCCTGCGCCCTCCGCGCCACAACGCTCGACGACGACAGTCTGCTTGTCCCCTTCGTGGAGGCTGGACGCAGGCTTGTCGCAGAAGGCGTGGACGGGATCACCACGAGCTGCGGCTTCCTCGTGCTCTATCAGCGCGCCCTCTCGGAGCGCCTCGCTGTACCCGTCGCGACGTCTGCCCTTCTGCAGATCCCGATGGTTCGGACGCTCCTGCCGAGCAAGCGCCGCGTCGGAGTGCTGACCTTCGATGCCCGCTCGCTGGGGCCGAAGCACCTTGAAGCCGCGGGCGCGCCGGACGATACGCCGGTGGCCGGCCTTGCCCCTGATACGGCCTTTCGCCGCGCCGTCCTCGGCGGAATGCCGGCGGATTTCCTGACGCGAGAGGCGGAGGTCCTGGACGCCGCATGCCGGCTTCAAGAGGAAGCGCCCGACCTCGGTGCGGTGGTGCTCGAATGCACCAATTTCGCACCCCATGCGCCGGCGATCGCCGCGCGGTTGGAGCTCCCCGTTTACGACATCGTCACCCTGATGACCTGGTTCCAGGCGGGGCTTGGGCGAGGCCGGTCCCGGCAAAGCTCCTGAGGGGGCGTCATCGGCCCTCCTGAGGAGAGCCTTACGTTGTCAGAGAAGCCCGCGCTTGGCGAGGTTGCGCATCAGGGCGCCGGCGCCGAAGCTCCAGGGCTCGCAGTCGGGCGAGTGGCGCATGCGGTTGACGAGCCGCCCGAGCTGCGGCGCGGCGATGGTGACGATGTCCCCGACCTTGTGCGTGAAGCCCTGCCCCGGCTCGTCGCGGTCCTCGATCGGCGCGAACATGGTGCCGAGGAAGAGCACGGCGCCGTCAGGATATTGGTGGTTCGGGTTGATCATCTCGGCGACGAGGTCGGCCGGGTCGCGGCTGATCCTGGCGATGGAGGAGGAGCCCTCGAGGCGGAAGCCGTCCGGCCCCTCGACGGTGAGTGTCACCGTGGTCTGCCGGACGTCGTCGAGGGAAAAGGTGTCGTCGAAGAAGCGGATGAAGGGGCCGATGGCGGTCGAGGCGTTGTTGTCCTTGGCCTTGCTGAGGAGCAGCGCAGAGCGGCCCTCGAAGTCCCGTAAATTGACGTCGTTGCCGAGCGTTGCGCCGACGATGCGCCCTGTGGAGGCGACGACGACCACCACCTCCGGCTCCGGATTGTTCCACACCGATTTCGGATGAAGTCCCGCATCCATGGCGGTTCCGACCGCGGCCATCGGCGGCGCCTTCGTGAAGATCTCCGCATCAGGCCCGATGCCGACCTCGAGATACTGGCTCCACGCTCCTTGCTCGACGAGCACCTCCTTCAGGGCCATCGCCTGCGGCGAGCCCGGCTTGAGCTTGGCGAGGTCGTCGCCGATGAGGCGCTGCACTTCGGCCCGGATCGTCGCCGCAGCGTCCGGGTTGCCGCGCGCCCGCTCCTCGATGACGCGCTCCAACATCGAGACGGCGAAGGTAACGCCTGCCGCCTTGATGGCTTGCAGGTCGACGGGGGCAAGGAACCAGGGCCGCGCGGCATCGCGCCTCTCTGGCGGCGTATTGGCGAGGAGCGTATCGAGCGCACCGACGCGCTCGCCCGCATAGGCCTTCAGCGCGGCGGCCGGGTCGTCGGCCTCGCAGAGGTCGCGCATGGTCGGAAAGGCCTGGGAGACGTCGTAGACCCCGTCCTCGCGGATGGCCACCACCGACGGGCCCTCAACGTCGGGGCGCCAGATGCGGCCGGCAAGCGCTCCGGCCGTCCCGTCCTCCGGCAGCGCCGCAGCCGCCGCCTCGGCAAGTTGTGTCATGTCTGCCTCTCGAGTCTCACAGGTTTAACGGCAGGCCCTAACACAAGCGGCCCGCGATTTCGCCACCCGCGCTTCAGGAGGCAGGCGCCGTGTCAGACCGGGACGAAGCGGTAGGCCGGCCCGGCGCGCTCGACCCTGCCCGCCGCCGGCCAGGGAAGGTGATAGCCGATGAGGAGGCTGCGCTCCGTCGCGAGGCGGTCCAGCAGCGCCTTGCGCGTCAGCGCTGCGGCCTCGCGGTCGTAATCGGTCCCGGACTGCCAATCGGGGCGGCCGAACGCGATGAGAGGATGCGAGAGGACGTCACCGCCGACGATGAGCTGCTCGCTCCCATTCTCCACAAGCACGGCGGCGTGCCCGGGCGTATGGCCGGCGGTGGCGATGAAGGACAGCCCGGGCCCGATCGCCTCGCCGGGCCTGCGCCGCTCGATGCGGTCCTCGAGCCGCTTGAGGATGCGGGCGGAGCCGAGGGCCATGCCTTTGAGGACATCGGGGACGCGCGATGGCGTGTCGGGCTCCGTCCAGAAGTCCCATTCGGCAGCCGAGATGACGTAGCTCGCCTTCGGAAAGCGGAGCTCGTCGAACTCGTCGAGCACGCCCCAGAGATGGTCGGCGTGGGCATGGGTGAAGATCACCTTGGTGACCCCCGCCGGATCGACGCCCATCGCCCCAAGGTTCTCGGACAGCCTGCCCGCGGTCGCCTGGAAGTGGGGGCCCGCGCCCGCGTCGATCAGGATCAGCTCTCCGCCCACGCGGATGAGGGTCGGATGCGTGGGCGAGGACAGCAGGGCAGCCGACGGCTCCGCGCCGCTCTCGTGGAAGAAGCGATCGACCTCCTCCGGCTTTTCCAGGATCACGAGGCTGCGCGGCAGCACGAGGTGGCCATCGCTCACCACCCTTATCTCCGCCGCGCCGATTCGGATGGCGGAAGCGGCGGCCCCCGGCACGCTTGGCATCGCGAGCGCGGCGGCTGTCCCGGCGAGCCCCGTCACGACAGAGCGTCGCGAGCAGGAGAGGCCGTTCGCCTTCGCGGTCATCGTCGCCTCCCTCGATCCTGAGTCGATCCTACTCGACCTTGGGCGCCTTGCCCTCTTCCGGCGTGACGTCGAGCGCCCGCGCGCGACCGACGATGCGCGCTTCGCCGGCGGCACAGTTCGCCATGCACGGCTCCTTGGTCCAGAAATGCTTTTCCGACGTCTCGCGGTCGTCGTCGAAGAAGTTCGCCTCGTTCGGCAGCTTGACCGAGAGGAAGTTCTTGTCGCTCAGCTCGAAGGCCTCGTCCTTGATGGCGTCGTTGAGATAGAGGACGTAGGCGGTGACCGCGTAGAGTTCGTCGTTGGTGAGCGACTGGGCGTTGCCGAAGGGCATGGCGCGCCGGATATAATCGAGCACCGTCGACGCGTAGGGCCAATAGGAGCCGATCGACTTCACCGGGTCGTGGCTTGCGAGCGTGCCCTCGCCCCCGGCGAGGATCGGCCAGCGCCCGGCGCTCTCCCCGAACTCCCCGTGGCAGGCGGCGCAGCGCTCGATATAGAGGCTCTCGCCCTCCTTCACCGTGCCCTTGCCGACCGGCAGCCCCCGCCCGTCGGGCCGCACGTCGATGTCCCAGCCGGCGATCTCCTCCGCCATGGCCTCGCGCCCGATGTTGAAGCGCTTGCCGGAGGCGTCCGCCTGCGCCCCAGCAAGCGTCGCGAGCCACATCGTCATCCCGGCCGCAGCGAAGCGAAGGGCCGGGATCGCGCTTCCAAGGAGGGACCCGTTCGGCTTGCGATCCCGGATCTCAAGCGCAGCGCGCGGCGCATCCGCGCGTCGGGGATGACGGAAAGGTGCGATCACGCGCTCACGCCACCTCGACATTCTCGACCTCCCCGTTCGCCTTCACGTGCCAGGTCTGGATGCCGTTGTTGTGGTAGATCGAGTTCACGCCTCGCACCTTGCGCAGCTCGGCCTTGGTCGGCTGCACGTAGCCGGTCTCGTCCATGGCACGCGATTGCAGGAGCAGTTCCCGGCCGTCCCAGTCGAACTCGTAGTAGAAGCGGGTCAGGGCCTTGTCCCACACCGGCCCGTCGAGACGGGCGGTGCGCCAATTGCGCCCACCGTCGAGGGACACGTCGACGCGCTGGATCTTGCCGCGCCCCGACCAGGCGAGGCCGGAGAGCACGGTGAAGCCTTTCTTGTGGTTGAGGGGCGCCTGCGGGCTCGGGCTGGTGATCACGGACTTCGCGTCCATCACGAAGGTGAAGCGCCGCGCCTTTCCGTTCGCCAGGAGGTCGGTGTACTTCGAGGTTTCCTCGCGGTGATGCCAGGGCTCGTCGCCGACCTCGATGCGGCGCAGCCACTTGACCCACATGTTCGCCTCCCAGCCGGGGAGCACGATGCGGGCGGGATAGCCGTTCTCCGGCCGCAGCATCTCGCCATTCATGCGGTAGGCCACGAGCGCGTCGTCGAGGGCTTTCTGCAGGGGCAGCGAGCGCGTCATGGCAGCCGCATCAGCGCCTTCGAGCAGCAGCCACTTGGCGTTCGCCTTGAGGCCGGCCTCTTGCAGGAGGAGTTTGAGGGGAACGCCCGTGTACATCACGCAATGGACCATGCCATGCGTGTACTGGCAGCCATTGAGCTGCGCGCCCCGCCACTCCATGCCGGAATTGGCGGCGCATTCGCAAAAATAAGCGCGGTTGACCCGCGGGAAGCGCTTGAGGTCGTCGAGGGTGAAGATGAGCGGCTTGTCGACGAGTCCGTGCAGGATGAGGCGATAGTCGGCCGGGTCGATCTCGGCGATGCCGGCGTGGTGGCGCTCAAAGCACAGGCCGTTCGGGGTGATGATGCCATCGAGCTCGTGCAGGGGCGTGAAGCTCACCGAGCTCTCGCGCGAGGCGGTGAGCCATTCCACGTCCCGACGCACCACGTGAGCCTCGTGCTTCGACGGCTTCCCATAGGCTCGAACGGCAACCCCGTCGCCCAGATATCGCGACCAGTCAGGAACATTCGGCGGCTGGTTCGCAGGATCGCCCGCCGCCCACGCGCCGCCGGCCCCGATGATCGCGGTTCCGGTCGAGAGCCCGGCGCGCAAGAACATGCGTCGCGAAGGGTGGCCCTGCCCCTGTCCCCCTGCCATCGAGACCTCCGCCGCTGGAAGGCCAATCATATTCAATCCGTCGAATATGTGAAGCACAGGTCCGCTCCCGCGGCCGATCCATGCAGCTTGACGACCATGGCCGGCAAGTCGAGCCTTCTTGGAGAGGCGAATCAGAATGCGGGACAGGGAGAGCGCGCTTCAACGAGAACTTCGGGCGCTGCACGACAGGCGCGCTTCCCTGGAAGAGCGCATCCGTTTCGCCCAGGCCCGGATCCGGTTCAGCGCTACGCCCGAAGAGAGCGCTCAGGCCGTCGAGGAGGAACGGGCAACCGCCGTGGAGCTCGATCGGGTGATGACCCGCATCCGCGCCGCCGAGGCCAAACTCTCCATCGTGAGGAAGGGACAGCGCCCTCCCTTCGGCTGAGTCCTATCGAAGCGGGTTGGCGGATGTCCTGTCCTTCTGGCGATCGTGGGGCATGAAGGCCGGACGTCGGCGCCAGGACTTGCGGCGCGGCAGCAGCGTATCGTTAGCGCGACAGATAGAGCCGCTGCGCGGCAAGAGTCACTACGCTGCGTCCCCGACAGCCTTTCACTTCGCTGCGCTTCGTTGCAGGCTGCCGGGAAAGGGCGAGAGGGGTTCAGGCGCCAACCCTCGCATCGCCCTCCTCCGCTTTTCCCGGAGGCGCGGGACCTGGTCACCCGGGGGCGACAAGGGTTTTCGTTATCGACAAACCTGGCTTTCTCCTGTATAGGCGCGCCTCTAACTCACAACAGGACGCCGAAATCCTCGCGGGGGCTCCGAGGCTTAAGCCCAAGCCTGCGCGCCGGCAGGAGCATACTCATGAACATCATCCAGACGCTCGAGCAGGAGCAGATCGCCAAACTCGGCAAGGACATTCCGGATTTTCAGCCGGGTGACACCGTCGTCGTCAATGTGAAGGTCAAGGAAGGCGACCGCGTGCGCGTGCAGGCCTATGAGGGCGTCTGCATCGCCCGCTCCGGCGCGGGCCTCCAGGAGAGCTTCACGGTCCGGAAGATCTCCTATGGCGAGGGCGTCGAGCGCGTTTTCCCGATCTATTCGCCGCTGATCGATTCAATCAAGGTCGTGCGCCGCGGCAAGGTCCGCCGGGCCAAGCTCTATTATCTGCGCGATCGTCGCGGCAAATCGGCCCGTATCGCGGAGCGCGCGGAGCGCAGCAGCGAGGCGCAGAGCAAGGCCGCCGAAAGTCCAGTCGCGGCCGAGTGATCGCGTTAACGACCTCGTGAAGGCCGGCTTCGCCCGGCCTTTTTTAATGGTTGCGCCGTCATTCCCACCCAGGCGCCCCCAGCGCGGGCTCGGAATGACGAACGGAGTGCGTTAGGCCAGCCGGCGCAGGCGTTCGATCAGGCGGTCCACATCCGCCCCCGTGTGATAGAGGCCGAAGCCGAGGCGCAGCCGGTCGCCGCGCACATCGGCGACGATCCCGGCCGCCCGCAGCCGCCGATGCCACGTGGCGGCGTTCGCGCAAGCGAAGGTGAGGAAATTGCCCCGGGCCGTCACATCAAGCGGAACCACGAGGCGCCCGGGCGCGAAGGGGCCGACGGGGTGCTCCGCCATGGCCATGATGAAGCGCTCCTGCAGCGCCACCGCGTGGGCATGGATCGTCGCCGCCTCGAGCCGTTCCGCCTCGAGCCACCGGAGCACGGAGCGCATCCGGTAGAGCCCGGAAGGATCGAATGTTGCCCCCATGAAGCGCCAACCATCCTCCGGGTATGGAACGCCCTCCTGCCACCCCGCGAGCGTGCCGAAGCTTGCGAACCAGCCGGTGTTGCGCGGCCGCGGCGCGATGCCCGGCGGGCAGTGCATGAAGCAGATGCCTTCCCCCGCCATGGCGTATTTGTAGCCGCCCGCGAGGTAGAAGGCCTTGTCGGCGATGGGGCCGAGATCCGTCGGACGGGCAAGGAAGCCGTGATAGCCATCGATTGCGATGAGGCGCCCAGGGGCTGAGACCGCTTCGATCAGGTGGGCCGGGTCGGGCAGAGCATAGCCCGAATTGAAGAACACCTGGCTGACGAAGACGAGATCGAAGGACCCCTTGTGCGCCGCCTCGGCGAGGCGCTGCGACAGGGAGCCGAACGGCTCGGCGGGAACGCAGCGGACATCGACGAGCCCGTCCTCCGCGAGACGCTCGATCTGACGCCGAAAGGAATGGAACTCGCCATCGGTGGTCAGAATGCGGGCCGGCCGGTCGGCGGGGCAGGCCGAGAGCAGGCGATTGACGAGCTCATGCGTGTTCGGCGCGGGAACGAGCGTGGTCGGATCGGGCAAGTTGAGATGCCGCGCGATTCCAGCCGCGACCTCCCGCCAGACCTCCTCCAGCACCATGTCCCACTTGTCGTCCACGAGCCGCGCCGCGTCGTCCCAGGCTTCGATCTGCGCCTCGCGTGTCATGTCGGGCCACCAATGGTGGCTGTGGGCGGCGAAGTGGAGCCGCTCCCGGTTCATCCGGCGGAAGCGGCTGAAGGCGGCGGAGAGGTCGAGGGGGAAGGCGCGGTGGACCATGGCACCAGAGGTTACAGCCGGACGGTCCCATGGGATACGGTGTCCCCAACGGAACCGCGGAGCGCGGCGCGGAGGAGATCCGGCCCGTCCATCTGTGGCCCCTCCCATGCCCCAGGCATGCCGGAGACGACTGAAGAGGCTTCTGCCATGACGATCGACCACAAGGGGCCGGCGAGCCGCGTTGGCGAGGACATCCATGTCGATCTTGCCGGGCGGATGACCTACGGCGACTACTTGCAGCTCGATACGCTGCTTGCGGCTCAAAGGCCCCTGTCAGACAAGCATGACGAACACCTGTTCATCATCATCCACCAGGTCCAGGAACTCTGGCTCAACCTCGTCGCCCATGAGCTCGAGGCGGCGATGGCGTGCATCCGTCGGGACGAGTTGCCGCCGGCCTTCAAGTCGCTGGCGAGGGTCGGACGCATCCAGGAGCAGTTGATCCGGGCCTGGGACGTGCTCTCGACCATGACGCCGGCCGACTACCTCGAGTTCCGGGGCGAGCTGGGACAGGCGTCCGGCTTCCAGTCCTTCCAATACCGGCTGGTCGAGTTTCGGCTCGGCGCCAAGGACGCCAGGATGCTCCTGCCGCATCGGCACAAGCCGGACATCCATGCACGGCTGGAGAAAGCCCTGCGGGAGCCGAGCCTCTATGACGAGGCGCTCATTCTCCTGAAGCGCCGCGGCTATCCGGTGCCGCAGGAGGTCGTCAGCCGCGACTTCTCCGAGCCTCACCGCTTCAGCGAGGCCGTGCGCGACATCTGGCTGTCCATCTACCGCACGACGAACGAGCATTTTGATCTCTACGAGCTTGCCGAAGAGCTGGTGGATCTCGAGGACTGGTTCCAGCAATGGCGCTTCCGACACCTCAAGACGGTGGAGCGCATCATCGGCTTGAAGCGCGGGACGGGCGGATCGGCCGGGGTCGGCTACCTCAAGACCGCCCTCGACCGCTCCTTCTTCCCGGAGCTGTGGGACGTGCGCACGATGCTGTGACGCCATCCCGGCGCATCGTCAAAAACGCTGCGGGCTGAACGGCTTGACGTCAATGCTCGGCGGCTTGCCCGAAATAAGCTCGGCGACGAGCTTGCCCGTCATGGGAGCGGCCGCCATGCCCACATGGCCATGACCGAAGGCATAGATCACGTCGGGCGAGCGCCGCGACGGGCCAATCGCAGGAAGCGAGTCGGGGAGGCTGGGGCGGTGGCCCATCCACACGGAAAAGCGCTCCTTCGGATAGTTCTCGCGCAAGGCCGGGAACAGGCGGTGCGCCTGTTGAAGCAGGATCCGCGCGCGCTCCCAGTTGGGTGGCGCTTTGAGGCCAGCGAGCTCAACCGTGCCAGCCAGGCGAAGCCCGTCCTCCATCAAGGTTGCCGCGAACTTGCGCTCCGCGTCCATAATCGGGATCCGCGGCCTTGCCTCCGGCTCCCGCACCATCAGGTGGTAGCCGCGTTCGGTCTCGAGCGGCACGGCATCGCCAAGCTGTTCGGCGAGCGGCTTCGACCAGGCGCCGGCGCACAGGACGGCGGCTTGCGCAGCAAGAAGGCCGGCCTCCGTGCGCACGCCCCTGAGCCGCGCACCGTCAAGCTCGAACCCCAGTGCTCGCGCCCGCTCCAAGCGTCCGCCCTCGCGCAGAACCGCCTCCAGGAGGCATGACACCAATCGCTGGGGATTGGTGGTGTGCCCGTTCTCGCGCACCAGAACCCCCTTGACGATATCGCGCGATAGGCTCGGCTCGAGCTCACGCAAGGCATCGCGGTGAAATTCCTCCCAGCAAAGCCCGTTCTCGCGGCGGAGCGCCCAGGCGGCCCTTTCGCTCCGCCAGCTCTCCTCGGAGCGGTACACCCAGAGATGACCGCGCCGGTGAACGAGGTCCTCCGCGCCCGCCTCTTTCGCCAGGGGGCGGAGGACGTCGAGGCAAGGGGCAAGGAGCGCGCGCAGCGCCCGCGCCTGCGCCTTCACCTTTTCCGGCTGCCCGGCTCGCCAGAAGCGGACGAGCCAGGGTGCGAGCGCCGGCAGATAGCTCCAGCGGATGGCGAGCGGGCCCAAGGGATCCATGAGCCACCGAGGCACCTGGCGGATCATGCCGGGCATCGACATCGGCACGATGGAGGAGCCGTTGAGGCAGCCCGCGTTGCCGAAGGAGGCGCCCTCGCCCGGGTTTCCCGCCTCGACGATGACGACCGCATGGCCCTCGCGCTGCAGGAAGCGCGCGGAGACGACGCCGACGATCCCGGCGCCGATGACGGCGACAGTCTTGCTGTTCCCCCTCATGCCGACCCCACCTGGGGCAAGATCTCTCTCGGACGAGCCCCGCCCCTGACGCACTCTCCGTCGGAGCTCTGGTCGAAGCGAGGTCCTTCGACCCTCGTCAACATAGCTTGACACTTGGGACGGGCCATGTTGGCTTCCGCGCCTTCCATCTGTAGATCAGCCGACATGGGGGTCGCACAATGAATCCTGCGCTTATCGTCGTGGGCGCCGACAAAGGCGGCGTCGGGAAGACCACGGTAAGTCGGCTGCTCATCGAGTACCTCACCGCCCACGGCTCACCCCCGCGTGCCTTCGACACCGAGTATCCCCGCGGCACGCTGCGGCGCTTCCATCCGGACATGACCGAGGTGGTGGATTTGACGCAAACCAGCGATCAGATGCGCATCATCGACACCTTGCAGGAGGTAGGCGCCAAGGTGAGCATCGTCGACATCCGGGCCGGCCGGCTCGGGCCCACCCTGCGGACGCTCGAGGACATCGGCTTTCTCGAGGCGGTGCGGGAGCGGCAATTCACCTTCTGCATGTTCCACATCCTCGGGCCGTCGGTGTCATCGCTGGAGGAAATTGCGCTTGTCGCGCCTTACGTCACCAATGGCAACTACTTCACGGTCAAGAACCATGTGAACGACACCACCTTCTTCGAGTGGGATCCGGAGACCTACCAGTCCTTCTTCGGGGACGTGAAGAGCGCCGGCGAAATTTCGATCCCGAAGCTCAACGAGCTCGCCTATGAGCAGGTGGAACTTGCCGGAGTGCCGTTCTCCACTTTCGTGGAGAACCGGACGGCGGAGAACAAGAAGGCGGCCTATTCCTTTGTTTTGCGCGGGTATGTCCGCAACTGGCTGCGGCAGGTGGAGGCCGAGCTCGACCGGGTGAAGCTCCTCGATGTCCTGTCGCCGCCGCGGAAATCGAGGCGGTAGTCATTCGCCCCTGAGAGGAGGCGCTGCCCTTTGGTGGCACAGGGACCCCCTGGAGCGCAGGACCACGAGAGAGACATAGGCGGGGAGAAAAGAGCGCGCACCGTCATCTACCTGGTCTCGTCCCCGCAGCCGCGCGTCGGCAAGACGCTGGTCGCGCGCCTCTTCCTCGATTTCCTGATCGGCACCTCCCGCAACCCGGTCTTGTTCGACACCAATTGCTTCGAACCGACCTTGGCCTCCCTGTTTCCGGAGCGCAGCGTCGTCGTCGACCTCGCCTCGGTCCGGGGACAGATGGATTTGTTCGACCCCCTGGTGGAGGCGGATGGACGGCCGAAAGTCGTGGACCTCTGGCACGGCGCCTATGGCCGCTTCTTCAAGCAGGCGGAAGAGTTCGGATTCTTCAAGGAGGCGGCCGCCCGCGGCATTCAGCCCGTCATCGCGCTCCTGACCGATGAGAGGGATCAGTTCGCGGACGAACTGGAGAAGCGGCGCTCCATGTGGCAGGACGCCAAGATCGTGCTCGTGGACGATGTCGGGGCCGTCAGAACGGTCGGCGCCCGCCCGCCCTACCCCCTCTATCATGCGATCGAGATCCCAGAGCTCGACCCCATGGTGAGGCGGGCCATCGAGGAGACGGGCTGGGTCAGCTACCGGATGGTTTCCCGACCCCAGGCGGACGACGCCACGGAGCTCGAACTGCGCAGCCGCGCCTTGCTCGAGCCGGTCTTCTGGGACATCGAGAGGCTCGACCTGAAACTCGCCCTGGAGCAGTCGCCCTCGATCCCTTGAGGCTGCTTGCCCATCGCGGACCTGCCCCGCCCTGTTGTCCTGCCAGTTGCGCCGCCTGTGTCTCGGCTGGTAAGTCGCGGCCCAACCCCGCCGCTGGGCGACAGCCCAGCCCATGGATGAGACCCCGATGCCCGAGAAGCGCGTGAAGAAGGTCGTGCTCGCCTATTCCGGCGGGCTTGACACCTCCATCATCCTGAAATGGCTCCAGACCACCTATGCGTGCGAGGTCGTGACCTTCACGGCCGATCTCGGCCAGGGAGAGGAGCTGGAGCCCGCCCGCAAGAAGGCGCAGCTCCTCGGCATCAAGGACGAGAACATCTTCATCGAGGACCTGCGGGAAGAATTCGTCCGCGACTATGTCTTCCCCATGTTCCGGGCGAACGCGCAGTATGAGGGGCTTTATCTCCTCGGCACCTCGATCGCGCGGCCGCTCATCGCCAAGAAGCAGATCGAGATCGCCGAGAAGGTCGGGGCGGACGCGGTCGCCCACGGCGCCACCGGCAAGGGCAACGACCAGGTCCGCTTCGAGCTCACCTATTATGCGCTCAAGCCCGATGTGACGGTCATCGCCCCCTGGCGCGAATGGGACCTCACCTCCCGCACCAAGCTCATCGAATTCGCGGAGTTGCACCAGATCCCGATCGCCAAGGACAAGCGCGGCGAAGCTCCCTTCTCGGTCGACGCCAACCTCCTCCACGCCTCCTCCGAAGGGAAAGTGCTGGAGGACCCCTCCGAGGAAGTGCCGGATTACGTCTATTCGCGAACGCTCGACCCGGAGGAGGCGCCGGATCAGCCGACCTACATCACCATCGATTTCGAGCGCGGCGACCCGGTGGCCATCGACGGCAAGACGCTCTCGCCGGCGGCGCTGCTCGCCAGGCTCAACGAGCTCGGCCGTGCCAACGGCATCGGCCGCCTCGACCTTGTGGAGAATCGTTTCGTCGGCATGAAGAGCCGCGGCATGTACGAGACCCCGGGCGGCACGATCCTGCTCGCCGCCCATCGCGGCATCGAGTCGATCACCCTCGACCGCGGGGCGGCACACCTCAAGGACGAGCTCATGCCCCGCTACGCGGAGCTCATCTACAACGGCTTCTGGTTCTCGCCGGAGCGGGAGATGCTGCAAGCGGCCATCGACAAGTCTCAGGAGATGGTGTCGGGCCGGGTGCGGCTGAAGCTCTACAAGGGCGGCGTCCATGTGGTCGGCCGCGAGAGCCCCTATTCCCTCTATGACAAGGAGCTCGTCACCTTCGAGGAAGGCGCCGTCGCCTACGACCACCGCGATGCGGAGGGCTTCATCAAGCTCAACGCCTTGCGCCTGCGCACCCTCGCGCAAAGGAAGCGGAAGCTGGCCGGAACCTGACCCCACCGCTCACCTCTCCCCATGGGGAGAGGTGGGCGGAAGCGGCGCTCAGCGCAGGACGGTGACGCGGGTGCCGACTTTGACGCGGTTGTAGAGGTCGATCACGTCCTCGTTCGTCATGCGGATGCAGCCCGACGACACGGCTTGGCCGATGGTCTCCGGCTCGTTGGAGCCGTGGATGCGGTAGAGGCTGCTGCCCAGATACAGGGCACGGGCGCCGAGCGGGTTGTCCGGCCCGCCCGACATGTAGCGCGGCAGGTCGGGGCGCCGGCGCAGCATCTCGGCCGGCGGACGCCAGTCGGGCCATTCGCGCTTGCGGGTAATGCGCATCGTTCCCGACCACTCGAATCCCGGCCGGCCGACGCCGACCGCATATTGGATCGCTTCGCCGCGCCGCGTCACGTAGTAGAGCCGCCGCTCGCTCGTCGAGATGACGATCATGCCGGCCGGATAGCGCGGGTCGAACTCGACGAGCTGCCGCGGAATCGGGCTCGCCTGCGGCCGGAACTGCTCATCGTAGTATTCCGGCGGCTGTCCATTGAGGGGGTCGACCCAATAGGCCGGATTGGACGACTGCTGATAGTAATCCCCCCAGTAAAGGGGATTGGCCGAAGCCTGAACCGGGAAGAAGGCCGCAAGCGAGAGCAGCCCGGCAAGCGCCAGGACGATGCGAGGCATGGCGTGGATTCCCTCGTGACTGACAGTCAAGTGAACGCAATAGCCGTGCTTCCGGTTCAACAGGCCGCAAAAGTCTTATGGAAAGCCGTGCACGCGACCTTACGAGGAGAATGCCAGCAAGTCCGGCCGCCGCTCCCGCGTGATGCGTTCCGCCTCGGCCCGCCGCCAGCGGGCGATGGCGCCGTGGTCTCCCGAGAGGAGGACATCGGGAATGGCGCGGCCCTCCCATTCGCGCGGCCGCGTAAAATGGGGGTATTCGAGCAGGCCGCCCTCGAAGCTTTCCTCGGCCCCGGACGCATCCTTGCCCATGACGCCCGGCAGAAGCCGCACGCAAGCGTCGAGAAGGACCATGGCGGGAATCTCGCCGCCGGAAAGGACGTAGTCGCCGATCGAGACCTCTTGGAGGCTACGGCCAGCAATCACCCGCTCGTCCACTCCCTCGAACCGCCCGCACAGGACAATGACCCCGGGGCCCGAAGCAAGCGAACGCACACGGGCTTGCGTCAAGGGGTGCCCTCGCGGGCTCATGAGCAGCCGCGGACGCGGATCATCCGGCGCGACGGCTGCGTCGAGGGCAGCGGCGATGACGTCGCAGCGCAGCACCATGCCGGGCCCGCCGCCCGCCGGCGTGTCGTCCACGGCCCGGTGGCGGCCGATCCCATGGTCGCGGATGTTCCGGGTTTCCAGCGCCCACAGGCCGCGCGCCAAGGCGTCGCCCGCCAGCGATACGCCCAAGGGCCCCGGGAACATCTCGGGGTAGAGGGTCAGGACCGTCGCCTTGAAATGAGCTTCCGTCATTCGAGCCAAAGCTTAAAGCCTTCGTGGCTCGCGACGAAGCCAAGCGAGGCGTAGAAGCGATGGGCCTCCGGACGGCGCTTGTCGCTCGTCAACTGCACGAGGCGGCAACCCTGGTGCCGTGCAATCGCGATAAGCTCCTGGAAGAACCAACGCCCAAGCCCTTGGCCCCGACGGCAGGAAGCCACGCGCACCGCCTCGATCAAGGCGCGCTTCGCCCCGCCCCGCGAGAGGCCGGGGACGAGGGTGAGCTGCGCGCAGCCGACCACCTCGCCGCCGTCATCGAGCACGTAGACGGTGTTGTTGGGATCCTGCTCGATCTCGACGAACGCCGCCTCCACCGCGGGCTCGAGGCCCCTTTCGCGGTCGCGGCCAAGTTCGTCGTCGGCGAGAAGGCGGAGGATGGCAGGAAGGTCGTCGCGTCTTGCCGGCCGGATCCTCCGCTCAGCGCTGTTCATCGTCCCTCCCGAAGAAATCGCCCGGTGGATCGACGACGACACGCTGTGCTGCCAGATCAACCCTCGGGACGAAGGCTTTCGTGAAGGGCAGAAGCGCTGTCGGCCCGCCGCTCCGGGGTGCGATCTCAAGGAGATCGCCGCCGCCATAATTCGGCACCGCCACGATCGTGCCGACGGCTTCGCCGTCGGCAGTGACGGCTGCAAGACCGACGAGGTCCGCGGCGAAGAACTCGTCCTCGCCCTCGAGGGAAGGAAGCTGCTCGCGCCGCACATAGAGCCGGGTGCGGTTGAGCGCCTCGGCAGCGGTGCGATCCCTCACGCCCTCCAGCGTCGCGACGAGCATGTCCGGCGAGCCTCCGGCCGGCCGCACTTTGGTGATGACGAACCGCCGCCCATCATCGCTCAACAGCGGACCATAACGGGCAATCGCTGCCGGTTCCGCCGTGAACGACTTCAGCCGCACCTCGCCCTTGAGCCCCTGCGCCCGGCCGAACTCCCCAAGGAGGATGAGGTCGTCAGGGAGCGCCGCCCTGTTCTCTCCCCCTGGGTGGGGGAGAGTTGGAGAGGGGGCGCCCGGGGCGGAGGGCGCCGATGAAGAGGAGGATGCCTCGTGGCCGCAGCTCGGCTTCGCCTCCCGGGCCGAGGCCCGCCTTTTCCGGCCCCTCTCCCGCTCCTCCCCCACAAGGGAGGAGGGGAAAGCGCGTCCTGCCTGCTTCGTCACAGGGGCTTACGCCGGCGCGCCCTCGCCTTGGCCAGCGGCTGCGGCGCGGGCCGCCGCACGCTCCTGCGCCTTCTTGCCCGGCTCGCCCTTCTTCGGGTTGTTGCGCGGCGGACGCTTCATGAGCCCGGCGGCATCGAGGAAGCGCAGGACGCGGTCCGTCGGCTGGGCGCCCTTCTTGAGCCAAGCCTGGATCTTCTCGATCTCGAGCGTGACCCGGGTCGGGTCGTCCTTCTTCTTGAGCGGGTCGTAGGTGCCGACCTTCTCGATGAAGCGCCCATCGCGAGGGGCGCGCGAGTCGGCCACCACGATGCGGTAATAGGCGCGCTTCTTGGCCCCACCGCGGGCGAGACGGATCTTCAAGGACATCGACGTTTCTCCTTTGCGTATGTCCGATCGTTACTCGTCATCCCGGCCGGAGCGCGAAGCGCGCAGAGCCGGGATCGTTCTGTCGTCACGCGATCCCGGATCGTTGCTTCGCAACGTCCGGGATGACGCGCGAGCGCGTCACTTCTTCTTGCCCCCGAACGGGAAGCCGCCGAGGCCCGGCAGCTTCGGGCCGCCAAGGCCAGGAAGACCGCCCGGAAGCGCCGGACCCTTGCCGGGCGCGCCGAGGCCCGGTGGCAGGGGCGGCAGGCCGCCTCCGCCCACTCCGGGCGGCATGGGCGGAAGCTGTCCGCCCATCTTCTTCTGCATCTCGGCGATCATTTCCGGAGTCGGCTGGGGCATGCCGCCGCCGAGGCCGAGCATGTTGCCGAGGGCGCCGGCGACGCCTTTGGCCTTCCCGCCGCCCATCATCTTCATGACGTCGGCCATCTGGCGATGCATCTTGAGGAGCTTGTTGACCTCCTCGACCTTGGTGCCGGAGCCTGCCGCGATGCGCTTCTTGCGCGAGGCTTTCAGGATGTCCGGGTTGCGGCGCTCCTCCGGGGTCATCGAGTCGATGATGGCGCGCTGACGGCGGATCAGCTTGTCGTTGAGGCCTGCCTGTTCGATCTGCGCCTTCATCTTGGCAGCGCCGGGGAGCATGCCGAGGATGCCGCCCATGCCGCCGATCTTCTCCATCTGGGCAAGCTGCTCGCGCAGATCATTGAGGTCGAACTTGCCCTTGCGCATCCTCTCGGCCATGCGCTGGGCCTGCTCGGCGTCAATCGACTGCGCCGCGCGCTCGACGAGTGAGACGATGTCGCCCATGCCGAGGATGCGGTTGGCGACCCGCTCCGGGTGGAATTCCTCCAGGGCGTCGACCTTCTCGCCCGTGCCGATGAGCTTGATGGGCTTGCCGGTGACGGCGCGCATGGAGAGCGCAGCGCCGCCGCGGGCGTCGCCATCCATGCGGGTGAGCACGATGCCGGTGACGCCGAGGCGGGAATCGAAGGCGCGGGCGGTGTTGACGGCATCCTGGCCGGTGAGCGCATCGGCGACGAGGAGCACCTCATGCGGGTTCGTGGCGGCCTTGACCTCCGCCGCCTCGGCCATGAGAGCCTCGTCGACGGTGACGCGGCCCGCCGTGTCGAGCATCACCACGTCGTAGCCGCCAAGCCGCGCCGCCTCGAGGGCGCGCCGGGCGATCTGGACCGCGGACTGGCCCGGCATGATCGGCAGCGTCTCGACGCCGACCTGGCGCCCGAGCACCGCGAGCTGTTCCATCGCCGCCGGGCGGCGGGTATCAAGCGACGCCATCAGCACCCGGCGGCCGTCGCGGTCGGTGAGGCGCTTGGCGATCTTGGCCGTAGTCGTGGTCTTGCCCGAACCCTGAAGCCCCACCATCAGGATCGGCACGGGCGGCACGGCGTTGAGATCGATGGGCTCGGCCTGCGAACCCAACATCGTGACGAGCTGGTCGTGCACGATCTTCACGACCATCTGGCCGGGCGTCACCGACTTGACGACCTCGGCCCCGACAGCCCTCGCGCGCACCTTGTCGGTGAAGGAGCGCACCACCTCCAAGGCGACATCCGCCTCCAAGAGCGCGCGCCGCACCTCGCGCAGCGCGGCATTGACATCCTCCTCGGTCAGCGCGCCGCGGCGCGTGAGCTTGTCGAGGATGCCAGAGAGTTTCTCGGAAAGACCTTCGAACATCGCCTATTCACTGTTCTGGGCCCGATCGGCCCGCCGCGCCTTCAGCGCGTCCTCGAAGTGGCGGACCGCCTTCTCGAACTTGTCCCGGCAGTCCGGATTGCAGAACCCGACCACGGTGCCGCGGTAGAGCATGAGCGAGTCAGCCGCGATCGGCTTACCCGACCAGGGGCAAGTCGTGTTGACCGCATCCTCGATCCGCAACGGCGCGGCGGCCATGTCTCTCTCCTTCCGCATCCCTCCCGCGAGGGAAGGGCCAAGCCGCACGAAACTGCGACCAGAGCGGGGTGGAGGCGCTGCCTTCTGAAAGGCTGGCGCCGCCTCCCTTCGTCAGCCTTCCCCTCGCGGCGAAGGAGGGCGAACCCAAACGCCAAACACGCCCGAGGGCGCATCCGCGCTGTCGGGCGTTGACCTCCGGCCGGCGTCCGTCAAGAGCGCCCGACCGGTCGGCGGCTCAGAAGCTCGCACCTGTCGATTTTCGGAAGGTCACCTAGGCTCGCGCAAGGGCGATGTCAAGAAATCGCCCTCGGATGCCGGCTCCTCGCCGAGGAACCGCCTCAACGGGCAATGGTTAACCTCCCGAGCAGCGGAGCCTCGACGGCGCCGCTCACAAGAACGAGAGATCGGCCATGATGGACTTTAGCGGATTGATGTGGGCCGTGATCACGGTGGTCGGCGGCACGATTCTGCTCGGCGCAATTCTCGCCTGGGGCAATCTGCAGTCCAGCCGCCGACGCGCTGGCACGGGTGCGCCGACCGGGGCCCTCCCCGCCACGGGGCAGGAGGCCGTGGAGAACGCCCTCTTCGGCCAGGGCCGCGACAAGCCCTTGAGCGCCTATGCTCTGCGTCTCGGCCTGCCGGTGGTGGCCGCCTTTGCCCTGATCGCCGTCGTGATGGCGCTTTACATGTAAGCCGCTATCGTGGCTGCACGAAGATGTTGAGCTCGAGCTCCGGATCCGCCCCGTCCTTGGGGTCGGTCACGAACTCCTCGATGATCGGGTCCTTCACGAGGATGTTCTTCGCGTCAAGATAGACCTCGATCATGTCGTAGGTGGAGTCCACCTCGTCGTAAGGTCCCTTGTGCACGAAGCGGAGCGCCCGTCCGGAGGGAGTCCTGCCGAAGCGGATGTCGGGGCCGAGCGCCGGCCGCGGCTCGGGAAGCCGTTCCACCGGGATCAACGCATCGTAGGTGAAGCTGTTGTCGTCGTTGAACTGCTGATAGATCACCAGCGGCCGCCCGGCCGGCGCTAGGCCAGCCCTGACCAATGCCTCTTCCAGGCGCTTGATCGCACTCCGGATGGCGGCAAAGCCCGCATCCGCCGTGCTCGTTCCCGACACCATCACGGCCGGTTTCTCGGGAAGCGTGACCTCGCCCACATCGCCCGGATCGCCGGGCTCCGGCACCAGCGTCGGTCGTGCTGGTGAAGCCGGCGCCGCCGGAGCCGCCTGCGGCGGCGGGCCTGAAGGCGTTTCCGGCGCTGCCGGAGGAGCCGCGGGAGCACCTTGCGACAGCGCCTCCCCGAGGAGGGCCGCGGTGAGCGCAAGCACTGCGAGGGGGAGGCTCGATCGCAGCAATCGTCCCGCAGCCATCTTTCGTGTTCCTGTCATCATCCGGCTTGCACGACCGCCGAATCAGGCATTCGGCTGTTCGTTCGAAGATACGGCTCTTTCGTGTCGGCCGCGAGGCGGGCCGATTGGCCGAGACTCGCAGACGGCTCGGTTTTGGCCCATATAGGCCGCAAACCCTGTGATCCGTCCATGAGCCCCCTCGCCCACCGTCGCTTTCTGAAGATGAACGGTCTTGGCAACGAGATCGTCGTGCTCGATCTTCGCGGCACGACGGTCCGCGTGCAGCCAAGGGAAGCGCGCGCCATGGCCGCCGATCCCCCGTCGCGCTTCGACCAGCTCATGGTGATCCACGACCCGGAAACGCCCGGGACGGACGCCTATCTTCGCATCTACAACACGGACGGATCGGAATCAGGCGCGTGCGGCAATGGCACGCGCTGCGTCGCCTGGGCGTTGATGGAGGATCATGCGATGGGCCGCGCGAGCGGTCCGGATCTCCTCCTCGAGACGCGGGCCGGGCTCCTGCCGTGCCGGCGGATCGGTGAGCGGGAGTTCACCGTCGACATGGGTCGACCGCGGCTCAACTGGGACGACATTCCCTTGCGAGACCCTTTCCAGGATACCCGCGCCATCGAGCTGCAGATCGGGCCGATCGACGCTCCCGTCCTGCACTCGCCTTCGGTGGTCAACATGGGCAATCCCCACGCCATCTTCTGGGTGGATGACGTCGAGTCCTATGATCTTGCCCGCTTCGGGCCGATGCTCGAACACCACCCGCTCTTTCCCGAACGGGCCAATATCTCGCTCGCCCAGGTGACGGCGTCGGACCATATCGTGCTGCGGGTGTGGGAGCGCGGCGCCGGCCTCACGAAGGCCTGCGGCTCCGCCGCCTGCGCGGCCCTCGTCGCCGCCGCGCGCAAAAAGCTCACCGGCCGCAAGGCGCGCGTGACCCTGCCGGGCGGCGACCTCCTCATCGAGTGGCGCGAGAGCGACGACCACGTGCTCATGACCGGACCGGTCGCCCTCGAATGGGAGGGCATCCTGCGGCCCGAGCTCTTTGCGGGAGCGGCGTGATGGGAGCCATGCAGGCGCACGTCATCCCGGCCGGAGCGCAGCGGAGAGCCGGGATCGCTCATTCCCCGGGGCGCCTTCGTCGGCGCACGGTCCCGGATCGGCCTTCGGCCGTCCGGGATGACAGGCGGGCACGGCCATGAGCGTGGACGTCGTCACCTTCGGCTGCCGCCTCAACGCTTACGAGGCGGAAGCCATGCAGCGCCAGGCGGAGGCGGCGGGCCACGACAACCTCGTGATCGTCAACACCTGCGCCGTCACGGCGGAGGCCACGCGCCAAGCGCGTCAGGCGATCCGGAAGCTTGCCCGCGAACGCCCGGGAGCGCGCATCGTCGTGACGGGCTGCGCGGCCCAGGTTGAGCCGCGCACCTTCGCCGACATGCCCGAAGTGGCGCAGGTCCTCGGCAACAGCGACAAGGTCAAGCCCGAAACCTGGGTCCGCCTTGCCGATGTTGGGGCCAGGGCGTCGGAGAGAATCCTCGTCAACGATATCATGGCGGTGCGGGAGACGGCGCTCCACCTCATCGACGGCATGAAGGGACGCACCCGCGCCTTCGTCCAGGTGCAGAATGGCTGCGACCACCGCTGCACCTTCTGCATCATTCCTTATGGCCGCGGGAACTCGCGCTCGGTGCCGATGGGCGCCGTGGTCGAGCAGGTGCGCACGCTCGTGGAGCATGGCGCGCGGGAGGTCGTGCTCACCGGCGTCGACATCACGTCTTATGGCAAGGATCTGCCGGGCACGCCGAAGCTCGGCGCCCTCGTCAAGAGCATCCTGCGCCATGTGCCGGAGTTGCCGCGGCTGCGCATCTCCTCCATCGATTCGATCGAAGCGGACGATACGCTGCTTGACGCGCTTGCCACGAACGAGCGGCTGATGCCGCACCTTCACCTGTCGCTGCAGGCGGGCGACGACCTCATTCTCAAGCGCATGAAGCGCCGCCACCTGCGCGCCGACGCCATCCGCTTCTGCGAGACCGTCCGCCGGCTTCGTCCCGACGTGGTCTTCGGGGCCGATCTCATTGCCGGCTTCCCGACAGAGAGCGAAGAGATGTTCCAGCGTTCCCTCGACCTCGTCGAGGAGTGCGGCCTCACCCATCTCCACGTCTTCCCCTTCTCGCCCCGGCCTGGCACTCCGGCAGCCCGCATGCCGCAGTTGCCCCGTCAAACGGTGAAGGAGCGGGCGAGGCGTCTGCGCGCAAAGGGCGAGGCGGCGCTGGCGAAGCACCTTGAGGCCGAAGTCGGCGCGCGCCGGCGCGTGCTCACGGAAACGAACCGCCTCGGCCGCACCGAAGGCTTCACGCTCGTGCGCTTTCCCGCCCCCGTGCCGGCAGGCCACATCCTCGACGTCGCCATCGTCGGCCACGACGGGCACGAACTCATGGCGGCCTGACGTGAACAAGGAGCAGGAGGATGCGAGGCGTGCGAGGGAGGCGCGGGAAGCGCTGGCCCGAGCGGCGCATGACGCCGAGACCATCGGCTCCTCGGCCCTCGCCCGAAGCGCCATGCGCCTGGGCCGGCACTTTGCGGGCAAGGATGCGGTCGGGGCAGCCGAGGGGGGCGGCACCGATCCGGCGGAGCTGTGGGGGCGGCGCGTCGGGCGTGCCCTCTCGCTCCTCGGCGTGATCGTCCTCGCCTATTGGCTTGGCCTGCAGTTGAAATGGTGGTGAGCGGCGCAAGTCGCGGGCAGAGGGCGGAGCCATGATCGATTGGGCCTCCCTTGAGGCGCCATCCCTTGCCGATATCGAACGCCTGGCGGAGGAAGCCTTCGCGCGGCTGCCCGACGATTTTCGCAAGCTCTGCGAAGGGCTCGTCATCCGCGTCGAGGATTTTCCCGACGAGGAGACGATGCAGGTCATGGGATGCGAGAGCGCCTTCGACCTTCTCGGCCTCTTCCGCGGGATCGGTTTGGCCCAGGGCGGCAGCCAATATGCCACGGGCCAGTTCCCGAACATGATCTGGCTCTATCGCCGCCCGATCCTCGACTATTGGGCCGAGCACGAGGAGACCTTGGGCCACCTCGTGACCCATGTCCTCGTCCACGAGATCGGCCATCATTTCGGCCTGTCCGACGAGGACATGGCGGCGATCGAGGCGGCGGCTGAGCAAGAGCCGTGAGGGGCAATGCGGCGCTGGCGCAATGCTGTGTTCGGGCGCTAGAGAGACCTTAAGACCGGAGACGCCCATGTTCGAGATTCGCCCCCGCCGCAGCGTCCTGTACATGCCGGGCGCCAATGAGCGCGCCATGGACAAGGCCCGCGCGCTCCCTGCCGACGCGATCATCATCGACCTTGAAGATGCCGTGGCGCCGGAGGCGAAGGAGGCGGCCCGCGCCCAGGTCAAGGCGGCGGTGACCCAAGGCGGCTACGGGCACCGCGAAGTGGTGATCCGCGTCAACGCCCTCGATACCCCGTGGGGAGAGGCGGACCTTGCCATGGCGGCGGAGGCGACGCCCGACGCGGTGCTGATCCCCAAGGTCTCCGATCCGGAAACGCTCAACGCCGTCGGCTTGCGCCTGCGCAAGCACGGCGCGCCGGAGAAGGTCCGGGTGTGGGCCATGATCGAGACGCCGCTGGCCATCCTGCGCTGCGAGGAGATCGCCCGCGCCGCGCGCGACGTGGATGCGCGACTTGCCTGCCTCGTCCTGGGGACGAATGATCTCGCCAAGGAGACGCGCGCTCGTCAGGTTCCTGGCCGGGCACCGATCCTGCCCTGGCTCTCCATCGCTGTCGCCGCCGCTCGCGCCCACGACCTTGATATCCTGGACGGCGTCTACAATCAGCTCCAGGACGACGAGGGCTTCCGCGCCGAATGCGCGCAAGGGCGCGACCTCGGCTTCGACGGCAAGACGCTGATCCACCCGAACCAGATCGGGCCGGCCAATGAGATCTTCTCGCCGACCCCTGCGGAGGTGGAGGAAGCGCGAGGGATCATCGCCGCCTTCGAGCGTCCCGAAAACCAGGGCAAGGGCGTCATCTCGCTCAACGGGCGCATGGTCGAACGCATGCATGCCGACATCGCAACCCGCATCGTCGCCCTGGCCGAGGCCATCGCGCGGCAGGGATAAGACCCCGTGGGGCCTCTCTCTGCCAGCCGCGGGACGGCTCCTCGCCGATGAGCGGGCGACGGTTGAGCTTCCTTCCCTGTCGGGCGGTCAACGCGCCGCCGCTTTCACCTCTCCTTCAAGGAGAGGTGAAGGGGGCCATCATCCCTGCCTGCGGGGGTTGCGTCGGCGGAGCGGACCAGGGTGGGCCGCGGCGCCCTCCGGCAGCCTTCGGCCGACACCTTCCCCTCAGCGGAAGCCCCTTGGCGGAAGAAACGGCGCCGCCTTCCTAATCGGTCAGCGGCCGCGCCTCTTCCGGCAGCATGATCGGGATTCCGTCCCGGATCGGATAGGCGAGCTTGGCGGACCGGCTGATCAGCTCTTGCCTCTCCGGATCGTACTCCAGGCGCGCTTTCGTCAGGGGGCAGACCAGGATCTCGAGCAGCTTGGGATCGATGCGGGTCGCCTCGACGGGGGGTTCCTCGGCCATAGATCGCCTCGTCGGCTTATTGCAGGGTGGGTTCCGAGCCGCCCGGGGCCCCGCCGCGGGCCCGCGCAAGCTCGATTTCGGTGATCGCGACCAGCACCTCGGCGCGGGTCTTCAGGTCAGGCGCTTCGAGCAGCGCCTGCTTCTCCTTCGCCCCGTAGGGACTCATCATCGACAGTGCGTTGACGAGCGCCTCGTTCGGGGCCTGCTCGACGCCCTTCCAGTCGATCTTCAGGTCGGTCGCCTCCACGAAGTCGCGCAAGGCCTTGAGAACGGCTTCCCGATCGACCTCGGCTTCCCCCGCGCGGGGTTGGAAATCCAGAGCGTAGGGCGCAAAGGACACCCGGCAGAGGCGGAAGGGCAGGGTCGTCGCCAGCTCCTCTTCGATACGGAAGCGGGCGATGCCCGTCAGGGTAATGAGATACCGTCCATCTCCGGTTTCGGCGAACTGCGTGATCCGACCAGCACAGCCGACCGGATACAGCTTCGGCACGAGGGGGGCGCCGCCGGCCTCGAGGTCCGGCTGGATCATGCCGATAATGCGGTTCGTGCGCAGCGCCTCGTCGACCATGGCGACGTAGCGCGGCTCAAAGATATTGAGCGGGAGCTGACCCCGCGGCAGCAAGAGCGCGCCGGGAAGCGGAAAGACCGGAATGACGTCGGGGACGTCCTCCGGTCTGCTATAGGCCACATTCATCCCGCCGCGCCTCCGGACCGACTTCTCAAGAGAACAGGACCGAGGACAGGCGCCTTCGCCCGAGCACGGTCATCTCGTCCATCGGCCCCCAGGCCTCGAAGAATTGGACGAGTTGCTTGCGCGCCGCATCGTCGTTCCAGCTGCGGTCGCGGCGGACGATCTCGATGAGGTGGTCGATCGCCTCCTCGCGCCGATTGCGGGCGTTGAGCGCCAGGGCAAGGTTGAAGCGCGCTTCGTGGTCGAGAGGGTTCGCTTCGATGCGCCGCTCAAGCTCGCCCACATCGCCGAGCGAGGCCGCCTGCTCGGCAAGCTCGATGGCAGCCCGGGCTCCGGCAATGGCCGGATCGTTCGCCTTCGCCGCCGGCGCCATGGCCAGGAACCGCTTGGCGGCTTCCAGATCGCCAAGGTCGAGGTGAAGCTTGGCGAGCGCCGCGATGGCGGCCACGTTTTCGGGCTCCTGCGCGAGAACGCCGGCATAGAGCTCGGCCGCTCCGGCAGCGTCTCCGGCCGCCGCCAGCGCATCGGCCTCCTTCAGGAGATCCTCGACGGCGCTGGCCCCCAACGGCCCGACCAGGCGCTCGATGAAGCTGCGCACCTGGCTTTCCGGCAGCGCGCCCATGAAGCCGTCGATCGGCTGGCCGCGGCTGAAGGCCAGCACCGCGGGAATGGACTGGATGCCGAGCTGGCCGGCGATCTGCGGGTGCTCGTCGATGTTCATCTTGACGAGCTTGACCTTGCCCTTGGCCGCCTTGACCGCCTTCTCGAGCACGGGAGTGAGCTGCTTGCAGGGCCCGCACCACGGAGCCCAGAAATCCACCAGCACGGGCTGCTTGAGGGATTCCTGTAGGACGTCCTGGCGGAAAGCGGCCGTGGTCGTGTCCTTGATCAGGCCGTCCGGTCCGGCAGGGCTTTCGGCGAGCATTCCATCACCTCGATCGTCTGGTGCGACACGGCCCTGCTGGCGAGCGGGCCTGGCTGTCAGGGTGCAAGAGTCAGGGCGAAGATGGGGTTTCGGCGCGGTTCGCGCAATCGCGCTGAGCCGGTTCCGGCAAGCGCATGATCCTCGGCTCATGGCCCGTCGCCCGCAGGAAGGCCAACAGACCGGCGCGCGAAATGCTGGTCGTCGCCGAGTTGACGAGCGGGTGGAAGTTCACCGTCTCATGCGCCATGAGGTGCTCGTCGAGCACGGGCATGACCCGGCGGTCGCGATCGTTGATGAGCGCGAAGGGCGTGACGGAGCCTGGCGCGACGCCGAGCACCTCGCAGAGGAGCTCCGCGGAGCCGAAGGACAGGCGACCCGCGGCGCCAAGCGCCTCGTGCAAACGCTTCAGGTCGATCTGGGTCTCCGCATGGGCGACGACGAGGAACAGGCGGCCCTTCTTGTCCTTCAAGAAGAGGTTCTTCGAGTGGCCGCCGGGAATCCTCTCCTTGATCGCCCGTGATTCCGCAACGGTGAAGACGGGGTGGTGCTCATAGGTTCGCGCCTCGATCCCAAGCTTGTCGAACAGGGCGAACAGGTCGGCAGGGGTGGCCTGCGGCACGGGCGCATGCTCCGGAGCATGTGAGGAGGAACGGGCCCGGTTCTACCGGTGCGGCCGCCAGCGCTCAAGGGCCGCAGCGGCATCTCCCGATGTCGCAGATGATGCATGAGAGCCCGGCCCCCTCTTGAAATGTCGGCGCGTTTGAGGCACATCACAGCTTGTGACGGCCGGACGGCAACAGCCAACGGCGATGGAGTGCGGGTGTAGCTCAGGGGTAGAGCACAACCTTGCCAAGGTTGGGGTCGAGGGTTCGAATCCCTTCGCCCGCTCCATTTTTCGGGGAATGCCTTGAGTGGTGAGCAGGCCGCGATGACGCGGTCAAGCTTGGCGCTCGCCTTCATGCCTGCGTGCACGAAAGGCGGCCCTGTGGGCGGGGTCTGACGCCCTTTCCGCCTTACCCGCCGACCACGCGCACCTGCGACACGTCTTTCGGCGCCACGACCTTCTTCTTGGCGATGTGCGCCATGACCACGTCCCAGATCGCCGGACCTTCGGTGCCCTCGTTGACGCTCGCCCAGCCGGTCACCGTGTACTCCTTGGAGGCCTCGAGCGGCTCACCGTTGCGCATCAGCCTCAGATCGAAGATGCGGCGGCCCAGCGGCTGGGCGATGTCGATGGCATAGGCGAGGCCGCCGACCCGGACCATGTCGCCGCCCTGCTGGTAGTAGGGGTCGGGGTTGAAGAGGTTGTCGGCAACGTCCTCGAGGATCTCCTTGAGGCGTGCGCCGGTCATGGTCGTGCGGTAGGCCGCCGGATAGGTCATGGCGGTGGCGTTGAAGACGTCCTCGCGGGTGATGTCCTCTCCCGGAAGCAGCGTCGCGCCCCAGCGGAAGCCGGGGGAGAGGGCGATCTCCGCGTCGCGCTCGGAGAGGAGCGCCTCGCAGATGAGGTCGTCGAGCGTGCCGTTGAAGTTGCCGCGGCGGTAGAGGAGCGTGTCGGCGCGTCCGACGACCTCCCGCAGCATCGGCTCGTGCAGGGCGCGGGCGGTCTTGATCGCCCCCGCCATTGCCGCGTCGGCGGCGATGGCGTCGGCGAAGACGGGGATGAGCTTGTAGCGAAAGCCCGCCACCTCCCCGCGCCTCACGTCGAGGTCGAGCCGCGAGACGAACTTGCCGTGGCTGCCCGAGGCGACGAGGAGCGTCTTGCCGACCCTCACCGGCTCCGGCAGCGCGTCGTGGGTGTGGGCGGTGAGGATGACGTCGATGCCCTTCACCCGGCCGGCGAGCTTGCGGTCCACGTCGAAGCCGTTATGCGAGAGCAGCACGACGAGCTCCGCGCCCTCCTTCCGGGCCTTGTCGACATTCGCCTGCACATCCTCCTCGCGGATGCCGAACGACCAGTTCGGCATCATCCAGCGGGGATTGGCGATCGGCGTGTAAGGAAAGGCTTGGCCGATGACGGCGATCTTGACGCCGCCGCGCTCGAACATCGCCACGGGCTCGAAGGCCGGCTCGTTCCACTCGGCGTCGCGGATGTTCTGGCCGAGGAACTTGAAGCCGAGATCGTCCACGATCTCCTTGACGCGGTCGGCGCCGAGCGTGAACTCCCAATGGCCGACCATGGCGTCGGGCTCAAGAAGCTTCATGCAGTCGACCATGTCCTGGCCCTTGGAGACCAGGGACGTGTAGCTGTTCTGCCAAGTGTCGCCGCCATCGAGCAGAAGGACCCGCTCGCCGCGCTCGGCGCGGATCGCCTTGACGATGGTGGCGATCCGATCGAGCCCGCCCATGCGGCCGTAGGTCCTGGCGAGCGCCGTGAAGTCGTCGGGCGTCAGCGCATGGGCGGCGGCAGAGCCGGGAGCGATCCCGTAAAGGTCGAGGAGGGCCTTGCCCGTCACATGCGGCGGCAGGCCCTTGGCCTCTCCGGCCCCGAGATTGACGGACGGCTCCCGGAAATGGATCGGCAAGAGCTGCCCGTGGATGTCGCTGATATGTACGAGCGTCACGTTGCCCAGGGGCTCGAAGGCGAGGAGTTCGCCTTGGGTCAGGCGCTGCTGGGCGAAGGCGCGCGTCCAGCCGCCCGGCAGGAGCGTCGCGGTCGCGGCGGCGATCTGGAGGAAGTCGCGGCGTGTGGTCATGCAAGCTCCTAAACCCCTCTCCCCAGACGCGGGGAGAGGGCCCTGGACCCTTGTCGGGTCCGGGGCGAGCGAAGCGTCGGCGGAGCGACGGCGAGGGGTCTTCCCGGATGAGATGCCATCTCGTGCGCCCTCACCCGGTCGCTGCCGCCGGGGTGACTAGACCTCTCCCCGCATGCGGGGAGAGGCGGTCGTCAAGACACCGTGATCTTCTCTTCGGCCTCGATCTTCGAGCCGTCGTCGTCCACCCAGGTGAACTTCAACGTGCCGGACTCCTCGGCGCGGAACTTGAACTGGAAGTAGGGATTGGCCGAGACCGCCGGCTCGATGTCGGCCGAGAAGAGCGGCTTGCCGTTGAGCTCGACCGTGAACTTGTTGATGATCTTGCGCGGAATGACGTTGCCGGCGCTGTCGCGGCGCTGGCCCGACTCCATGACGTGCGAGACGAGGGTCTTGACCTCGATGAGGTCGCCCTTCTTGGCCTCCTTCTTGTCGAGGCGGATGCGCGGCTTCGGCTGGGACATGGCTTCTCTCCGGGATTTGAGGCGTCGACGCTGCCGGGGCTTAGCCGCCGCAGCCGCCGATGGTGACCTTCACTTCCTTCGAGGCCATGTGGACCGAGCCGTCGTTCATCCTGGCGACGGCGATCACGTTCTGCGTCTCGGCCAAGCGGATGCGGGTGTTGGCCTCCGCCACCCCGCTTGCAGGCGTGAAGTGGAAGGTCACGACGCCCGCCCGTGGATTGCCGTCGGCCACCACCATGATGTCGGTGACGTAGGATTGAGGCGTCATCGGGCTCTCGACCGAGACCGTCATCGGCACCGTGTTACCGTTCTCGGCGATCTCGGGAAGGTCGAGCTTGACCTTGCTCCTCGCCGGCTCCTTGCCGCCGGCGAAGGCCTTGATCAACTCCGCCGCATCGTTCTTTGCCGCCTGCGCCGGCTGCGCCCGCCCGGCGACCGCGATCGCGAGGATGCCCGCGCCGAGGCCAAGAGCCTGCCTTCGACTGACTTCGGATGACATTGCTAGCTCCCTCGAGGCCGCCAGACGCGGTCCTTGCCCGCATGCGAGATTTGCCCGGACCCACCGGTCGTTCAAGCCCAATGCGGTGCCTTGATGACGCAGCACGACGGTGCAGATCAGGAAAACATATTCAACATCCTGCAACTGTCCAGAGGCAAGCCTTCACAACCTCGTCGGCGCATGTAAGCTCAGGCTGAAGCCATCGGCGCGGCGAGGGAAGAAAGCACGTGAAAGGTTCTCATCTTGCGGCGGCACTGGCCGGGGCCCTGTCTTTTCTCCTCACCGGCCTGTCTTTCGCCCCCGCCCAGGACATGGACACGGAAAGGGCGATCGAACGCTACCGTCAGATGCTCAAGGAGGACCCTTGGAGCAACCCGGCGCTCCTCGATGCAGACCGCGGCGAGACGTTGTGGACGACCCCGCGCGGACCGAAGAACGTCTCGCTCGAGGGCTGCGACCTCGGCAAGGGCCCGGGCGTCGTCGAGGGCGCCTTCGCCGAGCTGCCGCGCTACTTCGCCGATGCCGACAAGGTCATGGACCTCGAGACGCGGCTCCTGTGGTGCATGGAGAGCTTGCAGGGCTTCAACCGCGCCGACCTCGTGAAGCGCCCCCATCCCGCCGGAGGCCAACCGGTCAAGGAGCTCGGCGCCATCGCGACCTACATCGCCTCCAAATCCAACGGAATGACCTTCGCAGCAAAGCTCGACCAACCCAAGGAGAGAGAAGCCGTCGCGCTCGGGGAGGCGCTGTTCGCGCGCCGTTCGGGCCCCTTCGATTTTGCCTGCGCCACCTGCCACGCCGAAGAGGGGCGCCGGATTCGGCTGCAAGCCTTGCCCCAGCTCTCCAAGCCTGAAGAAGCGCGCAAGGTGGTGGGCGAATGGCCGGCCTACCGGGTCTCCTCCACCCATGTGATGACCATGCAGCACCGCCTCTACGACTGCTTCTGGCAGATGCGCATGCCGGAGCTCGAGCTCGGTTCGGACGTCAGCGTGGCGCTCATCGCCTATCTCGTAAAGACGGCGCAGGGCGGCGAGATCGCCGCGCCGGGGCTCAAGCGGTGAGGAACAAGACCATGCGCGCCATCGCCGCTCTTGCCTTCGCCCTCGTCGCCGCCCCCGCCACCGCGCAGGACAAGCCGGCGGTGCCCGCGGAGAAGGTGGAGGCCGCCGTCAAGGCCGCCTTCCCGAACCCGGCGCCGGAGTGGCAGGCGCGCCTTCATCCCGACGAGACCATGAAGGCGTGCTCGGCCCACGACAACGCCCCACCGCCGGCCCTCGCGGAGGCGATCCAGGCGCGCGAGAGGGCGAAGATCGAGTATCCCGCCGACGGGCAGTTCATGGGCGACTGGAGAAGGGGCGAGCGGCTCGCCCAGTCGGGCTATGGGATGCGCTTCACCGACTATCCGCCCCGCAACCCGAACGGCGGCAACTGCTATGCCTGCCACCAGCTCACGAAGCAGGAGCTGAGCTACGGCACCATCGGCCCGAGCCTCTTGGGCTACGGCAGGATCAAGGAGTTCAGCCCCGAGGCGGTAAAGGCGGCCTACGAGAAGATCGCCAACCCCCACGCGACCCTGCCCTGCTCGCTCATGCCGCGCTTCGGCTCGAACAAGATTCTCACCATCGAGCAGGTCAAGGACCTCGTGGCCCTGCTCATGGACAAGGACTCGCCCGTCAACAACTGACGAGCGCGCCACCCCGCCTGCCTCAAGGACCCGAAGATGAGCTTTCTTGCCCGATCCGCAGCCGTCGTCCTTTTCTGCGCGAGCGCCTCCGCCGGCCTCGCCCAGACCGCGGGCCCAAGCCAGCTCGACGCCATCCAGCAGCGCAGCGCGCTCCTCGTGTGCACGACGGGCGACTACAAGCCCTTCACCTTCCACCAGGCGGCGAACGACACCTATGAGGGCATCGACATCGATCTTGCCCGCTCACTCGCCAAGGCCATCGGGGTCGAGGCGAAGTTCGTGAAGACGAAATGGTCGGACCTCATGACCGACTTCACGAGCGGCAAGTGCGACATCGCCATGGGCGGCATCTCCGTGACGCTCGAGCGTCAGAAGCGGGCCTTCTTCTCAGCCCCCTATCTCGTCAACGGCAAGGCTCCTATCGCCCGCTGCGCCGACAAGGCGAAATTCCAGACGCTCGCCGACATCGACAAGCCGGAGGTCACGGTCATCGTGAATCCGGGCGGCACCAACGAGCGCTTCGTGCGGGGCAACCTCAAGCAGGCGAAGATCGAAGTCTATCCCGACAACGTCACGATCTTCGACCAGATCCTCCAGGGCAAGGCCGACCTCATGGTCGCCGAGTCAATCGAGACCAAGGTGCAGGAGAAGCTGCGGCCCGGGCTGTGCGCCATCAATCCGGACCAGCCGCTGCAGTATGGAGAGATGGGCTATCTGCTGCCCAAGGGCGACGTCGTCTTCAAGGCGTTCGTCGACCAGTGGCTGCATCTCGCCAAGGCGAGCGGCGAGTTCCAGCGCATCTACGACCAGCACGTGAAGTGAGGGGCGCGCTCAGCCCTGCGTCTTGAGGAACGCGTCGAGCCCCTCGCGCTCGTAGGCGCGTTCGGCGACATAGGCGAAGAGGCGCTTGAACGCAGCGGGCTCGAGATAGCCCTCGGCCCGCGCCACTTCCCGCTCTTGCGGCGCTCTGCCCTTGAGCGGCGCCGCGCTCTCGGGAAAGAACTGGAAGGTCGGCGTGCCGCGCACGCCATATTTTTCCGCGAGGCGCTTCTCGGGCAGCGTCTCGCCGTCGAAATCGGTCACCTCGCGGGCGCCGATGATGTTGAGCTGCAAGATCTCGAAGCGCTCGCGCACGAAGGCCACGATCGCCGGATCGGAAAAGTTGACGAGGTGGGTCCGCTTGCAGGCCGGGCAGCCCTTGAGCTCCCAGAGGATCGCGAAGCGCTTGCCCTGCGCCGCCGCCTCTTGGAGGTCAGAAGCGAGTTCGAGGAAGCTCTCCAGGAACCACGGTTGCCGATAGAGGCCGTCATCGCCCAGCAGGGCTTGAGCGCGCACCCCCTGCCCCAAGAAGGCGACGGCGGCCCCTCCCAGAAGAGCCTCGCGACGGCTCGGCATGACCGCACCTCTGCCGACATATTCAGTGCTTGCTATATTAAGCCGTGGAGCGAACGCCTGGAAGGCCGACCCTTTGACCATTCCGCGACGAGCCCTGCTGATCGGAGCGCTGGCCTCAGCCGCGCTGGGGGCGCCGGCCCCTGCCGCCGAACTCCTCATGGTCCGGCGGGCCGGCTGCCCCTGGTGCCAGGCGTGGGACGAGGCTGTCGGCCCAGCCTATGCCAAGAGCGAGCTTGGACGGCGCATCCCGCTGCGCGAGGTCGAGCTTGGCCAAGAGGGCGCGACAGGCGCGGCCCTCGAGCGGCCCGTCCGTTACACGCCGACCTTCATCCTCGTGGATGGCGGGCGCGAGATGGGCCGGATCGAAGGCTACCCGGGCGCCGATTTCTTCTGGGGCCTGCTCGAGCGTCTGGCCCAGCGCTTGCCCCCGCAGTCGTGAGATGAGGAGACGGTCATGATCGTCCGCAGGCCGTGTGGCGGAGGGTCGCAGTGAGCGCAAGCGCCCGGCAGCCCGCCCGCCCGGCTGAGATCGACGTCGATACGATGCTCGCGCATGCCCGCGAGGCGAGCGCCTTCCTCAAGGCCCTCTCTCACGAAGCACGGCTGGTGATCCTTTGTCTTCTCGTCGAGGGCGAGAAATCCGTCACGGAGCTGGAGCAAATCCTCGGTCTGCGTCAGCCGGCCGTCTCGCAGCAGCTCGGGCGGCTGCGGGCGGACAACCTGGTCGAGACCCGGCGCGACGGCAAGAACGTCTATTACTCCCTCGCGCGCCCGGAAGTCCGCGAGGTGGTGGAGGCCCTGCAAAGGGCGTTCTGCCCGCCGCCGGCCTGATCTCGGCGAAGGACGACCTGAGCGGGCCGGAACAACGGCGCAGTCAAAGGCGAGGCCAGGGACGCTGCTCCCCGCGCAACTCTTCGAAGGCCCGCGCCATGCGCAGGACGCCGAGATCGTCGAAGCGGCGGCCGACGATCTGCAGCCCGATGGGCAAGCCGCTGCTTGTGTAGCCGCAATTGACCGAAGCCGCCGGCTGCTCCGACATGTTGAATGGCACCGTGAAGGCGATGTGCTCGAAGGGCTGCGCGGGATCGTGCAGGGGCGAGGCGAGCTCAGCCTCGAAGGCCGGCACTGGCGCGACCGGCGAGAGCACGAAATCGAAGGGGCGGCAGGCCGCGACGGCCGCGTTGCGGATCTCCAGCATCTGGCTCATGCCGTGATACACCTGAGCGCCGGTCAGGGCGCGGGCGCCCTCCGCCCATTCGCGGATATACGGCAGGACGCGGTCGCGCCGCTCGGGCGGCAGGGCTTCGATGTCGGCCAAGGCGCGCTGGCGCCAGAAGCGGTCGAGCCCCTCGAGCATCTCGCGGGTGAGGAAGGGCGCCACCGGCTCGACTAGCGCGCCCTCCCGCGCGAAACGCTGGGCGGCCCGGTCGATGGCCGCCTCGACCTCCGGCTCGACCCGCATGCCAACGCCCACATCGAGGAGAAGACCGATGCGCAGCTCCCGCAAGGCCCGGTCGAGGTCAAGCTCGAGCCAGGGGATGTCCTGGGGCGGCAGGCTCATGGTATCGCGCTCGTCCGGACGCGCCAGCTCCCGCATCATGAGGGCCGCGTCGGTGACGCTGCGGGTCATCGGCCCCGCCACCCGCCCGTAATAGGGAGGGTCGATCGGCACGCGGCCGAGACTGGGCTTGAGCCCGAACACGCCGCACCAGCCTGCCGGAAGGCGGATCGATCCGCCGATGTCGGTTCCAAGATGCAGGGGCCCATAGCCGGCGGCGGCCGCCGCACCGGCGCCGGCCGAGCTTCCCCCAGGGTTCTTGGAGAGGTCCCAGGGGTTGCGCGTCAGCGGATGGAAGCTCGACAGCCCGGAGGACAGCATCCCGTAATCGGGCATGGTCGTCTTGGCGAAGATGATCGCTCCTGCCTCCCTCAGGCGCGCCGCAGGCGGCGCATCCTCGGGGGCAGGCTCCAGGGGGCGTGCCGCCGTGCCTAAGGGAATGGGCGTGCCCTTGGTGGCGATGTTGTCCTTGACGGTGACTGGCACCCCGTCGAGCGCAAGGGCCTCGCCCTTGAGCCAGCGGCGCTCCGACTGCCTGGCCGCGGCAAGGGCGGTTTCGGGATCGAGCGCGTAAAGGGCGTGGAGCTGGGGCTCCCACGCCTCGACCCGGGAAAGGACCGCCTCCATCACTTCGACCGGGGAGAGGCGCCGCACCGCATAGGCTTCAAGGAGCGCGACGGCGCTGAGATCTGCCAGATCGGTCCTGTCCGGGGCGTCGGCGGTGCCCGGCTGCGCCGGAGGTGCGCCCATCATCTTCTCTCCCAAGGAATCGAGGTCGGGGGCTGGACTGTATGAGCCTGAAGCCTGCTCCGAAACCCGACGGACGGCAACCGAGCGCCGATCCAGGGCGGCCGCGCCGCGAAACTTTCGTGACGGCTGGACGTTGCCTCGCCTGGGATGGAGGCTGAGATGACCTACGCGCAGGCCATGCAGGCGCTCCTATGCCTTTCCATGATCGCCTATGTGGCGGCCACGTGGTGGTCCTTCCTGCCTTGAGAGGGAAAGGACGAGGCGTTCGCGCGTCTTAAGGTTGCACGATGACCTTCGTGCCGACATGGACGCGGTTATAGAGATCGATGACGTCGGCGTTGGTCATGCGGATGCAGCCGGAGGAGACGGCATAGCCGATCGTCTCGGGCTCGTTCGAACCGTGGATGCGGTAGAGGCTGCCGCCAAGATACAGGGCGCGAGCGCCAAGCGGATTGCCGAGCCCTCCCGGCATGTAGCGCGGCAGGTCCGGGCGGCGGCGCAGCATCTGTGCCGGCGGGCGCCAGTCCGGCCATTCCCGTTTCATGGTGACGGTCTTGGTGCCGCTCCAGGTGAAGCCCGGACGGCCGACGCCGACTCCATAGGCGATCGCTTGGCCGCCGCCCAGGACATAGTAGAGCCGCCGCTGCGACGTGGAGATCACGACGGTGCCGGGCTTGTAGCCTGCGCGGAACGGGACCACCTGGCGGGCGCTCGCGAAACCGCCCGCGCCGAACAGGCGCCCGAAGAAGCTCGCAATCGGGTCCGGCGGTGAGGTGCGGGGGCGAGCCTCGGCCTCGCCGAGGACGGCGAGCCCCACGGCGAGAGCCAGCGTCGCTGCAAGCGTGCGGGAACGCCCCATGATCTCCTCCCCGGGATGGGCACGACCCTGGACGCCGCCACCCGATGCTCCGTTGCACGAGATTCGCAGCATGTGGGCAAGTGTTGCCCCTCGGCAACTCTCGTGGCGGGGAGAGGCTCGTCGGGGCAGGCGGGCCGCGGCGGCGGATCGCCGGGGCTTGGAAGATGGTGGGCGCGGCTGGGATCGAACCAGCGACCCCTACGATGTCAACGTAGTGCTCTCCCGCTGAGCTACGCGCCCGTGAAAAGGCTGCCGGCCCCTTCACGCATGAGCGGGCGGTATAGCGGCTCGGCTGTCGCGACGCAAGGCGGCGCGGTCACGCCGCCATCAGCTTCTCGACCTCGCTGACGAGGTCTTTCAGGTGGAAGGGCTTCGACAGCACCTTGGCATCCTTCGGGGCCTTCGAATCGGGGTTCAACGCGACGGCCGCGAAGCCGGTGATGAACATCACCTTGATGTCCGGGTCGAGCTCGGTGGCGCGGCGCGCAAGCTCGATCCCGTCCATCTCCGGCATGACGATGTCGGTGAGGAGGAGCTCGAACGGCTCCTCCCGGAGCCGGTTGTAGGCGGCAAGTCCGTTGTCGAACGAAGCAACGTCGTAGCCGGCATTCTGCAGCGCCTTGGCCAGGAAGCGGCGCATGTCGTTGTCGTCTTCGGCGAGAAGGATCTTCATCGCGGGAGTCCAGGTGAGCGAATGGGAAATTTCATTCCATAAAGCGGGAATAGCGTAAACAGGAGGTTGAGGGCGGAACGGCCGCTCAGGGCATGGACAGGGCCGGCCCACATCGCCACACTAGGCCGGCAAGCACCTCGCCACCCCCTTGATCTCGTGAATCCCACCCCCGAGCTGGAATTTGATCCGCCCTTCGTGATCGCTGAGCCGGCGCGGCACGCGATTCCGTTCGTCTTCAATGTTCCCCATGCAGGAGCCATCTATCCGGACGCGTTCCTCACCGCCTCCCGGCTCGATGCGCACGCCTTGCGCCGCTCCGAGGACGCCTATGTGGACGCTCTCTTCGGCGATGTGGTGACGCTCGGCGCGCCGCTGATGGCGGCGCGCTTTCCGCGCGCCTATCTCGACGTCAACCGGGAGCCTTACGAGCTCGATCCGCGCATGTTCGAGGGGCGTCTGCCTCCCTTCGCCAACACGCGCTCCATGCGCGTCGCCGGCGGGCTCGGCACCGTCCCCCGGGTCGTCGCCGACGGCCAAGAGATCTACCGGGGCCGGCTCACCGTCGAGGAGGCCCTGCGCCGGGTCGAGTGGCTCTACAAGCCCTATCATCGCGCGCTGCGGCAGCTCGTCCAGCGCACCGCCCGCCAGTTCGGCCATGCGGTTCTGATCGACTGCCATTCCATGCCCTCCACGAGCCTCGGCCGGGAGGAGGGCATCAAGGCGGACATGGTCCTCGGGGACCGCTACGGCACGAGTTGCGCGACGGCCCTGACCGACAGCGTCGAGGCCGCCTTGCGGGCGCGCGGCTATATCGTCGTCCGCAACAAGCCCTATGCGGGCGGCTTCATCACCGAGCATTATGGAGAGCCGGTGCTCGGACGGCATGCCTTGCAGATCGAGATCAACCGCTCCCTCTACATGGACGAGCGGACCCTCACCAAGCGCGACGGTTTTGAGATGCTCGGAGCGGACCTGCAGGCATGCTTTGCCCAAGTGGCCGCCGAGATCGGCCCGTATCTCGGCTCGATGCGGATCGCCGCCGAATAAGAGGCGCATAAGAGGGGCGTCGTCAAAAAAAAGGCCGCACTCGCGTGCGGCCCAAGTCTAGGGAGGAAACGCCCAAGGAGGGCAAGCGACACCGCAACGCCATTGCGATATCGCACTGCAACAATTATACGGTGCGCCGCACAAAATCAAGGGCCGGAGGCGCGGGAGGCTTGTCCATTTTGCATAGCAGGGCACGCGCGAGGGAAAACCTCATCCCTGACCGAATAGGGGCGGTTGACCATGGACCTGCCGCCCCGGCCTGCTACAACCGGGTATGCTCCCGCGCCTCCACCCAGCTGAGCGCTCTCATGGCTCCCATCGACTTCTCGCATTTCGTCAACGAGCTCGCCACCTTGTCGGGCAAGGCCATTCTGCCGTTCTTCCGCTCGACGCTCGCCGCTGACGACAAGTCGCGCGGGGGGGTCTTCGATCCGGTCACCGAGGCGGACAGGGCCGGTGAGGCCGCGATGCGGCAGCTCATCAAGCGCACCTTCCCCACCCACGGCATCCTCGGCGAGGAGTTCGGAGCGGAACGGACGGATGCGGAATATGTCTGGGTCCTCGATCCCATCGACGGCACGCGCGCCTTTATGGCGGGGCTCCCGGTCTGGGGCACGCTGATCGGACTTCTGAGGCGCCATGCGCCTGTGTACGGGCTCATGCACCAGCCCTTCACCGGCGAGCGTTTCTTCGGCGACGGCGGCGCGGCGTTCTGGCGGGGCCCCGACAGTCAGCGAAGCCTGCGGACGCGTCGCTGCGCTTCCCTTGGCGATGCCACTCTCATGACCACGAGCCCGAAGCTCTTCCGCCCCGAGACGAGGCCGGCCTACGAGCGGGTCGAAGCGGCGGCGCGCCTCGTGCGCTACGGTTGCGACTGCTATGCCTACTGCATGCTGGCCGCCGGCCATGTCGACCTCGTTCTCGAGGAGGGGCTCAAGCCCTACGACATCGTGGCGCTGATCCCGATCATCGAGGGAGCCGGCGGAGTGGTGACGACCTGGGACGGCAAGCCGGCCGCCGAAGGCGGCTCAATCGTCGCCGCCGGCGACCGCCGTCTCCATGCGGCCGTCCTCGATCTCCTCAACCGCTGAGGAGGGAAAGGTCCGGTCGGCCGTGCCCGGGATGAAGGCATCGAAGGCCGCCCAGAATTCCTCACGGATCTCGTCCCGCTCCATCAGGATCTCGTGGCGGGCGCCGGGGATCACGATGGCGCGGCCGGCCTTGAGACGGGCGGCGAAGCGCTCGATGACGGGGGTGGCGCAGATCGCGTCGGCACCCGCGGCGATGACGAGGGTGGGCGTGCGGATCTCCCGCGGGAAGCGGGGCTCCTGAAACCTTCCCATGAAGCGGAAGGCCGATTCGAGCCAGGCGACGGTCGGGTCGCCGATGGCGCCCTCGCGGAGGGCCGCTGCGGCCGCCGCGTTGCGGGCGTAGCGGGCCGGGTCGCTGGTCAGGGGATTGCCGGCGAACGGCTTCGTGGAAATGGACGTCTCGCCGCCCCCAGGCACGTAATGGCCGCCGAGCCCCACAAGGCGCAAAAGGATGGACAGCCAAGCCGCCGCCTCTGGGTAGCGGATCAGGCAGAGGGCGATCATCGGGGCCACCGCCACGAGCCGCTCGAAAGGCAAGCGGCCCTCCCGCGCCGCGGCAAGCGCGAGCGCGGCGCCCATGGAGTGCGCGAGGCAGAAATGGGGCTTGGGCATCAAGGGCTCGAGGATCTGGGCGCGGATAGCCTCGAGGTCGCGCCCATAATGGGAGAAGTCGCGCACATAGCCCTTTCGCGGGTCGCGAAGCTGCCGGCTGGATCGCCCCTGGCCGCGCCAATCGAAGGCGACGACTCCAAAGCCGCGGACCCGCAGGTCGGCAATGGTCTCGAAGTATTTCTCGATGAACTCGGCCCGGCCCTGGAGAATGCACACCGTACCGCGGGCTTCGCGGCTCGGTCGCCAATGGGCGGCCCGCAGCATCAGCCCGTCCTCGGTTTCGACCCGTGTCACGACGGGCTGGCCCGGCACGGGGTTGTCCGGGGTGGCGATCAGATCCAAGGGCGCTTCCTCAAGCTGAACGGAGCACGGTTGCCCGAGCGCCTTGCCGGATCAGGTTCGCGCATGTCCTCTCCTCTTGGCAACGGTCGGTTCGCAGGCCATTTGTCACCGGACCTTGCCGCGTAGAGCCATCGTGTGAGGAGCGCAATAGAAGGCGCCGCTTTCGCGGCAAGGTTGTTGCGCGAGGTCCCGTATACGCTGCCACTGCACTTCCGCTCCGTTCCAGGCTTCCGGGAAAGGGGGGTTCAGGCGCGAACCTCCCATGGTGGTTCAGACCCCGACCTTCTCACATCCTCCACCCTTTCCCGGATGCGTGGAGCGCGATGCACGGAACGCCGTCCGGGACGGAAGCGCAAGGACTGCGCTGCGCAGCAGCGCCGGACGAATCACGTCGCAGGTGCACGCCAATCCAACGGTGAGCCAACCGGGTCGAAGCTGGCGGCAAAGCTTCCCGCCACGTTCGACGAGCGTGAAGGTCAGAGGGTCTTGACCGACGCCGGTCCTCCTCCCACCTCTTCGGTTGCGCCGGCCGTTCGGCGGCGCAACCGGTCCGGCTGCATGGCGGACCAGAGACTGCATGTCGCTTCTGAGGAGGATATGCTATGCGACAGTTCGATTTGGCTCCCCTTTATCGCAACACCGTCGGTTTCGACCGGCTCTTCTCGATGCTCGACCAGCTTGTCGGCGTCGAGTCCGCCCCGTCCTATCCCCCCTACAACATCGAGCGCACCGGCGAGAACGCCTACCGCATCTCGGTTGCGGTGGCCGGCTTCACCGAGCAGGACCTCTCGATCGAGGTAAAGGAGAACACCCTTTCGATCCGCGGCGAGAAGAAGCAGGCGGAAGAGCGCAAGGGCGAACTTCTCTACCAGGGCATCGCCGCGCGCACCTTCGAGCGGCGCTTCCAGCTCGCCGACGGCGTGCAGGTCAACGGCGCCTCCCTCGAGAACGGCCTCTTGCACGTGGACCTCACCCGCGTGATCCCGGAGGCCAAGAAGCCTCGGCAGATCCCGATCGCGACCGGTCGTCAGGCTCCGACGATCGAGACCGAGGTCAAGCAGGCCGCCTGACGTCTCACAAGAGAATGATCGGAGCGCCCCGGTACCTCCGGGGCGCTTTACCACGTCAGATGTCCTGGCCGTCGATCTCGAGGGCGAGGCGTTCGATGAGTTCGCCCAGTTTCGGCAGGTGCGGGTGGATCGCCTGCGCCTTCCGGTAGGCGGCAAGGGCGCTCTTCTTGTCGCCGCTCGACATGTAGATATGCCCGAGCCCGGCCCAGGCGCCGAAATGGCGCGGCTCGCGGGCGACGACCTGGCGCAGATCGGCCATCGCGCTCGCGACGTCATCGATGAGGAAAAAGGCGGTCGCACGCCGGTTCCAGGCTTCGGCCCATTCCGGCCTCAGTACGAGCACCCGGTCGAGAAGCTCGATCGCCAGCGCGTGATCCTTCGCCTTGAGCGCTTCCCCTGCCCTGTCCATCAGCAGATCGGCGGTGTCGCTCCCGGAGCGCGCCCAGCGACGCTCGATCAGGTTGGCGATGCCGCTGGCCTCGGCCTCGTCCTTGGCGGCGGCAAGACGGCCGAAAAGATCATCGAGGGTCACCGGCTTGCGGACCCTCTCCGTTTCGGCCTTCGTCCCAGGACGAGGCTCGCGCGGCTCGGCAAAGACCGGGGGCGTCAGCGCGGCGGACAGGGCAAGGGCGAAGACGAACGAAAGACGGCGCATTCCGGGCACTCTAAGGACCCAGCCTGCACCGTCAATTCACGCCTGCGTTGATGGGTTCCGCGCCAGCGGGCGCAGGACGCTCAGCCCTGGCGCGCCTTGTAGCGCTTCTGCGTCTTGTTGATGACGTACACGCGGCCCTTGCGACGCACGATCTGGTTGTCGCGGTGGCGGCCACGCAGCGACTTGAGCGAGTTGCGGATCTTCATCGGCCCGTTCTCCGCCGGCGCGGTCGCCCGCTCCCGGCCTGTCCTGAAAGAAAGCGCGGACGTGGGGGATCGTTGAAGACCCGGCCGCCTGACGTCCGCTTGCGGCCGGCTTCTAGGCGAAGACGCCGGAAAAAGCAACTGCCGGCAGCCCTTTGCCTATCCCGGCTCGCGGAACATGCGGTCGCCCTGCTCGTCGACGATGCGTTTCGCCTTGGCGATGGCGAAGCTCTCCGCCTCATCCCTGCTCGGATGGGTCTCGGCCCGGATGAACTCGTGGCGCTTCAGCCCGGACGGGAACTCCTTCTCGATCACGCCGGCGGTCTGGAACTGGCCCGACTTCGCCTTGAAGGGCGCCGGTCGGATGCGGAAGCCCTTGTATTCCACCGCTTCCGCCGGCGCGGCGTCCTCAATGCCGGGATCCTTGGCGGCGCCGCGCCCGAACAGGGCCTTCAAGCTCGAAAACATGGCTCGACCTCGCTTCGGCCCCAGCATAGCCCGTCGATCCGCCGAAACCAGCGTCCCCATTGGGGGGAGGGAACCTCGTGCGCAGCGCTGGCGGGAACGAAGCTTGGCTTCCGGCCATTGTCCTCGCGGCAAAGCTGGCGCCTGCGCGCCCGGCCTATTGCGACGAGGTCGACGGCAAGGGGATGGCCCAGCTCTTCACACCGCAAGCGACGACGGCCTTTCGCGTCGTGCTGGCGCTCGTTCCTGTCAGCCTCGCGGTGCTCGGCGCCGTCGCCTATGGGTGGGCCCGGTCGGGGCCGGCCTGGAACGTCGGCAGACCGGCGCCGCAGCCGATCCCGTTCCGGCACGACCTGCACAGCGGCTCGCTGCAAGTGGACTGCCGTTACTGCCACGCGAGCGTTGAGCGCGCCGCCGATGCCGGCATGCCCACGGCCGAAACCTGCATGAGCTGCCACAGCCAGGTCTGGGCCGGCGCGAGCGTGCTCGAGCCGCTGCGGACGGCGCTGGCGCTGAACCAGCCGATCCGCTGGGTCTCTGTGAGCCGCCTGCCCCCTTACGTCTCCTTCCACCACGCCATCCACGTGACGAAGGGCGTCGCCTGCGAGACCTGCCACGGGCGTGTCGACGAGATGGCAAAGACCGTTCGGGCCGAGACCCTGTCCATGGGCTGGTGCCTCGAATGCCACCGCGACCCGGCCCCGCGGCTGCGCCCTCGCGACGCCGTGTTCGCCTTCGGGTGGCGACCGCACGACCAGGAGGCGCCCCAGGATCGGCAGGCTTTGGATCGTGTCGCGGCCAAGCGGCTGACGAGCTGCAGCACCTGCCACCGCTGACCCATGCCCGTCCGCCCGCCCATCGACCCCGTCCCGCACGCCCACCTTGGCGACGAGGATCTTGGCGACGAGGGCGGCCGGCGGCTCTGGCGCAGCCCGGAGGAACTCGCCGCGGCCCCGGAGGTGAGCCGCCACCTCGAGGCGGAGTTCCCCGGTTCCGTGGAGCCGGGCGTGATCGACCGCCGGGAGTGGCTGCGCCTCATGGGCGCCTCGCTCATGCTGACGGACCTCACCGCCTGCGGTAGCCATCGCGCGATCACCGGGGCGCCGCTTCTCTCGCATCCTCGCGGCCGGCCGGAGGCGGCGCCCGGCGAGCCCGTGGTCTTCGCCACCTCCCTTGAGCTTGACGGCTACGGCCGCGGCGCGCTCGTCAGGACGCAGGACGGGCGGCCCGTCAAGATAGAGGGCAATCCGCTCCACCCGGCGACGCTCGGCGCCACCGACCCCTTCCTCCAGGCGGAGGTGCTCTCCCTTTACGACCCGGGCCGCTCGCGAACGCCGCACGAGAACGGAGCGCCGCGGGACTGGCAGACGCTGCTGCGGTTCCTGCGCCCGCTACGCAACGAGCTCGTGGTGAACGAGGGCCGAGGCCTCTCCGTGCTCCTGCCGCCCATCGCGTCGCCCACCTTGAACCGCCTTGTGGAGCTTGCGCGGCAGCTCTTTCCGCATGCCCGATGGCACCTGTTCTCGCCGATGGTGGACGACCAGCACCGCGGCGGGATGGAGCGCGCCTTCGGGCGCCCGGTCGACCTCGTCTACGACCTGACCCAGGCCGACATGATCGTGACGCTCGGCGGCGATCTCTTCACCGTTGAGCCGGGGCACATCCGCCATGCCGCGGACTGGCAGGCCCGCCGCCGCGCGGCCGACCGGCCGCTGCCGCGGCTCTTTGCGGTCGAGACGACGCCGAGCCTCGCCGGTGCGCGCGCCGACGAGCGCCTGGCGCTCCGCCCGCGCGACGTCGAGGCCATCGCCCGGGCGCTGGCGGCCTCCCTCGGACTTCTCGGCGGCGCAGTGTCCGATCCTCATCCGGCGGCGGCGCGCCTTGCGCGCGGGCTCGCCGCGGCCGGCGAGCGGGGGCTTGTCGCAGCCGGGCGCGAGCAGCCGCCATCCGTCCATGCGCTTGCGGCGGCGATCAACCATCGCCTCGGCGCCTTCGGCCGCACCGTCCGGGCCATCGAGCCGGTGCGGCCGCCTGTCGACACGGCGGCCTCGATCATGGCGCTTGCCGAGGCGATCGCAGCCGACGAGGTCTCGCATCTTCTCATCCTCGGCGGCAATCCGGCCTATGACGCCCCGGCCGACCTCGACCTTCCCGCCCTCATCCGCCGGGTGCGGCTGTCGCTGCATGTGGGCTACGCCTTCGACGAGACCGCGTCCGCCTGCCGCTGGCACGTGCCGCGCTGCCACGCCCTTGAAGCCTTCGGGGATTTGCGCGCCTTCGACGGGACGCTCGGCCTTTGCCAGCCGGCGGTGGCCCGGCTTGCCCCGAGCCTGAGTCTCGAGGAGACCCTCGGGCTCCTCGCCGGCCAGAACCTCGACGGGCGAGGGCTCGTGGCGGCGACTTGGCGGGAGGCGTGGGGCGAAGCCTTCGAGAGCCGCTTCGCCCGAGCCCTCGAGGACGGCGTCGTCGCGGACACCGCCTTCCCGCCGGTGGAGGTTGCGCTCCGCCCGGACTGGGACTCAGGCCCACGCGATCCCGCGGCTGACGCTTCCTACGATGTCGTCTTCGCGCCCGATTCATCGGTGTGGGACGGCCGCTTCGCCAACAATGGCTGGCTGCAGGAGCTGCCGAGGCCGCTGACGAAGCAGGTCTGGGGCAACGCGGCGCTTATCGCCCCTGAGACCGCGAACTCCCTCGGCGTCCGCTCCGGCGACGTGGTGGAGATCGTCTCGGAAGGGCGCGCCATCGCGGCGCCCGTCTGGGTTCTGCCCGGCCACGCGCCGGGCGCGGTGACGCTCCCTCTCGGCTATGGGCGCACGAACACGGGAGGGCTCGGCGAGGGCGTCGGCTTCGACGCCTACCGGCTGCGCACGGCCTCTGCGCCCTGGCGCACGAGGGCCGAGATCCGCAAGATCGACCGGCGCGAGGCGCTCGTCACCACGCAGCTCCATCACGCCATGCAGGGCCGCGCGCTTGTCCGCGCCGTGGCGCCGGGCGAGGCGCTGCCGAAGGAGGAGCCGCAGCCCTCGCTCTATCCGGACTGGCCCTATGAGGGCCATGCCTGGGGCATGGTCATCGACCTCGACGCCTGCATCGGCTGCAACGCCTGCGTCGTCGCCTGCCAGGCGGAGAACAACGTCGCCGTCGTCGGCCCTGAGGAGGTGGCGCGGGGCCGCGAGATGCACTGGCTGCGCGTCGACCGCTACTACGCCGGCGCCCCGGACGCGCCCTCGACCTACTTCCAGCCGGTGCCCTGCATGCATTGCGAGACGGCCCCTTGCGAGGTGGTCTGCCCCGTGAACGCCACCGTCCATTCGGCCGAGGGGCTCAACGACATGGTCTACAACCGCTGCGTCGGCACCCGGACCTGCTCCAACAACTGTCCCTACAAGGTGCGCCGCTTCAACTTCATCGACTACCGCGCGACGGCCTTCGCGCCCGACGACGACGTCCTCAACCCGCAGGTCACGGTGCGGTCGCGCGGGGTGATGGAGAAATGCACCTACTGCGTCCAGCGCATCAGCGCCGCCCGGATCGCCGCTCGCATCGAGGATCGTCCCATCCGCGACGGCGAGATCGTCACCGCCTGCGAGCAGGCCTGCCCGACACAGGCGATCGTCTTCGGCGACGTGAACGATCCGGACAGCCGGGTGAGCCGCCTCAAGCGCGAGCCGCGCCACTACGCGCTTCTGCCCGAGCTCAACACGAGGCCGCGCACCACCTATCTCGCCCGCATCGAGAGGAAGGATGAGCGGCCGCCGACGCCGTCCGGGGAGGCGGGGCGGTGACGAGCCTGCCCTCGACCTTCACGAGCCCCGTCGCCGAGGCGCCGCTGCGGCCGCGCTACGGCCCCGTCTGGCGGCTCGCCCTTGCGATCTGCGCGCTGCTCCTGATCCTTCTCGCCCTGACGCTCGGCGCCTCGCTCGCCCTCGGCGTCGGCCTGTGGGGGATCAACATCCCCTTCGTGTGGGGCTTCGACCTCGTCAACTACGCCTGGTGGATCGGCATCGCCAATGGGGCGAGCCTCTTCGCCGCCATCCTCGTGCTGCGGCGCCATTCCTTGCGCACCGCCGTCAACCGCTTCGCGGAGGCGGTGGCGCTGGCCGCGGCGGTCTGCGCCGGCCTCTTCCCCATCGTCCATCTCGGGCGCCCGTGGCTGTTCTACTGGGTGTTCCCCTACCCCGCCACCTCCGAGGTCTGGCCGCAGTTCCGCTCGACGCTCACCTGGGACTTCTGGGGCATCCTCTCCCACATCGTCGTCATCGGCCTCCTCTGGTACGTCGGCCTCATCCCCGACTTCGCGACCCTGCGCGACCGGGCGCGCCGGCCGGCGGCGCAGCGCGCCTACGGCCTCCTCGCGCTCGGCTGGCGCAACTCGGTGCGCCATTGGAGCCACCATCAGGCGGCCTATCGGCTCGTCGCCATCCTGGTCCTGCCGCTCCTCACCATGATGCAGAGCATCGTCGCGCTCGAATTCGCGACGACGCTGGTGCCGGCCTGGCACGACACGCGCCTGCCGCTGCATTTCGTCGCCACCGGGCTCGCCCAGGGGCTCGCCATGGTGCTCCTCGTCGCCATGCTCCTGCGCTGGGGCCTGGCCCTCGAGCGCCACATCGACGACCGCGACGTGGACCTGTTGGGCCGGCTCGTTGTCGCGAGCGCCCTCGCCTCCGCCTTCCTCTCCCTGGAGGAGATCGCGGCCGCGCTCCTTGCCGAGCCGAGCCAATGGGCTGCAACCGTCAACCGGATCACCGGCCCTCGTCGCGGCGCCTATATGGCGGCGGTCGTCCTCGGCGTCCTCGTGCCCCAGCTCCTGTGGCTGCGGGCGGCGCGGCGGAGCGTGATCGCGGCGACCTTCGTCGGCGCGAGCGTCAGCCTCGGCGTGTGGTTCGACCGCTTCTCCATCGTGGTGGGAGGCGCCGAACGCGACTACCTGCCCTCCCTTTGGCGCTCCTACGCCCCGACGCTGGTGGAAAGCGGACTGTTCATCGGGACGGTCGGCCTCTTCGGCGCCCTCCTGCTCATCTTCGCCCGCTTCGTGCCCGCGGTCTCCCTGTTCGAATCCCGGCACGACGAGCAAGAGGAGCGGACATGAGCGCCCCTCTCTACGGCCTCCTCGCGGAGTTCGACCGCCCCGAGGCGCTGCGCGCGGCCGTCCGCGCCGCGATGGCCGCCGGCTACACGCGGCTCGACGCCTTCAGCCCCTTCCCCTTGCCGGACATAGGCCGGGATCTCGGGGCGCGGCCAAGCGCCCTGCCCTGGATCGCCCTCGCGGCCGGCCTCATCGGCGCCGCCATCCAATACGCCACGCAATACGGCCTCAACGTGGTTGCCTATCCCATCAATGTGGGCGGGCGGCCGCTCAACGCCTGGCCGGCCTTCATCCCGGCGACACTCATCGTGGCGATCCTCTGGACCGGGGCGGCGACGCTTCTTGGCATGCTCCTCATGCTCCGCCTGCCGCGCCTCCACCATCCGCTGTTTGCGGTGGAAGGGTTCGAGCGGGCCTCGGAGGACCGCTTCTTCCTCCTCATCCTCGCCGAGGATCCACGCTTCGAGCTGGACGGCGCGACGGCTTTCCTGTCGGGGCTCGGGGCGCTCGCGGTCAGGGAGGCGCCGGCGTGCGAGTGAGCGCCGCAGTCCTCACGCTCCTCGCCCTTGCCACCTGCGATTCCGGCAGCGAGGAGCGCGGCGACGTCTCTTCGACCCGGGTCGTGCAGCGCCCTTTCGACCCGGCGCCGGCCGGGTCCGTTCCCCGGGGCGCGGCAGAGCGGGCCGCGGCGCTCGCGCCGCCGGGGCCGGCGGTGACGCCCGCGCTCATCGAGCGCGGGCGCGAGCGCTTCCGCATCTACTGCTCGCCCTGCCACGGCGTCACCGGCGGCGGCGACGGGCCCGTGGTGAGCCGCGGCTTTCCGGCGCCGCCGTCCTATTTCGAGGACCGGCTGCGGGAGGCCCCGGCGGAGCACATCGTGCAGGTGATCACGAACGGGCTTGGGCGCATGTCCCCTTACGCCGACCGGGTGACGCCCGAGGACCGCTGGGCGATCGCCCATTATGTCAAGGAGCTGCAGGCCCGCGACACGCAAGGATCGGGAGCGGTGCAATGAGTGCGCAGGCCGCTCTTGCGCGCCCCGCGAAAGCGCCATGGCCCCTCCTCGCTCTCGGCTCAGGCGGCCTTGCGTTCGCCGGCGCTGCGGCGCTGCTCGGGGGCGAGGGGATCCTTGAGATCTGGTACGTCGCCTTCGTCGCCATCGCCGGCGTCGTGATCGGCTCCCTCGGCCTTCTCATGATCGGGCATGTCATGACCGAGGAGTGGCTGCGGCCGGTGCGCTCCGAGGCGGAGGCGGCGGCGCTGACGGCGCTTCTCCTGCCCCTCCTCGCCCTTCCCCTCGCCTTCCACCTTCCCGAACTCTACCCCTGGGCCAGGGGCATGGCGGCGGACCTTCCCGGCCCGCGCGCCACATACCTCTCCCCCGCCTTCTTCCTCGCCCGCGGCGCCCTCTATCTTGCGCTTCTCATCGTGCTCGCCCTCTGGATCGTGCGCACGCCGAGGCCGCGCCGAACCGGCGCGATCGGCCTCGCCCTCCTCGCCCCCGCCGCCCTCTTCGCGGGAAGCGACTGGGTGCTGTCGCGGGAGCCGCAATGGTGGTCCGGCCTGTTCGGCTTCGCCTTCAGCCTCTCGCAGCTCCTGGCGGCGCTCGCCGGCGGCATCCTCGTCTCGCTCCTCCGCCCTGAGCATCCGAGCGCCGCCCGCATGCAGAGCCTCGAGCGCGCGCTCCTCACCCTCGCCCTCCTCGTCCTGTGGACCTGGTTCGTGCATTTCCTCGTCGTGTGGCTCGCGAACCTCCCGCATGAGGCGGCCTGGTATCTGTCCCGCGCCGACGCCCCATGGCGCTGGCTCATGACCGGCATCGCCCTGCCGGCGCTGATCGCGGCGGTCGTCGTCCTCGCCCCGCCGGGCGTCGGCCGCCGCAGCATGATCGCCGGCAGCGCGCTCCTCCTCGCTCACCACGGCGCCCATATGCTCTGGCTCCTGCGGCCCGCGGCGAGGCTCGATCTTGCCGGCATCCTCGCCGGCCTTGGCCTCATGCTCGCCTGGGGAGCATTCTTCGCCGCGGCCCTGAAGACGCGGCCGCATGACGAGGCCGGCGACGAGGCGGCGCCGTCAGGGCGCTGACGCACGGGGGTCGGGCTGGCTCCGGCCCGGGATCGTCCGCAGCGGCCTTGCCGCCTCCCGCAGCTCCAGGGGCGGCTCGTCCGGATACACCTCCGCGTCGGAGGCGCCGAGCGTGTAAAGATAGCTCGCCATGTGCCGCGCCTCGGCCTCGCTGACGCCGACGGCCGGCATGCCGGTCCGCGGATCGAAAGCGACGGGGTCCATGATCCAGGCGATGAGGGCGCGCGGAGTGTTGGGGGCAATGCCGGCGAGGAGCTTGCGTTGCGCGTAATCCGTGAGCGGCGGCCCCACCGTTCCGCGCGCGCCGCGCACGCCCTCGATCCGATGGCAGGCGCCGCAGCCATAGGTTCGGATCAGGCGCCGGCCCTGCTCCGGCTCGCCGCCCGCGATGCGAAGATGCACCGGCGGCGCGGCCTCTTCGCACGCCGCAAGAGCGCCCATGACGGCAAAGAGGAGACGGCGCGCGGATCGGATCATAGCGTCTTCTCGGCAACCGCGGCAGGACTGCCTGGTTCCGCCCTGGACACTGGACGAGACAGCGTCACAGCCTTCGGCGATCAGCAGGAACTGCTGCGCAGCAAGTTGTTGCGCTTCCGTCCCGGACGGCGTTCCGCGCTTTGCGCTCCCCGCATCCGGGAAAGGGCGGTGGAGCGTGGGAAGAGGTTGGTGCCAAACCACGACGGGGATTCACGCCGGAACCATCTCCAACGCTCAAGCTTTGTTGCGCGAAAGGGGAGCGAGGGCCGCCGGCATGCACGGATCGTCGACCCAGGCCCGGCTCGTCGCCGACGCCGCTCCCGCGCGCGCCATGGCCCTCGCGGCGGCGTTTCCGCTCGCCGCCTGCCGCGGGGTGCAGTCGGCCCTCGATCCGGCCGCCGACGAGGCGGCGCGGCTCGCGACCCTGAGCATCGTCCTGTTCGTGGGCGGCGCGGCCATCTTCGTCGCGGTGACGGCGCTCGTCCTCTACGCGATCTTCGCACCGCCCGCGCGCCGGCGCTGGCTGGCCGACCGCCGCGCCATCCTGATTGGCGGCATCGCCGTTCCGATCGTCGTCCTCACCGCCCTCCTCGTCTACGGCTTCATCGTCCTGCGCGTCGCCCATGCGCCGGCGAGCGAGGGGGCTTTGAGGATCGAGGTCGTCGGCGAGCAGTATTGGTGGCGGGTGCGCTACCCGGCCGAGGGCGAGGCGGAAGCCTTCGCGACGGCCAACGAAATCCGCGTGCCGGCGGGGCGCCCGGTCGAGCTCGTCGCGATGAGCGCCGACGTCATCCACGCCGTCTGGATCCCGAACTTCGCCGGCAAGGTCGACATGATCCCCGGGCGCGCCAACCGCCTCGTCTTCACGGTCGAGCGCCCGGGCGTGTATCGCGGCGTCTGCGCCGAGTATTGCGGCGACCAGCACGCCCGCATGGCCTTCGACGTGGTCGCGCTGGAACCCGGCGCGTTCGCGGCCTGGAGGCAGGCGCAGACCGCGCCGGCCCGTGAGCCGGCGACGGAGTTCCTGGAGGGCGGACGCATCCTCTTCATCCGCAACGGTTGCGGCAACTGCCATGCGGTGCGCGGCACGGAGGCGGGCGGGCAGATCGGCCCGGACCTCACCCATGTCGGGAGCCGCCGCACCATCGGCGCCGGCCAGTTCCCCAACAATGTCGGCACGCTCGCCGGCTGGATCGCCGACACGCAGCACCTCAAGGGCGGCGCCCGCATGCCCTCCTACGGATCGCTGACAGGCGCCGATCTGCGGGCGATCGCCGGCTACCTCGAGAGCTTGAAATGAAGGTCGCCGACCATCCGCCGCCTTCACCTCTCCTGGAAGGAGAGGTCGCGCCGCAGGCGCGGGTGAGGTGTGGGCCAGATCCGGACAGGGCGCCGGCCCTCACCCGGCTCGCTTCGCTCGCCGACCTCTCCCGACCCGGGAGAGGTGAAGCGCGGCGAGTGAAGTGTGGGACTTTTCCGGGTACTGCGGCGGCCGTCGCGACGCGGAGCGCCGCAACATGAACGTCGCCGAGCGGCCTCACACGGTCGAGACGCCGGCCGTGCAGCCCCCGCACCCGACGCCGCGGCCGGCGGAGGAGTTCGCGGCGCTGAAGAAGGCCTGGGAGTCGCCCAAGGGCTGGCGCATTCTCACCGCCGTCAACAACACCTATGTGGGCGTCTGGTATCTCGGCACCGCGCTCCTGTTCTTCATCCTCGCCGGCCTCCTGGCGCTGATCATGCGCGCGCAACTCGCGCGGCCGGAGAGCGAGGTCGTCGGCCACGGGCTCTACAACCAGCTCTTCACCATGCACGGCACGGTGATGATGTTCCTCTTCGCCGTGCCGGCGGTCGAGGCGGCGAGCGTCTATCTGTTGCCCAACATGCAGGCGGCGCGCGACCTGCCCTTCCCGCGCCTCTCGGCCTTCGCCTTCTGGGCCTATCTCATCGGCGGGCTCGTCTTCTTCGCGAGCCTGTTCTGGGGCGTGGCGCCGGACGGCGGCTGGTTCATGTACCCGCCGCTGACGAGCTATCGCTACTCGCCCGGCGACAACGCCGATTGGTGGCTCCTCGGCATCGGCTTCATCGAGATCTCGGCCATCGCCGGCGCCATCGAGATCATCGTGGGGGTGATGAAGACCCGCGCCGTCGGCATGAGCCTCGACAAGCTGCCGGTCTATTCCTGGGCCATGCTGGTCTTCGCGGTGATGATCGTCGTGGGCTTTCCCGCCATCATCCTCGGCACCATCCTGTTGGAGCTCGAACGCGCCTTCCACTGGCCCTTCTTCATCGCCGAGAAGGGCGGCGACCCGCTCCTCTGGCAGCACCTGTTCTGGTTCTTCGGCCACCCGGAGGTCTACATCATCTTCCTGCCCGCGGCCGGCATGGTGTCGATGATCGTGCCGACCATGGCTCAAACACCCCTCGTCGGCTACCGCCTCGTGGTGCTCGCCATCATCGCCACGGGCTTCCTCTCCTTCGGCCTGTGGGTCCATCACATGTACACCACGGGCCTGCCCAAGATGTCCCTGAGCTTCTTCTCGGCGGCCTCGACCGCGGTGGCGGTGCCGTCCGGCATCCAGGTCTTCGCCTGGATCGCCACCATCGCCTCCGGGCGCCTGAAGCTGACGACGCCGGCGCTCTTCATCATCGGCTTCCTCTTCATCTTCACGCTCGGGGGACTGACCGGCGTGATGGTGGCGGTGGCGCCCTTCGACTGGCAGGCGCACGACACCTATTTCATCGTCGCGCACCTGCACTACGTGCTGATCGGCGGCATGGTGTTTCCGCTCTTCGCCGCCTTCTACTACTGGATCCCGGCCGCCTCGAAGCGCGCGCTCTCGGAGCGCCTCGGCAAATGGGTGTTCGCGCTCATGTTCCTCGGCGTGAACGTCACCTTCTTCCCCATGCACATCGCCGGTCTCATCGGCATGCCGCGGCGCGTCTACACCTATCCCGTCGGCATGGGGCTCGAGGCGCTCAACCTCGTCTCGACCATCGGCGCCTTCATGATCGCCGCCGGTGTGGCGCTGTTCCTCTACGACCTTGCCCGGAACTTCCGCTTCACCTTCGACGACAACGCCGGCAATGTCTGGAACGCGGGGACGCTCGAATGGCTGCCGAACGGCAAATATGCCGCCCGCTCCATTCCCTATGTGACGAGCCGCGATCCGCTCTGGGACCGGCCGAACCTGTCGAAGGAAGTGGAGGACGGCGCCTGGTACCTGCCGGGCAACCCGACCGGCGGGCGCGAGGCGCTGGTGACGAGCCCCATCGAAGGGCGGCCGCAATACCTCCTGCAGATCCCGGGCCCCGGTTGGGAGCATGTGCTCGCCGCCTTCTTCACCGCCGCCTTCTTCCTGCTGCTCACGGTGAAGCTCGTCTTCCTGGCGCTGATCTGCGGCCTCCTCGCCGTCGCCTGCGTGATCTGGTGGGTGTGGGGGCTCGATCCGGGTCCCACCCGCCCGCCCGCCGACATCGGCGGCGGCATCGTCCTGCCGGTCTACGTCACCGGGCCGATGAACCATTCCTGGTGGGCGATGATCGTGCTCATGGTCGTCGCCGGCATGACCTTCGCCTGCCTCGTCTTCTCCTACCTGTTCCTGTGGCTCGTCAATCCCGGCGCCTGGCCGCCGGCGGGCATGAGTGTGCCGCATCTTGACTGGCCGCTGATGGCCGGCGGCCTGTATGGAGTGGCCAGCGGCCTCATCGCGGCGGCAAGCCGCGCCTTGCGGGAGGAACGGACGACAGGCCGGCTGCCGGTCCTGATCCTCCTCGCGCTGCCCTGCGTCGTCGGCGCGGCCGCGGTGGATCTGTGGGCGCAATGGCGCGCGGGCATCGCGCCTGCGGCGCACGCCTACGGCGCCTGCGTCTTCGCCATCATCGCGCTCCAGTGGTTCTTCGTGGCCACCAGCGCGATCATGGGTCTCTATACCATCGCGCGATGGCTGGCCGGCAAGCTCGACCCGGTGCGGCGCTCGACCTTCGACAACGTGATGCTGTTCTGGCACTACACCACAGGCCAGGGGCTCGTGGGGCTTCTCGTGACCTATGGCTTCCCGCATGCGGTGGGAGGCGGCTGATGCCCGCTGCCCGCCGCGACCGGCCGCTCACGCGGCTCTTGGCGACGATGGCGGGGCTCATCGCCTGGGCGGCGCAGTTCACGGTGATCTACGGCGCCACTGCGCTTGCCTGCGCGCGGGGCCATGCGGACACGAGGATCCTCGGCCTTGAGGTCGTCCCGCTCACGGTTCTCGTAGCGACGGCTGCCGCGCTCGCCGTGACGGCCTTCGTGCTCGCCGCCGGCTTGCGCGAGCGCCGGCGCATGGGTCCTGGCGCTCACCCGACGGACTGCTTTCTCACCGACGCGACGATTCTGATCAGCGCCCTGTCGCTCGTTGTCATCGCCTGGCACGGCCTCCCGGCCCTCCTCGTCCCGCCATGCTGGTAGGGCCATCGACGCTATCGTTTCTCGATCGCCGCCACATTCACCCAAATCACCGTGGCAGCCTCCGTCGCATGGGCGTTCCAGAAGCGATGCCGCTTGCGGCTCGGGAAGCGGAAGCTGTCTCCTTCGACGAGCCGCCAGGTTCGGTCTTCGACGGTCAGCATGATCTGCCCCGACAGGACGAGGCCGGCTTCTTCGCCCGCATGCACGTAGGCCTCCGCGCCCGAGCTCGCGCCGGGGTCGAGATGGACGAGAAACAGCGCAAGAGCACTCTCTCCGGCGGCCGGCGTCAGAAGCTGCTTGGAGATGCCTGAACGCCAGAGCTGCAGCGCGCTGCGCCCCTCGCGCCGAACGACAATGTCGTCGCCGGCCGGAGCGCGGGAGGCCGGAGCGAACAGCTCCGAAAGAGCGACTCCAAGAACATCGGAAACGCCCGCCAGAACGCGTAAGGAGGGCGAGGACAGCCCACGTTCGATCTGGCTGAGGAAGCCGATCGACAGGCCCGTGCGCGCACTCAGGGCATCAAGCGAAATGCCGCGCGCCCGGCGCAATTCGCGCAAGCGCTGGCCGATCGCCACATCGACGTCTTCGGCCGGACACGCCTCTGACCGGTTCTTTGCCACCTGGGTGCGTCCTCTCCCAGCCTTCATGCAGATGAAATCTGCTTGCGGTCAAGGTGATAATGTGCACTCATCCTTCACGTAAATGAAAAGCGGCGTGGGATGCGCCGCCATCCGGGGAGAACCATGTCGCTGCGCAAGTTCCTTTTGGCCGCGCTGGCCGGCGCCTTCACCGCCCTTGCCCTGCCCGTCGCGGCGCAGCAGACCTTGAAGGTCGGCTCGACCCCGACCGGCATTCCCTTCACCTTCCTCGACACGAAAACCAACAAGATCGAGGGCGTGATGGTCGACATCATCACCGCCGTGGGCAAGGACGCCGGTTTCGAGGTGCAGATCGAGCCGATGCAGTTTTCAGCCCTCATCGGCGCGCTCACCTCCAACCGCATCGATATCATCGCGGCCGCCATGTACATCACGGACGCCCGCAAGCAGGTCATCGACTTCTCGCAGCCGATCTACACCTATGGCGACGGCCTGTTCGTTCCCAAGTCGGACACCAAGGACTACACGTCGATCCAGGACCTCAAGGGCAAGACGGTCGGCGCGCAGGTCGGCACCGCTTACGTGGAGCCGCTGCAGAAGAGCGGCCTCTTTGCGGACGTGAAGATCTACGAGACCATTCCCGACATCATGCGCGACGTGAACGCCGGCCGCATCCAGGCAGGCTTCGCCGACCTGCCGATCGTCGCCTATAATCTCCAGCAGGGCCGCTTCCCCGAGGTGCGACTGGTCAAGGGCTACAAGCCCATGGTGGTGGGCTCCGTCGGCATCGGTGTGCGCAAGAGCGACCAGGAGCTCTTGAAGAAGATCGATGCCTCCCTGAACAAACTGAAGGCGAACGGCACGATCAAGCAGATCCTCACCAAATGGGGCCTTGAGGACTGACCACGAAGCGCTGGCGCTCCTCCGAAGGCAGCGCCAGCATCGCACGCGCCCTGATCGGTTTCCATGCAGAGCTTCTTTTCGCAGGCCGTCGAGTTCCTGCCGATCCTGATGCAGGGCTTGCGCCTGACCATCGTGGTCACGATCGGCTCGCTCCTGTTGTCGACCGTGCTTGGCCTCGTGTGGGCCCTGATGCGCGTCTCTGGCATTTGGCCGCTTGCCGCCACCGCGAAGGTCGTCGTCAACACCATCCGCGGCATTCCGATCATCGTCCAGCTGTTCTACATTTATTTCGTCCTGCCCGACTTCGGCATTTCGCTCACGGCGGTGCAGGCGGCGATCATCGGCCTTGGCATCGCCTACTCCGCTTATCAATCGGAGAACTTCCGCGCCGGCATCGAGGCGATCGACCGCGGTCAGCTCGAGGCGGCACAGTCGATCGGCATGGGCTGGTGGCTGACGATGCGGCGGGTGATCCTGCCGCAGGCCTTCAAGATCGTTCTGCCACCCTACGGCAACATCATGATCATGATGCTGAAGGACTCCTCTCAAGCCTCTACCATCACCGTCGCCGAGCTGGCACTTCAAGGAAAGCTGATCGCCTCCTCGACCTTCCAGAACACGACGGTCTTCACCCTCGTCGCCGCGCTCTACCTTTGCATGAGCATTCCTCTCATGATGCTCGTCTCGCGGCTCGAGCTGCGCCTTTCGCGCCCGTGACGCCATGGCGATGATCGAGCTCAAGGACGTGCACAAGAGCTTCGGCTCCCATCACGTCATCCGCGGCATCTCGAACACCGTCTCGAGGGGCGAGGTGGTCTGCATCATCGGCCCATCGGGCTCCGGCAAGTCGACGATCCTGCGCTGCATCAACGGGCTCGAGAGCTACGACTCCGGCGAAATCCTGGTCGAGGGTCAGCGGGTGGATCGCGGCGCGCGGTCGATCACCGGCATTCGGATGCAGGTGTCGATGGTGTTCCAGCGGTTCAACCTCTTCCCGCACCGCACGGCGCTCGAAAACGTCATCGAGGGGCCGATCTATGTAAAGGGCGAGCCCCGCGAGGAAGCGACGGCACGGGGCCGGGCGCTGCTCGCCCGGGTCGGCCTTGCGGCGAAGGAAGGGTCTTATCCTCACCAGCTCTCGGGCGGGCAGCAGCAGCGCGTGGCGATCGCCCGCGCGCTCGCCATGCAGCCGAAAGCGATCCTGTTCGACGAGCCGACCTCCGCGCTCGATCCGGAGCTCGTCGGCGAGGTGCTCGCCGTGATGCGCTCCCTCGCCGAGGAAGGCATGACCATGGTCGTGGTCACCCATGAGATGGCCTTTGCGCGCGAGGCGGCCGACCGCGTCCTGTTTCTCGATCACGGCGTGATCGTCGAAGAGGGACCCGCCCGCGACATCCTCACCAATCCCCAGCATGCCCGCACGCAAGATTTCCTGCGGCGTGTCCTGCAGCCGATCTGACGCGCCTTGACAGAACAGGTCAGCGCCGGTCCTCGAGAATCATGGCGGCGCCCTTCTCGGCGATCATGATGGTGGGGGAATTGGTGTTCCCAGAGGTGATGCGGGGCATCACGGAGGCATCGACGACCCGCAACGCATCCACGCCGCGCACTTTCAGCCGCCGGTCGAGCACGGCCAAGGGGTCATTGTCGGGGCCCATCCTGGCGGTGCCGACCGGGTGGAAGATGGTGGTGCCGATGTCGCCGGCAGCGTCGACGAGCTCTTCGTCGGAGGTGAGATGGGCGCCGGGCTTGTATTCCTGCGGCCGATAGCGAGCGAGCGGCGGCTGCGCCACGATGCGCCGGGCAAGGCGCAAGGAATCGGCGGCGACCCGGCGGTCCTCGTCGGTCGACAGGTAGTTGGGACGGATGACAGGCGGCAGCGCCGGATCGGGACCTGCAAGATGCACGCTGCCGCGGCTCGTCGGGCGCAGGTTGCAAACGCTCGCCGTGAAGGCCGGGAAGGGGTGAAGCCCCTCGCCCCATTTGTCGAGGGAGAGAGGCTGGAAGTGGAATTCAAGATTGGCCGTCGCGTAGTCGGGCGAGGATTTCGCGAAGACGCCGAGCTGGGACGGGGCCATCGTCAGAGGCCCGGTGCGGAAGAGCGCATATTCCAGCGCCATCGCCGCCCGCTTCCAGAGCTTCGCATAATCTGTGTTCAGCGTGCGCACGCCCTCGACCTTGTAGACGGGGCGCAGTTGCAGATGGTCCTGAAGGTTCTCTCCGACTCCAGGCAGGTGATGGACGACGGGCAAGCCAAGGCTGCGCAGGCGATCGCCGTCACCGAGGCCTGAGAGTTCCAGGATCTTCGGGGTGGCAACGGCACCGGCCGTCAAGACGATCTCCGCTCGGGCGCGCGCCTGAAAGCGCGTTGCCCCTTTCGTGAAGGCGACCGCCGCGGCGCGTCGTCCCTCGAAGAGCACGCGCTCCACCGTCACGCCGGTCTCGAGCCGCAGGTTCGGCCGGGACAGGGCAGGCTTCAGGAAGGCGCGTGCCGCGCTCCAGCGCCGCCCCCGCTTCTGATTGACCTGGAAGTAGGACGAGCCTTCGTTGTCGCCGGTGTTGAAGTCGTCGATCTTGGGGATCCCAGCGGCTTCCGCCGCATCGCGCACGGCGTCAAGGATGTCCCAGCGCACGCGCGGATATTCGACCCGCCACTCGCCGCCGCTGCGGTGGAATTCATTAGGCGGGGCGACGTGATCCTCGTGCTTGAGGAAGTAGGGCAGCACGTCCTCCCAGCCCCACCCCTCGAGCCCCAATTGCCGCCAGCCATCATAATCCGCTGCCTGGCCGCGCATGTAGATCATCGCGTTGATGGCCGAGGAGCCGCCGAGCACCTTCCCTCTCGGATAGGCGAGGGAGCGCCCCTTGAGGCCAGGTTCCGGGGCCGTCGTGAACATCCAGTCGGCGCGCGGATGACCGATGGCGAACAGATATCCGACCGGGATGTGGAACCAGATCCAGTTGTCCTTGGCGCCAGCTTCGAGGACGAGGACGCGATGGCGCGGATCGGCCGAGAGACGGTTCGCCAGAACGCAGCCCGCCGAGCCCGCACCCACGACGATGTAGTCGTACTCCCCGAAGTCCACGGCTCGTCCACCCCCTCACCTTGCCATCCAGGGACGAAACTAGCCGAGGCGCTACGACGGTGCGAGAGATTCTGCACCCGGCCAAGCCTTCTGGTATGTTCGCCCACCCTCGGGTACCGTGCGCGCCGTCCTGCCCTCGTGCACGGGTTTCTACCTGGAGCGTGACGCCTTGGAGCGTGATCCCATCGGCTTTGTCTGGCGCTCGGCGCCGGCCCACCATGTGGCCCTCTTCGTTCTGTTCGGGCTTGCCTTCGTTCTCGGCTGGATCGCTCTTGCTCTTGTGCGGATCACGATCGACGACGCCATAGCCGGGAAAGCCTTCGAGTTCGGCCCCTTCGCCGCCTTCCTCCGCTTGCAGATCGATTTGCCGGAACGGCTTGCCGACGCGCCTGTCACCCTCTTTCCCGGCATTGGCCTCGAACGCGCCGAGTTCGTCCTTGTCACCGCTGCGAGCCTTGTCGGCCTCGCCCTCGCCGCTGCTCTCCTTGCGCTGATCATGATCTCGTTGCAGGGAGCGGTCGCGGCGCGCGCGGCGGCGAGGATGCGGCGCCTCGTCATCGACGCGGTCGCGGGCGCCCGGCCATCGGCACGCGAGGAGGCGCGCCAAGCGATCGCTCTCTCCGAAGAGGCGCTTGCCTCCGCTCGCGGCCGCCTGGGCGCCTTCGTGACGACGCCGGTGCTGGCGGGGGGAGCGATCGGACTTGCTCTGCTCTTCGCGCTCACGATCGACTGGCGCTTGGCAGCGGCGGCCGCGGCATCGCTGACCCTGTTCGGCCTGACCTGGCCGCGCCGCTTCGCCATCGAGGCGCAGACGGACAAGGCGCGCCGCGAGGAAAGCGGCCGCGCGCGGCGCGCCTTGGAAGATCTCCTGCGGCGATTGCCCGCGCTGCACGCCCACGGAACCGCTGCCCAGGAGCGGGCCCGCCTGACGGCCGGCCTTCCTGCGCGCCCGGGGCGCTCCATCCGACCCCGAGCCGGCGTCGTCGCGATGGGCGCCGCGCTGGCGGCCGCGCTGGCCCCAGCCCTCCTGCTGGCCGTGGGCGCTTGGCTCGGCTGGCGGGGGGAGACCACCGCCGGCGAGGTAGTCGCAGCAGCCAGCGCGACCCTCCTTGCCGCTCTGGCGATCATCGCGCTTGGACGCTGGAATGCGGATATCGCCGCCACCCGCCCCCTCCTTGAAGAGGCAGCCCGGAGTTTCGGCGCCCTGCAGGCCCGCGGTCGTTGGGAGCCCACCGAGGCGTTGCCCGGCGCTGGCGCCCTCGCGGCGCGACGGCTTGCTGCCTACGATCCGGCAAGCGGCGCGCGCATCGCAGGCGTCGAGCTCTCGCTGCCCATGCCGTCCCATGTGGCCATTATCGGCGACGTGGCGTCCGGGGCCCGCGTCTTTGCCGCTGTCGCCGCCGGACAGATCGACCCCACCGCCGGCACGATGACCTTTGCCGGGACCGACCTCTCCACCGTCGATCCTGCCGAACGGGCGCGCCGGATCGCCTTTGCCGGCGGGGAAACGATCCTGGTGGACGGCACCCTGCGCGACAACCTCCTCTACGGCTGCCAAGACCCCGACGCGCCCGACCTGGACCATCGGCTTGTCGAAGCGACGGCCGCGGTCGGGCTCGACGGCCTCGTCCACACCCGTGGACTTCTCGGCACGGTCGATCCGGCGCGCGAGCCGAAGCTCGCGGCGGCGATCGTCGACGCCCGCCGGGCCGTGCGCGCGGCGCTGGCCTCGGAAGGGCTTGAGGCGCTGGTCGAGCCTTTCGATCCCGCCCGTTACAATCGGCAGGCAACGGTCGGGGAGAACATCCTCTTTGGCGTGCCGCTCGGCGATACGTTCCGGGAGGCGAACCTGCCCTCCCATCCCTTCGTGCGCGCCATTCTGGAGGCGGAAGGGCTGACGAAGCCGCTCACGGCCATGGGGCTCTCGATCGCCGCCAGCATGGTGGAGATCTTTGCGGACGTTCCCGAGGGGCACCCCCTGTTCGATCGCTTCTCGTTCTTCGCGGCCTCGGAGCGGGGCTATTTCGAGGACCTCGTCGAGCGGGGCGGTGAGCGGCGCCGCGGCGTCGAATCGGCCAAGGACCGCGAGCGACTCATCAGCCTGGCGCTCCGCTACTCCGAGAGCCGGCATCGGCTGGGACTGCTCGAACCCGACCTTGAGGCGCGCCTCGTCGCCGCGCGCGCCGCTTTCGCCGACCTGCTTCCCACAAGCCTCAGACCTGCGATCGAGTTCTACCATCCGGACCGGCTCTGTGCGGCCGCGAGCCTGCAGGACAACCTTCTCTTCGGCCGGGTGGCGCAAGACCGGGCCGGCGCCGAAACCACGGTGCGGCGCCTCGTTCGGCGCGTACTCGCCGAGCGCGGATTGGACCCCGACGTGGTGAGGGTCGGCCTCGACACCCGCGTCGATGCGCGTGCCAGCGACTTCAGCCCCAGCGAGCTTGCGGCCATCGACGTGTCCCGCTGCCTGATGCGACGCCCTGACGTGCTCGTGATCGAGCGCGCCCTCGACGGTGTTCCGGCGAGCGCGGCCGAAGCCATGGTGGCGCGGCTTCGGCGCGCCCTCGTGGGCAGGGGCCTCCTCATCGTTCTCCCCGAGTTCCTGGGCAAGATGGATTCGCCGCCGTTCGATTTCGTCCTACGCTTCAACCGCGGCAGCGCCATCGTCGAGAATCGTCGAGCGGAAGCGCCGGCGCTGTCCCGAGCGGAAGCCGCGGCGTGAGGAGCGTGGCGGAACCGGCTTCCCTGCGGCCCGTTGCCATCCGAAGGACGCGGCTGTGATGTGCGTTGGCGCACATCAATTCCCGTGAAGAGACGTCACGATCTTGTGATGTTGTGGAAAGTACCCGAGCCGGCGGACGCTCTCCAGGTGCGCTTCTGGGGGGTGCGCGGCTCCGTCTGCGCGTCGGGCCAGCGCTTTTCCGAGTTTGGCGGGCATACCCCTTGCGTCGAGGTGCGCTGCGGCACGCGCCTGTTCATCGTCGACGCGGGCACGGGCCTGACGGCGCTTGGAGCCCATCTCGGCGCCGAGGCGCCTCGTGAGATCGACATTCTGTTCAGCCATCTTCACCTCGATCACATCGGGGGGCTGCCGTTCTTCAAGCCTGCGCTGCTCGGGGGCCGGATCATCCGGACACATTGCGGCAATCTCGACGGCGCTTGCGCCAAGGGACCCCTCGACCGCGTCTTCGCCCCCCCCGTGTTCCCCGTCCGGCTCGATCAGCTGCCGTCGCGCTTCGAGCATCATGGCTTCCGCGCGGGCGAAACCTTGCGCTTTGCAGACGGCACCTGCGTCGAGACGCAGCCGCTCCCTCATCCGGACGGAGCGACCGGCTACCGCTTCACCCACGGCGGACGCGCCGTTTGCTACATCAGCGACATCGAACACGGCGAGCCCTGGCCCCCCGACGACCTCGTGCATTTCGTCCGTGGCGCCGACCTCGTGATCTACGACGGCATGTTCTCCGAGGAGGAGTATTGCGGGTGTCGGGGCTGGGGACATTCGACGTGGCAGAAAGGCGTTGCCCTTTGCCGTGCCGCCGAGGCGCGAGCGCTCGCCATCTTCCACCTCCATCCCGCCCATGACGACGCATGCCTGCGTGCGCAGGAGGCAGAGCTCAAGCGCCTCATGCCGAGCGCCTTCGTCGCGCGCGAGGGCCAATGCCTCGAATGGCCCGCCACTGTGGGCCAGGCAGCCTAGCTTCCATCGGTCGCGGCCGCCCGGAAGGGCGGTCATGCCGTTTTCTTGGATCGGGCTTGCGCAACGGGCGGCGCGATGGCATCGCGGCCGCAGCCAAACACCATGCGCGATCCGATGACGGTCCTCACAATCATCATCATGGCCGCAGGGCTGTCGGCGACGCTGATCCTGGCGCTGCGGCCGCTCCTCCTGCGCTATGCCCTGGCACGGCCGAACGCGCGCTCGAGCCACCGCATACCCACCCCGCAGGGCGGAGGCATCGCAGTCGTCGGCGCCGCCCTCTTCGTCGCGGCCGTGGGCTATGCCCTTGCGAAGATATCGGCTCCCCAGGGGTTGCCCTGGATCGTCGCGGCGACGGTGGTCCTCGCCTTGGTCGGGGCCGTGGACGACATTCGGCCGTTGCCTGCTGCGCTGCGCCTCATCCTCCAGATCCTCGCAGTGGCCGCCGTCGTGATCGCCGTCGGCGGCGGCCGCGTGCTGCCTGAGGCCGTGCCGTCATGGCTCGAACGGGGCATCCTGATCCTAGCCGGGGTGTGGTTCGTGAACCTCGTCAACTTCATGGACGGGCTCGACTGGATGACCGTCGCCGAAATGGTTCCCATCACCGCGGCGCTCACCATGTTCGGCCTTGGCGGCGTCATGGGCGGGGGCGAGACCGTCATGGCGGCGGCACTCCTCGGGGCGCTTCTGGGTTTTGCGCCCTTCAACAAGCCGGTCGCTCGGCTGTTTCTGGGAGATGTCGGTTCGCTGCCTATCGGTCTTCTTGTCGGCTGGCTGCTCTATCGTCTGGCGCTGGAGGGAGGCTTGGCGGCCGCACTTCTGCTGCCGCTTTACTACTTGGCGGATGCGACCCTGACGCTCCTGCGGCGGCTGGCGGGGGGCGAGCGCGTCTGGGAGGCGCACCGCAGCCATTTCTACCAGCGCGCCACCGACAACGGCTTCACCGTCCTGAGCGTCGCGACCCATGTGGCGGCGCTGAATGGGGCGCTCGCCCTGCTCAGCGCCCTGACGCTCGTTGCCGACGCTTGGCCGGTTGATCTCGCCGCCCTCACGGTGGGCGGCACGCTGGTGGCGGTGACCTTGCGGCGCTTTTCGACGCCGCGGCTTGCACGGGCCGTCGCGTGAGCGCTCCGCTCATCGCCCTTACCGGTGCGACCGGCTTCATCGGCCGCCACCTCCTGCGCGAGCTGCCGAAGCGCGGCTACCGCGTGCGGGTCCTGCTGCGGCACCCCACCGCCCTGCCTCCGGAGGCGACAGGCGCCGTGGTCGGCGATCTGTCCCGGCCGCAGAACATGGCAGCGGCGCTGTCCGGCGTGGATGTCGTCGTTCACTCTGCTGGAATCGCGCATGCCATGTCCGGCGTGCCGGAGGACGACTACCGCCTCATCAACACGGAAGCGACGATCGGTCTTGCCCGCGCCGCCGAGCGGGCCGGCGTCAAGCGCTTCGTCTTCCTGTCCTCGATCCGAGCGCAGTCCGGCCCCTGGGCAGAGACTGTGCTGACCGAGGAACTGGAACCAAGGCCAACCGATGCCTATGGCGCCTCGAAGCTTGCTGCCGAGCAGGGGCTTGCCACGCTGACCATGGATTGGGTGGCCTTGAGACCAACCCTCGTTTTCGGACCCGGCGTCCGCGGCAATATGGCAGCGCTCCTGCGGCTCGCCCGACTGCCCTATCCTTTGCCGCTCGGCGGCATCAAGGCACGTCGATCCCTCCTGTCGGTCGACAATCTTGCAGCCGCCATCGACACGGTGATCGGGTTTCCCGGGTCGCTGCGCCGGCCTCTGATTGTTGCCGACCCGGAGCCGCTGGCGGTCCCCGACATTATCGCGGCGTTGCGTGCCGGCCTTGGCCGCTCCCCGGGCCTTTTGCCGTTTCCGGCCGGTCTGCTCAGGGCAGGCCTCACCGCCCTCGGCCGGGGCGAAATTTACGAGCGGCTGGCGCAACCCCTTGTTGCCAGCCCCGCCGCCCTGCAAGCGCTCGGATGGGCGCCAAGGATCGACACCCGCAGCGCCCTTGCCGCCCTGGCGCGACAGCCTCAGGAATAATGCAGGCCTCAGGCGAGAGTCTTCCCCGCGATGAGGCGCTCTGCGAGCTCGGTGAGAGCATGCTTCTGGATCTTGCCCGTGGCGCTCGCCGGCAGGCGCTCCACAAGGAAGAGGTGCTGCGGGCGCTTGTAGGGAGCAAGACGCTCAGCCACGAAGGCTTCCAGCGTCGCCTCATCGAGCGCCGCGCCCGGCCGCACCTCGACGAAAGCAACGACCTCCTCGTTCCCCGAGACGCGTCGGCCGACCACGGCGCTCTGCACCACGTCGGGATGGGCGTTGAGCGCGGTCTCCACCTCCGGCGGATAGACGTTGAATCCGGAGCGGATGATGAGCTCCTTGGCCCGGCCGACCAGGAAGAGGCTGCCTTCGGCATCGAGCCGGCCAAGATCCCCGGTGCGCAAGAACCCCTCCGGAGTGATCGCCGCGGCGGTGGCGGCCGGATCTCGGTAATAACCCTTCATGACATTGGGGCCCCGCACCCACACCTCGCCGACCTCGCCCTTCGGTACGTCGCGGCCTTCGTGGTCGACGAGGCGCAGCTCGAGGCCCGGCAGGGGCGGGCCGACACTGTCGTCGTCCCGCGGCGCGTGGATGCGCGTCTGCGAGACGGTGGGCGAGCACTCGGTCAACCCGTAGCCGTTGTTGAGTGCAATGCCGAAACGGGCCTCGATGCGCCGCTTCCATTCGATGTCGAGCGGGGCACCGCCGGAGGACATGTAGCGCAGGCGAGGCGCCACGAGCGGCTCGCCTCTGGCGTCGAGATGCTCGAGCAGCCGCGCATACATGGCCGGCACGCCCTGAAAGACGGTGATGCCCTCGCGGAGAGCCCCGGCGAGATGCGCCGGGTCGAAGCGCGCCACAAGTTGCAGCGCGCCGCCGGCGTTGATCGTGCCGAGACAGGTCGAAGCAAGCCCGAAGATGTGGCTGATCGGCAGCACGGCGTAGACGAGGTCGTCGGGGTTCAAGGCGCGGATGGCCCCGGAGACGATCGCGACGTAGAGCACGCCGCGATGGGTCAGCATCACGCCCTTCGGCCGGCCTGTGGTGCCTGACGTGTAGATCATGGCCGCGACCTGGGCGGCATTCGCCTCCTCGACCGGCTCCGGCGTCGCGGTCAGTCGGCCGATGAGGGCGAAAGCACCAAGCCAGGGGTCTTCGACAAGCTCGGCGCCCATGCGCCCGGCGTGGCGTGCCGCGTCGGGCGACGCGGCCGTGGTGAGGACGATGGCTCGCGGCTCGCAATGGGTGCGGATGCGGTCGAGCTCGGGGGCCGCCAAACGTGCATTGACCAGCGTCGCCCAGGCATCGAGTCGGCTGCAGGCGAAGAGGAAGGCGACCGCGACGAGGCTGTTCTCAAGCACGACCAGCACCCGGTCGCCGCCGCGGACCTGCGCGGCCCGCAGATGCTCCTCGGCGGCGTCGATTGCGGCGTGAAGCTCGCGCCAGGTAAGGCGCCGCCCGTCATGATCGATGAGCGCCAGCGCCTCTGGTCGCTCTCCCGCCCAACGCTCCGGGAGCGCATGGATGCGGCGCGGGAAAGCGGCGAGATGGACGACCGGATCGCGGGTCATGCCGCCGCTCTCCCGGCCTTCTCCATAAGGACGGAAGGGATGCCCACCCTTGTCACGGAGTGCATGGCTTCGCCGAGCCCCATCTCCTGCAAGCGCCTCTCGCCCTCGCCGTACCCGGCAGATCGTTTCCGCTTGCGCGCATCATTGCCTTTGCCTAGTCCGCGCCAGACGGCATGACAATGCTGCAACCCCGAGGAGGCGCCATATGGAAACGCGGCTGGAGCGCTTGGGCGATGGGGTCGCCCTGATCCGCATCGACCGGCCCGAGGCGCGCAACGCCCTCAACGCCGCCGTGCGCGAGCAGATCGCGGCGCACATCCAGGAGCTGGCCGCGGACGAGGCCACGCGCTGCGTAGTGCTCACCGGCTCGGACAAGGTCTTCGCGGCGGGGGCCGACATCAAGGCAATGGCGCAGGCAAGCCCGGCCGAGATGATGGCGCGGCCCGACTACTGGGCCGTGCTCCGCGCCTTCCCCAAGCCGCTGATCGCAGCCGTGAACGGCTGGGCGCTCGGCGGCGGCTGCGAGCTGGCACTGCACGCGGATATCATCATAGCCGGTGAGAGCGCCAAGCTCGGCCAGCCCGAGATCAAGGTGGGCATCATCCCGGGCGCGGGCGGCACCCAGCGTCTGACCCGCGCCGTCGGCAAGTACAAGGCCATGAAGATGCTGCTGACCGGCGAACCGGTGACGGCGCGCGAGGCGGAGGCCATGGGTCTTGTGAGCGAAGTCGTGCCCGACGCCGAGGTCCTGGACCGGGCCGTCGCGCTCGCCAAGGCGATTGCGGCGCTGCCGGCGGTCGCCGCCCGCAAGATCAAGGAGGTGGTGACGCTCGGCGCCGACATGCCGCTTGAGGCAGCGCTCGCGCTCGAGCGTCAGGCCTTCCAGCTCATGTTCGACACCCACGACCAGAAGGAAGGCATGGCGGCCTTCATCGAGAAGCGCACGCCGAAATTCGAGGGCCGATGACATGGCATTCGATGCGAACAGCTCCGACCTCACCATTGGCGTCGTCGGCGCCGGCGTCATGGGCCGCGGCATTGCGCAAGTGGCGGCGGAAGCCGGTATGACGGTGCTTCTCGCCGATGCCCGTCGCGACGCCGTGGAGGAGGCAAGGGCCTTTTGCGCCGACATGATCGCCCGCAAGGCGGCCAAGGGACAGATCACTGAAGACGCGGCGAAGGCGGCTGCGGGGCGCATCCGCGGCACGGGAGCAGGGCCTGAGTCGGGCTATGCGGATTTCGCCCCGTGCGATGTGGTCATCGAGGCGGTTGCCGAACGCATGGATGTGAAGCATGCCGTGCTCGCCGGGCTGGAAGAGGCCGTCCAGGATGACTGCATCATCGCCACCAACACCTCATCCCTCTCGGTGACGGGCTTTGCCGCCAAGGCGCGGCGTCCAGGGCGCGTCGCGGGTTTCCACTTCTTCAACCCCGTGCCCCTGATGAAGCTCGTGGAGGTGGTCGGGGGCGTACTGACCGAGCCCTGGACGCTCGATGCCCTCACCGCTGTCGCACGGCGCATGGGCCACCATCCCGTGCGCACCACCGACACGCCGGGTTTCCTCGTCAACCACGCCGGCCGCGGCTACGGCACCGAAGCTCTGCGCATCGTTTCTGAAGGGGTCTGCGGCTTCGCCGATGTGGACCGGATCATGGTCGAGGCGGCGGGCTTCCGGCTCGGGCCGTTCGAGCTTCTCGATCTGACGGGGCTCGATGTCTCGCACACGGTGATGGAGTCGATCTACCGCCAATATTACGAGGAGCCGCGCTTCCGGCCCGTGATCATCACCGCGCAGCGCCACGCAGCGGGGCTCTATGGCCGGAAGGTGGGCCGCGGCTTCTATGAATACTCGGAGGGCAAGGCGTCCAAACCCGCTGACCCCTCCCCGCCCACCATCGATCCGAAGAGCGTCAGCGTCTGGATCAGCCGCCGCTTCCCGGAAGCGGCGGAGAGCCTTGCGAAGGTCCTCGCCGCCTCGGGCGCGCGCATCGAGACCGGCTCGCGTCCCTCGAGCGGCGCCCTCATCATGCTGACGCCCTTTGGCGAGGACACGACGACAGCCGCGCTCGCCGAGGAACTCGACCCGACCCGCGCCGTGGCGGTCGACTGCCTCTTCCCACTGAGCCGCCGGCGCACCCTGATGCGCACACCCGTCACGGAGACCGCCATCCGCGACGCCGCACATGCGCTGCTCGCGGCGGACGGCGTGCCAGTAACCGTCATCCACGACAGCCCCGGCTTCGTCGCGCAGCGCATCCTGGCCTGCATCGTGAACATCGGAGCCGACATCGCCCAGCAGCGCATCGCCACGCCCGAGGACATCAACCGCGCCGTCGAGCTCGGCCTCGGCTATCCAAAGGGACCTTTGGCCTTCGGCGATGCGCTGGGGCCCGCCCGTATCCTGCGTATTCTGGACAGCATGCATGCGTTCTACGGCGACCCGCGCTATCGCCCGAGCCCCTGGCTCAAGCGCCGGGCGCTCCTCGGCGTCTCTTTGGCGACGGCCGAGAGTTGAAGAAATCCGCGCAGCGGACCGTGAGCATCAGTCCTTCGCCAAGATGTGAGTGCCGGATTGGTCGCGCAGGGCCGCATGGCCTCGTCCATGCGACCGACGATCACACATTCCCCGCCGCCCTCGAGGAAACGGATGGCGGCGGCCATCTTCGGCCTCATGCTGCCCGGCGGCGGTCAGGACCCTGCAGGCTGGCCAAAGGCGAACCGCATTCGACAGGCTCGCTCGGCTCAAGCCTCGATCCGTGCGACAGCGCGAAGCTCGTCGGCCGTGGCAGGCCTGAAGCCGAAGAATTCAAGATAAGCAGGAACCTGCTCGAACAGCATGTCCGTACCGACTTGAACCGCGCATCCCCTCGCCTGAGCGGCTTCAAGGAAAGGGGTGAGCGCTTGCTTCATGACCACTTCCCCCGCCAGCGCGCCAGGATCCATCCTGGAGACATCCACCGGCAGCGGGTCGCCGTCCCGCATCCCAAGCGGCGTCGCATTGACCACGATCTCGTAGCCCGCCGGGTCATTGCCACCGATGACGATCTCAAGGTCGGGATGGTGGGCGCGCAGCCTGGCGCCGAGCGCGGCCGCTGCTGCCGGCACGGCGTCAGCCAGCCCGATCGTGCGGACGCCGGCCGCAGCCATGGCGGCTGCGATGGCCGATCCGACGCCGCCGCTGCCGATGATCAGCACGCGGGCGCCGGCAAGCCGTCGTCCCTTGCGCTCGACGCCACGGACGAAGCCGAGCCCGTCGAACATGTCCCCGACGAGGGAGCCGTCCTCGCGGCGCAGCACCGCGTTGCAGGACCCGGCGACGCGCACCGCCTCGGTCACCTCATCGAGCAACGACACCGTCGTCACCTTGTGCGGCATCGTGATCAACGCGCCGCGGATATTGGTCAGGCGGAACAGGGCCCGGAAGACGTCCGGATAGTCCTCCGCCTTGACCCCCATGGGCATCACCACTGCGTCGATGCCGTGCTTCTCGAAATAGGGGTTGTAGATCAGCGGCGCCTTGAAGCTTTCGGTCGGGTAACCGAGATGGGCGATCAACGTCGTGGTTCCACTGATCATGGCGATATCCTCACGACGGCTCTCAGGCAAAGGGCCATCGCGCAGTGCTCTTAGCAGCTCCGCTTTGTGGAAGGATAGGGCGCAGGCCCTATACAATGCAGCCATCGCCTTGCCCTCGAGAGCTTGGAAGCCGACCACTGGCGCGCGGCTCCGAAGCGGGACGCCAAGGTCTTTGCGGAACGGCCCATCGCCGATCTACAAGGGGTCGCCAGCGAGGGCTTTGGGTGACGGCCTTACGCGCCCTGCCGATCCAACGCGGTGGCCATCACACGGCCTTGCACCCTCGTCGGCGCGGCGGCACCCAACTTGAGCAGAAGAGAGCGTCGCCGGATGGCGGCGCAGTGAGAGGATTGGATCATGGACTCGATCGCCCTTCGGCAGATGCAGGCCCCCCTCAAGGACAAGTATCGGACTGCGCCTGAGGCTGCCCTCATCACCTTGCGTGCCCAAGGCACGCTGGACGACCAGCACATCGCCTGCAAGGTCGAAACAGGGCGTGCGCTGGCCGTTGCCGGGCTTCACCCCGCCACCGGCGGCTCCGGGGCCGAGCTGTGCTCTGGCGATATGCTGCTCGAGGCTCTCGTCGCCTGTGCCGGAGTGACGCTGAAGGCGGTGGCGACCGCACTCGAGATCGAGCTGAAGAAGGGCGTGGTCAAGGCGGAAGGAGACCTCGACTTCCGCGGCACCCTCGGCGTCGACAAGTCAGCGCCGGTGGGGTTCAAGACCATCCGCCTGTCCTTCGAACTCGACACCGACGCACCTCAGGAGAAGCTCGACCAGCTCCTCAAGTTGACCGAACGCTATTGCGTGGTCTTCCAGACCTTGAACAACAGGCCGGAACTGACCGTGCGGTTGACGCGGAGCTGAACCTTCGCGTCAGTCCTCAAAATGAACCTGTCGCGGCATCGGTCAGGGCGCCGCGAGGACCCGACGGCATTCCGGCGGGAGTGCCGCCATGATCATGGGCGGGCGCGGCCTGCCGGGCTTCGGGAACAGCATCTCGGGCGTGAACCAGCGCTCGAGCTCGGCTCCGCAACCGTCTCCAGCAGGTGGCGGATCCTGGTCGCTGCAAGTTTCCTCGCCCCGCGGGCAGGCCATGCGAATGTGGAAATGATAGTTGTGGCCGAACATCGGCCTCACCTTGCTGAGCCAGTCCCGGTCTGAGCCCGCCTCTCGGCAGAGGGCCTTCTTGATGGCCGCATTGACGAAGATGCGCGCCACCTGCGGCTGCTTCGCGGCGGCGCGGATCAGCGCCGTGTGCGCTGGCGTCCAGTTTGCCGGATCGACATCGAGCCGGTCCGCCCGGACCATGTCCACGGCGGACATCTGCTCGCGCTCGGCCCGGGTCAGCCGCCGCTCCGGCATGGGGGTCAGCCAGATGTCGGCATCAAGCCCGATCTGATGCGAAGCGTGTCCGGTCAGCATGGGGCCGCCGCGAGGCTGCGAGATATCGCCGATCAGAAGGCCGGGCCAGCCATTGATCTGCGGGGTCATGCGCGCCAACCGCTCGATGAGCGCCACCAGCTGCGGATGGCCCCAGTTGCGGTTGCGTGACAGGCGCATCACCTGCCAGGTCTCGCCATCGACGGGAAGGGCCACAGCCCCGGCCACACAGCCGCGCGCATAACTGCCGATGGCGCGCGGTGCGAGCGGCGCCGGCGTCACGGCCCGCCCGAAGAGTTCCTTGGCAGGTGTTTTCGGATCGTCCGGACGGGCAAGGGGCGGCAGCGGTTTCGGGTCGAGCGTGCCCGGGGTCTGCGCCGAGGCGGGGATGGCTGCACAAAGCCCGAAACAGATAAGGAGCAGTCGAATCGGCCGCATGGGGAGAAGCTATCCCGTCTCGTTGATGGAGCCCACCCGTCGATCTGCTGAAGGGTCAGTCGGGAGCGGCTGGCGACCAAGCTGTGCTATCATTCTGTCGGCCGACGGCTGGAGGACGGATCATGGACACAGCCCCTCCCTTGTTTACCCAGCCTCCGGGGAGCCCGAAATGCTGGGCCTACGCCTTGGCGAGCTGGATAGCCGTGACGGAGGATCGCACGCCCACCGGGCCCGAGGAGATCGTCAAGGCCTGCAAGAACTACTGCGCGCTCGGGTCCCCTGCCTTGAATCCGCGTCATGTCCACAAGGTCTTCGAGTCGAAGTTCGTGCGCATGGCCTGGCGGGTTCAGGAAGGCCGCTCCCTCAAGGCGGACGAGCTCAGGGCCCTCCTCGACGTAAACTATCTCTACTGCGTCCTGTGGTCCGGTTCAGGCATGTCGCATGCGCGCGTGCTCTGGCAGTTTTCCGACTATAGCCAAGCGGTCGTCCACACCGATCCCATTCTCGGCAACTATCAGTTCTGGACCATGGCCGAGATCGCCAAGTTCAAGCTCATTCTGGGTTTTCCCAAGGAGAGCCTTTACGACGTAGTGACGGAGCACGGAATCCCCTGGTTCTACCGCGACGAGGTCCTCTACACGCCGGGTTTCGCGGCCTGAGGCTCGGAACCATACCGGCGCGCTGTGGCTTTGCGCCGCGCGCCGGCCGTGATGCGCCGACCCCGATCCGGAGTGTGGCCCTGAGAGGTCAATGCCGCGCGAGGGCCGCGCGCTTCTCATCCCTCAGAGGCCGGGGGTGGCGCGCCAGCGATCGGGCCTCGCGCCGATCCAAGGGCGGCGCGAGGCGACGGCCCGCCCCATTGGTTCGCTCCCGGCGGCCGGAGAGGGCATAGCCGAGCGCAAGACCGACGCCTGCCAGCGCGATGGCCGTCGCCATGGGATGCAGTTGCGCCTCCAGGAACAGGCTGGTCTGCCGAGGCGAGCTGCCGGGCAGCGAGGAATACTCCGATCCGTCTTCCCGCGGCCGATAGAGGTTGTCCCGCCGCTGGCGCTCCCGCGAACCCGGTTGCTGGGTCGTTTGCGCCTTGTAACCGGTCAGTTCCATGACGTAGTCGGTCAGGCGCGGGAAATGGGTTCCAGCAAGCCCGATAGCATAGCCGCCGAAGCCGACGGTCAGCGAACGGCGCGGGTTTTCGGCTGCGAACAGGATCGCCCTCGCGACGAGATGGGGATCGTACTGGGGCGGCGGCGTCACGAGGCCCGGCTCTTCGAGATAGTTGCGGGCATGCTCGGGGTACGGAGTGTCGATGGCGGACGGCTTGATGAGCGTCACCGAGATCGGTGCCCCGCTCGCCTCCAGCTCCATGCGCAGGCCGTCGGTGAACGCCTTCACCGCGTGCTTCGCCGCCGAATACTGCGTCTGGTAGATCATGGTGCGGTCCGACAGCACGCTGCCGATATTGATGATGGCGCCACGCCCGCGGGACCGCAGATGTTTGGCTGCCACGAGCGATCCGTTGACGACGCCCCAATAGTCGACGTCCCACAGGCGCCGTTGGTCGTCGATCGGGATCTCCTCCAGCCGGCCGTAGAGCGCCACCGCCGCATCGTTGACCCAGGTATCAAAACCGCCAAAGGTGTCGATGGCCGTCCTGGCGATGCGCTCGATGTCCTCCCGTCGGGACACATCCGCCATCACCGGCACGGCACGGCCGCCGCGCCGGGTGCAATCCTGCGCCACCTCGCGCAGGGCCTCCTCATTGCGGGCGGCGAGCACCAAGCGCGCACCACGCTCCGCCGCCATGCGTGCGGTCGCAAGGCCGATGCCGCTGGAAGCGCCGGTGATGACAATGACTTGATCTTCGACCGGCTTGAGCTGAACGGTCATGGGCATTCTCCCTCGACGAGGCGCCGTGGTCTTCAAAGTCGGTCAACGTGTCGTCGCAGCCGCGGTTCCGGTCGCTGCCGGGCCTCCGGAACTCCGCCTTTCCGTGAAGCGTTGCCTTGCATCCAACGCGGAGGAACGACATGGCAATGGAAACCACGACGGGCCAAGCTGCCGCCGCCGGCGATGTCCGCGAAACCCACAACCTCATCGCGAGTGACAAGGTGGAAGGCACGCCGGTGCGCCGCTCGGACGGCGAGAAGATCGGCACCATCGAACGGGTGATGATCGACAAGCGCTCCGGCAAGGTCGCCTACGCCGTCATGAGCTTCGGCGGCTTCATGGGCTTGGGCGAGGAGTACTACACGCTGCCCTGGAGCGTGCTGAAGTACAACACGCAGCTCGACGCCTATGAGCTCAACCTGACCGAGGATCAGTTGCGCGGTGCTCCGCGGCGCACCGCCGAAGGCCGGGATGCCTCCTTCGACCGCGATTGGGAGGAGCACGTGCACCGCTATTACAACGCGACACCCTATTGGGGCATCTGAGGCTTCAGCGGCCGGGTGTCTGAATGACCGAAGCCGCCCGGCGCGCCGGGCGGCTTTGTTGCGTACAGGTGGAGGGATCAGCGCGAGCTGCGCTTCGTCCGCGATGCCCCGGCCTTCTTCGCAGCCGTGCGCTTGCGCGACGTGGCGGCGGAGGATTTGCGGGAGGCGGTTGTCGCGGACTTCGCTGCCGAGCGCGTCGTGCGGGAGCTCGGCTTGCGCGCTCCGGCAGCCTTCTTGCCCGCCGCAGGCCGTTTCGAAGCGGCAGCTCCGCCGCGAGCGGAGGGACGAGAGGACGTGCGCTTTGTGGCCGACTTGGTCGCCGCAGTGCGGCGCGTCGCCGTCGACTTGGTTCCGCTCGAGCGATGTGCGGTCGTCTTCGCGCTGCTCTTGGCGGCCCGCTTGACGCCGCTTTTCGTGCTCTTGGTGCTGCTCTTCGACGACGACCTTGCGCCCGATGCGGTGCTGCTCTTGCGGCTCGCAGCGGCCTTCTTGGCAGACGCCGAACGTGCCGACGCCGGACGCCGCGCTGAGGCTGCGCCGCCCTTCGCACCGCCTCGCCGTGCAGAGGCGTTGGAGCTCTGCCGCCCGCGGCCCGAGCCGCTCTTCTTGCCGCCGCCACCTTGCTTGTTGACGGTCGCCCAGGCGCGATGCGCGGCCTCGCCCTCGCTCACGCCGCGGCTCTCATAGGACTCCTCGATGTGCTCGGCCTGACGCTTTTGCTTGTCGGTGTATTTCGACTTGTCGCCACGCGGCATACTCACCTCCTTGATGCGTCAGCGCGATGTGGTCACGCTCGCAGCCAAACGTCCTGCCACCGTCATGGTTCCGAAAAGACAAGTCATCATCGGAAGATGGCCCGGGTTATTCACAACTCTTCTCCCTTTCACGCCGCAAATGCGATGTGGCAGCGATCACGTTTGATCGATGACGGTTGATCGCGAGCGTGCGTGCCATAAGCTCGCGCATCCATCAGATGGAGGAGCAGCCATGCGTCTTGTCCTTGCATCCGCGGCCCTCGCCTTTGCCGGCGCTGGCGTTGCGCTCGCCCATCACGGTTGGGGCAGCTATGACGCCTCGAAGGTCCTGACCATCAGCGCTCCAGTGGAATCGCTGCGCTGGCAGAACCCGCATGTGCACATCGACCTGAAGCATCAAGGCGCCACCTGGGAGGCGGTCCTCGCGCCGCCCTTCCGGATGGAGGCGCGGGGCCTGAACCCTGAGATGATCAAGACGGGCACGACCGTGCGGGTCGAGGGATATCCCTCGACCCGAGCCGCCCATGAGATGCGGGCCGAGCGCATCGTGGTCTCCGGCAAGACCTTCGAGCTGCGCTGAAGTGGAGGCGCTGTATGTCGAGGCGCTGGGCGCGCTCGAGCACTCGTCGCTCGGCCATGCCGCGCGCCATTCGTCCTGGCTCTTCACCCTCGCCAATCTGCTGCATGTGCTCGGCGCAGCCTTCGTCGTCGGCGGCATCGCGGTATTCGACCTCAAGCTCATCCGTGACGGCGGCATCGAGGCCGTGGAGGTCGGGCGCATCGCCATCCCGCTTGCAGCGACAGGTCTCGCGGTCCAGATCCCGACCGGCGTCGTCCTGCTGGCCGTCGAGGCCACGAAGCTTGGGGTCAACCCGGCCTTTTACGCCAAGCTGATCTTCATCGTTGTCGGGCTCATCAATCTCGCCCTGTTTCATGCCCGGTTCGGCAGCGCCATGGCGGGCGGCGACCTGCCGGAAAGCGCCAGATTCTACGGGGCCATCTCGCTTGCCGCCTGGGTCATGGCGCTCCTCGCCGGGCGCATGATCGCCTATCTCTGAGCGCAGGGCCGAAAGGGTGTTCGCCGCCCGCCGCCTGCGCTATCAGCGCCATCATTCATCTGCGCGGACTCCGTGACTCAACGCAACACTCTCATTGCCGTCCTGTGGATGGTCGGCGCTCTCCTCTCCTTCTCCGCGGCGGCGCTGGGCATTCGCGAACTGTCGCGAGCCCTCAATGTCTTCGAGATGCTGGCGATCCGCAACGCCACGGGCATCGCCATGCTGCTCGCAGTCGCGCTCCTTCAGTCTCAGACTCCGAGCTTGCAACCGCAGCGACTGCTGCTCCATCTCTTCCGCAACGGCGTTCATTTCGGCGCTACGGTCGCATGGGCGCTCGGCCTCACGCTGCTCCCGCTGGCGACCGCCTTCGCCCTCGAGTTCACCATGCCGGCCTGGGTGGCGCTCCTGGCGATCTTCTTCCTGCATGAACGGCTCACCCTCAGCCGGGCGGCGTCGGTCGTGCTCGGATTCGTCGGCGTCATCATCATCTTGCGGCCCGGGCTGACGGATCTGCATGTCGGAGCTTTCGTGATGCTCGCCGCAGCTTTCGGCTTCGCGGTGACGACCATCGCGACGAAGAAGCTCACCATCACCGAGACGACCTTCTCCATCCTTCTCTGGATGAACCTCATCCAGCTCCCGCTCAACTGGACGAGCGCCGCCGTCACGAACCATCTCCGGCTCGGGCTTGATCTGGGAGGTGGCGCCCTTGCCTTCGCAGGGAAGCTCGAAGTCTCGCACATCTTGCCTCTGCTCGGCCTGTGCGTCGGCGGCCTGTCCTCCCATTACTGCCTTACGAATGCTTATCGTTACGGCGACGCCAGCGTGGTGATGACGATCGATTTCCTGCGCGTGCCGCTCATCGCGCTCGTCGGATGGCAGTTGTACAACGAGGCCATCGACCCTTTCGTCTTCGTGGGCAGCGCCATCATGATTGCCGGCATTCTCTGGAACCTGCGCGCCGAGGCGCAGCGCGGTTGAATGGATTTCTCCGCGCAACAAGACGACGCACTGCGCCGGGTCGCCGCCTGGCTGCAAGCCGGCACGCCCCAGGTCTTTCGCCTGTTCGGCTATGCCGGCACCGGCAAGACCACCCTTGCTAGGCACATCGCCGAGCATGTGGAGGGCGAGGTCGCCTTTGGCGCCTTCACCGGCAAAGCCGCGGCGGTCCTGCGCGCCAAGGGCTGCCGAGACGCCTCGACAATTCACTCGATGATCTACCGCACCCGGGAGTCGGACGAGGGCGGCCCGCTGTTCGCGCTGAACCGCTCAGGACCAGCGGCCAAGGCGGATCTGATCATCATTGACGAGTGCTCGATGGTGGACGAGGAACTTGGGCGCGATCTCCTCTCCTTCGGCAAGCAGGTGTTGGTGCTGGGCGACCCGGCGCAGCTCCCGCCGGTGAAGGGCGGTGGCTTCTTCACCGAAGCCGAGCCCGACGTGATGCTCACGCAAGTCCACCGTCAGGCGGCCGACAACCCCATCATCCGCCTCTCAATGGCCGTGCGGGAGGGGTATGGCTTCGACCGGGGCACATATGGCGAGAGCCGCGTGATCGGGCGCCGCGACATCGACCCCGCCACGGTCATGGCCGCTGACCAGGTGCTTGTCGGCCTCAACCGCACGCGCCGCCTCTACAATGCCCGGATTCGCGAGCTCCACGGCTTCCGTGATCCCTTGCCCGCCGCGGGCGAGAAGCTCGTCTGCCTCCGCAATGACAAATCCAAAGGGCTCCTCAATGGCGGCATCTGGACCGTGCAGGCGCCGCGCCCGCCGCAAGGCGGCTTCGTGCGTCTCGACATCGTGCCCGAGGACGAGCCGCGCCGGCGTCCCGTCGAGGTCCATGTCCTGCCGGAGTTCTTCGAGGGACGCGAGGACGAGATCCCGCCCATGCTGCGGCGCGAGTCAGACGAGTTCACCTACGGCTACGCACTGACCGTTCACAAGGCGCAAGGCTCCCAATGGGATGACGTTGTGCTCTTCGACGAGTCCTTCGCCTTCCGCGAGCATCGCGCCCGCTGGCTCTACACCGGCATCACTCGCGCCGCCAAGCGCATTACCATCGTGCAGTGAGGCGTGGCGGAACCGCTTCGCCGCTTCGACGCTTGTCGTTGTGCCACAGCGGAGCCGGCGACATGCTGCGATGGGCCATCATCTTCCTCGTCATCTCGCTCGTCGCGGGAGCGCTTGGCTTTACCGGCGTGGCGGCCGGTGCGGCACGTATCTCGAAAATCCTGTTCGGAATCTTCTTCGCGATCTTCCTCATCCTCTTGATCTTCGCGCTCATTGCCGGCGAGGCGCTGTTCTGACCGCCTTCACGCAGCTGCCCGGGCCTCGGCAATGCGCGCCCGCAGCTCGTGCACGATGTCGACGAAGGCCGGCGTGTAGGTGACCTCGAGGTCGCGCGGGCGGGGCAGGTCGACCGTGCGCTCCGCAATGATGCGCCCGGGGCGGCTCGACATGCAGAAGATGCGGTCCGCGAGAAACGCCGCCTCGCGCAGATCGTGCGTCACGAGGATCACCGTGAACTTCTGCGCCGCGTGCAGGTCGCGGATCACGCACCACAATTCCTCGCGCGTGAAGGCGTCGAGCGCCCCGAACGGCTCGTCGAGCATGAGGAGCTTCGGCTCGTGGATGAGCGCGCGGCAGAGCGATGCCCGCTGCTGCATGCCGCCCGAGAGCTGCCAGGGATATTTCTGCCCCTGTCCCTTCAGACCGACCTGCGCGAGCAGGGCTTCCGCCTTGGCCATGTATTCGGCCCGTCTGCGACGGATCTGCGAGCGGTGCGGTTCGACGATCTCGAGCGGCAGGAGGAGGTTGTCGAGAGTGGTGCGCCAGGGCAGCATGGTCGGGTTCTGGAAGGCCATGCCGGCGAGCTTCACCGGCGCATCGACCCTCTGTCCTGCCACCTTCACCGTGCCTTCACGGGGAAATTGAAGCCCGGTGGCGAGCTTCATCAAGGTCGACTTGCCGCAGCCCGAGGGGCCGACGATCGCCGCAAACTCGCTCTCGCGCACGCTGAGGCTCAAGCCCTCCACAGCCGGCGCGCCATCCTCGGCGCCGGCATAGACATGGGTGACGTTCTCAAGCTCAACGAAGGGATTCATGCGAGGCTGTCATTCGGGGCCGGCGAAGCGAGTGCCCGGGCTTGAAGGGCGGCGCGAAGCGACGAACTCGTAAGCGCCAGCGGATCCGGGCTCAGCCTTTGCCTGGCCCAAAGGACGGCACGGCTCAATTCACCTTCCGCTCAGCAGCGGGCGGCAGGAACTGCTCCGTAAAGACGTCCTCGGCCTTCGGCTTGTTCTTGTAGGTGAAGGTCAGGCCGATCTGATCGAGCGCCTTCTCGAAGCGGGCCTTGTCGATCCCGCCAACGCCGTTCTGCTTCACCCAGGGCGTGAGGATGTTCTGCTCCAGCACCATGTTGAGGCGCTCGAGCTCGACTTCCTTGCGGGCGACGTCGTTGCGCTTGAGCACCGTGTCGACGGCGGCGCTCGGATCCTTGATGGTGTCGCGCAGGCCCTTGATGACGGCGCGGATGAAGCCCTTCACGGCCTCCGGCTTCTCGGCCATGAATTTCGGCGAGACCATCAGCACGTTGCCGTAGAGGTCGACGCCGTAGTCGCTCATGAGCAGCACCACGATGTCGTCGGCCGGCACGCCCCGCGACTTGAGGTTCAGCGCGATCGACATGGCGAACCCGAACACCGCGTCGACCTCGCCCTGCGCCAGCATCGGCTCCCGCACCGGGAAGCCGACGTTCTCGAAGCGCATGTTCCAGGCCTTCTCGTCGATGTTGTTGACCGCCCTGAAGATCGGCCACTGGGCGTAGGCGCCGTCTGCCGCCGGCGCGCCGAACTTCTTGCCCTTGAGGCTCTCCACCTCCTTGGTGATGCCGCGGCTCTTGCGGCCCACGATGGAGAAGGGCGGCCGATCGTAAAGAACCATCACCGCCTTGATGTCGACGTTCGGGTTCTCGTCGCGGAAGCGCACCAGCGAATTGATGTCGCCGAAGCCGATGTCGTAGGTGTTGGAGCCGACCCGCGAGATCGGCTCGCGGGAGCCGGCCGCCGCGTCGATCGTGACGTCGAGGCCCTCGGCCTTGAAGTAACCCTTGTCGAGGGCGACCGTGAACGGCGCCGCCGGTCCCTCGAAGCGCCAGTCGAGGGTGAAGCGGACGGGGGTCTGGGCTTCGGCCGAGGTTGCCGTGAGTGCGGCGGCGAGGATTGCCGCGAGCGCGGTCAGCCGGCTCCCGATGCGCAGGGCCGGTCGGAATGAACGCTGAACCATGGAACGCTCCCGGAGCGGGAGGCCGCGACCTCCCGGTGCTTGTCGATTAAGCGCCATGGCAAGAGCCATGCCGCGGCTGAAGGCTTCGGTCGCATGCAAACACAAATGCCGCGAGCGTCAAGCGCCTTGCCGGAGTTGTGAGCATTTGCTTGTCCGCCAGGCAGCCGCCAGCCCGCCGTCATCCCGGTCGGAGCCGCGCGAGCGGCCGAGAGCCGCGACCCCGGATTTGCGACACACCCGCTTAAGAGCGTGATCCAGCCAGGTTGGCGCACCGTCGCCTCCCCCCTTGCGGGGGAGGGCAGGGAGGGGAGGTCACGCGTCAGGGGCGACGGGGTCCGGAGGTCCTGCGATGCCTCACACCGGCAGCACACCGTCGCTCTTGACCTCTTCCATGACGGCGTAGGTCCGCGTCTCCCGCACTGCCGGGAGCGCCAGCAGCACCTCGCCAAGGAAGCGGCGATAGGCGGCCATGTCGGCGACCCGGGTCTTGACGAGATAGTCGAAGCCGCCCGCGACCATGTGGCACTCCAGCACCTCCGGCGCCCGCCGCACCGCCTGCGCGAAGCGGTCAAAGGCGTCGGGCGTCGTCTTGTCGAGATAAACCTCGACAAAGACGAGAAGGCCGAGACCGAGCCGCTTCGGATCGATCCGGGCGGTAAAGCCGGTGATGGTCCCCTCCTTCTGCAGCCGACGCAGGCGCTCGCCGGCTGAGGTTGGCGAAAGACCGATGCGCTCGGCCAGCTCCACCGTGGAGATGCGGCCATCATTCTGAAGGATGGCGAGGATGCGGCGGTCGGTGCGATCAAGGTCCGTCATTCTTCCGGCCTTCATGGTTAAAGGGCGTGCTTCTTACGGCCGAACCGTAAACATTGCCATAGAACGACGGCCTGCGCCGGCCTAAACTTTGCGGCGCCTATGAGAGGATGCCGATGCCCGCTATGCCCGCCCTGCCACCTTTCGATGCTCCCTATGCCGAGGACGACGCCGCGATCGCCCGCCGGCTGCTCACTGGCGCGAGGCTAGCGCCCGAGCGCGAGCGGCGCATCGATGCCCTGGCGCGCGATCTCATCGGCGCCATCCGCGCCGAGCGCGGCGGGCTTGGCGGCGTGGAGGAGGTGTTGCGGGAGTATTCGCTGTCGACGAAGGAGGGCCTGGCGCTGATGGTCCTCGCCGAGGCGTTGCTTCGGGTGCCGGACGCCGCCACCGCCGACCGCCTGATCGAGGACAAGCTCGGGCAGGGCGATTTCGCCCATCACGAGGCGAAGTCGGAAGCCTTCCTCGTCAACGCCTCGGCCTGGGCGCTCGGCATCACCGCGCGGATCATCCAACCGGGGGAAACGCCGGAGGGGATCCTCGGCCAGCTCGCCAAACGCCTCGGCCTGCCGGCCGTGCGTGCCGCCACCCGGCAGGCGATGCGGGTCATGGGCAATCACTTCGTGCTGGGGCAGACCATCGAGGAGGCGCTCGACCGGGCGCGCTCCGGCTCGGGACGCCTCTACCGCTACTCCTTCGATATGCTGGGCGAAGGCGCGCGCACGGCAGGGGATGCCCGGCGCTACTTCGCCGCCTACGCGGCCGCCATCGAGGCGATCGGCCGCGAGGCTGGCAACGCGCCGCTACCGAACCGGCCCGGCATTTCGGTGAAGCTCTCAGCGCTTCACCCACGCTACGAGGCGGTGAGCCGCGGGCGCGTCATGACCGAGCTCGTGCCGCTCGTCGTCGAACTCGCCCGCAAGGCGAAGGCATACGACCTCAACTTCACCATCGACGCGGAGGAGGCGGATCGGCTCGAGCTCTCGCTTGACGTGATCGCGGCCGCCTTCGCTGACGACTCGCTTGCCGGATGGGACGGCTTCGGGCTCGCCATCCAGGCCTACCAGAAGCGGGCGTTGCCGGTGATCGAATGGATCGCCCGCCTCGCGGAGCTCCACGACCGGCGCATGATGGTGCGTCTCGTCAAGGGCGCCTATTGGGACACGGAGATCAAGCGCGCCCAGGAGCGCGGCCTCGATGACTATCCGGTGTTCACCCGCAAGGCGATGACCGACTTGAACTACATGGCCTGCGCCGAGCGGCTCCTCGCCTTGCGGCCGCGCCTCTACCCCCAGTTCGCCACGCACAACGCGCTCACCGTCGCCTCGATCCTTGAGCGGGCGGGAGGCGTCGAGGGTTACGAATTCCAGCGCCTGCACGGCATGGGCGAGATTCTGTATGGCAAGCTCATTGAGGATCGGCCCGGCGCCGCCTGCCGCACCTATGCACCGGTCGGCGGCCACCGCGACCTTCTCGCCTATCTCGTCCGCCGGCTTCTGGAGAACGGGGCCAACTCCTCCTTTGTCTCCGTCGCCGCCGATCCCGCGGTGCCGGTCGAGACGCTCCTCAAGCGGCCGGCCGACATCATCGCAAGCCCCGAGGCCGCCCGCCATCCGCGCCTGCCCCTGCCCCGCGACCTGTTCCGCCCGGATCGGCGCAATTCGCGCGGCGTCGAGTTCGGGCACCGGGCATCGCTGGAAGGGCTGCTGGCCGAGGTGGTGCAGGCCGCCTCTCCACGAGGGCGAGAGGCCGAGCCCCTGATCGATCGCTGCAAGATTGCCGGAGCAGCGCGGCCGGTGCTCAGCCCCACCAATGGCGTGGAAATCGGCAAGGTCGTCGAGGCGACGCCCGAGGCCGCCGACGCCGCGATGGCCGCCGCACAGCGCGGCTTCCGCGCATGGAGCGAGACGCCGGCGGACCAGCGCGCTGCGGCACTCGAGCGCGCCTCCGATGTGTTGGAAGAGCGCAGGGGGCTCTTCCTGCGCCTCCTCCAGGCCGAAGGCGGCAAGACGCTCGATGACGCGGTGGCGGAGCTGCGCGAGGCTGTCGACTTTTGCCGCTACTATGCGGCGCAGGGCCGGCGGCTCTTCACAGAAGGCGAGCGCCTTCCCGGGCCGACGGGCGAATCGAATGTGCTTCGGCTGCGCGGGCGCGGCGTCTTTGTCGCCATTTCCCCGTGGAACTTCCCGCTCGCCATCTTCCTCGGCCAGGTCACGGCGGCGCTGATGGCCGGCAACAGCGTCGTGGCAAAGCCCGCCGAGCAGACGCCGCTCGTCGCCGCCGAGGCCGTGAAGGTTCTGCACGAGGCGGGCGTGCCGGCGTCCGCGCTGCATTACGTGCCCGGCGACGGCCGTGTCGGCGCGCGCCTCGTGGAGCATCCCGCTGTCGCTGGCGTCGTCTTCACCGGCTCGACGGAGGTGGCGCGGCTCATCAGCCGGGCGCTTGCGGCGAAGGACGGGCCGATTGTGCCGCTCATTGCGGAGACCGGCGGCGTCAACGCCATGATCGTCGACGCCACGGCATTGCCGGAGCAGGTCGCGGACGATGTTGTCACCTCTGCCTTCCGCTCCGCCGGCCAGCGCTGCTCGGCCTTGCGTCTCCTGTGCGTGCAGGAGGATGTCGCCGACCGCATGATCGAGATGATCGTCGGCGCCGCCCGCGAGCTCAAGCTTGGCGACCCCGCCGATCCGGACACCCATATCGGCCCGGTCATCGACGCGGAGGCGAAGGCGCGGCTCGAGGCCCATATCGCGCGCATGAAGCGGGAGGCAAAGAAGGTCTGGTATGCGGGCGAGGCTGAATGCGCCTTCCCCTTGAGGAGAGGGGAGGATGCGCTGCCTCCACCTCTCCCCGCCGGGGAGAGGTCGGACGCGCAGCGTCCGGGTGAGGGGGAGAGCCCTCTCCGGACAGGGCGCACACCTCACCCGCCGCTGCGCGGCGACCTCTCCTTCCAGGAGAGGTGGGCGGCGCGCGATCTCTTCGTCGCGCCGCACGTATTCGAGCTCGATCAGCCGCAGGCCCTCGCTGAGGAGGTGTTTGGGCCGATCCTGCATGTGGTCCGCTACAAGGCACGGGATCTGCCAAAGCTGCTCGATGCGATCGAGGGCCCGGGCTATGGCCTCACCCTCGGTATCCATTCGCGCATCGACGAGACCGTCGAGGAGATCGCCAACCGGCTCGCCGTCGGCAATGTGTATGTCAACCGCAACATGATCGGCGCTGTGGTCGGTGTGCAGCCCTTCGGTGGCCATGGGCTCTCGGGCACCGGCCCCAAGGCGGGCGGGCCGCACTATCTCCTGCGCTTTGCCACCGAGCAGACTGTCACCATCAACACGGCCGCCGCCGGCGGCAACGCCATGCTGCTGGCGATGGAGGAGTAGCGCTGCTGACGCGCGGCGTCGTGGCCGGGAGGACAGGACACCGGAAAACGTTCGCTTTACGCGCCTGCCGGTTCGCGCCTATCATTCGTACACAAACAATCTTGAGGCGGCTCGCATGCGGCGCGTGGCGGGCATCGACGTCGGCGGCACCTTCACCGACCTCCTCCTCCACGAGGCGGGACCGGACGGCGCCGCGATCCGCCTCGCGAAGGTGCCGACGAGCGCCGTCAACCAGGCGCTCGGCGTCCTCTCCGCGCTGGACGCAGCCGGCGCCACGCCTGCTGATCTTGACCTCGTCATCCACGGCACCACGACCACCACCAACGCGGTGCTCGAGCGCAAGGTCGCGCGCGTCGGTCTCATCACGACGCGCGGGTTTCGGGACACGCTGGAGCTCGGTCGCCGCACGCGGCCGAAGCCCTACGGGCTCACAGGCACCTTCGAGCCGCTGATCCCGCGCGAGCTGAGACTCGAGGTGGCGGAGCGCATGAGCGCCCGCGGCGAGGTGCTGATCCCCCTCAACGAGGCGGAGGTCGAGACGCGCCTCCGCGAGCTCCTTGCGGCCGGATGCGAGGCCCTCGTCATCCACTTCCTTCATTCCTACGCCAATCCGGCGCATGAGCGCCGCGCCGCCGAGATCGCGCGCTCCCTCTGGCCCAACGACTACGTCACCGTCGGCCACGCCCTCCTCTCGGAGTTCCGCGAATACGAGCGCGGCACGACGGCCTCCGTCAACGCCGCCGTGCAGCCGATCCTCGATCGCTACGTGGCGCGTCTGCGGGACGAGCTGGCGCGGCGCGGCTACAAGCGCGACCTCCTCGTGATGAACGGCAATGGCGGCACGGTGCCGTCCCGCGTCGTCGCCCGCGAGGCGGCCAAGACGGTGATGTCCGGTCCCGCCTCCGGTGTGATGGCGGCGGCCGTGACGCTGTCGCAAGCCGGCATCGCCAACGCTGTTGCCTGCGATATGGGCGGCACCTCCACCGACGTGGCCCTGATCCGCGGCGGCGTGCCGGAGGTGAGCGCGGAGCTTGCCATCGACTATGGCCTGCCGATCCATGTGCCGATGGTCGATGTGCGGACGGTCGGCGCTGGCGGCGGCTCGATCATTGGCGTGAACAAGGCCGGAATGCTGCAGGTCGGCCCGGAGAGCGCCGGCTCCGAGCCAGGCCCCATCGCCTACGGCCGCGGCGGCGAGCGCCCCACCATCACCGATGCCAACCTCCTTCTCGGGCGACTCGATCCCGAGGGGCTGCTCGCAGTTGCAAGGCCCGTCCCGCTCGCCCTCATCCGCGAGACCTTCGCGCGGGAAATCGGCGCGCCGCTTGGGCTGTCGGCCGAGGAGGCGGCGGCAGCGGCGATCCGCCTCGCCAACACGCATATGTCAGGGGCGATCCGCATGGTGTCGCTCTCACGCGGCTACGATCCGCGCGACTTCTGCCTCTTCGCCTTCGGCGGCGCCGGCCCGTTGCATGCCGTCGCGCTGGCGCGGGAGCTTGGCATTCCCGAAGTGGTCGTGCCCGCCCGTCCCGGCCTCACGAACGCGCTCGGCTGCCTCGTCGCGGATTTGCGGCAGGACTTCGTCAAGACGTTGAATGCGCCGCTCGACTCCGTCGACATGAATCTCGTCCGCGCCACCTTGGCGGAGCAGCGCGCGGCGGGGGAGGCCGTGAACGCCGAGGAGGCGCACGAGATCGCGCAGACGCTGGTGCTTCACTCCGCCGACATGCAGTTCCGCGGCCAGACGCACCTTATCCGCGTCAACCTTCCGCACGCGGCCGTGACACGGGAGGAGATGCAGCGCCGTTTCGAGGAGGCTTACTTCCGCCGCTTCCAGGTGAGCCTGCCCGAGATCAAAGCCGTCCTCGTCAACCTCAACACCTCGGTCATCGGCAAGCGCCGGCCCTTCCCGATCGCGAGCCTCGTCGATGCGAGGAAGCGTGCCTCCACGCTTTCCGAGGCGCGCATCGGGACGCGCCGCCTCTGGCTTGAGGGCGGCTGGCGGGCGGCCCCGATCTATGACCGCGAGCGCCTGCCGGCCGACGCCGTGATCGAAGGGCCGGCCGTGATCCAGCAGGTCGACGCAACCACCATGATCGAGCCGGGCGCGACCGCGCGGCTCGACCCCATAGGGAATTTGCGGATTGCGGTGGGTGCGCGCGCCCGCCTCTCCCAGGGGGAGAGGTCGGGCGGCGCCGTGATCGACCCTATCACCCTCGCCGTCATCCAGGCCGGCCTGCAGCAGACCTGCAACGAGATGGACGTCGCCTTCTCGCGCGCGGCCTTCTCGCCGGTGATCGCGGAGGCGGACGACCGCTCCGACGGCATCTACGCGGCAGGCGACGGCGCGCTCGTCGCGCAAGGGGAATACGGCCTGCCGGTCTTCGTCGGCACGATGCAATACTCCTGCGCCGAGCTCATCCGCCTCATCCAGGAAGGCAAGGTGGCGCCGCCCGAGGAGGGCGACATCTACATCGTCAACGACCCCTATCTCGGCGGCACGCATCTGATGGATGTACGCTTCGCCCTGCCCTTCTTCCACGAGGGCGAGCTGTTCTGCTGGCTCTCCAACACCGGCCATTGGCCGGACACCGGCGGCATGGTGCCGGGGGGCTTCTCGGCGAAGGCCGTCGAGGTCGAGCAGGAGGGTCTGCGGCTCCCGCCCGTGAAGCTCTTCAAGCGCGGCGTCATGGACCGGGAGATCCTGTCGATCATCCAGTCGAACATCCGCGTGCCGGACCAGCGCATCGGGGACATCAAGGCTCAAGAAGCGGCGCTCAAGGTCGGCGCGGAGCGCTTGCGCGAGCTCATCGGGCGCTACGGCAAGAGGACGATCGAGGCTGCCATCCGCGAAATCCGCACGCGGGCCGCACAGCGCATGCGGGCCGAGATCGCGACGATCCCCGACGGCGTCTACGCGGCGGAGAGCTTCGTCGACTCGGATGGCGTTGTGAACGAGCCCCTGCGCATCGCGCTCAACGTCACGAAGCGCGGCGATACGCTCGCCTTCGACTTCTCGGGCTCCTCGCCGCCTTGCCGCGGCCCTATGAACTCGGTCGTCGCGACGACCTATTCGGCCGTCTATCTCGCCGTGCGGCACGTCTTTCCCGACGTGCCCATCAACGCCGGCAGCTTCGACCCGATCATCATCAGGCGGCCCGAAGGCACCTTCCTCGACGCCCGCTATCCGCGCCCGGTCTCAGGCTGCGCGGCGGAGGTCTCGCAGCGCATCGCCGAGGCGGTGTTCCTGGCGCTCGCTGAAGCCATTCCCGAGCGGCTATGGGCGGCGCCTGCCGGCACCTCCGGCAACTTCGCCCTCGGCGGCTCCGACCCTGACAGGCGCGCTGCCTACGTCATGTACCAGATCACCGGCGGCGGCTATGGGGGCACCGCCTTTCACGACGGCCTCACCAACGGCTGCTCCACCATCGGCATCTCGAAGACCGCGCCGGTGGAGGTGATGGAGCAATATTATCCGGTCCTCTTCCGGCGCTTTGCCCTGCGCGAGGGCTCGGGCGGGGCGGGCAGGCACCGCGGCGGCTTCGGCGTGCACTACGAGGTCGAGCTGTTGCGCGGCGAGGCGCGGGCCTCCTTTGTGATGGATCACGGCCGCTTCGGCCCGCCGGGCGTGCAGGGTGGGTCTCCGGGAGCGCCGAACGAGGTGCTGATCCACCGCGGGACCGGGACCTTCATGCCGGAGCATCTCTCGAAGGACCAGGACATCGCGATCCGCACCGGCGACCGCGTGGAAGTGAAGACGCCGGGGGGAGGCGGCTATGGCGATCCTTTCACCCGCGATCCCGCGCTGGTGCTTCGCGACGTCCGGCGCGGCTACTACACGGGGGAGGAGGCGCAGCGCCTGTTCGGGGTGGCGGTCACGCCCGAGGGTGCGCTGGACGAGGTCGCGACGGCGAGGGTGCGCCCGACTCTCACAGGCGGAGGCGGGCCATGACCGCCTATTTCTGTCCCGCAACCCTCGATGAAGCGCTCGCCATTCGCGCCGCGCGTGAGGTGGAGATCATCGCCGGCGGGACGGACGTCTATCCCAACAGGACAACGCGGGCGGCTTGGGGGCAAATGACTTGTCGGGACCTGCTCGACCTGACCGCCATCCCCGGCTTGGGAGGGATCGAGGAGAGGGACGACCACTGGCGCATTGGCTGCCTCGTCACCTGGACCGAGCTTCTCAAGGCGAGGTTGCCGCCCCTCTTCAACGGTCTCAAGACGGCGGCGCGGGAGATCGGCGGCGTTCAGATCCAGAACCGCGGCACGCTCGTCGGCAATCTCTGCACCGCTTCGCCTGCGGGTGACGGTATCCCCAACCTTGTCGCGCTTCAGGCGGCGGTCGAGATCGCCGGCCCGCCCGGGCGGCGTCTCGTGCCGGTGGAGGCCTTCATCGACGGCTATCGCCACACGGTCTGCAGACCGGACGAGATCGTCGTCGCCCTGCGCCTCCCCAAGCGCGGCGCCTTGGACCGCGGCGCGTTCCGCAAGCTCGGGGCGCGGCGCTATCTCGTCATCTCCATCGTCATGGCGGCCGGGGTGATCGAGACCGATGCTACGGGGCGCATCGGCGATGTGCGCCTGTGCATTGGCGCCTGCTCGGCCGTGGCGCAACGCCTCGCGCCCTTGGAGGAACGCCTGCTTGGCAAGCCTCTCGACGCTTCGCTCGCCGACCTCGTCCAGCCTGGCGACTTCGCCACGCTCGCGCCGCTGGACGATATGCGCGCCTCGGCCGCCTACCGGCTGGCCGCCGCCGAGGCGCTGACCCGCGATCTCCTCGCCGATCTTGCCGCGGGCGAACGGAGGAGGGCGGCGTGATGGATGGGGATGCGTCTCCGGGCTTCGCCGCCATGGCGGTCTCCCTCACAGTGAACGGCGCGGCCCGCACCGTGGTTGTGCATCCCTTCACGACTCTTGCCGACGCCCTGAGGGACGAGCTCGGCCTCACCGGCACGAAGATCGGCTGCAATGCCGGCGATTGCGGGGCCTGCACCGTGCTCCTCGGCGGAGCCCAAGTCTGCGCCTGCCTGGTGCCGATCGCGCAGGCGCAGGGGTGTGAGATTCACACCGTCGAGGGCTCGGGCCCGAACGGCATCACCGACCGCCTACGCCGGGCCTTTCTCCATCACGGCGCCGCCCAATGCGGCGCCTGCACCCCGGGCATGCTGATGGCCGCCGCGAGCCTGCTCGCGCGCGAGCCGCACCCCTCGCGCGAGGCCGTGTGCGACGCCGTCGGCGGCGTCCTCTGCCGCTGCACGGGCTACACGAAGATCGTTGAGGCGGTGATGGCGGTCTTCGCCTCTTCCTGCGATGCTGCGGGAGGCGAAGGACGTGTCGGTGCCCGCCTTGCCCGCATCGACGGCTGGGCGAAGGTGACGGGGGCGGAGCGCTTCGGCGCTGACGAGGCGCCGGCGGAGGCGTTGTGGCTGCGGATCCTGCGCTCGCCTCACGCGCGAGCCGCCTTCGTGCTCGGCGACCTCGAAGCCTTCCGCCGGACGAAGCCGGGCCTCGAGGCGATCGTCACCGCGGCCGATGTGCCCGGCGAGAACTCGTTCGGCATCTTCCCGAACCTCAAGGACCAGCCGGTCTTCGCGGAGGGTCAGGTGCGCTTCCGCGGCGAGGCGGTGCTCGGGCTCGTGGGGACGCGAGCGGCGATCGAGGCGATCGACGACGCCGAGCTCCCCATCGCCTGGACGCCGCTGCCACCGGTAAGCGGCGTGGAGGCGGCGCTTGGCGATGGTGCGCCAGCGATCCATGCGGCATGTCCGGACAATGTGCTCACCCGTGGTCGTCTTTCCTGCGGCGATGTCGCGACCGGGCACGCGGCGGCTGCGGCGACAACGGAGGGCACATTCCGCACCTCCTTCGTCGAGCACGCCTATATCGAGCCTGAGGCGGGCTATGCGAGGCTGGTCGGCCCCGACCGGATCGAGATCTTCGCCTGCACGCAGGCGCCCTACATGGATCGCGACGAGGTAGCGCGGGTGCTCGGGCTGCCGCCTCGGCATGTACGCATCCGCCCGAGCGCCTGCGGCGGCGGGTTTGGCGGCAAGCTCGACGTCTCCGTGCAACCGCTCCTGGCCGTGGCCGCCTGGAAGACGAGGCGGCCGGTGCGCATGGTCTACAGTCGCATCGAGTCGATGGCCTCGACCACCAAGCGCCACCCGGCGGTGATCCGCGCAAAGGCTTCCGCCGACAGTGAAGGGCGGCTTCTCGCCTTCGAGAGCGCGGCGGATTTCAATACTGGCGCCTACGCCTCCTGGGGACCGACGGTCGCGAACCGAGTGCCCGTCCATGCCAGCGGTCCCTACCGCGTCCAAAACGTCCTCAATCGCACGCGCGCCGTCTACACCAACGACACTCCGGCCGGCGCCTTCCGCGGCTTCGGCGTGCCGCAGGCGGCAATCGCCCATGAGGGGCTCATGGACGATCTCGCCGAGGCGCTCGGGCTCGACCGCTGGACGATCCGCCGTCGCAACGCCCTGACCAAGGGCGACCGCACGCCCTCAGGCCAGTTCCTGTCCCACTCGGCCGGCCTGCCCACGTGCCTCGACGCTCTCAAAGAGGACTGGGAGGCGATGCTCGCCCGGGTCGCCGCCCACAATGCGAGGAATCCGCGGCGTCGACGCGGCGCCGGCATCGCCTGCATGTGGTACGGCTGCGGCAACACCTCCATGTCGAACCCGTCGACCATGCGCATCGCGCTCGACCGGGCAGGCCAGCTCACCTTCTACAATGGCGCCGTCGAGATCGGGCAGGGCTCCACCACGGTGCTGGTGCAGATCGCCGCCGAGGTCCTGGGGCTGCCGCCCGAGGCCTTCACGCTCGTCGTCGGCGACACGGACCTCACCTTCGATGCTGGCAAGACCTCGGCCTCCCGGCAGACCTTCGTCTCCGGCAAGGCGGCCGCCCTTGCGGCGCGGGACTTGCGGCGCAAGATCCTCGCCCTCGCCAATGTGGGCGAGGCGGCGACGCTTCATCTCGACGGCGCGCTCCTGCGCATCGCGGAGGGCGAGGTGCGGCGCACCCTCGACCTCTCCGCCCTGCCGGCGGATCGGGACGGCGTGGCGCTTGAGGGCGTCGGGACCTACGACCCGCCGACCACGGCCCTCGACGAGAACGGCCAGGGCGTCCCTTACGCCACTTACGGCTTTGCGGCGCAGATCGCCGAGGTGGAGGTCGACACGGTCCTCGGCACGACGAAGGTCCTCAGGATCGTTGCCGCTCACGATGTCGGACGCGCCGTCAATCCGACGCTGGTCGAGGGCCAGATCGAGGGCGGCATCGCTCAGGGGCTGGGGCTGGCGTTGATGGAGGAGTTCATCCCTGGCCGCACCGAGAACCTGCACGACTATCTCATCCCGACCGTCGGCGACATGCCGGAGATCGAGATCAAGCTCGTCGAGGACCCGGAGCCGGAAGGGCCGTTCGGCGCAAAGGGGGTCGGCGAGCCGGCCCTCATCGCCACCGCCCCGGCCATCCTCTCCGCCATCCGCCACGCGACCGGCGTCACGATCCGCCATGTGCCCGTCCTGCCGCACCGCCTCTGGGAGGCGCTTCGCGAACGCCGTGCCTCTGCAGACGAGCTTCGCCCCTCCCCTTCAAGGGGAGGGGACGGGGGTGGGGGAGAGTCATGACCGACCTGCGTTATCCACCTTCACCCGGTCAGCCGGCGCCGCCGGACCCCACCCCTACCCCTCCCCTGAACGGGGAGGGGCGAGGAGAGGTAGGCGCGGCTCGAAACGAGCGCGACGAACGCCCCGGCACGCACCGCGCCAGCGCCTCTCCCCTTCAAGGGGAGGGGTTGGGGGTGGAGGAGAGTCACGCGAAACGACGTCCACCCGACTGGAGAGCCTCGCCGCGCGCCAAGAAGCTCGCGCCAAAGCTGCGGCGCGCCGCCACTGAGGCCGAAAAGGAACTGTGGTGGCATTTGCGGCGCAAGCTGCCGCTTGAGGGCACGCATTTTCGCAGGCAGGTCCCGATCGGCCCCTTTGTCGTGGATTTCTGCTGTCACGGCCGTCGGCTGATCGTCGAACTCGACGGCGGCCAGCACAGCGAGGACTCAAACGCCGCGCGCGACGCGCGACGGGACCGCTACCTCGAAGCGCACGGCTATCGCGTGCTGCGGTTCTGGAACGCGCAGGTGTTCACGGAAATCGACGTGGTGATCGAGACCATCTGGGCGGCGCTTGCTGGCCAGGTGGTCCCCACCCCTACCCCTCCCCTTGAAGGGGAGGGGCGAAATGATGCGCCGCCATGACTGGGACTGCGGAAACGGAGGCGCATACGCGCCCCCAGAAATTCGGCGCCGTCGAGGAGGACGGCGTTGTGCGATGCGATGCGTGTCCGGTGTTGTGCCGCATCCGGCCAGGGCGCGCGGGGGCCTGCGCGCGCTATGCCAACCGCGACGGCGCACTCGTCCGGACCGATCCGGTCGTGCTGATGCATCGCACGCTGGAGGAAGGCGGGCGCTTTGTTGAGTTCGCCGGCGGCGATTGGGACGGACAGATGCTCGATCCCGCCCGCACCTTCGTCACTGGGGTCGGCGCCGGCACCACCTATCCAGACTACAAGCCTGCGCCCTTCATCGTCTCGGCGGAGCATGAGGGCGTCGACACGGTCACCGTCGTGACCGAGGGAATCTTCAGCTATTGCGGCGTCAAGGTGAAGATCGACACCGACCGGCACCTCGGCCCCGAGACGGCGACCATCCGGGTGGAGGGCGAGGCGGTCGGACACGTCACCACCGCCGAATACGGCTCGCAGATGCTCTCTATCGGCGGCGTCCGTCACCTCACGGGCGGCTCGAAGAAGGAGGGCACCGTCGCCTGCGACACCCTGCTCAGGCTCTGCTCAGGGGAGCCGGTCGCCGTCACGATCGAAGGCGGCCATGAGGTCGTGGTGCAGGCGGGCGCGGCCCCGATCGTCGACGGCCGGCCCGAGGAGAGGATGCGGGTCGGCTGCGGCTCGGCCACCATTGGCATCTTCGCCAAGCAGTGGGTAGGCCATGTGGACGAGGTGATCGTGGTCGACGACCACATCACCGGTGTCCTCACCGAGCACCAGGCCGGGCGCTGTCTCCACATGCGCCCCGCCGGCATCCGGGTGCGCGGGCGCAAGTCGACGCCGGGGCGCTATTTCCAGGTCGCGGCGCCCGGCCTCGGCTGGGGCGGCACCGACATCACCGACCCGCTCTCGATCATCCAGAAGATCGATCCCGAGGTCGCGTGGCCTGGCCTGCGCCTGCTCCTCGTCAGCACCACGGGCGAGGACGCGCTCTACTGCGTGCTCGATGAGGCGCTGCGGCCGGTGCCTGCGCCGATGCCGGAGGCCGTGCGCGCTGTCGTCGACCGCATCGGGGAGAACTGCGAGCCTTCGCTCTGCTCGGTCCTGTTCATGGCCGGCGCCGGCGGATCGCTGAGGGCCGGCGTCACCGAGAACCCGGTGCTGCTCACCCGCTCGGTGGCTCGCGGGGAGACGAGGGTGACGCTCGGCGGCGCGCCGGCCTATATCTGGCCCGGCGGCGGCATCACCGTGATGGTCGACGTGACGCGGATGCCGAAAAGCTCTTTCGGCTATGTGCCGACCCCCGCCATCGTGGCGCCGATCGAGTTCACGCTTCCTCGCGCGCTCTATCTTCGCCTCGGCGGCCATGGCGCGGATATCGTGAGCCTCGCGGAGGTGCTGCGCTCGCTCGGCGCTGAGCGGCGCGTGGATGAATGGCGCCCCGACAATCCCTGGCCGTTCGCACCGGCAGGAGCTTGAACGCCATGGACCTGCCGAAGCGCACCGCACCCAAACCGCCGGAGGCGGACGCCGAGGCGGCGGTGCGCGCCTATGTGCTCGAAGACCAGATCGGCTTCCGCCTGCGGAAGGCCCACCAGCGGGCGACCGAGATCTTCAACGATGTGATGGGCACCTTCGATGTCACGCCGACCCAGTTCGCCGCACTTGCCAAGCTCGATGACACCGGGCCCATCTCCCAGAACCAGCTCGGCCGTCTTGTTGCCATGGATCCGGCGACCATCTTCGGCGTGGTGGGTCGGCTGATGAAGCGAGGGCTCGTCCGCCAGGAGGTGGACGAAAACGACGCCAGGCTCGTGCTCATCGCGCTCACGCCCGAGGGCGCCGCAGCGGTCAAGGCGATGAAGGCGGTCGCCGCGGAGGTCTCCCGGCGGACGTTGGCGCCGCTCTCCCCGCGGGAGGCCGAGACCTTGCTCAAGCTGATCGCCAAGCTGGGATGAGGGAGCCGTGCGCGAACGGCCGCGGGCGCAGTGGCTTACGGGCGAGCGGCTCCACCTCTCGCACGGGCCGATCGATCTCGTGCTGCAGGCCTGGGGGGACGAGGGCGAGGTCCGAGCTGCCTATGCCGCCGCCCGCGCCCGCTTCGAGACAATTCTGGAGGAACTCGTCGGCGAACTGCCGGCGCTGAGGAGCCCCATCTCCGACCGTCCGCAGGTCACGGGACCGACGGCCCGGCGGATGGTTGCCGCGGTCCTGCCCTTCGCCGGTGAGTTCGTGACGCCCATGGCAGCGGTGGCGGGCGCCGTCGCGGATGAGATGATGGCCGCCATGCGGGGCAAGGCCGAGCTCGCCAAGGCCTTCGTCAACGACGGCGGCGACATCGCCATCCACCTCGCGCCGGGAGAGACGATGACGCTCGGCGTCGCCGGGGATTTCTCTCGCGGCCCGGTTCCGGCCCTCAACGGCTCCCTCGTGCTTCGCGCTGAGGACCGCATCGCGGGCGTCGCCACCTCGGGCTTCACCGGCCGCTCCCTCTCGTTTGGGATCGCTGATGCCGTCACGGTTCTCGCAGCGGACGCGGCGGCGGCGGACGCTGCCGCTACGCTTATTGCCAACGCGGTGGATGTGGACAGCCCCGCCGTTGAAAGGCGGCCGGCAAGCGCCCTCGATCCCGATACGGACCTTGGCGAGCGGCCCGTCACGGTGCGGGTCGGCCCGCTCTTCCAGGACGAGATCGCCGCCGCCCTTGCCTCCGGCCGGCGACAGGCCGAGACCTATTGCGACCGCGGCCTCATCCGCGCCGCCGCGTTGATGCTGCGCGGAGAGATCGTCGTCGTGGGCACATCGCGCCCCCTCGCGCTATCCCACCCTGAGCGCGTGTCCGGGCATTGACGTCACGCGGCGCAATGACGATATGCAGCCCGCGACAGCGGCAATCGTTTGTGTACGAATGATCCTGTGGTAAGGGTCCTGCCGCTTCGAAGGATTTCGGCAGGCACCGATGGGCGTCATCCACGTCATCGATCGGGACGGCGAGCGCCATACGCTCGAGGCGCTCGAGGGCTGGCGGGTGATGGAGATCATCCGCGACTGGAACTTGCCCCTTTCGGGAGCCTGCGGCGGGGCGTGCGAATGCGGCACCTGTCATGTTTTCGTGTCGGAGCCGTGGCTGGACAAGCTCCATCCTGCGACGGAGGAAGAGGAGGGGCGGCTTGACATGCTGCCGCTCACCCGGAAGAACTCCCGCCTCGCCTGCCAGATCCTTTACGAACCGGAGCTTGACGGCCTGGAAGTCACGCTGGCGCCGGTGAGCGGCTAGTCGGCCGTGTTTGGCTTTGCGGGGCTTTGCTGGCATTCCAGGGCGAGCAAGGCGGGGAGCCCGGAGCCCGTAATGGGCGGGCCGCATGCGCGCCTGGGGCGCGTCCCGGAATGACAGGGAAGAGCGAATGTCCGAACGGATCGAGACCGACGTCGTGATCGTGGGGGCGGGGCCGGTAGGGCTCTTCGCGGTATTTGAGCTGGGCCTTCTCGACATCAAGGCCCACCTCGTCGACATCCTGCCCAAGATCGGCGGCCAATGCGCCGAGCTCTATCCCGAGAAGCCGATCTACGACATCCCCGGCTTTCCGGTCATCACCGGCCAAGGGCTGATCGACAACCTGCTACGCCAGATCGAGCCCTTCAAGCCGACCTTCCACCTCGGCGAGATGGTGGAAGGTCTGGAGAGCCTCGGCGACGCCGAGCATCCAAGGTTCCGCATCACCACCGACGCCGGCAAGGTGTTCGAGTGCAAGGCCGTGATTGTCGCCGCCGGCGGCGGCTCGTTCCAGCCGAAGAAGCCGCCCATCGAGCGCATCGACGCTTACGAGAACACCGGCGTGTTCTACGCCGTGCGCAAGATGGAAGCGTTCCGCGACAAGCGCATCCTCATCGTCGGCGGCGGCGACTCGGCCCTCGACTGGACGCTCAACCTGCAGCCCCTCGCCAAGCACCTGACCCTGCTCCATCGCCGCGACGCCTTCCGCGCCGCGCCGGACAGCGTCAACAAGATGCGCGCCCTCGTCGCCGCAGGCGCCATGGATTTCGAGCTCGGCCAGGTGGTGGGCCTGAAGGGACCTGCCCCGACGCTCGAGGCGGCGGTGGTGCGTCGCGACGACGGCTCCACCTTCGAGGTGCCCTGCGAGGTGCTCCTGCCCTTCTTCGGGCTGACCATGAAGCTCGGCCCCATCGCCGAATGGGGCCTGAACCTGCACGAGAACCTCATCCCGGTCGACACCGAGAAGTTCGAGACCTCCACGCCCGGCATCTTCGCCATCGGCGACATCAACTGGTATCCGGGCAAGCTGAAGCTCATCCTCTCCGGCTTCCACGAGGCGGCGCTCGCCGCGCAAAAGGCGCATCGCTACGTCTATCCGGAGAAGAAGCTCCTCTTTCAATACACCACCTCCTCCACCAGTCTGCAGAAGAAGCTCGGCGTCGTTCCGGACACGCGCAAACAACCGGAAGCCGTCTAAAGCCTGATCCGATCAGGTTGATTCAACGCTAGGCCGGGCCTTCGCCTGCGACGACCGCACAAGGCTGCGGCACTGCCTCACACCATGACGCCTTGTTGGACCGGCTCCGGCGGGTCCGACGACAAGCGTGGGACGGGCGCGGCAGCGTGGGCCCGGGGAGGGAGCAGGCCTGATCGGTCAAATTCGACGCACCGGCAAAGCGGGGTTTTTACGGCGCTTGTGCAGAGTGGATGGCGTGTTGACGGCGCCGTACGTGCGGGCCCAACAGGTTTGTCCTCCCGATGCTTGGCCGCTTCTCCGCTCGTTCGATCACGAAGCCTGCAACCCGCCCGATACCGCCCATGGCCGGTGCGGCGGCCATCGCGGAGGGCGAGGCCGAGCCGCCACCAATGGCCCCTCCTGTACCGGAGCCGGTGCGACCTGCTCCGGTGCCGGCGGAACCCGCTCCTGCGGCCTCTCCCTCCCAGAAGCTCCTCGACGCCAAGGTGCGCCTGCACCGTCGCCTGATCGAGGAGCTGAACCTGTCCGCGGTCGAGAAGCTGCCGGAGGCGGAGCTGCGGCGCGAGATCCACGGCATCATCGCACAGTGGGTGGTGGCGGAACGCCTCGCTCTCAACGCCAAGGAGCTCGAAGCCTTCGTCTCCGAGGTGATCGACGAGATGACAGGGTTGGGCCCCCTCGAGCCGCTGCTCAAGGATCCAAGCATCTCGGACATCCTGATCAACGGCCACCAGAACATCTATGTGGAGCGCCGCGGCGTCCTCGAGCCCGTGCCCTCGCTCTTCAAGGACGAGGCGCATCTCATGCGCATTATTCAGAAGATCGTCTCGGCGGTCGGCCGGCGGGTGGACGAGTCGAGCCCGTTGTGCGACGCACGCATGCTCGACGGCTCCCGCTTCAACTGCGCCATCCGGCCCATCGGCGTCGACGGCCCGCTGGTCTCGATCCGCAAGTTCTCGAAGTCGAAGCTCTCCCTCGACAAGCTCATCGAGGTCGGGGCGATCCGGCCGGCCATGGCCGAGCTCCTCGCGGCCGCGGTCAAGTGCCGCGTCACCACCATCATCTCGGGCGGCACCGGCTCTGGCAAGACCACCATGCTCAACGCCCTCTCCGCCTATATCCCCCATACCGAGCGCCTCATCACCATCGAAGACGCGGCGGAGCTGCAGCTCCAGCAGCCGCATGTAGCGCGCATGGAGACGAGGCCTCCCAACATCGAGGGCAAGGGCGAGATCCGCCAGCGCGACCTCGTCAAGAACGCCCTGCGCATGCGGCCCGAGCGCATCATCCTCGGCGAGTGCCGCGGCGAGGAGGCCTTCGACATGCTCCAGGCCATGAACACCGGACACGAAGGCTCGATGGCCACGATCCACGCCAACAATCCGCGCGAGGCGATCTCGCGCCTCGAGCAGATGATCGGCATGGCCGGGCTCCCCATGAGCCAACTCTCGATCCGCGGCCAGATCGCCGCTGCGATCCGGCTGATCGTCCAGCTTCAGCGCCTCCCCGACGGCAAGCGCCGCGTCACCTCGGTCGCGGAGATCACCGGGATGGAGGGCGAGGTCATCCAGATGCAGGAGATTTTCAAATACGTGCGCACCGGGACGGATCCTGACGGCTCCATCCAAGGCCACCATGTGGCGACCGGCGTCAGGCCGCGCTTCCTCCAGGATCTCATGGCCCACGGCATCCACATCCCAGGGTCGTGTTTCGATCCGTCGAAGCCCCTTTGACGAGGACGGCGATGGAGCTTCGGCAGCTGCCTCTTCGGCCATCGGCAGCGGGCGATCGGCAGCCGGGCGCCCTTGCGGCGCTCATCCGAGGGCTCGTTGCTCACGGCCGATGGCCCTCGGCCTCGTGACCTCCAATGACCTTCGACATCGACCCGCTTCTGGTCTTCTATGGCTCGGCAGGAGTGGCGGTCGCCCTCCTCGCCGAGGCAGTCTATCTCCTGCTGCGCAACGCCAAGAGCTACCGCAGCGGGGTAAACCGGCGGCTCCAGCTGTCTGACCGGGAGCCGAGCCGCGAGAAGGTGCTCGTTCAGCTGCGCCGGGAACGGGGACTCTCCTCGCAAGGCGAGGAGTGGCTGCCGCTCGCGGTGTTCAACCGCCTCATCCTTCAATCCGGCGTGACGGTGAGCCTCTGGCGCGCGCTCTTCAGCCTCTCCGCCCTTGGCATTACAGCCTTCGGCGCAGTCTTCGCATGGCGTGGCGACGTGGCGCTCGCCGGGGCGGCCGCGGCCGCGAGCGTCACCCTGTTGCCGGTCGCCGGATTGATGTATCTGCGCGCCCGCCGCCTGAAGGCGTTCGGCGCCCAGTTTCCCGAGGCCATCGACATCATCGTGCGCTCCTTGCGCGCCGGTCACCCGACGCCTGTCGCGATCGCCATGGTCGCCCGTGAGATGCCCGACCCGATCGGCAGCGAGTTCGGCATGGTTGCCGATGAGATCACCTACGGTTCGGAGCTCGAAACCGCCCTGCGCGGCATGATGGCCCGCGTCGGCCATGAGGATCTGCCGCTGTTCGTGACCTCCATCGCCATCCAGGCCTCGACCGGCGGCAATCTGAGCCAGATCTTGGACAACCTCGCCAAGGTGATCCGTGAGCGCTTCAAGATGCGCCGCAAGATCCGCGGGCTGGCTGCGGAGGGGCGGGCCTCGGCCCTGATCCTCAACATCACGCCATTGGCCGTCTTCCTCCTGATCAACGCCATCTCGCCGGACTTCTACGGCGAGGCCTGGAAACACCCGATGACCAAATATGCCTTTGCCGGCGCGATCGGCTGGATGGCCATCGGCAACTTGATCATGCGGCGCATGATCAACTTCCGGATCTAGGGGCGCGCCGCATGGATGAGCTTGCAGCCCTGTTTGCGACCTTCGGCGAGGATCCCCTTGTCACGGCCGGCGTCCTTCTCGCCCTCGCCGGAGCCCTGGGCGCCGTTGTCGTCGCCAACGCTGTCCGACAGCGTCAGGAGATGCGGCGCCGGGCGGGCGGCGACGGCACCCACTCCGGCGCATCGGCCAAGCCCCCCGACAAGCAGAAAGTCCGCTCCTTCGACCATGTCGTCTCCTTCATCGAAGCCAACCTCGGAGGCGATGCGCGACAGAACCGCGTGCTGAGGCTCCAGCTCATCCAGGCCGGGTTCTTCGACCAGAGGGCTGTCGCTCTCTATTTCGGCGCTCGCCTCGGGATGGCGCTTCTTTTTGGCGTCGGCGGCCTTCTTGGGCTTCCTTTCCTCTTCGGCGACAACCTGCCGTCGATCTGGATGTGGACCGCAGCGATGGGCGTCATCGGCTACCTCGCCCCGACTTTCTATCTCAAGCGGCGCATCGCCGCCCGGGTCACGCAGCACCGCAGCGGCTTTCCGGATTTCATGGACCTCATGGTCGTCTGTGCCGAAGCCGGGCTGTCCATGGAGGCAGCGATCGAACGGATCGCGCGCGAGCTCGTCGAAGGCTATCCGTCGCTGGCCGAAAACCTCTACATGGTCTCTCTCGAGATTCGCGCCGGCAAGCCCTTCGCGGAGGCGCTCGAGCGCATGGGCGAGCGTCTCGGCATCGAAGAGGCGACGATGCTGGCCACGCTTCTCCAGCAATCGGCCGAGCTCGGCACCAGCCTATCGCATTCGCTTCGCGTCTACTCAGACGAAATGCGGAACAAGCGTCTGTCCCGAGCCGAGGAGAAGGCCTATTCGCTGCCAGCCAAGCTTACGGTTCCGTTAATCCTTTTCGTGTTTCCTGTGCTTCTCTTCGTGCTGATGCTGCCGGTCGTCATCCGCGTTTCACAGGCGTTCGGGAGCTGAGCCGGCATGGGGTGGGGCATGCGGTCGTGTTGGGTGAAAGGGCTGACGCCGCTGGTGGTGGCGCTGCAGCTTGCAGCCTGTACCTGGACGGAGGCGAGCATCGATGCGACCGCCACGCTCGCGCCGTCTCAAAGCTCCCCTGCTCCCGACGAACCCAAGAGCGATCTTGCGCTCGGCAAGGAGCATTTCAGGGCTCAGAACTACGGCCTCGCCGAACTGCACTTCCGCCGTGCGGTCGAGAGCGAGAAGGCCAACCCCGAGGCATGGCTGGGGCTGGCGGCGGCCTATGATCAGCTGAAGCGCTTTAAACTTGCGGATCGAGCTTACGCGCAGGCTGAGAGACTAATGGGCCGAACGCCCGAATTCCTGAACAACCGCGGCTATTCCTATCTTCTACGCGGCGATCTTGGGCGCGCGAGCGAGGACCTCTCCGCCGCTCTTGCTGCCGATCCGCAGAACGAGCGCATCCGCAACAATCTGGCGGCACTGGAGGCGCGTGCCCGACGGCGGATGTGAAGACCCCTTACCGGTCCGCGAGGACGAGCGCCCAATAGTGCTTCATGCGCGAGGCTGGGGAATCGGCCCGCGCGAGGCCGAACGTCTTGGCGTTCGGGAGAAGCAGATTCTTGTTGTGCTCGCGCGAGGCCTTCCACTGCGCGAAGGTCGCCTCGAGCGAGCTGTTGCCGGCGGCGAGGTTCTCGGCCGCGTGGCCGCGATCGGCGGCGCCGAAGGAGGCAAGCCGCACGGCAAAGCTGCCACCGGCCTCGTGGGACAGTTCACCTATCTCAGCGTTGCGCCGTGCCTGCGCCGCGGCGACGCGGGCCAAGCGGGGATCGGGCGAGACGGGGCCCAGCCCATGCGCGGCCCTGTAGCGCGACAGGATGGCGGCGGCGGCCGCTTCGTCAACGGGCACCTCCTGGGCCGCGTGGCGCGCCGTCGGTCCGCCGCAGGAGGCGAGCGCGAGGCCAAGGCAGACGCTGATGGCAGAGAGAAGGATGCGCATGGCTCAAAACGGTTGGACCATGCGCGCTTTCGATTCCGTTTACGACGAAAGCATGGCGGTCAGCGCAGGGGCCAGACCAGGAGGATGAGCGGCACGCCGACGAGCACCACGATCAGGGACAAGGGCGCGCCCAGGCGGCTGTAGTCCCCGAAACGATAGCCGCCCGGCCCCATGACGAGCGTGTTGCACTGGTGTCCGATGGGAGTGAGGAAGTCGCAGGCTGCACCGATGGCAACCGCCATGAGGAAAGCGTCGGGACGGTAGCCGAGCTGGCTGGCGAAGCTTGCGGCGATCGGGGCCATCACCAGCACGGTCGCCGCATTGTTGAGGAAGGGCGTCACGGCCATGGCCGCGATCAGAATGAGAGCAAGGGCGCCCCACGCCGGCAGCATCTGTGCGATCGAGGAGAGCCAAGCTGCGATGAGGTCCGTGGCGCCTGTCGTGCGCACCGCGTCGCTGACGGGAATAAGGGCGCCGAGCATGACGAGGATCGGCCATTCGATGCTCGCATAGGCCTCGCGGATCGGCAGCGCCCCCGTCAACACCAGGAGAACCGCGGCGCCGAAGAAGCCGATCGCGACCGGGACGACGTCCGACGCCACGAGGAGCACAGTCGCCACCAGGATCGCGATCGCGATCCATCCGCGCCGGATGGTCCCAAGCGCGAGGCTCCGCTCCGCCAAAGGCAGGCACCCAAGCGCCTTGAGGGTATCCGGCAGAAAGCGCATCACGCCCTGCAGCACGATGACATCGCCGGCGCGCAGCTTGACCGAACGCAGGCGTTCAACGATGCGCTCGCCGCTGCGGCTCACGGCGAGGAGATTGAGGCCGTAGCGCTGGTAGAGCGCCACCGACTCCACCGTGCGATCGACGAGGACCGAATCGGCGCCGATCACCGCCTCGATCACGCCGATCTCATCGGTCGCCTCGCCCTTCTCGAGGGGCCGGTCGTCACGGGTAAGCCTGAGCTTCGCCTCGGCGACGACCCGCTCAAGAGCCGCGGGCTCACCCTCGAGGAGAAGGGTGTCGTCGGGCCTGATCTCGACGTCGGGCAGGGGTCGCGAACTGCGGTCGTTGTTGCGGATGATCGCCGTTACCGACACATCCTCGTCGGTGAGACGCCGCAGATCGGCGATGGTCTGGCCGGCAACAGGAGAATCAGGCGTGACCTTCGCCTCCGTCGTGTAGTCGTCGATGTCGAGCGCCGTGTCGAGGCTCGCCGAGCCCTTTCTTTCCCGCGGCAGGAGGCGGTAGCCGAAGGCCAGGAAGACGAGACCTGCCGCAGCGACGCCGACGCCCACCGGCGTGAAGTCGAACATCTCGAAGGGCTGACCCGTGAGATCCTGGCGCACGCGCGCCACGATGACGTTGGGCGAGGTGCCGACCAGCGTCACGATGCCCCCGAGCAAAGAGCCGAAGGCCATCGGCATAAGGAGGTAGGAGATCGGGGTGTTGGTGCGGCGCGCCACCTGAAAGGCAACGGGGATCATCATGGCGAGCGCGCCGATGTTCTTGATGAAGGCCGACATCACCGTGACCGCCCCGACCAGGACGATCACCTGACCCTGCACCGAGGTCAGGTGCGGCGCCGCCCATTTCATCGCCACCTCGACGGCTCCCGAACGGGCGATGGCGGCGCTCACCAGAAGTGCGCTCGCGACGATGATCACGATGTCGTCGCTGAAGCCCTTGAAGGCCTCCTTTGGCGGTACGATTCCGACCGCGACCGAGGTGAGGAGGGCAAGCGCCGCCACGAGGTCGTAGCGCAGGCGTCCCCACACGAAGAGTGCCATCATTCCCGCGAGAATGGCGAAAGCGAGCGTCTGGGCGAGTGTCATGGGGACCTGAAGGCGGGCGCTCACATCAACGGCGTGGCTTGGCGGCGGTTTCACGCCAGCCGCCTTGCGGCTCAGTTGTCGAGAAGCTGGCCCCCGTCGTAGCAGGCGGCGATGCGGCCAAGCGCTGCCCCAAGCCGGTCGGGATCGTCCTCCGCAGCCTTCCATGCGGCAGCCGCCGCTTCATCCTCCCGCCGCGCCGCGAGGCTGCGCAAAAACCCGCGGTCAAGGGTCGGCAGCGCGGCAAGGAACCCGTTCACGAGCGCTCGCGCCAGGAGATGGTCGGGATGCTCCGGGTTCTCCGGCGCTCGTCCGAACTCGTAGAGGTGCCGAACCACGTTCCAAGGCGCCTTCTCCGAAGGAAAACGCACCAGAAGCTCGGCTGCCTCGTCCGCCACATAGAAGCGGTTGAGGCCGTCGAAGAAGGCGAAATGATAGCCCTGACTGACGAGAAGCGGTTCCCACTCGGCGTGGGAAGGGGTCATGCTGCCGGGGGCAACGGCCTCCACGACGACCACCCGCGGACGCCATCGGCGCCAATCCCCGCCGCGCAGCACCTGCGCTTCGGCTCCCTCGACGTCGACCTTCAGAAAGTCGATGGTGCGAAGCTGGTGCGCCTCGCAAAGCGCCGCGAGCGTGGTGACGGGCTTGCGCTCCGTCCGGAAGGAGGCCCCGAATTCGCCGGCGCCCTCGGCATAGCGCGCGACCGTGGTCGAGAAGCCATGCAGGCGCTCTACCTCGTGGAAATCCATCTCGCCCACCCGCTCGCTCACAAGAGTGCAGAGGACAGTGTCCCGGGGCCGAACATGAGGATAGAGCGCGGCGAGCCTCGCCTGCGGCTCGACGACGAGCCCGTGCCAGCCTTGCAGGTAGAACCAGAAGGAGACGTTGTCGGCTACCGGGTGCCCGCCGCCAATGTCGATATAAAAACCCTGTTTCTGGCCGGCGAAGATCTGTGCCAGATGATAATCCTCAAGGTTCTGCGCGTAGGACAGTTCCATGCCAGTCCCTTTCGTTCCTGGCGTGAGGATGTAACGCTTGGGCAGAAAAACGCGAAGCAGATCGGTCGCCGCCTTCGGCGCAGGCCGGGAGCAACGCTGCACCCGGCACTGAGGAGAACGCTGCTTCTCGTGCCGACCGTTCGCTACGTCCCAACTCGCAAGGGAGCATGCATTTTCCGCAGGGCTGCGAGGGCGGAGAGCGCCGTGATACGGCCTGTCTTCGGGTTTTCCGACGGGATGTTTTCGATCGAGAGGGTGAAGCGGGCGGAGTCGGCATCGACCTCGATGGTGTGGCAGTTCCGCGTGACCGCCGGATCGGCCCAGATCTCGATGGTGGTCCGGTCGGGCCCGATACCCGCCAGGGACAGGGCGGCCGCCACATTGACGTTGGCCGGAAAGCCCGCCGCCGCTGCGCGAGCTGTGCCGCTGAAGACGCGCTTCGCCTCGGTGAGCCCCTCGACCGAGATGTTGTTCTGTTCCAGATAGGGAGCGCCGGCGAGGCCCCGAGGCGGCTTGCGCGTGATCATGCGCACGGAATGGATGGTGCCTTCCGCCGCTGCCGTGACCGCGTCGAGCCCGAGGAGAGCGCCCGTCGGCACGATGATCTGGCCGCTCTTTTCGCGCGCGAGCGCGATGAGCTCGGGGCGGGACAGGAGGGCCCCGGCGCTCAAGACCATGACCTTCTTGCCGGCTGTGAGCATCGGCCGACAGATGTCTTCCAGGATCGCGGCCGGGGCGCACTCGACCGCGAGATCCGCGTGGTCGGGAAGCGACGAGAGCTCGACGATGGGGCAGTCGATTCCCTGCTCGGAGAGCCAAGCCTCGGCCTTGGCCCGGTCACGCGCCGCTACCGCGGCGAGGTCGAGCCCCGGCACGCCGTCGGCGAGACGGCGCGCCACGGCGCGCCCGATGGCGCCAAGACCCGCTATCGCAACGCGCGTGATCGTCATAAGAGGAGCTCCGATGGAACATCCATGGCCGGACCCACTGGTCGAGGAGCCAAGGGTCTAGCGCCCGGACTCGGAGGGAACAATGCTTCGTACGCTGGTGAGAACGACGCTCGGCGCAATCCTCGGTGCCGGCCTGGGGTTGTCGCTCGGCCTTTGCGGCGCCACCGCCCAGGACTGGCCGACGCGGCCCGTGACCATGATCGTGCCGTTCGCGGCAGGCGGCCCGACCGATGTGCTCGGCCGCATCATGGCGGAGCGCATGAGCCAGATTCTCGGCCAGCAGGTCGTGGTCGAGAATGTGGGCGGCGCGGGAGGCGGCACGGGCTCGTTGAGGGCCGCCCGGGCCCAGCCCGACGGCTACACCTTCCTTCTGGGCACCGTCGGCACCCATGCCCAGAACCAGACGCTCTACAAGAAGCCCCTTTACAACGCCGCGACCGACTTCCAGCCGGTCGGCCTCATCGCCGAGGTGCCGCTGATCCTCATCACCCGCAAGGATCTCCCGGTGAACAACTTCGAGGAGTTCGCAGCCTACGCCAAGGCCAACCGGGACAAGATGACCTACGGATCGGCCGGAGCAGGCTCGGCGACGCATCTCGGCTGCGTCCTCCTCGACAGCGCTCTGGGCACGAACATCCAGCACGTGCCGTATCGCGGCACCGGCCCTGCCATGCAGGACTTGCAGGCCGGGCGCATCGACTTCCTCTGCGAGATCGTCTCGACCGCCCTGCCGCAGATCCAGGGCGGCACGGTCAAAGCGATCGCGACGATGACGAAGGAGCGCTCGCCCGTGCTGCCGGAGCTCCCCACCATCCACGAGAAAGGCATTCCCAACTTCGAGGCCTTGACCTGGAACGCGTTCTTTCTGCCCAAGGGCACGCCGGAGCCGATCGTGAGAAAGCTGAACGACGCTATGGTGCAGGCCATGGAGACGCCGGCGGTGAAGGAGCGCCTGCAGACTCTTGGCGCCATGCTCGTCGCTCCGGAGCGGCGCAGCCCCGAGTATCTCGCCCGCTTCGTGCAAAGCGAGATCGAGAAATGGGCGGCGCCGATCCGCGCGAGCGGCGTGAGCGTCGAATGACGGCAGCGCGGCCGCCCGTTGCCGCCGTGACGGGCGGCCGCCAAGGCATCGGCCGGGGCATCGCCTACGCCCTCGCCGATGCCGGCTTCAATGTCCTCGTCCTGGACCTTGAGGACGACGCGGCAGCGGAGGAGACACTCGCGGGCATTCGCGAGCGCGGGCGGCGGGCCGCGTTCATCGCCGCCGACATTGCCGAGATCGAGCGGCGCGACGCTGTCGCGGACGCCCTCTTTTCCACCTTCGGCACCCTCGACTGTCTTGTGAACAACGCCGGCGTGCAGGTGAAGGTCAGGGGCGACCTCCTCGACGTGACGCCGGAGAGCTTCGACCGCGTGATGGCGATCAACCTGCGCGGCACCTTCTTCATGACGCAGGCCGTGGCGCGGCGCATGGTGGCGGAGGCGCGCAGCCACGATGATCCACCCCGCAGCATCATCACGATCTCCTCGGCCAACGCCTTCCTCGTCGCCCCCGACCGGCCCGAGTACTGCTTCTCCAAGACGGCGCTGTCGATGATGACCAAGGCCTTCGCGCTTCGTTTGGGGGCGCACGGAATCCGCACCTACGAGATCCGCCCCGGCATCATCCGCACCCTCATGACCGCCCCCGTGAAGGAGAAGTATGACCACCTTATCGCCCAAGGCCTGACCCCCGAGGCGCGCTGGGGGGAGCCGGAGGACGTCGGCCGCGCCGCCGCCACCCTCGCGCGGGGGCTCATCCCCTTCTCGACGGGCGATTCCTTCCACATCGACGGCGGGTTGCATATTCAGACGCTCTGACCGCCCGGTCTGGCGTTGGAACCCCAAGCACCGAGGTGTTCGTGTTTCGAGATTTTCACAAGCCCGGCCGCTCGGCGGTCTACGGCACATCCGCCATGATCGCGACCTCGCATCCCGAGGCATCGCTCGTCGGCGTCGAGATCCTGAAGAAGGGCGGCAGCGCCGTGGACGCCGCGATTGCCGCTACGGCGCTTCTCGGCGTCATCGAGCCGGGCATGACGGGCATCGGCGGCGACTGCTTTGCGATCGTGGCCCGGCCGGGCGCGCGGCCGACGACCATCAACGGCTCGGGGCGCGCGCCGGCCGGCGCCACGCTCGACTTTGCCCGAGAGCGCGGGATCACGGCGATCGCCGACGAATCGCCCCTCGCCGTAACGATCCCGGGCGCTGTCGACGCCTGGATCCAACTCCACCGGGACTACGGCAAGCTCGACCTCGCCGAGGTGCTGGCGCCTGCCGCGCGGCGGGCGGAGGAGGGCTATCCGGTCGCGCCCCGCGTGGCTTTCGACTGGCACCGCAACGAGGGACGGCTGCGACGCTTTCCCGAGACGGCGGCGGCGTTCTTGCCCAATGGCAAGGCGCCGGCCGTGGGCGACATCCACCGCCAGCCGGCGCTGGCGCGGACCTTGCGCGAGATCGGCCGGCGCGGCCGCGCCGCCTTCTACGAAGGAGCGGTGGCGGAGGAGATCGTGACGGTGCTGAACCGCCTCGGCGGACCGCATGCGCTCGACGATTTCGCGGCCCAAGGCTCGACCTACGAGGATCCGATTTCCGCGCCCTTCGACAGCGTCGAGGTGCTCGAATGTCCGCCGAACGGCCAGGGAGCGACGGCCCTTCTGCTGCTGCGCGCCCTCGACGGCTGGGATGCGCTCGAGGCCGCAGCCGATCCTGGCGAGCGCGCCCATTTGTTCGCGCAGGCGACCCGTGGCGCCTATTGCCTGCGCGATCGGGCCATCGCCGACCCAGCGGCCATGGAGACGAGCGTTGAAGCCCTCCTGTCAGACCAGTCGGTCGCCTTCGTGCGCGCTTTCGCAGAGGCGCCGGAGAGCGCGCCCGCGCCCTCAGGCGCGCCGCCCTTTGAGACGGACACCATCTGTCTGTCGGTGGTCGACCGCGACGGGCTCGTCGTCTCCTTCATCAACTCGCTCTTCACTGCCTTTGGTTCGACCATCTTCGCGCCCAAGAGCGGCGTTTTGCTTCATTGCCGGGGCGCAAGCTTCAGGATCGACGACGAGCATCCGAACCGGCTCGGACCCCGCAAGCGCCCGATGCACACCATCATCCCGGGCCTCGTGATGAAGGGCCGACGCCCCTTGATGCCCTTCGGCGTCATGGGCGGGCAATATCAATCCGCGGGCCATGCCGATTTGCTGATAAAGGCCTTCAAGGAGGGGCTTGATCTCCAGAGCGCCATCGATGCCCCGCGCCTCTTCGCCTATGGCGTCACGGTGCAGGTCGAGAACGGCGTGGATGCAGCCGTGATCCGGCATCTTGAGGCCCGCGGGCACAGGATCGAACACCTGCCCTCGCCTCTCGGCGGCGCGCAGGCCGTCTTCATTGACCACGAACGCGGTGTGCTGGTCGGGGCCTCGGACCCCCGCAAGGACGGCTGCGCGCTCGGCTATTGAGGCGAAGACCGGCCGCACGGCGGCCTTCGCCATTCACGTTCCGCCGCTCGATCCCTCCCCGATCGATGCCTCGATCGCCGGGCCCGGGCCTCTCCGTAGCCGAGATGCTATGAAAGCGGCGCTTTCTTATGCGGCACGTCTTTGGGCGGCATCGTCCTTGAAGAAGCGGGTCAGCTCTTCCGCGGGACAGGGCCTGCTGATCAGGTAGCCTTGCGCCTCGTTGCAAGCGCGGGCCTTGAGCCAGGAAAGCTGCTCGTCGGTCTCGACGCCCTCGGCAGTGGTGGCGATGTTGAGGTCAGCGGCGAGGCCGATCACGGCGCGAACGATGGAGGCGCAATCGGCGTCGCTCAGCATGTCGCCCACGAAGGAGCGGTCGATCTTGATGCGATGGAGCGGCAGCTTGCGCAAATAGCTCAAGGACGAATAGCCGGTCCCGAAATCGTCCAAGGCGATGCGGATGCCAAGGCTCGACAGGCGCCGCAGGATCCTGAACGGAATCTCGGCTTCGCCGATGAGAACGGTTTCCGTGATCTCGAATTCGAGGCGCTCCGGCGCAAGGCCGCTTTCCGCCAGCGCCCGCATGACCACAGGGACGATGGCCGGATCGCGCAACTGGGCGATGGAGAGGTTGACCGCCACCCGGGCCGATGCGGGCCACATTGCCGCGGTCCGGCAGGCCTCCTGGATGATCCATTCTCCAATAGGGCCGATCAGCCCCGTCTCCTCCGCGGTCGGCACGAACTCCGATGGCAGAATGATGCCGCGCAGGGGGTGCTCCCAGCGCAGGAGCGCCTCGCAGCCGACCACTTGGTTCGAGGCAAGGTTCAGGAAGGGCTGGTAGAAGAGGCGGAACTCCCCCTTGTGAAGGGCCTGCCGGAGCTCCTGTTCCAGGTTCCGGCGCTGGCGCTCCCGCTCGTTGTGCCGCGCCTCGAAGAATTTGAACGAGCCGCCGCGGCTCTGCTTGGCCTGGTAGAGGGCGATATCCGCCGCCTTGAGAAGGCTGCGCGGATCGGTGCCGTCCGTCGGGGCAAGGGCGATGCCGATGCTGATGCCGCAGCAGATCTCCACATGGCCGATCTTGAAGGGCACCTCGAAGCTTTGGATGACTTGGCTGGCGCGTTCCCTGGCTTGCGCCCGGTCCAGGCCCGGCGCGATCACCGCGAACTCATCGCCGCCCAGACGAGCGCAGGTGTCTTGGGGCCCGGCGCACGCCTTGAGACGGGCGGCGGCCTGCACCAGGAGTTCGTCGCCCGCGTCATGGCCGTAGGTGTCGTTGACCGCCTTGAAGCTGTCGAGGTCGAGGCAGAAGACGGCGAAGCCGGCCTGTCCCTGCCTGAAGGCGTCGAAGGCCGCCTCGAAGCGCTCCTGGAAACCCGTGCGATTGAGCAGCTCGGTGAGCCCGTCGGTGGACACCTTGTGCTCGACCGCGATCTGGGCCGCAAGACGCGTCGCGAACTGGACGCCGTGCGAGTACACGACCCGCAGGATGATCCCCGCATAGACGAGGAGGAGCAGGGCCGCGAGGGTGTACATGGGATCGCCATGGCTCGCGAAGGCGATGCCGACCGACACGAAGAGAGGCCCGGTGAAGGCCGTCGCGGCGACGGGGATGCTCGCCAGACCGAAGGCGGCCGAGCACAAGACGCCTGCGACAAGGCAGGCGATGATGAGCTGCCCCCCGCTCGTCGCCTCGCCGAAGAAGAACAGCGGCACCGCCGACCACAAGCCGCCAAGGGCCAGAGCGTTGCGAATGGTGAGGCGGATGGCGCGCGGGGAGACCGTCGCGGGAGGAGGGCGCCCGGCCCGCTGGATGCGCCTCACGAAGAAGAGGCTCGCAAGCCCAAGCATCAGGGCCGCCCAGACGCATAGCAGCCGCTGATCGGCCGTGTCCCACAGGGCGGCCGTGAGAATGGGCGCCGAGCTCAGATTGGCCAGCATCATGCCGGGCGTGTAGCGGATCACGCTCGCCATCTGCTCGGCGCGCACTCTCCCCGCGACGGTCTCCTCGAGCCGGGGAGCACCGAAGCAGGAGAGGTCTCCTTCAAGAAGCCGGGTGAGAAGCGGCCGGGACCCGTCGCGCAAGACTCGAGCTCTGGAACGTTCGGGTTGTTGATCGGGCGGCGCTTACGGGGGATGGCGCACGTCGCAACTCTTCCTGAAATTGATTGAGGATTTGTAAGGGCGCCGGGAAGCGGTGGCATTGCCGTGGTGCCGGCGGTTACTGTAACGGCCGCGCAGCTCGTCGGACCTGCCAGACCGATGCCGGAATTGATCTCGCCGCGACAGCAGGAGATTCTCGCCCTCGCCCGTGCGCAGGGGCGGGTCAGCGTCGAGGAGCTTGCGGCGCGCTTCGAGGTGACGCCGCAGACCATCCGCAAGGACCTGAACGACCTGTGCGAGCAGCGCCTGATGTCTCGCGTCCATGGAGGCGCGGTCGTCAGCTCGGGGGTCGAGAATCTCGCCTACGAGGCCCGCCGCCTCATCGCCCAAGGGGAAAAGCGCGCCATCGGCGCCGCGGCAGCTCGCCTCATCCCCAACAACGCCTCGCTCTTCATCAATATCGGCACCACGACGGAAGAAGTCGCCCGGGCGCTTCAGTCCCACGAGGACCTCCTCGTCATCACCAACAACCTCAATGTGGCGACGCTCCTCTACCGCCACCCGAAGATCGATGTCGTCATGGCCGGCGGCCCGGTGCGGCGGGCGGACGGCGCCGTGATCGGCGCTGCAACCGTCGATTTCGTGCGCCAGTTCAAGGTCGACTTCGCGGTCATCGGCGTGTCCGCCATCGACGAGGACGGCTCGCTCCTTGATTTCGACATCCGCGAGGTGCGCGTGTCCCGCGCCATCATCGACAATGCGCGCCGCGTCATGCTCGTCGCCGACAAGCTGAAGCTTCAGCGGGCGGCGCCGGTGCGCATCGGGCACCTGAGCGAAATCGACATCTTCGTGACGGACGAGCTTGCCTCTCCCGCACTGCGCGAACTCTGCTCAAGCCATGCCGTGCAGGTGGTCGAAGTGGGGGGTTCAGGCGAGGAAGCGTGAGCTTTCGCGACCGCTGAGCGACGTTCCCGACTTTCGGTTTGGCTTCCTTGCTTTCGTTTTCGTTTTCGCTTAAGGTCCGATCTGCGCGCCGGACGAAGTTCCGGGTGGGATGCTCTGCCGTCCGGAGGACCTCTGTGAGCGAGGAAACCGCCTATGATCTTGCCATCATCGGCGGCGGCGTGAACGGCTGCGGGATCGCACGGGATGCCGCCGGTCGCGGGGCCTCGGTGATCCTGTTCGAGCAGCGGGATCTGGCGAGCGGCACTTCCTCCGCCTCGACCAAGCTCATCCACGGCGGCTTGCGGTATCTCGAGCACTACGAGTTCCGTCTCGTCCGGGAGGCGCTTCTCGAGCGCGAGGTGCTGTGGCGGATGGCCCCGCACATCATCTGGCCCTTGCGCTTCGTGCTGCCGCAGACGCCGGGCATGCGGCCGGGCTGGATGATCCGCCTCGGCCTCTTCCTCTACGACCATCTCGGCGGGCGTGAGCTCCTGCCCGGCACGCGCAGCTTGAACCTTGCCGACGACGATGCCGGCGCGCCCCTGAAGAGCGCCTTCCGGCGGGCCTTCGAGTATTCCGATTGCTGGGTTGAGGACGCCCGGCTCGTCGTCCTGAACGCCCGCGATGCCGCGGAGCGCGGCGCTGACATCCGCACCCGAACCAAGGTCACCTCGGCAGCCCGCTCTCCGAAGGGTTGGCGGATCACCTATGAAGGGCCTGGCGGACGGCGCGGAACCGTGCTCGCCAAAACCTTGGTCAATGCGGCAGGGCCGTGGGTCAACGACGTGCTGACCGGCGTTGCCCATGCGAGGGCGCCGGCCACCGTGCGGCTCGTCCAGGGCAGCCACATCGTGGTGCGACGCCTCTTCGCGCACGAACGGGCCTACATCTTCCAGAACCGCGACGGCCGCATCGTCTTCGCGATTCCCTACGAGCGGGATTTCACGCTGATCGGCACCACCGACAGGGACTATTTCGGCGACCCGGCCAAGGTGGAAGCCAGCGAGGAGGAGATCGCCTATCTCTGCGCTGCCGCAAGCGAGTATTTCCGCGAGCCGGTGCGGCGCGAGGACATCGTGTGGACCTATTCAGGGGTGCGGCCGCTCTATGACGACGGCGCCTCGAAGGCGCAGGAAGCCACGCGGGATTACGTGCTGGCGCTTGACGCGCCGCCCGGCAGCCCCGCCCTGCTCTCGATCTTCGGCGGCAAGATCACCACCTACCGTCGGCTGGCCGAAGCGGCCCTCGACAAGCTCGCGGACCATCTGCCGGCCGCCCGGCGGCCGGCATGGACCGCCACAGCGCCCCTGCCCGGCGGCGACTTCCCCCATGACGGGTTCGAGGCACTGGTCGCCGCGACGCGGCGCGAGCACCCCTATCTTGCTCCCACCCATGCGGCGCGCCTCGTGCGCGCCTACGGCACGCGGGTCTCGCGCCTCCTGGACGGGGCGCGGTCGGCGGCGGATCTCGGCCGCGTGCTCGGGGCCGATCTGACGGAGCGGGAGGTCTCGTACCTCAAGGAGCAGGAGTGGGCCCTGGAGGCGGACGATATCCTCTGGCGCCGCTCCAAGCTCGGCTTGCGCTTCTCGCCCGCGCAACGCGCCGCGCTCGATGATTATCTGCGCCGGCCAACAAGCGTGGCGGCCCCCTCCGCTGCGTGAGGATCGCTCACGCCGCCTCGCCGGTCGCGCCGGGTGGGTCGAGAAGATTGCAGTTGCGTCACCGCATGGGACGAGTTCGGCACAACCATGGGCCGCCACGTCCCCGCGCGCGCCCTCCTCCCTCCAACCTTGCGTCAGACCACGCGCACCTCGATCTCACCGACCCCTTCGACGCCGCCCCTCATGACATCGCCCCGCTTCACGGCGCCGACGCCGGCGGGAGTGCCGGTCATGATGAGGTCGCCCGGCGCCAGCGTGAACAGGCCCGACAGGTAGCTGATCGTCTCGGGGATACTCCAGATGAGCTGCGACAGGTCCCCCTTCTGGCGACGTTCGCCGTTCACATCGAGCCATACCAGGCCCTTCGCGGGATGGCCGATCTGGGCGGCCGGCACCACCGGGCCGCAGGGGGCGGAAGCCTCGAAGGATTTGCCCACTTCCCAGGGGCGGCCCATCTTCTTCGCCTCCCCCTGGAGGTCGCGGCGGGTCATGTCGAGGCCGACCGCATAGCCCCATACATGATCGAGCGCCTTCTCGACCGGGATGTCCTTCCCGCCGCGGCCGAGCGCCACGATAAGCTCGATCTCGTGATGCACGTCGGAGGAGCGCACGGGGTAGGGGAACTCGCCATTGGTCACAAGCGCGTCAGGGTTCTTCTGAAAGAAGAAGGGCGGCTCGCGGTTCGGGTCATGGCCCATTTCGATCGCGTGCTCGGCGTAGTTGCGGCCGACGCAGTAGACGCGGCGGACCGGGAAGAGCCGGTCGGAGCCGACCACGGGCAGCGCCGGCTGCGGCGGCGGCTCAATCACATATCCGGCCTCGCGCCTCATCTCGCTCGTCGCGCTCATCAGGATCTCCTCGGTCATGGGTTGTGGCGTCTCGATAGAGACGCCAGTCGTGGCGTCAAGCGTCGAGTCTTCGAGCAGGAGCCCTGACCGCTGCCGATCAGCATTCGAGGGTGGATCTGAAGGCCTTGGAGCGTGGCGCTTCAACGCGCTGCGACCCACGGCGCGGCCGGCAGCGCGGCACTCGCAAGGCGCACCCGGAATACGTCGTGAATCAGGTGCGAGGTCAGGACCTGCAACGGATGTCCCGCCGCCACCAGCCGGCCCGCATTCATCACCAGGACCTCGTCGGCGAAAGAAGCCGCGAACTGCAGATCATGGAGGATGGCGATCACGGCGAGGCCCTCGCCCGCAAGCTGGCGCGCCCGCTCCAGCACCGTCAGCTGATGCTTGAGGTCAAGGCTCGCGATCGGCTCGTCGAGCAGGAGGATCTGACGCTCCTCGATTGTGCGTCCCGCCGCCAGCTGCGCGAGCACGCGGGCAAATTGCACGCGCTGCTGTTCGCCCCCCGAAAGGGTCTGGAACGGCCGACCGGCAAGCTGGGCCACGTCCGCCTGTTCGAGCGCGTGCGTGACGAGGCGCGCCCGATCGCGCCGGGAGAGGCCACGCCCGATGCCGTCGACCCCGAAGCCCACCACCTCGGACACTGTGAAGGGAAAGGCGAGGCTCGTGCTCTGCGGCATGACGGCGCGAAGGGCCGCGAGCGCCCAAAGGGGGAAGGCCGCCAGGGGACGCCCATGCAGCAGCACTTCCCCGGAGGATGGCGGGAGTTCGCCGGCCAAGAGCTTCAGAAGCGTGGACTTGCCGGCCCCGTTCGGCCCCACGATGGCGGTGAGCCGCCCGGCACCGCAGGCGCAGGTCACCGAGTCGACGAGCATCCTGCCGCCGCGCCGCAGTGTCAGGGATCGGGCCTCGACCGCGCTCATGCCGGCGCGCTCCGGTGACGGCTCAAGAGAAGCCACAGGAAGAAGGGTGCCCCGATCGCCGCCGTGAGCGTGCCGATCGGCAGTTCCGCAGGCGCGACGACCGTGCGCGCGACGATGTCCGCGGCAACGAGCAGGGCCGCGCCAAGAAGGGCTGAGGCCGGCAGCAGCAGCCGGTGGTTGGCGCCGACCGCCATGCGCAGGACATGCGGCACGACGATGCCGACGAAGCCGATGACGCCGGCCGCAGCGACCGAGGCGCCAACGGCGACCGCCACCAGGAGGATGGCAGCCGCCTTGACCCGCTGTACCGGCACGCCGAGATGGAACGCCTCCGCCTCGCCGAGCGTGAGCGCATTGAGCCCTCGCGCCAGGAACGGCGTCGCGAGCAGCACCGGCAGCACGAGCGGCGCCACCGCCTGGACCTTCGTCCATGTCGCGCCGCCAAGCGAACCGAGCGACCAGAAGGTGAGGTCGCGGAGCTGACGATCGTCGCTCGCGAACGACAGGAACCCCATGAAGGCACCGGTGAGCGCGCCAAGCGCGATGCCGGCGAGCAGCATGGTGGCGATGGATGTTCGTCCCTCGCGGGTAGCGATCAGATACAACGCGAGCGTGGTGACAAGCCCGCCGCCGAAGGCACCGACCGGCAGGACTGCGAAAGGCAGCTTGCCGAAGACGGGCGCGAGCAGCGTATCCCCGAGAACGATGGTGACCGCCGCGGCCAGCGCCGCGCCGGACGAGACGCCGACGAGGCCGGGATCCGCGAGCGGGTTGCGGAAGAGACCCTGCATGATCGCCCCCGAGACGGCGAGCGCCGCCCCAACCAGGAGCCCAAGAAGAAGGCGGGGCAGCCTGATCTGCAGGATGACGAGCGCGTCCGTGGACATGGGATCGACACCCGTCATGACGGCGTCGACGAGGAGTGCTGCGACGCGCCCCGGCGGAACGACCATCGCGCCGAAGCCCAGGGCCAGGAGGCTCACCAGCCCCGTCGCAACAGCCAGGATCGCGATGACGAGAAGCGTTCGCGACGGCATGCGGAGCGGCGACCGGTCAAGGGCGACCGAGAGACTGGCCATCAGCCTCGTTCCGCCGCTTTGCCGAGGGCTTGAGGATGCAGCGCCGTCAGGAGGTCGAGGGCAGCCTGCGGGGTGCGCGGCCCGAAGCCGAGGAGATAAAGGCCGTCCATGACGATGAGCGCCCGCTCCCGCGCTGCCGGTGTGGCGGAAAAGGCGGGAAGCGCGAAGGGATCCGGCGCCGCCTCACCGCCATGGCGCGACATCATCACCACCGCGTCCGGCCGGGCGGCGATGACTCCTTCTTCCGACAGGGGCTTCCAGCCGTCGAGCGTCGCCCCCGCATTGCGGGCGCCGGCGAGCGTCAAGATGCCGTCGGCCGTCGTGCCCCTGCCGCCGACGAGCGGGCGTCCGTTCTGGAGCGAGAGAATGAACAGCACGCGCTTCGGCGTCGTGATCGATGCCCTGGCCGCCGCGAGCGTCGCAAAGCCATCCCGCACCTCCTGCACGAGACGCGCGCCGACCTCCTCCGCCCCCACCGCCCGGGAGACGATCGCGATGCGCCGCAGGACCCCCTCCTCGCTCGGCTCGTCCGGGACTTTCACGACCGATATGCCCGCCCCTTCCACGAGGCGCAGCACATCGGGAGGGCCGGCGCCCTCGACGGCGATGACGAGCGAGGGCTTGAGCGAAAGAATGCCCTCGGCCCCGAGCGCCCGGACATAGCCCACATTCGGTTTCGTCTTCAGGGCCTCGCCAGGATATTGGCTCGTCGAATCGACGCCGACGATGTCGCCCTCGCGCCCCAGGCGATAGAGGATCTCCGTGACCGCGCCGCCGACGCTGACGATGCGTTGTCCGCCGGCGCGGCTTGCAGCAGGCAGGAAGGGCAGGGCGAGCGTTCCGCAGAGGAGCATCCGACGCGAAAGACAAGCGGGTGGCATGGATGGTTCCCTCGTCACTTGGTGAGGATGAGTTTGCCGTTGGCGGTGATGCGCAGGCGATAGCGCTCCCCGTTGTGGAGGAGCACCACCTCGCGGCCGGAGCCGATGAGAGCAGTGACCTCCACCTCGTTCGGCGCGGCCGCCGGCGGCGTCGGCGCCGTGGGCGAGCCTTGCGGACGTGAGGAGGCTGGACGAGGAGGCACGGCGAGGCTCCAGTTTCGAGATGTTCTAAACAAGCAACGGCGGGAGGACATCATGTATTCGCAGTTTAGAATGATGTAAAACTGCGACCTCATCCTCGCTATGTTGACGTTCATAAGCGCAGGGAGTAGAGGATGTAAATGCCTAGCGCGATAGCGCAGGCGAGCCAGCCAGCGTCGACCCTCCGTGGCGCGCAAGCCAGCCAAAACAATCGAAAGAAACACAGTAAAAGGCTGGGGTCGTCAGGATGTATACTATCCTGCGCGAGCGTCTTCGCGCGTCTGCATCGATCATTGTCTTGTCAGGAGCGCTTCTGTCCCATGCGGGGTCGGCCGTTGCCGAGGAAGCGGCAACGCCGACCACCCTCGATGCCATCACGGTGACGGCTGACCGTGTCCCGAGCACGGTGTTCGACAGCCCGGCGACCGTCAGCGTCACCGACGAAAAAGAGATCGACCGCAAGAACATCAACTCGCCGCGCGACCTCGCCCGCGAGGAGCCGGGCGTATCGGTCGGCAACCAGCCGACCCGCGGCGGGGCCACGAACTACGTCATCCGCGGCATCGGCGACAACCGGGTGCGGGTGCAGATCGACAACGTGAAGGTGCCCGACTTCCCCGAGACCAACATCGGCGCCGGCACCTACACCCGCGACTTCGTCGATTTCGAGAGCCTGAAGCAGGTCGAGATCATCCGGGGGCCCTCGTCGGCGCTCTACGGCAGCGACGCCATCGGCGGCGTCGTCTCCTATGTGACGAAGGACCCGGCGGACTACCTCAACTTCATCGGCAAGGATTGGTACGTCTCCGGCAAGGCCGGCTACGATAGCAAGGACAACAGCTTCTTCCAGACCGCGACCGGCGCCTGGCGCATGGGCCCGTGGGAGGCGCTCGTCGTCTACTCGCGGCGCAAGGGTCACGAGATCACGCCGAACACCTATCGCATCCCGAACCCGCAGGATTATCTCGCCCAGAACGTGCTCGCCAAGCTCGTCTACAACGCCGGCGCCTGGGGCCAGTTCAAGCTCACGGGCGAGTACTTCCACCGGCAGTTCGACACCAATCTTCTGACCGACCTCGTTCCGAACAGCGTGCTCGGCTCGGTGGCCGACGACACGACGAAGCGTCCGCGCCTGAGCTTCGACTGGACGCTGCCGGTGTCGTGGATGATCGCCGACACGGTGACGACGAGGGCCTTTTGGACCGAGGTCGACCGGGAGGAGCTCACCACCCAGTGGCGGCGCTCGGGCACTGGCGCTCCGCCGCCGCCTGCGCCCAATCGTCTGCGGCTCTCTGACTTCACCTTCCGCCAGGAGATCCGGGGCGGCGAGGTGCAGTTCACAGCCCAGCGCGAGTTCTGGGGCTGGCAGCACCTCATCACCTACGGCGCCGTCGCCGACGTCACCTCCACGACGCGCCCTCGCGAGCGCATTGAGATCAATCTCGGCAATGGCTCAATCGCCAACGTGATCTCGGGCGAGCGCTTCCCGAACAAGAACTTCCCTGACACGGACACGACCCAGGCCGCCTTCTACATCCAGGACATCGCCCAGTACGGCGCCTTGCGCCTCATCCCGGCGGTGCGCTTCGACTACTACCACTTGCAGCCGAATCCGGACGCCGCCTTCGCCAACTCCAACGTCCGCAACTTCACGATCGAGGAGCAGACGGAGACGGCGATCTCGCCGAAGCTCGGAGCCACCTACGATCTCAACGAGAACATCCGCCTCTTCGGCCAATACGCCCACGGCTTCCGGGCGCCGCCTTACGACAACGCGAATTTCGGCTTCTCGAACCCGCTCTTCGGTTACGAAATCCTGCCCAACGGCAACCTGAAGCCCGAGACCAGCGACGGCTTCGAGGCGGGCCTGCGCGGCCGCTTCGCGAACGGATCGAGCGTCCAGTTCTCGGCCTTCTACAATCTCTACCGCGACTTCCTCGAGACGAAGGTGATCGGCTTGTCGCCGGCGGGGCTGCAGCAATTCCAGTACCAGAACCTGTCGCAGGTCCGGATCTGGGGCCTCGAAGCCAAGGGCGAGTGGCGCTTCGCGCCGGGCTGGGCGCTGTTCGGCGCCGCGGCCTACGCCCATGGCGAGGATGAGGAGACGGGCGATCCGATCGATTCGGTCGACCCCTTCAGCTTCATCGCCGGCCTGCGCTACACGGATGCGCGCGGCTGGGGCGCAGAAGTGCGGGCGCGCGGCGCGGCGCGCAAGAACCGGGTCAGCGATCCGACGATCTTCCAGCCCAAGGGCTGGGTGACGGCCGACGCGCTCGTCTTCTACGACTTCGACAAGAACTTCTCCGTCAATCTTGGCGTCTACAACATCTTCGACGAGCGCTATTTCGTCGCCCAGGACGTCGCCGGTCTCCTCTATAACAACGCCAACCTGGAGCTCTTCCGCGCTCCGGGCCGGACCGTCGCGGTGAACGCGACCATGCGGTTCTGACCGCATGCGAGCGGCGGCGCGACGGCAGCTCAGGACCGAGGGCGACGCCGCCCGCTGGGTCGCGCGCCGGCCGCTGCTCGCCGGCCGGCCGAGCGCCCCGCCGGCCGAAACCGCATGTGAAGCCCTTCCCGGCATTCCGCCGATCCGCACCGGCGAGCGGAGCTTGCCGGAGGCACCGCCCGGCCGCCGCGCCTCCCTCGTGGGGCTTGCCCTTTCCATTGCCCTCCACGCCGGGATCGTCGCTGCCGCACTGCCGGTGCTCTCGGAAGCGCCCGTGCCGTCCGGCGGCGGGGCCGAGCAGACGGTCGAGGTCGAACTGATCGGGGCCGACGTGTTCGACGCCGCCATGCGCGAGGAGGGTGCGAAGGACGCCGCGGCGCTCGACCTCGACCTGCCCTCCCCGCCGGAACCCGAGCCGCCGCAGATCGAGGTGGCTGAACCCACCCTGCCGTTGCCCGACGCGCCAGCGCCGGTCGCGATTCCGATCCCGGACGTTGTGCTCGCCGCGCCAGCGCCCCTCGATCCCCGTCCCGTTGACATCCCGCCCCTCACGCCTGCCGTGGCGGAAGCCGAGACGCCCGCCGAGCCGCCCCTGCCAGCACCTGCGCCTCCGCCGCCGCGCACCGTGGCCACGCCAGCGCCGCCGCCGAGAAAGCCTTCCGAGAAACCCACTGCGCCGGAACGTGCGGAGGTCAGGCCGGCGCCGCGCAAGCCTGCACCGGAAAAGGCACCTGCACCGGAGAAGACAAAGGCCGTGTCCGGGCATCAGACCCGCGAGGCAGCAAAGCCGGCGCGCGGCCTTGGGCAGCGCGGCGAAGGTGCCGATGCCGCGATGAGCACAGCGGCCGTTCGGGGCGGCGCGTCCGGCGCTGCCGGGGCCTCAGGTGCGGCCGCCTTCGCGAGCTTCCAATCGCGCGTGCTGGCTCATCTTGCGCGGTTCAAGCGTTATCCCGATGCGGCGCGGACCCTTCGGCTCGAAGGTCGCGCGCTCGTCACCTTCTCGCTCGACGCGAGCGGGCGCGTGACCAGCGTGTCCCTCTCCGGCTCCTCCGGGCATGCGATCCTCGACCAGGAGGCGCAGGCCATGGTGCGACGCGCCTCACCCTTCCCGCCGATCCCGCCGGAGAGCGGCCGCCGCACGGCGAGCTTCACGGCCCCGATCCGCTACGACATGCGCTTCTGATCCCAACCTCGCACAAGGAGAATGCGAATGTTCATCGCCATGAACCGGTTCAAGGTCCGCAAAGATGCCACGGAGGAGTTCGAGGCCGTGTGGCTCAACCGCGAGAGCCACCTGCACGAGCTCGACGGCTTCATCGAGTTCCACATGCTGCGCGGCCCCGAGCGCGAGGACCACGTGCTCTACTCGTCGCACACGGTCTGGGCCTCGAAGGCGGCCTTCGAGGCGTGGACGCGCTCCGACCAGTTCCGCCGCTCGCATGCCCGTGCGCCGCAGAACCGGCCGCTCACCCTCGGCCACCCCGAGTTCGAGGGATTCGAGGTCATCCAGACGGTCGGCCGGGTCGCCGAGGCGGCGGAGTGAGGCCATGGGCGCGGCGATCGACGTCCTCTCCTCCCTCCAAGAGCGCATCCGCGCGGATCTTGCCGAGAAGCCGGACGGGGTCCTTGAAGCCCTCGCCGAACGTCACCGCGTTCCTTACCGGACCGTGCTCGACTGCCTCCCGGATGGCCAGGCGGTCCGCATCGAGGGCGCCCGCTTCGAGTCCGTCTGGTCGGAGCTGACCGCCTGGGGCGAGATCATGTTCATCGTGCACACGAAGGACGGCGTCTTCGAGTGCAAGGGAGCGCTGCCGCCGGGCGCCGCGGGCCGCGGTTATTTCAACATCCATGGCGACAGCCCCATCGGCGGGCATCTCAGGATGGACCGCTGCGAGGCGATCTATCTCCTCGACCGGCCCTTCTTTGGGAAGCGCTCCTGCTCCGTGCAGTTCGTCAGCATCGAAGGCGAGGCCATGTTCAAGGTGTTCGTTGGCCGCAACGAAGACCGCAGCCTCAAGGCCGACCAGGTGGCGCGCTTCGAGGCGCTGCGGGCCAAGGCCGCGGCGGGATCACTTTAGCGACCCGATCTGGGCAGGCCGCGTTCACAGGCGGCACGAGCGGCACATTCAGCACTGCTTCGCAGCGAGTTCTTGCGCTTCCGTCCCGGACGGCGTTCCGCGCTGATCGCGCTCCACGCCTCCGGGAAGGAGCGTGGAGGGAAGGTTGGCGCCTGAACCAGGATCGCGAGGCCGGCTCCTCAGCGCCGGACCGCCGGCGCCTCCATTGGCAGGCCGCGGGCGCGCCAAGCGAGATAGAGCTCGAGGTTGAGGTAATCGGGCGAGCCGTAGTCGAACTGGACAGCCCGAACGCCCAGCGAGCAGGCGCGAAGGCGGCGATGCAGCGAGCCGACCGCATTCCATTCCAGCCGATAGGCCGGAAATCCCGTGCCGACCCCGTTGCTGATCACGTCGCCCCGCAGCCGCCGGCCGGCATTGTCGTCGTGGCATTGGCTGCAGGCAAGATTCAACTGACCCTGCCGCTCATGAAAGAAGGCGCGGCCAGCATCGAAGAACGGCGCCGCAGCGCCATCGATGCGGACGGTCATAGGCAGGCTGCGGGACTGATAGGCGATGTAAGCCGTGAGCGCGAGAAGCTCTGGGCTCTCATAGCCGAAGGCCGGCTGCCCCTGCCGCTCCATGCGGCATTGCTCGATGCGCAGCTCGAGATTGAGAAGGCGGCCGCTGGCGCGGTCGACCATGGGATAGCGCGTTGCGACGCCACGCATGGTTCCGGCGGCGTCGCCATGGCAACCAGCGCAGGACGGCTTGTCCAACGCAGGCGTCCGTCGCCACACCTCCTCGCCCTGCTCGACCCACAACATGCCAGGATGGCGCGCCTCGTCCTCCTGCAAAGCGCGCAGCTCCGGCGAGAGGAAATCGCGGCCAGGACGGATCTCAGCCGCGGTTGCGGCGGGGAGGATCAGGAGAAGGGCCGCAAGAGAGGCGGGGAGCCTCATCCCGCGACCGTCAGCCTGAGGGTACGCGTCAACGTGAAGCCGCTGTCGTCGGTCCATTCGAGCACGATGTCGCCGGTCTCCGTCGCGACGGTGGTGAAGGCGATGTAGGGATTGGCCGAAACGCCGGGGCCAAGTTCCATCCGGAAGATCTCCTCGCCGCCGTAAGTGGCGCGGAAGCTGTGAATGATCATGCGCGGCACCATCCGGCCTGCGGCGTCCGGATAGTTGCCCCGCTCCATGGGATGGCGGGCGACCGTGCGGATCTCGACGATCTCGCCTTTGGCCGCTTCCGGTTTCATGGTGACGCGCGCGTTGAACATGAGGGCCTTCCTCACCCGCCATCGACGCAGGCGGAGAGCGTCACGACCACGTCCTTCTCGCCGGACCAGACGGAGCCGTCGCTCATGCCGGCGAGCACGGTAACGCGCTGGCTTGTGGCCAGGCGGATGGTGGTCGAGACCTGCGCCTTGCCGGCGCGCGGGCTCAAGTGGAAGCGGGCGATCTGCGGATGGGGGTTCTTCTCGGCGAGGACGACGATCGTTTTCACATGATCCGTCGCCGTCATGGGGCTTTCGACCAAGATCGTGATCGGCACGGAATTGCCGCTCTCGGAAATCGGCGGAACATCGATCGAGACACGCCCGGCCCGTGGCACTGCCTCGCCTGCAAAGGCTTTGAGCGCCTCCTCGAAAGGTGAAGCGCGGCTGGCGCGGGGTGTGGCGAGAAGGGCGGCCGCGCCGGTGACGATCCCGCGCCGTGAGACTGTTCCCGTGCCGGTCATGCGTCCTTCTCCCTCCTCATCCCCGCAACGAGGCAAGGTAAGCGACGAGGTCCTCGACCTGTTGCGCATCGAGGATCGGCTTGCCGCGGTACTGCGGTGCCACGCGCCGCAAGCCCTCGACCCGATAATAGGACGGCATCAGCGTCGCCTCGTTCAGCCGCAAGGAATCGACGATCCGAAGCCTGATCTGGCCTTCGCTCAGCCTCGCGCCAATGCCGTCGAGGGCGGGGCCAAGCTCGCCCTGGAAGCGCTCGGACGGATCGTCGAGGGAATGGCAGATCAGGCAGTTCCCTACTTCCCGATCCCGCAGGATGCGCGCGCCACGGCGAGGATCGCCAACGCGCCCGCCGAGCGGCTCGGGGATGGCATCCGCCACCACCCGATAGGGCTCGAGGCTGAACGCGTGCCCGCCCTCAAGGCTCGTCGCAAGGATCAGCGCCGCCACGATTGCTCGCGTCGCCATGCCCCAGTCACCGCGGAATTGCCGGCGCCCCGCCTGCAACGCGACGCCGGCCGAGGCCTTACGCCCGTCTCAGGTCATGGTGTTTCAGCGGCAGCGAGCGGATGCGCTTGCCCGTCGCCGCGAAGATGGCGTTGAGCACCGCCGGCGCGGCCACTGCGATCGTCGGCTCGCCTACCCCTCCCCAGAAGCCGCCGGAGGGCAGGATGATGGTCTCCACCTTCGGCATCTCGTCCATGCGCAGGACGTTGTAGGTATCGAAGTTCTCCTGCTCGATACGGCCGTCCTTGACGGTGCACTCGCCGTAAAGGCAGGCGGAGAGGCCGTAGACGAAGGAGCCCTCGACCTGGGCTGCGATCTGGTCAGGGTTGACCGCATGGCCAGGATCCGTCGCCGCCACGATGCGGTGGATCTTGAGCTTGCCGTCATCGCTGACCGAGACCTCCGCCGCGCCCGCCACGTAGCTGCCGAAACCCATCGTCTGGGCGAGGCCGCGATACACGCCCGCCGGAGCAGGGCTCCCCCAGCCGATGCCCTCGGCCACTGCGTTCAGCACGGCGAGATGCTTCGGATGATGGGCCATCAGCTTGCGGCGGAAGGCAAGCGGATCCTGCCCTGCGGCGTGGGCCAGCTCGTCCATGAAGCATTCGAGGTAGATGGCGTTGTGGTTGAGGTTCACGCCCCGCCAGAAGCCTGGCGGCACGTGGGTGTTGCGCATGGCGTGATCGATGAGGAGGTTGGGGATCGTATAGCCGATCGCCGCCTCCGGTCCCGTGGGGTTCAGCCCCTGGAAGACGACGGTGTCGCGGCCGTTCTGCAGGTTCTGCGGGAAGATGCCGGCAACGATCGACTGCCCGGAGATGCGCATGTGAAGCCCGGTCAGGTTGCCGCTGGCGTCGAGCGCGCCGACGAGCCTGCACTGCGTGACCGGATGATAACGGCCATGCAGCATGTCCTCCTCGCGCGACCAGATGAGCTTGACGGGCGTGCCCGGCATTTCCTTGGCGATGGCGACCACCTGGCGCACCCAGTCATGCACCGCGCCGCGCCGGCCGAAGCCGCCGCCAAGATGGATCTTGTGCACGTCGCATTTGGAGATCGGCAGACCCGAGGCCTCCGACGCGGCGGCGAGCGCCGCCTCGCCGTTCTGCGTCGGCGTCCACACCTCGCAACGCTCCGGCGTGTAGAGCGCCGTGGCGTTCATCACCTCCATGCAGGCGTGGTTCTGGAAGGGGTAGCTGTAGATCGCCTCCACCGTCCGGGCGGCGGTGGCGATCGCCGCTCGCGCATCGCCTACGGCGTTGCCGACGAACACGGCGTCGTTCGAGTCGAGCCCCGCCTTCAGCATCTCGGCGATGGTCTCGCTCGACACCTTGGCGTTCGGACCCTCGTCCCAGACGATGGGCAGGGCGTCGAGCGCCGTCTTCGCCTGCCACCAGGTGTCGGCGACCACGGCGACCGCGCTGTCGCCGACCGGCACCACCTTCCTGACGCCCGGCATGGACTGGATCTTGGCAGCATCGAAGCTCTTCACCTTGCCGCCGAAGACGGGGCAGTCCTTGATCGCGGCGTTGAGCATGCCCGGCAGCTTCAGGTCCATGCCGTAGACCTGCTTGCCGGTGAGCTTGTCGGCGGTGTCGAGCCGCTTCAGCGGCTTGCCGGCGATCTTCCAGTCCTTCGGGTCCTTCAGCGTCACGTCCTTCGGCGGCTCGAGCTTGGCCGCGGCCGCGGCCACCTGGCCGAAGGTCACGGTGCGCCCGGAGGCCGCGTGGGAGATGACGCTCTTTGCCGCCGTGCACTCCGAGGCCGGCACGCCCCATTGATTGGCGGCCGCCTGGATCAGCATCATGCGCGCCGCCGCGCCGCCCTTGCGCACATAATCCTGCGACTCGCGGATGCCGCGGCTGCCGCCGGTGGAGAAACTGCCCCAGACCCGGTTGCGGGCGACGTTCTGGCCCGGCGTCGGATACTCGGTCGTGACCTTCGACCAGTCGCATTCGAGCTCCTCCGCGACGAGCTGGGCAAGGCCCGTGAGCGTGCCCTGTCCCATCTCGGAGCGGGCGATGCGGACCACCACGGTATCGTCCGGCTTCACCACGACCCAGGCGTTGATCTCAGGCGCCGCCCCTTGCGCCGCCGCCTCTCCGGCGAAGGGGACATGGAAGCCGAGCGACAGGCCGCCCATGGCGGCGGAGCCGGCGAGGAAATGGCGGCGGGAAAGTTCGAGCGCAGTCGTCATCATCCGCTCCCTCGTTCTCAGGCCGAGATCAACCGCGACGCGCCTCGCCACCCTCGGCGGCGAGCTTGATGGCGGCGCGGACGCGGTTGTAGGTCCCGCAGCGGCAGATGTTGGTCATCTCGGCATTGATGTCCTCATCGGACGGCCTCGGCTTCTGGGAGAGGAGCGCGGCGGCGGCCATGATCATGCCGGGCTGGCAGAAGCCGCACTGCGGCACATCGAGCGCGAGCCACGCCTTCTGCACCGGGTGCGAGCCGTCCGGCGACAGGCCCTCGATGGTGACGATCTTCTGCTCAGGGGTGACGGCGCTGAGCGGCACGGCGCAGGAGCGCACCGCCTGGCCGTCGATGTGCACCGTGCAGGCCCCGCACTGGGCGACGCCGCAGCCATACTTGGTGCCCGTGAGGCCAACATGCTCGCGGATGACCCAGAGCAGCGGCGTGCTCTCATCCGCGCTCACTTCCACGACTTTCCCGTTGACGTTGAGCGTCGCCATCCCATCCCTCCGGAGTCTCGGCGCCTTCGCACGGCCACGCGGCGCCCCGGACCGTCGTCTGCGCGGGACGCGATTCACGCCGCCGGACGCCCGATCCTGCGACGCCGCCCTGTTCATGGCCAAGGCAACTTTTCGTGATTTCGCGAGGGTTCAAGGCAAGCCCATCGCGGAGCATCCCGCCCCGCTGGGCCTTGAGGATCAGGAGAAGGTCTTCTGGGGGCTCGCCGCGTGCTCCTTCAGCACGCTACCGTCAGCCTCGACTTCCTTCAGCAGCACGTCGTAGCCCCAGAGGTCCGCCAGATGCTGCAGCACCGGCCGGACCTCGTCCTCATCGAGCAGGATCTGGTTGAGGACATTGTGGTGGAGCACGAGGCGGCGATCGCCTGTAAGATCCACATCGACCACCTGGATGTCGGGATCGATCCAACCGATGTCGTGCTGCCGGGCGAGGGCGCGACGGATCCGTCGATAGCCGCGCTCATTGTGGATGGCGTCGACCTTGAGATACCACTCCTCCTCGCGGTCGATGACGTGGAAGAGACGCCATTGCCGGATGAGCCGTGGGCTCAAGTATTGGGCGATGAAACTCTCGTCCCGGTAGTCGGCCCAGATCTCGCGCAGGGCGGCCATGGGGTCGCCGGAGCCCGCGATGTCGGGGAACCAGTCGCGGTCCTCGTCAGTCGGCTCCGTGCAGATGCGTTCGATGTCCTGCATCATGGCAAAGCCGAGGGCGTAGGGATTCAACCCGGCATAGTGCGGGTCGTCGAAATCCGGCTGGTAGACCACGTTGGTGTGCGACCTCAAGAACTCCAGGAACGCGCCTTCGTTGATCTGCCCGCGCTCGTAGAGCCGCTGCATGATGCGGTAGTGGCAGTAGGTCGCGCAGCCCTCGTTCATGACCTTGGTCTGACTCTGCGGATAGAAGTACTGCGCGGTGAGCCTCACGATGCGCAGGACCTCCCGCTGCCAGGGCTGCAGACGCGGCGCATTGCGCTCCAGAAAATAGAGGATGTTCTCCTGCGGCAACTCGAGGAGCGCCTTCCGGCGCTCCTCGTCGGCCGCCGCGCGGCTCACCGACTTGCGCCCCGGCACCGTCCGCCACAGGTCGTTGTAGGTGCGCTCGGCCTCGACCAGCCGCTCCCGCTCCCGCCTCTCCTCGGAGGCAAGATCCGGCCCCTTGCGGCGGGGGTAGCGGTGGACGCCGTGGCTGCGCAGCGCGTGGGCCGCATCGAGAAGGCGCTCCACCGCGTCCTGCCCGTACCGCTCCTCACAGGCGGCAATGTAGTTCTTCGCAAACTCGAGGTAAGGCAGGATGCCTTCCGCGTCCGTCCAGATCTTGAACAGGTAGTTGTTCTTGAAGAAGTGGTTGTGGCCGAAGGCGGCGTGCGCGATCACGAGCGCCTGCATCGTCGCCGTGTTCTCCTCCATGATGTAGCTGATGCACGGCGTCGAATTGATGACGATCTCATAGGCCAGGGCGCGCAGCCCCTTGCGGTAGACGGCCTCGTGCTGGGCGAAGTGTTTGCCGAAGGACCAGTGCTTGTAGAACAGGGGCATGCCGATCGAGGCATAGGCATCGAGCATCTGCTCGGCCGTGATGATCTCGATCTGGTTCGGGTAGGTGTTGAGCCCCAGCTCCCTCAACGCGACGTCTTCTACCGCGTCGTAGATCCTCTGGATGGTCGCAAAATCCCAGTCTGCCCGATCGAAGAGGAGCTTCGGCTTCTCGCTCACCATCACCATGAGGCCGCACCCTCGGCGCCGGTCCGCCGCTGGAAAAGCTCGCGGAAGACCGGGTAGATGTCGCTGCGCTGCCGCACGCGTCGCATGGCGAAACTCGCCTCCTCCCCTCGCAGCATCTCGTAGGTTCGCCACAGATCGCTCTGGTGGCGGACGAAACCCGCCTGAGGCTCGGCCGGCGCCACTTCGAGGTAAGCGAAATATTGGCAGAGCGGCAGGATGGTATGCTTCAGGAGTGCCGCCGTGGTCTCGTTGTCGGTCGAGGTGTTGTCTCCGTCCGAGGCCTGAGCGGCGTAGATGTTCCAATCGGCCGGCGGGTAGCGGTCGGCGACGATCCTGGCCATTTCCCTGAAGGCGGTCGACACCACCGTTCCGCCCGTTGCCGTGCTGTAGAAGAACGTCTCCTCGTCGACCTCGCTCGCCTCGTGGGTGTGGCGGATGAAAACGATGTCCACGTGACGGTAGCGCCGCTTCAGGAAGATGTAGAGCAGCGCGAAGAAGCGCTTGGCGAGGTCCTTCATGTGTTCGCTCATGGAGCCTGACACGTCCATGAGGCAGAACATCACCGCCTGAGCGACCGGTTTCGGATAGGGCTGGAACTGGCGATAGCGGAGATCGAGGGGATCGATGTAGGGGATACGCCTGATGATCTGCCGTGCCCGCGCGAGGCGCTCCTGCAACTCCATGAGGCGGACACGGTCGCCCCCTTCCCGCTCGAGCGCCGCGATTTCCTCCTCCAGGTCCCGGATCTCGTCGCGGTTTGGGCGCCGCAGCGCCACGCGCCGCGCCAGGCTGTTGCGCAGCGTCCGCGTGAGGGCGAGATTGGCGGGCGAGCCGCTCACCGAGAAGCCGGCCTTGCGCCAAGCCGGGCTTTGAGTGTCGCTGACCCGCCGCTTGTCGAGCTCGGGCAGTTCCAGATCCTCCAGGAAGAGGTCGACATACTCGTCGGCGGAGAGGGCGAAGCGGAAATCGTCCTCGCCGTCTCCGTCGGGAGAGCCTTCCGAACCGCGGCCACGACCCACATTGGACTTGGAGATCTCGTCCCCTTCCAGATACTCCTTGTTGCCCGGCAGCACGTATTCCCGCGTCCCGCCCCGGTCGGCGCGGCGCAGCCGCGGCTCGCGCACGCCGCCCAGGGGAATGGCGATCTGCCCGCCCTGGTCGATGTCCTTGATGTTGCGGTCCTTGGAGTCGCTTCGGACCGCGCTGCGCACGAGGGCCTTCGCCCGCCGCAAGAACCGCTGCCGGTTGGCGAGGCTTTTCCCGCCCGGATTGAGACGCCTGTCGATGATGTGCATCTTTCGCGCCTCGCCTCGGACCGCTCAGCCGGCCTGCTTCACGCGCATGTACCACTCGACCAACCGGCGGACCTGCCGCTCAGTATAACCGCGGTTGACCATCCTCTGAACGAACTCCGCGTGCTTCTTTTCGGTTTCGGTATCTTTTTTCGACCCGAAGCTGATGACCGGCAGCAGCTCCTCGACTTGGCTGAACATGCGGCGTTCGATGACTTCCCGGATCTTCTCATAGCTCGTCCAGGAAGGGTTGCGACCCTGGTTGTTGGCCCGGGCCCGCAGGGCGAACTTCACGACTTCGTTACGGAAGTCCTTCGGGTTGGCGATGCCGGCCGGCTTCTCGATCTTGGTCAGCTCCTGGTTCAGGAGTTCGCGGTTGAGAAGCTGTCCGGTGTCGGGGTCCTTGAAGTCCTGATCCTCGATCCAGGCATCCGCGTAGTCCACATAACGGTCGAACAGGTTCTGACCATAGTCGTGGTAGGATTCGAGATAGGCCTTCTGGATCTCGTTGCCGATGAATTCCGCATAACGCGGGGCAAGCTCCGCCTTGATGAATTCGATATAGCGCTTCTCGGTGTCGGGAGGCAGCTGCTCGCGGCGGATGGCTTGCTCCAGGACATACATGAGGTGAACCGGATCCGCGGCCACCTCGACCGTGTCGTGGTTGAAGGTCGCGGCCAGCACCTTGAAGGCGAAGCGGGTCGAGACGCCGTCCATTCCCTCGTCCACACCCGCCGCATCCTTGTATTCCTGCATGCTGCGCGCGCGGGGATCGACCTCCCTCAGGGCCTCGCCGTTATAGACCCGCATTTTCGAGAACAGGTTCGAGTTCTCGTGGGGCTTCAGACGGGAGAGCACGGAGAAGCGGGCCAACATCTCCAGGGTGCCTGGCGCACAGCGCGCCGCGTCGAGCTCCGACTCACGGATCAGCTTCTCGTAGATCCTCTGCTCTTCGGCCACCCGGAGGCAGTAGGGGACCTTGATCACATAGATGCGGTCGATGAAGGCCTCGTTGTTCTTATTGTTCTTGAAGGCCTGCCACTCGGCCTCGTTGGAATGGGCGAGGATGATGCCGGAGAACGGAATGGCGCCGATATTCTCCGTGCCGATGTAGTTTCCCTCCTGGGTCGCCGTCAGCAGCGGGTGCAGCATCTTGATCGGCGCCTTGAACATCTCGACGAATTCGAGCAGGCCTTGATTGGCGCGGTTCAACCCGCCCGAATAGCTATAGGCGTCGGGATCGTTCTGCGGCAGGGACTCGAGCTTACGGATGTCGACCTTGCCGACGAGGGAGGAGATGTCCTGGTTGTTCTCATCTCCCGGCTCGGTCTTGGCGATGGCGATCTGACGCAGGCGCGACGGCCGGATCTTGGCGACGCGGAACTTGGAGATGTCACCCCCGAACTCGTCGAGGCGCTTGAGACACCAGGGGCTCATCAGGCCGGTGAGGCGCCGACGGGGAATGCCATAGCGGTCTTCCAGGGTGCGGCCCATCGACTCAGGGTCGAAGAGGCCGAGCGGGCTCTCGAAGACGGGGCTGATCTGCTCGCCGGCCTTGAGGACGTAGATCGGGTGCACCTCCATCAGCGCCTTGAGGCGTTCGGCCAGGGACGATTTGCCGCCGCCCACCGGTCCGAGGAGGTAAAGGATCTGGCGGCGCTCCTCGAGCCCCTGCGCCGCGTGGCGGAAGAAGCTGACGATCCGCTCGACAGTCTCCTCCATGCCGTAGAATTCTGAGAAGGCCGGATAGACCCGGATGGTCCTGTTCATGAAGATGCGGCCAAGTCGCTCATCCTTGGCCGTATCGATGAGCTGCGGCTCCCCGATCGCGGCAAGAAGTCGCTCCGCAGCGCTTCCATACATCAGCGGGTCGCTGCGGCAGCCCTCGAAGTACTCGGCGAGCGTCAACTCATGCTCGCGACGAGACTCGTACGAGCTCGCGTACTCGGTAAACAAGTCGTTGACGGACATCATGGGCCTGCTCGCATCGATGCACATCAAGACAACACGCCGACATAGTTAAGGTTGCCGTGCACGGCGTCACATCACAAGACCGTCGGCGGATCTCTCGTTGCCCCCACCGTCGCCTCGCCCAGCCTTCCCCGGTGCCCTCGGGCAAAGGCGCGAGCCGATACGACATTCCGGCAGCGAATCCGACGCTCGTGTCGATTACAAGGCAACCACCGGCCTCCGCCTTCCCCCAAAGCAAGGCGGCCGTCGCCCCCTTTGAGGCGAGAGCTGCGTGATCACGCAGCAAGGTTAAGAAAACAATCAGCAATTGCAGCGATAACGGGTTGAGCTTTCCGCATCGTGAGACGCACATGACCGCCGACGCTCCCCGCCGCTTCCGCCTGAGCCTGTCGCTCAAGCTCCCCCTGCTTATCACTGGTCTTGCCTTCGCCGCCTGTCTCACGGTCGGGGTGCTGGGCTACATGAACGGGCGGCGCGGCCTCGTTGCAGAAGCGCAGGCTCAGCTTGGCCTTGTGGCGCAGCTTCGGGAGACAGAGCTCAAGCTCCTGATGAAGGCCGCAGAGACGGATCTGCAGAACCTCTCCTCGAGCGCCAATGTCGCGATCATGTTCGACACCATGACGCGCGGGCTCGACCCCAAGACGAACCACGAGTTCCTCGAGTATTTCCAAAAGCCTGGCCTCACGGCGGCGCAGCGCGCCGAGCTGACGGGCGAAGGGAACAAGACCATGTACGCCTGGCAGCACACGCGGGCGCATGGCAGCTTCCTGCAGGTCTGGAAGAAGGGCTACGGCGACATCTACGTGCTCGACCAGCAGGGCATGGTCCTTTACTCCGTGACCAAGTCCGCCGAACTCCTCGCCACTACCAAGTCCGATCTTCTGAAGAACACGGGCCTTGCGAAGGCCTTTGAAGCGGCCACCAAGCTCGAAGAGGGCAAGCGGGTCTTTGTCGATTTCGCGCCCTATGCGCCTGCCGAGGAGATCTCGAGCTTCATTGCGATGCCGATCTTCCTCAACCAGATCGGCACCCCGACCCGGACCGGCGTCATCGTCATGCGCATCGGAGTCGGATTCATCGACCGGGTGCTCGGCAATCGGGAGGGGCTTGGGGATACCGGCCAGGTCTATCTTGTCGCGAGCGACGGCGGCCTGCGCTCCAACAAGCCGCTCGCCGGCCAGCCGACCGCCCTCGCCGAGCAGGTCCGGGCCGATTTCGTCAGCGACGCCACGCAAGGCAAGCCGGGCTTCGGCCTCCTCCACGCAGGCGGGCACACGAACTATGCCGCCGCGCGGCCGCTCAACGTGTTCGGGCAGGCATGGGCCATCGTCGCCGAAAAGGCAGAGGCGGAGACCCTTGCCGCCGTCGACAGCATGGGCCGCGCCATGATCTACGGCACGGCGCTCACCATGCTCGCCGTGACGATGCTTGGCATCGTCTTCGCCCGTAGCGTCACCAAGCCGCTTCTCGGCCTCGTGGCGGCGCTCAAGGCCATCGCGGCAGGTCAGCTCGACACCCGCATCAACGCCAGCGCCCGCCCCGACGAGATCGGAGATATCGGGCGCGCCGTCGAGGCGATCCAGCACAACGCCGTCCTCGAGCAGGAGCGCCAGCGGGCCGCGGCGGCCCGGGCCGAGGAGGAGCGCGCGGCCCAGCGCCGGCAGCTCGTGGAGAGCCTGGCCGCCGACTTCGAGAGCTCTGTCGGCGAGGTGGTCGGCCAGGTATCGGCCGCGGCACAGCAGTTGCGGGGTCAAGCGGAAGGCATGGCGGCGACCGCCGAGGCGGCCGGTGCCCGCTCCGCACGAGTGGCGGCGGCCTCGGAGCAATCACGCGGCCAAGTGGAGTCCATCGCCCGCTCCTCCGACGAGCTGTTCCGCTCGATCCAGGAGATCGCCGGGCTCATCTCCCGCTCCTCCGAGGTGGCGCGGCTCGCCACGCAGCGCGCCGAGGCAACCGACCGGGTGGTGCGCTCCCTCGCCGAGGGCGCCGAGCGGATCGGCGAGGTGGTGGGGCTCATCAGCGACATCGCCAGCCAGACCAACCTGCTCGCCTTGAACGCCACCATCGAGGCGGCGCGGGCAGGGGAAGCGGGCAAGGGTTTCGCCGTCGTCGCCTCGGAGGTGAAGACCCTCGCCTCCCAGACCGCCGCCGCGACGGGCGAGATCTCCCAGCAGATCGCCGCCATCCGCGCCGCCACCCAGGAGGCGGTCAGCGCGATTTCCGAGATCGGCCGGACCATCGACGAGATCGCAGGATCGGTGAGCACCGCCGCCGCCGCGGTGGAAGAGCAGAGCGCCGCCACGCAAGGGATCGTCGGCAATACCCAGCGCGCCGCCGAAGGCACCGCCATCGTGTCGACGGAAATCGGCGAGGTGCGCTCCGCCGCCGAAGCGACTGGGTCCGCGGCGGCCGAGGTGGTGCGGGCCTCGGGCCTTCTCTCGCAGCAGGCGGACGTGCTGCGCCGCCAGGTTGACGCCTTCCTCAACCAGGTGCGGGCGGCGTGACGCCGGGCGCCGGACATCCTGAGCCCTTGTCGTCATCCAGGCTTTGGATTATGTAGCCTTCGTCCGACAAGACTCCATGAGAGCGTGGCGGGGCGCGCGTGACGCGCCCCTTTTCGCATGACGGCGTCGTCGGGCGTCAACGCGTTCCTGATCGTCGACCACGCGCCGGCCCGCTCTTCAAGAGCGGCACGCCTTGCGATCATGGCCTGGACGGGCCCTCGCAGGCGACGACGGGCAGGGACGGGGTGCAACACCAACCTGCCGGCGCCGCCCAGCTTGGGCACTTAGGAGAACGAATGTCAGCCATTCAACATGCGGCACCGAGCCGCGAGGACTTCGCGGCGCTCCTGGAAGAGTCCTTCCGCACGTCCGAGATCCAGGAGGGCACGGTCGTCAAGGGCCGGGTCGTGGCGATCGAGAAGGACGTTGCCGTCATCGATATCGGCGCCAAGACGGAAGGGCGCGTGGCCCTCAAGGAATTCACCGGCCCCGGCCGAGGCGATGCCGCGATCAAGGTCGGGGACGAAGTCGAAGTTTATGTGGAGCGCATCGAGAACGCGCTCGGCGAAGCGGTCCTCTCGCGCGACAAGGCCCGCCGCGAGGAAAGCTGGGTCAAGCTCGAGAAGGCGTTCGAGAACAACGAGCGGGTCACCGGCGTGATCTTCAATCAGGTCAAGGGCGGCTACACGGTCGATCTCGACGGCGCCGTGGCCTTCCTGCCGCGCTCGCAGGTGGACATCCGCCCCGTGCGCGACGTCGGCCCGCTCATGGGCGTGCCGCAGCCCTTCCAGATCCTCAAGATGGACCGCCGCCGCGGCAACATCGTCGTGTCGCGCCGCACGGTCCTCGAGGAGAGCCGCGCCGAGCAGCGCTCGGAGCTCGTAGCCAACCTCGAAGAGGGGCAGGTCATCGAGGGCGTCGTCAAGAACATCACCGAGTACGGCGCCTTCGTGGATCTTGGCGGCATCGACGGCCTCCTGCACGTCACCGACATGGCGTGGCGGCGCGTCAACCACCCGAGCGAGGTCGTCAACATCGGCCAGACCGTCAAGGTCAAGATCATCAAGATCAACCACGAGACGCACCGCATCTCGCTCGGCATCAAGCAGCTCCTTGCCGATCCATGGGAGGGCATCGCCGCCCGCTACCCCGTCGGCGCGAAGCTGAAGGGCCGCGTCACCAACATCACCGATTACGGCGCCTTCGTGGAGCTGGAGCCGGGGATCGAGGGCCTGATCCACGTCTCGGAGATGTCCTGGACGAAGAAGAACGTGCATCCGGGCAAGATCGTCTCCACCTCCCAGGAGGTCGAGGTGGTCATCCTCGAGGTCGATCCGGTCAAGCGCCGTATCTCGCTCGGCCTCAAGCAGACGCTGCAGAACCCGTGGGAAGCCTTCGCCGAGAAGCACCCGGTCGGGTCCGTGGTCGAGGGCGAGGTCAAGAACAAGACCGAATTCGGCTTGTTCATTGGCCTGGAAGGCGACGTGGACGGCATGGTCCACCTCTCCGACCTCGACTGGAACCGTCCCGGCGAACAGGTCATCGACGAGTTCAAGAAGGGCGACATCGTCCGGGCCGTGGTGCTCGATGTCGACGTGGAGAAGGAGCGCATCTCGCTCGGCATCAAGCAGCTTCAGGGCGATCCCTTCGCCGAAGCCGGCGAGATCAAGAAGGGCCAGGTCGTCACCTGCGAGGTGCTCGAGGTGAAGGACTCCGGCATCGAGGTGAAGATCGTCGACACCGACCTCACCACCTTCATCAAGCGCTCGGAGCTCGCGCGCGACCGGGCCGACCAACGCCCCGAGCGCTTTGCGCCCGGCGAGAAGGTCGACGCCCGCGTGACGCAGTTCGACCGCAAGGCGCGCCGCGTCACCCTCTCGATCAAGGCGCTTGAAGTGGCCGAGGAGAAGGAGGCGATCGCCCAGTACGGCTCGACCGATTCCGGTGCGTCGCTTGGCGATATCCTCGGCGCCGCCCTGAAGAAAGCCGGCACCGACAAGAAGTGACGCGCCGCCTCGGCGCGTCCTTCCCGTGAGCGGCGCAGGCCGCAGCCGGGACTGAAAGCTTCAACCCACGCGAGAGATCGCGTGGGTTTTCTCATGGTACCCCGTCCTGCGGGCTGCTCACCCGGACGGGAACCTCAATGCGGGCCGTCCAGCCGTCGCGTGCCGCCGGTCGTGTCCGCAGGCGCCGTCCGGCGGATCTCGTTCACGAGGCCCGCAAGGCCGCTCCGCGACGGCATCACCGCTTCGAGCTGAGTCAAGGTATAGCTGTCGAAGGGCTCCTCCTGGATGGTCCCATCCGACATGTGAACCGTCCGGATGCCCGATTGCAGATCGAACACGATCGATCGGACGCGGCGGGGAAGGTCACCCGGCAGAGGCTCGGCGACGGCATCGGCGAGAACCGGCACCGCCCGTTCCGCCGGCGCGGACCCGGAGGGAGCGGCGGGCGTCTGAGGGGCCGGCACGCGCGGGGCGGGGGGCGGCGCCACCCTCTGTGCCGGCGCGGCGCGCTCACGGGGCGCTTCCGCTTGCCGGACGGCGCTCCGTGCCACCGGGCCTGGAGCCGAGGCCTTGTCCGCCACATCGGGAGACGGGGACGACAGGAGGTTCCGAAGGCGCGCTTGCGCTTCCTCCGCCTCGCGCTGAATGGGAGAGCCCAAGACCTTGACGAGCGGGTTGGCCCGCTCCTCGGCAAGAGCCCGCGCCCTTGCTTCGCGCGCCGCGTTTGCGGCCCGGATGCGCTCCCGAGCTTCCCGAGTCTGCTGACGGTTGTTCGTACTGTAGGAAAAGCGTTGTCCGTCGATTTCGTAATATACCTTCTTGGCATTCGCCGCGGGAACCGCTGCGAGAAACAGAGTCATCGCGCCGGCGCCGATCCGAACGTACTTGGACACTACCATCAACACGCCCCGTCGGAGCTGAATTCGCCTATCCAAGGGCCCCAGCTACATTCTGTCAACTCTCGCTCTGCGACGAGCATTCACGTCTTCACACCGCTCGATCGCGATGCTTGCCCCGCTTGCCGCGCGGCCCGGTGCGAGGGTAGGGTGCGCCGCCGTGGCGAACCAGGACATCGAAGCGCCCATGTCTCTTGACGCTGAACTCCTCGCCGACCGTCGCCGGCTGCGCCGGAAGCTGACGTTCTGGCGTGTGCTCGGCCTTCTCATTGCCATCGCAGCTGTGGTGACCGTCGGAGCAGTTCTTGCCGGCCGTGGCCCGCTTGGAGACGGCGGTCGGCAGATCGCGCGCATCTCGATCGACGGCGTCATCGCCGGGGATGCCCGCATGAGCGAACTGTTCAGGCGCGTCGGAGAAGCGCGCCACGTCGCCGGCGTGGTCGTTTCGATCAGCAGCCCTGGCGGCACCACCACGGGCGCCGAAGAGCTCTATCGCGGTCTTCGCCAACTTTCCGAGAAGAAGCCGCTTGTGGCCTTCGTCGACGGCATGGCGGCCTCCGGCGGCTACATCACCGCGCTCGCCGCCGATCATATCGTCGCCCGGGAGACCTCCCTCGTGGGCTCGATCGGCGTGATCCTGCAATATCCGGATCTCTCGAAACTGATGGCCTCGCTCGGAGTGCAGGTCGAGGAGATCAAGTCCGCCCCGCTCAAGGCGGAGCCCAGCCCGTTTCACCCCACGAGCGCTGAAGCGCGTGCCGCCCTGCAGCAGGTCGTCAACGACACCCACGAGTGGTTCCGACGCCTCGTCGCCGAGCGCCGCAGGCTGAGCGAGGACGAACTTGCCGCTGTCGCTACCGGGCGGGTCTTCAACGGGCGACAGAGCCTCTCCCTCAAGCTCGTCGACGCGCTCGGCGGCGAGCGCGACGCGGTTGCCTGGCTGGAGCGCACAAGGAATGTCGGCAAGGACCTCCCCATCCGCGACTGGAAGCCCCGCAGCCGCTCCGACCTCGACCTGTGGACCACGGCCAGCACGCTCGCCCAGATCCTGGGTTACGAGGACCTCGGGACGAGGCTTCGGCAAGCGGCCTCCTCCGCCAGGACCGCGAGCCTTGACGGCCTGTTGGCCGTTTGGCACCCTGGTCTTGAAAAGTGACGATGTATCAAGGCCCTAGCTGACATGATCAAATCCGAGCTCGTCGCCAGGCTCGCGGAGCAAAACCCGCATCTCTACCAGCGCGACGTCGAGAACATCGTCAACGCCATCCTCGACACCATCGCCGATGCGCTGGCGCGGGGCGACCGGGTGGAGCTACGCGGCTTTGGGGCGTTCTCGGTCAAGAGGCGGGACGCGCGCACCGGGCGCAATCCCCGGACGGGCGAGACGGTATCAGTGTCCCAGAAGGTCGTTCCCGTCTTCAAGACGGGAAAGGAGATGCGCATGCGGCTGAACGGCGGCGTGGACGATCAAGTCGGGAAATGAGCGCTGCCGGCATGCTTCAGTTCCTCAAGGCCCTCCTGCTGCTGCCGGTCGCGATTGTCGTCGTGCTGTTTGCGGTCGCCAACCGTGCTCCCGTGCAGATCTCGTTCGACCCCTTCACCCGCCCTGAGCCGTTGCTCAGCATCACCCTCCCCCTTTTCGCGGTGATCTTCGCCGCGGTTGCCCTGGGCGTGGTGATCGGCGGTGTCGCCTCTTGGCTGGCGCAAGGCAAGCACCGGCGCGCCGAGCGTCGGTTCAAGCGCGAAGCGCGACATTTGCGCCGCGAGGCCGACCGGCTGCGGACGAACAACACAGGAGCTCCTGCGCTGACGTCCGGATCGTCACGCTCTTGAGGTTGATGTCCCCATGCGCGTGATCACGGCGGCCGAGATCGATGGCGCGCTGAGCTTTCCCGCTCTGATCGAAGCCTTGGCCGAGGCGTTCCGCGGAGCGTTCGTCGCTCCACCGCGCCATCACCATACCATCGCAGGCGAAGGCGCCCCGGCCACCCTGCTCCTCATGCCGGCCTGGACCGATGCAGGCAGAGGGGGCTTCGTGGGGGTGAAGACGGTTTCCGTCTTTCCTGACAACGGCCGCCGGGGCTTGCCCAGCGTCTTCGGGACATACCTTCTCATGAGCGGCGACACCGGCGAGCCCCTGGCCGCCCTCGACGGGACGCGGCTGACTCTCTGGCGCACGGCTGCGGCCTCCGCCCTGGCGGCGAGCCGTCTTGCCCGCGACGACACCACCTCCATGGTCATGGTGGGCGCAGGCGCGCTGGCGCCCTTTCTCATCCGCGCCCATTGCGCCGTGCGGCCGATTGCGCGCGTGGCGTTGTGGAACCATCGTCCCGAAAAGGCGGATCGCCTTGCGGCAACCCTGGCCGGAGAGGGCTTGCCGGTCGGGGCAACCAGGGATCTCGAGGCGGCGGTGCGCGCGGCGGATATCCTCTCCTGCGCGACCCTTACCACCACCCCATTGGTGCGCGGCGCGTGGCTCAAGCCCGGCGCTCATCTTGATCTCGTCGGCGCGTTCAATCTCGCCATGCGCGAGGCTGACGACGAGGCGCTCCAGCGCGCCCGCGTCTACATCGACACGCCTGCGGCAAAGACGGAAGGGGGCGACGTGGCCCTCGGGCTGAAAAGCGGCGCTATCCGCGAAAGCGACCTGAAGGGGGATCTCTTCGCTCTCTGCCGCGGCGTCGTGCCCGGCCGCACGAACCGCGACGAGATCACCCTCTTCAAGTCGATCGGCGCCGCGATCGAAGACTTGGCGGCAGCGATGCTGGTGTGGCGGGGGGTTCAGGCACCTGTTTGCAAATCCTAAGTCAGGGCCGTCGTGGCCTCAGGAACCCTCGAATCGATCATCAGCGCCTTACCCCTGCCTCGCAGCCGATGACCCTTGGCGGCGATTCGAGCCGTGTTCTCGCAGCCCGCTCTGACCACACGATCCAGGACAGGAATGGTGCTGGGGTGAAGGACACTCAACCGCGTAGCCTCATCAATGTGGAAGTGTTATTTTTGGAGCAAGGAGACTGCACCTTGAATGCTCCCCTCATTGATCGCTCGATCTTGCTCCGACATATCCGCGCGATCGAAGGCGCTTATCGCCTCACCATCCTTGGCGTGCTGCCGCCCGATGCTGCTGCTCCAGCAGAGCAAGAGGGAGAGATCGCGTTCTTGGCCGAGAAGGGGACTGACATTAGCCTGATGGACCTGGTCAAGGCCGAGATCGAACTCAGCGAGCGGCTCGGCCGACCCGCTAGCATCATTCTGAAGAGTGGCCTCCGTGGAGAGGAAGCTGCGAGCTTACCCAGACAGGTTCAACCATTGTGAGTCGATCGCCGGTCGAGTTCTTAAGGGACGCCCGCGAGCATGCTTGGCAGGCATCGAAATACGGGGAACTTTCGACAAAGGAATTTGCGGGCTCCGAAGCAGCGATAAACGCCATTTACCACCTCGTCATACTCGGCGAAGCCCTGAGGAATGTACCCAGTCCGATCAGGAGCCTGGCTCCAGACATCCCGTGGCGGCTCGTTATCGGTATGCGTGACGTGCTGATCCACAGGTATTGGCGTATTGACCTGGCAACCGTGCACCGGGTCCTCACCGACGATCTACCGCCGCTCATTCGATCAATCGACGCTTTGGCGGAACTCATTCGCCAGAATCGCTCATGACCGCGCTCATCAAGATCTGCGGCCTTCGCTCGATCGAGGCGCTGGACGCTGCTCTTCACGCGGGCGCCGACCTTGTGGGCTTCGTGCGCTACCCCCGGAGCCCGCGCCACCTCGACCTTAAGGAGGGCCGGGCGCTGTCGCAGCGGGCGAAAGGCAAGGCGCAGCGCGTGGCGCTCACGGTCGACGCCGAGGACGCCGAGCTCGACGCCATCGTTGCCGCGCTCGATCCAGACATGCTGCAGTTGCACGGGGAGGAGACGCCGGAACGCATCGCCGCCATCCGCGCCCGCTTCGGCCGCCCCGTGATGAAGGCGATCGGCGTTGCGGAGAAGGCCGATCTTCACCGCATCGCCGCCTATCAGGACGTCGTCGACCGCATCCTCTTGGACGCCAAGCCGCCCAAGACGGCGGAGGCGCTTCCTGGCGGCAACGGCCTTGCCTTCGACTGGCGGCTGATCGCCGGCCTTGACCCTGCCTGCCCCGTCATGTTGTCAGGAGGGCTCTCGCCCGAGAACGTCGCCGCGGCGATCGCGCTCACCGGCGTCCAGGCCCTCGACGTCTCGTCGGGGGTCGAGCGCGCTCCTGGCGAGAAGGACCCGGCCCGCATCGAGGCCTTCATCCGCGCCGCCCGCGCTGCCTGGGCGGCGCGAAACCACAGGGACGAGGTCGCGTGACCGCTCAAGCGAAACCCAACACGTTCCGCGCCGGCCCCGACGAGCGTGGCCATTTCGGCAAATTCGGCGGGCGTTTCGTGGCCGAGACGCTGATGCCGCTCATCCTCGATCTCGAGAAGGCCTATGCGGAGGCCAAGGCCGATCCGGCGTTCAAACGGGAGATGGACCGGCACCTCAAGACCTTCGTCGGCCGCCCCTCACCGCTCTACTTCGCGGAGCGCCTCACGGAGCATTGCGGCGGGGCAAAAATCTATTTCAAGCGCGAGGAGCTGAACCATACCGGCGCGCACAAGGTGAACAACGTGCTCGGCCAGATCCTTCTGGCGCGGAGGATGGGCAAGGAGCGCATCATCGCCGAGACCGGCGCCGGCATGCACGGGGTCGCGACCGCCACGCTGTGCGCGCGCTTCGGCCTCAAATGCATCGTCTACATGGGGGCCGTGGACGTTGATCGGCAGAGCGCCAATGTCTTTCGCATGAAGATGCTGGGCGCCGAGGTGGTCCCCGTGCAGTCGGGCACCAGGACCCTCAAGGACGCCATGAACGAGGCCCTGCGTGATTGGGTCACCAACGTCGCCGACACCTTCTACTGCATCGGCACCGTCGCCGGGCCGCATCCCTATCCGATGATGGTGCGCGACTTCCAATGCGTCATCGGCGAGGAGACACGGGTGCAGATGCAGGAGGCGGAGGGACGGCTGCCGGATTCACTCATCGCCTGCATCGGCGGCGGCTCGAACGCCATGGGCCTCTTCCACCCCTTCCTCGATGATCCCTCGGTCGAGATCTACGGAGTCGAGGCGGCGGGCGAGGGGCTCACGGGCCTCCATGCCGCCTCCATCGCGGGCGGCCGTCCCGGCGTGCTGCATGGCAACCGCACCTATCTCCTCATGAATGATGACGGGCAGATCCAGGACGCCCACTCGATTTCGGCCGGGCTCGACTATCCTGGCATCGGGCCCGAGCACGCCTGGCTCTACGAGGCGGGGCGCGTGACCTTCCTCTCGGCCACCGACGAGGAGGCGCTTCACGCCTTCCAGCTGTGCTCGCGGCTCGAAGGCATCATTCCGGCGCTCGAATCGGCGCACGCCATCGCCAAGGTGCTCGAGATTGCGCCACAAAAGCCGAGGGACCACTTGATGGTCGTCAACCTCTCCGGCCGCGGCGACAAGGACCTGCCGACGGTGGCGAAGCATCTGGGAGCTTGAGCAGCATCGCCCGATTCACCGTCATCAGGCCGCTTCCTCGACCTCCGCAGCGATGCGCGACCCCAGCGCCCGCTCCGCCGTTTCCAGATCGTATTGGCTTTGCAGCGCCAACCAGAACGGGGCGCCCGTGCCGAAATAACGGCCCAGCCGCAGCGCCGTCTCGGCTGAGATTCCGCGCCGTCCGGCGATGATCTCGGTGATCCGGTTCGCCGGCACCCGCAGCTTCAGGGCAAGAGCGTGGGCCGTCAGGCCGCGCTCCTTGAGCTCCTCCGCGAGCGTGCGGCCCGGATGGACAGGGCCGAGGCGGAAGCCGCCGACCGGCGCTTCGAAAACGTCATCAGCTTTGGCCATGGTTTTCCCTCATCAGTGATAATCCACGATCTCGACCTCATAGGCGTCGCCGTCATGGAACCGGAACACGATGCGCCAAGGTCCATTGACGCTGATTGCCCAACAGCCGCTCCGGTCGCCTTTCAGCTTGTGCAATCCAACGCTACGGAGGCGCGAAAGCACATCGAGCGATCGGGCGGCGTTCAGCTCGGTCAGCCGCTGGCGCGCGAGTTCCACGTCAAGACCCCGAAATTTCGACTTGCCGGTCTCAATGAACCGGCGTGTCGGCGAGCCTTTGACGGATCGTATCATACAGCGAGCGTATCATCGAGGCCGGCAGCAGCAAGCGCCAAGACCCCACGCCCCCTCCCCTCGCGGGCGAGCCCGTGCTAACGGCCTCCCATGACCTCCCGCATCGAAGCCCGCTTCGCCCGCTGCCGCGCTGAAGGCCGTGCGGCGCTCGTCACCTATGTCATGGCCGGCGATCCAGACCCGGAGACCTCGCTTGCCATCCTCAAGGAGCTGCCGAGGGCCGGCGCCGACATCGTCGAATTCGGCCTGCCCTTCACCGATCCCATGGCCGACGGGCCGGCGATCCAGGCCGCGGGCCTCAGGGCGCTGAAGGCGGGGCAGACCACCGCCAAGACGCTCGAGCTCGTGCGCCGCTTTCGCGCCGAGGACGCCGAAACGCCCGTGATCCTCATGGGCTACTTCAACCCGATCTACATCTACGGCGCCGAGCGCTTCCTCACCGACGCCAAGGCGGCCGGGGTCGACGGGCTCATTGTCGTGGATCTTCCGCCTGAGGAGGACGACGAACTCTGCCTGCCGGCGCTGAAGGCAGGCCTCGCCTTCATCCGCCTCGCCACCCCGACAACCGACGACCGGCGGCTCCCCGCCGTCCTCGCGAACACAGCGGGCTTCGTCTACTACGTCTCGATCACTGGCATCACCGGGGCGGCCACCCCCGATTTCGGCAAGGTCTCCGAGGCGGTGGCGCGCATCAAGCGCCATACGCCCCTTCCCGTCGTGGTCGGTTTCGGCGTCAAGAGCGGCGCCCATGCGGCGGCGATCGCGGAAGGGGCGGATGGGGTCGTGGTCGGCTCGGCCCTCGTTGCCACCCTGAAGGAAACGCTCGACGCGGAAGGGCGCGCCACCTCCGGGACGGTCGCAGCCGTTGCCGGACTCGTGCGGGAGCTCGCGGAGGGTGTCCGCTCGGTGAAGAAGGCCCGCGCGGCCTGAGGCTGGAATTTCGTGCGCTCGCCCCGTATCTTCCTGCCCATGAGCGAGCCGGAGAATCTCATCCTCGCGCCTTTGCGCGAGTTGCGGTCCGACATCAAACCGATGGAGCAGCGCCTCGAGGCTCGGTTCGAGGCCATCGAGAAGCGCCTCGATGCCATGCATCTGAACGGCACCAAGGCCCTCCGCAGCTTCATTGGCCATCGCGCGATCTTCGAGCGCACGATGGCAAGTCTCGATAGCGACATCGCCGACCTCAAGCAGCGGGTCGAACGGCTCGAAGCGGCTCGGGCTTAGAGGCTGTCGGGCGCCCTCGTCCCGCCGGCCCGGCCCGCCCGGGCGACCGATCCCGTGACGCCTCGGTCACCAACGACGGCTCAAGGCGCCCTCACGAAGGTCAAAGGAAACCTCATGAACTGGATCTCCGAAGTCGTCCGTCCCCGGATCAAGACGCTCTTCAAGAAAGAGACGCCGGAGAACCTTTGGATCAAATGCCCGGAGACCGGGCAGATGGTGTTCCACAAGGATGTCGAGGCGAATAGCTGGGTCATCCCCGGCTCGAACCACCACCTGCGGGTCGACGCGACCCAGCGCCTGAAGATGACCTTCGATTCAGGCACCTGGATCGACGTTCCTCTGCCGGAGGTGACGATCGACCCCCTCAAGTTCCGGGATGAGAAGCGCTACATCGACCGCCTTAAGGACGCCCGCGCCAAGACGGGGCAGATGGACGCCTTCAAGATCGGCTACGGCCGGGTCGAAGAGCTGCCCATGACCGTCGCCGTCCAGGATTTCGGCTTCATGGGCGGCTCCCTGGGCATGGCCGCGGGGGAGGCGTTCATCAAGGGCGTCACGACGGCTATCGAGAAGAAGACGCCCTTCGTGCTCTTCGCGGCCTCGGGCGGGGCGCGCATGCAGGAGGGAGTGCTCTCCCTCATGCAGATGCCCCGCACGACCGTCGCCGTCCGGCAGCTGAAGGCCGCCCGCCTGCCCTACATCGTCGTGCTGACGAATCCGACGACGGGCGGCGTCACCGCGTCTTATGCGATGCTGGGCGACGTGCACCTGGCGGAGCCCGGGGCGCTCATCGGCTTTGCCGGCCCCCGCGTCATCGAGCAGACCATCCGCGAGAAGCTGCCCGACGGCTTTCAGCGGGCGGAGTACCTCAAGGAGCACGGCATGGTCGACATGGTGGTCCACCGCCACGACCTCAAAGCCACCATCGCCCGCCTGTGCCGCCTCCTCACGAAGGCGCCGCCGCCCGCGAAAGCGGCTTAGACGAGCGCGACAGCGCGCGGGGAAGATAAAGAGCGCACGCACATGGCCTGCGGCCGCACCAGACCCTGTTAGAAAGGCGCGCTCGCTGCTAGCTGAGACGAATGGACTCCTCCGACGCGCTCATCGCGCGCTTCCTTGCCCTGCACCCCAAGACGATCGACCTGTCGCTCGGCCGGATTGAGCGTCTTCTGGCGCGCCTCAATCATCCCGAGCGGCGGCTGCCGCCCGTGATCCATGTGGCGGGCACCAACGGCAAGGGCTCCACCATCGCCTTCATGCGCGCCATTCTCGAGAGCGCGGGGCTGGCGGTCCATGTCTATACCTCGCCGCACCTCGTTCGCTTCCACGAGCGGATCCGGCTGGGCCGGGTCGGCGGCGGCCGCTTCGTCGAAGAGGCGCGGCTTGCCGAGGCGCTACGCCGGTGCGAGGCGGCCAATGCGGACGAGCCCATCACCATCTTCGAAATCACCACGGCGGCCGCTTTCGTGCTCTTCGCCGAGGTTCCGGCCGACGTCCTGTTGCTCGAGGTGGGCCTCGGCGGGCGGCTCGACGCCACCAACGTCATCGCCGATCCGGCCGCGGCCGTGGTGACCGCCGTCGGTCGAGACCATGTGGATTATCTTGGAGACACCATCGAGGCCATCGCGGCCGAGAAGGCGGGAATCTTCAAGCGCGGCCGGCCGGCAGTGATCGCGCCCCAGGACTACCCGGCTGCGGACCAGGTGCTGCGCGAGAGGGCCGAGGCGATCCGGGCGTCGCCGATCATCGTCGGCGGGCAGGAGTTCTCGGTCCATGAGGAGCGCGGCCGGCTCGTCTATCAGGACGAGGACGGACTTCTCGACCTGCCGCGGCCGAAGCTCGCCGGCCGCCATCAGCTCGTGAACGCTGGAACGGCCATCGCGGCGCTCCGCGCTGCGGGCTTCGGCGACTTCGAGCCTGCGATCGTGGAGGCGGGGCTTGTGCGCGCCGAATGGCCGGGCCGTCTGCAACGGCTGGCCCGAGGACGCCTGCCCGGCCTTGCTCCGGCAGGCTCGGAGATCTGGCTCGACGGCGGGCACAACCCGGATGGGGGCCGGGTGCTCGCGGCCGCCATGGGGGATCTCGAGGAGCGCAGCGCCGCACCCCTCGTGCTCGTCGTCGGCATGCTCGGTACGAAGGACGCAAGCGCCTTTTTGCGCAACTTCACGGGCCTTGCCCGCGAAGTCATCGCGGTTCCGATCCAAGGCCAGATTGCCGCCCGTCCAGCGGAGGATGTGGCAGCCCTTGCCCGGGAAGCGGGGCTTTCAAGCGCCACGCAGCCGAGTGTCGAAGCAGCGCTCGCCTCCCTCAACGGCTACGTCTGGGAGCGGCCGCCCCGCATCCTCATCTGCGGCTCGCTCTACCTCGCTGGCGAGGTGCTGGCCGCGAATGGCACACCCCCCGAATAGAAAACCTCCCCCGCTTCCGGGGGAGGTTAAATCCAAGCCGGCCCGTGAGCTGCCCGTAGCCGCTCAATGCAGGGCCACCCCCTCCGGCGCCCGCCTGGCCCGGTCTGCTGTGGCCACGTCGCCGATGAGGAGGCCGCCTGGGCCGAGGCGAATCGGCACGGTGTCGCCGTCCTTGATCTCGCCCGCCAGGATCAGCTCGGCGAGCGGGTCCTGCACGTGCTTCTGGATCACGCGCTTGAGGGGACGCGCCCCATAGGCGGGATCGTATCCTTTCTCGGCGAGCCAGCCGCGCGCTTCGGGATCGAGCTTGAGCGTGATCTTGCGCTCGTCGAGGAGCTTCTGAAGCCGCGCGATCTGGATATCGACGATCGCCCCCATTTCCGACCGCTTCAAGCGGTGGAACAGGATGATCTCGTCCACCCGATTGAGGAACTCGGGCCGGAAGTGGCTCCGCACCACGGCCATGACCTCGTCGCGGACGGCGTCGGTATCCTGGCCCTCCGGCTGGTTCACCAGATATTCGGCCCCGAGGTTCGAGGTCATGACGATGAGCGTGTTGCGGAAGTCGACCGTGCGGCCCTGGCCATCGGTGAGCCGCCCGTCGTCGAGCACCTGAAGGAGCACGTTGAAGACGTCGTGGTGCGCCTTCTCGATCTCGTCGAACAGGATCACCTGATAGGGCCGCCGACGCACCGCCTCGGTGAGCGCCCCGCCCTCCTCATAGCCGACATACCCTGGAGGGGCGCCGATCAGACGGGCGACGGAGTGCTTCTCCATGTACTCCGACATGTCGATGCGCACCATCGCCTGCTCGTCGTCGAACAGGAAGGCGGCGAGCGCCTTGGTCAGCTCGGTCTTGCCGACGCCGGTGGGGCCAAGGAACATGAACGAGCCGATCGGCCGGTTCGGATCCTGCAGCCCGGCGCGGGCGCGCCGCACCGCCGTCGCGACCGCCTCCACCGCTTCGCGCTGCCCGACGACCCGCTTCGACAGTTCCTCCTCCATCTTGAGGAGCTTCTCGCGCTCGCCCTCCAGCATCTTGTCGACGGGGATGCCGGTCCAGCGGGAGACCACCTGGGCCACATGGTCGGGCGTCACCGCCTCCTCCATGAGGCCGGCGCCATCGGCCTTGGCCTCGATCTCCTTCAGCTCCTTCTCAAGCCCTGGAATCACCCCATAGGCGAGCTCGCCCGCCTTGGCCCAGTCGCCGGCGCGCTGCGCGTTGGCAAGCTGGTTGCGGGCCTCGTCGAGCTTCTTCTTCAGCTCCGCAGCCTTGCCGAGCTTGTCCTTCTCGGCCTTCCAGCGGGCGGTGATGGCAGCCGATTGCTGTTCGAGCTCGGCAAGCTCCCGCTCGAGCCGGGCCAAGCGGTCCTTCGACGCTGCATCCGTCTCCTTCTTGAGAGCCTCCGCTTCGATCTTCAGGCGCACGATCTCCCGGTCGACATTGTCGAGCTCCTCGGGCTTGGAGTCGACCTGCATGCGCAGGCGCGAGGCTGCTTCGTCGACGAGGTCGATCGCCTTGTCGGGCAGGAAGCGGTCCGTGATGTAGCGGTTCGACAGAGTCGCCGCGGCGACGAGCGCCGAGTCGGTGATCCGGACGCCGTGATGCTGCTCATAGCGCTCCTTGAGCCCGCGCAGGATCGAGATCGTGTCCTCGACCGTGGGCTCGTTCACGAACACCGGCTGGAAGCGCCGCGCGAGCGCCGCATCCTTCTCCACATGCTTGCGGTACTCGTCGAGCGTCGTCGCACCGACACAGTGCAGCTCGCCGCGGGCAAGGGCCGGCTTCAGGAGGTTGGAGGCGTCCATGGCGCCGTCGGCCTTGCCGGCGCCCACGAGGGTATGCATCTCGTCGATGAACAGGATGATCCCGCCTTCGGCGGCGGTGACCTCCTGCAGCACGGCCTTCAGGCGTTCCTCGAACTCGCCGCGATACTTCGCGCCCGCAATGAGCGCGCCCATGTCGAGGGCAAGCAGCCGCTTGTCCTTCAAGGATTCGGGCACGTCCCCATTGACGATGCGCAAGGCAAGGCCTTCGACGATCGCCGTCTTGCCGACGCCGGGCTCGCCGATCAGCACGGGATTGTTCTTGGTGCGCCGCGACAGCACCTGGATGGTGCGGCGGATCTCTTCGTCGCGACCGATGACGGGGTCGAGCTTGCCTTCCCTGGCCGCTTCCGTCAGGTCGCGGGCGTATTTCTTCAGCGCGTCATAGGCGTTTTCCGCCGATGCGCTGTCGGCGGTGCGGCCCTTGCGGATCGCGTTGATGGCTTCGTTCAGCGCCGCTGCAGTCACGCCGGCACGGGCCAGGATCTTCCCGGCCTCGGTGTCCTTCTCGATGGCGAGAGCCAGAAGCAGGCGCTCCACCGTGACGAAGGAATCCCCGGCCTTGTCGGCTGCTTTCTCGGCCGTGTCGAAAAGGCGCATCAGATCGCGCGTTGCCTGCGGCTGCGCCGCGGCGCCGGACACCTTCGGCATCTTGGCGATGACGGCATCCACCTGCTGCCGTGCCTGACGGGAGCTACCGCCGGCGCGATCGATCAGCCCGGCCGCCATGCCCTCGGGATCATCCAGCAGGGCTTTCAGCACGTGCTCGGGCGTGAATTGCGGGTGTCCCTCCCGCATGGCGATGGTTTGCGCCGCCTGCAGAAAGCCTTGGGCCCGTTCCGTATAGCGTTCGATCTTCATGAGATAACCCCCTTATCGACCGTCCGCCCCTAAGGCGCGGCGACCGGATTGTCCCCGCGGCTCAGGCCGCGCTGGACGCCGGCGTCCAATCGGGCCCGCCGGCTCTCCTCATGTGGTGTGTCTTTTAGGTAACACAAGGCCGCTGGAGCGCATTTTCCGGTTTGTGCCCAAGCTGAAACTTGGGCTCCGACCCGGCGTTGCTCCGAGCCGCGACAATGCGGTCCACAAGACCTTCAAGGAGGCAGATCATGAGGAAAGTCGTCTTCGCCATCGCCGGCGCAGCCCTGCTGCTCGGCGCGCCGGCCTTCGCTCAGACGGGCACCCAGCCGAACACCGCCGGCAGCTCGGGGGTCGCAGCGCCCGGCCTGAACAAGTCGACGACCGACGACACCATGAACCGGACCTCCTCCGGCGTCGCCGCGCCGGGCCGGAACAAGTCCACGAACGATACCACTGGGACGGTCACCCGCACCCCGTCGGGCGTGGCAGCGCCGGGCCTGAACAAGGAGTCCAGTGGCACCGTCGGCGGCAGCAAGAAATAGGATCTGCCGATCAGAGGGCTCGGCGCGCCGAGCCCTCTTTGCCTGCTCGCAGCGGAAGCAGGGCGGACAGAGGCTTGTTCGCGCTTGCCGCGCCCCGAGAAGCGGAACGAAGCCTCAAGGGCCGCATTGACCGTGTGAACGATGCCGGAGGCGCGACCCATGGCTGGCCATGATCCCCGCTCGGAGGCCGAGAAGGCCCGCGCCGACCTCAAGCGCAACGCCGAGATGGACCTGGCGGTCCCTCAAACCCCGCTGACCCGTGAGCCGTCGGTGACACCGGACACCTTCGGGGTCCATGACGGACCGGCGCGGCTGCGTTCAGGGACGGATCAAGGCGCAGAGGCGGGCGGGGAAACGCCACAACGGGATGTGAGCGGCGCACGCTCCCGCGTGGAGGCCGAGCAGGTGACGACGGGGCGCGATGCCGCAGCGCCCGTGCCGCGGGGCGACGCGGACGCCCTCTCGCGCGCCAAGGAATGACGGCCGTTGCGGCCGACAAGCACAAGAAGGAAACCTCCATGAATTTCCTGCAAAGACTGACAAGCTTCTTCCATCGGGGCGACGGCAAGAGCGAGCTCCAGAAGAACATGGAAAAGGCGCTCCAGATGAAGCAGGCGGCAGGGCCCCAAACCCATATCCCCGAGCATCAGACGGCTCATGCCGGCATGCAGCCGCATGAGGACGACCGCGCGACGGGATCGCATCGGGGGAACGAGGCCACCTACACGCCTCATCTGAAGCAGACGCGGGTGGCACGCTCCGGCGACCCCTCGTGAGCATCCGCCGCGGAGCTTGATCGTCGGCATGGCCGCGCCTAAGGCTCGGCCATGGAACTGCGCATCGCCGCCCTTCACCGCTACCCGGTCAAGGGTCTTTCCCCCGAACCTGTGAGCCGGGCCTTCCTTCAGCGGGGCGGCTATTTCCCAGGCGACCGGCTGATCGCGATCGAAAACGGGCCATCGGGGTTCAACGCCGCCGATCCGCAGCATCAGCCCAAGATCAAGTTCCTCATGCTGATGAGGAACGAGGCGCTCGCTCGGCTCAGGACGCGCTATCACGAAGCTTCCAGCACGCTTGTCATCGAGAAGGATGGCCGTGAAGCCGTCCGCGGAGACCTTTCGACCCCGGAAGGCCGGCTTGCCATCGAGACCTTCTTTCAGCACTTCATGCCACGTGAGCTGCGCGGGCCCCCAAGGGTGCTGGCGGCGCCGGACGGCTTCCGGTTCACGGACTCCCGCAACGGCTTCGTCTCGTTGATCAATCTGGCAAGCGTCGGTGCCATTGAGGATCTGGTGAGAGCGCCGGTCGATCCCTTGCGCTTCCGCGGCAACCTCCACATCGAAGGGCTCGCCCCTTGGGCGGAGTTCGACCTTGTCGGGCGAACCCTGGAGAGCGCCTCGGGCGTGCGGCTCAAGGTGACGAAGCGGATCGTGCGCTGCGCCGCGACCAATGTGAACCCGGCGAGTGCTATCAGGGACATGGACATTCCAGCCGCCCTGATGCGCCATTTCGGCCATGCCGATTGCGGGGTTTACGCGGAGGTTCTCGAAGGGGGCGCCCTTGCCCCTGGCGAGCGTCTGGTCGTTGCCGAGCCAGCGCAACGGGACCTGCCCTTCGCCTGATCGCGCCCTGTGACTTAAGACGAGGGTCCTGGAGACGCCAGGAAGCCTTGTCCTTCCAGGTTCGATCGCGTCCGCGCGCAAAGTAAAGGACGAGTGCGGACAGAGGACGGGTCCCCCATCCGTCGGCCGTGCATTTCAGGTCCTCGGCGGATGGCGAAGGGATTGATCTCCAACCCCCGCCCGCTCGGATCTGGCGCTCCGTCGACCCTACTCGGCCGGTGATGGCTCCGGAGCGAAATCAGCACCGTCAGGAGCGGTGCGCTCCCCAGCGGCGCCCTCGTAGCGGGGGCGACGGCGCCGGCGCTGGCGGTAGCGGCCGTTACCCTCCCCGTTCGGGGCCTCCCGGGCCTCGCCATTGGCGCCTTCGGGCGGAACGCCCTCCTCGGCACTCTCCGCTGCAGCGGTCGGCGCGCGCACGGGATTGGTCAGGAACGCCGGCAGGCCGCTCGAACCCACCTCCTCGTCCTCGGCCCGGCGCTCACGGCGCTCCAAGCGCGGCTGCTCGGGCCTCTGCTCCTGGCGGAACTCGCCTGGCGGGTGCTCCTGACGTTGCCCGTCCGGCCGCTGGAAGTCCTGGCGGGGCGGCCTGTCGGGCCTCTGAAAGCGCTCCCGTCGGTCGCCACGGTCCTGGCGGTCCGGACGTTCGAAGCGCGCGGGGCGCTCCCCCTGTTCGCCGCGGGCCTCATAGGGCTGCGGCTGGGAACCGAAATCCGCCTCGTCCTGCCCCCCCGAGGCCGCAACCCGTTCGGCCTGGCCGTAGCCGAAGCCCTGCGCATCGTCGTCGCCCTCCTCGTCGAAGGGACGCTGGAAGCCGCCGAACTGGTCCCGGAACTGCTCCTGGGCGGCGGCGATGATGCGATAGTAGTGCTCGGCGTGCTGAAGGTAATTCTCCGCCGCCACCGGATCGCCGCTCGCCTGCGCATCGCGCGCAAGCTGGGTATACTTGTCGGCGATATGTTGAGCCGTGCCGCGGATCTTCACATCCGGTCCGTTCGACTCGTAGGTCCGCGTCAGGGGGTTCGGGCCCTTGTTGCGGTTGCGCCCACGCATGCGCCTGTTCTGTCCTGGTCTCATCGCGATATTCTTCGACCCTCGCTGGCTCTCACCTCGCACGGCGAGCGGACACGGTCGCAACCGCGTAGAACGCCGCTCGCGTGGATTCCATGGTGCTGTCGTTCAACCGCGGCTGACGTCCGGGTCGTCCTTCAGGGTTTCGGGTTCATGGCACCGCGCGGGACTGCTTGCCCCCACCTGCGCGGCTGATCGCTTCGTCCGTCGGCGGGCGATTGTCTTAAGCCTAGCTTCCGCCGAATGTGCCGGATCGTCCACGATACCGATGCCAAACCTAGCCGGTTTGGACTCATACAACAAGCAGATTTTCCGGCTTTTCCCTATCTGGGGGCTGGACCGCGGCAAGGCAAGCGCGGCCCTAGGCTGAACCGGCCGACAGGCCATATCAGCCGGCCGACAAGGCAACCGCGCGGGGTCGGCCGGCGAGATCGGCGCTCACGCCCGTCACCGCCAGCCCCTGCCCGCGGGCGAGGCGCGCGACCGCCTCCGCCTGCCCGTCCCCAACCTCCACCACGAGCCGGCCTGCGGGCGCGAGGAGCCGACGGGCATCGGCGAGAATGGCCCGAAAGGCATCAAGCCCGTCGGGCCCGCCGTCGAGCGCCAAGCGGGGATCGTGATCGCGAACTTCCGGCGCGAGCCGGGAGATGTCGGCCGAGGGGATGTAAGGGGGATTGGAGACGATGAGGTCGAAGCGTCCGGCGACGGCGGCGGCCCAGTCGGAGGCGGCGAAGGCCGCGCGGGGGCGAACGCCGTGACGGCGGGCATTGCGGGCCGCGACGGTCAACGCCCCCGCCGACCGGTCGATGCCGAGGCCCCAGGCCCGGGGCCGCTCGTGCAGGAGCGCGACCAGGATGCAGCCGCTCCCGACCCCGAAGTCGAGGATGCGAGCCTCGGCGGTCGCGGACAAGGCCTCCAGGGCGGCGGCGACCACGGTCTCGGTGTCCGGCCGCGGCTCGAGCGTATCGGGCGAGAGCTCGAAGGCGAGGCCCCAGAACTCCCGCTCCCCCAGGATGCGGCCGACGGGCTCGCCGGCGAGTCGCCGGGCGAGGAAGCGGCGCAGGCGCTCCGCTCCCGCATCCCCGAGCACGGCCTCGGGTCGCAGCGCGAGGTCGGTCGCATCGCAGCCGAGCGCTTCCATAACCAGCACGCGGGCGTCGAGAGCGGGCGTCTCGACGCCAGCCCTGTCCAAGGCCTTGCGAAAGACGGCCAGGGCCTCGGAGCGGCGCGTCGAAGCGTCGAAGACCAAGGCCGTCAGGCCGCCGCCTGGGCGGCGAGCTGCGCCGCCTGGTGCTCGGTCACGAGGGCGTCGATGATCTCGTCGAGGGCCGAGCCGTCGAGCACTTCGGGCAGCTTGTAGAGCGTCAGGTTGATGCGATGGTCCGTCACCCGTCCTTGCGGGAAATTGTAGGTGCGGATGCGCTCCGAGCGGTCGCCGGAGCCGACCTGCGACCGCCTGTCCGCCGCGCGCGCCGCCTCCTTGCGGCTGCGCTCGGCGTCGTAGAGGCGGGCGCGAAGCAGGGCGAAGGCGCGCGCCCGGTTCTTGTGCTGCGAGCGCTCGTCCTGAACGACGACGACGATGCCGCTCGGGATATGCGTCAGCCGCACCGCCGACTCCGTCTTGTTGACGTGCTGACCGCCGGCGCCCCCCGCCCGCATGGTGTCGATGCGCAGATCCGCCTCGTTGATGGCGATGTCCACCTCCTCCGCCTCGGGCAGCACGGCGACGGTGGCGGCGGAGGTGTGGATGCGTCCCGACGCCTCGGTCGCCGGCACGCGCTGCACCCGGTGCACGCCGCTCTCGAATTTGAGCCTGGCGAAGACGCCGCGCCCCTTGATGGAGGCGATGATCTCCTTGTAGCCGCCCACCGCCCCTTCGCTCTCGGAGATGATCTCCACCTTCCAGCCCTTCAGCTCCGCGTAGCGGGCGTACATGCGGAAGAGGTCTCCGGCGAACAGGGCGGCCTCGTCGCCGCCGGTCCCGGCGCGCACCTCCAGGATGGCGCTCTTCTCGTCGGCCTCGTCCTTCGGCAGGAGCATGATCTTGAGGGCCTCGGCGGCCTGCTCGAGGGCCGCCTCGGCGTGTGGGCGCTCCTCCTCGGCGAGCGCCCGCATGTCCGGGTCGGTCGCCGGATCGCTCAACAGACTGTCGAGCCCGGCAAGCTCGGCGGCGGCGGCGCGATAGGCGCGAATCGCCTCCACCACCGGCGCCAGCTCGGAGAGCTCCCGGGAGAGGGCGACGAAGGTCTCGGGCTCCGGGCCGCTCGCCAGGGTGGCGTTGATGATGTCGTGACGCGCGACGATGGCGTCGAGGCGCTCGGCAGGGGGGGCGGTGGACATGGTCGGAACTTAGATAGGAATGCCGTGCCGCTCGGCGAAGTCGGCGAGGGCCGGCCGCACCGACCGGCAATCGGGGCGGGCGAGCTCATCGGCGATGAGGCGCGCGACCTTGCCGGCGTCGAGCCCCAGGATCATGGCCTTGACGGGGCCCACCGAGGCCGGCGCCATGGAGAGGGCCCGAAAGCCGAGGCCGATGAGCGCCATGGCCTCGAGCGGCTTGCCGCCGAGCTCGCCGCAGACGCTCGCCGGGCGTCCCGCCGCCGCGGCGCGCTCCACCACGAGCTTGAGCGCGCGCAGGCTTGCCGGGCTCAAAGGATCGAAGCGGTTCGCCACCATGCGGTTCTCGCGGTCGGCAGCGAACAGATATTGCATGAGATCGTTCGAGCCGATGGACAGGAAGTCGGCCTTCGCCGCGATGAGGTCGAGCTCGAAGAGAAGGGACGGCACCTCGACCATCACGCCGAGGGCGAGGTCGCTCGGAAGCGCGTGCCCGTGCCGGGTCAGATAGGCCTGTTCGCGCCGGACGAGCGCTTCGGCGCGCTCGAACTCCTCGGCGGTGGCCACCATCGGGAACATGATCTTGATGGGACGCCCGGCGCCTGCCTTCAGAAGCGCCCGGATCTGGCTGCGCAAGAGGCCCGGGCGGTCGAGGGCGATGCGGATGGCGCGCCAGCCAAGGGCCGGATTCTCCTCCTCCATCGCCTGCATGTAGGGGAGGATCTTGTCGCCGCCGATGTCGAGGGTGCGGAAGACCACCGGCTTGTCGCCGGCCGCCTCGAGAACCGCCTGGTAGAAGCTCTGCTGCTCGCTGCTCGACGGCATCCGTTCGGCGATCATGAACTGGAGCTCGGTGCGGAACAGCCCGATCCCCGCCGCCGCCGTCTCTTGCAGATGGGGGAGATCGATCAGGAGCCCTGCATTGAGGTGAAGATCGATCGTCACGCCGTCCTTGGTGACGGTCGGCACATCCCGCAGCCTGCGGTACTGCTCCTGGCGCCGGGCGCGCAGACGCGCCTTGGCCGCGTAAGCCGCCTCCACGTCGGCCCGGGGGCGGATCTGCACGTCGCCGACCCCGCCATCGACGATGATGGCGTCGCCCGGCTCGACCAGGGAGGTGACATTCTCCACCTCGCCCACCGCCGGAATGCCGAGCGCCCGGGCGACGATGGCGATGTGGCTCGTCGGCCCGCCTTCCTCGAGGACGAGTCCGCGCAGGCGGGCGCGGTCGTATTCGAGGAGCGCCGCCGGCCCCATGGCGCGAGCCACCAGAATGGCGTTCTCCGGCAGGGCCGCCTCCGGCGTCACGAAGGCGCGGCCGACCAGCCGATGGAGGAGGCGGTTGGCGAGATCGTCGAGGTCGTGCAGGCGCTCGCGCAGGTACGGGTCGTGCTGGCGCACCATGCGGGCCCGGTTGTCGGACTGCACGCGCTCGACCGCCGCCTCGGCCGTGAGCCCGGAATGCACCGCCTCGCGCATCCGCCTGAGCCAACCCTGGTCGTGGGCGAACATGCGGAAGGTCTCCAGCACCTCCCGGTGCTCGCCGTGATGGGCGACGTCCCCATGCTCGATCAGCTGGTCGATGGACGCCCGCACCTCGGCGATGGCGTCGTCGAGACGCTTCAGCTCGGCCTCGATGTTCTCCGCGATCAGGTTCTTGACCACGACCCGCGGCTCGTGAAGCACCACATGGCCGAGCCCGACCCCGTCGGCGAGCGGGATGCCGCGCTGGTGGAGCGGCCGCCGCAGGGCGATGCCGTCGCCTTGAGGGGCGAGGGCCTGAAGCTCGCCGGAGGCGAGCATCTCGGCGAGCACCATCGCCGTCGTCTGGAGGGCCTCGATCTCCTCCTCGGTGTAGACCCGGTAGGTGCGGTTCTGGACGACGAGCACGCCGAGCGTGTTGCCGGCGCGCAGGAGCGGGACGCCGAGGAAGGAGTGATAGATCTCCTCGCCCGTCTCCGGCCGGTAGGAGAAGGCCGGGTGGGACTGGGCGTCGGAGAGGGCGAGCGGCTCGGCGGTGCGGGCGATGAGGCCGACAAGGCCCTCGCCGGCCCGCATGGTCGTGAGGTGCACCGCCTCGCGGTTGAGCCCTTCGGTGGCGTAGAGCTCGAGCGCCCCGTCCGCCCGCATGACATAGAGCGAGCACACCTCGGCCACCATGTTGGCGGCGATGACGACCACGATCTTGTCGAGGCGGGCCTGAGCCGGAATCGGCTCCGCCATGATCTCGCGGAGTCGGCGCAGAAGCACGCGCGGACCGCCGGGAGGGCTGGGCATGAGCTCGTGATTCCTGTCCTGGCGCCGGCCCCCATGCCGGCGGGCAATGGCCAAACGTCGCGCAAGCGACCGTCGCGTCAATGAACGCCGGATTCGGCGGCGCGCGACGCAGCGTCAGTCAAATCCGGTCGAGGCCGTATAGCGAGTGCAAGGTGCGCACCGCAAGCTCGGTGTAGGCGGCGTCGATCAGGACCGAGAACTTGATCTCGGAGGTCGTGATGGCGCGGATGTTGATGCCCCGGTCGGCGAGAGCCCGGAAGGCCTTGGCGGCGACGCCCGCATGGCTGCGCATGCCGACCCCGATCGCCGACACCTTGACCACGTCGGTCGCGCCTTGGAGGCTCGAGAAGCCGATGGCCTTCTGCTGATCCTCCAGGATCTTGCGGGCGCGCTCGAACTCCGCCGCCGGCACGGTGAAGGTGATGTCGGTGGTCACGCTGTCGTCCGACACCACCTGGATGATCATGTCCACGTTGATGTTGGCCTCGGCGAGCGGCATGAAGATCGCCGCCGCGACGCCCGGCTTGTCGGCGACGTTGCGCAGCGTGATCTGGGCCTCGTCCTTGGAATAGGCGATGCCGGTGACGACCTGCTGTTCCACGATCTCCTCCTCGTCGCAGATGAGCGTGCCTTCCTTCGGATCCGAGGGATCGTCGAAGCTGGAGCGCACATAGGTGCGCACGCCATGGCACATGGCGAGCTCGACCGAGCGCACCTGCAGGACCTTGGCGCCGAGGGACGCCATCTCCAGCATCTCCTCGAAGGCGATCCTGTCGAGCCGCCGGGCCGTCTTCACGATGCGCGGATCGGTGGTGTAGACCCCGTCCACGTCGGTGTAGATGTCGCAGCGGTCGGCCTTGAGCGCCGCCGCCAGCGCCACGGCGCTGGTGTCCGAGCCGCCCCGCCCGAGGGTGGTGATGCGCCCCGTCTCCTTGTGGACCCCCTGGAAGCCGGAGACGACCGCCACCTCGCGCCGCTCGGCGAAGCCTCTCAGGATGCCGCTGCCGTCGATCTCGGCGATGCGCGCGGCCCCATGGGCGTCGGAGGTATAGATGGGGATCTGCCAGCCCTGCCAGGAGCGGGCCGGGACCCCCATCTCCTGGAGCACAATGGCGAGCAGCCCCGAGGTCACCTGCTCGCCCGAAGCGACCACCACATCGTATTCCCGCGGGTCATAGAGGGGAGCGGCCTCCTTGCACCAGGCGACGAGCTCGTTCGTCTTGCCCGCCATGGCCGACACCACGACCGCCACCTCATGCCCGGCGTCGACCTCGCGTTTGACGTGCCGCGCCACATTGCGGATGCGTTCGACCGTGGCGACGGAGGTGCCGCCGAATTTCATGACAAGGCGGGGCATGGGGCCTCAAGACGGGACGACGCCGGCAAGCTTGCAGGTTTTCGCCGGCGAGAGGCGCTATAGCGCATTGCGGCCCCGGGGCAAGCCTGCCCGGCAGCCCTTGCCGCCGCAGCCCATCCGGGCGAGGAAGGGACATGTCTGAGCCCTCTTCGTCCACGGTCGACCCGGAGGAGGTCGCCCGCTTCGACCGCCTCGCCCGGGAATGGTGGGATCCCAAGGGACCGATGCGCGCCCTGCACCGCCTCAACCCGGTGCGGCTCGCCTATATTCGCGACGAGGTCTGCCGGCGTTTCGACCGGGACCCCAGGTCCCTGCGTTCCCTGTCGGGGCTCCGCGTCCTCGACGTGGGCTGCGGCGCCGGGCTCCTGTGCGAGCCGCTCGCCCGGCTCGGCGCGAGCGTGGTCGGCATCGATCCGGCCTCCGCCAACATCGCCGCGGCCCGGCGCCACGCGCAGCAGGGCGGGCTTGCCATCGACTACCGGCCCGAGACGGTCGAGGCGGTGGTCAGGGGCGGCGAGCGCTTCGACCTCGTCCTCGCCATGGAGGTGATCGAGCACGTCGCCGACAGGGGGGCCTTCGTCGCGGCCTGCGCGAGGGCGGCGACGCCGGGCGGGCTTCTCATCATGGCGACCCTGAACCGGACGCTGCGCTCCTTCGCGCTCGCCATCGTCGCCGCGGAGTACCTCCTGGGCTGGCTGCCGAGGGGCACCCACGAATGGGAGAAGTTCGTGACCCCGGAGGAGCTGGGGGAGGCCATGAGAGCGGCCGGGCTTCGCATCCTCGATCGCCAGGGGGTTGTCTATGACCCGTTGAGCGGGACCTGGACGCTCTCCCGCGACATGAGCGTCAACTACATGCTGACGGCAGGCGCCTGACTGACGAGGGCCATTTCGGCGAAAGAGGAGCCGCTTTCGCGGCCGGTCGTGGCGCTTAACCCTCCCGGACAGCCTTCCAGGGCGCTTCGCGCCGTTCCAGGCTTCCGGGAAAGGGGGGAGGGGTTTGGGCGCGAACCTCCCAGGGGGCTCAGGCGCCCCCTTTCCACATCCTCCACCCCTTTCCCGGAGGCGTGGAGCGCCTGAAGGGCGCGGAACGCAGTCGGGAAAGAGGGGGAGTGGTTTCAGGTGGTGGCCTGCTCCCGCGCCGGAGGCGAAACCCGTCGGAATCCTGGAAGCCGCTGGCGTGGCTTCCGGGACGACGAGCCGCTACTCGGCCGCCTGGGTGATCGCCTCGGCGTGGGACAGGCCCATGCGCTCGGCGACGCCGAGGCCATAGGCCTTGTCGGCGAGATAGAAGTGGACGATCTGGCGCTTGACGATCTCCGCCGGCACGCCCTGCATCGCCTCCGCGATGTTGTCCATGAGCCGCGCCTTCGCGTCCGGCGTCATGAGGCGGAAGAGCCGGCCCGGCTGGCTGTAATCGTCGTTGCCGGCCCGGTGATCGTAGCGGTCCGCGTCGCCCGAGATCTTCAGCGGCGGCTCGGCGAAGCGGGCGTCCTGCTGCGGTCCCGCGAAGGAGTTCGGCTCGTAATAGGCGTCGCCCCGGTTCGGGATCTCGAACAGCATGCTGCCGTCGGCGTGGTAGTGATGCACCGGGCAGCGCGGGCGGTTGACGGGCAGCGCCTCGTAATGGGTGCCGACCCGATAGCGATGGGCGTCGGCATAGGCGAAGATGCGCCCCTGCAGCATCTTGTCGGGCGAAAAGCCGATCCCCGGCACGATGTTCGAGGGCGAGAAGGAGGACTGCTCGACCTCGGCGAAGTAGTGGGTCGCGTTGCGGTTGAGCTCGAGGATGCCGACCTCGATCAGCGGATAATCCGCGTGCGGCCACACCTTGGTGACGTCGAACGGGTTGTAGGGCGTCCTCTCGGCATCGGCCTCCGGCATGACCTGGATGCACATGCGCCAGCGCGGATAGTCGCCGCGGGCGATCGCCTCGAAAAGGTCGCGCTGGGCGCTCTCGCGGTCCTTGCCGATGACCTCCTCGGCGTCCCGGTTCGTCCACCACTTGATGCCCTGCATGGACTTGAAGTGGAACTTGACCCAGAAGCGCTCGCCCTTCGCGTTGATGAGCGAATAGGTGTGCGAGCCGAAGCCGTGCATGAAGCGGTAGCCCTGCGGCAGGCCGCGATCCGAGAACAGGATCGTCACCTGGTGGAGGGATTCGGGCGACAGGCTCCAGAAGTCCCACATGGCCGTGGGCGAGCGCAGGTTCGTCGTGGGATGGCGCTTCTGGGTGCGGATGAAGTCCGGGAACTTGAGCGGATCGCGGATGAAGAAGACGGGCGTGTTGTTGCCGACGAGGTCCCAGTTGCCCTCCTCGGTGTAGAACTTGACGGCGAAGCCGCGCACGTCGCGCTCGGCGTCCGCCGCGCCGCGCTCGCCCGCCACCGTCGAGAAGCGCAGGAACAGCTCGGTCGTCTTGCCGACCTCCGAGAACACCTTGGCCTTGGAGTAGCGGGTGATGTCGTTGGTGATGGTCAGCGTGCCGTAGGCGCCCGACCCCTTGGCGTGCACGACGCGCTCCGGGATACGCTCCCGGTTCTGATGGGCCAGCTTCTCGATGAGCTGGTAGTCCTGCAGGAGCAGCGGGCCGCGCGGCCCGGCCGAGATCGAGTTCTGGTTGTCGGCGATGGGCGCGCCGGCGGTGGTGGTCATGATGGGTGGTTTCGTCATGGCAATGTCCCCCTGTGACGGGCGGACCATGGGGGGCCGCCGTCATCAGGTCAAATTGGTTTAATTCGCATCTGCGATCAGATATTCTGATCGCGTGATCACGCTCCGCCAGCTCCGCTATTTCCAGGCCCTCGCCCGTTTCCGCCATTTCGGGCAGGCGGCCGAGCATTGCGCCGTGACGCAGCCGGCGCTCTCCATGCAGATCAAGGAGCTCGAGCGCGAGCTTGGCGTCGATCTCGTCGAGCGCCGCGCCACCGGCGTCGCGCTGACGCCCGCGGGCGAGGAGATCGCCGGGAGGGCCGCCGCCATCCTCGCCGCCGTGCGCGAGCTCGCCGAGACGGCGCGCCGGCGAAGGGGCGTTCTCGTCGGGCCGCTGCGGCTCGGCCTCATTCCGTCGGCCGCGCCCTACCTCCTGCCGCGCCTGCTCAAGGCGGCGGCCCTGTCCTACCCGTCCCTCGAGCTCCTGATCCGGGAGAGCCAGACGAGCGCGCTCCTGGAGGAGCTCTTGCGCGGCGACCTCGACGCCGCGGTGGTGGCCCTGCCGATCGGCGAGCCGGAGGTCCGCAGCGAGCCGCTGTTCGAGGATCCGTTCTTCCTCGCCGTTCCGGCTCATGCGGCGCGGGCCTGGTCCGCGGGCTGCGACCTCGCCCATCAGATGTCGCAGGAGCGCCTTCTCCTTCTCGAGGAGGGGCATTGCCTGCGCGACCAGGCCCTGCAGTTCTGCCAGATGGCCAATGTCCAGGCGCGCCGGGCGCTGGGGGCGGCCTCGCTCGCCACCATCCTGCAGATGGTCGCCGCCGGCCAGGGCGTCACGCTCCTGCCGGAGCTCTGCGCGGAGGCGGAGGTGGACCGCGGGCGCGTGGCGCTGATCCCCTTTCCGGAGGATCCACCGAAGCGCGTCCTCGGGCTCGTGTGGCGGAAGAGCTCCGGCCGCGTCGAGGACTTCGCCGCGCTCGCCGCGCTCATCCGGCAGGCGCGGGCGCCGCTGGGCGCCTCAAGCGGCTGAGGTCGGCCGCTCGCCCGCCGCCCAGGTGACCGCCTGCTCCAGGCGGTCATTGCCCCAGAACATCTCGCCGTCCTCGGTGAAGAAGGTCGGGGCGCCAAAGACCCCGCGGGAGCGCGCCTCCTCGGTCACGGCGCGCAGGCGCATCTTGTTGGGCTCCGCCTGCGCCATCTTGAGGATCGCCTCCGCATCGAGCCCGAGCTTGACGAGAATCGCCTGCACCGCCGCGGGCTCCTCGATGGAGCGGCCCTCGCCGAACTCCACCCGGTACACCGCCTTGGTGAAGGTCGGACCCCAGGCGTGGTCGTCGCCGACGAGGGCGACGCGCGTCGCCACCAGGCTGTTCTGCGGGAAGGGATGGGGGCGCTTGACGGAAAGGCCGTGGCGGGCGCCCTCGCGCTCCATGTCGCGCCACATGTAGCGGCCCTTGGCGGGGAAGAGATTGAACGGCGACGTGTTCCAGCCCTGCGCCGCGAAGATGGGACCCAGGAGAAAAGGCCGCCAGCGCACCTCCACCCCGGCCTCTTCGGCGACCCGCTCGATCCGCATGGCGGCAAGATAGGAGTAGGTGGAGGCAAACTCGTACCAGAACTCGAGCACGGGGCGGCGCGCCATCGACATCTCCGAAGCAGATGGGGCGAGCTTCGACCGGGCTTGTGGCGGAGACAAGGCGGGGCCGGGCGGCGCCATGGCCCTCTCCTCTCTCCGGCGCCCTCGACGAGCAGCGGGGCGCCAAGAACCCACGGGGCGGCTTCCCCTGCCCGCCAGAATGGTTTATATGTGAACTATCTCGGGCCGACGGCCTGACCTTCACCCGCGCGATTTCACGAGGAGGCGGCATGCCGACCTACAAGGCGCCTGTCGAGGATGTTCTTTTTCTGCTGAACGACGTCTTCCACCTCGAACGCTACAACAACCTGCCGGGCTTCGCCGACGCGACGCCCGACGTGGTCCAGGCGATTCTCGCGGAAGGGGCCAAGCTCTGCGAGGAGGTGATCGCGCCCTTGAACCGGGTTGGGGACCAGGAGGGCTGCCGGCGAGCCGAGGACGGCTCGGTGCGAACCCCGTCCGGCTTCAAGGACGCCTATCGCGCCTATTGCGAGGGCGGCTGGATGGGCATCTCGGCGCCCGCCGAGTATGGCGGCCAAGGCCTGCCCACGACCCTCAACACCATCATGCAGGAGTTCGTCTCCTCGGCGAACCTGGCCTTCGGCATGTATCCGGGGCTGACCCAGGGCGCCATCGCGGCGCTCTATGTGCATGGCTCGGAGGAGCAGAAGCGGACCTTTCTGCCGAAGATGATCGAGGGCGCCTGGACCGGCACCATGAACCTCACCGAGCCCCATTGCGGCACGGACCTCGGCCTGCTCAAGACCAAGGCCGTGCCGAACGGGGACGGCTCCTATGCCATCACCGGCACCAAGATCTTCATCTCGGCGGGCGAGCACGACCTGTCGGAGAACATCATCCACCTCGTGCTCGCCCGCATCGAGGGGGCGCCGGCCGGCACCAAGGGCATCTCCCTCTTCGTGGTGCCGAAATTCCTCCTCGATGGAGAGGGCAGGCCGGGGGCGCGCAACGCCGTCTCCTGCGGCGCCCTCGAACACAAGATGGGCATCCACGGCAACGCCACCTGCGTCATGAACTATGACGGCGCCAAGGGCTGGCTCGTGGGCGAGGCGAACCGCGGCCTCAACGCCATGTTCGTGATGATGAACGAGGCGCGGCTTGCGGTGGGCGTGCAAGGGCTGGCGCAGGGCGAGGTCGCCTATCAGAACGCCGTCGCCTATGCGAAGGAGCGCCTGCAGGGCCGGTCCCTCACCGGCCCGAAGAGCCCGGACAAGCCCGCCGATCCCATCATCGTCCATCCGGACGTGCGGCGCACGCTCCTCTCGATCCGGGCCTTCACGGAGGCGGCGCGGGCGCTCGTCCTGTGGACGGCGCTGCGCTCCGACGTCGCCCACCGCTCGGAGGACGAGAAGGAACGCCAGGCGGCCGAGGACCACATGGGGCTCCTCACTCCCGTGGTGAAGGGCGTTCTCACCGACCTCGGCTTCGACAGCGCCGTCAAGGCCCAGCAGATGCTCGGCGGCCACGGCTACATCGAGGAATGGGGCATGTCGCAATTCGTCCGCGACGCCCGCATCACCCAGATCTACGAGGGCGCCAACGGCATCCAGGCCATGGACCTCGTCGGCCGCAAGCTCGCCAAGGACGGCGGCCGGGCGGTGATGGCCTTCTTCAACGAGGTCGGCGCCTTCTGCCAGGAGAGCGGGGCCGACGAGGCGATGAAGCCCTATGTGGCGCCGGTGAGCCAGGCCCTCGGCCATCTGCAGCAGGCGACCATGTGGTTCATGAACAACGCCATGGCGAGGCCCGACAACGCCGGCGCCGGCGCTTACGACTACATGCACCTCTTCGGTCTCGTCGCCATGGGCTATATGTGGGCGCGCATGGCGAAGGCGGCGCTTGCCCGGAAGGCGAACGGCGGCGACGCTGCGATGATGGATGCGAAGCTGATCACCGGCCGCTTCTTCATGGAGCGGCTCCTGCCCGAGACCGCGGCGCATCTTGCCCGCATCTCGGCCGGAGCCGACGCCGTGATGAGCCTGCCGGCGGAGGCGTTCTGATCATCCCTCCCTGCGAGGGAGGGTGGATGAGGGCGCGGCAGCGCCCGTCCCGGTTGGGGCGGCAGCGCCGACATACGGAGAAAGCGCCGAGGTGCCGCCCACCCCGGTCGCTTCGCGACTCGGCCCTCCCCGTGAGGGAGGGATGGTACGGAGACACTCATGCCCGACGCTTACATCTACGATCACGTGCGCACGCCCCGCGGCCGCGGCAAGCCCGACGGCGCCTTGCACGAAGTGACGGCGCTGCGCCTCGCCGAAACGGCGCTCCGCGCGATCAAGGACCGCAACAATCTCGACACCCGGCTCGTCGACGACGTGGTGCTCGGCTGCGTCGATCCCGTCGGCGAGGCGGGGGGCGACATCGCCCGCGCCGCAGCGCTCGTCGCCGATTACGGCGAACACGTGCCGGGCGTGCAGATCAACCGCTTCTGCGCCTCGGGACTCGATGCGGTGAACTTCGCGGCCGCGCAGGTCATGTCCGGCCAGCACGACATGACGGTCGGCGGCGGGGTCGAATCCATGTCGCGCGTCGGCATGGGGGCGTCCGGCGGCGCCTGGCCGGTCGATCCGCACATCGCCATCAAGGCCTATTTCATGCCCCAGGGGGTCTCCGCCGACCTCATCGCGACGAAATACGGCTTCTCCCGCGACGACGTGGATGCCTATGCGGTCGAATCGCAGAAGCGCGCCGCGAAGGCCTGGGACGAGGGCCGCTTCGCCAACTCCGTGGTCCCGGTCAAGGACATCAACGGCATCACGCTCCTCGCCAAGGACGAGCACATGCGGCCCTCGACCGACATGCAGTCGCTGGCGAGCCTCAAGCCCTCCTTCGTGCAGATGGGCGAGATGGGGGGCTTCGACGCGGTCGCCATCGACGCCCATCCCGAGGTCGAGTTCGTCAACCACGTCCATCACGCCGGCAACTCGTCGGGTATCGTCGACGGCGCGGCGGCGGTGCTGATCGGCACCAAGGAGGCGGGGGAGGCGGCGGGCCTGAAGCCGCGGGCGCGGATCCGCGCCTTCGCCAATATCGGCTCCGAGCCGGCGCTCATGCTCACCGGCCCAGTCGACGTCACCGAGAAGGTGCTGAAGCGCGCTCGCATGACGGCGAAGGACATCGACCTGTTCGAGATCAACGAGGCCTTCGCCTCGGTGGTGCTGCGCTATCTCCAGGCCTTCGACCTCGACCCGGCGATCGTCAACGTCAATGGCGGCGCCATCGCCATGGGCCATCCCCTCGGGGCGACGGGCGCCATGATCCTCGGCACCGTGCTCGACGAGTTGGAGCGCACGGGGAAGGAGACGGCGCTCGTGACGCTCTGCATCGGCGCCGGCATGGGCACCGCGACCATCATCGAGCGGGTTTAGCACCCCTCTCTCCCGGGAGGGAGAGGGGCAGGGGTGAGGGCAGGCCCGCGGCGGGCCTGCTCGGCGGCCCCGCCTCGATCCCGACCCTTCCACCCTCACCCCCGACCCCTCTCCCGCACGAGAGAGGGGAGATTGCCGGGAGCCTGCCAATGAACCTCACCCATTTCCTTTTCGAGACCGACGCCGACGGCATCGCCCTCGTCACCTGGGACATGCCTGGGCGTTCGATGAACGTCATCACCCTGGAGGTGATGGAGGAGCTGTCGCAGATCGTCGAGCGCGTCGCCTCGGACGAAGCCATCAAGGGCTGCGTCGTCACCTCCGGCAAGGACGCCTTCTCCGGCGGCGCCGACCTCACCATGCTGCAGGGCCTCGGCGCGCTCTATGAAAAGCTCGCCCGCGAGAAGGGCGAGGAGGAGGAGGCGATGCGCGTCTTCTTCGAGGAATCGCGCAAGCTGTCGCTCCTCTACCGCCGCCTCGAGACCTGCGGCAAGCCGTTCGCGGCGGCGATCCACGGGGTTTGCCTCGGCGGCGCCTTCGAGCTCGCCCTCGCCTGCCATTACCGGGTCGTCTCGGATGCGGACGCGACCCGCGTCGGCCTGCCCGAGATCAAGGTCGGGCTCTTCCCCGGCGCTGGCGGCACGCAGCGCGTGGCGCGCCTCATGCAGACCGGCGACGCGTTGCAGATGCTCTTCAAGGGCGACCAGATCCGCCCGCTCATGGCCCGCAACATGGGCCTCGTCCACGAGGTCGCCCCGCGGGACGAGATCGTCGAGAAGGCGAAGGCCTGGATCAGGGCCGGCGGCTCCCCCAAGGCGCCCTGGGACCAGGAGAAGTTCAAGGCGCCCTCGGGCAAGGTCTATTCGCCCGCCGGCATGATGATCTGGCCGCCCGCCAACGCCATCTACCGCCGCGAGACCCACGACAACTATCCGGCCGCCAAGGCCATCCTGCAGGCGGTCTATGAGGGCCTGCAGCTGCCGATGGATCTGGCGCTGCGGGTCGAGTCCCGCTACTTCGCCAAGATCCTGCGCTCGAAGGAAGCGGCGGCCATGATCCGCACGCTCTTCATCTCCATGGGCGAGCTCAACAAGGGCGCGCGCCGGCCGAAGGCGGTCGGGCCGACGAACATCAGGACGGTCGGCGTCGTCGGCGCCGGCTTCATGGGCGCCGGCATCGCCTATGTCTCGGCGAATGCGGGCATGCAGGTGATCCTCGTCGACCGGGACCAGGAGAGCGCGGAAAAGGGCAAGGCCTATTCGCACAAGCTCATCTCCGACCAGATCATGAAGGGCCGCGCCAAGACGGCCGACCGCGACGCGCTCTTGTCGCGCATCACCGCCACCGCCGACTACGCAGCGCTCAAGGACTGCGACCTCGTCATCGAGGCGGTGTTCGAGGACCCGCAGGTGAAGGCGGAGGTGATCGCCAAGGTCGAAGCCGCCGTGCGCTCCGACTGCATCTTTGCCTCGAACACCTCGACGCTGCCCATCTCCGGGCTCGCCAAGGCTTCGCAGCGCCCCGACCAGTTCATCGGCATCCACTTCTTCTCGCCGGTCGAGAAGATGATGCTGGTCGAGATCATCATGGGCCAACAGACCGGCGAGAAGGCGCTCGCCACCGCCCTCGACTATGTGCGCGCCATCAAGAAGACGCCGATCGTCGTGAACGACTCCCGCGGCTTCTTCGCCAACCGCTGCGTGATGAACTATGTGCGCGAAGGCCACCTCATGCTGATGGAGGGGGTGCCGCCCGCGATGATCGAGAACGTGGCGAAGATGGCCGGCATGCCGGTGGGCCCCTTGTCGCTCAACGACGAGGTGGCGATCGATCTCGGCCTCAAGATCCTCAAGGCCACCAAGGCGCAGCTCGGGCCCGAGGCCGTCGATCCGAAGCAGGAGGCGCTTCTCGTCGCGATGGTCGAGAAAGAGGGGCGGCTCGGGCGCAAGAACAAAAAGGGCTTCTACGACTACCCCGAGAACGGCCCGAAGCGCCTGTGGCCGGGCCTCGCCGACCTGCAGACGACGAGGCTCGATCCCGACGCCATCGACATCGAGGAGCTGAAGCAGCGCTTCCTTGCGACCCAAGCGCTGGAGGCGGCGCGCACGGTGGAGGAGGGGGTCGTCACCGATCCGCGCGAGGCGGATGTGGGCTCGATCCTCGGCTTCGGCTTCGCGCCCTTCACCGGCGGCGTCCTGTCCTACATCGACTTCATGGGCGCGAAGGCCTTCGTCGCGCTCTGCGAGCGCCTGCGCGCCAAGCATGGCGATCGCTTCCAGCCGAACAAGCTCCTCCTCGACATGGCCGCCCGGGGCGGACGGTTCTACGAGGCGGCAGAGGCGCGCGCGGCGGCCTGACGAGGGACGTCATCCTGGACGCGCCGCGAGCCGCGAGCCGGGATCTCGCGCAAAGGATGGCGCTTCATCCTGCGCAAGATCCCGGGTTCTCGCTTCGCGGGCCCGGGATGACGATGAAGGAGACGGCGATGAAACCCCATTTCGAGATGCTCGCCGCCTACAACGCCTGGGCCAACCGCCGCGTCTATGACGCCGCCGCGAAGCTGCCGGACGCCGACTACCGCGCCGACCGCGGCGCCTTCTTCAAGTCGGTGCATGGGACGCTCAACCACCTCCTCGTCGCCGACCGCATCTGGATGCGCCGCTTCACGGGCGAGGGCGAGGCGCCGAGCCGGCTCGACGCCATCCTGTTCGACTCCCTCAACGAGCTCAGAGCGGCGCGGGAGCGCGAGGACGAGCGCATCATCCGCTATGTGGACGGCCTGTCGGAGGCGGCACTGGCGAGCCGCTTCCGCTACCGCACCATCACCAACCCCAAGGATGTGGAGCAGCCGCTGGCGCCGGCTCTCATCCACTTCTTCAACCACCAGACCCATCACCGCGGGCAGGTGCATTGCCTGCTCACGGGGCTCGCCGGCGAGGCGCCCTCCCTCGACCTCCTCTGGTTCCAGCGCGAGACCGGCGTCGGTCTGAGCTGAGGCCGAACGCGAGGCCGGCATGAACCTCTGGCTGCGTCTTCTTCACCTCATCCTCGCCGCGATGGTCCGTCCGCGGCTCGATCCGGCGACGGACGCCTCGCGGCTCGCCTTCCGCGTCTGGCCGCACGATCTCGATCCTTCCCTCCATATGAACAACGGCCGCTACTGGACGATCATGGATCTCGGCCGCGCCGATCTCATGATCCGCTCCGGCCTGTGGCGGGCGATCATCCGGCACGGGTGGACGCCGGTCGTCAACGCCGCCAAGATCCGCTTCCGGCGCGAGCTCAAGCCCTTCCGTGCCTTCGAGCTTCAGACGCGGATCGTCGCCTGGGGCGAGAGCTTCGTGGTCATGGAGCACCGCGTCGTCACGCGCGGCCGCGACGGCGCCGAGATCCTCAACGCCATCGCCCTCGTCCGCGCCGGGCTGTATGACCGCCGCGCCCGCTCCTTCGTGCCGGTTGCGCGCATGTTCGCGGAGGTCGGCTTGACGGCCCTCGCAAGCCCCGCGCCGACCCCGGAGGTCGCCGCCTTCCTCGAGGCGGAGGAGGCGTTGCGGCAGGCCACCTAGGCGGCCTGGGCTTCCCGGAGTTCTCGTCTGCCGTTCGCGCCAGAGCAGAGAGAGAGCGGACTCCCGACTCATCTTGCCTTTGTTCATGTTTTGTTCCTAATATCGGCCTCTCCGCATGGAGCTCGGCGATGAGTCCTTCTGTTCCGCGTACCGATCAGGCTTCAGAGCGCGAGGCGACGGTCGAGCGCTTGCGGCAATGGCTGCCGCAGGCCGAGACGCGGGCCGGCACGCGGGTCCTCCCTCTGCGCGTGCCGGCGCTCGATCAGCATCTGCCGCGGGGGCTGCGCCTCGGCGCTGTGCATGAGGTGACGGCGGCGACCTTGAGCGACATGCCGGCCGCCTTCGGCTTTATGGCGGCGCTGCTCGGCCGCATGCTCAACGAGAGCGGCGGCTCGGGCCTTCTTGTGGCCTCACGCCGGAGCCTTGCGGATTTCGGCCGGCCCTATGGGCCTGGGCTCCATGCGCTCGGGCTCGATCCGGGACGGCTCATCCTCGCGGAGACGGTGACCGACGTGCAGGCCCTGTGGGCCGTTGAGGAGGCGCTGCGCCTGCGCGCCGTCGCCGCCATCGGGGCTTGGGTCGACACGAAGCTCGATCTGCAGGCGAGCCGCCGCCTGCATCTGGCCGCCGAGGGCTCCGACACCCTCATCCTTCTTCTGCGCCCCCCTCACGCCGACGAGGCCAACGCGGCCGCCACGCGCTGGCGCATCGCCGCCGCCCCCGCCGGGCGCGACCGCTATGGCTGCTTCGCGCAATGGCGCTGGCGGGTTGCCCTGGAGCGCTGCCGACAGGGGCGTCCGGGGGAGTGGATCTTGGAGCAGGACGATGCCGCGCATCCTTTCCGTCTGGCTGGAACGGTGGCCGATCCGGCGCTGGCTTCTCGCCCAGAGACGGACCCCGCCCTCCGGGAACCCGGTTGATCCGAACGAGCCCTTCGTCCTCTCCGTCGAGGCGTCCGGGGGACCGCGCATCGCCGCGACGAACGAGGCGGCGGAGGCGGCGGGACTGAGCGTCGGCGGCCGCTTGGCCGACGCGCATGCCAAGGCCCGCCGCCTGCAGATCCGCCCGCTCGATCCTGCCGCCGACCGCGCGGCTCTCGAACGGCTGGCGCTGTGGGCCACGCGCTACGCCCCTTCTGTCGCCGCCTGGGACGAGGAGAACGGCGCCGACGGCTTCTTCCTCGACATTGCCGGCGCCGCCCATCTCTTCGGCGGCGAGGAGGAGCTTCTTCGGGACTGCCGGCGGCGGCTCGCAAGGTTCGGCCTGCCCGCGCGCCTGGCCCTCGCCGACACGCCCGGCGCGGGCTGGGCACTCGCCCGTTACGGGAGAAGCCCGGTCAGCCTCGTGCCGTCAGGCGGCGAGGCCGAGGCGCTCGCAGCGCTTCCCATCGACGCCCTGCGCCTCGGCCGGGAGACCTGCCTTGCGCTCAAGCGCCTCGGGCTGGAACGCATCGGCGACCTCCTCGACAAGCCGCGGCCGCCCCTCACCAAGCGCTTCGGCGCAAGGCTCCTCCAGCGCCTCGACCAGGCGCTCGGCCGCTGTCCGGAGCCGCTCGCTTGGCTCGCTCCCCCACCCGTCTACAGCGCCACGAAGGTCTTCGACGAGCCGGTCATGACGCAGGAGGCGATCGTCGCCGCGGCGACCGCCCTGATGGAGGAACTGGCGCCGGCCCTCGAGCGGGACCATGTGGGCCTGCGCCGCTTCCGGCTCGACCTGTACCGGGTCGACGGCAAGGTGGTGAACCTCGATTTCGGCCTCGCCCGTCCGACCCGCAGCGCCGACCACATCAGACGCCTCGTCGCCCTCCGCCTCGAGCAGCTCAAAGAGTCCTTTTGATCTGCCCTCGATCCCGGCCCCTTCAAAGAGCCCAGGCCGGCCTGCGTCCCCGTCCCGGCGCGCCCCTGTTCAGTCGCCCTGGCCGGGGTTGGGCGAGAAGTATTGCTCGTATTTCCCCGGCACGCCGTCGAAGGCCTTGGCATCCGGCGGCGGCTCCTTCTTCTGGGTGATGTTGGGCCAGGTCTTCGCGAATTCGGCGTTGAGTTTGAGCCACTGCTCGAGCCCGGGCTCGGTGTCCGGCTTGATCGCCTCGGCTGGGCATTCCGGCTCGCAGACACCGCAATCGATGCATTCGTCGGGATGGATGACGAGCATGTTCTCGCCTTCGTAGAAGCAGTCCACCGGACACACTTCCACGCAATCCATGTACTTGCACTTGATGCAGTTCTCGGTGACGACGTAGGTCATCGGCAATCCTGACGGCTTGGCCCGGCCGCTGCTTGGAGCGAGGTCTGTTGACGAGGTTCCCCGGCGAGGGCCTCGGCGGCGGCTTCGATCTCGATGCGCTCGGACGGACACCGTCAGAACGCATGAACGTGATCGATTCCAAGAGCTTGAGCCTGCTGTGATCCGAAAAGTGTCGCCCACTTCTCGGCCGCATGCTCTAGCCCTCGGGGGGTTCACTGGCAAGGGTGCCGTCGTCGCGCCCGAAATCCTCGTAGAGCAGGCTCGCCTCGGAGGCCGGGCCGCGCCGGGCTCCAAGCGCCGCCACCCGCACCACCACAGTGGTTCGCGCAGAGGCAATGGTGAGCACGTCCCCCACCGCGATGGCCTTCGCAGGGGTCTCGACCCGCTGCCCGTTGACTCGCACATAGCCGCTCACAACGAGCTTCGCCGCGAGCGTCCGGCTCTTCGCAAAGCGCGCGAACCACAGCCACTTGTCGAGGCGCTGGCGGTCGTCGCGCATGGCCTCTCCCGATCAGAGGGGCGAGGCGCCCGCCTCAGCTCTTGTCGCCATCGCGTCCTTCGAGCTGGGCCTTGAGCGCCAGGAGCTTGGCGAAAGGCGAGTTGGGATCAGGAGCCTTGTCGCGCCGCTCCGGCCGGCGGCTGTCGGCTCGTCCGCCCTGATCGCGGCGCGCTTCGCGCGGCGGGCGCGGATGACGCGCGCCGTCGGGGGGTCCGCCGGCCGCGGCCGGTCGGGGCGCCCGGCGCGCTCGCCCGGCCGGTCCGCTTGCACCCGATCGGCCTTCGCCTGGGCCGGCCGCGGCTCAGGGCGACGGGCCGGCGGCTCGCCGCCGGCGCGTTTGTCGCGGCGGTCCTGCCGCCCCCGCGACCGGCGCGCCTGCACGTCGCGATGGTGCTGACGGCGCAAGCGCCAGACCTCGATGAGGATAGGCTCGCTGGGCGTCTCGGCGTCCGCCGCGGGTGCGGCGGGTGCAGGCAGGTCCACGCCCTCGGTGGCAGTCGCGGTTGGCGATGCGGTCGCCTCTGGCGCCGGGGCGGCGGCGTCGGTGGGCGCCGCCGTCGCCTCACGGACAAGATCAGCCGCTTCCGAGGGCGCAGCGCCCGCAGATTCAAGTCCCTCCGCCTTGACAGCGGCCGCGTCCGGCTCAATGGCGGAGATGCCTTCCTCCGATACCGGCGGGCCGTCCGCCGCGACGCTTGCAGGGCTTGCGTCGTCCCCGGCGACCTCCGCCTCTGCGCTCGCAGGCTCGCCCGGCTCATCCGCCTCCCCGGCGCCCTCCGGCGGCGGCGCATCCTGCGCGGCCGCAGCGGCGCTCGGGGCCGGCACGAGCGGCACGGTGATCGCCGGTCCCGGCCGCTGCTCGGCCACATATCCGAGGGAGCGCAAGATCGAGGCGAAATCCTCGCCCGAGCAGCCCACGAGCGACGTCATGGCAACCGTCGCCACGAAGCCATCCTCGTCCGCCGCTCCGGGAGGGGGATCGCCCGGCGTGATGCCGGGCCGGTAGGCGATGGCCGGCCGGATGAGGTCGGCGAGACGCTCCAGGATGTCGACCCGGACGGCGCGGTTGCCGCAGACCCGGAACCCGGCGGCGCGATAGAGCCCCTTGGCGATGTCGGGGTCGACCGGAATGGAGGTGCGGCCCGAGCTTGCGAGATGAGCGATGTCGTCGAGGCCCTTCTGGTCGAGGCCGCCATGCTTCAAGGCCCAAAGCTGGGCGGCAAGGAGCCGCGGCGCCGGCTTCAACAGGGCCGGCAGGTACAGGTGGTAGGCGCCGAAGCGGACCCCCTGCTTGCGCAGGGCCGCTCGCCCATCCTGGTCGAGGCTCTTCACCTCACCCGCCACTTTCGCGCGCTCGAGCACGCCGAGGGCTTCGGCGATCTGGAAGCCGATGCCGCGGGCAAGGCCCTGGAGCTCGGCCGAGTCCTCGAGCTGCAGGAGGGGCCCGAGCTGGCGGACGATGTAGGCCTTGAGCCACGCCCTCAGCCGCGCCTCGACCTTCTCGCGTGCGGCGCCGGTGAGTTGCTCGTCGGCCACCAGCCGGAGCCGGGGCTCGAACAGCCTCTCGCCGGGCTCGAGCTTCGCGACCGGGTCGCCGAGCCAGCGGATGGCCCCGTCATTGGCGAGCACCAGGGACGAATCGGCGGCGGCGGCGAAGCGCTCCGCGCGCGCCTCGATCTCGCTGGCGAGCGCCTTGGCGGCCGCATTGCGCAGCGCCTTCGCCTCCTCGCCGACCGCCTGCGGGTCGGGGACGAAGTGGAAGCCGTGAAGGCGCCCCACATGCTGGCCTTCGACGGTGACGTCGCCCGTGACCGAAATTTCCGCTTCGAGCATTGCGTTCTCTCTGAGGCGTCGGATGAGCACGCTCGTGCGCCGGTCGACGAAGCGTTGCGCCAGCCGTTCGTGAAGAGCATCGGAGAGCTTGTCCTCTACCTGACGGGCCACGCCCTGCCAATGCTCAGGATCTTTCAGCCAGTCGGGCCGATTGGCGACGAAGGTCCAGGTGCGCACCTGGGCGATGCGGTTCGACAGGGTGTCGATGTCCCCATCGATGCGGTCGAGCTGGCTGACCTGGCGCGCGAACCAGTCGGCCGGAATGGCGCCCTCGCGCATGAGGAAGCGGTAGAGCGCCCCGACGAGCTCGGCGTGGCTCGCCGGCGACACTTTGCGGTAGTCGGGCACCTGGCAGACGTCCCAGAGCCGCTGCACCGCGCCGCGGCTGCGGGCGAGCGCGCGGATGTCGTCCTCCCGGGCCAGGTAGTCGAGCGCCAGCACGTCCTCGGCCATGGGGGCGCGCACAAGGCCATGTTCGCGGGGCTGGTCGGCAAGCGTCTGTTGCAGGCGGGCAAGGGAAGAGAAATCGAGGTCCGCATTGCGCCATTGGAGCACGTGGAGCGGGTCGAAGCTGTGGTTCTCCAGCGCCTCCACCGTCTCGGCGTCGAAAGGCGGGCAGCGACCCGTGGTGCCGAAGGTGCCGTCGCGCATGTAGCGGCCCGCGCGTCCGGCGATCTGGCCGAGCTCGGCCGGGTAGAGCTTGCGGAAACGGAACCCGTCGAACTTCCGGTCGGCGGCGAAGGCGACGTGATCGACGTCGAGGTTGAGCCCCATGCCGATGGCGTCGGTGGCGACGAGATAGTCCACGTCCCCCGACTGGTAGAGCTCGACCTGGGCGTTCCGGGTGCGGGGCGACAGCGCGCCGAGCACGACCGCCGCGCCGCCGCGCTGACGCCGGATGAGCTCGGCGATGGCGTAGACCTCCTCCGCGGAGAAGGCGACGATGGCGGAGCGCCGCGGCAGGCGCGAGATCTTCTTTTCGCCGGCGAAGGAGAGCTTGGACAGGCGCGGACGGGTGATGACGTGGACGCCCGGGATCAGCGCCTCCACGAGCCCGCGCATGGTGGCCGAGCCGATGAGGAGGGTCTCCTCACGGCCGCGCTGGTTGAGCAGCCGGTCGGTGAAGACATGCCCCCGGTCGAGATCGGCGGCGAGCTGGATCTCGTCGACCGCGACGAAGGCGAGGTCGAGATCGCGCGGCATGGCCTCGACCGTGGAGACCCAGTAGCGCGGATTGTCGGGCTTGATCTTCTCCTCGCCGGTGATGAGCGCGACGTTCTTCACCCCCGCCTTCTCGACCACCCGGCCATACACCTCCCGGGCCAAGAGGCGCAGCGGCAGGCCGATCATGCCGCTCTCGTGGCCGAGCATGCGCTCGATGGCGAGGTGCGTCTTGCCCGTGTTGGTGGGGCCGAGCACGGCCGTCACGCCACGGGCGCGCAGTTGCGGGAGGAGAGGTCGACGGGTCATTGAAAGCGGTGGCGTGGGCGGAGCGCGGCTCCGATCCGCGCCGTCGAGCACCCTGGAACGAGTCCGGAACAGATCAGGGCCGAATCGCTCACTCGGCCGAGGTGGGCCTGGGCTCCCATATGGTGCGGAGAGGCGCGCGCCGCCACTGTGCCTCAACCGCGCTCAGCCGGGCGGCCGGCGCCCCTCGCCGCGCCTCGCGCCCTCCCCGTCGCGCCGCTGCAAGGGACGATCGCCGATCGTGACGTTCAGCGAATCGATCACGGCCGGACGGTCCTCGATGAGATCGGCGCACAGGCTCTCCGGTACGGTGGTGATCGGACCGCGCGAGCGCGGCGTCCGCTCGACCACTTCGGCATAGGTGTAGGCGTTCTCGCCGCAACCGATCGTGTTGGCCTTCGCCGGGAGAGGCGCCAGGAGCAGCAAGGCGACACCAAGAGCGGATGTTGTGGGCTTCAGAACAGTCATCGGGCCGGCTCCGTTTCAAGCCAGCCTAGACCAGGACGGTCCGGCTCGCGCGATCTATTCGACAACAGCGTTACGCGCCCCGTCCCCGGCGACGGGAACAAGCTCCGGGTCGAGAGTCCAGCGGTTCGCCTCGATGACGCTCATGCCGATGGTGGTCCGCACAGCGATGCGCAGGGGCACGAGGAGGCGGGCGCTCTCGACCGGCGCCAGCCACACCGACATGTCGCGGTTCTCCTGCATGAACTTCGTCGCGGGCCGCTCGCTGCGGTGGCCAGCGACAGGCATGTAGCGGGCGTTGCAGACGAGGACGCGGCCGGAAAAGCCGGGCTTGTGGATATCGCGCGTGCCGCCATAGGTGAGGATCACGTTGAAGCGGGCGCCGCCGTCGAAGACGGGGATGGTGCGGTTGCAGTTGGCGGGATCAAGGAGCGCCCCGCGCGCCGCCGCCGGCATGATCAGGGCGCTCACGGGATCGATGACGCCGCGCTTGTGGACGTCGGAGACAGGCACGCGGTCCGGCTTGTCGTCGATCGGCGGCTTGACCTCCGCGGCGACCACGTTGCCGTCGGCGAGAGCCATGCGCACCGTGCGCTGCTCGCTGCCGCTGCGGGAGGTCAGGGCGAAGCTGGTCGGCGTCGGACGGGGGCCGGTGAGGATGCCCGTCGCGGTGGCGGCGGCGCCTCCCTTGGTCAGGGCGCCGGCAAGACCCGTCAGGCGCGCCTGCACCTCGAGACGGTAGCGGCGGCCGCTGACGGAGCCTTTCACGTCCGCCGTGCCGATGGGAAAGCCCGCCAGGGTGATCCCGTATTCCCCGCTGAAGCTCTCGGCGCGGGCCGGCGCGGCAAGGCCAACGGTCGCCGCGGCACAGGCGGCCCCTATCGCGAGAGGGAAGCGCGCAAGGCGCATGGCGGATCCTGATGCAGTCGCAGCGGCGACCCTTGGCCGCGAATCGGGAGGAATCGTGGCGCCGGCCGGTGAAAAGATCGAGGCTCGGAGAAGCGTATTCTTGACGCGGGCCCCCCTCTTCCCCTATAGGCTCCGAGCTTCCACAGGACTTCAGGCGTCGGCCGCCGCGGAGGAATTCGCGAGGATCAGGCCGGGTCTTTTGCTGTTTTCGAGGATCGTTATGTCGCGCCGCTGCGAACTCACCGGCAAGGCCACCCTCACGGGCCACCTCGTGAGCCACTCCAACCGGAAGACCAAGCGCCGGTTCCTGCCGAACCTGTGCAACGTCACGCTGCAATCGGACATTCTCGGCCGCTCGGTGCGGCTGCGGGTCTCCGCCAATGGCTTGCGCTCGGTCGAGCACCGCGGCGGCCTCGACGCCTTCCTCATCAAGGCCTCGGACGCGGAACTCTCCCCCAACGCCCGCGCCTTGAAGCGCGAGATCGAAAAGAAGCGCGCCGCCCAGTAGGCCGCACCGGCGTCGCGGCAGGAAGGGCGGCGCAGGGGCCGCCCTCTTGGCAAGACAGAGCGCCCGGAGTTTGCCATGTGGCACCTTACCGCGCAGGACCGCCACGCCTTTGCCGCGGCCGTCGCCGCCATGGCGCTGGTGGTGCTGGCGTCGAACATTCTGGTCCAGTATCCGATTGAGGCGTTCGGCCTCGCCGATTACCTGACGCTCGGCGCCTTCACCTATCCGCTGTCCTTCCTCGTCACCGACCTGTCCAACCGCCGCTTCGGGCCGGGCGGCGCTCGGCGCGTGGTCTATGTGGGCTTCGTCCTCGCCCTCCTGCTGTCGGCCCTCTTCGCGACGCCTCGGATCGCCATCGCCTCGGGGAGCGCTTTCCTCGCGGCGCAGCTCCTGGACATCGCCATCTTCCAAAGGCTCGTCCGGCAGGCGTGGTGGTTGCCGCCCTTCGTGTCCTCGGTGATCTCCTCGGCCCTCGACACGGCGATCTTCTTCTCCCTGGCCTTCTATTGCGGCGCGGTGCCAGGTTCGGAGGCCACCATCTCCTCGCTTCTTGGCCTCGTCGGGATCGCCGACCGCTGCATCCCGCTCCCCTGGACGACGCTGGCGGCGACCGACTACCTCGTGAAGCTCGCCATGGCGGCGCTTGCCATTGCTCCCTACGGCGTCATGCTGCGCTTCATGCGCCTGCCCCGGCCGGCCGCCGTGTGACCCTCCCCGAGAGGATCGAGGCAGCCGCCGCGCGCCGCGCTTCTCCGCTTCGCTACCGGTCGAGGGTGAACTCGAGCAGCACCGTGCGCTGCAAGGCGGAGAAGTTGTCGTCGGAGATCATGGAAAGAACGGTCGCGCCGGAGGCGTCGCGGCGGACCGCAAGCCCCTCCATGTTGTCGATCTGATGCCCGGCATCGGCCGAGAAGACGACCGGCCCGTCCACGGTTGCGCCAGGAGCGATCGCCGCCGCCGGGATGCGGCGCAGCCGCGACGCGACGCCCCGAAAGTAGGAGAAGCGTCGTTCGAGGAGCAGCATGTCGCCGCTCGGGAGAAAGGCGAGGTCCGTGATATCGAAGCCGTCCGAACGAACGACGTCGAACGCCCCGGTCCGCGGCCCGGTCAGGATGAAGCCCCGCGTCGGCGCGCCGTCGCCTTCCCTCGCCCGTTCGGCGATGGCAATGAGCGCACCCGCGAGGGGATGACGGGGCGGGGCGATTCCGATCGCCTCGAGCCCCTCGTTGCGCGGCAGGCGCTTCACCTCCGGCGGCACGCGCAGGAGCGCCCCCCGCGCGCGCACCCCTTCCTTCCCCCACTCGAAGCGCATGACGTCGTGGGAGCGCTCGAAAGCCACATAGGCAAGGCCCCCGCTGATCGTGAAGGCCTCGCTGTCGTAGTGGCGGGTGCGGCGCAGCGGACGACCATCCGCCCCCAGCACGGGAGCCATGACGGCGTTCGCCAGCCCCGCAAGCCGCCCGTCCCGCCGCAGGACATGGGCGGTGAGCCATTGGCTACGGTCGCTCAAGGCCACGAGCTCGGACCCGTCGGGGGACAGCCACAAGCCTGAAAAGCCGCCGAAGCCGTCCTGCGACGCGGTGAGCTCCAAGCCGCCGACGAAGGTGAGCGCGCCGAAATCGCGCCGTTCCGGCTCGGCGGCGGAGAAGGCCATGATCGGCCGCGACCGGATCTCGATCGAAACGGGGCGGGAGGGACCCTGCTGGGCCGCAACCGCGCCGCCCCCGGTTCCGGTCAGGGCGGCGCTGGCGCCGGCGAGGAACGCCCGCCGCGTCCACCTCATGCCGGCGCCCCGGCCCGACGCAGCCGCGGGGCGACCTGCTGGGGCACGGCGTTCTCCTCGAACAGCTCGGCGAGCTTCTCCGTCATCGCTCCGCCGAGCTCCTCGGCGTCGACGATGGTGACGGCGCGGCGGTAGTAGCGCGTCACGTCATGGCCGATGCCGATCGCGAGCAGCTCGACGGGCGAACGGGTCTCGATCTCCTCGATGACATGGCGCAGATGGCGCTCCAGGTAGTTGCCCGGGTTGACCGATAGGGTCGAGTCGTCGACTGGCGCGCCATCCGAGATGACCATCAGGATGCGGCGCTGCTCCGGGCGGCCAAGGAGCCTCTTGTGAGCCCAGTCGAGGGCCTCGCCGTCGATGTTCTCCTTGAGCAGCCCCTCGCGCATCATCAGGCCGAGATTCTTGCGCGCTCGCCGCCAAGGCGCGTCCGCCGCCTTGTAGATGATGTGGCGCAGATCGTTGAGGCGGCCGGGATTGGCGGGCTTGCCGGACTGCAGCCACAGCTCGCGCGACTGGCCGCCCTTCCAGGCCCGGGTGGTGAAGCCGAGGATCTCGACCTTGACGCCGCACCGTTCGAGGGTCCGGGCGAGGATGTCGGCGCAGGTGGCCGCGACGGTGATCGGCCGCCCCCGCATGGAGCCGGAATTGTCGAGAAGCAGCGTCACGACCGTGTCGCGGAACCTCGTGTCCTTCTCCTGCTTGAACGACAAAGGCTGGAACGGATCCACCACGACCCTCGGCAGGCGCGCCGGATCCAGCATGCCCTCCTCGAGGTCGAACTCCCAGGCGCGGTTCTGCTGGGCGAGAAGACGGCGCTGCAGCCGATTGGCGAGCCGCCCCACGACCCCCTGCAGATGGGCGAGCTGCTTGTCGAGATAGGAGCGGAGCCGCGAGAGTTCGTCGGGATCGCACAGATCCTCGGCAAAAACGATCTCGTCGAAACGCTGGGTGAAGGCGCGGTAGTCCGGTCCCCGCGGCTCGTTGCGGCCCGAGGTCGGCGGTCGCCACGCTTCCGACGCCTCCTCCGAATCGGCGTCTTCCACGTCCTCCGGCAACTCTCCCATGGGCGCGTCGGCGGCGTCCTGAGCGCCGTCCTCGAGCTCGTCCGCTGCATCGTCGACGATCTCGGCTTGGGCGCGCTCCCCTTCCGCCTCGTCCTCGACATCGCCCTCGGTCTCGTCCTGGTCCTGCCCCTCCTCGGCCTCCTGCTCGTCCTCGTCTTCGTCGCGATCGAGGGCGGCGTCGTCCGCCATGTCGAGGGAGGCGAGGAGCTCGCGCACGGAGCGGGCGAAGCTGCGCTGATCCTCGATATTGGCGATGAGCCCGTCGAGGTCGCGCCCGGCCTTCTCCTCGATGAAGTCGCGCCAGAGTTCGACGATCTTGGCGGCGGCGACCGGCGGCTTGCGGCCGGTCAGGCGCTCCCGGACCATCAAGGCGATGGCGTCCTCGATGGGCGCGTCGGCGCGGTCGGTGATGTCCTCGTACTTGCCGCCGCGATGATAGCGATCCTCGAGCATGGCGGCGAGGTTGTCGGCCACGCCCGACATGCGTCTTGCGCCGATCGCCTCCACCCGGGCCTGCTCGACCGCGTCATAGACGGCCCTCGCCGCTTGGCCTTCCGGCGCGAGGCGGCGGTGGACGGCCGCATCGTGGCAGGCAAGCCGCAGGGCCATGGAGTCCGCATGCCCCCGCAGCACGGCCACGTCCTGGGTGCTCAGCTTGCGCGGCGGCTCCGGCAGGCGGGCCTTGTCGCCCATGAGCATGGGACGGTCGGCGGCGAAGGTGACCTCGACATCGCTCTTCTGCGCGATGGCCCGCATGCAGCCGGCAATGGCGCGCTTCAGAGGTTCGGAAGGCGCCTCCTTCTTGTCTCCGGGCTTTCGGTTGGAAAGGGTCATGGCGAATGTGGCAGGCGTTCACATGGGGGCGCGAAGGCGATCACCTGGGTCGCGCATGCCGAGCCCGGGCAGCCCGCTCGCGTGGCTAATCGAGCGGACCCTTGTCGAAGCTCCGGTTCATGATGTCGTCCCAGCTGTAAGGACATGAAGGCGGCAGAACCTCGGGCTCGATTCCCATCTCGCGCGCGGCCCTGATCCGGCCCAACCTGAACCCGTCCGTGATCGCCTCATCGAGGCGCCCCTTCAGACCCGGATTCTTCCGTAGCTGCTTTTCGACGCGCAGCCGCTGTTCCTGGATGGTCAGCCGCCAGCTGCGGGAGCGACGGTCCGGCTGGTGGTCCCATTTCAGAATGTGCATGAGGAGCACTTCCAGGGCGCTCTCGAGCTTGTCATATTGCTCAGCCCCCACGTCCGACAGCTCCTCGGCAATGTTCTCAGCATCCAGGGCATTCAGCCGCCCTGCGCGCAGGAGCGCGGCCTGCTCGTTGGCCCAGGTGTAAAGATCGTCCTCATAGCGGGTACCCGTCCAGGCCTGCGCCCGGTCTGTCGTGAGCGAACCCGCCATCGCACCCTCCCGAACTTCAGCTCAGCACGACATTGACGGCGCTCTCCGGCAGCTCCTTGCCGAAGGCGCGTTGATAGAACTCGGCGACCAGCGCCCGCTCGAGCTCATCGCACTTGTTGAGGAAGGTCACCCTGAAGGCGAACCCCACATCGCCGAAGATCTCGGCGTTCTCCGCCCAGGTGATCACCGTCCGCGGGCTCATCACCGTCGAGAGATCGCCGTTGATGAAGGCGTTGCGGGTCAAGTCCGCGACGCGCACCATCCGGTTGACGATGTCGCGCCCCTCGGGCGTGCGGTAGTGGGGCGCCTTGGAGAGGACGATGTCGACCTCCCGGTCGTGCGGCAGGTAGTTGAGCGTGGTCACGATGGACCAGCGGTCCATCTGGCCTTGGTTGATCTGCTGCGTGCCGTGATAGAGGCCGGAGGTGTCGCCGAGCCCGATCGTGTTGGCCGTGGCGAACAGCCGGAAGGCGGGATGGGGCCGGATGACCCGGCGCTGGTCGAGGAGCGTCAGCTTGCCCGAGACCTCGAGGACGCGCTGGATGACGAACATCACGTCCGGGCGGCCGGCATCGTACTCGTCGAAGCACAGCGCCACGTTGTTCTGCAGGGCCCAGGGCAGGATCCCGTCCTTGAACTCGGTGACCTGCTTTCCTTCCTGCAGCACGATCGCGTCCTTGCCGACGAGGTCGATGCGCGAGACATGGCTGTCGAGATTGACGCGCACGCAAGGCCAGTTCAGGCGCGCCGCCACCTGCTCGATATGCGTCGATTTGCCGGTGCCGTGATAGCCCGTCACCATGACGCGACGGTTCTTGGCGAAGCCGGCCAGGATGGCGAGGGTGGTGTCGCGGTCGAAGATGTAGTCCGGATCGAGGTCCGGCACGTGCTCTTCCGCCTCCGAATAGGCCGGAACCTCCAGATCGGAGTCGATCCCGAAGACCTGGCGGACGGAAATCTTCATGTCCGGCAGACCGGACGCGATTTCGGAATTGGCGAGCATAGAAGCCTCATGCTGGCGGGCGATGTCGCCCGCAAATCGCGGCGGGCCGGGCCCGCGGCGCTTTCCTTAACGTCCGGCTAGGCCGGGCGCAATTTCGCTCTTCTCACAACGCCCTTGCGTGGCAGGCAGTTCAAGCTGCGCCCTCAGCAGAGCCCGGCGGCCTTGAGCGTGTCGTGGGCGCGGATGATGTCGCGCAGACGATCCTCGAAGGAGCGGTCCCCGCCATGGGCGTCCGGGTGGAACTTCTTCACCAGGGCCTTGTACTGCGCCTTGATCGCGGCTGCGTCGGCGGCCTCGTCGAGGCCGAGCGTGTCGAGCGCCCGCTGGACGACCTCGCTGTAGCGCCGACGGGGCGGCTCGGGCGCGGCCCGACGAGCTTCGTTCAAACCCTCCCCCCGCAGGATGCCGAGGGGATCGAAATAGGCCCAGTCCCGCGGCGCACCGCCCCGTTCCGGAGCTGCGCGGCCGGCTGGATTGACGCCCATGGCCCAGGTCGGGCGATGGCCGACAATGGAGTCCTTCTGAAAGGCCGCAACCGCCTCGTCCGACATGCCCGCGAAGTAGTTGTAGGAGGCGTTGTACTCGCGCACATGGTCGAGACAGAAGCGCCAGTACTGGCCCTCGCGGCCGCGCCCCTTGGGCGCCCGGAACGCCCCCGAGAGGCCGCAGCCCGGCTTCTCGCACACCGGCTCGGTCGGCGATCGCGGCTCATCGCAGGACGGCCGGATTCGGATGCGGTCGAAGAGAGGCGAATTGAGATCCATGCAGACCCAATTATGAGCGGGAACGGGCAGCGGACAAGTCTTGACAAAGCCGCGATGACACCGTCGCTGCGAGGAATGTTCAAAAGGTGAAGTCGATGACCCTCAAGGAATGGATCGCCGAGCAGCTGGCCGTGCGCTTCCAGCCCAGCGTCCTGTCAGTCGAGGATGAATCGGATCGCCATATCGGCCATGCCGGCTGGCGGGAGGGCGGAGAAACGCATTTCCGCATTGATATCGTGTCCGAGGCGTTCTCCGGCAAGAGCCGGGTCGACCGCCATCGCATGGTCAACGAAGCCCTGGCCGAAGCCTTCTCGCGCGGGCTCCATGCCCTCGCCATCAGCGCAAGAGCGCCCGGGGAGTGACCCTCCCGGTCTCATCCCAGGCAGAAGCGGAGCAAGGCTCAGGGTGCATTGGCAGGCGAAGACGCCTCTTCCGCCTGCAAGACTGGCGGGTCCGTAAGGGCTGCCCCTCCGGCGCCCCGGCGCCGCTTCACGGGCCTGAGGTCACTTGATCCGCTCGAGCACGCTCACATAGTTGGCGACGGCGGCCCCGCCCATGTTGAAGATGCCGGCGAGCTCCGGATCGGGCAGCTGCATCTCCCCCGCCTCGCCGCAGAGCTGCATGGCGGACAGGGCGTGCATCGAAACGCCCGTGGCGCCGATCGGATGGCCCTTGGCCTTGAGGCCTCCGGAGGGGTTGACGGGCAGCTTGCCGTCCTTCTCCGTCCAGCCCTCCAGGATCGCCGTCGCGCCGCGCCCTTCCGGCGTCAGTCCCATCGCCTCGTACTCGATGAGCTCGGCGATGGTGAAACAGTCATGGGTCTCGACGAAGGAGAGGTCCGACAGGTCGGCGCCGGCCGTCTTCAAGGCCTCCTTCCAGGCGTGGGCGCAGCCCTCGAACTTGAGGATGTCGCGCTTCGACATGGGCAGGAAGTCCTGCGCATGGGCGGTCGCACGGAAGGCGACGGCGCGCTTCATCTTCAGGGCCGTTTCCGTATCGGCGATCACGAGCGCCGCGGCGCCGTCGGACACGAGCGAGCAATCGGTGCGCTTCAAGGGACCGGCAACGAACGGGTTCTTCTCCGACTCGGCCCGGCAAAACTCGAAGCCGAGGTCCTTGCGCATCTGCGCATAGGGGTTGGAGACGCCGTTCTTGTGGTTCTTGGCGGCGATCATGGCCAGGGCATCAGACTGGTCGCCGTGACGCTGGAAATACATCCCCGCGATCTTGCCGAACACGCCTGCAAACCCCGCCGGCGTTTCGCCGTCTTCCGGCAGGTAGGAGGCCTTGAGCAGGTTCTTGCCGATTTCAGGACCCGGTGTGCGGGTCATCTGCTCGACGCCCACCACAAGGGTGATGCGGGCCCGCTTGGCCTCGATCGTCTTGATCGCCTGATGGACAGCGGCCGAGCCGGTGGCGCAGGCGTTCTCGACGCGGGTCGCCGGCTTGAATCGGAAGGCGTCGTTCGCCTGCAGCACGAGGGAGGCGGTGAAATCCTGGGGCGAGAAGCCGGCGTTGAAATGGCCGAGGACGATCTCGTCCACGTCCTTCGCCTCGATCCCGGCGTGCTCCAGGGCCTCGCGCGCGACGCGGACGACGAGGCTTTCGACGGTCTCGGCATCGAGCTTCCCAAAAGGCGTATGGGCCCAGCCAATGATGCAGGCGGTCATGAGGGCGTCCTCGGACGATTCGGAGTGGTGGCCGCAATGTGCGTCTTGAGCGCCGCCGCTTCAAGGCGTCAAGCCGGTCAAGGAGCCTCCCTAGCTGTGCGCCGCCAAGAGGAGCGCAACGCCGCCGACGATGAGGGCCATGCCGAGGAGCTCGCGGCGGCTCGTCGCGTGCGAGAACAGCTTGCGCGACACGGCCTGCGCCATCAGCACCTCGACGAGGGCGAGCGTGCGCACATTGGCGGCCGCGGTGAGGGAGAAGCCCAGAAACCAGAACTGGGAGGCCAGGGCGCCGAGAAAGCCTGCAAAGAGGGACGAGCGCCATGCCCGGAAGCTCCCCAGCAAGGCCGTCCGGTTGAAGGCGGCAAGCCAGACGAGGAGGATCGCGGTCTGGAGGGCAAGGCCCCAGGCGAGGGTCGTCGTCGCCCGGACCAGGAACGAGCCCCCGTCGAGCGCCAGAATCGCGCCGCGGAAGCCGGTGGCGGCAAGCCCGAAGAGGCCCCCCGCCGCAACGCCAAGGAGGATCGGGCGCCTCCCGGCATGGGTCACGTCGGAGAAGTCCGTCTTCGACGTCATGAGCACGACGCCCGCCGTCGCGGCAAGGATCGCGACCGCCATCGCGGGCGTCAGCGGGTCGCCGAGGACGGCAAGTCCGAACACGGCCACGAGCACCGGCTCCGTCTTGATGATGGCGGTGATCACCGAGAAGGAGCGCTCCCGCATGGCGGCGAGCATGAGCGCGGTGGCGAGGATCTGCGACCCGGCTCCAAGGAGGATGAAGCCTGCAAAGCCCTCGCCCGGCAGAGGCAGCTCTTCCCCTGTGGCGAAGAGCACGAGCCCGAGGAACAGGGCTGCGAAGGGAAGGCCGTAGAGGAAGCGCACCTGGGTCGCCCCGACCGTGCCGAGGGTGTCCGTCAGCCGCCGCTGGGTGGCGTTGCGGGCGGTCTGCGCGGCGGCGGCGGCGAGCGTCGCCGGGATCCAGAGGAGGGTGGTGTCCATGGGGAAAGGCCGGAGTGGCGGGCCTGCCATTCTCTCGCCACGTATGGCCGGATATGCTCACGGTGGACAAGGGGCTGACCGGGCGGCAGGCACTCCGCCCGATCCGTGGGGAGCATGCGATCTCCTGAACTCTCGCCCATGCCCGCCCGCAGCGCCCGAACGCCGGAGAACGGCGGTCAAGTGGTTGCATGCGCGTGATCTTTGGCTTCGTGCCGATGGTCGCACGGACGAACCGATGCTAGGCAAATAAAGCGATGCCCGTTACACCAACCCAGCCCCAGGCGTTGCCGTTCGGGCCAGTGGCCCTTCTTTGAACCTTGCCCAAGGAGCTGACCCGCATGGTTGCGAGCCGCGCCCTCCGTCTCATCGCCCTCCTGCTTGCGGTCGGGATCGCCAGCGCGAGCCATGCCGCGACGCCGGCCCTCGTGGTGGATGTGGACAGTGGCAAGGTGCTCTATGCCGAGCGCGCCACCGATCCCTGGTTCCCCGCCTCGGTGACCAAGCTCATGACCGCCTATGTGGCGTTCGAGGCGGTTCGCTCCGGCAAGCTGTCGATGGACAGCCTGCTCACGGTGTCGGCCAACGCGGCTGCCATGCCGCCCTCCAAGATGGGCTTCAGCCCGGGCACCGAGATCACCTTGGACAACGCCCTCAAGATGATCATGGTCAAGTCGGCCAATGACGTGGCGGTCGCCATCGCCGAGGGCATCGGCGGCTCGGTGGAGGGCTTTGCGGCGATGATGAACGAGGCGAGCCGGCGCCTCGGCATGAACGAGAGCCGCTGGACCAATCCCCACGGGCTGCCGGATCCCGCACAATACACCTCGGCGCGCGACATGGCGATTCTCGGCCGGGCCTTGCTGCGCGACTTCCCCGAATACCGCCACCTCTTCCAGCTCAGCGCCATCCAGCTCGGCCGGCGCGTGATGGCCAATCACAACGGGCTCATCGGCCGCTATCCGGGCGCCGACGGCATGAAGACGGGTTTCATCTGCTCGTCCGGGTTCAACGTGGTGGCGAGCGCCACCCAGAACGGCCGGCGCTTGATCGCCGTGGTGTTCGGCTCCCCCTCCGCCAAGGAGCGCACCTTGAAGGCCGCCGATCTGTTCGACCGCGGCTTTGCCTCGTTTGGATGGGGCAGCCAGACCTTGGAGACCTTGCCGGCCTCGGCCCAGACCGCGCCGCCCGACATGCGGCCCGTGATCTGCGGCAGGCAGGGGCCGGCCCCGGCCGAAGAGGATGGGCAGACGGCGATGGTCGAGGCCCATGCGAACGGCGCCTCGAGCCAAGCGGACAACCCCACCGGCCTGTTTGCCGCTCCGGCCTTCGGCGCCCTGGCCTTCTCGGGCGGCAGCGTCCCGGGGCCGAAGCGCACGCTCGGCCCCCGGGCCCCGCTGCAGCCGGTCCTGGTCTGGACCGGGCGCTCGCCGACGACCGCCCTCGCCGAGGATGCGGGCGCCGGCAAGCCCGCCGCTCGCGCCCGCAAGGGGACGAGGACGGCAGCAAAGCCGGCGCCCGCCAAGGCGAAGCCGGCGGTCGCCGCCGCTGCGGGTCGCGCGGGGGAGAAGCCGAAGACAGCGGCGGCGTCCCTCAAGCCCGAGCCGAAGCAGGCCGCCAAGGCCGGAGACAAAGCGGCAGCGAAGCCCGCCGCGAAGGCGGCTGCGGCGGCCCCCAGGGCGGCGGCGAAGCCTGCTCCGAAGCCGGCCGCCAAGCCCAAGGCCGCGGAATAGGCGCAGAGCGAGGGAGCCGCATGGTCCCCGGAAGCGGAGGAACGCCGCCCTCATGAGCCCGCCCGCTTCGTCGGGGCTCATCCTCGCGCTCGCCTCCGCCTCGCTCTACGGCGTCAACATCGTCTCGACCCGCTTCGCCTCCTTCGAGGGGGTGACCGGCGTCGCGCTCGTCTTCTACCGGGTCTTCCTCATGCTCCTGCTGGTGCTCGCCGCGGCGCGGCTGACGCGGGCGAGCCTCACGGTGGCGGCCGGCGAGCGCGTCACGATCGTGGTGCTCGGGATGGCGACCGTGGCGATCGGCGTCGCCTATCTCTCCTCGGTGGCCTTCATCCCGATCACGGTCGCGGTCGTCATCTTCTACACCTATCCGGTGCTGATCGTGCTGGCGGCGCCCCTGGTGGACGGCACGCGGCTGACGCCGACGCTGGTCGGCATGGTGGTTGCGGCCCTCGCCGGCGTCGTGCTGGTGGTCGGCCCGGCCTTCCAGGGACTCGATTGGCGCGGGCTTGCCCTTGCCGCGACGGCCAGCCTCGCCACGGCGGTGCAGTTCTTCGCGGCGACCCGCTGCAAGCGCACGGGCGTGGTCGCCAAGGTATTCTGGATCCATCTCTTCGTTCTGCCGGCAAGCGCCGTCATCGGGCTTCTCACCGGGTCGCTCGCGACGCCGGACCGGCTCCTCATGGCGCCTATCGCCGTCGCGGTGACGGTCGGCGGCTACATCCTCGGCTTCGCCTTCCAGTTCGCGGCGCTTGCCCGCACCTCGGCGGCCGCGGCGGGCATCGCCTTCTGCGCCGAGCCGGTGGTGGCCGCCGCGGTCTCGGCGCTCATGCTGGGCGAGCGCCTCTCGGCGACCCAGCTTGTCGGCGGGGCCCTTGTGCTGGCGGCCATCGTTGCAAATGTTACGCTCGACCGCCAGCGATCCGCCGCCCGGCCCCGCACCAGCAAGACCTGACATGACCGTAACGCCTCCGGGGCCGCCGGCTCCGCTCCCCCTGACCGTCCTCACCGGCTTCCTCGGCGCGGGCAAGACGACCCTGCTCAACCACCTCCTGCGCGATCCGGCGCTTGCGGACACGGTGGTGATCGTCAACGAGTTCGGTGAGATCGGGCTCGATCACCTCCTGATCGAGACGGTCGCGGACGACATGATCCTCCTGTCGGCCGGATGCCTCTGCTGCACGGTCCGCGGAGACCTGATCGCCACCCTCGAGGACCTGCTGCGACGGCGCGACAATGGCCGCATCACGCCCTTCAAGCGGGTCGTCATCGAGACCACGGGGCTTGCCGATCCGGCGCCGATCCTGCACGCGCTCCTCTACCACCCCTATCTGTCGATGCGCTATGCGCTCGAAGGGATCGTCACCGTCGTCGACGCGGTGAACGGCCCGGCGACGCTCGACGCCCATGAGGAGGCTCTCAAGCAGGCGGCGGTCGCCGACCGCTTGGTGGTGACCAAGGCCGACCTCCTCGGCGAGGAAGCATCCGAGCGCCTTGCGGCCTTGCGCGCCCGGCTGCGGGCGCTCAACCCGGGCGCGCCAATCATCGAAGCGGTCAATGGGGCCGCGCCGGCCTCGGCCTTAGTGGGCTCAGGCCTGTTCGACCTGGAGGGCAAGATCGCCGATGTGCGCGCCTGGCTCAAGGCGGAGGCCGTGGAGGCGGCGGAGCGGCGCGATCATGATCACCGCCACGCGCCCCACGATCATGACCATGACCATCGCCATCACGACGTCAACCGCCACGACGAGCGCATCCGCGCTTTCGTGCTGACGAGCGACAGGCCGATCGGCCGCGGGGCGTTCGATCTGTTCCTCGATCTTTTGCGCTCCGCCCACGGGCCGAAGCTCTTGCGCGTCAAAGGCCTCGTGGACCTCGCCGAGGAGCCGGACCGGCCGGTCGTCATCCATGGCGTGCAACATGTCGTCCACGTGCCGGCGCTCCTGCCGCGCTGGCCCGACGAAGACCGCCGCAGCCGGCTCGTCTTCATCGTCAAGGACCTCGACAAGGCGTTCGTCGAGCGCCTGTGGCGCGCCTTCCTGGGCGAGCCGGCGATCGACGAGCCGGATGCCGCGGCGCTCGCCGACAACCCCCTCGCCCTGCCACGCGGGTCTTGAACCAGGGCAGACGGCCGGAGCCGCTGCCGGCTCACGCCTCTTCCCGCAGGAGGCGGCGGATGACCTTGCCGGTGGTGGTGAGGGGGAGGCTGCCCCGGAAGGCGATCTCCCGCGGATACTCATGCGCCGACAGGCGCGAGCGCACGAAGCTCTGGATGTCGGCGGCAAGCGCCTCGGAGGGGCTGTAGCCGTCTTTCAGCACCACGAAGGCCTTGACGATCTCGGTGCGGACCGGGTCCGGCTTTCCGACCACCGCGGCGAGCGCCACCGCGGGATGACGGATGAGGCAGTCCTCGATCTCGCCCGGTCCGATGCGATAGCCGGAGGACGTGATCACGTCGTCATCGCGGCCAACGAAGCGGACATAGCCCTCCTCGTCCGTGATCCCCTGATCGCCGGTGGTCATCCAGGCGCCGATGAACTTCGCCTGCGTCGCGCCGGGCTTGCGCCAATATTCCAGGAACATCACGGGATCCGGCCGCGCGACCGCGATCTGGCCGAGCTCGCCCGGCTCGCAGCGCGTCCCGTCGGGGCGGATCACCGCCACTTGGTGGCCCGGCACCGGTTTGCCGATGGCACCGGGCTTGGCCACGCCGATGGCAGCGCAGGACGACAGCACCAGGTTGCACTCGGTCTGGCCGTAGAACTCGTTGATGGACAGCCCAAGCGCCTCCCGCCCCCAGGCGAAGGTCTCGGCGCCGAGCGACTCGCCTCCCGAACCGATGGTCCGGAGCTTAAGGTCGAAGCGTGCGCGGGGACGGGGGACCGTGCGCAACATGCGCAAGGCGGTCGGCGGCACGAAGGTGTTGCGGACACCCTGGTCGGCCATCAGCCGGAAGGCTTCCTCCGGGTCGAACTTCTCGAATTTGCGCGCGATCACCGGCACGCCGAAATGCAGTCCTGGCAGGAGCACGTTGAGGAGCCCGCCCGCCCAGGCCCAGTCGGCTGGGGTCCAAAGGCGGTCCCCCTCCTGCGGCAGGAACTCGTGCGGCATCTGCACTCCCGGCAGATGACCGAGCAACACCCGATGCCCATGAAGCGCGCCCTTCGGCGGACCGGTGGTGCCGGAGGTGTAGATCATCATCGCCGGGTCGTCCGGCGAGGTGTCGACGGGCGCGAACTCCGGGCTTGCGCGCTCCAGGACCTCGGCCAGGCCTTCCGCCGCCCGGTCGGGCCCATCGGTGGAAATGACCACTTGGAGAGCGCTCAGGTCGTCCGTGATCGCCGCAAGCTTGGCGAGGCCCGCGGCATTGGTGATGAGCGCCTTGGCGCCGGCGTCGCGCAGACGGTAGCTGATGGCGTCGGTGCCGAACAGCGCCGCGAGCGGCAGGGCGATGGCGCCGAGCTTGTAGACGGCGCAATGGGCGATCGGCACTGCCTGCCCCTGAGGCAGGAGGATCGCGACCCGATCGCCCCGTTCGATGCCGCGCGCGCGCAGAGCATTGGCGAGCCGGTTCGAGGCCTCGCGCAGGGCGCCATAGGTCAGGACGGTCATGCCTGCGTCGGCGGCCACATCGAGGATCGCCGGGCGCTCCGGCTCCCGCGCCGCCCAGCGGTCGCTGACGTCGACGCCGATGTTGTAGCGCTCGGGGATGATCCAGCGGAAGCGGGCGACGAGGCTGTCGTAGTCGGGGGCGGGCTCGAGCATCGGCGCGTCTTACCAGAGCGCCGCCGGTCGCGACAACGGCGGCAGAGACGACCATCCGCTCACGCGGCCATGCTCGCCGGCGGGAGGAGGGCAGGCCTCGCCCATTCGACCCGGTCGCGTCCGAGCCGCTTCGCGCGGTAGAGGGCCGCATCGGCTCGGGCGAGGAGCGCGGACAGGTCGTCCCCTGCCGAGGAGGCTGCGATTCCGATGCTCACCGAGACGGAAAGCCCCGGGACGCCCTCGGCGAGGGTGTCGGCAAAGCTGCTGCGGATCCTGTTCGCGATGACCGTCACCTCCCCTGCAAAGGCGGACGGCAGGACAGCGGCGAACTCCTCGCCGCCGAGGCGGCCGAACGCGGCCTGCGGCGGCAGCTCGTCGCCGGCAATGCGGCTGAACGCGATGAGGACCAGGTCGCCCACCCCGTGGCCATAGGTGTCGTTGATGCGCTTGAAATGGTCGATGTCGAACAGAAGCAGCGATGCCGGTCCGGACATGGACGCCATCGTCGCCTTCGCCTGACCCGTGAAGGCGCGGCGATTGGCGACTCCCGTGAGGGGGTCGGTCATCGCGGCAAGGCGCTGCTTGTGCTCGGCGCGCTCCTTGGTGAGGGCCATGAAGATGAAGGCGCGCGTGACCGTATGAAGGACGGCCTCGAGGGCGAGGATCGGAGCCCAGAACGACTTGAAGGGATCAACCCCAGGGACGCTCGGGACAAGAATGGCGAGCGGCACCCGGGACGCGCAGAACAGGGCGTGGGCGGCCATGATGGTCAGGGCCGGGTAGCGGGAGACCAGCGCTTCGTTGCGCCCACGCCACAGCTCGAAGGTCGCGGCCGCGGCATAGGCCCCGGCGGTTCCGGCCGCCAGCACCACCCGAGCCTCGATCGAGGCGTAGAAGGCAGGAACGAAACAGGCCAGGCTCCAGACGGCGGCTCCCAGGAACGACAGGCCGACCCAGAGGGGCTTTCGTTCGAAAGCGCGCACTCCGTTCCACATGAGGCCATAGGCCAGCATGAGGCTTGCGTTGGCGACACCGATCGAGAGCAGGTCTGAAATAAGCCCCCGCGCGCTGAGAAGGCTCGCCCCGAACGCACCGACGAGATGACTTGCGCCCCACCAGGCAAGCGCCGTTTCCGCCCGCGTCTGACTCCAGGACAGCAGGAAAAGCAGGCCGGTGATCGCCGTCACCAGGACAGCGGTCACCATCAAGGTCGGCGCATCGAGCGGCATTCCAACCGGCAGCCCGGCTATGGTGGCCCGTCCCGGGCAGTTCTGGCACCGACATAATGGACAAACGGTTAAGGCGGCCTGTTGCCCAGCCTGTCACCGAAGCCCCAGCCTGACCCGGAAGACCTCAAGCCGCGGCGAAGTTCGAGCGTTGCGCCCAGCCCGTCATGCGCCGCTCGACCGCCACCGTGGCGGCGTAGATGACGACGCCGAGGACGGCGAGGGCCATCAGCGACGCGAAGAGAAGCGGCACGTTGAAATCGGCCGAGGCGCGGGCCATGAGGTTGCCGACGCCGACATTGGACGCGTTGTACTCGCCGATCACCGAGCCGACATAGGCGAGCGTGATCGCCACTTTCAGCGAACCGAAGAAATAGGGCATCGCGCGCGGAATGCCCACTTTCCGGACGATGTCGCCCTTGGAGGCGCCGAGCGCCCGCAAGACATCCTCGGTCTCGGGCTCGATCGTCGCAATGCCCGTCGCCACGTTCACGACGATGGGGAAAAAGGAGATCAGGAAAGCGGTGAGCACCGGCGGCAGCCAGCCGACGCCGAACCAGATGACCAGGATCGGCACCACCGCCACCTTCGGAATAGCGTTGAAGCCGATGAGCAGCGGATAGGTGCCGACCTGGATCAAACGGGAGGCGCCGACCGCAATGCCGAGCGCGAGGCCGAGCAGGATCGCCAGCCCGAAGCCGGCCAGGGTCATCCACAGCGTATGGGCCGAATGAAAGAGGAGCTGGCTCCGAAACTGCCACATCGCCTCGAGGATGAGGGTCGGCGGCGGCAGGATGAAGCTCGAGATCCTGAAGATCCGGCAGGCGAGCTCCCACAGGAGGAAGAATCCGGCCGTGAAGAGCCAAGGGGCAAGGCGGAGGCGGAATTCGGAGCGTTTCATCGACGAGCAGAAGCGGGCGCGCTCGGTGGACAAGGCCACCATCTGACAACCACATGGTCGTGGCAGGTCGCGGCGGCCGAGTCCAGCCCGAGCTCTTGCCAGGATGGGGGCTGATCAGGAGCCCCCCCTTCCGCTCGCGCCGGCACGCTCCGGCGAGGCCATCCGACGGGAACTCCGGACGGCTTGAGATGTTCACTGCGGTGGGTTGCGTCACCTATATCACAGCCGTTCAACGGCATTCCAACATCGAACCCGACCAATGCGCATTGCCCAGATCGCCCCGCTTGCCGAGAGCGTTCCGCCCAAGCTCTACGGCGGCACCGAACGAGTCGTTTCCTGGCTGACGGAAGAGCTTGTCGCCCGCGGACACGAGGTCACCTTGTTCGCGAGCGGCGACTCTAAGACCTCCGCGGAGCTTGTCCCGTGCGCCCCGCGCGGCCTGCGCCTTGCGGGCGTTCGCGACCACACCGCGTCGCATCTCGTGATGCTGGACGAAGTGCGGCAGCGGGCGGACGAGTTCGACGTCCTCCATTTCCATGTCGACCTCCTCCAGCACGTCCTCTTCCGGGACATGGCGCACAAATGCCTGACGACGCTGCATGGACGGCTCGATCTTCCTGACATCCAACCGGTTTTCCGCGTCTTCCCGGAAATGCCGCTGGTCTCGATCTCGGACAGCCAAAGGGCGCCGATGCCGCCGGGCCTCAACTGGCTTGCCACCGTGTATCACGGCCTGCCCCCGAGCCTCCTGCCCTTCAACCCTCGCGGGGGCGATTATCTCGCCTTCCTTGGCCGCATCTCGCCGGAAAAGGGGCCCGACCGGGCGATCGAGATCGCAAAGCGGGCCGGCATTCCCCTCAAGATCGCCGCCAAGGTCGACCGCGCGGACCTCAGCTATTTCGAGGAACGCGTGAAGCCGCTCCTCGACCATCCCCTGATCGAGTTCATCGGCGAGATCAACGAGCGCGAGAAGCGGGACTTTCTCGGCAACGCTCTTGCGCTGTTGTTCCCCATCGACTGGCCTGAACCGTTCGGCCTTGTCATGATCGAGGCCATGTCGGTCGGAACTCCGGTGATCGCCTGGCGCCGCGGCTCTGTGCCGGAAATCGTGGCGGACGGCGTTTCCGGCTTCATCGTCAATTCGATCGAGGCCGCGGTGGCTGCCGTGGAGCGGGCACCCTTGCTCGACCGCGGCGCCGTGCGGGCTTATTTCGAGGCTCGCTTCACGGCCTCCCGAATGGCAAAGGACTACCTCGACGCCTACGAACGGCTCCTCGCCCCGCCCAAATCTCGCCTGATCGAGGAGTTGGAAGTCGCTTAGAAGGGCGCAGATCTCCTGCGCCATGCCGCAGGGGGCGGAGGCGCGAATCGCCCGGATGGACGCCTCGCCCCTTCGGGGGACATCGGCATGACGGAAAGCGCTCTCAAACTCGTGAAACAGCCGCCGGCCGTGCCGGAGATGCCTCGTGCCTCCGAGCATGGGATCGAGGCGCAGACCTCGCTCGTCGAGCGCGCCTTGCGCAACTTGAAGCACGGCGACGCCTTTGCCGTGCTCGACAGCTATGGCGACATCGGCACCATCCGGGACACGCCGGAGGGCCTCTTCTTCCGCGACACCCGCTACCTGTCCCATTTCGAGCTGCGCATCAACGGCAAGCGTCCGCTGCTCCTGAGCTCCGTCGCCCATGAGAACAAGACGGCCCTCTCGGTCGATCTCACCAATCCCGACATGGCCGTGGGGGCGGGGGAGGCGCTGCCGCGGGACACCATCTTTCTCGAGCGCACCAAGTTCCTGTGGCACGGGGTGTGCTACGAACGCCTCGGCATCCGCAATTACGGCGACCGGACCCGCCGGCTGCGGATCGATTTTCTGTTCGGGGCCGACTTCCGCGACCTCTTCGAGGTGCGCGGCGCCACCCGCCGGCGGCGCGGCTCCGAGACCGCGGCCGTCATCGGCCCGAACCAGGTGGAGTTCCGCTATCTGGGCCTCGATCAGGTCGAGCGGCGGACGGTCTTGACCTTCAGGCCCGAGCCGACGCGGCTTCATCCGAACGAGGCCAGCTTCGACATCGAGCTTGAGCCGCAGGAGCAGACGGCCCTGTTCGTGACCGTCGGATGCGGGGAGGGGGAGGCTGCGCAACCGAACGACTTCTTCCTCGCCTATCGCGACACGCGCCGGGCGCGGCGGGCGTCGACCCGCGGCATGGCGACCGTGACGAGTTCGAACGAGCTCTTCAACGAGGTCATCACCCGCGCCACCGCCGACCTCTACACCTTGATCACCCGCACCGAGCACGGGCCCTATCCTTATGCGGGCATCCCTTGGTACAGCACCGTGTTCGGGCGCGACGGCATCATCACCGCCATGCTGATGCTGTGGGTCGATCCGGCCGTCGCCCGCGGCGTGCTGCGGTTGCTGGCGGCGACCCAGGCCACCGCGTTCGATCCGCAGGCCGATGCCGAGCCCGGCAAGATCGTGCACGAACGCCGCCTCGGGGAGATGGCGCGCCTCGGGGAGGTGCCGTTCGGCTTCTACTATGGCACCGTCGATGCCACGCCGCTGTTTCTCATGCTGGCGGGCCTGTATTTCGAACGGACCGGCGACCGGGACACCCTCTCCGAAATCTGGCCCAACATCGAAGCGGCCCTGCGCTGGATCGACCAGTATGGCGATCGCGACGGGGACGGCTTCGTCGAATACCATCGGGAGACCGAGCAGGGCCTTGCCAATCAGGGCTGGAAGGACTCCCACGATGCCGTCTTTCACGCCGATGGCAGCGGGGCACAGGGGCCGATCGCGCTGTGCGAGGTCCAGGGCTACGTCTATGCGGCGAAGCGCTTGATCGCCAAGGTCGCGGCGGCGTTCGGACGCGACGAGCTCGCGGCGCGGCTTCGCAAGGAGGCCAAGAGCCTGCGACGGCGCTTCGATGCGGCCTTCTGGTGCGACGACATCCAGACCTATGCCCTTGCGCTCGACGGCGAAAAGCGTCCCTGCCGCGTGCGCAGCTCCAATGCCGGGCACGCCCTTTTCACCGGGATCGCCGCGCCGGATCGGGCACGACGGGTCGCCCGCGCGCTCATGGACCCGGAAGGGTTCAGCGGCTGGGGCATCCGGACCCTGGCGCTCGGCGAGGCGCGCTACAATCCGATGTCCTATCACAACGGCTCCGTATGGCCGCACGACAACGCCCTCATCGCCCTTGGCTTTGCCCGCTACGGCCTGAAGCGGGAGGCGGTGCGCGTGTTCGACGCAATCATCCGGGCGGCGATCTATCAGGACCAGCGCCGGCTGCCCGAGCTGTTCTGCGGCTTCCTGCGCCGGCAGCATCGGGGGCCCACTGCCTATCCCGTCGCCTGCGCGCCGCAAGCCTGGGCGGCGGCGGCGCCGCTTGGCCTTCTCGCCGCCTGTCTCGGGCTGGAGATGAGCCACCGCGACAATGAAATCCGCTTCATCGACCCGGTCCTGCCCGGCTTCCTCGATGAGCTTGTCATCCGCGACCTGCGCATCGGCCGCTCGAGCGTCGACCTGCGCCTCTTCCGGCATGGAGACGACGTCACGGTGAACGTGTTGAAGCGTCGCGGCGATCTCACCGTGACCGTACAGAAATGACCTTCGGGCCTGCGCAAGCGGCGCCGCCGCGGGGAGGATGAGGCGCCCGTGCGTTTTGCCCGCGACCTTCTCCGCTTCGTGCTCCTGTTCGGCCTGATCTACAGCGCCTTCGGGGTGCACTCGCCTTTCTTCCCGTCCTTCCTCAGCACCCGTGGCCTCGCGCCCCATGAGATCGGTACGGTGCTCGCGCTCGGCACCGCCATCCGGCTCATCGTCTCGCCGGTCGCAGGCCGCCTTGCCGACATGTTCCAGGCCGGGCGGGCGATCCTTGGCCTGTGCCTCGGCGCCGCGGCCCTCCTGGCGCTCGGCTATTTCCCGGCGTCCGGCCTGTGGCCGCTGCTCGCCTTGAGCTTGGCCTCCGCCGTGGCGCTCGGGCCCATCGCACCGCTGGCCGACTCCCTGGCGCTCGACCGGGCGGCGCGGCGGAGCGAACCAGGCGGGCCTGTCTTCGACTATGGCTGGGTGCGCGGCGCAGGATCGGCCGCCTTCATTGCCGGCTCGCTCCTCGCCGGCCAGGCGATCAGCCTGTTCGGGCTCACGGTGATCCTGGCCCTGCAGGCGGGCCTCTTCGCCGCGGCGGCGTTCAGCGCCTTCGGCGCGCCGCGCGGCGAGCCCCGCTCAAGCGCCGAGGCGCCAACGCCGTCGGAGGTCGAGGGTGTGCATGGCTTCAAGCGGCTTCTGTCCCTCCCGCTCTACCGCCGGGTCCTCGTCGTGGCAGCGCTGGTCTTCGGCAGCCATGCCATGCACGACGCCTTCGCGGTGATCCGATGGCGGGAAGCGGGAGTCGGCCCGGAGCTGACCGGTCTGCTCTGGTCCGAGTCGGTGGCCGCGGAAGTGATCGTCTTCTTCCTGCTCGGCCGGGCCCTTCTCGACCGCCTCGGCCCGGCGCGGGCCGCGGCCCTGTGCGCGGCGGCAGGTGTGCTGCGCTGGGTCGTCATGGCGGAGACGGCGTGGGTCCCGGCGCTGGCCCTCGTCCAGCCGCTGCACGGACTGACCTTCGCCCTGCTGCACCTCGCCTTCATGCGCATCCTCGCCGAGATCGTCCCGGCCGGGCTCGCGGCGACGGCGCTCACCCTTTATGGCACCTTGGGCTCCGGAGCCTCCTCCGTCCTCATGACGCTCGTCTCCGGTCCGCTCTACGGCAGATTCGGGTCCTCCGGCTTCTGGGTCATGGCCGGCCTCTGCCTTGTGGCGGTGCCGCTCTCCCTCGGCCTGCGGCCGAACGCGAGGAGTTCATGACCCGCGCCTTGCCGAGGCTCGGCTTTTCGCCCGGCGATTCGCGAAACGGACCGGTCAGGCCGGGCCTTGGCTCGCCGTCTGCTCCAGGCGGAACAGGAGCCAACCGGCGGCGATGATGAGCGCCGCGCCGGCAATCGTCCAAGGCTGCAGCACGTCGCCGAACACGAAATAGCCGAACACGGCCGCCCAGACGATCAGCGTGTACTGGTAGGGCGCGACCGTGGAAGCCGGAGCGAATTTCACCGACCGGTTCACGCAGACATGGGCGATCATCGCCACGATGCCCAGAAGGGAGAGGAGCGCCAGGTCCCGCGGCGAAGGCGTGGTCCAGCCGAAGGGAATGAGAAGGAGGCCGAGAAGGAGAGCCCCGAGAGTCTGCCCCGTCACCAGCACCACGTCGCTCGTGCCGCGCAGCCGCCGCGCCGAGATCATCATCAGGGCAAAGCACAGGCTCCCCGCCATGGCGATGAGGGCAGGCAGGCTGAGGGTGGCAGGCGATGGCCGCAGGACGATCAACACGCCGATGAAGCCGATCCCAATGACCGCCAGGCGGCGCCGGTCGAGCCTCTCGCCCAGGAACACGGCCGCAAAGGCCGCCACGTAGATCGGACCTGCAAGGTAGAAGGTCATCACATCGGCGAGCGGCAGATACACCACGGCCCAATAGAAGAAGGCGACCTCCAGGCTCGAGAAGGCAATGCGCAGGATCTGCAGGCCGGGAAGCGGCGCGCGCGCCAGAGCCGTCAGCCCGCCGCGCCACAGAAAGGGGAGCAGCACCGCGAGGGCTGCAAGGCTGCGCAAGAGCAGCACCTGCCCGACGGAGTAAGTGGAGACGAGCCACTTCCCCAACACGTCGTTGACGGCGAAGAGGAAGATGCCCGCCAACATCAGGCCGATGCCGGCGAGCGTCGCGCGGCGATCGTGGACGGCGGGAAGGGATGTCGTGGCGCTCATGGGCATCAACCGGACCGGCCGAGGCTTACCGCGACCGGCGCCGCCGTGCCATCCGCCGCGGCGCAGGGCTCGCATGCGCCGGGCCGTGACGACACCGGCGCGGCGCGAGGCACCCAGGAGTTCTGGGCAAGGCCAAGGATCAGTTGATGCTGTGCAGGGACACGGCGGCCGTGCCGGCGATCCCAAGAGCCTCCGCCGGCGCCTTGGCGAGATCGATGATGCGGCCGCCGTGGAAGGGGCCGCGGTCGTTGATGCGGACCACGACCGAACGGCCGGTGCGCTCATTCACCACCCGGACGCGGGTGCCGAAAGGCAGGGTGCGGTGAGCAGCCGTCATGGCATGGGCGTTGAACCTCTCGCCGCTCGCCGTCCTGCGGCCGTGGAAGCCGGGCCCATACCAGGACGCGGCCCCCCGTTGGAGCTTGACGCCGCCCTGTTGGCCGCCCGAAGCCTCGCAGGAGAGGGGAAGGGCGCAAGCGACGACGGCCGCAGCCGCGGCAAGGAGAGCAGTCTTCATGGTGGCATCCCTTGTGCGTGTTTTGTTGAGGGCTTCCTTCACGCACAAATGGGCGGCAATTTGGCATAGAATTCGGACATGACGAATACCTGCGACTACATTCGGCCGCGCTTGAGGCTATTCTACACCGACATCCTCTTTCTGTATTCTCAGAAGCTGTATCAATAGCCTGGAGTTTGGCGCATGACCTCCAAAGAATACGCACCGGCCGATCACATGAGCCTTGGAATAGCCTGGCTCGGACGATCGTTTGCCGCGTCTGCGCGCTCCTGGTAGCGGTGCGGCCATACAGCTCCCGCAACCCAAGGTCACCGGCATGGCGCCCCCTCTTCCCCGCGTCACCTATTCGAACATCGGCGAGGATTTTTCCGGCTTGCACGCCCATCTCGACGAGGTGCTGCCGGCCGTGCGGGCGACCATCCTTGGACAGGCGCGCCTGAACCTGATCGACGGCGGGAATGACGATGACGGGGTCCGCTACACGGCGTTCAGCCCCATCGACCGCGATTGGACCCTGGGGACCTTCTTCGCGGCGTCCACCGGTGCAGTGGATCGTGCGGTCGCTGCGGCGCGCTCCGCCTTTGCGTCCTGGAGCCGCCGGCCTTGGCAGGAGCGGATCGCGACGCTGCGGCGCGCGGCGGAGCTCGTCGAGGAGCGCAAATACGAACTCTCAGCCGCCTGCCTCTTCGAGGTCGGCAAGTCGCGCCTCGAGGCGGTGGGCGAGGTAGAGGAGACCGTCGACCTCATCCGCTACTACTGCGACCAGATGGAGGAGAACGGCGGTTACGAGCGCCCCATGAGGCGCGCCTTTCCGCAGGAGGCGACGCGCTGCGTGCTGAAGCCCTACGGCGTCTTCGCGGTCATCGCGCCCTTCAACTTTCCCGTCGCCCTCTCGGCGGCGATGATCACCGGCGCGCTCGTCGGCGGCAACACGGTCGTCTACAAGCCGAGTCCGATGGCGGGGCTGACGGGGCGCCTGCTCGTCGACTGCCTCATCGAGGCAGGCCTGCCGGCCGGGGTGCTGAACCTCATCTGCGGCGGCGGGGAGGTCGGCGAGAAGCTCGTCGACCACCCCGGCCTCGACGGTGTGGCCTTCACGGGCTCGCACGCGGTCGGCATGGAGATCTTCCGCAAGATGGCCGCGGGATCTTATGCGCGGCCGGTCGTGGCCGAGATGGGCGGCAAGAACCCGACCTACGTCACCGCCAGCGCGGATCTGGAGACCGCCGCCGCCGGCATGGTGCGTTCGGCCTTCGGCCTGTCAGGCCAGAAATGCAGCGCCGGCTCGACGCTGTTCGTGCACGAGAGGGTGGCGCGCGATTTCCTCGAGGCGCTCGCCGCCCGGACGGCGGCGCTTCAGGTCGGGGATCCGCAGCGCGCCGACGTCTTCATGGGGCCCGTCATCAACCGCGCGGCGGCGGAGCGCTTCGAGCGCGCGGCGGACAGCGTGCGCCAACAGGGGCATTTCCTGACCGGCGGCGAGATGCTGTCGGGCGGCGTCTTCGACAAAGGCTACTACGTCGCGCCCACTATCGCGGTCGACCTTCCCCGCGACCACGACCTGCACAAGACGGAGCTTTTCCTGCCCTTCCTCACGGTGCGCATGTTCACGGATCTTGGGCAAGCGATCCGCGAGGGCAACGACGTTCCCTACGGCCTCACCGCCGGCATCTACACGAGGGACGAGGCCGAGCTTCAGCTCTTCCTCGATACCGCGGAAGCCGGCGTCCTCTATGCCAACCGGGCGAGTGGCGCGACGACGGGCGCATGGCCCGGCATCCAGACCTTCTGCGGCTGGAAGGGCTCCGGCGTCACCGGAAAGGGCGGGCTCGGCCCCTGGTATGTGCCGCAGTTCATGCGCGAGCAGAGCCAGACCGTGATGACGTGAGGCAGCTCTCGGGCATCAGGAGAGCGGCGTGTCACCTCTCCTGGAAGGAGAGGTCGCGCCGAAGGCGCGGGTGAGGTGTGGGGCGTCTCAGGATGAAGAGTAGGCCCTCACCCGGCTCGCTTTGCTCGCCGACCTCTCCCCACCGGGGAGAGGTGAGGCGCGGCGCCTGCCTCGACGCTTACGCCGCGGGCACCCGCTCCGGAGGGATGGCGGGCGCCTCGGCGGACAGCGGCCTTGCCCGCCGGCGCTGGTTCCACCATACGAAGCCGATGAGGGCGAGCGCCGGCAGATAGACATACCAGGACGAGGGCCGGTCGGGCGCTGGGACGAGAACAGCCGTGATCTTCTGCCCCGGCTCCAGGCCGACGCGCTTGGCGTAGGAACCGAAGCCGACATTGACGATGGTCGGCTGATCGCCCGGCGAGAGCGTCAGGCCGGCCTCCCGCAGCCGTTCCTGCGGCGTCGGCGCCGGCTTGCCGAGGCGAAGGCTCACGGTCTTGCGAACATCCTCCCCCTCGATGTTGACGCCTTCGACGATGAAATTGACCCGCTGGTCCTCCCCGACCCGCTGCACCTCGGCCAGGAGCTCCCGGGCGGGCAGCTCGACCCGAGATGGCGACACCCAGTTCAGGAACCAGTCGGGGCGGAACAGGGCGAAGCAGGCGACGAGCAGGATCGCCGTCTCCCACCAGCGGCTGCGCGTGACGAAGAAGTTCATCGATGCGGCGGAGAACACGAGCATGGCGAGGGTCGAGAAGGCGACCACCTGGATCGTGTGCGGCCAGCTTTCCACGTCGATGAGCAGCATCTCCGGGTTGAAGATGAAGATGAAGGGGAGGAGCCCGGTGCGAAGGGCATAGAAGGCACCCTGGAAACCCGTGGCGATCGGATCCTCGCGGGAGATCGCCGCCGCGGCGAAGGCCGCGAGCCCCACCGGCGGCGTGATGTCGGCCATGATGCCGAAATAGAACACGAAGAGGTGCACGGCGATGAGCGGGATCGCGAGCCCGGCCTGCGCCCCGAGTTCCACCACCACCGGGGCCATGAGGGTGGCGACGAGGATGTAGTTGGCGGTGGTCGGGATCCCCATGCCGAGGACGAGGCTGATCGCCGCGATCATCACCAGCATGATGAAGACATTGCCGCCGGAGATGAACTCGACGAACTCGGTCATCATCAGGCCGAGGCCCGTGAGCGTGACCGTGCCGACGATGATGCCGGCGGTGGCGGTGGCGACCGCGATGCCGATCATGTTGCGCGCGCCAAGCGCCAGGCCGTCGAAGAGGTCGTGCGCCGCCGCGCGCGCTGCCGGCGCGATCGCCTGGCCGCGGAAGAGCGCCAAGAGCGGCCGGCGGGTGACGACGATGCCGATGATGCTCGCCGTCGCCCAGAAGGCGGAGAGCCCCGGCGACATCTCCTCGACCATCAGGCACCACAGGAGGACGACGAGCGGGATGAGGAAATCAAGACCCGTGCGCGTCACGTCCCAGGCCCGGGGCAGACGGACGATGGGTGCGTTCGGATCGTCGAGCTCGAGGTCCGGCACCTGGGCCGCGAACCAGACCGTGAGGAGATAGACGATGAAGCCGGCGACGAGCAGCACCCAGGGTGCGGATTTCCCGAAGGCGGCCTGCACGCCGACCACCCCGTAGTACAGGATGCAAAGGACCGCGATCGAGCCGGCGATCCCAAGCCCCGTGCGCATCAGGCGGATGCCGGGCGGGAAGCTCTCGCGCGGGATCGGCTGCGCACCGATCTTCAGCGCCTCGAGATGAACGATGTAGAGAAGGGCGAGATAGGAGATCACCGCCGGCAGGAAGGCGTGCTTGACGATCTCCGAATAGGGGATGCCCACATACTCGACCATGAGGAAGGCGGCGGCGCCCATCACCGGCGGCATGATCTGGCCGTTGATGGAGGAGGCCGCCTCGATGGCGCCGGCCTTCACGCCCGAGAGGCCGGTGCGCTTCATGAGCGGAATGGTGAAGATGCCGCCCGAGACCACGTTCGACACGGAGGATCCGGAGACGACCCCGTTGAGCGCCGATGAGACAACCGCCACCTTCGCAGGTCCTCCGCGCAGATGGCCGAGGAGCGCAATGGAGATCTGCATCATCCAGTTGCCGGCCCCGGCCTTGTCGAGGAGCGTGCCGAACAGGACGAAGAGGAACACGAAGCTCGTCGAGACGCCGAGCGCGATGCCGAACACGCCCTCCGTGGTCAGCCACTGGTGCTGCAGGAACTTGGAGAGCGAAGCCCCCTTGTGCTGGATCACCTCGGGCATGGAAGGCCCGGCGAAGGTGAAGACGATGAAGACACTCGCCACGATCACCATGGGCAGGCCCAGCGACCGGCGCGTGGCTTCGAGGAGAAGCAGGATGCCGGCCCCCGCCGTGACGAGGTCGAGCGTGGTCGGCTGGCCGGGACGGGTGGCGAGCTCGCGGTAGAACAGGAAGAGGTAGGCGCCGGCGAAGGCGGCGGCGAGGGCGAGCGCCCAGTCGATCGCCGGCACATGGCCACGCGGAGAGGACTTGAAGGCCGGGTAGGCGGTGTAGGCGAGGAAGAGGGCGAGGCCGAGATGGATCGCCCGCGCCTCGGTGTCGTTGAGGATGAAGACGCCGAACACGAAAGGCAGCGGCGAGGCGTACCAGAGCTGGAAGAGCGACCACGCGATGGCGACGCAGGTGAGCGCCGCCGCCGCGACGCCGATCGGCTTGCGGCCGCCGGTATCGGCCTCCGCCACGAGCTCCTGCAGCTCCGATTCGATCACCGGCGCGTCGACCTTCGTCGTCTCGGCCATGGCTCCTCTCCCAAGAGACCTCGTCCTCAAGGCGCCGGCCCGAGCCGCAAGGCCTCATCCTTTGGGGCTCTCCGGCTCTCGCCTCAGGACCAGGGGCGCTGGTTCCTTTGAAAAAGGCCCGGCTGATCGCCGGGCCTTCCGTTCTCGGCGGCTTACTTCAGCCAACCTTTTTCCTTGTAGTACTTCTCGGCGCCCGGATGGAGCGGCGCCGAGAGGCCGTCCTTGATCATCTTGGCCGGCTCCAGATGGGCGAAGGCCGGGTGCAGCGACTTGAACTCGTTGAAGTTCTCGAACGTCGCCTTGACGATCTGGTACACGGTCTCGTCCGGCACCTTGGCCGAGGTGACGACCGTGGCGAGCACGCCATAGGTCTCGGTCGGGTCCGGGTTGTTGTTGTAGAGCTTGCCCGGGATCGTCGCCTTGGCGTAGTACGGCTTCTCCGCGACGAGCTTGTCGACCGCAGGACCGGCGATGGAGACGAGCTTGGCGCCGCAGGTCGTCGTCGGATCCTGGATGTTCGCCGAGGGATGGCCGACGCCGTAGAAGAAGGCGTCGATCTTGTTGTCGCACAGAGCCGGCCCGTGCTCGTCCGCCTTCAGCTCCGAGGCGAGCGAGAAGTCGGACAGCTTCCAGCCGAGCGCGGTCAGCAGCTCCTCCATCGAGGCGCGGGTGCCGGAGCCCGGGTTGCCCACATTGACGCGCTTGCCCTTGAGGTCGGTGAAGGTCTTCGCCCCGACCTCGGGCCGCGCCAGCACCGTGAACGGCTCCGGATGGACCGAGAACACGGCGCGCAGCTCGGGGAAGGCGTTGTCCTTGAACGCGCCGATGCCTTTCAGTGAATTGTACTGCACGTCCGATTGGGCAAGGCCGAAGTCGAGCTCGCCGGCCTTGATCGCGTTGACGTTGAAGGCCGAACCGCCGGTCGATTCCACCGAGCAGCGGATGCCGTGGGTCTTGCGATCCTTGTTGACCAGGCGGCAGATGGCGCCGCCGACCGCGTAATAGACGCCTGTCACGCCGCCCGTGCCGATCGTCACGAACTTCTGCTGGGCCTGCGCGGCGCCGGCGCCGAGGAGCGCTGTCGTCCCAAGGAGCAGCGCGAGCGCTGTCTTTCTGAAAGTCATCGTGTTTCCTTCCTGTGCCTTCTCACGGGAACGAGAGGGCTCGCTTCACAAAAGACGTTTCATGACGTTGCCGCAAGTGCCGCATCCACGGCGTCGCCGAGCCGCTCCACGATCGCATCGATGGCGGCATCGTCAACGATGAAGGGCGGCGCCAGCATGACGTGGTCGCCCCGCGCCCCGTCGATGGTGCCGCCCATCGGGTAGGTCATGAGCCCGCGCGCCATGGCCTCTTGCTTGACCCGCGCGTGCACCTTGAGCTTCGGATCGAAGGGCTCCTTGCTGGCGCGGTCGGCAACGAGCTCGATGGCCTGAAAGAGGCCGCGGCCGCGGATGTCACCCACATGGTGGTGGTTCGCAAAGCGGTGGCGCAGCCGGTCCTTCAGCCGCTGCCCCTTCATGCGGACATGGGCGAGGAGGTTGTCGCGGCGGATCACCCGCTGCACGGCGAGCGCCGCTGCGCAAGCCAGGGGATGGCCGAGGTAGGTATGTCCGTGCTGGAACAGGCCCGAGCCTGTCGCGAAGGCATCGAACACCTTGGCCCCCACCAGCACCGCTCCGATCGGCGCATAGCCGCCTCCGAGGCCTTTGGCGATGGCCATGAGGTCGGGAGCGATGCCCTCCTGCTCGCAGGCGTGGAGCGTGCCGGTGCGGCCCATGCCGCACATGACCTCGTCGAGGATGAGGAGGATGCCGTGGCGGTCGCAGATCTCGCGGATGCGCTTGAAATAGCCGGGGACCGGCGTGATGCAGCCGGACGTCGCCCCGCCCACGGTCTCCGCCACGAAGGCGATGACCGTATCGGGCCCGAGCTCCTCGATCTTCGCCTCGAGCTCGCGGGCGAGCCGCTCGCCGTAAGCCTCCGGCGTCTCGTCCTCACGCTTTCCGCGATACTCGTAACAGGGCGAGACGTGCTGCGTCTCGATGAGGAGCGGCGCGAACTGCCTTCTGCGCCACTCGTTGCCGCCGACGGCGAGCGCGCCGAGCGTGTTGCCGTGGTAGCTCTGGCGACGGGCGATGAAGTGCCGGCGCTGCGGCTCGCCCTTCTCGACGAAATACTGCCGCGCCATCTTGAGCGCCGCCTCGACCGCTTCCGAGCCGCCGCTGACGAAGTACACGTGGCTGATGCCCTTCGGCGCATGGGCGATCAGGTCGTCGCCGAGCTCTTCCGCCACGCGCGTGGTGAAGAAGCTCGTATGGGCGTAGTCGAGCCGGTCGAGCTGCGCCTTCATGGCGGCGATCACGTCGGGATGGCCGTGGCCGAGGCACGACACCGCCGCCCCGCCGGTGGCGTCGATGTAGTCCTTGCCGTCGGCATCCCGGATGAAAATGCCCCTGGCGCTCTCGGCGACAGGATAGCGGTGGCCGATCTGGCGGTGGAGAACGTGGGTCATGGGGCTGGGCGCCTCTTTGGTCGGGGCGGTTACCAGGGCGCTTGGGCGAACGCAACAGCCGTTCCGTCGACGCACAAGGCTGCGCTGGTCTCAAGGCGCTCTCGAGAAGACAAGCCTCGACCACGTCCAGTTGATCGAAGGCCCGGGGCAGGCGAGTCTCACGGACATGACCACTGATTCTCCTTTTGTTCGATGACGGCCCTGGGCTTGCGAGCGGCGCTGCCGGCCGACGGCCGGCAATCCCCGACAGCGCTCGCCGTGCAGCGGGGGGTGCGCCGGCTCTTCGCGCAAATGGGTCATGCGACGTTGCCCGAGTTCACGCTCGCCAACGGGCGGCGGGCGGACGTGATCGCGCTCGCCCCGGACGGACGGCTCACCATCGTCGAGATCAAATCCTGCGTCGCCGATTTCCGGGCCGACCGGAAATGGCCGGACTACCGGGACTTCTGCGACCGCTTCTTCTTCGCCGTGCCCCACGATCTGCCGGCGGAGATCTTGCCTGAAACGACCGGACTCATCGTCGCGGACGCCTTCGGAGCTGCGATCCTGCGCGAAGCGCCGGCGCACGAGCTTGCCGCAGCGCGGCGAAAGGCCGTGATCCTGCGCTTTGCCCGCGCCGCGGCGGTCCAGCTCCATGCGCTTGCCGATCCGGACGCCCGTCTCGGCGAGGCTTATTGAGGTCGTCCGGCAAAGCAGGCTTGTGCCGCAGGCTGCCTCGACGCTAGACGAGAAGGTCCCATCCACCCCGTCCGTTCCGCCGAGGAGGGCAGACCGATTGTGACCAACGCGCCTCCCCGCCTGCGGGTGCTTTTCGACGAAGCCACCATCCAGCGTCGTGTCCATGAACTCGCCGATGCCATTGCGAAGGCCGAGCCCAAGGACCTCCTCGTCGTCGCGGTGCTCAAGGGCAGCTTCATGTTTGCGGCTGACCTCATCCGCGCCCTCCACCGGGCGGGCCTGAGCCCCCAGGTGGAGTTCATCCACTTGTCGAGCTACCGAGCCGCCACCGTGTCCTCGGGCCGGGTCGAGATCCTGCGCGACGTGGAAAGCGATGTGCGCGGGCGGGACGTGCTTCTCATCGACGACATCCTGGAGTCCGGGCGCACGCTCGTCTTCGCCAAGGACCTCCTGATGGCGCGCGGTGCGCGGCGCGTGCTGACGGCAGTGCTCCTCGAAAAGCCGGGCAAGCGGGCGGTGACCATCGACGCCGATTTCGTCGGCTTCGTCTGTCCCGATGTGTTCGTCGTCGGCTACGGCATGGATGTGGGCCATTCCTACCGGCAGCTTCCCTTCGTCGGCGTGGTGACGACCGACGACGAACCGGACCTCTTCGAAGCGGCAAGCTGACGATGGCGCGTATCCTGCTCGTCGACGACGAGGAAACCGTTCGGGCGTCCCTCAAGCGCGGCCTGGAGCTTGACGGCCACCAGGTGACGCTCGGCATCGACGGGGCCGACGGGCTGGACCGCCTGACGCAGTCTCGCGGCGCCTTCGACCTCCTTCTCACCGACATCCGCATGCCGGTGATGGACGGAATCGCGCTCGCTCTCGCGGCGAAGCGCGACTACCCCGATCTGATCATCCTTCTCATGACCGGCTTTGCCGACCAGCGCGAACGCGCCCGCGGCCTCGACGCCATCGTGGACGAGGTGTTGACGAAGCCCTTTTCGCTGATGGACCTGCGAACAAGCGTGCAACGCGCCTTGGCCCGCGTCAGCCGTTGAGGCGCCAGATGGCGAGGTTCAGGAGGGCCGCGTAAGCGACCCAGGCAAGATAAGGAACAAGACACCAGGCGGCGATGCGGTCGAGCCTCGAGAACAGGCGAAGAGTGACGAGGATCGCGGCGGCGAGCGCCAGGATGACGACGAGCCCCGCGAAGGGATTGCGCAGGGCGAAGAAGGCCCAGGACCAGGCGGCGTTGAGCGCCAATTGAACGAAAAAGGCGATGAGGGCGGCGGACCGGCCGACTTGCCCGGAGGGAAGCGACAGCACGCGCCATACGGCATAGGCCATCGCCCCGTAGAGGATCGTCCAGACGGGGCCGAAGACCCAGTTCGGCGGGGTGAAGCCCGGTTTCGCAAGCCCCGCGTACCAGGTCGGGATGTTCGGTGTCGTCGCGATCGTGCCGAGGACCGCGGCGAGCGCGACCGGGACGATCGCCAAGGCGAGGCGTTGCCAAGACCGTCCTGGCCCTGATGGCGCAACTGCACCGTGCGGCATGTCTCAATCCCTGCTATCGCAAAGCCTCGACGGCCAACCGTTGCACTCAAGCGAGGTTCCGGATGTTGGATGCCCCCCCGCCCTGGTCGAAGCGAACCCTTGCCGTGCAGGCGATGGGCGGCGTCGACCCGATCACGAAAGCCGTCGTTCCGCCGATCCATGTGGCGACGACCTTCATTCGGGACGAGGACAACGCCTACTCCTCCGGCTTCGTTTACGGCCGGCCGGACAACGCCACGGTGCGCGAGGCGGAAAGCGTCATCGCCATGCTCGAAGAGGCGGAGGGCGCGCTCCTCTTCTCCTCCGGCATGGCGGCGGCGACGGCCGTGTTCCAGGCGCTTGACCCCGGCGACCACGTGGTGGCGCCCAGGGTCATGTACTGGGCGCTGCGCCACTGGCTTGCCACGGAGGCGACCCGCTGGGGCCTGCGCGTCGACTTCGTCGAGACCGACGACCTTGAGGCGCTGAAGCGCGCCGTGCGCCCCGGCGAGACGAAGCTCGTCTGGGTCGAGACGCCCTCGAACCCGCTCTGGACCATCACCGACATCGCGGCGGCAGCGAGGATCGTCCATGCGGCGGGCGCGCGGCTCGCCGTCGATTCCACCGCCGCCTCGCCCGTGCACACGCGCCCGCTCCTCCTTGGGGCCGACATCGTCATGCATGCGGCAACGAAGATCCTGAACGGGCATTCCGACGTGGTCGCGGGGGCTCTCGCCGGGAGAGAGCGGGACGGCTTCTGGGAGCGCATCGTCGGCATCCGCAAGAACCAGGGCGCCATCCTCGGCCCCTTCGAGGCCTATCTCCTGATGCGAGGCCTACGCACGCTGCACCTGCGCGCCGCCGCGCAGGCGCAGAGCGCGCAGGCCCTGGCCGAGCGCCTGTCGTCGCACCCCCATGTCGCCCGCGTGCTCTATCCAGGCCTCCCCCAGCATCCGGGGCATGAGGTGGCGGCACGCCAGATGGAGGGCGGCTTCGGCTATATGCTGTCGATTCAGGCGGCGGGCGGCGAGCGCGCCGCCATCGCCACGGCCGCGCGGGTTCGTCTCTGGAAGCGCGCCACCTCGCTTGGCGGCGTCGAAAGCCTCATCGAGCATCGCGCCTCGATCGAAGGCCCCGGCACTCCCTGCCCGCCGGACCTGCTGCGCCTGTCGGTGGGGATCGAGGACGTGGAGGACCTTTATCGCGACCTCGACGAGGCTCTGCACGGCGCTCACGGGGCCTCGTCCGGGTAGGCGGTCATCAATCGCGCCGGCGCGTCCCTTTCCCTCATCCACACGGTGACGATGCACGGATCACGCCCATCAGCGGTCGCGATTTTGCAGCGAATCACGTACTTCGTCCCGAACAGCGTTTCGATGGTGGCCGCGATCGGGTTCCGGTCAGGGTGATCGCGCAAAGCGGCGGCCAGGCGCCACCACTCCTTAAGGGAGAAGCCGAAGGAACGAAAGAAATGCGCCTTTGGGCCGCCGATGGGGTGATCTGGATTCAGAAGGTAGCTGACGACCTTGTCCTCCGGAACAGAGCGGAAACGCCGAGCGGAACTCACGAAGGCTTGGTAGGGTCGGCAAGCTCCGCCTCGGACACGGTCGCGACCACATGGAAGGGTTCCGAGAACTCAACTTCGTAAGCCGTGCCGCCTGCCCAGACGCCGATGACAGCGCCCACGGCACCGGCCGGCAAAACGCGGCCTCCACCCACATCCATGTGGGCGGCAAGCCTGACGAGGCTATGCTCGCTGAAGCGCGGCCGCACGTCACCGCCGCGCGCCGCCTTTCGCCCCAAGGCTCCCATGGGCCATATCCTCGACGCTTCGCTCAGGCGAGCCCTTATAACATGCTTTCCACGGCCGCGGCCCTCACCCGGTCCGCTTGCGCGGACTCGACCTCTCCTTGGGGGAGACGTTTGGACGCGCGTTCTCCTCCCGCTTCTCCAAACCCCGCTCCACCACCTTCACCAGATCCGCCATGATGGCGTCGAGCGCATAGTGCTTCGGGGTGTAGACCGCGGCGACGCCCATGTTGCGGAGCACGTTCTCATCCTCGGCCGAGATGATGCCGCCCACCACCACGGGGATGTGGTCCAGGCCTTCGAGGCGCAGGCGCGCCTTGACCTCGCGCACGAGCGGCACATGCGAGCCGGAGAGGATCGACAGGCCGACGGCATGGGCCTTGGTCTCGCGGGCCCGCGCCACGATCTCGGCCGGCGTCTGGCGAATGCCGTCATAGGCGACCTCGAATCCCACATCGCGAGCGCGCAGGGCGATCTGCTCGGCGCCGTTCGAATGACCGTCGAGGCCCGGCTTGCCCACCACGAGCCGCGGCGTTTCGCCGAGCTTCTCGCCGAGCCCTGCGACGAGGAGACGGATCTCCTCCGTCGCCCCGGCAGTGACCGTCTCGGGACTGACGCCCGTCGGCGCCCGGTATTCGCCGAAGACGCGCCTGAGGCACTCGCCCCACTCACCGGTCGTCACGCCCGCCTTCGCGCACGCAATGGAGGCGGGCATGATGTTGCGCTCCTCACGCGCTGCCGCCTCGAGCGCCGCGAGCGCTGCTTCGACGGCTTGCGCGTCGCGCTCGGCGCGCCAGGCCCGGATTTTGCGCACGGCCTCCATCTCCACCGTCTCCGGGACGCTCATGAACGCGCTTTCGCCGGCCATCAGCGGCGAGGGCTCGCCCTCCGTGAAGCGGTTGACCCCGACCACAACCTGCTCGCCCGCTTCGATGGCGGCAAGACGCCTCGCGTTCGACTCGACGAGAGCACGCTTCAAGGCGCCGCTTTCGACCGCGGCGATGGCGCCCCCCATGGCCTCGATCCGGGCAAGTTCCGCCCGCGCTGCCGCCTTGAGCTCCTCGACCTTCGCCTCGATCACCTTCGAGCCGTCGAAGATGTCCTCGTAGTCGAGGAGGTCGGTCTCGTAGGCGAGGATCTGCTGCATGCGCAGCGACCATTGCTGGTCCCAGGGGCGGGGGAGGCCGAGGGCCTCGTTCCAGGCCGGCAGCTGCACGGCGCGGGCCCGCGCCTTCTTTGACAGCGTCACCGCCAGCATCTCGATGAGGATGCGGTGGATGTTGTTCTCCGGCTGGAGCTCGGTGAGCCCGAGCGAATTCACTTGCACCCCATAGCGGAAGAGGCGCTTCTTCGGGTCTAAGACGCCGTAGCGCTCGGCCGTGATCTCGTCCCACAGCTCCGCGAAGGCGCGCATCTTGCACATCTCGGTGATGAAGCGCAGGCCCGCATTGACGAAGAACGACATTCGGCCCACGGCCTCGGCGAAGGTTGCATCATCCACCTCGCCGGATGCGCGCACCGTGTCGAGGATGGCTTGCGCCGTGGCGAGCGCGAAGGACAATTCCTGCACCGGTGTCGCCCCCGCCTCCTGCAGGTGGTAGGAGCAGACATTGATCGGGTTCCACTTCGGCATCTCGCGGGTCGTGAACAGGATCACGTCCCTGGTCAGCCTGAGCGAGGGCGCGGGCGGGAAGACGTAAGTGCCGCGCGAGAGATACTCCTTGATGATGTCGTTCTGGGTTGTCCCCTGGAGCGCGGCGCGCTCCGCTCCCTGCTCGTCCGCTACGGCAATGTAGAGGGCGAGCAGCCACGGGGCGGTGGCGTTGATGGTCATGGAGGTGTTCATCGAGGCGAGCGGAATGCCCTCGAACAGCGCCCGCATGTCGCCCAGATGGGCGATCGACACGCCGACCTTGCCGACCTCGCCCTTGGCGAGTTCGTGATCCGGGTCGTACCCCGTCTGCGTCGGCAGGTCGAAGGCGACGGAAAGGCCGGTCTGACCCTTGCCGAGGTTCTTGCGATACAGGGCGTTCGACTCAGCCGCCGAGGAATGGCCGGCATAGGTGCGGAAGATCCAGGGCTTGTCCCGCTCGCGCCGCGCGCCGTCGCTCATGCCGATGGTGTCCTGTGCCGATGGTGCAATGCACTATCCTAACCGTTCGTTCCGGCGGCGCCATCCACCCTTCGGCCGAAGATTTGTGTCAGCGATACTGACGTAAATAGCGGACATCTCAGGGCAACCGGACGGGCGCGATCAGCGTTGCTGCTTCGCGATCTTAGCCTTTCTCCTATGTTGCGACGCAATATGATGGTCGCTAAGCTCGCGAAAACGACACTCCGGGAGGCATCCGATGGCCGTGCAGGCGCTGCGCAGATCCGACAAGCCGAAGGCCCTTTATGAGATTGGCGAGATTCCGCCGCTCGGCCATGTGCCGGAGAAGATGTACGCCTGGGCGATCCGCAAGGAGCGTCATGGCCCGCCGGAAGAGGCGATGCAGATCGAAGTCGTGCCGACTTGGACCATCGGCGACGACGAGGTGCTCGTTCTCGTCATGGCGGCCGGCGTCAACTACAACGGCATCTGGGCGGCCCTCGGCCAGCCTGTTTCCACCCTCGAGGGCCACAAGCATCCCTATCACGTGGCGGGGTCCGACGCCTCGGGCATCGTGTGGGCGGTGGGCGCCAAGGTGAAGCGCTGGAAGGTGGGCGACGAGGTCGTCGTCCACTGCAATCAGGACGACGGCGACGACGAGGAGTGCAACGGGGGCGACCCGATGTTCTCGCCCTCCCAGCGCATCTGGGGCTACGAGACGCCGGACGGCTCCTTCGCCCAGTTCTGCCGCGTGCAGTCGCGCCAGCTCATGCATCGGCCGAAGCATCTCACCTGGGAGGAGTCGGCCTGCTACACGCTGACCCTCGCCACCGCCTACCGCATGCTGTTCGGCCATCAGGGCCATCGTCTGCGTCCGGGCGACAACGTGCTCGTGTGGGGCGCCTCGGGGGGGCTGGGGGTGTTCGGGGTCCAGCTCTGCGCGGCCTCCGGCGCCAACGCCATCGGCGTGATCTCGGACGAGTCGAAGCGCGACTACGTGCTGCAGCTCGGCGCCAAGGGAGTCATCAACCGCAAGGATTTCGCCTGCTGGGGCCAGCTCCCCAAGGTCAACTCGCCGGAATACGCCGAGTGGCTGAAGGAGGCGCGCCGTTTCGGCAAGGCGATCTGGGACATCACGGGCAAGCGCGATGTCGACATCGTCTTCGAGCATCCGGGCGAGCAGACCTTCCCGGTCTCGACCCTCGTCGTGAAGCGCGGCGGCATGGTGGTGTTCTGCGCCGGCACCACCGGCTTCAACCTCACCTTCGACGCGCGTTACGTGTGGATGCGCCAGAAGCGCATCCAAGGCTCCCACTTCGCCCATCTCAAGCAGGCCGCCGCGGCGAACCAGTTCGTGATCGACCGCCGCATCGATCCTTGCATGAGCGAGGTCTTCCCCTGGGACAAGATTCCCCACGCCCATACCAAGATGTGGAAGAACCAGCACGCGCCGGGCAACATGGCGGTGCTCGTCTGCGCCCCGCGCTCGGGCCTGCGCACCTTCGAGGACGTGCTCGAGGCGGCGAGCTGACCTGAGCGTCATCCCGGCCGAAGCGTCGCGAGGAGCCGGGATCGCGGATCTGCCGGTGCATCGGTCGCGCGCGGCGCCCCGTCGGGGATGACGATCGGGGCTACGGCCCCTTCACCGGCTCCTCGAACCGCTGGTCGTGCAGCTTGTGGAGGCGGCGGCGCTTCGCAGCGATGAGGGTGCCGTTGAGCTCGCCCCCGTAGAGGAAGATGGCAGCGAGGATGTAGAGGAAGACGAGCGCCAGCATGGCGGTGGCGAGCCCGCCATACATGGAGGCGTAGGCGCCGGGATAATAGCTCAGATAGCGCCCGAAGATGACGCCGCCGAGGATCCACAGCACCAGCGTCACGCCAATGCCGGGCAGGATCGACTGAAAGGCGCGCCGCCCGGCCGGGACGAGCTTGTGCGCGACCATGAGCGCGATGACGATGAGCACCGTGGCCGTCAGGATGCGCAACAGGTCGACGATCCCCTCCAGAGGCTCGAGCTGCGGCAGGAAGCGGACGAGGCCGCGCCAGATCAACGGACCCAGCACCACCAGCACCGCGAAGCCGAGCATCACCACGGCGCCGAAGATCACGAAGACGATCGATTCGAGCCTCGTGAACCACCAGGCGCGCGTCTCGCGCACCCCGTAGGCGCGGTTGAGCCCGACCCGCAAGGATTCGACGCCGCTCGAGGCGAAGTAGAGAGCGAGGGCCGCGCCGATGGTGAGGATGTCGCGCCGCTGCTCGCTCAAGACCCGGTGCACCTCCGCCGCAATGGGCTGGCCGACCTGCTCCGGCCAGGCTTCGAGGATCAGGTCGGCGGCCTCGTCCGCCAACGATCCCGATCCGAAGAAGCTGGCAAGCGCGGTCACCAGGATCAGGAACGGGAACATGGACATCAGCACCGAGAGCGCGATGTGGCTCGCGATCGCCCAGCCGTCGTGGAGGAGGAAACGGGCATAGGCGATGGTGGCGATCTCGTAGATGGTCCGCAGGCGAGGCACGCGCATCTCCGTTCACCGCACATGGCGCAGGCAGGAGAAGCGCGCAAGCCGTGCGCAGCGGCCGAGCACAGCGGGGGCAGCCATGCGCCGGCAGCCTTGCGTTCAGGCCGGCGACGTGATCGCTTGCCGCCGTTCCAGCGAGCCTGTCATGCCCTCCGGCGATCACCTTGCGCGTCTTGCGCCGCCTCTCTTCGTCGTCCTCTGGGCGAGCGGCTTCGTCACGGCCCGCCTCGTCGCGCCCTTTGCCGATCCATTGACCTTCCTCGCCGTGCGCTTCGCGCTCGCCGCTGCCATTCTGGCGTTCATCGCGTTCTTGGTTCGCGCCCCCTGGCCCAGCGGAGTATCGGCTTGGCGCGATGGGCTCCTCGCCGGGGTGCTGCTCCACGGCGCTTATCTCGGAGCCGTGTTCTGGGCGGTCGCCAACGGTTTGCCGGCCGGGGTCTCCGCCCTCATCGCGGGCCTGCAGCCGCTCGTCACCGCGCTCCTCGTCGGCCCCTTCATCGGGGAGCCGGTCTCCCGCCGGCGCTGGCTCGGGATCGGCATCGGCTTTCTCGGCGCCGCCCTCGTGCTCGCCCCGAAACTCGGCGCCATCGGAGGCATTCCGGTCATCCCCGCCGCCGTGAGTTTCGCGGGCACCGTGTCGATCACCCTTGGCACGATCTGGCAGAAGCGTACCGCTGCGGCGGTCGACCTGCGCACCAACGCGGTCGCGCAGTTCATCGGCGCCACCGTGTTCGTCCTGCCTCTCGCATGGGCGTTCGAGGAGGGGCGCTTCGAGCCGACCGTCGAGGCGCTCGCAGGCCTTGCCTGGTCCGTCCTCGCCATGTCGATCGGCGCCATCGCCCTGCTTCTCGTCCTCATTCGCCGCGGCGCCGTCGCCGGAGTGGCGGCGCTCCTCTATCTCGTTCCGCCGGTCTCGGCGCTCATGGCCTACGCGATGTTCGGCGAGACCCTGTCGCCCATCCAGATCACGGGCATGGCCGTGGCGGCAGCGGGCGTCGCCGTCGCAAGCCGCGGCTAGGATCGCGATGCGCCTCGCCGGAGGGCTCGCAACGCATGATCGTGATCCGCTCCCATCGACCGCCCATGGCGCGACCCGAGGAGCGGCGTCCACTTCTCGGCCGCAGGTTCTGAGGCGCCCTCCGCCAAAAGGGGGATCAACAGCCGCGCTGCACGCGTTTATGTTGCGCCGCACATAGACTTTGGAGACGCCCATGTCCGCCGCCTCGGCCGCTGCTTCGCCCCCGCCAGCGCTCGCTCCCCTTGCTGCGGACGCAGCCCGGGACGTCGCCGCGCTTGTTGCCGAGGTGACCAGGCGCGTGCGGGCGCGGACCACGGTCGGCGGGCGCCTTTCCGCGGAGCGGCTGGAGCGCGAGCAGCACGCGGCTCATGGCCTGGCCTGGCTTGCCACCTATGCGGAGGCGATCCGGGAGCTTGCCGCCTATACCGAGCGCCTGTCGGCCGAAGGCCGCTTCGGCGAGACGGAGGAGCTCCTCGTCCGCATCGGCCTCGGGGAGTATCTCGACCAGATCTTCGGCGGCATTCCCATGAGCCAGGGCGAGGTGGTGCGCCTGCACGCGCTCGGCCTTTCCGAGGCCGAGGCGGCGCGCTTTCGCAGCGGCCCCGTCGAGACGCTGATCGCGACGGGCAATACGGCCGAGAACCGCGCCCGCCTCGCCGCGGGTCTGCGCGAGATGCAGGACGCGGCCACCATCGGCGACAGCGGCCTTGATGAGACCCTCGAGGCCATCCGCGCCGAGATGCGGCGCTTCGGCCAGGCGGAGGTCGCGCCCCATGCCCACGAATGGCATCTGAAGAACGCCTACATCCCGCTCGAGATCATCGCGCAGATGGCCGAGCTTGGCGTCTTCGGCCTGACCATCCCCGAAGCCTATGGGGGAATGGGGCTTTCCAAGGTCTCCATGTGCGTCGTCTCGGAGGAGCTGTCGCGCGCCTATATCGGCGTCGGCTCCCTCGGCACGCGGTCGGAGATCGCGGCGGAGCTGATCCTGGTCGGCGGCACGGAGGAGCAGAAGGCGCGCTTCCTGCCGAAGATCGCCTCGGGCGAGATCCTGCCGACGGCGGTCTTCACCGAGCCGAACACCGGCTCCGATCTGGCATCGCTGCGCACCCGCGCCCTGCGCGAGGGCGATGTCTATCGGATTTATGGCAACAAGACCTGGATCACCCATCCGGTACGCGCCGATCTGATGACGATCCTGGCGCGCACCGATCCGAACGAGCCCGGCCACAAGGGGCTCTCGATCCTCCTCGCCGAGAAGCCGCGGGGGACCGACGCCGAGCCCTTCCCCATCGCCGGCCTGACCGGCGGCGAGATCGAGGTGCTCGGTTATCGCGGCATGAAGGAATATGAGCTCGCCTTTGACGGCTTCGCGGTGCCGGCGGAGAACCTCCTCGGCGGCATCGAGGGGCAAGGCTTCCGCCAGCTCATGCAGACCTTCGAGTCGGCCCGCATCCAGACCGCGGCGCGGGCGATCGGCGTGGCTCAGTCCGCCCTTGATCTTGGGCTGCGCTATGCCGAGGAGCGGACCCAGTTCGGCAAGCCGCTCATCGCCTTCCCGCGGGTATCTGACAAGCTCGTCATGATGGCGGTGGAGATCCACCTGGTGCGGCAGCTTGCGTATTTCGCGGCCCGCGCCAAGGACGAGGGGCGGCGCTGCGACCTGGAGGCGGGCATGGCGAAACTCCTCGCCGCGCGCATCGCCTGGGCGGCCGCCGACAACGCGGTGCAGATCCATGGCGGCAACGGCTTTGCCCTGGAATACCCCGTGTCGCGCGTCCTCTGCGACGCGCGCATCCTGTCGATCTTCGAAGGCGCAGCGGAAATTCAGGCACAGGTGATCGCCCGGCGACTCTTGGAGCAGCAGTAGTCCTGCCTCCATCATGCCCGGGCTTGACCCGGGCATCTCGTCGGAGCGGGGTCCGGCGTCAGATCCTCATGAGCGAGGATCAGGGCGACGCAGGGCGAAGCGCGACTTCGCTTTCACCCGATGTCACTTGGTGATCTTCACCGAGACCGGATCGCTTGCAGGGAAGGTCTCCTCCACGCCTTCATCGAGCTTGCGGTCGAGGCTCTTCTTCGAGTTCTCGGGCAGCCGCTCGTCCTTGTTTGTCGCGGCGCGACGGCTGGTGTCCTGTGGCTTCTTTTCCTTGTCGTCCATGGCCCGTCTCCTCAGGTCTTGGGGGCTCCTTGGACAACGCGCGAGGCCGCAATCGGCTTCACAAGGGCGAGGCGCCTCGCTTCGCGCTGAGCGCCTCGCTTCTCGAAAGCGTCAGAGCTCGTCCTGGATGCGCTGCAGCATGGCGAGGTGCTCCTTGATGTGGCCGCGGGCGAGCTTGGCCACGTTCACGAGCTCGCGCTGGCCGCTGTTCCCCGCGCTGCGCAGGAAGCTTTCCTGGATCTGCAGGAGCTCCTGATGGCCCTCGATCTGGCCTTTGACATATTCCTTGTCGAAGGCCTCGCCGGCCCGGGCCTGTTGCAGCTTCTGGACCATCTCGCTGTGCTTCTGGTCGGGCTGCGGCTGCGCGCCCGCCGCTCCTGTCGTGGCGGTGCCGCCCGGCTCGATCAGGGAGCGCAGCACCTCCGAGAGTGTCTTCTGCTCGTCCGCTTCGAACTGGGCGAACCGCTTGACGTCGTCGTCCTTCGATTTCTGGAGGGCGATCTCGCTCGTCTGCAGGGCGATGCTGCCGACCATCATGGTTCTTTGGATCCACTGCATGGCAGCCTGATCCATCGGGCCTCCTGCACCGCTCGTTGGACCGCCCTGGAAGGTTCCGCCGCGGGCGGCATCCGTTTGAGGAGAAGCGGCTTGCGGATTGGCCGGAATAGGTTGCGCCTGCTGGGCAAGGGCGGCGGGGGCAGCGGCGAAGCCCGCGAGACCCGCCAGGACATGACGTCGATCCATCAGAAATCTCCTATGCAGTCGAGCCGCGGATCGGCTCCCGCGCAGGGGACGGGACAGAGGGGAGGAGCGCGGCCCCGGTCTAACGGGAAGCTGCAAAGGACGGTTTCAGCTTGACCTGTGAGAATGTCGGCGGTCGCAGCTTGCCGCATCGCCGTCTCTCTGCCGGAACAGCGCAGCCTCGTCCGGGGCGTCAAGGCGACGAAGGCCAAGGTGAGGCGTGTCAAGCCGTGATGATACAAGCGGCGGAGGTGGCGCCCGCGCCTCACAAGCATGGCGCACCGGCAGCATGCCGGCAGCCCTCTGTCTGAAAATCCTCTGCCTGAAAATAATCCTTGACAACTGTTGAACATTGTCCTAGGGTGGGGGTGTCCTGTTCATCCGAGGGGCGCGCTCGCGAGGCGTCGTGACGTGGGACGGGACCGGTGCCGCGCCGGGGCTCACGCAGGCCCCGGTCCGGGCGCTCTTCCGGGGAACACGCCGCGGCGGGCCAGCCGCGCCTTAAGCGCCGGGTCCCTCGCCCGCCGCCGCCGCATCGCCGGCCCCGCTCGAGGAGCGCACAACACCGGCGCGGGGCGCCTCCGGGCTCCCCTTGTCCTTCACCCATCGAGCCCGTGGCGCCCCGCGCTCCCCTCGATCCATCCCTCGGGCCGAAAGGACCGCGAGACCCATGACCTATGCCCGCCGTCCGCACCTGCCCTCAAGAGAAGGCCGGCTCACCCCGACCGACCGTCAGACCGACCATGAGCGGCACGCCGGCCCGTCAATCCTTAACCGCTCCTTAAACCGCCACATTTACGGTGCCCTTGGGCGGCCTCGACAGCCGGATCAACCGGCGCTCTAGGCCCGTGGGGATTATTCTCGATGGCGGACGCTCGCGGCCGACGCGAACCCTTGTTCGATGTCCGCGCCGACGCATCCGTGCTCAATCTTCGCCTCTTTCGCGAGGACCGGGCCGGGGGAGACATGGGAAGACCGCGCCGGTCGGATCGGAGCCCTCCTGCCGGGGAGCCCCGCAAGGCGAAGAAGGCGCCGCGCCGCCGGCGACGCTCGGTTCTCGGGCGGCTGGTCTATGGCACGATCGTGCTCGGAATTTGGGCGGTGATCGCCGTCGCCGGCATCATCGCCTATCACGCCGCCCAGCTGCCGCCCATCGACCAGCTCAGCGTTCCCAAGCGCCCCCCCAACATCGCGATCCTGGCGAGCGACGGCACCCTGCTCGCGAACCGGGGCGAGACGGGCGGGCGCTCGGTCTCGGTCAAGGAGCTGCCGCCTTATCTGCCGCGGGCCTTCGTGGCGATCGAGGACCGTCGGTTCTACGAGCATGTGGGCGTCGACCCGATCGGCATCGCCCGCGCCCTGTTCCGCAATCTCACCGCCCGCGGGGTCGCCCAGGGCGGTTCGACCCTGACGCAGCAACTCGCCAAGAACCTCTTCCTCACCCAGGAGCGCACCGCCTCCCGCAAGATCCAGGAGGCCATTCTCGCCTTCTGGCTGGAGCGCAACTATTCCAAGGACCAGATCCTCGAGCTCTATCTCAACCGGGTCTATTTCGGGGCCGGCGCCTATGGGGTCGAAGCCGCCGCCCAGCGCTATTTCTCCAAGCCCGCGCGGGAGGTGACGCTCCAGGAGGCGGCGGTGCTCGCCGGCCTCGTGCAGGCTCCTTCGCGCCTCGCGCCGAACCGCAATCCGGAAGCGGCCAAGGCCCGCGCCGCGCTCGTGCTTGCCGCTATGCAGGAGCAGGGCTTCATCACGGAGGCCCAGCTGAAGACGGCGCTCGCCGCACCGGCCAAGGCGGTGCGTCCGCAAGGGGCCGGCACGGCCAACTACGCCGCCGACTGGGTGATGGATGTTCTCGACGACTTCGTCGGCACGATCGACAGCGACATCGTCGTGACCACCACCATCGATGCCGCCATGCAGAGCGCGGCAGAGCACGCCATCGTCGACGAGATCAATGCCAAGGGGCAGCGCTACAACGTCACGCAAGGGGCGCTCGTCGCCATGCGTCCCGACGGGGCGGTGAAGGCCCTCGTCGGCGGCCGGAACTACGGGGAAAGCCAGTTCAACCGGGCGACGGCGGCCCGCCGCCAGCCGGGCTCAGCCTTCAAGCCCTTCGTGTACCTTGCCGCCCTGGAGCGGGGGCTCACCCCCGACACCGTGCGCGAGGACGCTCCGGTGTCCGTGCGCGGGTGGAGCCCGGAGAACTACACGCGCGACTACCGCGGCCCGGTCACCTTGCGGGAAGCGCTCGCGCTGTCCCTCAACACGGTGGCGGTGCGGCTCGGGCTCGAGGTCGGTCCCAAGGCGGTGGTGCAGACGGCCCAGCGCCTCGGCATCACCTCGCCGCTCCAGGCCAATCCGTCCATCGCGCTCGGCACGTCCGAGGTGACGCCGCTGGAGCTCGTCGGCGCCTATGCCGCCTTCGCCAACGGTGGCACCGGGGTCGTTCCCTATATCATCGCCCAGGTGAAGCGGGCCGAAGGAGGGGCGATCCTCTACAAGCGGCGCGAAGGGGGGCTCGGCCGCGTCGTCGATCCGCAGATCGTCGGCGCCATGAACGGCATGATGCGCGAGACCCTCGTCATCGGCACCGCCCGCGGCGGGGCGCTGCCGGGGTGGGATGCGGCCGGCAAGACCGGCACCAGCCAGGATTTCCGCGATGCCTGGTTCGTCGGCTATACGGCGACGCTCGTGGCAGGGGTCTGGTTCGGCAACGACGATGGCGAGCCGACGAAGCGCGCCTCCGGCGGCAACCTGCCCGTCGAGACCTGGAGCCGCTTCATGAAGGCCGCCCTCCAAGGCGCCCGACCGCAGCCTCTGCCCGGAGCGCCGCCGCGCCGGCAGGAGGTTCCGGCGCCGGGCGCCCCGGCCGAAGACCAGCCCGCCCGGGTCGCAAGCCGCCCGGATCCGCGCGGGCCCGACGCGCCGCCGGCCGGAGCCGGGTGGGCCGTGCCCACCCGCCAGGAGCGCAACCTCCTCGAACGGCTGTTCGGCCTCTAAGGCGCCCGGACGCGCCGCGAAGCAGCGAACAGGACGAAGGCGAAGGATCCCGTGAGCGCGACCGCAAGCGCCAGCGGCCAAGCGGCATCGCCGAGCGCGTGCCCAAGGCCGATGCCGAGGAGCGCCGCGAAGCTCATCTGAAAGATCCCGAGAAGCGAGGACGCGGCGCCCGCCCGCTCCGGGAAGGGAGTCATCGCCGAGGCTTGCGAACTTGGCAGCGTCATGCCCACGCCGGCGGTGTAGACCGCCATCGGGACAATGACGGCAAGGGGCGAGGGCAGCTGCGCGAGGACAGCGCCGAGCATGGCAAGCCCCCCGAGGGCGAGAAGCGTCACCCCGATCCGGATCGTGCCGTCGAGCCCCCTTATGCCGACGAGACGCTGGGCGATCAGCGTCCCCGAAATATAGCCAAGGACCACGAACGCGAAGGAGAAGGCGAAGGCGAGCTCGCTCAGCCCAAAGACGCCCTGCAGCACGAAGGACGAGCCGGAGATGAAGGCGAACAGCCCGCCATAGGTGAGCCCCGCAAGCCCCACATAGGCCCGATAGGCGGGATGCTTCAGGAGGATGCCGAAGCTCCGCAGAATGGTGCTGAACGACAAGGTCCCGCCGCGCTGCGGCAGGGTTTCCGGCATGGTAAGGGCGACTGCTCCGCTCAAGAGAAGGCCGAACAGCACGGTGGCCGCGAAGGTCGAGCGCCACCCGAAGAGTTCCTGGAGGAGCCCGCCCAAGATAGGTGCCAGGGCGGGCACGATCCCCATGATGGCGCCCATCCGCGAAAGCTCCCGCCCGGCCCGGGAGCCCTCGTAAAGATCGCGCACGATGGTGCGGGCAAGCACGATCGGCCCCGCTGCCCCGAGAGCCTGGGCGAAGCGCGCGGCGGTGAGGGCCTCGATGCCCGGGGCCAGGGTGCAGGCGATGCTCGCCAGGGTGAAGACGGAAAGGCCGGCGAGGAGCACCGGCCTTCGTCCCATCCCGTCGGCGATCGGGCCATAGACGAACTGCCCGACGGCAAAGCCGAGGAGAAAGGCCGAGAGGGTGAGCTGCACCTCCGCCGTCGTGGCATCAAGCTCCCGCCCGATCGCCGGGAGCGAAGGCAGATACATGTCGGTCGACAGAGGCCCGAGGGCTGCGAGCAGCGCCAGGACCGCCGTCATGGCGAGCGTGTCGGGCTTGAGGGTCATCGGCGACGGGCGGCAGGAGGAGCGATGCCCTCTGCTAGGGGCAACAGGTCCGAAAGTCACGAGCGACGCGAAGGTCGGAGGGGCGGCGCGCCAGACGGACTCGGTTGGCGTCAGCCGCCCGCTCCGCTCCGTGGGCTCGACCCTTCCCTCAGGGAGGATGGGCAGGCGGAGCTATCCGAACCGGTGCAGCTCGGTCCCGTAGCGCTTAAGCCAGCGCTCCGCCTCCTCCGTGCGGGGACAGAGGCTGTGCACGAGCCGCCAGAAGCGGTGGGAATGGTTCATTTCCTTGAGATGCGCGACCTCGTGAGCGGCAAGATAGTCGAGGACGAAGGGCGGCGCGAGGATCAGCCGCCAGGAGAAGCTCAAGCACCCCTTGGCGGAGCAGGAACCCCAGCGGCTCTTGGTGTCACGCACCGTCAAGCGCCGGGCCGGCACCCCGAGCACCGCCGTATAGCGCAGGACCGCCTCGGCGAGATCCCGCCGCGCCTCCCGCTCCAGGAATTCCCGCACCCGCCGGGCCACATGGGCCGCCTCGCCGCTCACGGCAATGACCGGCGCCCCGTGGGGATCCTGCGTCGCGGCGGTGACGCCGCGCACAGAGGACCAGTGGACGATGCGATGCGGAACGCCGCGAAAGGGAATGATCGAGCCGTCTTCGAAGGCGATCCGCTGCGGGACGCGCGCCAAGCGCGCGGCGATCCAGCTGCCATGGGCGTCGACGAATTGCTTGGCGGTTTCGAGGTCGGTGCGCAGCGGCAGGGTGAGCACGATCTCGCCGGTGGCGCTCGACACGCGCAAGGTGATGCGCCGGGCGGTGTTGCGCCGCCGGAGCGCGACCTTGAAACGCTGGCCGGCGTGACGGACGTCGAGATGAGCCGGATCGGGGGAGCGGCGGAAGAGGGCGAATCCCATGCGCCTGATCTTGCCGCCGACATCGAAGCTTGTCAGCGGCGCGCGATGTCATCTTGCGCGCTTTTTGAATTGTGCTTACCGATACCGGTTCGTCCCCTTGCGCGTTGCTTACCCGACGACTTTTCTGAGCTTCGGGGCGCCTGCGCGTGCGGCGGCGTCCTGGCTGCGGACGAAATCGGCGATCCGGGGCGCGATCTCGGCCCTGAAGCGGGAGCCGTTGAACACCCCGTAATGGCCGACGCCGAGCTGCAGGTGGTAGGCCTTCTTCTCGGCCGGCAGGTTCGGCGTCAACTGCAGGGCGGCCAGCGTCTGCCCCACCCCCGAGATGTCGTCCTTCTCGCCCTCCACCGCCATGATGGCGCAGCGGCGGATGGCCGCCAGGTCCACCGGCTTGTCCCGGTGCATCATTTCGCCCCGAGGCAGCTCGTGCCGGACGAAGACCTTGTCGACCGTCTGAAGGTAGAATTCGGCCGTCAGATCCATGACCGCCAGATATTCGTCGTAGAATTCCCGGTGCTTCTCGGCCGAATCACCGTCGCCTCGAACGAGATGCTTGAACATGTCCCAATGCGCCGTGAGGTGCCGGTCCATGTTCATGGCCATGAAGCCAGAAAGCTGGAGGAAACCTGGATAGACGTCTCGCCAGAATCCGGGATACGTGGGCGGAACCTTGACGATGCAGTTGCGCCGGAACCAATCGCTGCCGCGCTCCTCGGCGAGCCGGTTGACCGCGGTCGGCGAGCGGCGGGTGTCGATGGGCCCGCCCATGAGGGTCATGCTGCGCGGCGTGAAGGGATCGTCCTCGGCCTCCATGCGGGCAATGGCCGCGATCACCGGGACGGACGGCTGACAGACCGCCATCACATGGAGATCCGGCCCGAGCGCCCGGAAGATGGAGATCAGGTAGTCGATGTAATCATCGAGGTCGAAGCGCCCGGCCGCGAGCGGCACCATGCGGGCGTCGGTCCAATCGGTGATGAAGACCTGGTGCGCCGGCAGGAAGGTCTCGACCGTGCCCCGCAGGAGGGTCGCGAAATGGCCGGACATGGGCGCGACCATCAGAACCTTGGGGTCGGCGCCATGGGCGCTCGGGATGGCGCGGTCAAAGGACAGAACCCGGCAGAAGGGCCGTTCCCAGACCACCCGCTCGGTCACGGCGACCCGTTCCCCGCCCACCACGGTCGAGCTAAGGCCGAACTCCGGCTTGCCGTAGCGGCGGGTCGTGCGCTCGAAGAGCTCGCACGCTGCCGAGACGGTCCGCCCATAGGCCGTGTGGGTGAGCGGGTTGATGGGATTGCTGAAAAGCAGCCGCGTGGCATCCGAGGCAGCGCGGGCCGGACTCAGCATCAAATGCGCGGCTTCGTACCAGTAGTAGGCGAGGTCCATGCCTTAACCCCCCTGAGGGAGCCCTTCCTCGCCTGCGCGAAGCCGGGCCGTATCGTAACCGGACGCGCGAACCTAAAGTTCCATTCTGGCAATTCAACGCTGCAAGGCGTTTACAAATCGTTAACGCTCCCGACTGTGCCATTTTTGACGCGGCCCGCCGGCCCGCCCTTGGGGTTAGGCCTACTCGCCGGCTTGGAGGAGGCTGCCGGCCTTGCGCGCCTCGCGCATGAGCCACAGGAAGACCGCCACCGAGGCGGCGAGATAGGCGACGTTCAGGGCCAAAGAGACCGCCATCAGATCGGCGCGGAAGCTCTGCTCGATGAGGAGGGCCCGCATCCCTTCGAACACATAGGTGGGAGGCAAGGCCCAAGCGACGACCTGCAGCCAACCGGGCAGGACGGCGACCGGATAGTAGACGCAGGCCAGGGGCAGCATCACGAACATGATCGTCCAGGCCAGGCTCTCGGCGCCGAGGCCATGTCTGAGGACAAGCCCCGAGACGACGAGCCCCACCGACCAGCTCGTGAGGATGAGGTTGACGAAGAAGGCGGCGAGCGCGACGCCGAGCGCCCACAGATTGAAGCCGAAGAAGGCGATGGCGAGCAGCGTCACCGGGCCGATGCCGATGGCGAGCCGGACGAGGCTCATGACCATCAGCGCCGTGACGAACTCGGCCGGGCGCAGCGGACTCATGAGCAGGTTGCCGAGATTGCGGGCCCACATCTCCTCGAGGAAGGAGACGGAGAAGCCGAGCTGGCCGCGGAACAGAATGTCCCACAGCAGCACGGCGCCGATGAAAGTCCCGGCCCCGAGCGCCACGACGTTCGAGGTCTCGCGCACATAGAGCTGTACGAAGCCCCAGGTGATCATCTGCACGGCCGGCCAGTAGACGAGTTCGAGGAGCCGCGGCCAGGACGAGCGCAGGAGGTAGAGATAGCGCAGACACAGGGCCGACACCCGAGAGGGCGAGAAGGACGGGCGGGAAGAGGCCCGGCTCACGGGGCGAGCTCCGCCGCTCGACCGCGGCCGCGGGCGAGGTCGAGAAAGACCTCCTCGAGGTTGTCGCGCCCATAGCGGGCGAGGAGCGCTGCCGGCGTGCCCCGGTCGACGATGCGGCCCGCCTTCATCATGATGACCTCGTCGCACAAGCGCTCGACCTCAGCCATGTTGTGGGAGGCGAGCAGGATGGCGGCGCCGCGCTCGGCCCGGTAACGCTCGAGGTGGGAGCGGATCCAATCGGCCGTGTCCGGGTCGAGGGAAGCGGTGGGCTCGTCGAGCAACAGGAGGTCGGGGGCGTTGATGAGGGCCTTGGCCAGGGCGACGCGGGTTTTCTGACCCGCCGAGAGCTGCCCGGAAGGGCGGTCGAGCAGCGGCTCGAGTGCAAGCTCGCAAGCCAGCTCCGCGATGCGGCCCCTGAGGTCCGCAACCCCGTAAAGCCGGCCGAACACGGTCAGGTTCTGGCGCACCGTGAGCCGATGCGGCATGTCCACATAGGGGCTCTCGAAGTTCATCCGGTGCAGGATCTTCGCCCGGTCCCGGGCCATGTCGACCCCGAAAACCCGCACCTCACCGGCCGTCGGCAAGACGAGGCCCATGATCATGGCGATGGTGGTGGTTTTGCCAGCACCGTTCCCGCCCAGCAGCCCCACCACCGCGCCGGGAGATACCTCGAAGCTTATGCCATCGACGGCAGTGCCGCCGCGGTACTCCTTGCGAAGATCGCGGACCGCGATCGCCGGGGTGGAGCTCGATGGATCGGCAGGGCGCATGGGACGAACCGGCAGGGCGGGCGTTGACATAGCGGTGGTGGGTGCCGTTGCCAATCGCAGGGCGTTGGAGGACGTTGTGGCGCGTCCTATCCTGGCGGCTATGCTGAACTCGGATTTGCGCGCTTTTGGGCGAGACGCCCGTCGACTGAGGCTCGACACGCTGGTGCGGCTTCGGTGGCTTGCCGTGATCGGGCAGAGCACGGCGGTTGCGGTCGTGCATCTGGGTTTCGGATTTCCGCTGCCCTTCGGGCTTTGCTTCTTGGTGATTGCAGCCTCCGCATGGCTCAACCTGGCCTTGCGGATCTTTTATCCGGCTAGCTTCCGGCTCAGCGACAACGCAGCGACCTTGCTCCTGGGCTTCGACATCCTGCAGCTCGCCGCCCTCCTCTACCTCACCGGCGGCCTGCAGAACCCGTTCTCGATGCTGTTCCTCGCACCCGTGCTGATCTCGGCGACGGCCCTGCCGCCCGAGCGCACCCTCGGCCTTGGATGCCTTGCGGTGGGCGCCGCCTCCATCCTGGCGATCGCCCACCGTCCTCTCCCCTGGGCCGCAGGCCAGGAACTCCAGCTTCCCTTTCTTTATGTGAGCGGGGTGTGGACGGCGATCCTGCTCGGGGTCGCCTTCACCGGGGTCTATGCGTGGCGGGTGGCAGAGGAGGCGCGCCAGCTCGCGCAGGCCCTGTCCGCGACCGAACTCGTCCTGGCCCGAGAGCAGCATCTCTCCCAGCTCGACGGCCTTGCCGCCGCTGCGGCTCATGAACTCGGCACCCCCCTTGCCACCATTGCGCTCGTGGCGAAGGAGCTCGACCATGCCCTTCCGAAGGGAAGCCCCATCGCGGACGACGTGGCCCTCCTGCGCGAGCAGGTGGAGCGCTGCCGCGGCATCCTTTCGAAGCTCACCTCTCTCGATCAGGAGCAGCCCGGCTTTCTCGAGACCATGACCGTGACCCATCTCCTCGAGGAGGCGGTGGAGCCGCAGCGGGGGCTCGGGGTCGAGATCACGGTGAAGGCGAGCGGAGTCGGGCCGGAACCCGCCTGCCGGCGCAACCCGGGGGTGCTTTACGGCCTGTCCAACATCATCGACAACGCCGCCGACTTTGCCGCGAGCCGTGTCGTTGCCGAAGCACGCTGGAACGGCGAGCAGGTGGAAATCGAAATCCGTGACGATGGCCCCGGCTTCGCACCCGAAATCTTGCTTCGGGCCGGCGAGCCATATGTCACGACGCGCGGCGCGGACAATCGCGACGATCCGACGGCGGCCGGGGGGCTAGGACTCGGATTGTTCATCGCCAAGACCTTGATCGAGCGTTCCGGGGCACAGCTCACGCTGCGCAACGCACCGCCGCCAGCCACGGGCGCCATCGTCCAGATCGTCTGGCCCCGCGGCAGCTTCGAACCGGGAGCCGTGCGCATGGCCCGCGACGCCTCCCCCCAGGAGGAAGCTCACCCTGAACATTCGGACGCGGCTTCCTATATACGGAGTTGATGCGAGGGAGTGCGAGGGAGCGTCTGATGGCGCAAGGAGAAACGATCATGGCCGACGCGCAGTCGCCGTTCGAGGCGCGAGCCGACAAGAGCCTCCTGATCGTGGACGACGACAAACCGTTCCTCACCCGCTTGGCCCGGGCGATGGAAGGACGAGGGTATCAGGTGGAGGTGGCCGAGACGGTGGCCGACGGCCTTGCGGCGATCGACAACAGGGCGCCGGCCTTCGCCGTCATCGACATGCGTCTGTCCGATGGCAACGGACTTGACGTCATCGCACGCTTGAAGGAGCGCCGCCCGGATGCGCGCGGCGTGGTTCTCACGGGCTACGGGAACATCGCCACCGCCGTGACTGCCGTGAAGCTCGGCGCCTTCGACTACCTGGCCAAACCTGCCGACGCGGACGAGATCCACGCCGCCCTCATGGCCCAGCCCGGCGAGCGGGCGAAGCCGCCCGAAAACCCGATGTCGGCCGATCGGGTGCGCTGGGAACATATCCAGCGCGTCTACGAGCTTTGCGGGCGCAACGTGTCCGAGACGGCCCGGCGCCTCAACATGCATCGGCGCACGCTCCAGCGCATTCTCGCCAAGCGCGCCCCCCGCTAGGCGCCGGTTCGAGGCGCGAGGCTCCCTTGCTGAGGCAAGTCCAAGGGCTGGTCAGGCGGCACGAAGCGAACGAGGACGTCGCGCCCGTCGCTCGGGGGCGAGGCCAGGCGGGCTCGGAAGGAGACGGTCTCGCCGGGCGCCAGCGTCGCACGGGGCGGCTCGTCCCTCCAGGTATAGAGGGCCTGGCCGTTGTCATTGCGGATCGTGAAGGCAAGCGGCGGCACCGGGATGTCCTCGCCGGTGACATTGACGATCGCGCCCTCGATCGCGAGGAGCGGCGCGGAACCTCCTGTCGCAAGCTGCGACCGCACATTCCGGAACTCCAGCCCGCGCAGATTGACCGGCAGCCTCAGCGCCGCATAAAGGGCGGCGGTGTCGGGCATCGCCCGCACCACATGGGTCCGGCCGACGATCAGTCCTATCACCAGCGCCACGCCAAGGGCGGCGGCGACGGCTGTCCGCCTCCGACCGCCTTCTGAAGCGCGGCGCGGCGCGACGGCGCGGGACCTCCGCCTTGGCCTCGCGGACGGGGTTGGCGTCTCCCCTCCAAACGCCGCGCGGGCGTGTTCCGCCTCCATGCTGACGCTCGGCGGCCCGTCATCCACAGCCTCGGCGAGGCCCGTTTCGGCGGTCATGAACGGGTCGAGTCCGGCATCCGGCGCTCCGGCGGGCGGCAGCTCCGGTGTCGGTTCAGGCACGACCCGCCAAATGGTGCGGCAGGCTGCGCAGCGGACCTTGCGACCCTCCGCCCCGATCTGCGCCGGGTCGATCGAGTATTCGCTTGCGCAGGAGGGACAGACGATGAGCATGGCGAATCGCACTCGACCGGCGTCGTCGCCGCGGCCGGTTGACTTATGCTTCAGGCCATATGGTTAAGGGCGCGTGAAAGCGGACCATCCTCAATCCCCGCCGCCCTGGCGGCCGGTCGTCCAGTTCGAGAGTGTCGGCGTCCGTTACGGGACCGGCCCGGAGGTGCTGCGCGACCTGACCTTCTCGATCGCGCCCCGATCCTTCCAGTTCCTCACGGGGCCGTCGGGGGCCGGCAAGTCGACCCTGATTCGGCTGATCCTCCTCGCCGTGCGCCCGAGCCGGGGACTGATTTCCCTGTTCGGCGAGGACGTCGCGGGCCTTTCGGGCGAGGCGCTCACGCGGCTGCGGCGACGCATGGGCATCGTGTTCCAGGATTTCCGGCTCCTTGGCCACCTCACCACCTTCGAGAATGTGGCTTTGCCGCTGCGCGTGCAGGGCCGGGAGGAGGCAAGCTACCGCGGGGAGGTGGCGGAGCTGTTGCGGTGGGTCGGGCTCGGGGATCGCATGCACGCCTTGCCGGCGGTCCTGTCGGGCGGCGAGAAGCAGCGGGCGGCGATCGCGCGGGCGGTCATCGCCCGGCCGGAGCTGCTGCTTGCCGACGAGCCGACCGGCAATGTGGACCCCTCCCTGGCCCGCCGGCTGCTGCGGCTGTTCGTGGAGCTCAACCGGCTTGGCACCTCGGTCCTGCTCGCGACGCACGACCTCGCGCTGATGGATCAGGTCGATGCCCGCCGGCTGGTCCTCGGGGACGGGCGGCTGCACATCGACGAGTGAGCGATGTCTGATCCCGCCGCCAAGACCATTGCCAGCGAAGCGGCCGACCCGCCGGTGATGCGGCCGCTCGGCAGCCGAACCCCGCCGCTGGTGCCGGCGGCGTCGGCCGAAACGCGGGCGCTCGTCGGCGTCATCGCCATCCTTACCTTTCTGGCGGCCTTGTGCACCTGCGCAGCCGAACTCGTCGCCGCTGCGGCGGCCGATTGGCAGTCGGCCATCGCCCGGGAGGTGACGATCCAGGTCCGTCCCACCCACCAGCGCGACATCGAGGCGGATGTGGCGCGAGCGGCCGCCGCCGCCCGCGCGACGGCCGGCGTCGTCGAGGTAAGGACGTTCTCGAAGGAGGAGGCCCAGCGCCTCCTCGAACCCTGGCTCGGAGCTGGCCTTGACCTTGGCGAGCTTCCCGTCCCGCGCCTGATCGCCCTGCGCCTCCATCCGGGAGGCCAGGCGGATCTCGCCGGGCTCAAGGCGCGCCTGGGCTCGGAGACCCCGAACGCCACCCTCGACGATCACGGCCTCTGGCTCTCCCGCCTGTCGACCATGGCGCGCACCGTCGTGGCGGTCGCCGTGGCGATCGTGGCGCTCGTCTTCCTGGCCGCGGGCCTTGCCGTCGCCTTCGCGACCCGCGGCGTGGTGGCCGCCAACCGGGAGGTGGTGGACGTGCTGCATTTCGTCGGGGCGCAGGATTCCTTCATCGCCCGCGAGTTCCAGCGCCGCTTCTTCCATCTCGGCCTCAAGGGCGGGCTGATCGGAGGCGCGGCCGCCCTCCTCCTTGTGATGCTGCTCGGCTGGCTCGCCGAGGCTTGGAGCCGAGACGCAAGCCGCGATCAGATCGAGGCGCTCTTCGGCGCCTTCGCCCTCACCTGGCGCAGCTACGCCGGCGCGGGCCTGGTTGCGGCGGTGATCGCCGCCATGGCGGCGATCGTGTCGCGCGCCACCGTGCGCCGCCTCCTGCGCGGCCTGACGGCACCGGCAAGAGGCTAGAGGCGTTAAGCCTCCAGTCAGCTTCACCCATCGATGATGTGCGCTATGATGCCCGATCATCGCCTCATTCGGCGATATTCTTGGTGCCGATGACGTCGCGAATGCGAGCCATGTCAGGACTGGGCGCCGTTGACGGGGCCGAGGTCATCGGGTGGGGGTGGCAGGTCCCCGATGGACCGCGCGCGCCCGTTCGGCCCGTGAGAGCGCCGGCCGCGGTCCGGCGCGCCCTGCGCGCCGCCCTCATGGGCCTTGCCGCGCTCATCCTCGCCACCGGAGGCGGCTTTCTGGCCTTCGTCGGCTCCCTCGAGCGCAGGGAGCGCGAGCCGGCCGGCCGCGCCGACGCGATCGTGGCGCTCACCGGCGGGGCGCAGCGCATCGGGGATGCGATCGACCTCTTGGCCAAGGGCTATGGCGAGCGGCTCCTCATCACCGGCGTGAACGAGCGCACCAGCCGCGGCGAGATCGCCCGCCTCAATCCCGGCCAGCGGCGGCTGTTCGACTGCTGTGTCGATCTCGACTATCGCGCCCGCAACACCATCGGCAACGCCATCGAAACCCGGCGCTGGATGGAGGACCACCAGTTCCAGTCGCTGATCGTCGTCACCTCCAACTACCACATGCCGCGAACGCTGCTGGAGCTCGACAACGTGCTCCCGGAGGCCCGCAAGCTTCCCTTCGCCGTGGTGAACGAGGCGGTCAATCCCGACGAGTGGTGGCGCAACCCGGTCGCCGCCCGGGTTCTCGCATCGGAATACGTCAAGTTCCTTGCCGGCTGGGTCCGCACCCGCATCGAGGGGCCGCCGGAGACGGACACCGCCCACCGCAGCCCCCAACGCCCGATGCGCGTGGCCGAGGAGCGGCCCTGAGCCGCTCACCGACGGGCCGCATGTCCGAGCGTAAACGGCCCGGCATCCCTGCCGGGCCGTGCGCGGATCAAGGACCAGACGTCAGAACTTATAGCTGACGCCGGCCCGGACTGTATGGAACTCAGGCTCCTGCTTGGCCGACCCGCCAGGGGCGAGGAAGGCTGAGTTGTTCCGTACATCCTCGAATTGGGTGTAGCGGTACTCGACCCGCGCCGTCAGATTGCTGGCAAAGGCGTATTCGACGCCCGCTCCGATCGTCCCGCCCAGGAGCGTGTCATCGAACTTCTCCGAGACGACGCTCGGCGGAAGGCCAAAGATGTTTCCGGGCGCGACCGTCACATTGTATACGTTCTCGACGTCGGCGAGGGCGAGGCCGCCGGTCACATAGAGCGCGCTTCGGTTTAGCGGAATTGGATTCCGTTTGAGGTCGGGGTGTGATTCAAGATCCGTGCTGGGGGAGGCCAGCATTGGATGACACGACCCTACTCTGAGGATTTGCGCGAACGGGCTGTGGCCCGCTACGAGGCGGGCGCGACGACGCGGGCGGTGGCGGCGGCGCTCAGGATCAGCCCGTCCTGCATCTCGAAGTGGATGAAGCGCAAGCGCGAGACGGGCTCGCTGGCGCCCGACCAAGTCGGCGGCCACAAGAAACCCAAGCTCCGCGGAGAGCTGGCCGAGTGGCTGCGCGAGCGCTGCCGGTCCGGACCGTTTACGACCCGCGGCTTGGTGATGGAACTGGCCGAACGCGGCATTAAGAGCGACCGCCGCGCCGTCTGGGTCTTCCTGCACGCCGAAGGACTGAGCTTCAAAAAAACCGTGCTGCCGGCCGAGCAGACGCGGCCTGACATCGCCCGCAGGCGGGCGCGCTGGAAGGCCCATCAGGGCCGCATCGATGCAAGGCGGCTCGTCTTCATCGACGAGACATGGGTCAAGACCAATATGGCGCCCCTGCGAGGCTGGGGACCGCGCGGCCAGCGCCTTGCGGCCCGCGTGCCGCACGGCCACTGGAAGACGCTCACCTTCATCGCCGCGCTTCGCGCCGATCGCATCGATGCTCCCTGGATCATCGACGGCCCGATCAACGGCGAGCTGTTCACCCTCTATGTCGAGAAGGTGCTCGTTCCGACGCTCGCTCCGGGTGACGTCGTCGTCCTCGACAATCTCGGCAGCCACAAAGGGCAAGCCGCGCGACGCGCCGTCCGGGCCGCCGGCGCCCATCTTCTGTTCCTGCCCCCCTACAGCCCCGACCTGAACCCGATCGAGCAGCTCTTCGCCAAGCTCAAGCACCTGATCCGCAGGGCCGAAGCCCGCACCGTCGAGGCCACCTGGCGAAAGCTGGGCGACCTTCTCGAGCTCTTCTCACCCACGGAATGCGCCAACTACCTGACAAACGCCGGCTATGCTTCCGTCTAAACAGAGCGTGCTCTAAACGAGGGCCCGGTCGAAGGCGGCGCCGAGGCGGGCGCGCAGCGAACCCTGCCAGTTCAGCTCGGTTGTAACGCCGGCAGAGAGGCCGGGAAGGGTGGGGTCCGTCACCGTCAGGCTGCCATCAACCCCGGCAAGCTCGGCATCGGCCTCGACACCCAGAACAAAGGAGCCGATTTGATAGTTGAAGCCGGCATGCACGCCGCCAACAAACCCATCGACATCGTAATCCGTCGAGACGCCGACATCGACGGGCGCCCCGTCAAGGAACAGCTTCGTTTCGTCCTGCCCCCACGCATAGCCGGCTTGGGCGCCAACATAGAAGCCAGTCCATGTGAAGACCGGGACGGCCGGCAGAGCCGGCGCGGACTGGCGACGGGGAAGATCAGCCGCGATCGACGTGGTGGCCATCGCGGCAAGAAACGCAGTCGATACTAGGATTTTCTTCATTCTTATTCCTCCAGCTGTGGAGCGGCGCCTTCCTAACGCACTTCCCGAGAGAAGTCCGTGGCGACTGCGCAACACAGGAATAGCTTCGTGATTACAGCGTGTTACCCTTAGGTGAGGCAGTTGACAGCACCACTGACCCATGGCACCGCAGTGTCACTTTCAGGGGTCTGGCTTTCATTCCTGTGCGGCCCGGTTGACGACCGGGCCGCCTGTTCTTTCGAGACTGGAATCCCGGAGCGCTTTAGGCCATGGAGGAGCGCCTCTAGACGCCCTGGCTCATGCTCGTCGTGCGCTCCCTCCTCTTCAACCTCGCCTTCTATCTCAATACCGCCGCGTGGTGCCTCGTCGCCCTGCCGGCCCTCCTGATGCCCTACCGCGCCATCTTATGGATCGCCGATGCGTGGGGGCGCTCATCCCTGTGGTTGCTGCGCGTCATCGCGGGCACCCGGGTCGAGATCCGCGGCCGCGAGCGCATTCCCAAGGGCGGCCTCCTCGTCGCCTCGAAGCACCAGTCGGCGCTCGAGACCTTCACCTTCGCCACCATCTTCCCCAACCTCACCTTCATCCTGAAGCGGGAGCTCATGTGGATTCCGCTGTTCGGCTGGGCGATGGCCAGGGCTGGCATGGTGCCGATCGACCGCAGCGCCGGATCGGCGGCCTTGGCCCGAATGAACGCGAAGGCGGGGGAGAGGACCGCGGCGGGCCGCCAGGTGATCATTTATCCGGAGGGCACCCGGCGTCCCCCCGGAGCGCCGCCGGCCTACAAGTACGGCGTCGCCCATCTCTACCAGAACCTGGGCGTCCCCTGCCTGCCGGTGGCGCTCAACACCGGCCTCTTCTGGCCCCGCCGCAGCTTCTTGCGCAGGCCCGGCACCGTGGTGATCGAAATCCTGGAGCCGATCCCCCCGGGGCTGGACCGCGACGCGTTCTTCGATCTCCTGAAGACCAGGATCGAGGAGGCCTCGAACCGCCTCCTGCGGGAAGGACAGGACGAGCCGAGCTCGCCGCCTCCTGTCAACGAACCTAGCACGCCGAGCGCGGAGCGGCGCTGACGCGGCCCTCCGCGATCACGCGCTCGGGCGCCGGGATAAGAGGAGGCAGGATCTGCCTTGCCGGGAGCGACCGGCGTGGGTCACTCCTCGCGACGCCGGCCAAAGTCGGGCTCGGGCGTCTCCTGGCCGACCGAGATGATGCCGCGGCGGATGGCGCGGGTGCGCGTGAACAGGTTGAACAGCGTCTCGCCGTCTCCCCAGCGGATGGCCCGCTGCAGGGAGGCGAGGTCCTCGTTGAAGCGCCCGAGCATCTCGAGCACCGCCTCCTTGTTGTGGAGGAAGACGTCCCGCCACATGGTCGGGTCGGAGGCGGCGATGCGGGTGAAATCGCGGAAGCCGCCGGCCGAGAACTTGATGACCTCGGATTGGGTCACGGTCTCGAGGTCCGCCGCCGTGCCGACGATGTTGTAGGCAATGAGATGCGGCACGTGGCTCGTGATGGCGAGCACCAGGTCGTGGTGCTGGGCGGTCATGATCTCCACATTGGCGCCCATGGCGGCCCAGAAGGCCTTCACCGTGGCGACGGCGCCCTCCTGCGTGCCTTCGGGCGGGGTGAGGATGCACCAGCGGTTGTGGAAAAGGGTCGCGAAGCCTGCGTCCGGCCCCGAATGCTCGGTGCCGGCCACCGGATGCGCGGGCACGAAATGCACGCCGCTCGGCAGGTGGGGCTGCACCTGTGTGATGACCGAGGACTTCACCGAGCCCACGTCCGAGACGATGGCGCCCTCCTTCAAGCCGTTCCGCATCGCCTGCGCGACGGCCCCGTAGGCGCCGACCGGAATGCAGAGGATGATCAGGTCGGCCTCGCGCACGCCTGCGGCGGGGTCGATGGTGGTCTCCTCGGCGAGCGCGAGCTCCCGCACGCGCTCAAGCACCGCCTCGTCGTGGTCGACGGCGATGATGGCGCCGGCGAGATTCAGGCGCTTGACGGCGCGGGCAATGGACGAGCCGATCAGCCCGAATCCGATGATGGCAAGCCGCGCGACGAGCGGCCTCTCGCGCGCAGGCCCGAGGCGTTCCGGCATCAGCGCGCCCCGGCCTTCAGGAAATCGGCGAGCGCCGCCACCACCAGGCGGTTCGCCTCTTCCGTTCCGACGGTGAGGCGAAGGGCGTTGGACAGGCCATAGGCGGCGACGCCGCGCAGGATGAGCCCGCGCTTCGTCAGGAACGCGTCCGCCTCCTTCGCCGTCCGCCCCGGCGTCTCGGGGAAGTGGATGAGGAGGAAGTTGCCGACGCTGGGCGTCACCTTGAGCCCCAGCGCCTCGATCTCGCGGGACAGCCACGGAAGCCACTCGTCGTTGTGGGCGACGGCCGCCGCCACATGCGCCTCGTCGCTGAGGGCCGCGACGCCGGCCGCGATGGCAGGCGCGTTGACGTTGAAGGGGCCGCGGATGCGGTTGACCGCGTCCACCACATGCGCAGGACCCACCATCCAGCCGAGGCGCAGGCCGGCGAGCCCGTAGATCTTCGAGAAGGTGCGCGTCATGACCACGTTCTCGCTCGTGGCGACGAGCTCAAGGCCCGAGGCGTAGTCGTTGCGGCGCACATATTCCGCATAGGCGGCGTCGAGGACGAGCAGCACTTGGGGCGGCAGCCCGGCATGCAGGCGCTTCACCTCGTCGAAGGGAAGATAGGTGCCGGTCGGGTTGTTGGGGTTGGCGAGGAAGACGATCTTCGTCCGTGGCGTGACCTTGGCGAGGATCGCATCCACGTCGGCCGTGTGGTTCGTCTCCTCGGCGATGACGGGCGTGCCGCCGGCGGCGAGGATGGCGATGCGGTAGACGAGGAAGCCATGCGTCGTGAAGACGCCCTCGTCGCCGGGCCCCACATAGGCGTTGGTGAGGAGCGACAGCAGCTCGTCCGAGCCCGCGCCGCAGACGATGCGGGCCGGATCGAGGCCGTACTTGGCGGCGATCGCCTCCCGCAGCGCCGTGGCTGCCCCGTCCGGGTAGTATTCGAGCTCACCGGCCATTGCTTTCACGGCGGCGACAGCTTTGGGACTGGGACCGAGGGGCGTCTCGTTCGATGAAAGCTTATAGACCTTGGGCACGCCCGGGGCGGCGCTCTTGCCGGGCACATAGGCCTCGATCGACAGGACTCCGGGGCGGGGGACGGGACGGGCGGACATCTCTCTTCCGTGCGGCATAGGCTTGCGCTGCCGTCCCGGAGCCCGCGCGGCGAGCCGCCCGGGATCCAGAGACACGACGGCGCATGGGAGACAGCGGCGGCGTTTCTGGTTCCGGGCTTGCTCCTTCGGTGCGCCCCGGAATGACAGCGCGAGCTGTGATCGCGCTACGCTCTACCCCAGCTCCGTCAGGATTTCACCCGGAAACGTTCGGCGTGGCTGCCGACCTCGACGAGATCGACGAGCTCCGCGCCGGCCGAGGTCACGGCCTCGCGCAGACGACCCGCCTCGACCATGCCGGGCAGGGCAAGAAGCACCGACAGGCCTTGAGGCGCCCCAGCGCTGGCAATGACCTCGCCGCCGAGCGCCTCCAGCGCCTTGCGTGCCGCCTCCCGCCAGCGTTCGAAGCGGGCGGCATAGAGCACCACGTCACGCACGGCCGCATCCGCAAGCGGCTTGGAGATCACGAAGACCGGGGTGCCGGCCGGATGGTCGGGCCGTTCGATGAAGGGCAGCCGCGCGATCACCTTCGGCTGCCTCTCGCCGACAAGCTCCTGCCACCAGGGGCCGGCCGAGACGCCCTGATCGAGGCGGAAGATGCCGAGATCCCCCCGCGCCCGCGCCACCGCCGCAATCACGGCGCTGGCGCTCGGATGGGGCCGGTAGGGCACCGTGAAGCCGAAGTGGAAGCGGGCCGAATCGCGCATCGGCGCGTCGCCCCCCGAGATGTCGGCATGCACGGAGAAGGGCGCCTGGACATAGGTGAAGGTGGCGATGATGACCCGCCAGATGCCCTCCACCGTGTCGAGGGGCAGGAGCCCCGCATGACGCTCGACGAGGGCGCGCATCATCGCGGCCTCCCGCCCGGGCCGGAAGGCGGAGCCAGATTCGGAGGTCTTCTTGACCGTGATCAGCCGGTCGATGATCTCACCCCGCTCCATGAGGAGCCGGTGCATGGCCTCGTCGATGCGGTCGATCTCGCGGCGCAGGTCGGCCAGGCCCGGCGGGGGGGATGAACTCATCGACTCAGCACTCCGCACAAGGAGAGAACCCTTGCGCCTTTGTTTAGTCGCCCGGCTTGTGCGACGCCAGCAGGCCCAAGCCGGAGTTGTTCGGCGCCTCGAACGAGGCTAGGGTCGCCGACCGCCTTTTCCGGTTCTACGAACGGCCGATGGCACGCCTGCATACCGTCGCGATCGAGGCCCGCAACCAGGCCGACGATCCCTCAAGCCCCGTCGAGCGCTTCGGGACAAACGAACCGCTCCTGCTCGATGCGGGCGTGGCGCTGGCGCCCTGGCAGATCGCCTACAAGACCTATGGCGAGTTGAACGCCACCCGCTCCAACGCCGTCCTCGTCTGTCATGCGCTCACCGGCGACCAGCATGTGGCCAGCCCGCACCCGGTCACGGGCAAGCCTGGCTGGTGGGAGACCATGGTCGGCCCGGGCTTGCCGCTCGATACGAACCGCTTTTTCGTCATCTGCGCCAATGTGGTCGGCGGCTGCATGGGCACCACCGGGCCTGCTTCCACCAACCCGGCGACCGGACGCCCCTGGGGTGTCGATTTTCCGGTGGTCACCATCCGCGACATGGTCCGGGCCCAAGCCCTGCTGCTGGACCGCCTCGGCATCGACAGCCTGTTCTGCGTCATCGGCGGCTCGATGGGCGGCATGCAGGTGCTGCAATGGGCGGCGAGCTATCCCGAGCGGGTCTTCGCGGCGATGCCCATCGCGACCGGCGCGCGGCACTCGGCCCAGAACATCGCCTTCCATGAGGTCGGGCGGCAAGCGGTGATGGCCGATCCCGACTGGCGCGGCGGCCGCTATCTCGAGGAGGGCGTTCGCCCGCGCAAGGGCCTCGCCGTGGCGCGCATGGGCGCGCACATCACCTATCTCTCGGAGGCCGCCCTCCATCGCAAATTCGGCCGCCGCTACCAGGACCGGGACGCGCCCACCTTCACCTTCGACGCGGATTTCCAGATCGAGAGTTATCTGCGCTACCAGGGCATCACCTTCGTCGAGCGTTTCGACGCCAATTCCTACCTCTATCTCACCCGGGCCATGGACTACTTCGACCTCGCCGCCGATTACGGGGGCGTGCTCGCCCGCGCCTTCGCCGGCACGAAGACCCGGTTCTGCGTCATCTCCTTCACCTCCGACTGGCTGTTCCCAACCGCCGAATCGCGAGCCGTCGTGCATGCGCTGAACGCCGCCGGCGCCTCCGTCGGCTTCGTGGAGATCGAGAGCGACAAGGGCCACGACGCCTTCCTTCTCGACGAGCCGGCCATGTTCGCTGCCGCCCGCGGCTTCATCGACGCGGCGGCGCGCGCCCGGGGGATCGCCTGATGGGAGAGGAACCGCTTTCCGTCTCCCAGAGGGAAAAGGCGCCGCCCAACGGGTCCGGCCCTCGGCCGGCCCGATGGCAGGCTCCGGCGACGGACGAGGGGGGACATCGCGCTCCCCTCGCCTGGACGCCCCCTGCCGGCGGCGCTCGGCCTCTCCCTCCAGGAGAGGCAGGGCCGCGCCTCGACCTCCTCCTCGTCGCGGAGATGGTGGAGCCCGGCTCACGGGTGCTCGACGTCGGCTGCGGGGACGGGGCGCTGCTCGCCCTGTTGCGCGACCGCCGCGGCGTCGACGGGCGCGGCATCGAGCTGTCGCGGGAGGGGGTGAGCGAATGCCTCGCCAAGGGCCTGTCGGTCATCCAGGGGGATGCCGACACCGACCTTGCCGATTATCCCGACGATGCGTTCGACTACGTCATCCTTTCGCAGACGATCCAGGCCACCCGGCAGCCACGGGTCGTGCTGGAGCACCTCCTGCGCATCGGGCGACGCGCCATCGTCTCCTTCCCAAATTTCGGGCACTGGCGCATCCGGTGGGAGATCGCGGTTCGCGGCCGCATGCCGGTGACCGAGAACCTGCCTCACAGCTGGTACGACACGCCGAACATCCACTTCTGCACGATCCGCGACTTCGTCGCTCTCTGCCGGGAGGTCGGCGCCGTCATCGAGCGGGCGGCTGCGCTGGAAGCCGGCGGCCGGCCGGTGGGATTCACGATGCCCTGGTGGGTCTGGAACCTGTTCGGGGAGCAGGCCGTGTTCCTCTTGCGCCGTGCCGATGCCGAGGGCCGCTGAGGAGGCACGGTGAGCCTGGCCCGGCGCTTGCTTCTCCCGCAAGCCCTACCTTGGGACAAAGGCCATGGATCAGCGCAGGATCGAGGGCTTCTCGGACGAAGGCGCCGGGCGGGCGGCGCCCGACCTTGTCGTCCGTCCGACGCAGGACGCCGATATCGCCGCGGTTGCTGCGATCTACGCCCATCACGTATGCCACGGAACGGCGAGCTTCGAACTCGAGCCGCCCTCGCCGACCGAGATGGGCGAGCGCTGGCGGGGCGTCGTCGGCATGGGCTGCCCGCACCTCGTGGCGGTGCGCAGCGAGCGGGTGCTTGGCTATGCCTATGCCGCCCCCTACCGCTCCCGGCCGGCCTATCGGCACACGGTCGAGAACTCGGTCTATGTGGACCAGCTGGCTCACAGGCAGGGCATCGGCGGCGCCTTGTTGGAGCGGCTGATCCTCGAGTGCGCAGAACGGGGCTTTCGTCAGATAGTGGCGGTGATCGGCGACAACGCGCCCGCCTCGATCGGGCTGCATGCGAGCCGCGGCTTCGAGACGGTCGGGCGCCTGCACGCGGTCGGCTTCAAGTTCGGGCGCTGGTGCGACACGACGCTCATGCAGCGCCCCCTCGGGGAGGGCGCCGCCACGCTGCCGTCGGCCTCGTGATGCTCTGCTTGGGCGGACAGAGGTGGCAGGCGATGGGACGGTGGAGAAGACCGTCTCAGCCTCCACCCTCCGCCAACGGGTGGAGGTCGCGGACCATGCTCTTCAGACGCTCGTCCAGGACGTGGGTGTAGATCTGGGTGGTGGAAATGTCGGCATGGCCCAGGAGCTCCTGCACGACCCGCAGATCGGCGCCGTTCTGGAGGAGGTGGCTGGCGAAGGCGTGACGCAGGACGTGCGGGCTCACCCTGTCGGTCCTCAGGCCCGCCGCGGCGGCCACGGCCTTCAGATCGCGGCCGAAGGCCTGGCGGGTGAGATGGCCGGCCGCGCTCTCGGCCGGAAACAGCCAGGGGCTCGGCGCCTTTTCCGAGGTTTCGAGCGCGGCGAGATAGGCTTTCGCCGCCGCGCGCGCGGCCTCCGTCAGCGGCACGAGCCGCTCCCGACCTCCCTTGCCACGGACGATGAGAAAGCGCTCGCGCGTCTTGGCCGCGATGCGTGGCAGGGCCACGAGTTCGGAGACGCGCAGACCCGTGGCGTAGAGGAATTCGAGGAGGCAGCGCAGGCGCAAGGCCCGCCGACGGGCCAAGTCTGAAGCCTTCGGATCCTCGCAAGCGGCCCGCGCCGCTGCGAGCAGGCGGTCCACCTCGTCCACGGAGAGGATCTTGGGCAAGGAGCGGCCGCGCTTCGGCCCGGCCGTCGCGGCGGCGGGGTCGGCGGCCGCATAGCCTTCGAGGTAAAGGAAGCGGTGGAACTGGCGCACCGCCGACAGCCGTCGCGCGGCGGAGGACGCCTTCAGGCCTTGCTGCTCGAGGCTTGCAAGATAGCTGCGCACGAGAGCGGGAGTTGCTTCCGCCGGGTCGCACTGGTGCCGGGCCAGGAAGCCCACATAGTCTTCGAGGTCCCGCCTGTAGGCGGCAAGGGTGTTGACCGCCGCGCCCCGTTCGGCAGCCATCATGTCAAGGAACAGGGCGACGAAGCGATGGCGTGCCAGGGTCATGGCAGAGGCTTGATCCGGAGCGGGGCCGCGAGCGCCGTTCATAGCGCAGGCCATCGCCTCGGGTAAGCCGGCCAGCGGCTCCGCTCAGGCGGCGCCGACCATGACCTTGACGCACGCCAGTCCTTCGCAGATGGCGCTGTCCCGCAGGTCTTCGACGACGGCGCGGCGCTCCTCTTCGCCTTGGGCGAGGCGATGCACATGGACCTCGTTGGCGCCATGCTCGCGGATCGCCGCCATCCATCGTCGGCGCGCCTTGTGCTCCATGAGCGGCCCCGAAAGGGCCACATCGATCAGGGTCGCAACTCCGTTCGGGTCCCGGCACACCGCGAGCATGACCGCATCCGAGATGTCCGCGATCTCGGCCTCGGAAGGTGCATGAATGCCGACCACATAGCGTCGCCCGGAGCGCCCGCGCCAAGAGGTGAGGTGGGAATGGCGCAGGGTCTCCGTCGCCTTGAGACGCTCCTCCCGCACACCGAAGCCTCGCTTGCTGCGCATGGTTTGCACCGCCGCCAATCGCATCAGAATCGCCGTGTTCATGCTTTGTTCCATGCTAAGATCCGCCCTGCCCAAGGTCAAGGCCGGAGACCGACGCCGGAACCGAGCTCACGAGGCGTTCGGAAAGACCACATGTCCAGAGAGGGTACCGCCGACCACGTTGAGAAGAGAGGCTTGGCGGCGATAATCCTCCTGCACGGAGTAGGACGGCAGGCTGGCGAGCGAGGGCTGCACGAGACCGTACCACGGGTCGAGGCAGACGAGGCGACCATCCGCCGTCCTCTTGACGCAGACGACGAAATGGCCGCCGCCATTCGTCCAGCCGACGCGGGCAATGAAGGGAAAGAAGGCCTCGTCCACGAACTGAGCCATGTTGTCGACGCGCAGGGCCGCCGCAGGAATGCCGATTCGCTCCAGAACCTGTTTGAGAGCGGTGTAGGATTGGGTGCCGCTGCCCTCGCGATATCCTTTGGGCAGGAGGGAGGTGAGAAACACGATGCGGCGTTCCCCGCCGACCGTGCAGGCCTGCCGCAGGATGCGTTCAACCATGTAGACGCAAGCCGGTCCGCAGGTGTCGCCCCGCTCTTGAAGCCAGATGAAATGCTTCGCCCCGTCATTGTCGATCGCCATCAGGTCGGCCACGGCTTCCTCCCGGAAGTTCCTGCGACGATTGTTATGCCGCGAGACAAGAAGAGGAAGCGGTGCTTGCCCACACATCCTGTCGAACGGGCAGAGCGCCGCTGCAGGGCGGAGCTGTTCGAGCCTCCATCGCAGAGTCGAAGACGACGAAGCGCCCGCCCTAATGAGCTGGCGCGGACATCGTCAGTAGATGGGCGCGAGCCGCACCCCCGGTACAGCGAACGGCCCAAGGAAGAGCCGGCCATTCTCGAGGCGCAGCGGGGGCAGCGGCTTGAGGCGGTCCGCGCCCGCGGCAGGCGGGGGGCGCTCGCCGGCAGGCACGCCGAAGATCCCGCCCAGCACCGCTCCGGCCTGCGGCGAGGCGCGGTCACCGGCGATGCCGCCGAAGAGGCCCCCAAGGTCGCTCGCCCTGATGTCCAGGCGGCCTTCCGGGCGCCGCCAGGGATCGAGCGACAGGATACCGGTGCCTTGAAGGCGCTGCGCGCCCCTGGCAAGGGTGAGAGCGGTGATCTCCACCTTGCCGCCGGCGTTGCGCCAGCGGTCGAGTTCCTCGGCCATCGCACGCACCGGCGGGTCGTGCAGATGGGTCACCACGAGCCGGAGGTCCGCGTCGAGGGGATCGGCGCCGCCGAGGAGTGCATCGAGGATCGGCAGGCGCGCGCGGTTGAGGGTCGCCGCGATCTCGACGGCGCCCTCCCGCTCGCCACGGACGGGTTCCGGACGCCCGTGGACCTCCCCATGAGCGATCGCGAAGGTCGCCGGACCCGCCGGCAACCCACCGAGGCTGAATTGACCCTCATCAAGGGTGGCTGAAACCCGCTCCAGGCGCTCTGGCGAGCGGCGGAAGCTTGCCCGCAAGGCCCGCCAGTTCCCCTCCAGCGTCGCCTGCCCGTCGCTCACCCGAAGCGGCCCGGTGAACTCGGCGATGACGTGGCGCGGCCGATAGACCTGGGCGACAGCCGTCGCCGCCCCGATGCTCGCGGTCACCTCGCCGCGGCTCAGCGCCAAGGCCGGACAGCGGACCTCGATGCGGAAGGGAAAGCCTGCGACGCTGCGCTCCGGGCATTCCCAACGGCGGCCGAGCGACGCTTCCCGCGCCAGCCATGCATCGATGGCCTCGTTGGTCCGCTGCCAGATCACCCACCAGGCGGCCCCCCAAGCGGCGGCGACGAGAACCAGCATGAACAGCGGAGCGAAGAGCCAGAAGCGGTTGCGGCGCGCAGGCGCGGCGTCGGTCATGCGTCAATCCCGTTGAACTCGGCGCGGCCACCTGTTAGCCGCGAGGCCTCGCAAGAACGAGGGGCAGATGGCGAAATGACGGCTGAGGCGGACGACTTGCCCGTCTCGGAAGCCACCACCGAGCCCAACGCCGGAACGGAACGCGCGTCGGGGGACCTCTGGGTGTTCGGCTACGGCTCCCTGATGTGGCGGCCCGGCTTCCCCTTCGTCGAGCGCCGGCATGCTCATCTTCACGGCTACCACCGCGCCCTGTGCGTCTTCAGCCACGTCCATCGCGGCACGCGCGAGAGGCCGGGGCTCGTGCTCGGCCTCGACCGGGGCGGACGCTGCCACGGCGTCGCCTTCCGTGTGCCCGCTCGGGAGGCGGACGCGACGCTGCAGTATTTGCGCGAGCGGGAGCAGGTCACCGCTGTTTATATCGAGCGCCGGCTGCCGGTGAAGCTTGCGGACGGACGGCGCATTGAAGCCATCGCCTATGTGGTCGACCGCCGGCATGAGCAATATGCGGGGCGTTTGGCCCACGACGAGCTGATGCGCCTGATCCGCCAGGGCGTCGGCATCTCGGGAGCCAATCCGGACTATGTGCGCTCGACCCATGCCCATCTTCTCGAAATGGGAGTGGTCGATCCGATCCTGGAGCGGATCGTCCGTGAGCTGGGATAAGCCACGGGTCCGACCGGGCTCATCGCCGCGGTCCGCGCCCGCAGGCGTGACGAGCGACGGCAAGGTGTCTCTACTTCGGGTTCAACCGCGACTGCGGGATGGTCACCGTCATCTCGCGGGGCTCGGGCTCGACAAGGGTGGCGAGCGCGAACATGGCGGCAAAACCCAGGCCCGCGAGCACGGCAAGCACGAAGAGAAAGCGAAACAGCGTCGGCACGGTGGTCTCGGAAGCGTCAGGTCTCTTGCACCACGGAGAAGCGGCCAAGGCAAGTCGGAACGCCAAGCTTGGCAAACGGTTCCGCGGCGCGGACAGTGGGGCTGTGACAGGAAACCCGCCGCCGTGGTAGGGAGCCGCATGTCTGACGCCGCGCCCGCCGATCCGCCTGTGACGATGAGCGCCGACTTCGCGCCTGCGACCGTCGAAGGCTCGATCCGGCGACGCCTCGGCGGCCGATCGATCGTCCTCGTCGGCCTCATGGGCGCCGGCAAGAGCACAGTGGGACGGCGCCTCGCCGCCCGTCTCGGCCTGCCCTTCAAGGATGCGGACCAGGAGATCGAGGCGGCGGCAGGGATGTCGATCCCCGAGATCTTCGCGCTGCATGGGGAGGCCTATTTCCGCGACGGCGAGCGGCGCGTCATCGCCCGCCTGTTGCAGGAATCGCCCATCGTGCTCGCCACCGGGGGCGGTGCCTATATGAACGACGAGACCCGAGCCCGCATCGCGGAACGCGCGGTTTCCGTGTGGCTGCGGGCCGACCTCGACGTGTTGATGAAGCGGGTGCGCAAGCGCTCGAACCGGCCGCTGCTGCAGGACCCTGATCCTGAAGGCGTCATGCGCCGGCTGATCGCTGTGCGCCACCCGGTCTACGCGCGCGCCGACGTCACCGTCGAATCGCGCGACACGCCCCATGAGCGGGTGGTGCAGGAGACGCTGCGCGCCCTCGACGCCTGGCTTGCCAAGGAGATCTCGTGACCGCTCCGACGCCCTCTCGTCGCCTTGCGAGCGCCGGCGCCGAGCCGGTGCGTGTGCCCGTTCCCCTCGGGGAGCGCTCCTACGACATTCTCGTGGGGCGGGGGCTGATCGATGAGGCAGGGCCGCGGATTGCGGCGCTTGGCTGCCGCGCCGCGGCCATCGTCTCCGATACGACCGTGGCGGCGCTCTACGCCAAACGCCTGTCCGCCTCCCTGCAAGCGACCGGCGTCCGCACCGCGACCATCGCGGTGGCGCCTGGGGAGTTGTCCAAGTCGTATGAGACCCTCGCCCAGGTCTGCGACGGCCTTCTCGCCGCGCGGATCGAGCGAAGCGACCTTGTCGTCGCGCTCGGCGGAGGTGTCGTCGGCGACCTTGCCGGCTTTGCCGCCGCCGTCGTGCGGCGGGGCGTCCGCTTCGTGCAGATCCCGACCACGCTCCTGGCCCAGGTGGACTCCTCCGTTGGCGGCAAGACGGGCATCAACTCGCCGCACGGCAAGAACCTCGTCGGCGCCTTCCACCAGCCGAGCCTGGTGCTCGCCGACACGGCCCTCCTCGACTCGCTTCCTCTCCGCGAGATGCGCGCCGGCTATGCGGAGGTGGTGAAATACGGGCTCATCGACGATCCTCATTTCTTCGAGTGGTGCGAGCGCCACTGGCGCGGCGTCTTCGCGGGCGGTCCTGAGCGCGACGAAGCTGTCGCGCGCAGCTGCCGCGCCAAGGCGGCTGTGGTCGCCCGCGATGAGCGGGAGGACGGCGATCGGGCGCTGCTCAACCTTGGCCACACCTTCGCGCATGCCCTTGAACGCATGACCGGATACGACCCGAGGCGGCTCGTCCATGGCGAGGCCGTCGCGATCGGCCTGTGCCTCGCCTTCCGTTTCTCGATGCGGCTGGGGCTGTGCCCCGGCCAGGACGCGGGGCGCGTCGCCGGGCATCTCGCGACGGTGGGCCTTCCCACCCGCCTCGCCGACGTGCCGGGCGGGGCTGGATCCGCCGACGCCCTGCTCGATGCCATGGCTCAGGACAAGAAGGTCAAGGACGGAGCCCTGACCTTCATCCTCGCCCGCGGCATCGGGCAGAGCTTCATTGCCCGCGGGGTCGAGGCCGACGCCGTGCGCGCCTTCCTTGAAGAGGAGATCCTGGCGCAGTCCTGATGGCCCGACGAGCTGGCTTCACAGCGCAAGGACACCAGCGGACCGACAGCGCCGACGCCGTCCATGACCGACCATCCCTCTACCAATCTCTGGGCCGCGGCGGCCATCGTCGTCGCCTGCCTTGCCTTGTCCGCCTTCTTCTCGGCCGGCGAGACAGCCTTCACGGGCGCTTCCCGGTCGCGCATGCTGGCCCTCGAGAAGGGCGGCGACCGCCGCGCCAGGATCGTCAACCGGCTGCTTGAGATGCGTGAGCGCTTCATCGGCGCCATGCTGATCGGCAACAACATTGTCAACATCGGCGTCTCGGCCTTCACGACGAGCGTGCTCGTCGGGGTCTTCGGCAGCGAGGGCGTGCTCTATGCGACCATCGCCATGTCGCTGCTCGTCATCGTGTTCTCCGAGGTCCTGCCGAAGACGCTCGCGATCACGTCCCCCGATCGGGTCTCGCTCGCCATCGCCCGGCCCGTGTCCTGGATCGTGGCGCTTCTCGGCCCGCTCGCCATGGCGATCGAGCGGCTGGTGAAGCTGATGCTGCGTCCCTTCGGGGTGCGCATCGGGGAGGGCCAGCCGATCCTCACGGCGACGGAGGAAATCCGCGGCCAGGTCGACCTCCTCCACAAGGAGGGCGGCGTCGCGAAGGCGGAGCGGGACATGCTCGGCGGCCTCCTGGACCTGCGCGAGCTGACCGTCGCCGACGTGATGGTTCATCGCACGAAGATGCGCACCATCAACGCCGACCTTCCGCCCGAGGAGATCGTGCGCGAGGTGCTCTCCTCCCCTTATACGCGGCTGCCCCTGTGGCGGGGAACGCAGGAGAACATCGTCGGCGTGCTGCATGCCAAGGACCTCCTGCGGGCCCTTGATGCCGTCGGCGGCAATCCGAGCCTCTTGAAGGCGGAGGCGATCGCGCTCGAGACCTGGTTCGTGCCGGATACCACGTCCCTGCGCGACCAGCTCAAGGCCTTCCTCGCCAAGAAGACCCATTTCGCGCTCGTGGTCGACGAGTATGGGGAGGTGCAGGGGCTGGTCACCCTGGAGGACATCCTCGAGGAGATCGTCGGCGATATCAAGGATGAGCATGACCTCACGGTCCAGGGCGTGCGGCCGCAGCCCGACGGATCGGTGAATGTCGACGGCTCAGTGCCGATCCGCGATCTCAACCGGGCCATGGACTGGGACCTCCCCGACGACGAAGCGACGACCATCGCCGGGCTCGTCATCCACGAGGCCCGCGCCATTCCGGATGCCGGCCAGGTGTTCAACTTCCACGGCTTCCGCTTCCAGGTGCTGCGAAAGTCGAGGAACCGCATCACCGCCCTGAAGATCGTGCCGCATGCCCCGCGGAGCCGCCGGGCGGCGGAGTAGCTGGCCCCCAGGGCAGGCTGCCAAGACGCATTGCGATCTATCGAAGCGGGAATTCAAGCTTGATGCGGGTGCCGGGATCGCGGGCTTCGACGATGAGGTCGGAGCCGAGATTGCTCGCCATCGCCTTCACGATCCGGGTTCCAAGCCCGGTGCCCGTCGGCATCCCCGATCCCGTCCAGCCGACGCCATCGTCCTCCACTGTGAGTTGGATGACGCCATCGCCGGCCGGCTGGAGTTTGACGCGGATATCCCCCAGCACGCCTTCGGGATAGGCGTATTTGTAGGCGTTGGTGACGAGCTCCGTCACGATCACCCCGATCGAGACCGCCTTGTCGGTCGGCACGCGGATAGGGGCGGCGTCGAGCGAAATGACGTGTTGGCGATCGGCGGCCCGCATCACCGCGTCGAGCTCCTCGACGAGGCTCGCCAGATAGGCGTCCATCTCCACGTTCTGGACGTCGTGCGACGTGTAGAGGCGGCGATGGATACCGGCGATGGCGTTGATCCGCGCCTGCATCTCCTCCATGGCGGCGCGGACCGCGGGCTCGGCGCTGGAGGACGCCTGCAGGCGGGCGAGGCCCGCCACAAGGGCAAGGGAATTGGCGACGCGGTGATTGACCTCCCGCAGCAGCATCTCGGCCCGCTCGCGTGCCTCGCGCATCTCGCGCTCGGCCTGTTCCTTGGCGCGCCGCAGCCGGTCCGCTTCGAGCGCCGTCGCGATGGCCTCGCCGAGCAGCTCGCGGAAGTGACCCTGGACGTCCTTCCAGACATAATCGACAGCGCCCGCCTTCAGCGCGGCGACCGCGGTGCGGCTGTCCTCGGAGCCCGTCACGTAGATGACTGGCGGCGCGTCGGGGAGCGCGCGGATGCGCGGCAGGGTGTCGAGCCCGGTCTGGCCCGGCATGTGGTGGTCGAGGGCGACCACGTCGATGCCGCCCTGCTTGAGCCGCTCAAGCCCGGCATCCGCGTCAAGCACATGCTCGACCCGATAGCCGCGTTCCGCCAGGGCGCGCCCGACCAGTCGTCCCAGGCCTGGATCGTCGTCGATGTAAAGGACGCGGGCGCCTTCCGCCTGCACTAGCTTGCCTCCGGCACCTGAATGACAGCGAAGAACAGACCAAGCTGGCGGATCGCGTTGGCGAAGGCTTCGTAGTTGACCGGCTTGGTGATGTAGACGTTGGCGCCAAGGTCATAGCAGCGCTGGACCTCGCGCTGATCGTCCGTCGTCGTCAGCACGACCACCGGCGAGCGCTTGGTATGAGGGTTCGCCTTGATCTTCGCCAGGATGTCGATGCCGGTCATGTCCGGCAGGTTGAGGTCGAGGAGGATGAGAAGGTGCCGCCCTGAGCTGACCTCGCCGGAGCCGTCCTCGCCGAGCAGATAGCGCAAGGCATCGGTGCCGTTCACGAAGGGGATGATCTTATTGGTCACGCCGGCGCGGCGGATGTTGCGCTCGATCAGGCGGGCGTGCCCTTCGTCGTCCTCAATCATGACGATGCAGACGGGGTGCATGGGGAGGTCCTACAGCGTCTCTGACAATGGGCGCGACGGCGCCTTCGGCAGCATCACGATGAAGCAGGTGCCGACGCCCGGCTCCGACTCGAGGTCGATGCGCCCGCCGAGCGAGCGCACCAGCGCCTTGACATGAGCAAGGCCAATGCCTTCTCCGGGCCGATCCTGGGGGCCGGAGCGGCGGAAGAGCTCGAACACCCGGGCGTGGTCCTGAGCTGGGATACCGCGGCCATTGTCGCGCACCTCGTAGCGGATGCGCGTCCCCTCCGGTCGACCGGTCACCTTGATGACGCCTGGTCGAGCTGGATCCAGGTACTTCACCGCATTGTCAAGAAGGTTGCTGAACACCTGTTCGACGGCAAGCCGGTCCGCCTCAATCGGCGGCAGGGGCTCGATCAGGATCGTGGCGCCGGCGGCGTCGGCCTGATGGCGCAGAGCGTCGGCAAGGCCCTGGACCAGCGCCGTCATGTCGAGCGGCTCCGGCCGGAACGAGCGCCGGCCCTCCCGCGAGATCTTCAGGATGGCGCCGATGAGGCTGTCCATCTTGGTGGTCGCGGCCTTGATGAAGGCGATCGATTCATCGAACTCGGCCGCGGCCCGCGCTCGCGCCGCCTCGTCGAGGCCGGCCTTCAGGAGGTCCCCCTTGATGGCCTCGAGCTCGCTCGTGAACCCCATGACATTGACGAGGGGAGCCCTGAGGTCGTGGCTCACGATATAGGCGTAGCGCTGGATCTCCTCGTTCGACTCGCGCAGCTCCGCCGTCCGTTCGCGCACGGCCGCCTCCAGGCGCTCGTTGCTGGCGAGAAGGCGAGCCTGCGCCTCTTCAAGCTCGCGGGTGCGCTCGGCGACCGTTTCCTCCAGCCGGGCGTTCAGACGACGGAAATCCTCGCGGGCCGCGACCGCCGCCTGCGTCGCCTGCGCCTGCGACCAGGCGAGCCCCGCCAGCAGCAGGGTCGCCACAAGGCCGCCGATCGCGATGACGGAGACGAGTTGCCGGCCGGAGCCGCGATCGAAAGCCGGCAGGGCATAGAACTTGACCGTCCAGGGACGCCCGAAGATCGGGACCGTCATGGTGGCGGATCGCGACGGCGGCCCCGCATGGCGTCGCCCCTGGCTATGAAGAAGGTTCGCCGGCTCCGGGTCGCCGTCATAGACCTCGAAGGCAAGCTCGCTGTCCGGATCGTCGCGAAACAGGGCCGTGAAGAGGTCGGTCGCGCGATAGGGGCTGTAGACGAAACCGAGAAGCCGCGACCTGCGCTCCTCCAGGGTGTCGGGCACGTCGCCGCCCTCATAGACCGGCACATAGATGAGGAAGCCCGGCTGCTTGACAGGATCAATCTCCTGCACGAGCTCAACCTTGCCCGAGGCGGCGACGCGGCCGGTGTCGCGGGCCCGCTCCATGGCCGCCCGCCGTGTCGGCTCGGTGAACATGTCATAGCCGATGGCTGCTTGGTTGCGGCGGTCTTGCGGCTCCAGGAAGAGGATCGTGTGATACTCGGCCCGGGGCCCGGGAGGCCGGATGGCGAAGTCGGGGCCAAGATCCTGCCGGGCGGCGGCCAGAGCCGCCGGCAGGTCTTCCGCCGGGATGCGGCGCGAGAAGCCGATGCCCTGAACGCCCGGGAAGACCTCCGGAATGCGCAGCCGCGCCACATAGGCGGCGAACTGGGCGCGACTGACCTCCGGCAAGGTGGCGAACAGGCCGGCGGCGCCGCGCAAGAGCGCCCGATGATTCTCCACGCGGTCGCGGATGGCGTCGAGCTTCTGCTGGGCTGCGTATTCGAACCGGACGGCGTCCTTCGCATCGATGGCGCGGTCTGCCTGGAAAGTGGCCGCCGTGGTGCACAAGAGTCCGATGACCAGGACCAGAAGGGGCGCCGCCATGCGACCGCGCAAGAAGCGGCCAGCAGCGGCCGGGCGGCTGACGGCGGTCGCAGACATCATGGACGGCAGAGCGAACAGCGAAGAATGTTGGAAGAGAGTCACCCTTAGGTGCAACAGCCACCAGAGGCAATGCTCGCGGCCCGGCGGAGTGACCTTGCGCTACGCCATGACCACCTGCTCGGCCGTGACCTCGCGCGTCTCTCGGGGCGGCTCGGCCGTCATGTATTGCGCCCTGGCGAGCTCTGCGAAGCGGCCGCCCTTGGCCAAGAGCTCATCGAAGGTGCCCGTCTCGACGATGCGGCCGTGATCGAAGACCAGGATGCGATCCGCGTTGCGGACCGTTGCCAGGCGATGGGCGATGACGAAGGTGGTGCGGCCCTTCATCACTTCCTCGAGAGCCATCTGCAGCTTGCGCTCCGTGGCCGCGTCGAGCGCGCTCGTGGCTTCGTCGAGGATGAGCATGGGCGGATTCTTGAGGAGCGCCCGGGCGATCGAGAGCCGCTGACGCTCGCCGCCCGACAGCGAGCGGCCGCGCTCGCCGATGATGGTGTCGAGGCCTTGCGGCTGGCGGCGGATGAACTCGACGGCCTGCGCCCGCTCGAGCGCTTGGATCATTTCTTCATCCGTGGCGTCGGGTTTGCCCACTTGCAGGTTCTCACGGATGGAGCGGGCGAACAGCATCGGCTCTTGGAACACCACGCCGATGTTGCGGCGAAGGGAAGCGAGCGTCAGATCGCGAATATCGTCGCCGTCGATGCGGATCACGCCCGACTGCGGATCGAACGCGCGGTGCAGAAGGCCGAGAGTCGTCGACTTGCCTGAGCCCGTCGCACCGACCAGGGCGACGGTTTCGCCAGGTCTCACGGAAAAGGAGACGTCCTGCACCGCGGGCCGCTTGCCGTCATAGGAGAAGCTTACATTCTCGAACTGCACGGCCCCCTTGAAGCGCTCCACGTCCTTGGCGTTCGGGCGGTCGTGGACCGCAGGCGTCGTGTCCAGGATCTCGAAGAACTCGAGCATCTTCGGCGCCTGCAGGAAAAGCTGGTTGATGAACTGCACCGCTTGTTCGAGGCGCCCGATCAGCATGGTCGCGATCGACATGAAGGTGACGATCTCGCCGATCGAGGCAAGCCCGTTGAGGTGCAGCCCCGTGCCGACGAGGAAGATGGCGGTCACCGTGATCGTGGCCGAGGCGCGGGTCGCCACGGAGGCGAGCGCCCACCAGGACAGCACCGGGTTCTGGGCCTGCAGAAGCTGGTGGATGATGCCGTGCAGGGCGCGCGCCTCGGCCTCGACGCGGGTGAAGGACTGGATCACCGGCACGTTGCCGAGCGCATCCGACGCATGTTCGGCGAGCGTCGAATGATAGCTCTCGACACGCCCCTGCAAGGTCTCGGTCTTGCGGAGCACGATCGCGGTCAACACGGTGAAGACGCCAACCAGGAGGACGAGGAGGAGGCCAAGCCGCCAATTGAGGAAGACGGTGAGCGGCAGAAGCACGCCAAGAGCCACGAGCGCCGCGAAATGCTCCCGGAAGAAGCCGAGCCACAGCCAGGCCATGCCGTTGGAGCCTTCGAGCATCACCTTGAGCACCCGGCCCGAGTGGGTGGCCGTGTGGAAGGCGAGCGGCAACTCGAGCACATGCTCGAAATAGTTCGCCATGGTGGCAAGCCGCCGGCGGTGGGACAGCCGGTCGGCGTGGAGCGCCACCAGCACGCCGGCGCCGATGGAGAACAGGCCGAAGGCGACCCAGGCTGCGACGAGCGGCGTGAGCGAAGAGAAGGTCACGGGGGCTGCCCCGGGCGTTTGGGCGCGCGTCAATACGTCGATGATGCGCCCGAACAGGATCGGCTCGGCGAAAGCGGCGATGGCGAGCGCCACATTGGCGAGGGCCAGGATGGCCCCGAGACGAAGATCAGACCCGAGTTGGCCAAGAACGCGCGCGTAAAGCCGAATGAGGCTCATGGACAGGGCACCTACGGTCGAGCTTTCCACCCTTGCCGAGCCGAACGGTCCCGACAAGGGGCCGCGGCCTCTGCGCGGCTGCGAATCCCTTCGGCTCCGGACCTCTGACCAACGGCAAGCACCGGCTCCGGTTCTCCTCCGGCTTGCCGGGTGCTGCCTGACCACAACCTTAACGCTTCCTTCAGGCCGGCCCGCCTAACGTCGCCGACAGTTCCGGCGCGGGACGCGCCGGCCGCGTGTTCGCGTCGAGAGAAACCCGATGGATATCGCTACCGGCCTTGGCCTCATCGGGGGCATCGCCACAGTCGTCATTCTGATCCTGATCGACGGCGGCAACTTCGCCGCCTATTTCGACAAGCATGCCGTCATCGTGATCTTCGGCGGCGCGACCGCCGCCACCATGGTGCGCTTCCCCTTCTCGACGATCCTGCACGGGCTGCCGATGGGGGTGAGATTCGCCTTCACCTTGCGCGCGTCCGATCCGCGAGCCCTCATCGAGCAGATCTCGCAGATCGCCGAAGTGGTCCGAAAGAATGGGCCAATGGCCCTCGAGAACATGGAAGTCAACGACCCGTTCCTCGCGCAAGGAATCCGCTACGTCGCGGACGGCTATGACCGGGAATTCATCAAGGAGACGATGGAGCGCGACCGGGACATCTTTTTGCAACGTCTCGAGGAGGGCTCAAAGGTCTATCGCGCCTATGGGGACTGCGCGCCGGCCTGGGGCATGGTCGGCACCATCATCGGCATGGTGACCATGTTCGCGAACATGTCTGATCCCTCGAAGCTCGGCCCGGCCATGGCCACGGCGCTGCTTGCGACGCTCTATGGAGCGCTGATCGCCAATGCCGTCTGCCTGCCCATTGCCGACAAGCTCCACCTCAAGATGGAGGAGGAGGACGTCTCGCGCTCCCTGATCATCGACGGGATCCTGCTCATCCGCGACTCCAAGAGCCCATCGCTCATCAAGGAGATGCTCGTGGCCTATCTGCCCGAGCACCACCGGCACGAGTTCGTGGAAGCCTGAGCGGAGCGGCGGTCTTGGCGCGCAGGAAAAAAGGCGGTGGGCATGGGGGCCACGGCTGGTTCGTGACCTTCGCCGACCTCATGGCGCTCCTCATGAGCTTCTTCGTGATGATCGCCGCCTACTCCACCCAGGACCAGCGGAAGCTGCAGCTCGTCGCCGGCTCCATGCGCGATGCCTTCGGCACCGTCCGCGAGAGCCGCTTCTCAGGCGTGATCGAGCAAGACGGCATTCCCATCAAGACACATCTGAAGAGCCCGCGCCCTGCTCCGCCTGAACAGGCGTCCGACCACACGACACCCAACAAGCTCAAGAACGATGAAGGCTTGATGTCGCCGACATTCGATCGCGGCTTTGGCCTTGCGGCGGCGTCGCTGCGGCAGGCGATCCAAGAGATGCCGGAGATCGCCGAATTGTCCAGGAACATCATCATCGAGGAGACGAAGGACGGCCTCAACATCTCCCTCGTCGACCTCGACGGGCGGGCGATGTTTCCGGACGGCTCGACCCAGCCCTACGAGCGCACGCGCCGGGTCATCGAGCGTCTTGCACCCACCATCCGCCGCATGCCCAACCGAGTCTCGGTCACCGGCCACACGGCGGCGCCACGGCCCGGCACCCGCCAGTTCGGCTCTCCATGGGACCTCTCCGCCGGCCGCGCCGTGAACGTGCGCGAGATCCTGGCTTTGGCCGGGCTTCCCGACGACCGCTTCGCGATCGTTGCCGGCAAGGCGGATACCGAGCCGATGTTCCCGGACAACCCGTACCTTGCCGCAAACCGCCGGGTGACGATCACACTGCTCAACGAAGCGCCACCGATCCCCGCAAACGCCAAACCGTAGGACGGCGGGTCCGGGACCCGCGCTTCCATTCGCACCCGATGCGGATCCGTTGAGCCCTCAGGGCCGGCCATGCGTTATGCGTCAACACACGCCAGGAGCCCTCGTGAGCATCGGACTGATCGCCCTCCTCGACGACGTTGCGGGATTGGCCAAGGTCGCTGCGGCGTCCATCGACGACGTCGCCGGCCAAGCGGCGAAGGCCGGCGCCAAGGCGGCGGGCGTCGTCATCGACGATGCCGCCGTGACGCCGCGGTACGTCGTCGGATTTGCGGCCGCCCGGGAGCTGCCAATCATCCGCAAGATCGCGGCCGGATCCCTGCGCAACAAGCTCCTGATCCTGCTGCCGGCCGCCTTAGGGTTGAGCCTTCTCGCTCCCTGGGCCGTCACGCCGCTCCTGATGCTCGGCGGCGCGTATCTTTGCTACGAAGGGGCCGAGAAGGTGTTCGAGGCCGTCTTCCCCCACCACGCCCACACTCATGAGGCGCAGCTCGGCCCGGTGGCGATGAACGCCCAGGCCTTTGAAGACGAGAAGGTCGCAAGCGCCATCAAGACCGACTTCATCCTCTCCGCCGAGATCATGGCCATCGCGCTCGCGGCGGTGCCGGATGCGGGCTTTGCCACGCAGGCCGCGGTGCTCGCGCTCGTCGCCATCGGCATCACCGCCGCCGTCTACGGCGGCGTGGCGCTGATCGTGAAGGCAGACGATGTCGGGGTCGCGCTGGCCAGGAACGGCTCGCCGTCTCCAGTCGGCCCGCTCGCCCGGGCGGTGGGCCGCAGCCTCGTCCTCGGCATGCCGGTGTTCCTCAAGGGCCTCGCGGTGATCGGCACGGCGGCCATGATCTGGGTCGGCGGCGGCATCATCGTGCATGGCCTCGAAGGATATGGCCTGCCCGCCTTAGAGCGCGCTTCGGTTTAGCGGAATTGGATTCCGTTTGAGGTCGGGGTGTGATTCAAGATCCGTGCTGGGGGAGGCCAGCATTGGATGACACGACCCTACTCTGAGGATTTGCGCGAACGGGCTGTGGCCCGCTACGAGGCGGGCGCGACGACGCGGGCGGTGGCGGCGGCGCTCAGGATCAGCCCGTCCTGCATCTCGAAGTGGATGAAGCGCAAGCGCGAGACGGGCTCGCTGGCGCCCGACCAAGTCGGCGGCCACAAGAAACCCAAGCTCCGCGGAGAGCTGGCCGAGTGGCTGCGCGAGCGCTGCCGGTCCGGACCGTTTACGACCCGCGGCTTGGTGATGGAACTGGCCGAACGCGGCATTAAGAGCGACCGCCGCGCCGTCTGGGTCTTCCTGCACGCCGAAGGACTGAGCTTCAAAAAAAACCGTGCTGCCGGCCGAGCAGACGCGGCCTGACATCGCCCGCAGGCGGGCGCGCTGGAAGGCCCATCAGGGCCGCATCGATGCAAGGCGGCTCGTCTTCATCGACGAGACATGGGTCAAGACCAATATGGCGCCCCTGCGAGGCTGGGGACCGCGCGGCCAGCGCCTTGCGGCCCGCGTGCCGCACGGCCACTGGAAGACGCTCACCTTCATCGCCGCGCTTCGCGCCGATCGCATCGATGCTCCCTGGATCATCGACGGCCCGATCAACGGCGAGCTGTTCACCCTCTATGTCGAGAAGGTGCTCGTTCCGACGCTCGCTCCGGGTGACGTCGTCGTCCTCGACAATCTCGGCAGCCACAAAGGGCAAGCCGCGCGACGCGCCGTCCGGGCCGCCGGCGCCCATCTTCTGTTCCTGCCCCCCTACAGCCCCGACCTGAACCCGATCGAGCAGCTCTTCGCCAAGCTCAAGCACCTGATCCGCAGGGCCGAAGCCCGCACCGTCGAGGCCACCTGGCGAAAGCTGGGCGACCTTCTCGAGCTCTTCCCACCCACGGAATGCGCCAACTACCTGACAAACGCCGGCTATGCTTCCGTCTAAACAGAGCGTGCTCTAGGCCGCGCCATCCACCACGCCGCGGAGATCGCCGCGCACGCGCTCCCGCCCGTCGCCGGCCTCGTCGAATGGCTCGTCACTGCGGCCGGCGCTGGGATCGTGGGCCTTATCATCGGCGCCGCCCTCATCCCAGTGACGGGCTTTTTCCTGGTGCCCGCCTGGCAGGCGGTCACGGCTCTGAGGCCGCGCGCGCGACGCATATGAGCGAAGAGCCTCTGGTCGCGCAGGCTTCAGTTGCCGGCGCTTGCTTTCAAGCGAGTGGATCGGGAGCCGGCCGGCTCCGGCTTCGTCTCGGAACCGCCGGGTGCGCTTGCCCTTTCCGAGCGCTGCGCCCCGGCAATCGCCTCGGCGATCTGGCTGAGCGCCGACTCGACGGGCGTCAGCCCCTGCACGACGAGAGAGGGCGGACCCATGGGCGGGATCACGCCGGCTCCGTTGAGCTCCTTGAAGACCGCGAAGTTGAGGTCGCTGAGGACGGTTTGCTGCACATTCACGTCGGCGACATAGGCGATGAGCTCGAATTCGAGGAAAGTGTCGCCGATCTTCTTGAAGACGACCCGCGGGGGCGGCTCCTTGAGGACGTCGGGATGGGCGCTGGCGCAAGCGGTGAGGATTTCCGCGGCGCGGGCGGGGTCCTGGTTGCGGAGCACGTTGACCGAGAGCACGACGCGCCCGGTGCGGTCGACGCGCACCCGGTTCTTGACCACGCCCGAGACGAGGTTGGAATTCGGCACGATGATGGTGGAGCGGTCGAAGGTCTCGATCTCCGTGGCGCGCACGCTGATCTTGCGCACATGGCCCTCGCCGTCGCCGACCACCACGAGGTCGCCGACCCGGATCGGCCGCTCCCAAAGGAGGATCAGGCCTGAGACGAAGTTGTTGACGATGGATTGCAGGCCGAAGCCGATGCCGACCGACAGCGCGCCGGCGACAATGGCAATCTTGTCGAGGCTGAGGCCGAGATAGGAGAAGGCGAGCGCGCCGGCGACGAAGAAGCCGAGATAGCCGAAAGCGGTGCGGATCGAATTGCGCAGGCCCGCGTCGAGATCCGTCGCCGGCAGGAAGGTGGTGTCGAGCCAGCGCTGGACGATCCGGGTCACCGCAAAGCCGATCACAAAGATCAGAAGCGCCACGATGAGGGTCGAGAGCGACACCGTCACGTCGCCGACCTTGAAGCCGAAGAAGGCGGCACGGATCGACGACATCACGTCGAGAGAGTCGACCCCCCAGGGGGCGAGGACGAGCATCAGCGCCGTCGTGATGAGCACGACACGGGCGACGCCGCTGACGAGAACGCCGATCTGCTCGAGGGACCGGCGACGCAGGCCGGTGTTCGCCTGCAGCAGCGTCGCGACCCGCGTCGGCGCCCGCAAGCTGTGGGCGATGAGCTCGTCCACGAGCACGATGGCAAGCAGCAGCAAAGCGAGGACGATGCAGATCCAGACGAGCTGGTCGACAAGGAAGGAGGCCAAGGCGATGTAGCCGGCGAGCACGCTTGCCACGATGGCTGCCACCGCCATCCAGCCCATCATGCGGATCGGACCACGCACCTCGCTGTCCGAGGGGACGTAAGGGCCGAAGCACTCCTCCTCGACCGAGGCGGCTGTGGCGAAGCGGCGCAGGAGCTCGGCGAGGACGAGGGCAGCAAGGAGCGCGAAGATGCCCCGCGTCGCCACGGTGATGGCAAAGCCCGCGGCGATGACCTGATTGAGCGTTTCGAGCGTCTTGCCAATGGCTATCACGCTGGCAATGACGACCACGGCCGCCGCGGTGCGGCTCGCCGGTGCATCGCCGAGCGGCACCAAGCGCCAGCCGCTCTTGCCAGGCGCCAGGATGGCGTCGGCCAGGGCTTTGCAGAACGCGACGAAAGCGAGGCCGCCGAGGGCCGCCCCCATCACCCGTTCGATCCGGACCGGGGCCAGGTCGATGGCATCGAAGACCACATAAACGAGGTAGCTGCCGGCCGCCGCCGGAGCTGCGCCCAGGACGAACACGGCAAGCGCCGCGAACAACCGCCGCGGGCGCGGCGGCGTGGCGTCCGGATCGCGCGTCACAAGCCGGGGCGCGAGATGCCGTCGGCCGACATACAGGGCGATGGCGACGCCGATCGAAAACGCCAGAACACCCAGCGCGCCCGCGGTGGCATTGCGTTCGAAGGTCTCGCCCCAGGATGCGAGGAGCAGTTCGACGGCCGCCATGTCGCGCGGCAGCGACCTCAGCACGGCGCTCCAGAGATCGAGGCTGACCAGGCTTGAGCTGCGCTCGAACAGCGCCCGGGCGAAGGCGGCGCGGCGGCGGTCGCTCGCCTGGGTGACGATCTGCTCCGCCTGGACCAGAAGGGCGCGGGCGAGCCGCTGCGTCTCCCCGATTTCCGCGACCGCCGCCTCCCGCTCGGCGCGGTCGCGCTGCACGTCGGGGCTTTCCTCCGGCTCGCCCTCCTTCGGTTTGGGCCCGAGTTGTTCGAGCCTGACCCGCGCCGCGGCGAGGCGGGGTTCGAGATCGTCGATGAGCGTGCGCGTCTGGTCGATGATGGGGTCCGTGTCCTGTCGCACGCGTTGCAGATCGGAGTCGCGCAGATCCGGCCGGGCCAGCGTTGCCTCGAGCTGCTCGAGTTGCACCTTGATGCCGTCGAGCTTGGCGCGCAGCCGCTTCGTCTCTTCCGACAGGCTGACGGGCCTGGACTCGGCGGGAGCATTCGCCGCCGGAGCAGGGGCGCTCGGCGGGCTCGACGGCGCCTGCCCTGGCGCAGGCGTGCCGATGAGGACCCCCAACGCAAGACTTGCAAGACCCAACCGCAGTTTGCGCAACACCGTCAACGCCTGCATCGCTGTCCCAATTCTCGTCCGTGCTCATGCTGGGCTGGACGGCGGACCCTCGCGCGTCCAAGCCCCATGCGCAAGACAGTCCTTGTCGGGGATGCAGGTCAAAGTGCGGCAGGAAAACGGGGAACGGCGTGCCTGCCGTCCCCCGGTTCCGAAGCGTCGGAGCGCTCCGGCGGAAACCTACTGCTGCGCGCGCCCTGCGCTACCTGTCGCGGAGGGATCGGACGGCGCCGGATAGGCCGGATTCTGCGGCAAGGTCCGATCGCTCGGATTGCCTCGGGCTGTCGGCGAGCCGGTCACCGCCTCCCGAGAGGCGGAGGCGCTCGGATGATCGGGAGAGGTCGAGCCGGTCCACACCAGCATGGAGACCAGATAAATCCCGATCAGCAGGAAGCTGCCGATCAGCACCATCAGCACGGCACGGCCGCGGGGACCCTGCCGGGCCTTCTCATCAGGGAGGAGCTTGCGCATCACCGACCTCGTTTCCGGGCGGCCTCGATGCCGCCGACCTTTGCAAGGCAACGCGAGGTCCAAAGACGCGGTTCCGCGCCCGGATCCGGCCAGGCGCATGCGAAGCCGGCCCTTTTTCGCATGCCACAGGGCGAGACCGTGGATCAGGCGCGGGCGCGGGCAATGATGGCGCGCTTGTCGTCCAAGCTCAGATGTCCTCCGTAGACCTCCGGCCCGATGACGAAGGAGGGAGTCGCCACGAGCCCGAGCGAGCCGCCGACGCGCACCGCCTCGGTCATCTGCCGGGTGATCTTGGGGCTGTCCGCGATGGCGACGAGGCGCTTCGCCGGTGCGCCCAGCGCCTCCGCCTCGCGCACGGCCCGCGCCCCGTCCACAGGGCCGCGCAGGGCGAACAGCCGCTGATGGAGCGCAAGGTAGCGCTCAGGCCCGTAGAGATCGAAGAAGGCGAGCGCAACCCGCGTCGCCTCGACCGAGGGCTGCCCGAGGACCGCATAATTGACAAGGACATAGGTGAGATCCGGATCCTGCTTCAGGAGCCCGGGCAGATCGGCCGCCGATCGTTTGCACCAGGGGCAGTTGTAGTCGAAGAACTCGACCAGCGTGACATCCCCCTGGGCAGCACCGACCCGGATCGCGGCTTCGAGCTCCAGCGCCTCCTCGAACAGTTCGACCGGGGCCCGCTGTGCCTCGGGTGCGGCCTGGGCAGGCGGGGCGAGGCCGGCCGCTGTGAGGCCCGCGAGGAACAGGCGGCGGTGAATCATGCGAGGGCTCCGGCTGATCGTCTGCCCTGGTGTCGGCGAATTGCGCCAATCGCAAGGCGGAGCTTGAGCCCGCCTCAGCGATCGAAGGCCATGCGGGCACCGAAGGCCATCATCGCCGCGCCGATTGCGCCGCCCGCGATGCGCCGCAATGGACCGCCGAGGCCTCCCGCCGGCATGCGGGCAAGGAGCAGGCCGCAGAGCACGTAATAGGCGCTCGACATGGCGACCATGATCGCGACCCCGGCGAGCCCCGTCGGAAGCGGCGCTTCCGCAAGCCGTGTGACCGCGAAAAGCGAGGTCACGAAGACGAGCGACTTCGGGTTCGACAGGTTGGTGGCGAGCGCCAGCGTGAAGGCGCGCCATGCGGATAGGGGCTTTCGCGGGGCATCCGGCGGCGCTGCGGCTGGCTTCAGGCTGGCCCGCAGGATCTTGAAGCCGATCCAGGCGAGGTAGAGGCCGCCGAGGATCTTGATGGCGAAGGCGAGCGTCGGGAAGAGCTCGAACAGCCACAGCAGACCCACGAGCCCGGCCGCGCCCCAGATCGCCGTCCCGAGCACCACCCCGGCGCCCGCGGCGAAGATGGCGCGCCGGGACGACGAGAGGGCGACGCTGGTGAAGAACAGCATGTTCGGCCCTGGCGTCACCACAGCGATGAGCCACAGCGCTGCGAGCGACAGAAGGGTGTCGGCGCTGCTCATGGGACGCGGCGGCGCCTATTTTCCGGTGACCCCAGCCTCGTCCTGGGCCTTGAGGACCTCGGGGCGGGGCATGGAAATGATGTTGTAGCCGCAATCCACGTAGTGGATCTCGCCGGTCACCCCGGTTGAGAGATCGGAGAGAAGGTAGAGCGCCGAGCCGCCGATCTCTTCGATGGTGACCGAGCGCCTCAGGGGCGAATGGGCCTTCTGATAGGAGAACATCAGGCGTGCGTCCGAAATACCGGCGCCGGCCAGGGTCCGCACGGGACCTGCCGAGATCGCATTGACGCGCACTCCCTGCGGTCCGAAGTCGCCGGCAAGATATCGCACGGACGCTTCGAGCGCCGCCTTCGCCACGCCCATGACGTTGTAATTCGGCATGAGCCGCGTCGAGCCGCCATAGGTGAGCGTCAGCATCGATCCGCCCTTGGGCATGCGGGCGGCGGCGCGCTTTGCGACCTCGGTGAAAGAAAAGCACGAGATCAGCATGGTGCGGGAGAAGTTCTCCCGCGTGGTGTCGGCGTAGCGGCCCTTGAGCTCGCTCTTGTCCGAAAAGGCGATCGCGTGGACGACGAAGTCGAGGGAGCCCCACTCCCGGTCGAGCGATTCGAATACCGCGTCAACGCTGGCGAGATCCTCCACGTCGCAGGGGAGGACGAGATCCGATCCGAGCGACTTGGCGAGCGGCGTCACCCGGCGCCCGAGCGCCTCCCCTTGATAGGTGAAGGCGAGATCGGCCCCGTGCTGGCTCAAGACCTTGGCGATCCCCCAGGCGATGGAATGATCGTTGGCCACCCCCATGACGAGGCCGCGCTTGCCCTGCATGAGACCTGCCACGCCGGTCCTCTCTTCCCTCGGCAGGATCGGGGAGCGCTCGCCGCTCCCATCCGGGCCGTGCCGAAGCGCAGTTAAACCGTCCCCGCCGCGCATGTCCATGCTGCTGCCCTCTTGCGCCAATCATGGCCCTGCGCGGCTGCGCATGGCCCTGCCGCGCCACGCGCGGCCGCCCTTTGTCATTTCGGCTTCAGGCGTCGAGATGCTTCAAGACGATCGTGGCGTTGGTGCCACCAAAACCGAAGGAGTTCGACAGGACATGCCCGATGGCAATGTTGTCAATCCTCTTTCGGACGATCGGCATATCGGCGAAGGCGGGATCGAGCTCGTCGATGTTCGCGCTCTCGCAGATGAAGCCGTTGTTCATCATCAGGAGCGAGTAGATGGCCTCCTGAACGCCGGTCGCCCCTAGGGAATGGCCGGTGAGGGATTTCGTTGCCGAGATCGGAGGGCATTTGTCGCCGCTCCCGAACACATCGCGGATGGCTTCGATCTCCTTGCCGTCCCCGACGGGGGTCGAGGTGGCGTGAGGGTTGATGTAGTCGATCGGCCCCTTCACGGTCGCGAGCGCCTGGCGCATGCAGCGCACGGCGCCTTCGCCCGAGGGAGCCACCATGTCATGGCCGTCCGAGGTGGCGCCATAGCCGGCGATCTCGCCATAGATGCGGGCGCCGCGCGCCTTGGCATGCTCAAGCTCTTCGAGGACCAGGACCCCCGCGCCGCCGGCGATCACGAAGCCGTCGCGATTGACGTCGTAGGCGCGCGAAGCCGCCTGTGGCCGGTCGTTGAACTTGGTGGACATCGCGCCCATGGCGTCGAAGAGGACGGACAGCGTCCAATCCAGCTCCTCGCAGCCCCCTGCGAAGATCACGTCCTGCCGCCCGGCCTGGATGATTTCATAGGCATTCCCGATGCAATGGTTGGAGGTCGCGCAGGCGGAAGAGATGGAATAATTGACGCCTTTGATCTTGAACCAGGTGGCGAGGGTGGCGGAGGCCGTGGAGGACATCGCCTTCGGCACGGCGAAGGGGCCCACGCGCTTCGGGCCCTTGCTGCGGGCTGTGTCGGCCGCCTCTACGATCGCCCGGGTCGACGGGCCGCCCGACCCCATGATGATGCCGGTGCGCTCGTTCGAGACCTCGCGATCCTCGAGCCCTGCGTCGCGGATGGCCTGCTCCATGGCCACGTGATTCCACGCGGTCCCGCCCCCGTGGAAACGCGCAGCGCGCCGGTCCACCGCCTCCTCGGGGTCGAGGGTCGGGGCACCATGAACCTGGCAGCGGAAACCGAGGCGCTCATACTCCTCAGCCTTGACGATGCCGGACCGGGCCTCGCGTAAGGAGGCGAGCACCTCCTGGGTGTTGTTGCCGATGGACGAGACGATGCCCATCCCCGTGACGACGACGCGTCTCATGAAACGTTCCTCGGGTATTGCGCCTCACGTAAGACGGGTTGTGGCAAGACTCAACCGTCGCAGCGAAAAGCGGGCCCGACGAACCGGTCAGCCGCCTATGGGAGCTGCGTCGGCTTTGAACAGGCCGACCCGCAGGTCCTTGGCGTCATAAATGCGCCGACCGTCGGCTTCGAGCCAGCCGTCCGCGATACCAAGCACCAGCTTCGATTTGAAGACGCGCTTCAGGTCGACCCCGTAGAGCACCTTCTTCACGGTGGGCAGCACCTGGTCGGCGAACTTCACCTCTCCGACGCCCAGGGCGCGACCCCTTCCCGGCTGTCCGAGCCAGCCCAGGAAGAAACCCACGAGCTGCCACAGCGCATCGATCCCCAGGCAGCCCGGCATCACCGGATCGCCCTTGAAATGGCAGGGGAAGAACCAGAGATCCGGCCGCACGTCGAGCTCGGCGCGCACATGGCCCTTGCCGTGCTCGCCGCCGTCCTCAGCGATGGAGACGATGCGGTCGAACATCAGCATCGGCGGAAGGGGCAACTGCGCGTTGCCAGGTCCGAACATCTCGCCGCGCCCGCAGGCCAGGAGCTCTTCGTAGGAATAGCTCGACTTCCGGTCCATGCCGCTCCGGGATCCCTTCTGCCATGGCGGGACCTGTGTCCCGCGACCAAGGTCTGGTATCACAGCCGCCACGATCGACAAAGGCGCTAGCGCGTCTTGGCCCACGGGACAAGCAGGCGGTGGGTTCTGCCGGCCCCAGCCGTGCTGTCGGTGTCGAGAGCAAGGCTCTATAGGCGGGAACGGCGCTGTCTAGGAAGCGTTCCCGCGCATGAGGATGGCCGAGCGGGTATTCGAGGGGTTGGGGAGGGGCTTGCGGTGGAGCCGGACCGGGTCCGGTGCGGCCTCGAGATCGCCGGCGTCGAGGGCATCATCCGCCTCAAACCCAAGAAAGCCTGACGTCCCAAAGCCCCAGCGGGCGGCCTCACTCGATCTTCTCGTTCGGGTAGACGCCCCAGAGCCGGTCCTGGCGGATATAGCCCGACAGGTCGCTGGCGCCGGACTGCACGATGATCACACGGCACCAGGTGCCCGTGCACTGACGGACATTGGCGATGACCCCCGGCTGCAGCCGCGCCACGACCTCCGCTTTTTCATCCGCGCGCTCGAGGAGCGGAACGAGCGGATCCCCCTGTTTTGCCGGCGTGACGAGTCCCGTACGCCGTCCGGACAGGAGAGAGTGCAGCACCCAGCCCTCGGTGCCCTCCGAATCGCGGATGCGCCGCCACGTCTCGAACTCGGCGGTGATCTCCACCGGCAGGCCAGCCCGCCGGAAGACCCAGAGGGTGCGATGCTCCTTCGAAGGCCCTTCCCGCAGATTGACCCGGTCGGTCTTGAGGCTGACATAGCGGGGAAGCGGCAGGCCCGTGACCTTGCCGATGGCGATCTCGCCGGCCGATTGGGCCAACGCTGCCCCCGCCGGCGCGGCGAGCATGAGGAAAAGAAGAGAAGCAGCCGTGACGCGGCGCACTCGCATCGGCCTTCCGCTCCGCCTCCCCTGCCTCATCGCCATCCCTTTCGATCCTTGCGGCTGCCCCAGCTCGATTGTCTTCTCTCGCGCCTCTGATAGAGAGGCAAATCGGGCCGCCTCGCGGCGGCTCGGCCTTCTCACATGCCGAGACATGGTTAAGGGCGCGTGAAGCGCCGAAGCGCCGCCAAAGGCTCGAGGACCGGGATCGTCGCGATGAAGAAAAGACCGCTCGTCGTCGTCACGCGCCGTCTGCCGGACGTGGTCGAGACGCGCATGCGCGAGCTGTTCGACGCTCGTCTCAACCTCGATGACGCCCCCATGTCCCAGGCTGAACTCATCGAGGCGGTCCGCGCCGCGGATGTGCTCGTCCCCACCGTGACGGACAAGATCGACGCCGCCGTGCTGGCCCAGGCCGGTCCGAACCTGAAGCTCATCGCCAACTTCGGCAACGGCGTCGACAACATCGATGTGCAGGCGGCCCTCACGCGGGGCATCACGGTCACGAACACGCCTGGCGTCCTCACAGAGGACACCGCCGACATGACGATGGCCCTTATCCTCGCCGTTGCGCGGCGCATCGCGGAAGGGGTCCGGATCATCCCCGAGGACAAGTGGTCCGGCTGGTCGCCCACTTGGATGCTCGGTCGCCGCATTACGGGAAAGCGCCTCGGCATCGTGGGCATGGGCCGTATCGGGCAAGCGCTCGCACGACGGGCCAAAGCGTTCGGCCTCTCGATCCATTATCACAACCGCCGGCGGGTTCCCCAGGCCGTCGAGGACGAGCTCGAGGCCACCTATTGGGAATCGCTCGACCAGATGCTGGCGCGGATGGATATCGTCTCGGTCAACAGCCCGCATACGCCGGCCACCTACCATCTTCTGTCGGCCCGACGCCTCAAGCTGCTCAAGCCCGACGCCATCATCGTCAACACCGCACGCGGTGAGATCATCGACGAGAACGCGCTGGCGCGTCTCATCGAGGCCGGGGAGATCGCAGGCGCCGGCCTCGACGTCTTCGAGCACGAGCCGCAGGTCAACCCGCGCCTCTTGAAGCTCGCCCGACAGGGGAAGGTCGTCCTTCTGCCGCACATGGCCTCGGCCACGCATGAGGGGCGCATCGACATGGGCGAAAAGGTGATCGTGAACATCAAGACCTTCATGGACGGCCATCGGCCGCCAGACCGGGTGTTGCCCAGCATGCTCTGAGGACGGACGGCTTTGAGGCCGGGAGTCCTTGTAAGGACCGGTGGCGCAGCTAAATTGCGCCTATGACTCCTCCGCCCTTCGACCTTCGGCTTCGTGCTCCGCAGGCTTGGCCTTCTTGCGTGGCTGCGGACGGGCGTTGAGGCGGCCCGTGCTCGTCAAAGCGGCTTTTGCTGCCTGGCGCCAGGTGCTGTCCCGTCCCTTCCGGGCCATCCTGTGGAAGTCCTTGGTCCTCACCGTGGCGCTCCTTGCCCTCGTCTGGTTCGCGCTCACCCGGCTGATCGGCGCCTACCTCGAGAGCCATCCGCTCAGCACCGACTATCCCATTCTCGACGGCTTCGCCTTCTTCCTGGCCGGCGCGGGGCTGTTCGTCTCCCTCGCCTATTTCCTGCCCGCCATCGCGGCGCTGGTGGCCGGTTATTTCCTGGACGACGCGGCGGAGATCGTCGAGCGCACCGACTTCCCCGACGATCCACCGGGCAAGCCGCTCGCCGTCGGCAAGGCGCTCGTCTACGGCTTGCAATTCGCCGGGCTGTCGATTGTCGTCAATCTTGTCGCGCTCACACTCTTCTTCGTGCCGGTGGTCAACATCGCCGCCTTCTTCGCGGCCAATGCCTACCTGTTGGGCCGCGAGTATTTCGAGCTTGCCGCGAGCCGCTTTCGTCCCCTCCCCGAGGCGGCGCGCCTCAGGACCCGCTACCGGCCCACGGTCCTAGCGGCGGGCGCGCTGATCGCAGCCCTGGTCCTCGTGCCGATCCTCAACCTTCTCACGCCGCTCTTTGGCGTTGCCCTCATGGTGCACCTTCACAAGCGTCTGTCAGCGCGGGCCCTTGTCGAGGGCGGGGCCGGAAGCGTGCCCCGGGTGGAAGCCGGACCGGGGACCGGCTGAGGAGGGCGCGAGGTCATCCGGCCGTCCGGTGGCGGCAATGGCATCCCGGTCGACCGCGAACTGGCCCGTCTTGCGGAACCGCACGAGGTAGCTCGGCGCCACGGCTTCGAGAGCGGTCGGGCGGATGCCCAGCCCTTCGAGCGTGCGGCCGCTGCCCCTCGCCTCGGCGCTGACGATGTTGTCCCGTTCGAGCTGCACCACCTGGTCGCGGGTCAGCACGAATTCTTCCGGCAGGAAGCCCAGTGTGAGAAGGTCGAGCACCTCGGTGATGGACGCCTGCGCCCGCGCCACGGGCGGCGGCAAGGGCAGGATGAGACGCCGCCGACCGGTGACCTTGAGAACGTATTCGACGATTTGGCGCAAGGAGAGGATCTCGGGTCCTCCGAGTTCGTAGGTGCCGGGCGCGACGCTCCCGTCGACGGCGCGAGCGATCGCTTCGGCCACATCGCCAACGAACACGGGCTGGAAGCGGGTGTCAGCACCGGCGAGCGGCAGCACCGGCAGCATCCGCGCGAGCGCCGCAAAGCGGTTGAGGAAGCTGTCGCCCGGGCCGAACACCACCGAAGGCCGCACGATGACACTGCGAGGCGACGCTTCCCGCACCGCCACTTCGCCCTCGGCCTTGGTGCGGGCGTAGGCTGAGGGCGAGGCGAGGTCAGCTCCGAGCGCCGACATGTGCACCAGCGACGCCCCGACCGCAGCCGCGGCCTCCGCCACGGCGCGGGCGCCTTCCTGATGCACCGCTTCGAAGGTCTGCTTGCCGCTCGGCCTCAAGATGCCGACAAGGTTGACGACGATGCTCGCGTCGGCCACCGCTCGTTCGATCGAGCCGCGGTGGCGGAGATTCGCCTGGACGGGGACGATTTGCCCCGGAAAGCCGAAGGGCTGGACATGGCCGGCGAGGTTCGGACGACGCACCGCCACCCGCACACGGTAGTTGCGTTTCGCAAGCGCCGCGACAACGGCCCGACCGACGAAGCCGGACCCGCCGAACACCGTGACGATGGTGGACGAGAACAGGCGATCAGGGTCGGTCATCGAGAACTCCTCACCGCGCGCCGCCCGCGGTCGGCGCGCCGGGACACCGAGGTGAGGTCTTCCACGCGGCACCTCGGCCGGAGCGTTCCTTAATCAACGTTCCGCGCCCTGTGAAGGGGAGCGCGATCCGCGCTTCGCGCTCGGGAAGCCGGAGCATCCGGCCTTGCCTCACATCAGGTCGCAGAGTGCGTGCGCCTCGCCTGAACCTCGGCGCGAGGGGCGAAGGACGTCCCGCGCGTGGGATGGATTGCTCCTGCATCGTTGCCGCAGGCTCATTGACGCGCGGCCCCGGCGCGTCTAGACGGAACATGCCATCTCGATGGCAGGCCCAGGTGGCGGAATTGGTAGACGCGCTGGTTTCAGGTACCAGTGGCGCAAGCCGTGGAGGTTCGAGTCCTCTCCTGGGCACCACCATCCCGAAAAGGAGAAAGGTCCGCCCGTGGCGGGGCGGACCTTGTTGAACCGGGATGGCTTCTTTACCTCACCACTTCGCGGCAGGTGCGGTTGCCATAGGCGTCTTGGACGCAGGTCTGCTCGCGCATGGTTGCGGGCCGATCGATCACGACCGTGCCCGTCGCGGGCGGCTCGGCAACGACCGCCGGGGGCGGATTGGGACCCGTCGTGGTTCCGCCGACGATGGCGCCGGCACCAGCGCCGATGGCCGCGCCCACGGGGCCGCCGACAACACCGCCGATGACGCCGCCCGTCACGGCGCCAGCCGCGGCGCCGCCGTCAGACGCGGGGGCGACCGTCGGCACTGCCATGAGGCCGGCGACGGCGAACAGGGCCGTCAGGCTCTTGCGCATGATCACACTCCTTCGAATGGCTTCCTCTGCCTTACGCAACGCCGTCTTTCAGGCCGCGGTTCCGCTTCACGGGCCGGCGCCCACGTCCTGCCGCGATCCGTTCAGGCCCAATTCAGTCGGGTCATGAGACAAAAGACGCATGATCGATGCGGATCGGCCTCATTCTTGGGAGATGCTCATGCGAGATCTTGCTCATAAGACCAGGAGCCTTTTGCTGGCGGGCGCCACGGGCCTTGTTCTGCTTGGCGGCGCTGCGGTCGTGTCGGCCACACCCGCGGAGGCTGGTGCCAGCACCGGTACCTGGCGGTACTACAATCCCGGCTATCGCGCTTACCGCGGCTATCCGGCTTATGGCTATCGGCCCTATCGACGCCACCGCGGCGGCGCGGTGGCGGCCGGCGTCGCCACGGGCCTGGCGCTCGGCGCCATCGCCGCGACGGCGAGCCGTCCGGCCTATGCCTATCCGGCTTATCCGGCCTATGAAGCCCCGGTCGACTGCTACTGGGTCACCCGCGAGCGCGTGAACCGCTGGGGCGAGATCGTGGTGCGCCGCGTGCAGGTGTGCGAATAAGCATCCCTCGAACCCCCGCCATGACGGATGCCCCCTGCCCGAAGCGCAGGGGGTTTTCCGTCCGCAGGACGCGGCCTTGCGACGGACGGGCGCCGCTGCTAGAGCGGCCGAGCCAGGGCGGAGTCCGAATAGACGGGTGAGCCGCCCGGCCACCGGGATGCCATGACGATCCGCTATCACCGCGGCGACCTGCCGGCGGATTACGCCGCAGGCGCGATCATCGCGGTCGACACCGAGACGCTGGGACTCAACCCGCACCGGGACCGGCTCTGCGTGGTGCAGATTTCCAAGGGGGATGGCACAGCGGACGTGGTCCAGATCCTTCGGGACGCCGGACCGCCAGAGGTCCTGAGCCGGATCCTCGCCGATCCCTCCACCTTGAAGATCTTTCATTACGCGCGTTTCGATCTTGCGGTGCTGTTCAGAGCCTTCGGCCTCATGCCGGGCCCGGTGTATTGCACGAAGATCGCCTCCAAGCTCGCCCGCACCTATACGGATCGGCACGGGCTGAAGGACCTGGTGAAGGAGCTCCTTGGCGTCGACCTCTCCAAACAGCAGCAATCCTCGGATTGGGGAGCCGACCTCCTCACGCCCGCGCAGCTCGAATATGCCGCTTCGGATGTGCTCCATCTACATGCCCTCAAGGAGCGCCTCGACCGGATGCTCGAACGGGAGGAGCGGCTGCAGCTGGCGGAGAGCTGCTTTGCGTTCCTGCCGACGAGGGCGCAGCTCGATCTTCTCGGCTGGGCAGATGCCGACATCTTCGCCCATAGCTGAGCACGACGTCGATTCGCGTCAGAGTTGAAACTCTCTTAAATTGCCGCACGTAGGACGGGTCGGGCGGTGTCACAACTTCGCCACCTCGATCCGGCACCGGTCGTGCAAGGGGCACGGGCAAAGGGGCACAGGGCGTGGACGGAGCCGTCACAAGCGAGCCGCGGCGCTCAGGAAGGAGGCGCGAGGCGCGGGCCTATGCCGCGGCGCGCCGGCATTCGCGCTATGTCCGGTTCCTGCGGCGCGCGATCCCGTTCGGGGCGGCAGTGGCGATCGGCTTGGTGGCGCTCGTGGCCATCTTCGATCCCTTTGGGCGGATGGCGGCAATCGACATCGGCCCGGTGAGACTCTCGGGTACCAAGATCCAAATGGACCGGCCGCGCCTGACAGGCTATCGCAAGGACAACCGGGGCTATGAAGTCACCGCGACGGCCGCCTTCCAGGATGTGCGCAAACCGACCATCGTCGAACTCAAGGAGATGAGGGGTCGGATCGCCCTCGACGATTCAGGGACGCAGGCCCATTTCGAGGCGTCCTTCGGCGTCTTCGACAGCCAGAAGGAGCACCTTGAGTTGACAGAGAACGTGTGGGTGCGCACCGACAACGGCCAGGAGGCCCGGCTGAAATCCGCGTCCGTCGATTTCAAGGCAGGCACGGTCGTCTCGCGCGAGCCGGTCGTGGTGACGCTGCCGCAAGCCCGCATCGAGGCCGATGCCCTCGATCTCAGCGACAATGGCAAGGTGATTTCCTTCGTCGGCCGGGTGCGATCCGTCTTCCACCCGGTGGAGCAGAACCCGATGCAATCCGAGGCCCCGACGGGCACGACGCCGGCGGTCGCCTCGCAGGCGGCGCCCATGAGCCTGCAACCGAGCCAGACGCCATGATGCGACACCTTCTTGCGGCCCTTGCCGCCGGTCTCCTCCTTGGCCTTGCCGGGCCAGCGCAAGCTCAGGCGGCGGCCCCGGAAGCCAAACCCGCTCCCGCCCAGCGCCCTGCCGCGGGCAAGCCTGACGGTAACGGGAAGGACAGCCGGCCGGCCGCCCTTGGCAAGCTTGGCGGTTCGAGCAAGGATCCCATCAAGATCGACGCGGATCGCCTGGATGTGTTCGACCGGGAGAGCCGCGCCGTGTTCAGCGGCAAGGTCGTGGCCGTGCAGGGAGACACCACGATCGAATGCACGGTGCTGACGGTGTTCTACGAGCAGCAGCGCGGCCAGGGCGCGACCCGCTCGGCCGGCGGCCAGGACGACGCGATCAAGCGTATCGAGTGCAAAGGACCGGTCACCGTGGTTTCCAAGGACCAGATCGCCACCGGCGACAATGCCGTCTTCGACCGGGTGGCGAACAAGGTCGTCATGACCGGCAATGTCGCCCTGAGCCAATGCCAGAACGTGACCCGCGGCGAGCGCATGGTCTATGACCTCGACACCGGCGTCGCCAATGTGGAGACCGCGCCGGGCGGGCGGGTCAGCGCCCTGTTCCTTCCCGGCGGCGACAACAAGGCCAAGCAAGGCTGCGACCCCACGGCGACCACAGCCACTCCGGCGGCGCCTCCGCAGGCGGCTCAGGCGGTCCCGCCAAAGCCGGCTTCTGCGCCTGCGCCGAAACCGGCCTCGCCCACCGCCCCACCAAAGGCCCGGGTTCAAACCAATTGATCGCTGCAGGAAGATCCTGCCCGCGCTTTCCTGACAAACTTCCGCAGCATCCCTCCTGTCCGCAACGCGTCTATGCGCCATCTCACAGGCCGATCTCCGTGAAACCGCTCATTGGCCCTGCTTCCGCCACCTTGCTCGCTCCCGGCGCTGCGGACGCTTGGGCGCATGCCCGCGACCAAGATGGGCAGGCCGAGACCTGGTCCAGGCTGGAACAGGGTCCATCGCCGAGGCGGGGCGGCGTCCTTGGCCGCGTCTTCGGCTTCGGCCGGAAGACGAAGGGATCGGAAGCCGGAGCGGCGGCGATCGGCGGTCCCGGCATCCTGGCGGTCCAGGGCCTGCAGAAGAGCTATCGTGGGCGCACCGTGGTCTACGACGCCGCACTCCACGTGCGCAACGGCGAAGCCGTGGGGCTGCTTGGACCCAATGGCGCAGGCAAGACCACCATCTTTTACATGATCACCGGACTTGTCTCGCCCGACCGCGGTATCATCAGCCTCGACGGATATGACATCACCCATCTGCCCATGTACCGGCGGGCGCGGCTCGGCATCGGCTATCTGCCGCAAGAGGCGTCGATCTTCCGGGGCCTCAATGTGGAGGACAACATCCGCGGCGTCCTCGAGGTGGTGGAACCAAGCCGCAAGGAGCGGGAGAAGAAGCTCGACGCATTGCTGGAGGAATTCAACATCGCGCGTCTGCGCAAGGCGCCTTCCATCGCGCTCTCCGGCGGCGAGCGCCGCCGCTGCGAGATCGCGCGGGCGCTTGCCGGCGATCCCTCCTTCATGCTCCTCGACGAGCCCTTCGCCGGCATCGATCCGATCGCAGTCGGCGACATCCAGAACCTTGTCCGGCATCTCACCGCGCGCGGCATCGGCGTGCTCATCACCGACCACAACGTGCGCGAGACCCTGGCCCTCACCGACCGCACCTACATCATCCATTCCGGCCGCGTGCTGACCGAGGGCCGGCCCGACGAGATTATCGCCCACGAGGACGTCCGCCGGCTCTATCTCGGCGAGGATTTCCGCCTCTGATCAGGGGCAAGGCGCCAAGGTCGGCCGCCGGCCCGGCCGCGGCATTTGACGGCATCGCTGCCCGCCGATAGAAATCACACAAAATTATGCAAGAAGCATGCCGCGCTGACCCGAAGCGCGCTGGGGGTTTTCATGGGCCTGTCGCAACGGCTGGAGCTCCGCCAGGGCCAATCCCTGGTGATGACGCCGCAGCTCCTGCAGGCGATCAAGCTTTTGCAGCTCTCGCATGTCGACCTCGCCGCCTATGTGGAGGGCGAGCTTGAGCGCAACCCACTCCTCGAGCGGGACGAGGGTCCGGCTGCGCCAGACCTGACCGAGGAGGCACCGTCGTCCGACGAAGGCCTCGATGCAATGGGGGCAGCGGCGTCAGGGGAGGGAGATTCCGCGCTCGATCCACCGCCGGAGCCCCAGGTGGACGCTTGGCTTGCGGGGGATCGCGAGACCCATCGGTCCGAGATCGAACGCGAGCACGACACGAGCTTTGAAAACGTCTTCCCGGAAGAGCCTTCGGAACGCGCGGCGGCAGCCGCCGCCGACGGGGTCGCGCTGACACTGGCGTCCTGGGGAAACGGCGGCTCCGCATCCTTCGACGGTGAAGACCCCGCTTTCGAGGCGACCCTCACCGCGCAGACGAGCCTTCATGATCATCTCGTCGCTCAGCTCGAGCTTGCGACGCAGGACCCGGCCGAGCGGCTCATCGGTCGCTTCCTCATCGACGCCGTCAACGAGGCCGGCTACCTTACGGAGACCGTCGAGGACATTGCCGAACGCCTCTCCGCCGCGCCGGTTCAGGTGGAAAAGGTGCTGCGGCTCGTGCAGAGCTTCGAGCCTTCGGGAATTGCCGCGCGCGATCTCGCCGAGTGCCTCGCCCTCCAGCTGAAGGAGCGTAATCGCTTCGATCCGGCGATGCAGGCCCTCGTCAGTCGCCTCGACCTCGTGGCGAAGCGCGACTTTGGCGCCCTCAAGCGCCTCTGCGGCGTCGACGACGAAGACCTGGCCGACATGCTCGCCGAGTTGCGCGGGCTGGACCCCAAGCCCGGGCGTGCCTTCGGCGGCGCCCCGGTCCAGGTCCTGATTCCCGACGTGTTCGTCCGGCCGGCCGCGGACGGGAGCTGGATTGTCGAGCTCAACCCTGAAACCCTGCCCCGGATCCTCGTCAATCAGGCCTATTACGCCCGGGTATCCCGCACGCTGCGCAGGGACGAGGAGAAGAGCTTCCTTGTCGATTGCCTGCAATCGGCCAACTGGCTCGCCCGCAGCCTGGAGCAGCGGGCCAAGACCATCCTCAAAGTCGCGAGCGAGATCGTGCGTCAGCAGGACGGATTCTTCGTGCATGGGGTGTCGCATCTGCGCCCCTTGAACCTCAAGACCGTCGCCGATGCGATCGGCATGCACGAATCGACCGTGTCGCGGGTGACGTCCAACAAGTCGATCGGCACGAGCCGCGGCACTTTCGAGATGAAATATTTCTTTACGGCGGCGATTCCCGGCGCCGCGGGGTTGGAGGCTCACTCCTCGGAAGCCGTTCGCCACCGTATCAAGCAGCTCATCGAGGCAGAGGATCCAAGAGACGTCCTCTCCGACGACGCGCTCGTGCAGAGGCTCAAGGCAGAGGGGATCGACATCGCCCGGCGGACGGTAGCCAAGTACAGGGAATCCTTGCGCATTCCATCTTCCGTCGAGCGCCGCCGAAACGGCCGCGCCACGGCTCGACGCTAGGCGTCATTGACTTGCCGATGCGCTCCTCCCTACACATCTGAAAGCCGGCGCCTGGCCCCGTGCCATCGCGCGAAACGGGCGTCGCCGGGAGCTTGAGCGTCCGCGATTTCCGGGGTTGGGGAGGAGAGGATGGCGCTGCGCGTGTCCGGCAAGAACCTCGACATCGGCGAGGCGCTGAGAACGCAGGTCGAGACGCGGCTTGCCGAGGCCTTGTCCAAATATTTCGACGGCGATTACTCGGGCCATGTCACGGTGGCACGGGACGGCGCCGGCTTCCAGACCGACTGCGTCCTGCATCTCGCTTCAGGGATCACCCTCGAGGCCTCCGGCTCGGCTCACGACGCCTATGCCAGCTTCGATCAGACCGCCGCCCGGATCGAAAAGAGGCTCAGGCGCTACAAGAGCCGCCTCAAGGACCGCCAAGTCCCCGATGGCCGCGGCTCGGAGCCGGCTCAAAGCGCCTACGCGGTTTTGGAAGCGCCGAGCGAAGAGTCGTCCGAGGAAGGCGAGTACCACCCGGTGGTGATCGCGGAGACGACCCGTCCGCTCCATCGCATGTCCGTGAGCGAGGCAGTGGTGGAGCTTGATCTCACGGGGGCGCCGGTGGTCGTGTTTCAGCACGCTAGCACTGGCCGGCTGAACGTCGTATATCGCCGGCGCGACGGCGCCATCGGTTGGATCGATCCGCCGTCCGGACAAGCCTGAACGGGCGGACGCCCTGGCCCAAAGATTGCGTTTGATGACCACGCGCCGGCTTTCCCGGCCAAAGACCGCATCCCATGCCCTTGCTCGAGTTCCTCAGCCCTGAGGCGATCATTCCGGCCTTGCGCGTCACCGGCAAGAAGCACGCCTTGCAGGAGCTCTCGGCCCATGCCGCACGGCTGACGGGTCTCGATGAGCGGACCGTCTTCGAGGCGCTGCTGCAGCGGGAACGCCTCGGCTCTACGGGGATCGGCGAGGGCATTGCCATCCCGCATGGGAAGCTGCCGCAGCTCACCCGCTTGTTCGGCCTCCTCGCGCGGCTCGAGAAGCCCATCGACTTCGAGGCTCTGGACGCGCAGCCGGTGGACCTCGTGTTCCTGCTCCTCGCGCCGGAGAACGCCGGCGCCGACCACCTCAAGGCTCTTGCCCGGGTTGCCCGCCTGCTGCGCGAGCCGGGGGTCGTCGAACGGATCCGCGCGACGCGTGGCGCCGATGCCATTTACGCGGTCCTGACCGAGGTTTCCGCGCCGCGCGCCGCCTGACGCGGGCTCGTGCGCCTGCTTTCGAGCCTGGCCGCAACGCGCTAGAAGCCTGGCCAGCACCCTTCCTCGACAAGCCGCTTCTGGAGATCTCCTGAATGTCCGCGACGTCGCCCGCTCTGGCCGATCTGTTCCCCCTTGCGCCGGACGCAACGCCCTACCGTAAGCTCACCGCCGAGGGGGTGAGGACCGAGCGCTTCAACGGCCGCGAGATCCTGGTGGTGGAGCGCGAGGCGATCCGGGCCCTCGCCGAGGCCGCCTTCGTTGACATCAACCACCTGCTCCGCCCTGGCCATCTCAAACAGCTTCGGGCCATCCTCGACGATCCGGAGGCGACCCCGAACGACAAATTCGTCGCCTACGACTTGTTGAAGAACGCCAATATCGCGGCAGGCGGCGTCCTGCCCATGTGCCAGGATACCGGCACGGCCATCGTGATGGGCAAGAAGGGGCGTCTCGTCTGGACCGAGGGCGACGACGAGGACGCCATCGCCGAAGGCATCCGCGATGCCTATCTCAAGAAGAACCTGCGCTACTCCCAGCTTGCCCCCCTCTCCATGTTCGAGGAGAGGAACACCCGCTCGAACCTGCCGGCCCAGATCGAGATCTATGCGCAAGGCGAGGACGCCTACAAATTCCTGTTCATCGCCAAGGGCGGCGGCTCCGCCAACAAGACCTTCCTCTATCAGGCGACGCCATCGCTCCTCACCAGGGACCGCTTGATGGCCTTTCTGAAGGAGAAGATCCTCACGCTCGGCACGGCGGCCTGCCCTCCCTATCACCTTGCCATCGTCATCGGCGGCACCAGCGCCGAGCTGACCCTGAAAACGGTCAAGCTCGCCTCGACGCGCTATCTCGACGGCCTGCCGACACAAGGCTCGGAAGCCGGTCACGCCTTCCGCGACCTCGAGATGGAGGCCGAGGTGCACAAGCTCACGCAGTCGCTCGGCGTCGGGGCGCAGTTCGGCGGCAAGTATTTCTGTCATGACGTGCGCGTCATCCGCCTGCCCCGGCATGGCGCCTCCCTGCCGATCGGGCTTGGCGTCTCCTGCTCGGCCGACCGGCAGGCGCTCGGCAAGATCACCCGCGAGGGCGTATTCCTCGAGCAGCTCGAGACGAATCCCGCTCAGTACCTGCCGGATATCGACGAATCCTCGCTTGGCGGCGACGTCGTCCGCATCGACCTCAACCGCCCCATGAGCGAGATTCTGGGCACGCTGACGCAATATCCCATCCGCACCCGGCTCTCCCTGACGGGCCCGATGATCGTTGCCCGCGACCTGGCCCATGCCAAGATCCGTGAGCGGCTCGAGCGCGGCGAGGGCATGCCGGATTATTTCAAGAACCATCCGATCTACTACGCCGGCCCGGCCAAGACGCCGGAGGGCTACGCCTCCGGCTCGTTCGGCCCCACGACCGCGGGGCGCATGGATTCTTACGTCGACCAGTTCCAGGCTGCGGGCGGATCGATGGTGATGCTCGCCAAGGGCAACCGCTCCAAGGAAGTACGCGAGGCTTGCCGGAAGCATGGCGGCTTCTATCTCGGCTCCATCGGCGGCCCGGCGGCGCGGCTCGCGCAGGACTGCATCAAGAAGGTCGAGGTCGTCGAGTATCCCGAACTCGGCATGGAGGCCATCTGGCGCATCGAGGTCGAGGACTTCCCCGCCTTCATCGTCATCGACGACAAGGGCAACGACTTCTTCCGGGAGCTGAACCTCGGATGAGGCTCGCCACTCTTGGGCTTGCCACTCTTGGGCTCGCCCTGCTCGCGGGCTTGCCCGCTCTCGCCGCACCCGGCGACGAGGCCTGCCAGCGCGAGCTCTTCATGGCCGATGCGGGGGTGGCCGGGAGCTACCGCGCCCTGGAACTCGCCGGCTCGAAGCCGGAGGAGCAATGCGCGGGCTGGCGCCGCCAGGTGGAGGCGCTAGACAAGGCGGGCGCGGCCTATGGCCGGTGCGCCGTAGGCTCGCTGAAGGCGCGCAAGACGGCAGAGTTCAAGAGCACCGCGGCCGACTTGCGGCGCCTCGTCAGCGAGCGTTGCAAGGGGAAGTGACCTTGTCGCTCCGGGGCGACGCAAAGCGTTGCTCCGGAGCGACCATGGCGGCGCGTCACCGGCCTGTCTTCACCCGCGTCCACAGGCGCGTGACGATGCGCTGGGCGCGCTCGTCATAGGCCGTGTTGGTGAAGAGGCGCTTGAAGGTGGCCTCGTCCGGGTAGACGCCCGGGTTGTTGAGGATCTCGGGCTTGACGAACTGCTTTGCGGCGAGGTTGCCCGAGGCGTAGGAGACGAAGTTGGTGTTCGCCGCGGCGACCTCGGGGCGCATCATGTAGTTGATGAACTCGTGCGCCTCGGCCACGTTCTTGGCGTCCGCCGGAATGGCCATCGAGTCGAACCACATGAGGGCGCCCTCGCGCGGGACGAGATAAGCGATCTCGACCTCGTTGTTGGCCTCGGTGGCGCGCTTTCTTGCCTGCAGGATATCCCCGGAATACCCGACGGCCATGCAGATGTCGCCGTTGGCAAGGGCGTTGATGTATTCCGAGGAGTGGAACTTCTGGACGCTGCCGCGGATGCGGAAGAGAGCATCGCCGGCCTTCTGCAGATCCTCGTTCCTCTTCGAGTCCGGGTTGAGGCCGAGGTAGTTGAGGACGTTCGGGAAGATGTCCTCCGGCGCGTCCAGCATGTGCACGCCGCAATCCTTCAGCTTGGCGATGATCTCGGGCTTGAGGACGATGTCCCAGGTATTGAGGGGCTGGTTGCCAAGCCGCTCCTGCACCTTCTTGACGTTCACGCCGATGCCGGTGGTGCCCCACATATAGTTCACGGCGTGCTGGTTGCCCGGGTCGTAGACCTGCAGGCGCTGCGCCACCTCGGGCCAAGCGTGCTGCAGGTTCGGCAGCTTCGCCTTATCGAGCTTAAGGAAAACGCCGGCCTTGATGAGCCGCTGCAGGAATGGCCCCGAAGGCACCACAATGTCATAGCCCGACTTGCCGGCCAGGAGCTTCGTCTCGACGATCTCGTTGTTGTCGTAGGTATCGTAGGTGACCTTGATACCTGTCTCCTTGGTGAAGTTCTCGATCACCTTGGGGTCGATGTAGTCCGACCAGTTGTAGACATTCACGACGCGCTCCTGGGCCGAGGCGGAGGCGGCGAGGGCGAGACCAAAGGCAAGCGCGGCAAGGGTTCGGATCATTTCCTGGTTGGCCCTCCTCTGTGAGGCTGGAGTGGTGAGCCGCAGAGGCTAGGGAGGCGGACCGGTCGGCGCAAGAGGCAAGCGTCGAGCGGTCTTGACGGGTGATCGAAATGGGCAGAGCCTGCTTCCTCGCCTTCCCCAGCGGAAGGGGAAACGTTGCGCATGGAGGTGCCCATGTTTCCACCTGCGCAGTTCTCGGCCGCGACCGCTGCGGCCGTCCGGGCTTCAGTTTAGCGGCCTTCAGCACGAACGGCGCCGGGACGGCCGCCGGCACCTCCCATCTTCCAAACGAGAGACGTCGCGGCCGCCCGGCGGCAAGCGAGACTTGCTGAACACGGGAGGAGCTCATGCCGATCTTCATCAGTCAGGGCCGCTACTCGCGCGAAGCTGTCCGGGGAATGATCAACGCGCCGGAGGATCGTACCGAAGCGGTCGCCAAGCTCGTCCAAGAGGCCGGCGGTCGCCTTCTGTCCTATTACCTCACCTTCGGCGAGCATGATTGGCTCATCATCGCCGAGGCGCCCGACGAAAGAGTGATGGCTGCGGTCGCCATCACCGCGGCAGGCAGCGGCGGAGTCACCGACATGAAGACCACTATCGCGCTCACCGCCGCCGACGCCAAAGCGGTGTTCGGCAGGGCCGGCGATCTCGCGCGGTCGTTCCGGGCGGCAGGCCAAGCGGGTTGAGGCGCGCCTTCGGCCAGGCGGGAACCACGACGCGATCTGCTCCGCGGGCGCCCCCTGGGGAGGCGGCTCTACGCCGCCCTCCGGGCGACACCAGCGAGACGTTCGAGCGCCTCATCGAGCGTGGCGTCGCGCTTGGCGAAACAGAAGCGGACGACGGTCTTGACGGCCGCTTCCGCATAGAAGGCGCTGACCGGGATCGCGGCGACGCCGTGGTCGAGGACGAGCCGCTTGCAGAAGGCCACGTCGTCGCTCTCGCCCAGTGGCGCGATGTCGACGTTGAGGAAGTAGGTCCCTTGCGAGGGGATGACCTCGAAGCCGAGGGTTCGCAGACCTGTCGTGAAACGGTCGCGGCTGCGCGTGAGGTCGGCCCGCAGGCCCTCGAAATATTCGTCGTCCTTGCCAAGCCCGTAGGCGACGGCAGCCTGGAGGTTCGGCGGCGTCGTGAAGGTGATGTACTGGTGGGCCTTGGCAAGCACCCGCATGATCGGTGGCGCGGCGCACACAAAGCCCACCTTCCAGCCCGTCAGGTTGAAGATCTTGCCGGCAGAGCCGATCTTCACGGTCCGCTCGCGCATGCCGGGCAGGCCGATCACCGGCCGATGGCGCCGGCCGTCGAAGACCACGTGCTCCCACACCTCGTCGCAGACCGCGATCGCGTCGAAGCGCGTGCAGAAATCGGCGAGCAGGGCGAGATCCTCGGCGCCGAAGATGGTCGCCGTCGGGTTCAGCGGGTTGTTGAAAAGGACGACCTTGGTCTTCGGCGAGAAGGCCCTCGCCAGCGCCTCCTCGGTCAGACGGAAGGCGGGCGGCTTGAGGATGACGAAGCGCGGCACACCGCCGGCCCGACGGACGAGGGGCAGATAAGCGTCGTACATGGGCTCGAAGAGCACCACCTCGTCGCCGGGCTCGAGGAGCGCCAGGAGCGCGCCGGCAAGCGCCTCCGTGGCGCCTGAGGTGACCATGACTTCGGTCTCCGGATCGAGTTCGAGGCCTTGCCAGTGGCGGTAGTGGCGGGCGATGGCCTCGCGGAGGTCCGGCAGTCCCATCATGGGCGGGTACTGGTTCCAGCCATGGACCACCGCCTCTGCCGCCTTCAAGCGCACGTCCTCGGGTCCGGGATCGTCGGGAAAGCCCTGGCCGAGATTGACGGCCCCGGTCTCCCGGGCAAGCCGCGACATGACTTCGAAGACGCTGGTATCGATCTTTGCGAAGATGGGGTTCATGGGGCTGACCTAACACACGCGCGACGCGCCCGAAATCGGCAGACGCCCTACCGCACCTTCGCCCGCACCTCCGCGGCCAAGGCATCGATGGCATAGGGCGTCGCAGGTCCGTTGCAGATGGTGAGCCGGGCCGGGAGATAGAGCCTGCGCTCCGGCGGAACGGCGGCGACGAGCGCCGGGTGCCACAGGAGCGCCGAGCCCTGGTCGATGGCGCGCCGCTCGCCTTCGCCCATGAGGATGTAGTCGGGCGGATCGGCGACGAGCTTCTCGAGCGAGACCATCCCGCCCTGCTTGAGCCCGAGCCGCTCCGAGTATGGCGTCAGGCCCATGTGGCGCAGGAGCTCATCGAGGATGCCGCTCTCGCCGGGCGTATAGCCGCGCCGCTGGAGGACGAGCACGCTCCGCGGCGCTGGAGCGATGCTGCGGCTTCGTTCGAGGGCGGCATCGATCGCCGCGATCAGTGCCTCGCCCCTCGCTTCGGCGCCAAGCCGTCGGCTGACGTCGCGAATTTGGGCGCGGCCCTCGGCGAGAGACGACCACGGGCCCGGCACCATCACCTCAAAGCCCTGGCGGCGCAGGAGATGACGCCGCACATGCGACTCGAAGGGGCCGGCGAGGACAAGGTCCGCCTTCGTGAGAAGGATCGACTCTCCGCGGCCCGAATTGGCGGGGAGTCCCTTCAACTCCTCGGCAAGGAAGGAGAACTCGTCCGTGCCGATGGGCGACACCGAAGCGATGCGCGATCGCTCGACCAGCGCCACCAGGAGCTGGTCGGTGCATTTGTTCAGCGAGACGATGCGCTGTGGCGGCGTCTCGGCGCGGGCTGGCAGAGCGAACAAGACGATGGCAAGCACGAGCAGGCGGACGACCATGGCGTTCCCTATCACTGAGTGTGGCGACTCTGCCACGCCCGTTCGTTTTGCCGAACCAAGCTTCGTCGGCGGTTGCAGAGGCGCTCGCTCCCCGATACCGATCCCATTGACGTTGGTGCCCCGCTTTCGACCGGGGTGAAACGGGAATCCGGTGCGAGCCGCAAGGCTCAACTCCGGGGCTGCCCCCGCAACTGTGAGCGGCGAGCGGCGATCCACAACAGCCACTGATGCGAGAACGCGTCGGGAAGGCGGATCGCCGCGCTTCAAGCCGCAAGCCAGGAGACCGGCCAGCGTCGAGTGCAACCCTTGGTCCGCCGGTGGGGCGGAGGAGGTTCTTCATGACCGGCCTGTCGAGCCGCCTGCCGGCGGCGTCTTTTCTCCTTTTCACGCTTTTGGTTCCCGGCGCTGCCGCGGCGCAGCCCGCTTCGGATGGCCGCTTGGCCGACATCGTCGTCACGCCGACCCGCACGGCGCAGCCGATCCAGCGGGCCGGCAGCGCCATCACCGTCATCACGTCCGAGGAGATCGAAAAGGCGAGCGTCAAGGACGTGGCCGAGCTCTTCCGCCGCGTGCCGGGTTTGACGGTCGCCCGCAACGGCGGGCCGGGGCAGAGCCAGTTCGTGCGCATCCGCGGCGGCGACACGCGCCATACGCTGGTGCTCGTCGACGGCATTCGGATCAACGACCCGTCCTCGACCGGCCGCGAATTCGACTTCGCCAACTTGGTCCTCGCCGATATCGAGCGCATCGAGGTGCTGCGGGGCCCGCAATCGGCCCTCTATGGCTCGGAAGCCATGGGCGGCGTCATCAACATCATCACCAAGCGCGGACGCGGCAAGCCGCGCTCCACGCTGTCCGTCGAGGCAGGCAGCTACGGCTCGAAGGAAGTCAAGGGCGGCATCTCGGGTGGCGACGACCGGATCGACTACTCCTTCGGCTTCGCCGGCTTCGACTCGGCAGGCTTCTCCGCCTTCGGCTACCGCATCCCGCGCCTGCGCTATCTCGCCCCCTCAGGCTTTGAGCCGGACAGCACGCGCAAGGCAGGCGTCATGGGGCGCATCGGGATCAATCTCGACGAGACGACGCGGCTCGAATTCGGCGGCCTCCATAGCTTGAACCGGGCGCAGTATGACGCCGCCTTCCTTCCTTTTCCCGATACTCCCTCCCGATCCGAGAGCCAGCTGACCAACGGCTATGCGCGGCTCCTTGCCGACTCCTTCGGAGGCGTGCTCCACAATACGGTGACGGTGTTTGCAAACCGCACGGTCCGCGACACCCGCGATTTCAGCTATTTCTCCTTCGGAGGGCCGCTCTCGACCTTCGCCAGCAGCACCGAGTTCATCGGCGACCGGATCGGCGCGGAGTACCAGGGGGACCTCAAGCTCGGCCCCTTGGGCCTTCTCACCTTCGGCATGCGGGCCGAGCGGGAGCAGGCGGACAGCTTCAGGCGGGACCTGCTGCCGCCCACGCCGTGGACGCGCACCATCGCGGCCGAGCAGACGACGCGCTCCCTCTTCGCGCTTCATCAGGTCACCGTGTTCGATCACCTGCACCTCTCGCTTGCGGGGCGCATCGACGACGTGCGCGACGTGGAGCGCTTTGCCACCTGGCGCGCGACGGCGGCGTACGAGGTTCCGGAGACCGAGACCAAGCTTCGGATGAGCGCCGGGACGGGAGGCAAAGCGCCCTCGCTCTTCCAGCTCTACAGCCCCTCCTTCGGAACGCCCGACCTGCACCCCGAGCACTCCTTCGGCATCGACGGCGGCGTCGACCAGATACTCTTCGACGGTCGCGTGAAGCTGTCGGGTACGCTGTTCTGGAATCGCTATCGTGACCTCATCGACTTCACGACAGACGTTTCGCGCTGTCGGCCCGGCCAGTTCTTCGGCTGCTACTTCAATGTCGCCCGCGCCCGCATGGCCGGCGCCGAGCTCTCCGCTGACCTCGAGCTGTGGCCGCATTACCTTCGCATGAAGGTGACCTACACCGCCCTCGACGCCATCGACCGACAGACCAACTTGCAGCTCGCCCGCCGGCCGCGGCACGAGGGCCGGATCGGTTTCATCATCACGCCGACCGAGCGCCTGTCCATCGAGCCGACCGTGGTCTTCGTCGACCATCGCTTCAGCTCGCTGAACGAAGTCGCCAAGCTGCAGCCCTATGCGCATCTCGACATTTATGCGGATTATCGCGTCAACGACACCGTCAGCCTCTTCCTCCGGGGCGAGAACCTCACCAATGCCCGCTTCGAGGAGGTCCAGAACTACGGCACGACCGGCCGCGCCGTTTATGCTGGCCTGCGCGCCACCTGGTGAAGCAACGCAGAGGATCATGCCCCTCCCCAAGAAAAGCACCGACGCCGCTGCCCCCTCCGCCCTTGCGGGGCAGGGTAGGAAAGGGATCGAAAAAGTCGGCGCGCTTCTTGGGAGGGTGAAGCGCGCTGCCGGGCTCGCATGAGTGCCGCCATGGCAACCGGCATCACGTCGCGCGCACGCTGGCTCGGACCGGCCCTGATCGGGTTGGTCGTCGTGCTTGCCATCGCCTCCCTCGCCATTGGCCCGGCGCGGCTGCCGCCGTGGCTCGCGGCGAAGGCGCTCGTCTTCGATGAGGGGAGCGCCAGCGTCATCGTGCGCGAGATCCGCCTGCCGCGCACGCTGCTCGCCCTCCTTATCGGCGGCACGCTCGGCTTAAGCGGCGCGGCACTCCAGGGCTTGCTGCGCAATCCGCTGGCAGACGTGACCGTGTTCGGCGCTCCTCAGGCAGCGGCGCTCGGGGCCGTACTGACCCTCTACTTCGGATGGGCGGGCGCGCTCTCCTTGGCGCTGCCGGCAGCCGCCATTCTCGGCGCGCTCCTGTCGATCGCCCTCGTCGTGTGGGTGGCCGGCCGGGACGCAGGCACGGTGGTGCTGGTGCTCGCAGGGCTTGCCATCGGCAGCCTCGCCGGGGCGGCCACCTCGCTCGCGATCAGCCTATCCCCCAATCCTTTTGCGGTCACCGAGATCGTCTTCTGGCTCCTCGGCTCCCTCGAGGACCGCTCGATGGTCCACGTGGCGCTCGCCGCTCCGTTCCTGATTGCTGCCATGGCCGCGTTGCTCATGGTGCGGACGGGCCTTCAAGCCCTGTCCCTCGGAGAGGAAGCGGCAGAGAGTCTCGGCGTGGATGTGCAGCGTGTTCGACTCATGACGGTCGGTGCGAGCGCGGTCGGGGTTGGAGCGGCCGTCGCCGTCGCGGGCGCGATCGGCTTCATCGGCCTCGTCGCCCCCCATCTCGTGCGCCCCCTCGTCGGCCATGATCCCGCGCGTGCCCTCATTCCGGCTGGTCTCGCCGGGGCGGCGCTGCTGCTCGCGGCGGATTGCGCCGTGCGCCTCATCCCCTCCGCCGCCGAGGTGAAGATCGGCGTCTTGACGGCGCTCCTCGGCATTCCGGTCTTCCTATGGATCATTGCCCGCCGGCGCGCCGAGATCGCGGATGCGCCGGCATGACCGCGGCTCTGCTCGAGGTTTCGGGTCTTTCTGTGCATCTTCGCGCCCGCGAGGTCCTGAGCGAGATCGACCTTTCCTTCGCCCAGGGCGAGATGACCGTCGTGATCGGCCCCAACGGCGCCGGCAAGACGACGCTCATGCGCGCGCTCGCCGGGCTCGTCGCGCCAGCGCGCGGGGTCGTGCGTCTTCAGGGCCAGAATGTCCGTGCCATGGAACGGATGGCCCGCGGACGCGCCCTCGCCTATCTGCCGCAGAACGGCAGCATCGCCTGGCCGCTGCCGGTGAGGGACGTCGTCGCGCTCGGCCGCCTCCCGCATGGCGCGAGCCCTGGGTCGCTGGACGACCGGGGACGGGAGGCGGTGGCAGCAGCCATCGCGGCGGTCGGGCTGCGGGGGCTCGAGGATCGGCCAGCGACACAGCTTTCCGGCGGCGAGCGCGCGCGCGCGCTCCTTGCCCGCGCCCTTGCAACCGAAGCTCCCATCCTCATCGCCGACGAGCCCGTGGCCGCGCTGGATCCGCGTCACCAGCTCCTCATCCTTGACGTGCTGCGCACCCGGGCCCGCGACGGGCTCGTCGTCGCGGTCATGCACGACTTGGCCCTTGCGGCCCGCTTTGCCCATCGCATGGTGCTGCTCCACGGTCATCGCGTCGCCGCCGCCGGCCCACCGCAGGAGGTCTTGACGGCAGCTCATCTTGCGGCCGCCTTCGGCATCGAGGCGACTGTCGCGTACCGGGAAGGGGGACTGGAGGTCGCTATCCGCCGCGCGCTCCAGCTCTAAGCCGTACCAGGGCGTGAACCTTCAGGCACCCTCCATCGTTATCGCGGCGGATACGGCCAAGCTTTGGCCATTACGGGTAGAGAGGTTGCCGATGACGTCAGGAGCCGCCGCGGCGGCGGGAACGATGCAGGCGGCGGTGTTCACCGGCCCAGGCCGCGTCGAGATCGCCCATGTGCCCCGGCCTGAACCCGGACCGGGTCAGGTTCGTATTCGGCTTGAGGGCTGTGGCGTCTGCGCCTCGAACCTCACGCCTTGGGCGGGGCCGGACTGGATGCGCTTTCCCACTGCGCCGGGCGCTCTCGGCCACGAGGGCTGGGGCGTGGTCGACGCGTTGGGCGAGAGCGTCACCGGGATTTCGGTGGGGGACCGGGTCGCTGCGCTCTCCTACCATGCCTATGCGGAATACGACCTCGCGGAAGCGAGCGCGCTCGTGCGCCTCCCGGAAAGCCTGGCGGGAAAGCCGTTCCCGGGCGAGCCCCTCGGCTGCGCCATGAACATCTTTCGCCGCAGCGACATCCGGCAGGGACACACCGTCGCCGTTATCGGCATCGGCTTTCTCGGAGCGATCCTGACGCGGCTCGCGACGGATGCAGGCGCTCGAGTCATTGCCATCTCGCGGCGCCCCTTCTCGCTCGAAATGGCGCGCGCCTTCGGGGCAGCCGAGACCATCTCGATGCAGAACCATCACGACATCATCGCGAGGGTGAAGGATCTCACCGGCGGCGTCTTCTGCGACCGGGTGATCGAAGCGGTCGGCAAGCAATGGCCGCTCGACCTCGCGGCGGAGCTCACCCGCGAAGGCGGTCGGCTGATCATCGCCGGGTATCACCAGGACGGGCCGCGGCAGGTCAACATGCAGCTCTGGAACTGGCGCGGCCTCGACGTGATCAACGCCCATGAGCGCGATCCAGCGCGCTATCTTGAGGGCATGCGCGAGGCGGTCAGCGCCGTCGCTTCCGGCCGCTTCGACCCGACCCCCCTCTACACCCACCAGTTTCCTCTCGCTCGTCTGGGTGATGCGCTCGACGCCACCCGCGACCGCCCGGACGGGTTCCTCAAGGCGCTGGTGACCTTCCCATGACTCGAACCCTTCTCGAGAGCTGCACTGCGCCCACGCTGTCGCGACCCCGGATCGGCTTTCTTGGGGTCGGGTGGATCGGCCGCCACCGCATGCAGGCGATCGTTGAAACCGGTGTCGTCGAGGTCGTCGCCATCGCCGACCCCTCGCCCGAGTGCACTGCCGAGGCTGCGCGCCTTGCGCCGGAGGCCCAGCAGGTTGCAAGCCTCGACGCACTGCTCGACGAAGGTGTCGACGGTGTCGTGATCGCAACCCCAAGCGCTCTGCACGCGAACCAGTCCCTGCAGGCGTTGCGGCGCGGCGTCGCGGTGTTCTGCCAGAAGCCGCTCGGCCTCACCGCGGCGGAGGTCGAAGCCGTCGTCGCTGCTGCGCGCGCCGCCGATCGGTTGCTCGCGGTCGATCTCTCCTACCGCTTCACGGCGGGCATGCGCCGCATCCGCGACCTCGTCCGCTCGGGCGCTCTCGGCCGGGTCTTTGCCGCACAGCTCGTCTTCCATAACGCCTATGGGCCCGACAAGGCGTGGTTCTATGATCCGCGGCTCGCCGGCGGTGGCTGCGTCATGGATCTCGGCGTCCACCTGGTCGATCTCGCTTTGTGGACTCTTGATTTCCCGCAGGTGGAAGCAGTCTCGGCGAAGCTCTTTGCTGGCGGAACGCCGCTCACCGATCCAAAGGCTCGCGTGGAAGACTACGCCATCGCCCAACTGGAACTTGCCACCGGTGCCGTGGCCGAGATCGCCTGCTCCTGGCGGCTCCAGGCCGGCTGCGATGCGGTCATTTCCGCCGCCTTCTATGGCACGGACGGGGGCGCGCGCCTTTCCAACGTCGACGGATCCTTTTACGACTTCGTCGCGGAGCGCTATCGGGGCACCGCGCGGGAGACGTTGGCGAATCCGCCTGACCCCTGGGGCGGCCGGGCAGCCGCCGACTGGGCACGGCGCCTCGCCGCTGGCGAAGGCTACGATCCGGCGGCGGAGCGCCTCGTCACGGTGGCCCGGATCCTCGACCGCATCTACGGCCGATAGGACGGGTCAGTCCTTGTAGGGGTCGAAGTCCCCCCGGCCGGCCATGGCGACGGCGAAGGGACGCAGCCGGTGCTGAATGCGGACGGTGCCGGCGTGGTGGGCGAGCACCTCGTCGAGGCGGCGATAGGCCATCGGGCTCTCATCGAGGTCGCCGCCGCGCAGCATGACCCCCTTCTCCTTAAGCCAGGCCTCCATCGCCTCGCGGGAGAAGCGGCGCTTGGCCTCGCGGCGGCCGAACAGGCGCCCCGCCCCGTGCACGGTGGAATAGAGCGTCGCGGCGGAAGCCTCGCTCTCGACGCCTTCGAGGATCACGGCGTCGTCGCCCATGGAGCCGCCCACAAAGCCGCGCTGGCCGGGAAAGGCCGGCGTCGCGCCCTTGCGCACGACCCAGTAATCGCGGCCTCCGTGGCGCTCGCGCCAGGCGAAATTGTGGTGGTTGTGGACCTTGTCGGTGACGTCTGCGCCCAGGATGTCGAGCACTTCCCCCACGACCCATTCCCGGCCGGCATAGGCGTATTCACCGGCCAGCGTCATGGCCGCGAGATAGCGTCGCCCGAGCTCCGAGTCCTGATGCACGAGGGCCGGCTCCACATCGATTCCCTCCTTGCCGCCCGCCGCCTTCAGGAACTGCGTCGCGCTGCGATGGCCGAGGCCCCGCGAGCCGAAATGCACGCCGATCCAGACGAAGCCTTCCTCGTCCTCGAACAGGTCCACGTAATGGTTGCCGGAGCCCACCGTGCCGAGCTGCGCGCGCGCCATGCCCTTCAGGTGCTGGACTCCCGCGTCCGACCAAAGGGGCGAGTCGAAGAGCGGGTGCTCCACGGGCCGGTCGTTGGTGCGTCCGACGCCGAAGCTCACGCGCCTGCCGATGTCGGCGAGGATGTCGGCGACCTTGCCCTCGAGGTCCGTGAAGTGTGCATCGGTGCGCACGGCGAGGTTGCCGCAGGCGATATCGAAGCCGACGCCCGAGATGGAGATGTGCTCCTCATAGGCGATGACGCCGCCCACCGGCTGCGCGTAGCCGAGATGGCCGTCAGCGCAGAGCACGCCCCTCACGGCGCTCCCGACGCCCATGCAGCGTTCGAGCTGTGCGATGGTTTGAGGGTCGTGTTCGCCGCGGATGGTGATGGTGGTCATGCTTTCGCTCCCCCGGAGTAATGCGAGGGCGGTTGAGGGGTTCACCATCAGATGATGGGTTCGCGCATGCGCTCGTGTCCCCGCGCACGACGCGACGGCTTCGCCGTGGTATAGGGTTGTCGTCGGCCCAGTTCCTGGCGCGAGGTGCTCAGATGAACAAGGACGCCGCACTGACCCAGACAAGGTCGGTTTTCGGACGACTGTGCGCCGGCGCGCTCGCTCTGCTCCTTCTTTCCCTTCCGGCCGAGGCGGAAAAGCGGGTGGCCTTCGTGGTCGGCAATAGCGCCTATCATTCGGTCCCGGCGCTTGCCAATGCAACGAACGACGCTGCCGCGACGCGCAAGGTGCTGGAGGAGGCCGGCTTCGAGGTGGTCGCAGCCACGGACGCCGATCTCGCCGAACTGCGGGCCAAACTCGACATCTTCGCGAAGAAGGTTGAGGAAGCCGGTTCGGGCGCCGCGGCGACGGTGTTCTATGCGGGACACGCTGTGCAGCTCAACGGCGTCAACTACCTCCTGCCGGTGGATGTGAAGCTCGAGAAGGACGCCGATCTTCCGGCCCGCGCCCTGCCTTTGAGCGACGTCCTGAAGCGCCTCGACGCGACGAGGGCTACGACCAAGATCGTCATCCTCGACGCCTGCCGCGACAACCCCTTCGCCTCGGCGGGACGGGCGCGGGGCCTTGCCCTGACCCTGCTCGATGGCGCCGACGACGGCCGGAGCGAAGCGGGCCTCGCCCGGGTCGAGTCCAAGGGCGGCACCCTCGTTGCGTTTTCGACCTCGCCAGGTGCGACGGCGGCGGACGGCGTTGGCGACCACAGCCCGTTCACGGCCGCGTTCCTGAAGCTCGTGCGCGAACCCGGTCAGCCGGTGGAACAGCTCTTCCGCCGCGTGCGGCTTGCGGTGCACGAATCAACCATGGGTCAGCAGACGCCCTGGGAGACATCGTCGCTGACCGCCCAGTTCAGTTTCTTCGAGAAATCCGCGAGCAGCGACGAGCCGAGCCCTGTCGACCCCGAGGCCACCGCGTCCCTCCCGAGGCAGTTGCCGGACCAGCCCACCCGGGGAGCCTTCGAGGGCCGCTCCGCTCGCGAGGCCTATGACATCGCTGTCGCCTGGGACCTGCCCGAGGCTTATCGCCTCTATCTCGAACTCTACCCGGACGACTTCTATGCCCTCCACGTGCACCGCGCCCTGTCGCAACGTCAGGAGGAGATCGCCTGGGCCGAAGCGGTTCGCGCCGGCGATGCGGAAGCGCTGCGGATGTTCACGCGCCTTTATCCCAACTCACACCATGCCGCTGAGGCAAGGACGCTCGCCGCGACGGCGCCGAGCCGCATCCGCACGGCCGCGGTATGCCTGCCGAGCGCACCGATCCGCCCGATCGCCCCGCCGCCGGCGGCGCCCCGGCAGCGCAAGGCCAAGGCCGAGCCGCCGCCCCCGCGCGTCAAGAGCGCGACCCCGGCAAAGCCCGTCCCTGCCTCCCGCCGCCGCCCGGTCGTCGTCGAAGAGGTGATTGAGGACATCCCGCCGCCGCGCCGCATGGTCCGCCCCCGGCCCAATGATGTGCCGGAGCGCGAGCCCGACATCGATCCCGGCGCCGCCGTCGCCATCGGTGTGATCGGCGGAGCCATGCTCGGTGGCGGCATGCGAGGCCCGCGCTATCCCGGGGGCATGGGCCCGCGCTACCCCGGCGGGGAAGGGCCGCGCCCGATGCCGAACAGGCCGTCGATGGGGTACCCGCCACCGGGTTCTTCGCTCCGCTGAAAGCGGCCTCCCGACCCAAGCCTCCCCTGATCGGCGGGGGCTTGGTGCGTCCAGCAGTCCAACTTGGTCCAGCGGCCAACGCCCGAACTCGGAGCGAGGGATCCAACGGCCACGGTGTGCGTTGACTCCAACGCTTCTCGCCCGACGTTGGCGTCACAGGAGGCGTCCCATGAAAACCATATTGACCCTCGCCGCCGGGGTTCTTGCGGCAGGCCTGACGTTTGCGCCTGGGGATGCGTCTGCCCAGTGGCGTGGCGGCATTCACGGCGGCGGCTTTCGCGCCGGAGCGTTTCATGGCGGCTGGCGCGGCGGATGGGGTGGCGGCTTCCGCCCGGCGGCGGTCGGCTGGCGAGGAGGCGCTTGGCGCGGCGGGTGGGGCGGAGGTTTCCGGCCCGCAGCGATTGGTTGGAGAGGCGGCGCGTGGCGCGGCGGATGGGGTGGCTACGGCTGGCGCGGCGGTTGGGCATACCGTCCTTACCGCCGTTACGGCTGGGGCGCAGGAGCCGCGCTTGCCGCAGGCGTTATCGGCGCTGGGCTCGTGGCGGCGGCTACTTCACCCTATTACTACGGCTATCCTGCCTATTATGGCGGCTATTATCCCGCCTATTACGGCGGCTGCTACCAGACGCTGCAATGGGTCTGGGACGGCTGGGGGTGGCGCCGGGCCTGGGTGACGACCTGCTGACAAGAACGAAGGCGCTCCCGAGGGGAGCGCCTTCTCTCGACGGACCAGGCCTTCAAGCCGTCGCCTGCTGAATCCAGCGGGTGAGGTCGCCCTTCGGGGCCGCACCGACCTTCTGGCTTGCCACTTTGCCGCCCTTGAAGAGCATCAGGGTCGGGATCGAACGGATGCCGAATTGGGCGGTGATGCCGGGGTTTTCATCCACATTGACCTTGGCGATCTTGACGCGGCCCCGCATCTCCGTCGCGATCTCCTCCAGAGCCGGACCGATCATCCGGCAGGGGCCGCACCACTCGGCCCAGAAATCGACCACCACGGGCTCCGAGGATTTCAGGACGTCCTGTTCGAAGCTCGCATCCGTCACCTTGATGGTCGCCATCATCTCACCTTCTGTTGCGACGGGGCGGTCGGCGCGTCGCCGCCCCTCGATGTCGGGCCAAGTTAGGAACGCCCGGCGGATCGATCAAGGTGCCCTTGTTTCTCGTCAGGCGGCCGTGACTTGGCCGCGCTCATCCTCTAGGGCCCGACGTAGTTCTTCCTCGGCGAGTTCCTGGACCCGCGGCCCCGACGTCCAAACCAGGAAGGCGCGCACCTTCCTTCCCGGGTAGATCTCCTGCAGGAGCGCCGCATAGAGCGCAAGCTGCGTGACATAGGAGGGGGGCGCCGCTTCCCCTGGCTCAGGCGGCCGCGCATCGCTCTTGAAGTCGGCCACGAGCACGGAATCCGGCAGCACCGCGAGGCGGTCGATCTGCCCTCTGACGGACACTTCCGTCCTACCGATCCGCACACGTCCCGCCACCGCGGCCTCGGCCCGCGAGCCCGGCCCGAACAATGCCTTCGTTTCTTCTGCGTTCAGGACGCCGAGCGCGTCGGCGGCGATGCGCTCGATCACCGCCCGATCGAGGCGTGGCGCCCGGGCGGCAAGATAGGCGGTTGCCACGGCTTTTCGACGTTCGGGCGCGATGCCGGGCAGCCTTTCGAGGAGAGCGTGGGTGAGGGTTCCACGTAGCCGCGCCTCGATGCTTGCCGCGCGCCGCGCGCGGCGGTGCACCAACGAGCTCAAGGCTTGAGACGGCCGCACTGTCGGACCTGCAGCCGCCGGCTCGGGAGCGGCAGGCTGCGTCAGCCAATCCGGCACCGCGACGAGCGGCGGTCCAGACGTCGGCGCCGGCGCGGCGCTCGGCCAAGGGGTGTCGTCGCGCCACAGATCAACGTTTCCGTAAGGCGCCGTCTTGCGCACCAGACCGCGGGCGGTGGCCACGAGGCCGCGGCGGACCATCTCGCACCAAGCGTCCTCAGGCGTTTCCTTGCGCGCCGTCCGGTAAGGGGCGATGACGAGATGATCGCGGGCCCGCGTCATGGCCACATAGAGAAGCCGATTGTGCTCTTCGCGGCCCCGCTCGTGCAGCGCCTCCCGCGCCTCGCGCACGCAAGCGCAGTCATGCCCCTGGCCCGGCGACCACACGGCCAGACGAGAGCCATCCGGAAAGGTGAGCGGGACGAGGGGCGGATCGCGGCCGAGCACCTCGCAGCCATCGATGAGGACGACGACCGGCGCCTCCAGCCCTTTTGCGCCGTGGACGGTCATGACCCGCACCTCTCCCCGCGCTGCGTCGAGGTCGCGCTTGAGCTGGTGGGAGGCCGATTCGAAGCGGAGCAGAAAACCGGCGAGAGAGGGCGTGTCCGTCTGCTCGGCGCTCTGGGCGAAACAGAGAAAAGCATCAATCGCGTCGGCCGCCTCGGCGCCGAGCCGGGAGACGAGCTTCACTCGCCCCTGCAAGGGGCCAAGCAGGAAGGCATAGAAGCCGAACGGTCCATGCCGGCGGGCAAGGCTGCGCCACTCGCCGAGGCTTTCACAGGCCCGCAAGGCCGCCTCGTCTCCCTCGGCGGCGCACCGGCGGAGCGCGTCCGCAAGCGATTCCGCCTCTTCCCGGAGCGCCGCGATCCGAACGAGATCCTCATCGTCAAGGCCGACGAGCGGAGACTTCAACGCTGCAGCAAGGTTGAGATCGTCCTCGGGCAGGAGAGCCGCCCGCCCGGCCGCCACCAGGTCCAGCACCGCAATGTGCTCACCAATGTCGAGGCGGTCGGCACCGGCTACCGGTACCCCGACCTCCTTGAGGGCGCGGATGACGGCGGCAAAAGCCGGTCCGCGCTTGCGCACGAGGACGAGGATATCGCCGGGCGAGCGCAGCCGTCCGCCCTCGTCGCCGGTCGTGGTCCAGGCCTTGATGGCCTGGGCGACACGACGCGCTGTGCGAATGGCGGGCGATGTCCGCTCCGGCTCGTCAACGGGCCGCGTCCATGCATCGGGCTCCTCTTCTTCCGAAGGGGTTTCGGTCGGCCAGAGCTCGACGAGGCCTGGCGCCTGCCGGCGGGCGCTGATGTGGGCGGTGCCCACAGCCCTGTCGTCATAGGCGAGGCCCTTGAAGTGGGACGTGACCGCGAAAGTAGCGTCGACGGCGCTCAGCACCGCCCCTGCCGAGCGGAACGAAAGGTCGAGCGTCACCTCCTCGAAGCGGAGCTTCGCGGCCGCCGCGAGCCGCCGCCAATGGCTCCGGCCCCTCTCGAACTCCCGCGGATCGGCTCCTTGAAAGCCATAGATCGACTGCTTGGGATCGCCGACCGCGAACACTGTGCGCAGGACACCGCGCGCACCCTGTCCGGCCATGAACTCGCCCGTCAGGAGACGCAGGATCCGCCACTGGTCGGGGTTGGTGTCCTGCGCCTCGTCGATCAGCACATGGTCGATGCCACGATCGAGCTTGTAGAGCACCCAGGCCGCGGCCTCGGCGCGAGAGAGGAGGGCGAGCGTCTTGCTGATCAGGTCCTGGAAATCGAGCGCACCGCGGCGTGCCTTGTCCGCCTCGACGCGGCCGATGATCGCCTGTGCGATCCGATAAAGGGCTCGGGTGCGAGCAAGGATGCGGGCCGCTTTCAACTTCTCGTCGAGGGCGATGAGGCGCTCTTGCTCCTGCAGGAGGATGCCCTTGACCTCGGAGCCTGCCGCTTTGGTGCATAGACTTCGCTCCGCTTTGGGCGGGCCCTGCCCATCCTTGGTGAAGAAGATTGAACGGTAGGCTGCGAGCCGTTCGGCCGGATCGGAGGTCACGGCGATGGTCAGGAGGGTATCGGCCGTGGCCTGGTCCGTCTTGGCGCTGCTCGCCTGGAGCGCGGCCGCGAGCCGCTGCCAATCTGCTAGGCGAAGCCCCTCCTCCAACATGGCACGCTCGATCGCCACGACCGTGTCCTCTGGTGCAAGACCCAGCGTCGAGGGAAGCTGGTCTAGCCCTGCGGCCACATCGTCAGGTCGGCAGGCGACCTCGCAGACGGCGGCATGGATCGCCGCCGAAAGCGCGTCGCCGACGGCATCCAGACTGACGAGGGAATAGGCTTCGGCGAGCTCCGGCGAGGCATCCGCGGCAGCGTCCCGCAGCACTTCGTCTGTCGCCTGCGCGACGAGCTCTCCGACCTCGCTCTCATCGAGGACGGTGAACCCCACCGGCACCCCCGCCTCGAAGGGCGCAAGATGCAGGATCCGCTCGCAGAAGGCATGGATCGTCTCGATCTTAAGCCCCCCCGGCGTCTCGACGGCGCGGGCGAACAGGCAACGGGCGCGGCTCAAGTCCTCCTGAGAGGGCGTCCCGCCTTCAAGCTCCGCGAGTTCCGCCGACAGGGCCGCGTCGTCGAGCGTCACCCAACGACCGAGACGGTCGAAGATGCGGATCGCCATCTCGGCGGCCGCCGCCTTGGTGAAGGTGAGGCACAGGATGCGGCCTGGCGGCGTGCCAGCGAGCAGAAGCCGCAAGACCCGGTCGCTCAAGACCTTGGTCTTGCCTGCCCCGGCATTGGCCGACACCCAGGCCGAGGCGCGCGGATCGGCGGCGCGACGCTGAGCGAGGCGCGTATTCTCCGGGATGTCGAGGATGTCCGCCGACATTCCCTACTCCGTATCGTCCGCGCCGGCCCCGGCGCTCGCGAGCGACCACTCCTTCACGCGGGCGAGATGGTCATAAGCCGAGTATTTGCGCGCATATTTCGGGAAGGGCCGCGACACATAGGAAGCCTCGCCGGCGCAGTAGCGATGGATGAGCTCTTCGAGCCGGCGGCGATGCTCGACGATGAGCGCCTCGACGCTCCGGGGATCGCCGGTCGGCGGCTTGATCTCCCGCGGACGCAGCGGCTTCGCGCCTCCGGTGCTCTGCACATAAAGAAGGGTGGGAGCTCTGTTTGCAGCGGGGAGATTGAGGAAGGCGCCTTCCATCAGCATGGCCGCCTCGAGCGTGAGCTGCGGCGCAAAGCCGGCAAACACCTCCTTGTCCGAGGGCACCCCGCCCGTCTTGAAATCGACGATGACGAAGCTGCCGTCGGAGCGCCGTTCGATGCGATCGGCGCGGGCCCGCAAGATGATGGGCTCCCCGGATGGCAGCGTGATCGTCAGCGCTCCCGGGACCTCCGGGACCACCTCGGCAAGCTCGGGCCGACGATCGCGCTCCCAGGCCAGAAAGGCGGCGGCCAAGCGCTGAAAGCGCGGCCACCATTCCGCATAGAGCTTCGGAAAGCTCGCAGCCAGCGGGGCGAAAGCCTCCGCGCCCCAGCGCCTCAGATCCTCGCCAGCGTCGGCGGGAAGCCCTTGCGGGTGGGCAGCAGCGAAGCGTCCCAGGATGTCGTGGATGAGCGTGCCCCGTTCAGCGGCGCTCGGCGCTGCGGCGACAGGATCGAGCGGATCGAGCTTCAACACATGCCGGGCGAAAATCGCGTAAGGATCGCGCACCAGCGTCTCGACTTCGGTTACACTCAAGCTGCGCGGAAAAAGACGCGGATCGGGCTTCGGCGCTGGACGGCGCAGCGCGGTGGTGGGCCTCGGCGCATCGAGGATCTGCGCGAGACGACGGTAACGCTCTCCGGCTTCGCAAGCCCGCTCCCAGGCTCCGCCCGCGAAAGCCTTCAGCCGCTGCAGGAAGCGCGAGGGTACCATGGGCGAGCCCTGGCGCTTGGCCGCCCGGGTGATCACCACCTCCCGCGCGCCGCAGAGCTGGACGAAGTCGTGCGCCGTCTGGCCAATCCGCTGCTCCGGAGGCGGAAGCCCGAGTCGCGCCCGCATGGGGCGGTTGAGGAAGGCGTCGGTCTCGGCCCGAGGCGGCCACACCCCTTCGTCGAGGCCGCCCAGCACGACACGGTCAAAGGAGAGAAGACGCGCCTCGAGCAACCCCAAGATACGGATGCGCGGATGGGCGGTCTTGCGCGGCACGATCGCCTGCTGCGCGGCCAGCACGGCGAAGAAAGGCGGATAATCGGCGAAGCGACCGTGAAGGGTCATGGGCCGGGTCGCGGCGAGGTCGTCATAGAGGCGCTCGAGCGCCTCATAATCCGGACGCTCTTCCTCGGGCGCAGAGGCTTCGTCCTCTTCGCACAGTGCATGCACCACCTGGCGATGGCGCTCGCTCAAGGCCACAAGATCGAAAAGCTCCTCACCGGCCGGATCCGCAGCGAAGCCCTGAAAAGCAGCGGCCAGGCGCCGAAGCACCTCCATCGCAAGCGCCCAGTCCGCTTCGCTCAGCCGGCGACGGGGCCGCGGCAGGTGCCGGCTCCGGTCGTTGCGGGCGACCTGCAAGGCCCGGCGGAGCCCGTCGAGGCCAGGGGCCGGCGCAGGGCCGCGCAACACGCCGATCTCCAACGCCGCCGCGCCGCGCTCCAGCTCGGTGCGGGAGAGCCCCAGCTTGAGGTCGGGATGGGCGAGGAGCGCCAGCACCCGCGCTGGATGGAAGGCGTGCTCCGCCGCCTCGGCCGCAAGCCGAGCGAGACGGCCGGCCTGGCTGTCGGCCAATGGCTGGCCGGCCGAGTCATCCACCGCCAGATCCCAGCGGGCGAGATCAGCGGCGACCCGCATGGCAAGCGCGCGATCGGGTGTGACGAGGGCCGCAGTCCGGTCAGGCTCTGCCGCGGCTTCCCGTAAGGCGAGCGCCGCCGCGAGCGCTTCTTCGCGCTCGTCGGCCGCCTCGACGACCGCGACGCCGTCGAGCCCCGTATGGGCGAGAGCCGCTCGCTCCTGCGCTGGAATGGCGGCCCACCCGTGGGTCGTATTGGCAGGCCGCAGCGCTTCACCCAAGACTCGGGCGCGCGCATGGGCGGCCGTCGGCGGGGTCCCAAGCGTCGCCACTTCCGCCCGGCTGATGCCGAGATGCTCGCTCAGCAGGCGGCGCATCACGGCTTGGGGATGACCGTGGACGAAATCGCCATCGCCTGCCGCCTGCCCCACCGCCGTCCAGGCCTCCTCGTCAAGGTCCGTGTCGAGTCCCGGCAGGACCACCGCTCCGTTGGGCAGGGCGGCGATCGCGGCAAGAAGGGTCGCGGTCGCCGGGATCGAGCCAGTCGATCCGGCGGCGATCACGGGCCCGGTCGGCCGTTCGCGTAAGAGGCGCTGGGCCTCGGCCCTGATGAGGGCGTCACGCCGCAACGCCGGGTCGCTCGCGCCGCGCTCCTCGAGGATCTTCGGCCAGTTCTCCAAGGCGATGCGAAGGAAGTCGAGCGTGAGCTTGAAATACTCCGAATGGCCGGCGTCGACCGCCTGTCCGATGTCGCTCCAAGGAATGCCATGGACCGCGAGGGCGTCCATCAGCGCTTCGAGATCCGCTGCCAGCCGCAGGGCGGCAGCGGCCGAGGTCGGCACGAGTTTCGGCGCGTGCGCCCGGGCCTCCTGAGAGGCAAGTGCTTCCGCCCACTCGCGGATGAGCCTCCCCAAGATCAGCCGCCGCTCGAGCGGCGCGATCGGCGGCGGAAGGACGTCTGCCGCCGCGAAGCCCTCGTCGAGCGATTCGGCGGCGAGCTCGAACTCGGACTGGTCCACGTCGCCGAGGGGCACGATCCGCGGCAGGAGAACCGCCCGCCCGCCCTGCCGCTCCGCCAATGTCTCGGCAAAGGTCCGCGCGGCGCGGCGGGTCGGGAGATACACCGTCACGTCGGCAAGCTCGAAGGAGGCGCCCGCCAGCAGACGCCCATCGCACAGGGCGTCGGCGAGCGTCGTGAGGAACGGCACGCCCGTGGGGATGGTGAGGACGCGGCGGTGGGCGGCCATGAACGTCAGAGCGTGCTCGCGCCGATGCGCGCCTCGGCCGCGGCGATGGCTTCGGGGGTGCCCACATGGAGCCATTCGCCGTCGAGCCGCAGCCCGAAGAGACGCCGCGCGGCGATGGCCCGGTCGAACAGGCGGTTGAGCGAAAAGGCGCCGGCCGGGGCATCCTCGAACAACTCGGGCTTCATGACCGCGACCCCGGCATAGACGAAAGGTACGACCTCGCGTGCTTCCCGCCGCCGCAAGAGCCCGTCCGGTGACATGGCGAAATCGCCGCGCCCGTCATAGCCAAGGCTCGTCGCCACGGCGGCGAGGAGGAGGAGGATGTCCATCCTGTCCTCATCCCAACAGGTCAGAAGGCGACAAATGTTTGACCGCGGCCCCTCAATCCACAGGGAATCGGAGTTGAGGACGAGGAAAGGGCTTGGCCCGAGCAGAGGCAGCGCTCGTTTGATGCCGCCACCGGTCTCGAGCAGGGCGTCCCGTTCATCGGAGATCAGGATGCGCGGCCGTGAGCGGGCCTCGAGATGCGCCTCGATCTGGTCGGCGAGGTGATGGACATTGACGACGGCGGTGCCGATGCCCGCGTCTGCCAGACGGTCGAGGGCATGATCGATCATGGCCCGCCCGCCAATCGATACGAGCGGTTTTGGGATCCGGTCGGTGATCGGGCGCATGCGGGTGCCACGGCCCGCTGCGAGCACCATGGCTGTCGTGATCGGGCGGCCGGCGGATGGAGCCATGCGATCGGACACGGACTCAGCGGGCTTCGAAGAGCCGTGGCAGATGGCTCTCATACCAGCCCCTGAGCTTCGACAGGATCGGATGGGCGAGGTTGCGGACGAGATAAGCCTCGACGCGCGGAAGATGGGCGAGGTATTGCGGCTTCCCATCCCGCTTGTTCAGACGGGCGAAGATGCCGAGCACCTTGGTGGCCCGCTGCGCCGCCATGACGGCGTAAGAGGCGGCAAAGCCCGCCATGTCGAAGTCCGGCTCCGCGGCCCGGCGCTCGCGGGCGTAGAGGCTGAGCAGCTTCAGTTCCAGCTCCGGCGGCACGGTCACGCGCGCATCCTGCAATAGGGAGGCGACGTCATAGGCTGGAGGCCCCAGCACAGCGTCCTGGAAGTCGATGAGCCCGACACGGCGCAGATCCGCCCGGGCCTCGAGCCAAAGCAGATTGGGCGAATGATAGTCCCGGAGCGTCCAGGTTTTCGGACCGGCGACTTGCGGCTCAAGCGCCTCCGTCCACAGGCGCACGAATTCCGCCCTTGCCGACGCCGGGAGAAGGCCGCCCGCCACGTGCGGCACATACCAATCGAGCAGGAGCTCGACCTCGATGAGCAAGGCCTCGAGATCGTATTCCGGCAAGGCGTAGGTCTGACCCTCCGCCACAGGAAGAACGCCCGGCAGCATCGCGCCGTGCAGCTTGGCGAGAAGCCGGGTCGCCTCTGCGTAACGCTCCGGGATCGGCGCCCGCCCGTCGACGACCCCTTCGGCGCCGAGATCCTCCAGCACCAGAAGCCCGGTCTTAAGATCCTCGCCGTAGATCCTCGGCGCGCTGAAACCCATGGCCGCAAGGCCGCGGTCCATCGCCACGAAGGCATGGACGGACTCTGCGAGCTTTGCGATCGCGCTGTAGGGTTTGCCCCGGCGCACCGGCGGGCCATCGGGACGCGGCGGCGAGATCATCAGGATCGCTGTCTCGCCGGAGGGCTTCACCAAACGCTCATAGGCGCGGGTCGAAGCGTCTCCCTGCATGGGGATGCGTCGTGCGTCCTGCCAGCCGCAGGCGGCGAGGAGCGCGCGCACCGCCTTGAGGCGCGCAAGGCGCGGCGCAAGGCGACCGGCGGCCGTGAGCGAGGCGCGCCGTTCCCCACCCGGCTCGAGCCCCAGAGACACGTCGAGCCGGTCGCTTCCCAAGGCAGACCAGGCTCGTTCGGGCCATTCGACAAGGACGACGCCGGTTCCTGCGGCTTCCTCCAGCCCGAGTTCGACCACCTCCTCGGGGCTGCCGATGCGATAGAGATCGGCGTGAAGCACGCCGGCCCGAGGCGTCTCATAGGCCTGCACCAGGGTGAAGGTGGGGCTTGGCACCTCCAGATCCGGATCGCCGGCCAGGGCGCGAATGATCGCCCGCGCGAGCGTCGTCTTGCCCGCGCCAAGCCCGCCCGAGAGTGTCACCACATCGCCCGACCGAATCTCCTCGGCGAGCATCTGCCCGAGCGCCACGGTGGCCGCCTCATCAGCAAGCGGGATGTCCCAGGAGGCCGCATCGGGTGCGGCTGCGTCGGGTGCGGCTCCGAGGGAGGCGAGGTGGCGGGCGCTGTCGAGCATCGGACCTCGGCTTGGCTATTCGGCGGCGAGCCGCTGCGGGCCGCCGGCCGCTGGAAATCGGCAGGTCACCGTGGTGCCGGCGCCCGGAGCCGACTCGAGCTCCACGCGACCGCCATGCAGCTCCACGAAGGAGCGGACGATCGAGAGGCCGAGCCCCACCCCGCGGTGACGAGTGCCGAGGGTGTGGCTCTCAAAGCGATTGAAGACCTTGGCCTTGACCTCCGGCGGGATGCCGCGCCCCTCGTCGTGCACCTCCAGGACGACCTCGTCCGTGGTCCTGCGTGCCCGGACCGTAACGGTCTGTCCGGCAGAAGAGAAACCGATCGCGTTCGACAACAGATTGAAGAGGATCTGGCGCACGCGTTTCCCATCGGCGGTGAAGCTGCCGATGTTGTCGGGCGTATCGATGACAAGGCGGATGGAGGATTCGGCGAGGCGGTCTTCCACCCCTCGTGCCGCCTCCTCGATGGTAGCCCGGATGTCGACAGGCTCCTGGACAAGCTCCATGGAACCGGTGTCGATCGAGGCGAGGTCGAGGATGTCGTTGATGATCGCGAGCAAGGCGCCCGAGGAGCGCAGGATGTGGCTCGCGTATTCGCGCTGCCGGGGATTGAGCGAACCGACCGTTTCGTCACCGAGGAGCTGGGTGAAGCCGATCACCGCCGTCAGCGGGGAGCGCAGCTCATAAGAGACATGATGCACGAAGTCCTCCCGCAGACGCGCAGCGCGCTCAAGGGCCTCGTTGCGCTCGGTCAGGGCGCGCTCCACGTTTACGCTGGCGGTCACGTCCATGAAGGTCAGGAGTGTCGCGCCGTCGGGCAGCGGTTGGGCTGCGCAGTCGAGAACGATTCCGTCGCGTCGTTCGATGCGGCTGGCAACCCCCATCCGCCTCTCCGGCAGGCCTGAAACGGCGCCCTTGAGGTCGCTCCAAGCCTCGCCGTCGGAACAAAGCGCCAGCGCATGGCGAACGACCTCGTCGACATGCGGATGCTCTTCCATCCGCTCCGCTGAAAAGCGCCAGAGCTCGCGGAAGGCACGATTCGACAGCTTCAGGCGGCCGTCGCTGCCGAACACGGCGACGCCTTCGGTCAGGGTGTCGAGCGTCTCGCCCTGGACGCGGATAAGAGCATTGTGCCGCGCCTCCAGATGGACGCGCTCGGTGACGTCGTCGAAGAGATAGGTGAGCCCCCCCTGCGGATTGGGGCTTGCGACCACCCGCAGGGTCCGCCGATCCGGCAGATGCCACCAGCTCTCCTGAGGCTCGAGCGCTTGGTAGGCGGCAAGCTGGCTCGCCTTCCAGCTTCGGAAATCGGCCTGTTCAGGCAGCTTCCGGGCGACGCGCAGCCGATCGAGAATTTCCGCGTCTGAGGGGCCGCTCGCGAGGAAGGCTTGATCGAGGTCCCAGAGCTGCCGGTAGGCGGCATTGTGGAAGACGAGGTGCTGTCGCTGGTCGAAAATGGCGACGGCCGTCGACAATTGATCCAGCGTTCGGACATGGGCCTCCATTTGGCGCTGCAGATCGGAACGCACCTGCTCGAGCTCGGAGACATCGATGGCAATGCCGGCGCTGCCCTGGGCGGCCGGCGTTTCGGTGACGTCGAGGATGCGCCGGGCGCCAGCCACCACGGCGAGGACGCGCGCCGCAAAGGGCTCCGCCGCGGAACGCCTGCGCGCCGCCTCCACGCGGTCGGCGCGATCGAGGAGTTCGAGGCCCCGCGCCTGCGCATCGGCGAGATCCTGCGCCTCGACGGCGTGGAGAAAGGCCCGGTTCGCCCAGCTCAGGCGGCCTTCGCCGTCCCGCCGCCATACCGGTGCAGGGATGGTGTGAAGGAGCGTCTGCAGCGCACCGAGCTCGTCCCGAAGGCGGGACGCCTCCTGCATGGCTCGGAGAGCTTCGAGGCGATCACCGGTCACTTCGCGCAGACGCAGGAGAGCACATCCGCTCGAGGTTCGCCCTTCGGCTTCCACGAAGCGCTGCTGCGGCGTGCGCAAGGTCAAGCGGAAACTCTCCCCCCGCTCGCGCAGCCTCTCGACAGCCTCCTCCAAGGCTGCGGCATCGGCGGGTGCAAGCCAGGAGCCGAAAGCCAGCGCCCGGCGCGGGCTGCCGGCAGCGGTGATGAAGGAGGGGTCGCCTTCCACTCGGGGCTCGCCGTCGCGCCCGTTCCAGCGGACGATCACCTGGCGCTCGGCACCGAGCAGCATGTCGACGCGATCCTGCACGCCGGCAAGGGCTGCGATTTCGGCCGCGAGCGCCCGCTCGCGCCGCGTCCAGCGGTTGCGTTCGCTCAGATGGATGAGGGCGGTCGTCAGGGCAAAGATCAGCAGCCCCATCATCAGGGAGAAGCTGACCGCCGTCTGCGGCGCAAAGTCGAAGAGCGCTCCGGGATCGTAGCCCGCCGCCCCAGCCGCGCCGGGCATCATGACCGCCGACGCCAGGAGCGCGCAGAGCCTGAGAAAACAACGACCCCTGTGCCGAACGCGGCCTTCAACGCGTGTCGGCCATGACATTGCCATGACTCGTCGCCCCCTCCACGAGTCGGTTCGGCCTATGGCCGAGCGCTGGCCGCGGGGCCCTTTGGCCAAAGGCCCCACGGAATGATTGAAGATCGTCGAGCCGTCCGCCGCCGCCGGAAAGATCGGTTCGATGGAATCACCGCACTCTAGACCGCACCCCACTTGGTCAGAAAGGGGGTTAACGCCGCCTTAAGCGGCGGCCAGGGAGACCTCCGAGCTGCGAGGGTCCCCGGCCGGTCAATAGCGGTAGTGGTCGGGCTTAAAGGGGCCGTTCTCAGAGACGCCGATATAGGCCGCCTGGTCGGGGCGCAGCTTGGTGAGCTTGGCGCCGATCTTCTCGAGGTGGAGCATCGCGACCTTCTCGTCGAGATGCTTCGGCAGCGTGTAGACCTTCTTCTCGTACTTGCCCGGGTTGGTCCACAGCTCGATCTGAGCCAGCGTCTGGTTGGTGAAGGAGGCGGACATCACGAAGGAGGGGTGGCCCATGGCATTGCCGAGATTCACCAGGCGCCCCTCCGAGAGAAGGATGATGCGGTGGCCATCCGGGAACTCGATCTCGTCCACCTGGGGCTTGATGTTCGTCCACTTCAGGTTTCGCAGGGCCGAGACCTGGATCTCGTTATCGAAGTGGCCGATGTTGCACACGATCGCCCGGTCCTTCATGGCCCGCATATGGTCGATCGTGATCACGTCCTTGTTGCCGGTAGCGGTCACGAAGATGTCGGCGCGAGGGGCCGCGTCCTCCATGGTCGTCACTTCGTAACCCTCCATGGCCGCCTGCAAGGCGCAGATCGGGTCGATTTCCGACACCAGCACGCGGCAGCCGGCATTGCGCAGGGATGCGGCCGAGCCCTTGCCGACATCGCCGAAGCCGCAAACCATGGCAACCTTGCCGGCCATCATGACGTCAGTGCCCCGGCGGATGCCGTCCACGAGGGATTCCCGGCAGCCGTAAAGGTTGTCGAACTTCGACTTGGTGACCGAGTCGTTGACGTTGATCGCGGGGAAGAGGAGCCTGCCCTCCTTCTCCATGATGTAGAGGCGGTGAACGCCGGTGGTGGTCTCCTCGGAGACGCCCCGGATGCTCCTGGCAAGTTCGCCGAACCAGCCCTTCGGCTTCTCCTTGAGCGTGCGCCTCAGAAGGGCAAAGAGGATCTCCTCCTCCTCGGAGCCCGGCTTGTCGAGGAAGGCGACGTCGCCGCTCTCGGCGCGCACACCGAGATGGACGAAGAGGGTGGCGTCACCGCCGTCGTCGAGGATCATGTTGGGCATGCCGCCGTCGCCCCACTCGAACAGCTTGCGGGTGAACTCCCAATATTCCTCGAGGCTCTCGCCCTTGTAGGCGAACACCGGGATGCCAGCTGCGGCAATGGCCGCCGCGGCGTGATCCTGAGTGGAGTAGATGTTGCAGGAAACCCAGCGAATGTCGGCGCCAAGCGCCGCAAGGGTCTCGATGAGCACCGCCGTCTGGATGGTCATGTGGAGCGAGCCGGCGATGCGGGCGCCCTTGAGCGGTTGCTTGGCCGCATATTCCTCCCGCACCGCCATCAGGCCTGGCATCTCGCTCTCGGCGATGGAGATCTCCTTGCGCCCCCAATCGGCGAGGCTGATGTCCTTCACGCGGTAGTCGTGATGGAGGGCGTGCGGCTTGGCGGCGGCGTGCGGCATGGGGCGGTCCTGGCGTGTGGATGGAAGCTGGCGGCGTCTATACCAGCACCGGGTCCCAATGGCAATCAAGACATAAACATGTCTTTATATCTTGCCCGGACAGGGGGGACTCTAACGGCTGCCCTGACAGGGAGCTGACATGGGGGGCTGGGAGAGGTGCGGCGCCCGTGGATGCATTGCGGACCGCGCGCATGGCGTGGGGCCGGGCGTCTGGCGCGGCCCGCCCGCCTACTCGTCTTCGCCGAAGCGGCTCGCCACCAGGGCGGCGATGGCGTCGAGGCAAGCCGCCGCATCCGCGCCCTTGGCCGTGACGGTGATCGAGGTCCCCTGCGCCGCGCCAAGGGTGAGGAGCCCCATGATCGAGCGTCCGCCGACGGTTTCGCCGCAGCGTGTGACGGTGACCTCCGCATCGAAGCGCTCGACGGTCTGCACGAATTTCGCGGAGGCGCGGGCGTGCAGGCCCCGCTTGTTTACGATGGCAAGTTCGCGCGCCAGAGCGCCTTCCGGCACCGGCGCCGGCGGGCATTCCTCGCCCTCTGCGTCAGGGGCCGGCCGTGCGACGCTCACCCGACACGCTCACTTTCCGGCCAGGACGCGGGACGCTACATTGATGTACTTCCGCCCCGCTTCCTGCGCATGAAGCACAGCCTCGGCGAGCGGCTCCTCATCCCGGACGCTCGCGAGCTTGATCAGCATCGGCAGGTTGATCCCTGCGACCACTTCCACGGAGCCGCCATTCATGCAGGACAGGGCAAGGTTGGAAGGCGTGCCGCCGAACATGTCGGTCAGGACGACGACGCCCTGGCCCGAGTTGACCCGCTTGACGGCGGCCATGATATCCTTGCGTCGAGTCTCCATGTCATCCTCGGGACCGATGGTGATCGTCTCGAGTTGCGCTTGAGGACCGACGACGTGCTCGAGAGCGGCCCTAAACTCCGTCGCGAGCTGCCCGTGAGTCACGAGCACCATTCCAATCATGATTGATTTGGTTCCATCGCTCCGGGTGGAGCGGAGGCGCTATTTTGTGCACTGCGAAGCCTAGCGCAAGAGCGATGCGACGAATTGCTCATTCAGCCGTCATGACGATGTCATGGCCGCCGCGCAACTGCCACAGCACGATTTCCGTGAAATCCGCTGCATTATAATGAACGAGGCGCGGCAAGCGCACGTTCCCGATTACCGTGGTCCTCTCCGATTCGTGTGGCATCCGAGGCGGCGGATGAGGCAGGCAGTCCACGACGAGGCGCACGACGCCTGCCCCCTCGAAAGCCCGCGTCAGAAGCCCGACGCCGCGCACCTCGATCCGTCCGGCGATCGACGGCACGCTGCGCGCGACGACGCGCCCATTGAGGACCTGGAGCCCGGTGCGGTCGTCGCTCACCAGGCGGGCGAAGCGGCCCCGTCGTTCGGCGGCCGCGATGAGCGCCAAGGCAAGAGTCGACTTGCCGCTCCCGGATGGCCCGCGGATGAGCACGGCGGCGTCGTCGATGAGCACGCAGCTTGCGTGCACCCGCACGGGACGCCTCACCCAAGCGCTGGCAGGCGGACAATGAAGCGCGCGCCAAGGCGCCGCGCCTGACCGCTCTCGTCCGGCGGGCCGAGGCGGTTCACGGCCCGGATGGAGCCGCGATGGGCCTCGACGATCTGCCGCGAGATCGAGAGGCCAAGGCCCGAGTTCTGCCCGAACCCCTGCTCCGGTCGATCCGTATAGAAGCGCTCGAAGATGCGCTCCAGCGCATGGGGCGGAATGCCTGGGCCGTCATCGTCGACCGTCACCTCAATCTCGCTCCGGTGGCGTCTCAAACCGACCCGAACGGTTGCGTCGGCGGGCGAGAAGGAGCGGGCGTTGTCGAGGAGATTGTTGATGACCTGCGCCAGGCGGCTGTCATGCCCCAGCACCAGGAAGGCTTCACGGCCCATGGGGTGCGGCTCGACGGCGAGCGTGATCACCGGGTCCTCTGGGCGCCGCCGGTCGTTCTGAACCGAGACCACGGCCTCGAGAAGCTTGGCGAGGTCCACGGGCGCCGCGTCGGCGCGAGCAAGCTCCGCGTCGAGGCGGGAGGCATCGGAGATATCGCTGATGAGACGGTCCAGGCGGCGCACGTCGTGCTGGATGATGGAGAGCAGGCGGGCGCGCGATTCCTCGGACTTGGCGAGCGGAAGCGTCTCGACGGCGCTGCGCAGCGAGGTCAGCGGGTTCTTGAGCTCATGCGCCACGTCGGCGGCGAAGCTCTCGATGGCGTCGATCCGGTTGTAGAGCGCCTTAGTCATGTCGCGCAGGGCGCCGGAGAGATGACCGATCTCGTCCGAGCGATCGGTGAAGTCAGGGATCTCCTGCCGTGACTTGATGCCCCGCCGGACCCGTTCGGCGGCCTCTGCGAGCCGCCGCACCGGCCCTGCGATGGCGCCCGCGAGCAGCACGGACAGGACCACCATCACCAGTGCCGCAACCAGGAACACCTGCAAGAGCGCGAAGCGCTCCGAAGCGATGATCTTGTCGATGTCGCCCCCTTGCGTCGACAGGAGCAGGGCGCCCCGCACGGTCCGGAAGCGCTGCACGGGCACGGCAGCCGAAACGATCGTTTCTCCCTGCGCATTGCGGCGCACATAGGCGCCGCGCGTCCCGCCGAGCGCCTGCTTGACCTCCGGCAGGGCATTGCCGTTCACCGGCCCAACCTCGTCCATCGAGGGACGCTCCGACTGGAAGATCCGGCGCACGCCGTTCCAGAGGCGCTCGACGAAACTCTGCTCCGTCTTCAACGGGGGCAGGTCGAGGCGGCGGATGTCTCCGCGCGAGTAGAAGGTTCGGGTGTCGAGCAGCAGGCTGCCCTCATGATCGTAGATGCGGGCGCGGGTTCCGGTCGGGGTCACCAAACGCCGCAACAGGGGCGCAACCCGCTCTGGATTGATCGAGAACTCGATGGGGGAGAGCGCCTCGTCGCCCAGGCCGGAGGTCTCGCCCGCCTGCATCTGCAGGAGACGGTCAGGGTCGATGGTGATGGTGTCGGTGTCGACCGTCGCCGAGGCAGCGATGGCTCCGGCGATGATTTCGCCCTGGGTCAAGAGGCTCTGGACGCGCGCCTCGATGAGGCCCTGCCGGAACTGGTTGAGATAGAGAAAGCCGACGAGCAGCGCCACCAGCCCGGCCAGGTTCAGCACCACGATGCGCCGCGTCAGGCTGGAGGAGGCGCGCTGCACCAGCCGCCGCCAGAGCGCCCTCAAGCGCGTGAGGAGGCGGAGGCGGCGCATGTGCCTGCGGCGCACCGGCGCGCCAAGATGTGCTGCAGTCGTGGCGTCCATTGAACCCCAGCAATCCGCGCCAGTCCGGCAGGGCGAGGCGGCGCGGACCTTGCGATCAAACTTCCTTGAAGCGATAGCCCACGCCGTAGAGAGTCTCGATCATATCGAAGTTCGGGTCGACTGACTTGAACTTCTTGCGCAGGCGCTTGATGTGGCTGTCGATGGTGCGGTCGTCCACATAGACCTGATCGTCGTAGGCGGCGTCCATCAGGGCGTTGCGGCTCTTCACCACTCCCGGCCTTTGGGCCAGCGCCTGGAGGATCAGGAACTCGGTGACAGTCAGGGTCACCGGCTCCCCCTTCCAGGTGCAGGTGTGCCGCTCCGGGTCCATGACGAGCTGGCCGCGCTCGAGCGCCTTGGCGCTGTCCTCGCGCGGGGCGCTCTGGTCCCTCGGGGCGAAACGCCGCAGCACAGCCTTCACCCGCTCCACCAGAAGGCGTTGCGAGAAGGGTTTCCGGATGAAATCGTCCGCCCCCATCTTGAGGCCGAAGAGTTCGTCGATCTCCTCGTCCTTGGAGGTCAGGAAGATCACCGGCAGGTCGGATTTCTGGCGCAGCCGACGCAGGAGCTCCATCCCGTCCATGCGGGGCATCTTGATGTCGAGGATGGCCAGATCCGGCGGCGAGTGGCGCAGCCCGTCCAGGGCCGACGCGCCATCGGTGTAGGTCTGGATGCGATAGCCCTCCGCTTCGAGGGCGATCGAGACGGAGGTCAGAATGTTGCGGTCGTCGTCGACGAGGGCGATGGTTGGCATCAGGCTCCCCTTGTACGGCGTGGGCCGGCTCGACAGCCGGCATCCGGAATTGCGAAAGCCGCGACTTGGTGCGCAAGAGCGCCACCCGTTTGACACAAGTATGGCGGGCCAACCCGTTCCGCCACCTCGGGCGGCTCTTTAGCCCTTCAGGCCTGGAGTTTACCTTATGAACGAAGCCCCTTCGCCCCTGATCGACTTCGACGCGGTCGGCCTTGCCAAGCTTCTCCTGCGCGCTGTCCGGGCGGGAGCCCTCGCCACCATCGACCGGGAGATCGGATATCCGTTCGCGACCCTCGTGACCGTGGCCACGGACCATGACGGATCACCGCTCCTCCTCATGTCCAAGCTGTCGGCCCACCGCCAGAACCTGGAGAAGGACCCCCGCGCCTCGATCCTTCTGGCGCAGGGAGGAAAGGGCGATCCCCTGGCGCATCCGCGCCTCACGGTGGTCGGCCGCGCCTCCGTGGTGACCCACGCCGAGGCCCGGGCACGGTTTCTCGCCCGTCACCCGAAAGCCAAGCTCTACGCGGACTTCCCCGATTTTGCCTTCTGGCGCCTGGAGATCCAGAACGCCCATCTCAATGGCGGCTTTGCCCGCGCCGCCGCCATCTCTGCTTGCGAGCTTATGACCGACCTGTCGGGGGCGGATGCCCTGCTGGCCGCCGAGCAGGACGCCCTGGCGCATCTGAACGAGGATCATCGAGAAGCCCTGCGGCTCTATGCCACAAAGCTCGGCGGCGCGCCGGACGGGGACTGGCGCGCAACCGGCCTTGACCCCGAGGGAATCGACCTCGCAGCGGGCGACCTCACCGCGCGGGCCGTTTTCGGAGAACGGATCACGACGCCGGGGCGCCTTCGCCAACGCCTCAAGGAGATGGCCGACGCGGCACGAGCGATGGCGGAGGACGCCGATGGCACGCGCCGGCGCGGGACAGCTTGAGCGTCGGGGCTTCAGCGTCTATCGAGCAGGCGATGAGCATTGCCGCCGGACACAATCGACCGGCTCAGGAGGGAAGGCCCGTGGAGAACTTCGGCGTCCGCAACAGCGCGCACGGCGCTGACGAATTCGGCTTCCGCAACCTTAAACGCGTCTTTTGGAACCTCGGGGCGCCAGCCCTGTACGAACAAGCCGTGCACCGCGGCGAGGCGCAGCTTGTGCAAGGCGGCGCGCTGGCCGCCGACACCGGCACCCACACCGGCCGCTCGCCCAAGGACAAGTTCGTGGTGCGTGACAGCGCGACCGAAGGGGAGGTGTGGTGGGACAACAACGCCGCTCTCTCCCCAGAGCAGTTCGAGCTTCTCCTGCAGGATTTCCTGAAGCACGCTGAAGGCAAGGAGCTGTTCGCGCAGGACCTCTATGGCGGTGCCGATCCGGCCTACCGGATCAAGGTCCGGGTCTATACGGAATATGCTTGGCACTCCCTCTTCATCCGCAATCTTCTGCGCCGGCCGGAGCTCGCGGAGCTCGCCTCCTTCGTCCCCGACCTCACCATCGTCGACCTGCCCTCCTTCAAGGCGGATCCCGCCCGTCATGGCTGCCGCAGCGAGACCATCATCGGGGTCGACTTCACGCGCCGGATCGTCCTCATCGGCAATACCTCCTACGCCGGCGAGATGAAGAAGTCGGTCTTCACCTACCTCAACTACATCCTGCCGCAGCGGGGCGTCCTGCCCATGCACTGCTCGGCCAATGTCGGGCATGGCGGGGACGCGGCGATCTTCTTCGGACTCTCCGGCACCGGCAAGACGACCCTTTCGAGCGACCCGAACCGCATCCTGCTCGGCGATGACGAGCATGGCTGGGGCCCGAGCGGCATCTTCAACTTCGAAGGCGGCTGCTACGCGAAGACCATCCGCCTCTCCCGCGAGGCGGAGCCGGAGATCTACGCCACCACGGAGCGCTTCGGCACCGTCCTGGAGAACGTGGTGATCGACCCGGTGACGCGCCTGCCCGATTTCGACGATCCGTCGAAGACGGAAAACGCGCGCTGCGCCTATCCCATCGACTTCATCCCCAACGCCAGCGAGACGGGGCGCGCCGGCCATCCGCGCAACATCGTGATGCTCACCGCCGACGCCTTCGGCGTGCTGCCGCCGATCGCCAAGCTCACGGGCGCTGAGGCGATGTATCACTTCCTGTCCGGTTACACGGCCAAGGTGGCTGGCACCGAGAAGGGTCTCAAAGGGGCGGAGGCTACCTTCTCGACCTGCTTTGGAGCGCCCTTCATGCCGCGCCATCCTTCCGTCTATGGCAACATGTTGCGCGACCTCATGGCGCGTCACCATGTGGACTGCTGGCTCCTCAACACCGGCTGGACCGGCGGCGGCGTTGGCGTCGGTCGGCGCATGCCAATCCGGGTGACGCGCCGGCTCCTGACGGCCGCGCTCGACGGCTCCCTGTCGCGAGCCGATTTCCGCCGCGATCCCTATTTTGGCTTTGCGGTCCCGACCTCGGTTCCCGGCGTCGAGCCGCACATTCTCTATCCCGTCAAGACCTGGCAGGACAAAGCCGCCTTCGCCGACACGGCGCAGCGCCTCGTCAAGATGTTCCAGGAGAATTTCCGGCGCTTCGAGGCCCATGTGGACGCGGACGTCAAGGCCGCTGCTCCGCAGATGTCGATCGCTGCGTGATGCTTGCCTCTCCCCGCTTGCGGTGAGAGGAGACCTCGGCGTTGTGGGATGGACATCCTAGTCGTCGGCGCTGGCGTCGTGGGGCTCGCCTGCGCACGGGCGCTGGCCCTTGCAGGCCATTCCGTCATCGTCGCCGAGAAGACGGGCGGCATCGGCAACGGCGTCTCCTCGCGCAATAGCGAGGTCATCCATGCCGGCATGTACTACCCGACCGGCTCCCTGCGCGCCCGGCACTGCGTCGCGGGGCGGCGCATGCTTTACGCCTATTGCGAGAGCCGCGGCGTCCCGCATCGCAAATGCGGCAAGCTCATCATCGCCACGAACCCGCTCGAAGAAGCGAAGATCGAGGGCATCTTCCGCCAGGGCGTCGAAAATGGCGTCGAGGGGCTCGAACTCATCAGCGGAGCCGCGGCGCAGAGCCTGGAGCCGGCGCTGTTCTGTACTGCTGCCGTCCACTCGCCGGAGACCGGGATTATCGACAGCCACGCCCTGATGCTGGCGCTTCAGGGCGACCTCGAGGACGCAGGCGGTGTGGTTGCCTTCAACACCATCATCGAGCGGATCGTGCGAGCGGGCGGCGGCTGGGAAGCCCATTTCGGCGGCGCGGAGCGCGGCGAGGTGCGCGTCGATGCGATCGTGAACAGCGCGGGCCTCGGGGCGCAAGCCATCGCCCGAGGGACGGACGGCTATCCCTCGGAGCGGGTGCCGAAGCTCGTGCTCGCCAAGGGCAACTATTTCGGCTGCCTTGGCAGGCCGGCGTTCGGGCGCCTTATTTACCCGGCGCCCGTGGAGGGCGGGCTCGGGACCCATGTGACCCTCGACCTTGCAGGCCGCATGCGCTTCGGCCCCGATGTGGAGTGGATCGACCGGGAATCCTACGATGTCGATCCGAAGCGGGCCGAACTCTTCTACTCCTCGATCCGCCGCTACTGGCCCGGCCTGCCCGACGGCGCGCTCGTGCCGGACTATGCGGGCATCCGCCCCAAGCTCACCGGTCCCGGCGAGCCGCCAGCCGATTTCCTGATCGACGGTCCCGCGGAGCACGGCTTGCCCGGTCTCGTGCATCTCTTCGGGATCGAGTCGCCGGGCCTCACCTGCTGCCTCTCGATCGCCGAGGATGTGGTGGGACGGCTTCTCATCTGACACGTCCTCCCGGCCGTCGCGCAGCAGAGAGGGCGTCGATGGCGCCTCACGTGAAGAACACGAAGGTCGCCAGCGCGAAGGTTGGGATGAGGACCGCCCCGGACCACAACATGTAGCCGAAGAAGCTCGGCATCTTGACGCCCGCGTCCTTGGCGATGGCGTACACCATGAAGTTCGGCGCGTTCCCGATATAGGAGTTGGCGCCCATGAACACGGCGCCGGCGGAGATGGCGGTCAGCGTCAACGCGCCCGCCGTCATGAGGTGGCGGGGGTCGCCGCCGGCAAGTTCGAAGAACACGAGATAGGTCGGTGCGTTGTCGAGGAAGGAGGACAGCCCGCCCGTCAGCCAGAAATAGGCGGCGTTGTTGGGGCTGCCGTCGGGATTGCTGACGAGGGCGACGAGCTCCGCGAAGGGACCGGCGGCGCCAGCCCTGAGCATGGCAAGCACCGGCACCATGGCGATGAAGATGCCGGCGAAGAGCTTGGCCACCTCTTGGATCGGTCCCCAGGAGAAGCCGTTCGCCTCCCGGTCCTGCGGCGGGGTGAGGGCGAGCGAGGCGAAGGCGGCGGCGACGAAGATGATGTCGCGCACGACATTCTGAAGCTGGACCGGCGTGCCGGCGACGTCGAAGGCAAGGCCCGGCTTCCACCAAGCGCTGAGAAGGATCGCCCCGATGACCGCACCGATCAGCGCGAAGTTCACCGCGCCCGAAACCCGCAACCGTGAGTCCGGCGTTGGGTCGGGCAGGGGCCGGAAATATTCCGATTCGCGGCGGTAGAGGATCGTGTCGATCACCACGAAGAGGCCAAGCACGATGCCGCCGACGAACAGCGTCTCAGGCAAGAGATGCGTGGTGGTCCAGAAGAAGTCGACGCCGCGCAGGAAGCCGAGGAACAGGGGCGGGTCGCCCAGCGGCGTCAGCGATCCCCCGATGTTGGAAACGAGGAAGATGAAGAACACGACCACATGCACGTTGTAGCGCCGGTTGTCGTTGGCGCGCAGGACCGGCCGGATCATCACCATCGAGGCGCCGGTGGTGCCGATGAGGCTCGCAAGCACCGTGCCGATGAGCATCAGCGCGGCGTTCGTCACCGGGCTGCCGTGCAGATTGCCCTTGATGCGGATGCCTCCGGCAATCGTGAACAGGGCAAAGAGCAGCAGGATGAAGGGGACATAGTCGAGGAGCGCCACATGCAGCACCGCCTCGGTGGCGACCGGCAAGCCCTCGACGATGGCGAGCGGGATGATGGTGACGGCCGCCCAGAACGCAGAGATCTTGCCCTGGTGATGCTCCCAGACATGAGGCGCCAGAAGCGGGAAGAGCGCGATCGAGAGAAGGATGCCGACGAAGGGCAGCGACCACAGGAGATTCAGGCGGCTGCCGTCGAGCTCGGCGGCGAAGGCGACGTCCGGGAACAGAACGAGCGCGGCGACCGCGGTCGTGAGCGCGCGATGCGGCAAGGCCAGTCTCCAGTCTGGGTGGGTCCTCGGCCCGGCCGAGGCGGGAAGGCGGCGATTTAAGCGAAAAGCCCTCCCGGCGGCAACGCGGCACGATCAGGCGCAGGCGGTCGGTGCGGACCTGGGCCTGCGCTCGGAACGGGAGAAGCGTAGGATCATCGCGCCGACAACCGCAGAGGCGAGCGAGCCGACAAGCACGCCGATCTTGGTGGCGTCCATCAGCTCGGACGATGAGGGGAAGGCGAGGAGTCCGATGAAAAGGCTCATGGTGAAGCCGATGCCGCAGAGGACCGAGGTGCCGTAGAGCTGGATCCAGCTGGCATTCGCTGGGAGATCCGCCCGCTGCGCACGGATTGCCGCCCAGGCGAACAGGAACACGCCCCACTGCTTGCCGAGAAATAGCCCGAGCGCAACGCCGAGCGGCACCGGAGCGAGCAGCGCCTCCAGACTCAAGCCCGCAAACGACACGCCCGCATTGGCGAAGCCGAAGATCGGCACGATGCAGAAAGCGACCCAGGGCTGGAGCGCGTGCTCGAGGCGGTGCAGCGGAGATGCGAGCGGCTCCGGACGGCCTGGCGACTTGCGCAACGGAATGGCCATGGCGAGCGCCACACCGGCGATGGTTGCATGCACGCCGGACTTGAGAACGAACCACCATAAGACGGCGCCAAGGACCAGATACGGCGGAATGCGCTCGACACCTGCCCGGTTCAGGCTGAAGAGAACCGCTAACGCCGCCGCCGCGGCGGCGAGCATGCCGAGCGAGAGATTGGCCGTGTAGAAGGCCGCGATGATCATCACCGCGCCAAGGTCGTCGAGGATCGCGAGCGTCGTCAGGAAGAGCTTGAGGGAGACCGGCACACGCGGACCGAGCAGCGAGAGCACGCCGAGCGCGAAGGCAATGTCGGTGGCGGCGGGGATGGCCCAGCCGCGCAGCGTTTCCGGCGTTCCGGCATTGAGCGCGATGTAGATGAGGGCCGGAACGATCATGCCGCCGAGCGCCGCGATGCCGGGAAGCGCGCGCCGGGACCAGGTCGAGAGCTGCCCGTCCAGCATCTCGCGCTTGATCTCAAGCCCGACAAGAAGAAAGAACACCGCCATCAGGGCGTCGTTGATCCAGTGCAGGATGCTCAGGCCGAGGACGTCGGTCTCGAGCACGCCGAAGTAGCCGACCGCCAGCGGCGAGTTCGCGACGACGAGAGCCAGGGCGGCTGCGACCATGAGCACCACGCCGCCCGCGGCCTCGCTGCCGAGGAAGGCGCGGAGCGCAGAGCGCGAACGGGTCGCCAGGCCATCGTGCATGCCGATCCTCCACCATGACGTAAGTGACCGAGGCCCCGAAGGGTTGCGACACTCTGGATTTCGGCGGTGATTCCTGAGTTGCGTTAAGTCTTCGTTCACCATGACGAGCAAACGGTAGTGCTCCTCGATCTTGTCGCCCGGCAACGCCAATGTGCCGCTTTCTTGCCTATCGGGGTGAGCCGGTGTTCCTCGCCGAGCTCGTCTGCGCGCCGGCCCACTCGCTCGTGCACCAATCCCTTCACGCCGAAGAGGCCAAGACCGGCACCAATGGCGATGGATTCGGCATTGGCTGGTATGGGGAGCGCGCGGAACCGGGCCTCTATCGCGAGATCCGGCCGGCCTGGTCGGACGAGAACTTGCGCAGCCTCTGCGACCAGGTGCGGTCGCGTCTGTTCTTTGCCCATGTGCGGGCCTCGACCGGCACCTCGACCACCCGCGCCAACTGCCATCCCTTCGCCCATGGGCGGCACCTTTTCATGCACAACGGCCAAGTGGGTGGGTACGCCAGGCTCAAGCGCCGTTTGGAAGCCATGATCCCGGACGAGCTTTACGCCGCGCGCCTCGGGACGACGGATTCAGAAGCGATCTTTCTTGCCGCACTGGCCAATGGGCTTGCGGAGAATCCTGTCGAGGCCATGGCACGAACGCTGAAGCATGTGCGCGCGCTCATGCAAGAGGCTGCCGTTGCGGAGCCCTTACGCTTCACGGCGGCGCTCACGAACGGCGAAGATCTCTACGCCTTCCGCTGGGCATGCGACGAGCGCCCGCCGAGCCTCTACTTTCGGGAATGGGACAGGGGCCTTGTTGTCGTGTCGGAGCCCATCGACGGGCGCAAGGACGGTTGGCGCGAGGTGCCCAAAGGCTGCACGCTCGTGGCGAAGGCGGGCCGGCCGGTGGCGATCCAGTGCCTCAAGGAGGCGATGGCGCGGCTTGCCGCTTGAGGCGCTCGTTTCGTATCAGCGCGCCGCCACCACCATGATCTCGACCTTGTACTGCGGCGCGGCGAGCTTCGCCTCGACGGTGGCCCGCGCCGGCGTGTGACCGGGCACCACCCAGGCGTCCCACACGGCGTTCATCTCATTGAAGGTGCTCATGTCGGTGAGCCAGATATTGGCCGACAGGAGCTTGGACTTGTCGGTGCCGGCGGCAGCCAGAAGACCATCGATGATCGACAGGATTTCCTTGGTCTGCTCCGTCACGCTCTTGCCCGCCGTCTCCTTTGCGACCTGGCCGGCCAGATAAACCGTGTTCCCGTGCACGACCGCGCCGCTCATGCGCGGTCCCGGCGCAAGGCGCTGGATTGCATCGCTCGACATCTCGTCTCCTCCCCTTGTTCGATCAGCCGGACGGCCCGTTCTGGCCCTTTCCGCCTTCGCCGTAAAGGGGAGTGCACGAGCCCGCCGGCCTCAGTGTGGAGCGATGCGGGCTCACACGAAAAAGCGCGGCCCCTGTGGAGGCCGCGCTGCGAAGGCTCAGGGCGCCATCGAGAGGTGGCGGCTGGCGTCTACTCCCCCGCTGCCGCCTGGCGCTCCCGGTTCTTTTCCGCGTCGCGCTCGGCCTTGAGCTTCTCCGTGATGTCCTCGCCGGTCTCCTGGTCGACGACCTTCATGGACAGGCGCACCTTGCCGCGCTCGTCGGTGCCAAGGAACTTGACCTTGACCTTGTCGCCTTCCTTGACCACGTCGGTGACCTTCTGGACCCGGCGCGGAGCGAGCTCCGAGATGTGGACAAGGCCGTCGCGCGGACCGAAGAAGTTGACGAAAGCGCCGAACTCCATGGTCTTGACCACGGTGCCGTCGTAGATCTGCCCGGGCTCCGGCTCGGCCGTGATGGAGCGGATCCAGTTGTAGGCGGCCTTGATCGACTTGGCGTCGGCGGAGGCGATCTTCACCGTCCCGTCGTCGGAGATGTCGATCTTGGCGCCCGTCTTCTCGACGATCTCGCGGATGACCTTGCCGCCGGTGCCGATGACCTCCCGGATCTTGTCCGTGGGGATCTTCATGGTTTCGATGCGCGGCGCGTACTCGCCGAGCTCGGCGCGCGGCGCGTTGAGCGCCTTGTTCATCGCCTCGAGGATGTAGGTCCGACCCTCCTTCGCTTGGGCCAGGGCCACCTGCATGATCTCCTCGGTGATGCCAGCGATCTTGATGTCCATCTGAAGGGACGTGACCCCCTCCGAGGTGCCCGCCACCTTGAAGTCCATGTCGCCGAGGTGATCCTCGTCGCCGAGAATGTCCGAGAGCACCGCGAAGCGGTCGCCCTCGAGGATCAAGCCCATGGCGATGCCGGCCACCGGCCGCTTCAGCGGAACGCCGGCGTCCATGAGCGCAAGGGAGGCGCCGCACACGGTGGCCATGGACGAGGAGCCGTTCGACTCGGTGATCTCCGACACGACGCGGATCGTGTAGGGGAACTCGTGCGCGGGCGGCAGCATGGGGTGGATGGCCCGCCAGGCGAGCTTGCCATGGCCGATCTCGCGGCGGCCGGGGGACCCCATGCGGCCCGTCTCGCCCACCGAATAGGGCGGGAAGTTGTAATGGAGGAGGAAGGTCTCCTTGTAGGTGCCTTCGAGCGCGTCGACGAACTGCTCGTCCTCACCGGTGCCCAGCGTCGCGACCACGAGGGCCTGGGTCTCGCCGCGGGTGAAGAGGGCCGAGCCATGGGTGCGCGGCAGGACGCCGACCTCGGCCAGGATCGGCCGCACGGTCTTCACGTCGCGCCCGTCGATGCGATGACCCGTATCGAGGATGTTCCAGCGCACGATCTTGGCCTGGATCTCCTTGAAGGCGGTCTTCACCGTCTCCGGGTCGAAGCGCTGCTCGCCCTCGGCCGGGCATAGAGTCTGGAGCACCTTTTCCTTGGCCGCGTCGACGGCGGCATAGCGCTCCTGCTTGACCGTCTTCTTGTAAGCCTCGCGGAGGTCCGCCTCGACGATCTCCAGCACCGCCTTCTCGACCTCCGAGAGGTCGGGGGGTGTGAAGTCGCGCGGCTCCTTGGCCGCCTTCTCCGCGAGGCGGATGATGGCTTCGATGACCGGCTGGAAGTGCTTGTGGCCGAACATGACGGCCCCGAGCATGACCTCTTCCGACAGCTCCTTGGCCTCGGACTCCACCATCAACACCGCCTCGGCGGTGCCGGCGACGATGAGGTCGAGGGCCGAGTTCTCCATTTCAGGGAGCGGCGGATTGAGCCGGTACTGGCCGTTGATGTAGCCGACGCGCGCTGCGCCGACCGGGCCCATGAAGGGCACGCCGGAGAGGGTGAGCGCAGCGGAGGCCGCCACCATGGCGACGACATCCGGGTCGTTCTCGAGGTCGTGCGAGAGCACGGTCACGATGACCTGGGTGTCGTTCTTGTAGCCCTCGACGAAGAGGGGGCGGATCGGCCGGTCGATGAGGCGCGAGACCAGGGTCTCGCGCTCGCTCGGCCGCCCCTCGCGCTTGAAATAGCCGCCGGGGATGCGGCCGGCGGCGTAGGAGCGCTCCTGGTAATTGACCGTGAGCGGGAAGAAATCCACTCCGGGCTTCGGCTCCTTGGCCGAGACGACGGTGGCGAGCACGGTCGTGTCGCCATAGGAGGCGAGCACGGCGCCGTCGGCCTGGCGGGCCAGGCGGCCCGTCTCGAGGGTGAGCTTGCGCCCGCCCCACATGAGCTCTTCGCGTTGGATGTCGAACATTCTCTTGCCTTCATGCAATGACGGCGGCGGCGCGACGCCATGGGCAAGACGGCGAGGGGCTCCTAGCCCCCTTCCGGGGAAAAGCCTCTTGCGATCCTGCCATGGTCATCACGTCGTCCCGCCCGGGGATGGACGGCCGGACCATCCGGCCGTCACGCGACCGCCCGGAGCCGGGCCCCGGGCGGACATGACGTTGGTATCAGCGGCGGATACCGAGCTTCTCGATGAGACTGCGGTAGCGCGCCTCGTCCTTCTTCTTGAGATAGTCGAGAAGCGAGCGGCGCTGAGACACGAGCTTGAGGAGACCGCGCCGGGAGTGGTTGTCCTTCACATGCGTCTTGAAGTGCTCGGTCAGGTTGTTGATGCGCTCGGTGAGGATCGCCACCTGGACCTCGGGCGAACCGGTGTCGCCGGCCTTTTTCGCGTGCTCCTTGATGAGCGCAGTCTTGCGCTCCGCCGTGATCGACATCGCGTCATCCTTTCTGTTCTTCGAGGGGTGCGCCCGCCTTGCCGGCAAAGGCGCGCGAAACGGCCGGGCCGGGATGTCGTCCAGCGCGGTCGAAACGAAAGCGGCGGCGCTCCGGGCCATCCAGCCTGAGGATGGACTCCTCACGGCAGAAACCGCCCCTGAACCGGTTGCGGAGCCCTTGGCCGCCGACCGGCCTCTATACACGAAATGCGGCGAAAGGAAAGCATGGCGCAGGAAGCGCCGGGCGCCACCCTCGGCGTCCGGATTCTGAACGCCTCAGGGGGGGGGCTAGTTGTCGAAGCTATGAAGGTTGTTCATCCGGGGCTGAGGTGTGAGGCTGGGGTTGCGAAGCCAACCAACCCCGACCGGAGCACCCGGATGAACGTTCACCAGCATGCCCGCATGACGGTCCATGGTCGAGCCCTTCTCGTGTCGCGCATCCGCCAGGAGGGCTGGCGCGTGAGGGATGCGGCTGGCGCCGCCGGCGTCTCGGAGCGAACTGCCTACAAATGGCTGGCGCGCTTTCGGGCCGGCGGCGAGCGGATGCTTCACGACAGGAGCTCGGCGCCGGCCCGGCCGCGTCGTCGCCTGTCGCCCGAGACCCTCGCCGCCATCGAGCGGCTGCGCCGCCAGCGCCTCTCCGGCCCGGCGATCGCCCGCCAGCTCGGCCAGCCGCGCTCCACGGTCGGCGCCGTGCTGCGCCGCCTCGGGCTCGGGCGCCGCGCGGCCATTGAGCCCAAGCCCCCGGTTGTGCGTTACGAGCGGGAGCGGCCCGGCGAACTCATCCATCTCGACACCAAGAAGCTTGGACGCATCGCCAGGCCAAGCCATCGCGTCACCGGCAACCGACGCGATCGGGTCGCCGGCACAGGGTGGGAGCACCTGCACGTCGCCGTGGATGACGCCTCGCGCCTCGCCTACACCGAGGTGCTGCCGAGCGAGCGCAAGGAGGACGCCGTGGCCTTCCTGTCCCGGGCGCTCGCCTTCTTCGCAGCCCACGGCGTCCGCGTCGAGCGCGTCATGACCGACAACGGCTCGGCCTACAAAAGCTTCGCCTTCCGCAACCGCCTGGCCGAGGCAGGCCTGCGCCATATCCGCACCAAGCCCTACACGCCCAGGACCAACGGAAAAGCCGAACGCTTCATCCAGACCAGCCTCCGCGAGTGGGCCTACGCCCGAACCTACCAGACCTCTGCCGAGCGAGCCCACGCCATGCAGCCCTGGATCACCGCCTACAACTCCACCCGACCCCACTCAGCCCTCGGCGGAAAACCACCCCTCAGCCGCCTGAACAACGTGCTTGGATTCGACAGCTAGTCTAAGGCCGGACGGGCTTGAGGGCAGCGTTGTGGAACGACTGAAGTGCTCTTCCGTTGACCCCGCGGTTTACCTTGACAAGGGAAGCACCGTCATGGCGTCAAGCACGATGAGCACGGCCGGCCTTGCCGGCTCCGAAACCGTCCAGTCGATCTTCATCACCGGCGTCAAGAACGCCCATGCCCTCGAGAAGCAGGCTCTGCAGCTGATGCAGCGCCAAGTCGAGCGGCTCGAGAACTACCCTGAAGTGCGGCAGATGCTGGAGAGGCACATCGCCGAGACCCAGCAGCAGGAGGAACGCATCGACCAGATCCTGCACGAGCTCGGCGAAGACCGTTCGCTCCTCAAGGATTGGGCGACGCAGCTCATGGGCAATGTGGCGGCCATCCAGCACGCCATGATGGCCGACGAGATCCTGAAGAACACCTTTGCCAACCAGGCCTTCGAGAATTTCGAGATCGCCTCCTATCGCTCACTGATCGTCATGGCCGAGGCGGCGGGCCACAGCCAATTCGTTCCCTCGCTCCGCAAGAGCCTGGAGGAGGAGGAACGCATGGCCCAGTGGGTGGCGAGCAACGTGGAGAAGATCACGCGCATGTACCTCGAACACGAGGCGCGCGGCGAGCAAGCGAACCGGTGAGGCGGCTCACGGCGCAGAACGGCGGTTGGGCGTCCTGACCCCTTATCTGCCTCGCACCCGCGCCGCGAGGTTAAGGCAGGCAACCAAAACGCGGAGCGGAGCTGGGATCGCGTCGAGCGGTCCCAGACTGCCGCGAGGCATTAGAGCCTGGGGGTCATGAGCCCAGCGGCGCTCCTGGAAACTCCCGCGAGCCTTTAGATTCCCCCGAGATGGAACACGCGGTGGGGGACGAGCTCGCCCTTCTCCACGTCGCCCACGGCAACCAGCACGCCGCCGCAGGTGGCATACGCCTTGCCGCTCAACGGGGCATCGCGGCCGCGCAAGATGATCGACTGGCCGCGCATGAGGCGGCCCGCCATGTCGCGGGTGACATGGACGGCCGGGAGCTCGCTGAGAGCAATGTCGACAGGCTGAAGCGCCGAGCTCGCCTCCCCTGCCTGGGCGGCGTCCTGGAGCTCCGCAACAGTGATCGCGTGTTCCTCTGTGAACGGGCCGACGCGGGTCCGCCTGAGGGCCGAAACATGGCCGAGGCAGCCGAGCGCGCGGCCGAGGTCCCGGGCAAGCGCCCGCACATAGGTCCCCTTACCGCATTCGGCTTCGAGGACGCTACGGTCGCCGTCATGCCTCACGAGCGTCAGTCGAGCGATCTCGACCACACGGGGCTTGAGCTCCACCGCCTCCCCCTCCCGCGCCAGGTCATAGGCGCGTTCGCCCTGGATCTTGATGGCTGAGAAGCGGGGCGGGACTTGTTCGATTTCGCCCGTGAAGGAGGGCAGGAGAGCCTCGACCTGCGCGGAGGTGGGGTAGCGATGGGTTGCCTGAACCGGGCGCCCCTCGGCATCGTCGGTGTCGGTCTCCACGCCCCAGGCGACCGTAAAGACATAGGCCTTGCGGCCGTCCATCACGAACGGGACGGTTTTGGTCGCCTCTCCGAAGGCGATCGGAAGCACCCCGGAGGCGAGCGGATCGAGGGTGCCGGCGTGCCCGGCCTTCTTCGCGTTGAGTGTCCGCTTCGCGACGGCGACGGCGTGGGTCGAGGTCATGCCGACACCCTTGTCGAGCACAAGCCAGCCATTCACCTCCCGTTTCTTGGGGCGCGGTTCACGGGGCGGGCCGGATCCGCGGTCGCCGCGCGGCGGAGGGCGGTCGGAAGGTTCGTCCATGATCAGCCTTGCATCTTCTCTGTCGATGAATGGAGGGATTCGCGCAGAGGATCAGTCCTCGTCCTCGGGTCGCCTCTCCACGTCGCGGCGCACTCTCTCGCTTCGGAGCAGCGCATCGATCCGCTGCGCCTCGTCGAAGGTCTCGTCGCGGCGGAAGCGCAGGTCCGGGGCGAACTTCAGGTTGACCCTCTGCGCCACCTCCTGGCGCAGGTGCTTCTTGTTGCGCTCGAGGGCCTGCAGCACCTCGCCCTCGTCCTTGCCACCGAGCGGCATGACATAGGCGGTGGCAAGGCGCAGGTCCGGCGACATGCGGACCTCGGGGATGGTGACGACATGGCTCGCCAGCACCGGATCCTGAAGATCGCCCCGTTGCAGGACCTCCGCCAGCGCGTGGCGCACGAGCTCGGCCACGCGCTGCTGGCGCTGCGAGGGGCCGGAGGAGGGTTCGAACCGTTTGGGCATGGCGCCGAGTTCCAAACCTCCCCTGTGGGGAGGGTCGGACGGCGATCGCCGTCCCAGGTGAAGTGACACCGGCGCCGGGCAAGCCCCGGCTTGGACGGGGGCTCCCGGTCGGGTGGTGTTCAACACGGGAGGGGGCTCATCCCACCCGCTGCCGCTTCTGCGACGTCGCCCTCCCCTTCAAGGGAGGGGGCACGGCGGCCTACAGGGTCCGCCGCACCTCCTCGACGCGATAACATTCGATGACGTCGCCGACGCGCATGTCCTGGTAGTTCTCAAAGGCCATGCCGCATTCCTGGCCGGCCGTCACCTCGCGGACGTCATCCTTGAAGCGCTTGAGCTGCGAGAGCTTGCCCTCGTGGATGACGACGTTGTCGCGAATGAGGCGCACGCTGGCGCCACGCTCAACGCGGCCGTCGAGGACGCGGCAGCCGGCCACCTTGCCGACCTTCGAGACGTTGAAGACTTCGAGAACCTGCGCCTCGCCAAGCCGCTCTTCGCGGAGCGTCGGCGCGAGCATGCCCGACATGGCCGCCTTCACGTCATCCACGAGGTCGTAGATGATGTTGTAGTAGCGGATTTCGACCCCGGCGCGCTCGGCCGCCTCGCGCGCCTCCTTGTGGGCGCGCACATTGAAGCCGAGGATGACCCCGCCCGAGGCTTCCGCCAGCCGCACGTCGGACTCGGAGATGGCGCCAACGCCGGCCTGGAGGACACGGGCCGACACCTCCTCGGTGCCGAGCTTCTCCAGGGCGCCCACGATGGCTTCCGCCGAGCCCTGCACGTCGGCCCGCACCACCACCGGGAACTCCTTGCGTCCGGCGCCTTCCTTCAAGTCGCGCATCATGTCGATGAGCGACCGGCCGCCTGCCGCGCCGCGTGCCGCAAGCTGCTCGCGCTTGCGGCGGGCGCGGTACTCGGTGACCTCGCGCGCCCGAGCCTCGCTTTCGACCACCGCGACGCGGTCCCCCGCCTCCGGCGTGCCATTGAAACCGAGGACCTCGACCGGGACCGACGGTCCGGCTTCCCTAATCGTCATCCCCTGATCGTTGACGAGCGCGCGCACCCGACCCCACTCGGCGCCGGCGACCACGATGTCGCCGGTCTTGAGCGTGCCGCGCTGCACGAGCACGGTCGCCACCGGACCACGTCCCCGATCGAGCTTGGCCTCGATCACGGTGCCTTCGGCGGGACGGTTCGGGTTCGCCCTCAGGTCCAGGATCTCGGCCTGGAGGGCGAGACCCTCGAGCAAGTCATCGAGACCCGTCCCCTTGAGCGCCGAAACCTCGAATTCGAGGGTGTCGCCACCCATGGACTCGACCACGATCTCGTGCTGCAGGAGCTCCGTGCGGACCCGCTGCGGATTGGCGTCCGGCTTGTCGATCTTGTTGATGGCGACGATGATCGGCACACCCGCGGCCTTGGCGTGCGAGATCGCCTCCACGGTCTGCGGCATGACCCCGTCATCGGCCGCCACCACCAACACCACGATATCGGTCACCTTGGCGCCACGGGCGCGCATGGCCGTGAAGGCCGCGTGGCCGGGCGTGTCGATGAAGGTGATCTTGCCGCCCTTCGGCGCCGTCACCTGGTAGGCGCCGATATGTTGCGTGATGCCGCCGGCCTCGCCCGCGACCACATTGGTCTTGCGGATGGCGTCCAGAAGCGACGTCTTGCCGTGGTCCACATGGCCCATGATGGTCACCACGGGAGGCCGCGGCTCGAGCGTCTCCTCCGGGTCGGGGGCATCGAACAACCCCTCCTCCACGTCGGATTCGGCGACCCGTTTCACCGTGTGGCCCATCTCCTCGGCGATGAGCTGGGCCGTGTCGGCATCAATCACGTCGGTGATCTTGTGCATCTGCCCCTGCTTCATGAGCAGGCGGATGACGTCCACCGCGCGCTCCGACATGCGGTTGGCGAGTTCCTGAATGGTGATCGTTTCGGGAATGACCACTTCGCGGCTGAGCTTCTCCTTCTGCTCGACCTGGCGATGACCGGTGAGACGCTGCACGCGCCGGCGGAAAGAAGCGATCGAGCGGGTGCGCTCCTCCTCCTCCGCTGTCGCGGTCGTGACCGTCAGGCGGCCGCGGCGGCGATCCTCGCCTGCGCCCACCTTCGGCGTCTTTGGAGCGATGACCTTGAGAGGCATCCCGGGGCGACGGATCACCCGCTTGGTGTCGCCCTCGTCCTCGTCCACGGCTCGCGCGGCAGGGCCGCGCGCCGCCAGAGGCGTGCGTGCGGCCGGCGTGGCGGCGGTCGTCGTTGCCGCCGCTTGAGAGGGCGCCGGCTGAGACGGACGGCCCATATGATCGAGGCTGCGGGGGCGGCGCACATCGCCGGGCGCCAAGCGCTGACCCGCCGGGGGACGCGGTGGAGCCGCCTCCTCGCCGAGGCGGCGCCGCGCCTCTTCCTCGGCCCGGCGCTTGCGCTCCTCGTCCTTCTGGCGCCGCTCCTCCTCCTCGCGCTTGCGCGCCTCGGCGGCAGCCCGTTCCTGAGCCTCCCGCGCCTCGCGCTCGGCCCGGCGCTTCGCTTCCTCCTCGGCGCGGCGGCGCTCCTCCTCCTCGCGCTGGCGCGCCTCGGCCAGCGCCGCGGCGCGGGCGCTCTGCTCCTGCTCGCTCAAGGTGCGCAGGACGAGATTGGGCTGGCGTGCGGCCGGCTTTGCCGCCTCCGCCGCGGGACGCGCCGGAGCGGCCGGCGCAGGGCCGGCGTTGCGGGCGGCCGGCGCCGCGGGGGCCGGCTTCGGAGGCGTTTCCTTCACGGCAGGGCCGGTCGGAGCGGCCCGACGTTTCACCGTCTCGACCACGACCGCCTTCGTGCGGCCATGCGAGAAGCTTTGGCGCACCGTGTTCTGCTCCACCGGCCGCTTCAAGGTCAGCGTCTTGGGCGACACATGCAGCGTCTTGTCGCCGGCCGCCTTGTCGCCTGTTTTCGTGTCACTCATTCCGCTCAGAGTCCTGCGCCTTCGTCATGCCTTGGTCTGCGTCGGTTGGAGGCGGCGCGCCTCCTGCGAGGGGCGCAGCCGCCCCCAGCAATGGCGCAGCCGCGTCGGCGTCCTCTCCGAGATATCGGCGAAGACGGCGCCAACGCGTAATGAATCCTTCGCCGCCGGGGCCGGGGGCGACGGCAGCATGTATCACATTTGGCCGTCCCAATGCCAAATCCAAATCCTCACCGGCGAGGTCATCAATGATGGGAACGATGGATATTGCCTCGCCGAGGCGTTTGCGCAACGCCCCTGCGAGCTTCCGTCGCCCTTCCATCGCGGCTTCCGCCGCGTGCACGAGGGCTGCGATCCTGCCCTCGTTGATGGCCGCCTCCACCTTGGCGAAACCGGTCGTCACGGCACCCGCCTTGTTGGCCAGCGACAGCGCCTGGCGCAGATCCCGCCGCAGCGCCGCCTCGATCTCCTCGGCGAGGGTGGGCGAGGCGTTGACATCCGCCTTGAAGGCTCGTGCGAAGCATCGCCGCCGCACCGCCTCCCGCACCAGGTCGGAACGGGCCGTCACCCACGCCCCCCTGCCGGGCAGCTTCCCGTAAAGATCGGCCACGACCTCGCCGGCAGGTGAGACCACAAAGCGGATCAGCCCGTGAGGCGATCCGGTCTTGCGAGTCACGATGCAGGTTCGTTCGGGTTCGCGCCGAGGCATGGGGCTCCATTCTCCTTCTCCCCTTCAGGAAAAGGTGGCCGCGGAGCGGCCGGACCGGGGGAGAGCCCTATGCGCGAGGGCGCTCCCCTCACCTCTGTCGGGTCGAAGCCTTAAGGTAGGCCCTCTCCCTTTCGTAACGGCAGGCCGTCAGGTCGGATGCGCCTCGGTCTCGGCTTCGGATGGCGTCGCCTCCGTTTCGGAGGGCGCTTCGATCCAGCCGAGCTTCACCCGCGCCGCCATGATCATCGCCTCGGCGTCCGCGCGCGAGACGCCGAAACCATCCAGGAACCCCTTGTGGCGCACGGCCTCCGGCCCGCGGCCCTCGCTCCAGCCCACCAGGTCATCGGTGGCGCAATCGGCGAGGTCTTCAAGCGTCTTCACGCCGTGCTCCCCAAGCGCCACCAGCATGGGCGTGGTCAGTCCGTCGATCTCCTTCAGCTCGTCGGCAACGCCGAGCTCGCGACGGCGCGCATCGTGCTCAGCCTCGACCCTGGCAAGATGGTCCTGAGCGCGCCGCTGGAGCTCAGCCGCCGTGTCTTCGTCGAACCCCTGAATGGAAGCGATCTCGTTCAGATCCACATAGGCAACTTCCTCGATGTTGCGGAAACCTTCCGAGGCCAGAAGCTGTCCCACCACCTCGTCCACATCGAGGGCCTGCATGAAGAGCTGGGTGCGCTCGTTGAATTCCTTCTGCCGGCGCTCCGATTCTTCGGCCTCCGTCAGGATATCGATGTCCCAGCCGGTGAGTTGGGAGGCAAGCCGCACGTTCTGCCCGCGCCGGCCGATGGCGAGGGAGAGCTGGTCGTCCGGCACGACGACCTCGATGCGGTCGGCTTCCTCGTCGAGCACCACCTTGGAGACCTCGGCCGGCTGGAGGGCGTTGACGACGAAGGTCGCCGTGTCGGCCGACCAGGGGATGATGTCGATCTTCTCACCCTGCAGCTCCTGAACCACCGCCTGCACGCGCGAGCCCCGCATGCCGACGCAAGCGCCGACCGGGTCGATGGATGAATCGCGGGACACGACGGCGATCTTGGCGCGCGAGCCGGGGTCGCGCGCCACCGCCTTGATCTCGACGATGCCGTCATAGATCTCCGGCACCTCCTGGGCGAACAGCTTGGCCATGAACTGGGGATGGGTGCGGGAGAGGAAGATCTGCGGCCCGCGCGCCTCGCGGCGCACGTCGAAAAGGTAGGAGCGGATGCGGTCCCCGGGCCGGAAGGTCTCGCGCGGAATGAGCTCGTCGCGACGCACGATGCCCTCCCCCCGGCCAAGATCCACGATCACGTTGCCGTACTCGACGCGCTTGACCACGCCGTTGACGATCTCGCCGATGCGGTCCTTGTACTCCTCGTACTGCCGGTCGCGCTCCGCCTCGCGCACCTTCTGCACGATGACCTGCTTCGCGGACTGAGCGGCAATGCGGCCGAAATCGAAAGGCGGGAGGGTCTCGGCAATGGCGTCGCCGACCTGTGCGGCCGGGTTGCGGCGGCGGGCCTCCGAGAGCGGGATCTCGCGGGCGTCATTCTCGACGGCGTTGTCCTCGACCACCAGAAGGTGGCGCGCGAGGCGCAGCTCGCCCGTCTTGGGGTTGATCTCCGCATGGACGTCGGTCTCCGCCCCATAGCGGGACCGGGCAGCCTTGGCGATGGCGTCCTCCATCGCCGCAATCACGATCTGCCTGTCGATCGACTTCTCGCGGGCCACCGCATCGGCGATCTGCAGAAGTTCAAGCCGGTTGGCGCTGACGACGGCCATAGGTCAATCCTCCTCGGAAATGGTCTTGTGCTTCAGGCGCGGCGCCCAGGAATTCTCCTTCGGCTTGCCTTTCGGCGCGTTGTCGTGGGGCTTCGGATGAGCGCGGCCCGCGCGCCGCGGCGGCGGCGCGTGCGAATCGGCTCCTCCCGTGGGGGCGACAAGTTCTCCCGGCCCGAGCGCGGAGTCGCGGCGGAGCGCTTCCCGGATGAGGGCGTCGGTCAGCACCAGGCGCGCCTCGGCAATATCGTCAAGGGAAAGGTGCACGATCCGGTCCTGGCCCTCCCGGACGTCCTCGAGTTCGAGCGCCACGCGATCGTCGGCGATGTCCCGAATGATGCCGCGGAAGCGTTTGCGGCCGTCGACCGGCACGCTCATTTCGAGCTTCGCCTCATGTCCCGCCCAGCGCTCGAAATCGCTGCGGCGTACCAGCGGCCGATCGATCCCCGGGGAGGAGATTTCGAGCCGATAGGGGTGGCTGATCGGATCCTCGACATCGAGCACCGGGGAGAGGGCGCGACTCACCGCTTCGCAATCGTCGATCGACATCGTCCCGTCCGGCCGCTCGGCCATGATCTGGACGGTGCCGCCGTCGGCTCCTGACACCTTGACGCGCACCAGGCGAAAGCCGAGCTGCGTGAGCACGGGGGCTACGATCGCCGCCACCCGGGCGGCGACGCCGGTTTCGGTGACGAAGCGCTCTTCTTGCTCGATGGTCATGCCGTTCCTCAAGCTCGGCGCGGCAGCTTGCGCGCGGCGCGGCTCGCGAAACAAAAAGAGCGGACCCCGCGGGGCCCGCTCCCGAACCGCGGCCAGGGGCCGCAACCAGAGCTGACGCCCGCCATGTAGCAAGTCGTCATCGAAAGCGCAAGGCGCCCCCCGCGCGGCGGCAACACTTCGCTTACCTCTTGGCCCTAAGGTGCCGTCCCGCGTCCCCCCAGGTCCATGGGGCGAAATCTCACATGAGTCTGGCCTTGAGCGTGAAGGGGAGGTCCGCCGTGTCCCTCGTGCTTCCAGACCTGGAGGCTGCCCTGCAGGCCAGCACGCCTGAGCGGCGCGCGCGTTCCCTCAAGCTGCTTGCCGAGCTCTTCGGCGATGTCGCCTCGCGCTTGAAGCCGGAGCAGATCGGCCTGTTCGACGCCCTTATGTGTCCGCTCGCCGCCGGAGCCGAGGAGGCCGCCCGCGCCGATCTCGCGGAGCGCCTGGCCGATGCGGTGATCGCGCCCCGCGGTCTCCTGCGCGCCCTGGCCTTCGACGAAATCGCGGTCGCCCGGCCGGTGCTCCAGCGCTCGCCCCTCCTTACCGACGAGGACCTCGCTGCCGTCGCCACCGAGAAGACGGTGCAACACCGGCTCGCCATCTGCGGCCGCGCGGTTCTCGCGGCGCCAGTGGCCGAAACCCTGATCGCCGCCGGCGAGCTTGAGGTGATGCAGGCCGTCGCCGGACATCCGGGCGCGCGCCTGTCGGAGGCAAGTCTTGCCGCCCTGATCGAGCGTTCGCGCACGGTTCCCCAACTGCAGGGCATCCTCGGGCGACGGCGCGACTTGCCGAGCGCCGTGGCGCGGCAGCTCGTGGACTTCGCCAAGGAGGCGGCGCGCCGTCGCCTGGCGGAGGCGCCCCGCCGGGTGTCTCCGCCGACCCCTCGTCCGGACCTGCCGCAAGCCGATCCGATCACCGCCACCACGACCCCGAGCGGTTGCGACTACACCGCTGCCCTCGCCGCCGTCAGGGCCGCCATCAAAGGGCGGCGAATCACCGAAGCGGACGTTGCGGGCTTTGCCGAACGCGGCGAGCGCGAGGCGACCGTCTGCGCCCTTGCCCTGGCATGCGGGCTCGACCTCGCGCGGGCCGAACGCCTGTTCAATGCGTCGGATACCGACCTCTTGCTGGTCGCTGGAAAAGCTCAGGAATGGGGCTGGGCGACGGTGCGGTCACTGATCAGCCTGCGCGATGGCCCGAACGCCACCGCCCCACGCCTGCGACGCGCGGCGGAGACCTTCCATCAGATGTCTGCGGCGACCGCGCGACGGGTGATGCAGATCCTTGCGAGCCGCGAGCCGCCCGAGGCGGAGCCGATGCTGCGCCCCAAGGTTCTGGCGGGAGGCCGCTGACCGAGCCGCCGATGATGCTTCCGCCCGGAGTTTTCCGGCTTCACCGCTCGACGCGCCGGAAGGTCAAATAGCTCGGGGTGCGCCCCTCGCGTCGTGCCTTGGCCTCATAACGCGTTCCAGGCCAGCCCGGCCAGGGCCTGCGCCAATCGCCGGGGGCTTCGGCGGTCCAGATGAACGCGGGCGAGCGCATGAAGCGCGCGAGCGTCCAGCCCGCATAATCGTCGATATCAGTGGCGAAGCGGACTTCGCCACCCGGGCGCAAGAGGCGCGCGAACTCCGCGACGGTCGTGTCCGAGACGAAGCGGCGCTTGCGCTGGCGGCGCTTCGGCCAGGGGTCCGGATAGAGCAGATAGATGAGGTCGAGGGAGGCGTCCGGCAGGCGCGGCAGGAGTGCCGTGGCGTCCTGGTCCCATAGGCGGATGTTGCCGAGACGCTCACGGTCGATCACGGCGAGGAGCTTGGCGAGACCGTTGACGAAGGCCTCGCAGCCGATGAAACCGGACTCGGGCTGAGCACGCGCCGCGGCGGCCAGATGCTCGCCGCCGCCGAAACCGATCTCAAGAACGAGGCGGGCCGGCGGCGGGCCGAAGAGAGCGTGCGGCGCGACCGGCCCGTCGTCGGGGACGCGCAGCCGCGGCAGCAGGCTCGCGATCAGATGTTCCTGGCCAGGGCGCAGCCGCTTGCCCTTGCGACGCCCGTAGAAGGCGCCGCGCTCCGGCTCGGACTCTGCCACCATGCCGCCGGCTGGGATGAGGCCCGCGGGCCTCAGGCCAGCGCCGACGTGAGCTGCGGCACGAGGTCGGTCCGCTCCCAGGAGAATCCGCCGTCGTTCTGTGGCTCGCGTCCGAAGTGCCCGTAAGCGGCCGTCCGGGCGTAGATCGGCTTGTTGAGGCCGAGATGGCTCCGGATGCCCCGGGGGGAGAGGTCCATGACCTCCATCAGCGTCTTCTCGAGCTTGCCTTCGTCCACCTGGCCGGTGCCGTAGGTGTTGGCGTAGATGGACAGGGGCTTGGCGACGCCGATGGCATAGGAGAGCTGGATCGTGCAGCGCGAGGCGAGGCCCGCGGCCACCACGTTCTTTGCGAGGTAGCGCGCCGCATAGGCGGCCGAGCGGTCGACCTTGGTCGGATCCTTGCCGGAGAAGGCGCCGCCGCCATGGGGCGCCGCGCCGCCATAGGTGTCGACGATGATCTTGCGGCCGGTGAGGCCGCAATCGCCATCGGGGCCGCCGATCACGAACTTGCCGGTCGGGTTCACGTGCCAGACCGTGTCCTTGGAAATCCAGCCCTCGGGCAGCGACTGGCGAATGTAGGGCTCGACGATGGCGCGCACGGCCGCCGAGTCGAGGCTTGCGTCAAGATGCTGCGTCGACAGCACGATCTGGGTGACGCCGACGGGTTTGCCGTCGGCGTAGCGCACCGTCACCTGGCTTTTGGCGTCAGGGCCGAGCTTGGCGCCGCCATTGGCCTTGGTCTTGCGCGCCTTGGACAGGTTCTCCAGGATCCGATGGGCGTAGAGGATCGGCGCCGGCATCAGCTCCGGCGTCTCGTTGCAGGCGTGGCCGAACATGATGCCCTGGTCGCCCGCGCCCTCGTCCTTGCTCTCGCCGGCGTCGACGCCCTGCGCGATGTCGGCCGACTGGGCGTGGAGCAGCACATCGATGGCGGCATGATCCCAGTGGAAGCCTTCCTGCTCGTAACCGATGTCCTTGATCGCCATCCGGGCGACATGGGCGACGAGATCCCGGGTCACGGTCGCCGGGCCTCGGTACTCGCCGGCAATGACGACGCGGTTGGTGGTGGCGAGCGTCTCGCAGGCGACGCGCACGCGCCAGGGATCGAAACCCTGCGTCGCCGCCTCGCGGAAGAAGAGGTCGACGACCTCGTCGGAGATGCGGTCGCAGACCTTGTCCGGATGCCCCTCGGACACCGATTCGCTGGTGAAGAGATAGTCGGACCGCGCCACGGCGATGCCCCTTCTGTCAGTCACTTGCCCTTGGGTCGAACCGGCGCTTGCCGGACGCGGGCTTGTGCCATCGCCCTCGGAAGGGGTCAAGACGGAGCCGGCGACACAGCGAAATCGTTCGTCTTATCGAACCCTTGGCCCGGCCCGGGCATGAGGTGATGGTCCGGCCTAAGCGCCTGATTCGTCCTCGCTCTCGCCGGCGAGAGTGCGCACCAACTCGACCAGCCGGCGACGAATTCGCGCATCCTTCACGCGGACGAAGGCTTTCATGAGCTCCAACCCCTCGGCCGTGGTGAGGAAATCGGCCACGTAAGTGGAAGCCGGCTCCTCGGCGAAACCGGGCGCGCTCTGCGCGAGCGGGGCGCCTTCGTAGAAGAAATCAACGGGAACGCCGAGCACCTGGGCAAGCTGGTGCAGCCGGCTTGCCCCGATCCGATTGGTACCTTTCTCGTATTTCTGGATTTGCTGAAACGTGATCCCGAGCGCCTCGCCAAGCTTCTCCTGGCTCATGCCGATCAGCATGCGCCGCATCCGAACCCGGCTGCCGACGTGGCGGTCCACCGGATTGGGCGATTTCGTTGCCATCACAAACCCCTTCTGCCCCATGGATGGGCAGCAAAGCTTCTGACGCGGGTCTTAGGTCAAAGAGGCCGCCGCAACTGGCGAGCAGCCAGTGTCGCGGCGGCGCACATTAGAAGCAAGGCGCCGAAAAGAATATGGCCTAGCTGGCTGAAAATTGTGGCGGAGATAGGTTGAGGAAGCCGCGCGTCGAGGACGCCCTCTGCCCCGAGCGGCAGGGACGCGACGATCCGGCCATAGGGGTCGACCACGGCGGAAATGCCGTTGTTGGCGGCCCGGACGAGGGGCAGGCCCTCCTCCACCGCCCGCAGCCGCGCCTGGGCGAAATGCTGATGGGGCCCGGGGGTGATGCCGAACCATGCGTCATTGGTCACGTTGAGCACGAGCCCCGGCCGTTCGGCTCCGTCGGGGAGGATGGCGCCTGGAAAGATGGCCTCATAGCAGACGGTTGCAGCCACGACAGGCAGGCCGGGCACCTCAAGGGGGCGACGGCTGCGGGCAGGCGTAAACCCGCCGGGCACATGGACGAACTCGCGCAGGCCCAAGCCGCGCAGCGCATGGTCGAGGAAACCCGGCAGATACTCGCCGAAGGGGACCAGATGCGCCTTGTCATAGGTGGCGACGATGGTGCCGTCGTCGGCGAGGGCCTGAATGGAATTGAAGAAGCGCAGGCGTTCTTCTCCCGGAAGAGGCTCTTCGGCGCGCGCCGCCCCGGTGATGAGCAGCGCGCCAGGAGGAAGAAGGGCGGCAATCTGGGCCAGGGCCCCTGCGTCGCGGTGCAAGAGGAAGGGAAAAGCGGATTCGGGCCAGACCAGGTGGGTGACGTCGGCAATGCCGCTCGATTGAGGGGAGGTGGCGCGGTCGCTGAGAGAAAGGTAGCGCCGCATGATCTCGTCCCGGTTCTCGGGGCGAAACTTGGCATCCTGGGGCAAGTTCGGCTGCATGATGCGCAGCCGCACGCCGTCGACGAGCGGCGTCGGCCCGCTGGGCAGGCGCAATGCTCCGAGCACCGCCAGGGTCGCGAGCATGACGACGGCGGCGGCCGCGGGCCCGATCCGCGCGCCGAGGCTCTTGCCGGTGCCGAGCGTGGCCGGTGCAGAGCAGATGAGAACCGTCGCCAGCGTCAGCCCGTAGAGCCCCACCACCGCGGCGCCCTGCATGAGCCAGAGATTCTGCCCCAGGGCCATGCCGAGGGTGTTCCAGGGAAAACCCGTGAAGAGCATGCCGCGAAGCCACTCGCTCAAGGACAGGCCGAAGGCGAAGGCGAAGAGTCGGCCGGCACCCGGCGTCCAGAGCGCACGCGCGATCGCAAAGCCGAGGGCAGGGAAGAAGGCAAGGAGCGCGGGAAGGCCGAGGACCCCGAAAGGCAACGCCCACGCGAATTGGTCGGCCTCGACGAGGAAGGCCGCTCCAAGCCACCACAGCCCGGCGACGAAGTACCCGAATCCCCACCACCAGCCGACCTGCGCAGCCGAGAGGGCGCTCGCCCAGGCGGCGAGGCGTCCCCCTGGAACGGCCCCGTCCAACAGCCACACGGCCATGGTGAGAGAGGCGACGAGGCCGAGAAGGAAGCCGAAGGGCGGCATGGCGAGAGCCCCGGCCGCTCCTGCTGCGAATGCGATGAACGCCCGCCGCCATCCCCAGGCGAGCATGATGCGAGAGGCGAGAGCGTTCATGCGGAGCGGGCGCTCTCGTTCAGCAACGACGTTTGCGAAGGCGAGTCGGAGCGCTCCACCTCGGCACCCGCCGTCAGCTCCCGCGGGGGTACAGCCCCTTCTTTCGCCTCCGCCCGAATCGGGATCGGCAATGTCTCGCTCGGCGCGCGCCGGTGGATGCGCAGACGCTTGACCCGGCGGGGGTCGGCGTCGAGCACCTCGAATTCGAGGCCGTCAGGCCCAGCGATCAGTTCGCCGCGGGAGGGGACCCTTCCCGCCAGCGTGACGATCAGGCCCCCGAGGGTGTCCACCTCGGCAAGCTCGCCCACGGCGAGATCCAGACCCAGGGCCTCGGAGGCCTCCTCGAGGCTTGTGCGGGCGTCGGCAACGAAGCTGTCGCGCTCCGCCACGATCATTTGCGTGGTGGCGTCGTCATGCTCGTCCTCGATGTCGCCGACCACCACCTCGATCAGATCCTCGATCGAGACGAGGCCGTCAGTGCCGCCGTACTCGTCGATGACGAGCGCCATATGCGTGCGCGTCGCCTGCATGCGGACCAGGAGATCCATGGCCGGCATGGAGGGCGGCACGAACAGCACCGGGCGCAGGATGCGGGCGCTCGCCAGCGTGACCGACAGGTCGACGTCCCCGAGATTCGGGAAGCTGCCCCCCTTGCGCCGCCGCGCCCGGCCTGCCTCCGAGCGTGAGGCGAGGTAGTCCAGGAAGTCGCGGATGTGAACCATGCCCTTCGGGTCGTCGAGCGTCTCGCCGAACACCGGCAGGCGGGAATGGCCGGCCTGGCGGAAGGTCTCGAGCACATCCACAAGCGGCATGTCCGCTGGAACCGCCACGATGTCGGCCCGGGGAACCATCACGTCGTCGACCCTGATGCGGTGCAGGCCGAGGACGTTGCGCAACATCGCCCTCTCCTGGGGCGTGAACGCCGCCTCGCCGGTCTCGGCGAGGGCATCTTCAAGGTCCGTGCGTATGGAATCGCGCGGCTTCAGGCCGAGGCGGGTGAGGAGCCGATCATACCAGCGCTCCCGTGCGCCATCCGCGTCGGTCGTTTCCCCGACGCGGCCGTTGCGACTTCGATCTTCGTTCATCAGAGTGGAAATCTATGTGCCGGAGGCTCCGACCGCCACGTCATCCGCCACCATGTCGCGATAGGGATCGGCAATTCCGAGCCGTGCCAAGGCCTTGACCTCGATGGCTTCCATCGCCTCGGCCTCGTCTTCCGTTTCGTGGTCGTGCCCGATCAGATGAAGCGTACCGTGCACAATAAGATGCGTCGCGTGATCCGCCAAGCTCTTGCCCTCCGCTTCAGCCTCCCGGGCCACGGTCTCGAAGGCGAGGACGATGTCGCCAAGCTGTCGAGGACCGGGAAGGCCGGGCGGTGGGGCTGCCGGAAACGACAGGACGTTGGTCGGCTTGTCCTTGCCGCGCCATTGCCGGTTGAGGAGCCGGACAGCGGCGTCGTCGGTCAAAAGGATGCTGATTTCGGCGGCGGCGGAGCCGTGACCTGCCGCCTCGAGCGCGGCCGCGACGGCCCGCCGGCACAACGCCTCCGGATCGGCGAGCGCGCCCCACCCTTCGGCCTCGACCATGAGATCGACGGCGATCACGAGGGTCGCTCCTCCCTGCCGGGTTCCGCCTTGCCGCGGGAGGCTTCATCGTAAGCGGCGACGATGCGGCGCACGAGGTCATGCCGGACCACATCGCCCTCTCGGAAGACCACCCGGCCGATGCCCTCCACCCGCGAGAGGATCCGCACCGCTTCGATCAGGCCCGACTTCTGGCCGGGCGGGAGGTCGATCTGGGTCGGATCTCCCGTCACGATCATGCGCGACCCTTCGCCGAGCCGCGTCAGGAACATCTTCATCTGCATGGACGTGGTGTTCTGCGCCTCGTCGAGCAGGATGACGGCATTGGTCAGGGTGCGACCGCGCATGAAGGCGAGCGGCGCGATCTCGATCATGCCCGTGGCGAGGCCGCGCTCCACATGGCGCGCCTCCATGAAATCGTAGAGGGCGTCGTAGATCGGGCGCAGATAGGGGTCGACCTTCTCGCGCATGTCTCCCGGGAGGAACCCCAGTCTCTCCCCCGCCTCGACCGCAGGGCGGGACAGGATGAGCCGCTCCGCCTGACCCTGTTCGAGGAGCGAAACCGCGTGCCCCACCGCCAGCCAGGTCTTACCGGTCCCCGCCGGCCCTTCCGCAAAGACGAGTTCGTGCTGGCGGAGCGCCTTGATGTAGGCGTCCTGGGCGGCGTTGCGGGCTCGTACCGGCCCACGCTTGCGGGTGACGATCTGCTCGAAGGCCGGGCGGCCCGCCGCTGGCGTGTCGGAGGCGGGAAACAGGCTGCCCTGGAGGGCGCTTTCCTGGATGGCCCCGTCCACATCGCCGAGGGTGATCGGCGCCCCCTCGCGGGCCCGTTCATATAGCCCTTCGAGCACGCGGCGGGCCTGTTCGGAGGCGTCGGGCGTGCCTTTCAGGACGACCCGATTGCCATTGGCGTTGGCCGTCACCCCGAGGCGTCGCTCCACATGGGCGAGGTTCTGGTCGTAATGGCCGAACAGGATACTGGCCAGACGGTTGTCCTCGAAAGTCAGCGTGATTTCGGCGGTCTCTTCCACTCCGGGGTGAAGGGCGGGCTTGCCGCGCTGCCCGCGGGCGGGGTTGCTGTCGCCCGGCCTCAAGGATGGCCTCCTTTCACGCCGCCGCCGTGAGAGCCGGCCCGCCGGCCGGCTCTCCGAACAGGCTGTTCGAACCGGCCCGGAGGATCCGCACCGGAACAAGGTCGCCGATGGCACGCCCGCCGCCCTCGATCTGCACCGCCTGCAGATAAGGCGTCTTGCCGGCGAGTTGCCCCGGATGGCGGCCCGGCTTCTCCAAGAGAACGTCGACCGTACGCCCGACGGTTCCCCGGTTGAAGGCTTGGCGCTGCTCCTCGAGAAGGGCCTGCAGCCGCTGGAGCCGCTCCGCCTTGACCTCCTCCGGCACCTGGCCGTCGAGCTCGGCGCCCGGCGTGCCGGGACGCGGGCTGTATTTGAAGGAGAAGGCGCTCGCGAAACCCACCTCCTCGACCAGGCGCAGGGTTTCGGCGAAGTCCTCTTCCGTCTCGCCCGGGAAGCCGACGATAAAGTCGGAAGAGAGAGCGATGTCCGGGCGGGCGGACCGCACGCGCTCGACGATGCGGCGGTAGTCGTCGGCCGTGTGCCGCCGGTTCATGGCCTCCAGGATGCGGTCGGAGCCGGCCTGTACCGGCAGATGGAGATAGGGCATGAGGGCAGGCAGTTCGGCGTGGGCGGCGATGAGATCGTCGTCCATGTCGCGGGGGTGGCTCGTGGTGTAGCGCAGCCGCGCGACGCAGGGGACCTCCGCGAGCCGGCGCAGAAGGCGGCCGAGGCTCCATGTGGCGCCGTCCGGGCCTTCGCCGTGATAGGCGTTGACGTTCTGGCCGATGACGGTGATCTCCCGCACGCCGGCCTCGGCCAGGCGCTCGGCCTCGGCGACCACCTTGGCCACCGGCCGCGAGACCTCAGCCCCCCGCGTATAGGGCACCACGCAGAAGGTGCAGAACTTGTCGCAACCCTCCTGAATGGTGAGAAAGGCGCTCACGCCACGGGCGCGCAGCTTCGGACGCGGGGCCAGAGGCAGGTGATCGAACTTGTCCTCGACGGGGAACTCGGTGTCGACGACGCCGCGCTCGCGCTCGGCGCGCTTCATGAGCGCCGGCAGACGGTGATAGCTCTGCGGGCCGACGACCACGTCGACGACAGGTGCCCGGCGCAGGATCTCGGCCCCCTCCGCCTGGGCCACGCAGCCGGCGACCACCACTTTCGTGTCACGCCCGGCGCCCGCCCGCTCCTGCTTGATGCGCCGCACCCGCCCAAGTTCCGAATAGACCTTCTCGGCCGCCTTCTCTCGGATGTGGCAGGTGTTGAGGATGACCACATCCGCATCCGCGGGATCGGCAGTCTCTATGAAGCCTTCCGGCGCCAGCGCATCGGCCATGCGTCCAGCATCGTAGACGTTCATCTGGCAGCCGTAGGACTTGATGAAGAGCTTTTTCACGGAGGGCTTCCGGTCGAGAGGTGACGAAGGGCTGATTTAAGCGCTTTGGGTCGCGGAGAGAACAGGTATTCCCTCCGGGTTGTCTTTCTGGGCCGCAGGGGGACGTCCTGCCCCTCGGGACGGAGGTGATGTCGCTCCGGGCGCGCCGCGCAGGGCCTCGCGCACGGCGGCCTCCGCCGAAGCCGTCGCGCGCTTGCGGTCGGTGCCCGGCTCGACCGGGATCGGCTCGCCCCACACCACCCGGACGTCAATGGGACCGCCGCGGAGAATCCCGCCAAGATGCGGCAGGAGGTCCATGTCCCCATACCAGGCGATCTCGGGCCGCTCCCGGCGGGTCACCGGCAGCCCGTTACGCCGCACATAGGCGATGGCGACCGGCTGGAGTTGGATGCGGCTGGCCCCCGATTCGGAGAGCGCCGCCCGCGCCGCACCGACGAGCGCCGCGCGAAAGGGCAGGACGCGGTTGCCATCGCTCGTGGTCCCCTCGGGGAACAGCACGACCACGTCTCCGCCCAACAGGCGCTTGGCGACGAGCGTGTTGACCTTCGACGTGTGGGACTTGCGCGCCCGTTCGATGAAGACCGAGCGCTGCAGCCTGGCGAACAGGCCGATCACCGGCCAGCCGGCAATCTCCGACTTTGCCACGAAGGAGACGGGGGCGAGGCTGCCCAACACCGGGATATCGAGCCAGGAGACGTGGTTCGACAGCACGAGCGTGGACCCGGTCCGATCAAGCGCTCCTTCCACCTCGACCCTTATCCCGAACAACCGCAGGAACAGGCGGTGGAACAGGACCGGCAGCCAGCCCGCCAAGGGCCAGCCGAAACGCATGGCTAAGAGCTGGGGCGGAACCATGGCCGCAAAGGCAAGCCCCTGCACCACAAGGCGAAGACCGACTCCGACGCGCGTCATCGACCCTCGTCGCCCCCCTCGTCGAGGGGCACGGCATAGAGCTCGAGCCGGTGCGACACGAGGCGGAATCCGAGTCGCCGCGCGATTTCGGCCTGCAACGCCTCGATCTCTTCGGAGCGGAACTCGATCACGTCGCCGGTCTCAAGATTGACGAGGTGATCGTGGTGCTCCTGGGGGGCGCGCTCGTAGCGGGCGCGCCCGTCGCGCAGGTCGAGGCGCTCGATGATGCCCTCCGTCTCGAGGAGCTTGACGGTGCGATAGACGGTTGACAGGGAAATGCGGCTGTCGATCGATGCGGCGCGGCGGTGCAGCTCGATGACGTCGGGATGGTCTTCGGCCTCGCCCAGGATCCGCGCAATGACCCGCCGCTGACCCGTCATGCGCAGCCCTCGCGACCGGCAGGCGCGTTCGATGGCGCTGGCCCGCCGGCGCTCGGCCTTGTCCGCGTAGTCCGCCATCGCTCCCCTGGCGTTCCGAGCCATCCCTCTCCGTCGCGCGCTCATATACGGAGCGGTCCTTGCGGCGTCCACCGGCCCGCTCAACCCGGCTTGCGCTCCAGGCTCCGGCCCATGGTGATCGCAGCGGCGCGCGTGCCGTCCGGACGCGCATAGTAGCCGCTGCGCCGGCCGATGTCGCGGAAGCCGTAGCGGCGATAAAGGGCGTGGGCGGGGCGGTTCCCCTCCTCCACTTCAAGGAAGACGTCGCGCACCCCGGCCTGGGCCAATCGTCGCAGATGGTGGCCGAGGAGAAGGCCTGCGTAGCCCCGGCCGCGCACGGCCGGGGCCATGGCGACGGAAAGCACCTCCGCTTCGTCGGCGACACAGCGCGAGAGGATGAAGCCCACGGGCTCCGTCCCGCGACGCAGGAACGCTCCATCCGCCACCGTGTTGCGCTGCGCGAGCCGCCGCTCGAATTCGAGCGCATCCCAAGGCTGGGTGAAGGCGCTGGCATGGATTTCCGCGAGCCGCGCCGCATGGCGCGTCGCCAACGGCTCGATGCGCACCGGTCCGGCGCGATGCAGCCATTCGCTGAGCCTCATCGCCGCGGAAGTCTCGCCTGGTCCTGCGGCCGCGCATCGGGGCCGCGCAAGTAAAGAGGCTTGGGCAGGGCATGGGCCGGGTCCGCCACCGATCCGAGCCGGGCCACCCAGACGATGTCGGGCGCCGGCCGGGTGTCGTGCACGGCAAGGTCGATGCCCGCAGCCTCGGCGGCGACGGCCGCAGCCCCCGAACCGATCAGGGCGGCGGGACCGGCGCCCAGAAGACGGACGGCATCGCGCACCTTGAGGAGGGTTGGCGCGACCACGGTCTGGCCGCTCGGCGCGATGACCTGGAAGTAGACCTGGCCGTGCCGGGCGTCGATGGCCGCGGCAAGCAGACGACGGTTGTCATCCGCCACAAGCGCTGCAAGGAGAGCGGACAAGGTGGTGACGCCCACCACCGGAATGCGGCACGCAAGGCCGATGGCACGAGCCGCGGCGATGCCCACCCTCATGCCGGTATAGCTTCCGGGGCCCACGGTCACGGCAACCCGGTCAAGGCTTGTGAAGCCGCCCTCCACGCGCGCCGCGACGCGATCGAGGAGCGGCACGAGCGCCTCCGCATGGCCCCGATCCATGATCAGGGATTCGTGGGCGATGGGCTCGCCCAGCCCGTTGTCGATGATGCAGGCGGCGCACGCGCCGAGCGCCGTGTCGATGGCCAGGATCCGCAAGGGAAAAACACCGAAGCTGAACAGGCGTGACTCTTGCCGATCCTGGCGCGCCTGCGCAACCTGCGGCGGTCAGCGGCTGGTGGATGCAGGCGAAAGAAAGCGCCCCGTGGCAGATCGCCCGGTCAGATCGCCTGCACCTCCCGCACATCGGGGAGGAAGTGGCGCAACAGGTTCTGGATCCCGTGCCTCAACGTCGCGGTCGAGGACGGGCAGCCGGAGCAGGCCCCCTTCATGGCGAGATAGACGACACCGTCCTTGAAGCCCCGGAAGGTGATGTCGCCGCCATCGCCAGCAACGGCCGGCCGAACGCGCGTTTCGAGGAGTTCCTTGATGGTTTCGACCGTGGCCGCGTCCTCCGGATCGAAGAACTCCTCTCCCTCCTCGGCCGGCTCCCCTTCCGTCAACAGGATTGGAGCCCCCGACATGTAGTGCTCCATGATAGCCCCGAGGATGGCGGGCTTCAGGTGTTGCCATTCGCCTTCGGACTTGGTGACGGTGATGAAGTCGTGGCCGAAGAACACGCCGGAGACGCCAGGAATCTCGAACAGTCGTGCGGCGAGTGGCGAGGCGGCAGCACCCTTCGGATCGCGGGCGTCGAACGTGCCCTCGGGCATCACCACCCGGCCGGGCAAGAACTTCAGGGTCGCCGGGTTCGGCGTGGCTTCGGTCTGGATGAACATGGTTGAGCCTCTTCTCGCGAAGCCGGTTCAAGGCCGGCCGCGCGAATGGTCCATAGCATACCACATATGGCGTTTTCAGGCCGGGCCTCAAAGCCCCTTGGACATGTGAGGCCGATCGCCGTTTTTCAGGAAGGAGACCCGGGGCCCCGGTAGGATATGGTTGTTGACCGCTCAACCGGCGAGGGCGTCGATCTCTTCGTCGGTCAGGCTCCCAGGAACGATAACGACCGGAATGGGGAAGGTGCTCGCCGCCCGCTCGGCGATGGTCGAGACCAAAGGCCCTGGACCCTCCTTGCCGGTGCCCGCCGCAAGGACAAGGAAGGAGATGTCTTCGTCCTCTTCGATCAACTTGACGATCTCGTCGGCCTTGGTGCCAACCCGCATGATCGTCTCCGGCTCGATCCCCGCGGCCGTGCGGGCCGCGGCGGCCGCGGCCTCGAGCCGATCTTCGGCTTCAGCGGCGGCCTCGGCCAGCATGGCTTCGCCGACCCCCACCCACTCGAATTGATCCGGAGGCGTGGTGACCGCGAGCATCACGAGATTGGCCCCCGTGCGGGCGGCGCGGCGGGCCGCGAAATGGATGGCGCGGCCGCATTCCGGCGTCTCGTCAATGACCACGAGGAATTTGGGCCGATGGCCGGCCTCGAAGGAGCGCCGTCGCGCGATGCTCATCTCAAGGCGACCTCCTCCCGGGCATGGTGCCTGACACGCGCAGTCCAAGGCAAGAGCCGCGCCACAGGTTGCGGCTTCACCGGCTCCGCACGAAGCCCACGATGTCCTTTACCGCTTCGAGCGTCGGGCGCGCGATGGCCCGGGCGCGCTCGGCCCCGTCGGCCAGGATGGCGTCGATATGGCCCGGATCGGCGGCCAGCCGCCTCATCTCGGTGCCGATCGGCCCCAGCTTGGTGACCGCCAGATCGATGAGAGCGCTCTTGAAGGTCGAGAATTGGGCGCCCCCATACTCGCGCAACACGTTAGCCTTGGTGACATCCTTCAGCGCCGCGAAAATACCGACGAGATTGTCCGCCTCCGGCCGGCCCGCCAAGCCCGCTTCCTCGCTCGGCAGCGGCTCGGGATCGGTCTTGGCCTTCTTGAACTTCTGGGCGATCGCGTCGGGCGGGTCGGTGAGGTTGATGCGAGAATAGTCGGACGGATCGGATTTCGACATCTTCCTGGTGCCGTCGCGCAGCGACATGACGCGGGTTGCCGGACCGCCGATGAGAGGCTCGGTGAGCGGGAAGAAGGCGTCGCCATGGCCGTGCGCGGCGATCGACTCAGACCAGTCGTTGTTGAACTTCTGGGCGATGTCGCGGGTGAGCTCCAGATGCTGCTTCTGATCCTCGCCCACGGGCACGTGGGTTGCACGGTAGACGAGGATGTCGGCGGCCATCAGGTTCGGATAGGCGTAGAGGCCGACCGAGGCGTTCTCCCGGTCCTTGCCCGCCTTTTCCTTGAACTGGGTCATGCGGTTGAGCCAGCCGAGCCTCGCGACGCAGTTGAACACCCAGGCCAGTTCCGCATGCTCGGACACCTGGCTCTGATTGAAGACGATGTGCCTCCTCGGATCGATGCCGGCGGCGAGGAACGCCGCTGTCACCTCGCGCGTCTGGCTCGCCAGTTCCTTGGGATCCTGCCATACGGTGATGGCGTGCATGTCGACGACGCAATAGATGCAGTCATACCTCGCTTGCATCTCGACGAAGCGCTTGATCGCGCCAAGATAGTTGCCGAGGTGCAGGTTGCCGGTCGGCTGCACGCCGGAAAACACCCGCTCCGTGAACTGAGCCATCAAGCCCGCTCCTGACCGAAGATCGGCGGCGTTATGGAAGCCCGCGGAGCCGAGCGCAAGAGCGCGAACGCATCGATCGGGGTCATCCACCGATGGGCCGGGCAGGGTTGCCGGCGACGCGTCCGCCGCCTGGCACGTCGCGCGTCACCACGCTGCCGGCGCCAATGATCGCGTCGTCGCCGATCGTGACACCCGGCAGGAGGAGGGCGCCGCCGCCGATCCACACATGATTGCCGATCCGCACCGGCCGGCCGAATTCGAGGCCCTGACGCCGCAGCGCCGCATCGCGCGGGTGGTCGGCAGCGTAGATCTGGACACCCGGCCCGATCTGCGTCCCCTCGCCGATCGCGACCTCGACCACGTCGAGGATGACGCAATTGAAGTTCAGGAAGACGTTGGCGCCGAGACGGATGTTGAAGCCGTAGTCGCAATGGAAGGGCGGGCGGATCTCCGCGCCAGGCCCCACGGCCCCGAGCCGCTCGGACAGGAGCCGCCGCCGCTCGGCCGGCGGGCTCGCCACGGCCGCGTTGTAGCGCGCGAGCCACACGGCGGTGGCGGCAAGCTCCGCTTGGATCTCCGGGTCGCTCGGGCGGTAGAACTCGCCGGCGAGCATCTTCTCCCGCTCGGATCGCATCATCGAAGCCTCCTCGACGGGGCCGCAGCCGTCAGCGATCCTCCCCGCTCGTGGGCAAGATGAAGGCTGTGGAGGCGGCGTTTCAGAGAATGAAACGGCTCAGATCCGCATTCTGCGCCAGCGCCTCGACCTGGGAGCGTACGTAAGCGGCGTCGATCGTCAGCGTCTCGCCGGCGCGGTCGGGGGCCGAGAAGGAGATCTCGTCGATGACGCGCTCGAGCACGGTCTGAAGGCGGCGCGCACCGATGTTCTCGACCGAATTATTGACCTCGACCGCGACACGGGCGATCGCGTCGATCGCGTCCTCGGTGAAGACGATGTCGACCCCTTCCGTCTTCATGAGCGCCACCGTCTGCTTGATGAGGCTTGCCTCCGTCTCGGTGAGGATGCGCTTGAAGTCCTCGACGGTCAGCGGGTTGAGCTCGACGCGGATCGGCAGCCGGCCCTGCAGTTCCGGAAGGAGGTCCGAGGGCTTGGAGACGTGGAAGGCGCCCGATGCGATGAACAGGATATGGTCGGTCTTCACCGGCCCGTGCTTGGTCGCCACCGTGGTGCCCTCGATGAGCGGCAAAAGGTCCCGCTGCACGCCCTCGCGCGACACGTCGGCGCCGACGCGGCCCTCGCGGCCGGCGATCTTGTCGATCTCGTCGAGAAAGACGATCCCGTTGTTCTCCACCTGCCGGATTGCCTCCTGGACGATCGCATCCTGGTCGAGGAGCTTGTCCGACTCCTCGTTGACGAGGGGCTCATAGGCCTCGCGGACGGTCGTGCGTCGGGTTTTCGGACGCCCGCCGCCAAAGGCTTTGCCAAGCACGTCGTTGAGGTTGATGGCGCCGACCGAAGCGCCCGGCAGCCCCGGGATTTCGAACATGGGGAAGGCGGCCGAAGCCGACTGCAGCTCGATTTCGACCTCCTTGTCGTCGAGTTCGTTGGCGCGCAGCTTCTTGCGGAAGGCTTCCCGGGTCGCCGGGCTCGCGGTGGCGCCCACGAGCGCGTTCAGGACACGCTCCTCGGCGGCGAGATGCGCCTTGGCGTGGACCTGCCGGCGCTTCTCCTCCTTGACGAGCCCGATGCCGACCTCGACGAGGTCGCGCACGATCTGCTCCACGTCACGGCCCACATAGCCGACCTCGGTGAACTTGGTCGCCTCGACTTTGAGAAAGGGCGCCCCGGCGAGCTTCGCCAAGCGGCGCGAAATCTCCGTCTTGCCGCAGCCGGTGGGGCCGATCATGAGGATGTTCTTCGGCAGCACTTCCTCGCGCATCGGCCCTTCGAGCTGCTGGCGCCGCCAGCGGTTGCGCAGCGCGATGGCGACGGCGCGCTTGGCGTCCTTCTGGCCGACGATGTAGCGGTCGAGCTCGGAAACGATTTCGCGAGGGGAGAAGGTGGTCATTCAGGTCCTCGTCATCCCGGACCAAGCGAAGCGATGATCCAGGACCGTGTGCAGACAACAGCGCATCTCTCTCGGCCTTCGGATCCCGGATAGCGCCTTCGGCGCATCCGGAAGGACGGCCCTGAGGTCACGCTTCCAGGCTTTCGATCACCACATTGGCGTTGGTGTAGACGCAGATCTCCGCCGCGATGGCAAGCGAGCGGCGCACGATCGCCTCGGCGTTGAGTTCACTGTCCGCAAGCGCCCGGGCGGCCGCAAGGGCATAGTTGCCGCCCGAGCCGATCGCCATGATGCCGCCTTCCGGCTCCAGAACGTCGCCCGAACCGGACAGCAGCAGGCTCACCTCCCGGTCGGCGACGAGCATCATGGCTTCGAGCCGGCGAAGGTAGCGGTCGGTGCGCCAGTCCTTGGTGAGTTCGACGCAGGCCCGGGTGAGCTGCCCGGGATATTGTTCGAGCTTGGCCTCGAGGCGCTCAAAAAGGGTGAAGGCGTCGGCCGTGGCGCCAGCGAAGCCGCCGATCACCGCGCCCTTGGCAAGACGGCGCACCTTCTTGGCGTTGCCCTTGACGATCGTCTGCCCCAGGCTCACCTGGCCGTCGCCGCCAATGACGACTCGTCCGCCCTTGCGGACCATGAGGATGGTGGTGGCGTGCATGCGGGATGAAGATTCGTCGGCCATCGTCGCTCTTCGTCGGCGGAGGGCGCTTCAGGTAAGCATGCCGACCGCAGATTCCAACTCGGGTGGCGTTCGCCCGCCCCCCTTGCTAAAAGCCGCCGATCATCCTGAAGGCAGAGAGGTCCATGCGTTCCGCGAGCGTCAGCCGCCGCACCTCCGAAACCGACGTCTCGGTCAGCCTCTCCCTCGACGGGAGCGGTAAGACGGGGATCACGACCGGGGTGGGCTTCCTCGACCATATGCTGGAGCTGCTGGCGCGGCATGCCCTGTTCGACCTTGAGGTGAAGGTCGCGGGCGACCTGCATGTGGACCAGCACCACACCACCGAGGATACGGGCATCGCCCTCGGCCAGGCCTTTCTCAAGGCGCTCGGGGACAAGAAGGGCATCGCCCGCTACGCCGACGTTCACCTGCCCATGGACGAGACGCTGACCCGGGTCGCCGTCGACATCTCGGGGCGTCCCTTCCTCGTCTTCCGAACGGCGTTCCCGACCGAGAAGATCGGCGCCTTCGACACCGAACTCGTGCGCGAGTGGTTCCAGGCCTTCGCCATGAATGCCGGAATCACCCTGCACGTCGAGACGCTTTACGGCGACAACAGCCACCATATCGCCGAGAGCTGCTTCAAGGGGCTCGCCCGGGCGCTGCGCCGCGCGGTTGCCCTCGATCCGCGCGAGGAAGGCCGTGTGCCGTCGACCAAAGGCGCGCTATAGGAGCGCCGATGCGGACCTATACCCTCCACCTGCCCGCGGAGGCCTCGCCGGGAGAGGCAGGCGCCCTCGACCGCGCCGTCCTCGTGAAGGACGGCTTTTCCTGGGGTGCGTTCTTCTTCTCCGCTTTGTGGTTCTTCTTCCACCGCCTGTGGATCGCCGGGCTTCTCGTCCTGATCGCCGTGATTGGCCTCGGCGCTCTCCTCGATTGGCTGAACCTCGGCCGAGTCGCGGCCGGCCTCGCCGAGCTGTTGCTCGGCGTGCTGATCGGGCTCGAAGCGAACAGCCTCTATCGCTGGACCCTCGTGCGCCGGGGCTGGCCCGCGGTGGACGTGGTGACGGCCAGGGACCGGGAGGAGGCGGAGACCAAGGCCTTCGCCCGCTGGCTCACCCGCCGCGGACCGTCCCTCGAGCGACGCGCCACACCGATCGCGACCGCTCCGGCAGGCCTTGCAGCCAGCGCAGGCTATCGAGGGCTGGAGCCGGTCATCGGTCTCTTCCCCGAAGCGGAGCGCGGCCGGTGAGCGTGGCGATCATCGATTACGGCTCGGGCAATCTCCATTCGGCGCACAAGGCCTTCCAGAGAGCCGCGGCGGGAGCGGGAATCGAAGAGGCGATCACCGTCACGTCCGACCCGGAAGCGGTGCGACGGGCCGAACGGATCGTTCTGCCAGGTGTCGGCGCCTTCGCGGATTGCCGCCGCGGGCTCGATGCGGTGCCAGGCATGGTCGAGGCCCTGACCGAGGCAGTCCGTCGGCAAGGCAAGCCGTTCCTCGGCATCTGCGTCGGCATGCAGCTCATGGCGAGCCGCGGCCTCGAGCATGAGGCGACACGGGGACTCGACTGGATCGCGGGGGACGTCAAGGCGATCGAGCCCGGGGATCCTGCGCTCAAGATCCCGCACATGGGCTGGAACACGCTGGAGGCGCAACGCGTCCACCCCCTGCTCGACGGCGTGCCGACCGGGCCGACGGGCCTGCACGCCTATTTCGTCCACTCCTTCGCCCTGTCGCCCCGCGATCCTTCAGACGTGGTGGCCGTGACGGACTATGGCGGGCCGGTGACGGCGGTCGTGGCCAGGGACAACATGGCCGGAACGCAGTTCCACCCGGAGAAGAGCCAGAAGCTCGGCCTCGCCCTCATCGCCAACTTCCTCACGTGGCGGCCATGATCCTCTTTCCTGCCATCGACCTGAAGGAAGGCCGCTGCGTGCGCCTCGTCCAGGGCGACATGGCCCAGGCGACTGTCTTCAGCGACGACCCGGCAGCGCAGGCCGCCGCCTTCGAGCGCCAAGGCTTCGAATGGCTGCACGTCGTTGATCTCGACGGCGCCTTTGCCGGCAGGCCGATGAACGCCGCCGCCGTCGATGCGATGTTGAACGGGATCTCCATTCCCGTGCAGCTCGGCGGCGGCATCCGCGACATGCGGACCGTGGAAGGCTGGCTCGAGAAAGGCGTTGCCCGCGTCATCCTCGGCACGGCGGCGGTACGCGACCCCGATTTCGTTCGCGAGGCGGCCCGCCGCCATCCCGGCCGTATCGCCGTCGGCATCGACGCCAAGGACGGCCGCGTGGCCGTCGAGGGCTGGGCGCAGACCGCGAGCCTCACGGCCCAGGAGCTCGGCCGGCGCTTCGAGGACGCGGGCGTCGCCGCGATCATCTACACGGACATCACCCGCGACGGCGTCCTCAAGGGGCTGAACATACCCATGACCTTAGCCCTGGCCGACGCGGTTGCGATCCCCGTCGTCGCGTCCGGCGGCCTTGCTTCGATGCGTGATATCGAGCGCCTCCTCGAGCCCGATTGCGCCAAGCTCGCCGGCGCCATCACCGGGCGCGCGCTCTATGACGGGCGTATCGATCCGGCAGAGGCGCTGGCCCTCATCCGGCAGCGGCGTTCCGTGGTAGGCTGACCTGAGGAGGTCGCCGTGCCGCTCGCGACGAAGAAGCCAAAGCCCGCTGCGCTCGCCGACAACCCTGGCCTGAGGCCGCGTGCTGGTGAGGCGCTGGAGCGTGCTTATCGCACCGCTCGGATCGAGGCCATCCGCGAGACCGGCCTGCGCCAAGCAGAATTTGCCGAGACCTGCCCGTTCACCCCCGCTGAGGTGCTGAACCGGCCGTATTCACTGGATTGAGCATTTCATGCTGAAAATCCGCCTCATTCCGTGCCTTGACGTGAAGGACGGCCGCGTCGTCAAGGGCGTGCGCTTCGTGGATCTGCGTGACGCCGGCGACCCGGTCGAGGCGGCCAAGGCCTATGACGCGGCCGGTGCCGACGAGCTGTGCTTCCTGGACATCACCGCGAGCCACGAGGATCGGGGCATCCTGCTCGACGTGGTGCGCCGGACCGCGGAGGCCTGCTTCATGCCCCTCACGGTGGGCGGCGGCGTGCGCACGGTCGAGGACATCCGCAAGCTTCTGCTCGCCGGCGCGGACAAGGTCTCGATCAACACCGCCGCGGTGAACAACCCCGACTTCGTCCGCGAGGCCGCGGAGAAATTCGGCAGCCAATGCATCGTGGTCGCGATCGACGCCAAGAAGGTCTCGGGTCCCGACGAGCCGGACCGTTGGGAGATCTTCACCCATGGCGGCCGCAACCCCACTGGAATCGATGCAATCGCCTTCGCGAAGAAGGTTGCCGAGCTTGGAGCCGGAGAGCTCCTCGTCACCTCCATGGACAAGGACGGCACGAAGTCCGGCTACGATCTCAAGCTCATGCGCGCCATTGCGGACGCAGTGAACGTGCCGGTGATCGCGTCAGGCGGCGTCGGCGGGCTCGACGATCTCGTGGCAGGGGTGCGCGAGGGCCACGCCAGCGCCGTCCTCGCAGCTTCGATCTTCCACTTCGGCGAGCACAGCATCGGCGAGGCCAAGGCTTACATGGCCGCGGCGGGCCTGCCGATGCGGCTCGACTGACGAGACAGGCGAATGGCGCGGCTTGCCTCGAGACGCCCATCGGGCGCGATCATCCGCGCGGTACAGGCGTAAAGCCGTCGTTAAATCGTTGACTGCAACTCTGCGGTGCCCTGCAGGGAACGACAACCGTGCCGACACCGTGTGAACCGAGGTCCTTCATCCGCTCGCCGCTGCGCTCCCTCTCAGTGCGGATCTTCGCCATCGCCCTTTCAGGTGCGGTCGGGATCGTGGCGATCGCCGGATCCGCCTTCTTGCTCGGAACGCGGACGCGGGAGGCGCTCGAGATCCAGTCGGGGGCGGCGGAGCTTGCAGCGAAGGCCGGCGCGATCGATCGTCTCTACGCGGGCGCGCGGCTTGACCTCGCCGACTTCCTGCATCGGCAACAGACACGCCATGCGGATCTTTTCGCGGCCAAAATGAAGGAGGTCGCCGCGCTGGCGAGCGGCATCGCGCATCTGCGCGAGGCGGATGTCGTGCGCGATCAGCTTCGGCGGCTGGACGACCTTGGAAAACGAACGCAGGCCAGCATCGGTGACCTGCTCGCCAGGCTGAGCGAGGTCGGCGTCGACGAGACAAGCGGGCTGCGCGGCGCCATGACCAAGACCGGAGAAGCGTTGGAGAGCGCCGCCCTATCCGCAGCGCGCGGCGGGGACGACGTTTCGCTGTGGCGCCTCGCTCAGGCCGCCTCTGCCCTCCGGCAGCGCGAACAGGCCTTCATCATCACGCCGGACCAGGTTCAACTCGGCGATTTCGAGGTCGCGATCAGCCGCGTCGAGCGTTTCGTCGGCGGCCTTGACGCTGCGGTCGAAGGAAAGGAGGCGCTCGCAGCAGGGCTCAAGGCTTACCGCGAGGCATTCGATGCCTGGCGCGAAAGGAGCGCGGAGCTCACGCGGGCCATCGAACGCCTCAGCGACGAGCTGCAGATTGCCTCGCCGATCGTATCGGAGATCGAAAACGCCATGTCGGCGCGGGCGGCGAACGCCGCCGCGAACCTTGCGGCGGCGCAGCGGCTTGTCCTCAAGGCCGTGCTTCTGATCGGGGCGGGCGTCCTCGCGTTCTCTCTGCTCGTCGCCTGGGTGGTCGGACGCAGCATCACCCGGCCCCTCGCCTCCCTGCGCTTGGCCATGCAGGCCCTGGTGGAGGGCCGGAGCGACGCACCGATCCCGGAGACCCACCGTCCCGACGAGATCGGGGAAATGGCTCGCATGGCCGAGGTGTTCCGCGAGAACGCCGTTGAGCGGACCCGGTTGGCGGCCGCCCAGGCCCAGGAGCAGGGCGAGCGTCTGAAGCGCGCCGCCGCGGTCGACGGGCTCATCGCCTCGTTTCAAGAGGCCATGCGCGAGACCTTGGCCGCGGTGGGAGCCACGGTGGAGCAGCTCAACGGGGTATCGAGCGCGCTCAACGAGGCGTCGGGCACGGCGATCGCGGAGACCCGTCGTGCCGGCGCCGCAGTCACCGACGCCGCCGCGACAGTCGAGGCGGTGTCCGCCACCACCGAGGAACTGACCCGATCCATTGGCGACATCGCGGCCCGGGCGGCCGAGTCGAAGGAGGTGGCAGAGCGCGCCTCGGGCGCTGCCCAGGCCACCATGGACACGATGCAAACCCTGGAAGCGAGTGCATCGGAAATCGGCGAGGTCATCGGGCTCATCCGCTCGATCGCCGAGCAGACGAACCTGCTCGCCCTCAACGCCACGATCGAAGCGGCACGGGCAGGGGAAGCCGGCAGGGGTTTCGCCGTCGTCGCCGGCGAGGTCAAGGCCCTTGCGAACCAGACCTCCCGGGCCACCGACGACATCGCCCGCCAGATCGCCGCCATCCAGAGCGCCTCGGGCGAGGCCGGACGCGCTCTTGGGGTGGTGAACGGCATCATCCGCGACATGTCGGAGCTCGCAGCGGCCGTAGCCGCAGCCGTGCACGAGCAGAGCCGGGCGGTCGACTCCATCGCCACAAGCGTAGCGGCCACGGTCGCGAAGTCCCAAGCCGGGGTCAGGGCGATGGACGAGGTGGCCGCCGCCACCAAGCGCGCAGAAGCGGTTTCAAGTCAGGTCGAGCGTCTGTCGGCCCGTCTCGACGAGGAAGCCTCCCTGGTCGAGACGCGGATCGCCACCTTCGTGGACGGTGTCCGCGCCGCCTGACGAGGCGGTGCCGTTCCTGTAAGGTCCCGCCTCCAAGCCCATGGGAGGCCGCGTGCCTTGACGTCATTCACCCTGTCCGACCTCGCCCGCATCATCGCCGAACGCGCGGCAGCAGGTTCCGATCAATCCTATACGGCGAAGCTCTTGCAGGACGGCCCAGCCAGGGCGGCCAAGAAGCTGGGCGAAGAGGCGGTGGAAGTGGCGATCGCCGCGGTCCGGGGGGACCGCAAGGAGCTCGTGGCGGAAGCGGCCGACCTTCTCTATCATTTGCTGGTTGTCCTGAAGGCCGGCGATGTGCCACTGGAAGAGGTCATGAGCGAGCTTCAGCGCCGTACCGCCCAATCGGGCCTCGCGGAAAAGGCCGCGCGCCAGCCAGGCTGCGGGCGATGACGGCCACGGCCAAGGACATCCGCCCGGAGGCGCGTCCAGAGGATCGCCTCGGAGCGCCGCCCCGGGACGACGGCCTCTCGCCCTATCGCATCTTCACCCGGGACGAATGGGCGAAGCTTCGCGCCGACACGCCCCTGACGCTCACCGCCGACGAGGTGGTGCGCCTGCAGTCCCTCAACGATCCCGTCGGGCTCGAGGAGGTGGTCGCCATCTACCTGCCCCTGTCGCGCCTGCTCTCGCTTTACGTCGCGGCGACCCAGGGCCTCTTTCGGGCGACGCAGCGCTTCCTTCTCGCCGAGAACGAAGCCAAGGTTCCCTACATCATCGGCGTCGCCGGCTCTGTCGCCGTTGGCAAGTCGACCACCGCCCGGCTGTTGAAGGCGCTCCTGGCGCGCTGGCCCAACACCCCGAAGGTCGACCTCGTCACGACGGACGGCTTTCTCCTTCCGAACGCCGAGCTCCAGCGGCTCGGGCTCATGGAGCGCAAGGGCTTTCCGGAGAGCTACGACACCAACAAGCTTCTCCATTTCCTGGCCGACATCAAGGCAGGGCGTCGCAACGTCAGCGCGCCGCTCTACTCGCATCTCGTCTATGACGTGGTGCCGGACGAGAAGGTCGTCGTCGACCGTCCCGACATCCTGATCGTCGAAGGGCTCAACGTGCTCCAGCCTGCCCGGCTGCCAAAGGATGGAACGGTCATTCCCTTTGTTTCAGACTATTTCGATTTCTCGATCTATCTCGACGCGGACGAGAACGACCTCCATCGCTGGTATGTGGACCGATTCCTGCGCCTGAGACAAACAGCGTTCCGCGATCCCCTTTCCTATTTCCGGAAATATGCGGAAATTTCCGAGGACGAGGCGATTGCAGTCGCCGATGGGCTTTGGACCCGCATCAATCTCGTCAACCTGCGCGAGAACATCCTGCCTACGCGCCAGCGGGCAAGCCTCATCCTCAGAAAAGGCCCGAGCCACCGCATCGAGCAGGTCGCCCTGCGGCGGCTTTGAGAATTCGGCGTCATGGTAACCATCTGGTAAATTTCCGACTGATTTGATGCGCGAGCCCACCCGAAGGATTCGCGCCAATGAAGAACAAGAATCAGAACTCAGCCATCCTGATCGCCCGAGCTGGACAGTCCGCGACCCGCGGGGAGGCGCGGGCCCGCCCTCATAACAAGACCGCTACACCTCCGAAGCCGAACGCCGCCAGCGGGAGGAGCGCTTGGCGGCGCCGCATGACGATGGCCGCAACGATGATGCTGGTCGGCGGGGCAGCCTTGGTCGGCGACGTGCACTCCATTTCACGCTCAGTCCTTGCCCGCTTTGAAGCACTCTCTCCCCCGGCGCCGGACAGTCCTCTTCCTGCAGAGGCGCGCGTGGGGATCGAGCAGGAGCACCGGCTCGCGGCCCTCATGCTGGACATTCGAGAAGGCCACGAGACCCTGCGGCGACTGACACAGGAGGCGAAGGCTCTTGCCGGGCAGGTCAACGCGCTCGCCGCAGGGATGGAGAAGCTTGCCTTCGAGATCAATTCCGTCCGCATCGATGCCACGGTCGGCCTGGCGCGCATGGAGGCGCGTCTCGATCAACCGATCTCCGCGCCGGTCGCGGTGGAAACGGCAAGATCGGAGGGGACGAAGGCGCCCCACGCGGACCCTGCCGAAACCGTCGCTGCCGCAAGCGAGAACCACGACGAGCCGCCGCCGGTCGTCGAGCCGCCTCAGCCCATCATGACCGGCAGCATCCCTGACGAGCTCTCAGCCGCAACAAACGTCACGGTTGCCGTCGCGAAGACACCGAAACAACGGGTGCGGAACCCGCGACGCCTTCACGGCTGGTCCGTCCGTCAGGTGCGCGAGGATCTTGCCCTGGTGGAGGGGCAGGGAAACCACTACGAGGTCAGGGCAGGGGAGATGCTCCCCGGTGCGGGCGTCGTCCGATCGATCCGCAAGCGTGGCGATCGCTGGATGGTGGTGACGAGCCGGGGCGTGATGACGGAGCCGCGATAAGGCAGGTCCCGCACCTCGCTTCAAGGCAACAGCTTGTGCTGGCGCGCGAGGTCGCGCAGGTCTGTCTGTGGGCGCGCGCCGATGTGCTGAATGACCTCTGCTGCCGCCAAGCCGCCGAGGCGTGCGCATTCGGCATGGTCGAGACCCTTCGCCAATCCAGCGAGGAAGCCCGCAGCGAAAAGGTCGCCCGCGCCCGTCGTGTCGACCACTCGTTCGACGGGGAATGCGGGCACCGCCCGCGTCCCATCGCGGGTCACAACGAGGGCTCCCGCTTCCGAACGAGTCACGACGCCAAGCACCGCCTCTTCGCGCAGTGCCGCCAAGGCCGTCGCCTCGTCAGCCGTCTGATACAGACTTTTCAGTTCGTGAATGTTGGCGAAAAGGATATCGAGGCTGCCGTCGCGCATGAGCCCCAGGAACTCGTCCCGATAGCGATCGACGCAGAAGGGGTCGGATAGGGTCAGGGCGACGGCGTTGCCCGCCTCGTGAGCGATCGCGACCGCCTTCCGAAACGCCTTCTTGGCCTCGGGCGGGTCCCAGAGATAGCCTTCCAGGTAGACGATGCGGGCATGACGCACCTGGTGCGGATCGATGTCCTCGGCCGTGAGATTCTGGCAGGCGCCGAGATAGGTGTTCATGGTGCGCTCGCCGTCCGGCGTCACCAGGATGAAACTGCGGGCGGTGGCCGGTCCGTGCAGGGCGGGGGGAACCGTGTAAGACAGGCCCACCGCCCGCAGATCATGGGCATAGAGCCGCCCAAGCTCATCATCCCGGACCTTCCCGATGAACGCCGCCCTCGCCCCGAGCATGGCTGCGCCGACCGCCGTGTTGGCGGCCGAGCCGCCGCCGACCACCGTGGATGGCCCCATCGCCGCGTAGAGGTCTTCAGCCCTCTCTTCATCGATGAGCTGCATGGCTCCCTTGTGCAAGCCATGGGCGACGAGGAAGGCGTCGTCGGTCTTGGCGATCACGTCGACGATGGCATTGCCGATGGTCAGGACATCGATGGGAGTGTCGGGCATGGAGAATCCGGCTCAGGAGGTCGCGCGCTTTGGCATCGGGCGCGACGGTGGTCAAGAGCGCTCGCCTGCGAGCTTGCGTGCCCGGGCCTGATCGAGAATGGCGAGCATCGCCGCGATGTCGCCGCTGGAAAGATCGCGGATTTCGCGTGCGAGACGGTTGGCAAGCAGAACCGCGTCCGCCGGAGCGTCGGTCAAATCCATTCTCACTTTTGGATCCGACAGGTCGGCGAGACGCAGAAGCTCATCCGCTTCGTCCCAGATGATCTGGAAATACTGCAGCACCCCCTGCAGAAGAGCCCAGCTTGGCTTGCCGCGGGCGCCGCGCTCGAGCGCCGAGAGATAGGCGCTCGAGACCCCGAGATGGGCGGCCATGTCCTTGAGCAGCAGCCCTCGCTCCTGGCGCAGCTGACGCACCCGCGCTCCGAAGGGGGTCATCGGTGGGACGCTCCATCCGGCGAGCGGCGCCGCCGCAGCCGCACATAGAGCGCACCGGCGCCCCCATGCTGGGGGGCAGCCGTCTCAAAGCCGAGAACGAGGCTCCGCAGGTCCGGAAGACGCAACCAATGGGGCACCACCCGGCGCAGCACTCCCCGCTCCTCGAAAAGTCCCCCCGTCGAGGCTGCACCCTTGCCGGTGATGACGAGCACGAGAACGTGCCCTGCCTCTTGCGCGCGCCTCAGAAAGGCGATGAGCCGCGCATGGGCTTCCTCCTGTCGCAACCCATGCAGGTCGATGACGGCATCGACCTCACGGCGGCCGCGTCGCAGCTGCGTCAACGTCTTCTGCTCGATCGGCGCAAGGGGCGCCAGGCGGTCCGTTGCCGCTCTTGGGCGTCCGGCCGGCACAGGAGCGGCTGGGCCGCTGAGCGGCGCCGACGAGGTGGCCGATGGGGGGTGATCGGGCTCAGGGATTGTCCGGCCGGGGAGCGGCTTCACGCTTCGCGCGACCTGCGCCCAAAGGCGGCGCTCCTCGGCGGAGAGCGGGCGGTGGAGCCTGTGTTTCATAAGGCGTCTTTATGGGCCTGGCGACGCGCTCGGCAACCCGCCCTTCGGCCAAAGCACGACGAACCGAACACGGTGACGAAGCCGTCCCGCGCGGGTGCCCGCCTTGTGGCCACTGCCGAAGAAATAGTCCCCTCTGGCCGGGCCGAGGATGGCGCTACCCGTGTCCTGGGCGATCATCAGGCGCGCCAGAGGCACGACCCCGCGCCCTTCGGCCGGCAATTCTCCTTCGAGCCAGAAGGGCAGGCCGTAGCTCCAGAGATGCCGGTCGACGGCAAGGCTCCGCTCCGGGGTGAGCGGCACGCCCGCGGCGCCGATCGGCCCATCGTTAGGGCCGAGTTCCTCGACCAGGCGGAAGAACACGTAGGAGCGGTTGAGCCGCATGATCTCCCGTGCCTCCGCAGGATTCTCCCTCAGCCACGCGGTCAGGCGTTCCAGGTTCATTTCGGCCAGGGGGACGTGCCCGCGCTCGACGATCACGCGCCCAATCGCCGTGAAGGGATGGCCGTTCTTGCCGGCATAGGCGACCCGCACCGTACGGCGATCGGGAAGGCGAATCCGCGCCGAGCCCTGCACATGGACAATGAAGGCGTCGACGGCATCGCGGAGGTAGAGCACCGGCTGCGCGAGAGAGCCCAGCGCACCATCCTCGATGGCGGCGCGATCGGGATAAGGTCCGACGCCGCGCTCGGTCCGCCGCGCCGCCTGAAGGCCCTCAAGTCCTGGCCAGGACTCGCCCCTAGGAACGGTGACCAGATCCAGGGGCCTGGCAAGGAGCGGCACTGGGAACTCGGCGCTCGCTGTTAGAGCGCCTTGGAATTCGGGCTCGAAATAGCCTGTGAGAAAGCCGCGCTCCCCAGGCGGGACGACCTCGTAGGGCCGGAACCACCGTTCGAAGAACGATCGCGGATCAGGGGCACCCTCCGCATCGAGCGCCGCCCGGCAGACGGCGCGCAGGTCATCGCTCGCCGGACGGGCGGTCTTCAGGGCGTCGACGTCCTCGATGATCGCACGACAAGTCTTGATGAAGGTCTCAAAGGCCAAGCGGTGATCGTCAAGCCGCCAGCCAGGGAGATCGTCGAAGGTGAGGGGCTCGAGCCGCGCATCGCCGACGGTCCAGGCGAGAGATTCAGCTCGTCCTTGGGCGCTGAAGCAGAGCGCGCTCAGAGCCGCAAGAAGGCCCAGCACCCGCCTCCGCCGTGCGGTCACTGCCCGGCTTCGGTTGCGACAAGCTGCCAATTGGGGTCACGGGAACCGAGCGTGCGCGCGAAGGTCCAGACGTCGGTCACATCCACCACGGTCTCGGGATTGCCGTCCACGACATTTCCTTGCGCGTCCCGGGTTGCGGTGATCAGCTTCGACAGGAAGCGCATGGTCACCTGCGCCACCCGTCCCTTCACCTCAACGTTCTCGATATCCGCTCTGTCGATGGAGACGAAGGTCGTCTCCGCTCTCTCGCCCCGGCGCTCCCGCTCGACGATGGCGCGCTCGAAGCCCTCGTAAACATCGCGGGAGAGGAGGTTCTTCAACGTCTTGCGGTCGCCCTGCGCGAAGGCCATGACGATCATCTCGTAAGCCATCTTCGCACCTTCAACGAAGGAGCGGACGTCGAAGGACGGCTCCGCGCGCGCGATCTCGTCGAGGCCGGCGGCGACCGCACTGCCGGGCTCGGCGAAATCCTTCCAGCGGTCCGGGGAGAGCTCGACGGTCTGCGCTGGGCTATTGATGCCGCTCGGCAAACGCACCACGTTGTCGCCATCTGCCGCGCGCGGTCCTGGCCGCGGTGTGGGCGGTGGCTCCCGGCGGGAGAACGGATCGAAAGGGGGCTTCTCGTGCCCGGTTTTCTGACCAAGCACTGAACGGAGCCGCCAGATCACGAACACCGCGAGCGCAAGAAAGATGATGGTCGTGATGTCGAGCGAATCTTGCATCGTCGATCCGGTGTTCCTCTCAGCCGGCTTTTCGGGTTTGACATCCGCCCTGCCCGAAAGCAACTGCCAATGCGGCGCCTCTACGACATCCCCCATATGGGAGGGGGAACGATGAACATCCACCGATCACCCCGCACTTTTTGCCGGTGGCTTGTTCCGGCCCTCGAAGCATGCTAGCGCGCAGGCCGGTCAGGCCCGCCGCATGGAGCGATCCCGCGAGATCCGGGCCAGCACAGATCCTTCAAACATCAGGAGTTCCCCATGGCCGACAACCCGGCGAATGGCGGCGCCCACGGCCAAGCCGGTGAGCAGGCCGAGTTGGCCCCATCCTTGAACGCGCTCGCGCAATACGCCAAGGACTTCTCCTTCGAGAATCCGAACGCGCCGCGCTCGCTGGCACCGCAAAACCAGGGCCCGCAAATCAACATTCAGGTCAACGTGAATGCCAAACAGCTCGGCGAGACCGATTTCGAAGTCGACCTGAAGCTGGAAGGCGACGCCAAGGTCGGCAACGACGTCCTCTTCGCGTTCGATCTTACCTATTCCGGGGTATTCAGGGCCCGCAACATTCCGCAGGAGCAGCTCCACCCGGTCATCATGATCGAGTGCCCACGGCTCCTGTTCCCCTTCGCGCGGCAGATCATCGCAGATGCGGTCCGCAATGGAGGGTTCCCACCGCTCTACATCGATCCGATCGACTTCGTCGCGCTCTACCGCCAGAAGGCGGCGGAGATGCAAGGGCAGGGAGCCGCTGGCGCGCCGACGGCTTAAGCTAAGTGCGCCCCTGTTCGGCGTCGGGCCGCACGTAATCGGCCCAGAGGGCCTTCTCCCCGAGTGTGGCGATGAAAGCGAGATGCGCTTCTCGCTCCGCGTCTGTGAGACGCGAAGTGGTCTTGCGCTCTCGCACGATCGTGACTGTGCTTTCGACGCGGATCTGAGTTTCCACCGGGGCCGCCTGCGGGGCGAGGCCAAGGTCGGCCTGCTTGCCGCCGAGCAGCTCGATGTACACCTCGGACAAAAGCTCGGCATCGAGCAGGGCGCCATGCTTGGTTCGGCGCGTGTTGTCGATTCCGTAGCGGGTGCACAGGGCGTCAAGGTTGTTGGGTGCGCCTGGATGTTTGCGGCGCGCCAAGGTGAGCGTGTCGACCACACGCGACAGATCGATCGGCGGATGGCCCGTGCGAGCGAACTCGGCGTTGAGGAACGCGATATCGAAGGCGGCGTTGTGGATGACCAGGCGCCCATCTCCAATGAAATTGAGGAAATTGTCCACGACCGCGGCGAACACCGGCTTGTCGGCCAGAAAGGCGTCGGAGAGGCCGTGAACATTGAAGGCGCCCTGCGAGACCGGGCGTTCAGGGTTGATGTAGACGTGGAAGGTCCGACCCGTCGGAAACTGGTTCACAAGCTCAACGCAGCCGATCTCAACGATGCGGTCGCCCGCGGCGGGGTCGGTGCCAGTGGTCTCGGTGTCGAGGACGATCTCTCGCATGGGACATCAACATGAGCTGCGGGCCAGGACCCGGCCGGGCCGGCCGGCGAGCGCCCGCAGGATACCCCGCACCTGCACCCTGGCGGCAGCAAGGCCGCGGCCGGTGTCCACAAGGAAATGGGCGCGACGGCGCTTCTCGGCGTCCGGCACTTGCTTGGCGAGAATGGCCTGGAACTTTTCAACGGTCATGCCGGGCCGCGCCAGCACACGCTCCCGTTGCACGTGGGGAGCGGCTGTCACCACCAAAGCCGCATCGCAGTCCGCGTCACCGCCTGTTTCGAAGAGGAGCGGGATGTCAAGGACGGCGACCGCACACCCCCTGGCGACCGCGTCGGCAAGAAAGCGGTCGCGCTCGACGCGGACGAGGGGGTGGATGATGGCCTCCAAGGTCTTCAGGCGATCCGGGGCGCCGATCACCCGTTCTGATAGAAGGGCGCGGTCGACGATTCCGTCAACCACCGTACCCGGAAAGGCCCGTTCAATCAGGGGTGCAGCCGCGCCGCGATAAAGGGCGTGAACGCAGGCGTCGGCGTCGTGCACCGGCACCCCCTCGGCCCTGAACAAGCCGGCTGTGGTCGACTTTCCCATCCCGATCGAACCGGTGAGGCCGAGGACGAAGGTCACGGGCGAACCTCAAGACCGCGTGAGATCGGCCTGGACGAGGGCCCGGAGCTCCGGTGTGACCTGAGGCGTGACCCCGAACCAGTGGGCAAAGCCTGGAACGGCCTGGTGGAGCAGCATGTCGAGCCCGTCGACGACACGCAATCCGCGCGCCCGGGCCTGGACGAGGAGCGGCGTCTCGAGCGGCACGTAAACGATGTCGGCAACGACCGCATGGTCTGGAAGACCCTCAAGATCGATCTCCAGGACTGGTTCGCCGCTCATCCCGAGAGAGGTCGTATTGACGAGGATGTCCACATCCTGAAGGGGCCATGGGCTCTCCCAAGCAAGGGGGTGAACCCGCAGCGGCTCGAGCTTCGCCAGCTCCTCTGCCTTGGCCGGCGTTCGATTGGCCACACGGATCGTGCTGACACCGCGATCGAGGAGCCCAGCGACGATGCCGCGGGCGGCGCCGCCAGCGCCGAGGACAAGGGCGGTTCGCGCCGACCAACCGGCGCCGAGCGCTTGGTCGAGACTGGCCAGAAAGCCGAGCACATCGGTGTTGTCGGCATGGATGCGGCCGTTTTCGAGCCAGAGCGTGTTGGCCGCTCCGACCCGTCGCGCCCGCTCGGTTGGCTGGTCGGCCAACCGGAGCGCCGCTTCCTTGTGGGGAAGGGTGACGTTGCCGCCGCGGAAGTCCCGTGCGGCGAAGCCGCGCATGAAGCTCTCGAATGCCGCCGGCGCCACGTCGATGCGCTCATACGAGCCATCGATACCGTACTGCTTCAGCCAATAGCCGTGGATCAAAGGGGACCGGGAATGCCTGATGGGGTGCCCGACAACGAAGGCTTTCGGATGAGGTGGCATGGGCGGACTACAAGCCGGCGAGGCCCAGGGTGCGCAAGCGCGCGAGGAGGGGGAGGAGGGGAAGGTCGAGGATGGTGGAATGGGACCCCTCGACTTCTCGAAAAAGGTGCACCCCCAGTCCCTCGAACTGGTAGGCGCCGACACTCGTGAGCGCGTCTTGACCGACGATGGCCAGATATCGCTTCACGGCCGAAGGGCAAAGCGGAAGCATGGTCATGCACGCCACCTCGACGAAGCTGTCGAGCACGGCGCCGTCGCGCGCGATCGCCACCGCGGCATGCAGTCGGTGGGTCTTGCCGGCGAGGCGAAGGATCTGTTCGCGCGCTTCTTCAAAGTTGGAAGGCTTGTGGAACAGCTCTCCATCGAGATCGAGCGTCTGATCGGCACCGATGACGATCCGGCTTGGTCGCCGCCGGCTCACCGCCAAGGCCTTTGCAGCGGCAAGACGAAGGGCGACATTCCGAGGTGCCAATTCCGTCGCGGGTGCCTCCCTCTCCACCGCCCGCTCATCAATACCCGAGCCCTCCGCTTCGATCGGCAGGCCTGCGCGCTCGATGAGCTGGCGGCGCGTCGCGCTCTTCGATGCGAGGAGCAGGGGTTCGGGATGATGCCACAGAAGAGACATGTCAGACCGCAATGAACTTCAGGCGGTGATCGCGGTAGAGGTCCAGAATGGCAGCGGCCGTCTCTTCGATGGAGCGTCGGGTGACGTCAATAATCGGCCAGTTGTGGCGAGCGCAGAGCCGGCGGGAGAACGCGATCTCCTCCGCCACCCGATCGCGATCCGTGTAGTCGGTGTCTTCGTCGGCCTTGAGGGAGAGCAGCCGGTTCTGTCGGATCTGAACGATGCGCTCCGGAGAGGCGACGAGGCCGACGATCAGCGGCTTGCGCGCCTTTTCAAGCACACTCGGCACCGGCACGCCGGGAACGATCGGCACATTAGCGGTCTTCAGCCCGCGGTTTGCCAGGTAGATGGAGGTTGGTGTCTTCGAGGTCCGACTGATGCCGACGAGCACCACATCCGCCTCCTCGATGTCGTGCGGCAGCTGCCCGTCATCGTGGAGCAGGGTGAAGTTCATCGCATCGATACGCTTGAAGTACTCCGCGTTGAGCATGTGCTGCGCGCCAGGCCGGGCGGTCGAATGCGCGCCGAGATAAGACTGCAAGAGCGCATGCACTGGCGCCAGGACAGACAGGTGGGGCGAACCGATGGCGCGGCACGCCTCCTCAAGGCGGGACGCAAGCTCCGGCTCGACCAAGGTGTAGAGGACGATCCCCGGTGCCTGCTCGATCTCGCTGATGACCCGCTCAAGCTGCGCTGTCGAGCGCACCAGCGGATAGACGTGCTCGATGGCTGACACGCCCTCGTACTGGGCAGCGGCGGCGCGCGCCACCGTGATCAGCGTCTCGCCGGTCGAGTCCGAAACAAGATGGAGATGAAAATAGCTTCGCCCCACGCCGATCTCTCAGCCCCCGTTGTTGCAAAGGGAGTCGAGGAATGTGGATAAATCGCGTCCGGTCACAGGTCCAGGATCCAGGGCTGTGCAGCACAGGCGCCAGCCGTCAACAGCCACGCTTTTCGGGGTCGGTTGATTCAGGCATCTGAGGGAATCGGTAACGGACCCAATCCCGTCTCATGGCAGCCGAGCCGGAAGCGGTATTAACGATTTGTTAAGACTTACGATTCGTGAACGGCGCTGTCGCGCTGCATCCCTCTTCGAGCTGTCCGAGACGAGCAGGGCCCTGTTGATCGACTGTGGACAGACTTGCGGCTTCACGATTCAGCCTCCAAGAGAAGCAGGAGAAGATTCAGATCGAATCTTAAGTTTGAATTGGTGGATCGGGTGAACGCCCTATCAGCGACCAAGCCGCTGCTGCGCGCCCTCGAGGGTGAGCCCGTCTGGCCTCTGCCGATCTGGCTCATGCGTCAGGCAGGCCGATACCTGCCGGAATATCGCGAGGTCCGGGCGAAGGCCGGCAGCTTTCTCGATCTCTGCTACAATCCAGAGCTTGCGGCCGAGGTCACGTTGCAGCCGATCCGCCGGTTCGGCTTTGATGCAGCCATCATCTTCTCGGACATCCTGGTCGTGCCGCACGCGCTGGGCCAGAAGGTGCGCTTTGCCGAAGGCGAGGGGCCACGCCTCGATCCTGTCACGAACTTGGCCGACCTCTCAAGCCTCCGGGAGGATCTTCCCCTGGAGCGGCTGGCGCCGGTCTACGAGGCGCTCGGGCGGGTGCGGGAAGCGCTTCCCGCCGAGACAACGCTCCTCGGCTTCTGCGGGGCGCCCTGGACGGTGGCGAGCTATATGATCGCCGGCAAGGGCACACCGGACCAGGCGCCGGCGCGGCTCCTCGCCTATCGCGACCCAGGCTTCATGGCCGCTCTGCTCGATCGGCTCGTGCGGGCGTCCAGCGCTTATCTTGTCGCGCAAGTCGATGCCGGGGCGGAGGCAGTGCAAATCTTCGAGAGCTTTGGCGGCGCATTGCCGCCGGCCCTCTTCGGCCCGCTCTCGCTCGATCCGATCCGCGCCATCGTGCGCAATCTCAAAGGGGCGCGACCTCGGGCGAAGGTGATCGTCTTCGTGCGGGGAGGAGCGGCACATCTGGACCGGCTTGTGGCGGCACAAATCGCCGATGCGGTCGCGCTCGACTGGTCGCTCGACATCGAAGGGGTGATGGGCCGCCTGCCGCAAGGACTCACAACCCAAGGCAATCTCGATCCCCTGGCGCTCATGGCGGGAGGCGATGCGCTCGAGCAGGGTGTCGACGTTGTGCTGCGTGCGGCTCAGGGGCGGCCGCATATCTTCAATCTCGGGCACGGCATCCTGCCCGAGACGCCGATCGTCCATGTGGAGCGGATGATCGCGCGGGTGAGGACGGCGTAATGCTCTACGACTGGATCAAGGCCTTCCACGTCATTGCTGTGATCGCGTGGATGGCGGGCATGCTCTATCTGCCGCGGCTCTTCGTCTATCACTGCGATGCGCCGAAGGGCTCGCCCCAATCCGAGACCTTCAAGGTGATGGAGAGGCGGCTCCTCAAGGCGATCATCAACCCTGCCATGATCGCCGCATGGGTTCTGGGCCTTGTTCTGGTCTGGCAGGGCGGCTGGTGGAAGGCGGGCTGGTTCCACGCCAAGTTCGCCCTCGTGTTCATCCTGTCGGGCGTGCATGGAGCTTACGCCCGTTGGGTGAAGGAATTCGCGGCGGATTGCAACACGCGTCCCGCCCGTTTCTATCGCGTTTGGAACGAGGTTCCCACCGTTCTCCTGATCGGCATCGTCGTTCTGGTCATTGTGAAGCCCTTCTAAGTGCGGGCTGAGCAACCGGCCACCAGCCATCCCGGCGTGACGGCTGGGAAATTGCCGAAGGTGCCGTTCACGAAGGCGACGGGACATCGCCCATCACGATCGTGGGCGTTCCATGAGGCAACATGAAAGTGCGTCGGCCGCTGGTGATTGGGGGGTGGGGCGGTTCCAAGATCGGTTCTCCTTCCGCGTCAGCGCGGGTCGCGCGCCATGGGGGCTTGAGCCGGCGTCCGAAAATCGGTAGAGATTGATCACCTCCCGCACGACAGGTCGCGCCGCATCGTTGAGCCGGTCCGAGGCTTCCGAACGACGCGCTTGAACTCAACCGCCTGTCGACCGTTTCCCTATCCCGGTCCTTCGTCATGTCTGCACTCGCGCCCGCTGAAACCCCTTCCCCCGTGAAGGAGATCAGGCTCCAGGACTTGAAGTCCAAGAGCCCCACGGAACTCATCGCCTTCGCGGAGGAGCTCGAGGTCGAGAACGCCTCGACCATGCGTAAGCAAGAGCTCATGTTCGCGATCCTGAAGCAGCTGGCGGCGCGGGATACCGAGATTATCGGCTCCGGCGTGGTCGAGGTTCTTCAGGACGGGTTCGGCTTCCTCCGATCAGCCGATTCCAATTACCTGCCGGGCCCGGACGACATCTATGTCTCGCCCTCCCAGATTCGCCGCTTTGGCCTGCGCACGGGAGATACGGTCGATGGGCCGATCCGCTCACCCAAGGAAGGCGAACGGTATTTTGCACTGCTCAAGGTCAACTCGATCAATTTCGAAGACCCGGAAAAGATCAAGCACAAGGTCCACTTCGACAATCTGACGCCGCTCTACCCGGATGAGCGCCTGAAGCTGGAGATCGAGGATCCTACTAGGAAGGATTTCTCAGCACGCGTGATCGACATCGTTGCCCCGATCGGCAAGGGTCAGCGGGCGCTCATCGTGGCCCCGCCCCGTACCGGCAAGACGGTGTTGTTGCAGAACATCGCCCAGTCGATCACCGCCAATCACCCGGAGTGCTACCTCATCGTGCTGCTCATCGACGAGCGTCCGGAAGAGGTGACGGACATGCAACGCTCCGTGAAAGGCGAGGTGGTCTCCTCGACCTTCGATGAGCCGGCCTCCCGGCACGTCCAGGTGGCCGAGATGGTGATCGAGAAGGCGAAGCGTCTGGTCGAGCACTCCCGCGACGTGGTGATTCTGCTCGATTCCATCACCCGTCTCGGGCGAGCCTACAACACGGTCGTGCCCTCGTCCGGCAAGGTGCTCACGGGCGGTGTCGATGCCAACGCACTGCAGCGTCCGAAGCGCTTTTTCGGTGCAGCCCGCAATATCGAGGAGGGCGGCTCGCTGACCATCATCGCGACCGCCCTCATCGACACAGGGTCGCGCATGGACGAGGTGATTTTCGAGGAGTTCAAGGGCACGGGCAACAGCGAGATCATCCTCGACCGCAAGGTGGCCGATAAGCGTGTCTTCCCGGCGATCGACATCACGCGCTCCGGCACACGCAAGGAGGAGCTCCTGGTCGACAAGGACGTGCTCACGAAGATGTACGTGCTGCGCCGGATCCTGAACCCGATGGGCACTGTCGATGCCATCGAGTTCCTGCTCGACAAGCTGCGTAAGACCAAGAACAACTCCGAATTCTTCGAATCGATGAACACGTAATCTCGTCGCATATCCAATGGACCCGATCAGCAAGGTGCTGGGCGTGCCAGACATCGCTCCCGACGAGCTTCATAGGCTGATGCGCGCCGGCGAGGTGCTCGTCTTCGACGTTAATCCGCGACGGAGCTGGGAAAAGGCGCACGTGCCCGGCGCGCGGTTGCTCGACCCGCAGTTCGCTCCCTCCGATTTGCCGGTCGACAAGACCGCCCGCATCGTCTTCTACTGTTCCGGAACCAATTGCGGGGCTGGGCCGTACGCGGCCCGGCGGGCACGGAAGATGGGTTCACAAACGCCGCTGTGATGTCGCGCGGCCTGTCGGGCTGGATTGCTGCGGGGCTGCCGACCGAAGCGGCAGAACATACCCGCAGCTCAGCCGATGGCCGCTTGTCCGGCTGACAACATCTCTTGCGCCTGCCGGGTGAGCGCCTCCGGCGTTGTGATCGGCAGCGAGCAGCGCATGCCGGCGCAGATAAGAGCCTGCGGCCCCGCGGCCGAAGCGGCGAGACTGCGGGCGGGGTGGTCCGCGGCGAGGGTATCGGCGCTCTCCAGCGCGCAGACCGAGCGTTCGAGATAGGGCAGGCGCAGGGCCGCATTCGTCAGGCGGCGCTCGGGGTCGTTCGTGACGACAACGGTGAGCCCGCGCAAGTGCAGATCGAGGGCGTTGAGGATCGAGGCATGGGCGAGGGGCTGGGCCCCCGCAATCCGCCCCAGGTTGGAAAGCACATCCTCGGCGAGACGCCGGTCCTCCTCGGCTCCCGTGAGGGCAGAGAGGCGCACCAACGCCTCGGCAAAGACGCCGTTGGCATTGGGCACCGCATCGTCATGGGAAGGCTGCGGCCGAACGATCAGTGGATCGGCGTCCTTCGCGCTCATGGCGAGAACGCCCGTCTCTGCAACGAGGTAATCGCGCAGCAGGACGTCGCGCCACGTCTTGGCGCGGACGAGATAATCCGGTTCTCCCACCGCTTCGTAGAGGGTGAGAGCTGCCCTCAGCATGGCAGCATGGTCGAGGGCGAAGCCGGGATACAGAAGCGCGCCCGCGCGCCAGGAATGCCCGAGCCGGTCGCCCCGGCTCATCCGCTCGACCACGGCATCGAAGGCTTGGCCTGCAAGTGCAATCCATTCCGGCCGCTCGAGCGCCAGCCCAGCGCGCACGAGGGCTGTGATCATGAGCCCATTCCAGTCGGCCAGAACCTTGTCGTCGCGACCGGGCCGGACGCGGACGGCACGCCGGGCAAGGAGCCGCTCACGGCACTTGGCGAGTCTCGCTTCGGTGTCGGCGTCAACGGGCGGTCCGGATCTCAGGCGGTTGAGGATATTGACGTGCTCCCAGTTGCCCTCAGCGGAGACGTCGTAGATGCGGGCGAACAGATCGGCATCCTCGCCCAACACCTCCCGGATTTCGGCAAGGGACCAGACGTATAACTTGCCTTCTTCCCCCTCCGAATCGGCATCAAGGCTCGAGGCAAAAGCGCCCCCCTCCACCAGCATTTCGCGCTCGATCCACGTGACGATGCCTTCGGCCGCTGAGCGGAAGAGCACGGAACCCGTCTCGGCTGCATAGAGCGCATAAAGCTCCAGGAGCTGAGCGTTGTCATAGAGCATCTTCTCGAAATGGGGGACGAGCCAGAGCTCGTCGACGGCGTAGCGGGCAAAGCCCCCGCCCAGCTGGTCATGAATCCCGCCGAGGGCCATACGCTCCAATGTCCCTGCCACTCTCGTGTGTGCTTCACGGTCTCCTGACCGGCGTGCGTAACGGGCTAGGAATTCCACGATCATCGGATTGGGGAACTTGGGAGCGCCTTGCAGGCCGCCATGGACCGGGTCAAAAACGCCAACCAGGCGGCTGGCAAAGCGATCGAGTTCGGCAAGTCCGAGCCCGTGCTCTGCCGCCTGCGATGGGGTGCTCGCCCCCAGGCGCTCGACAATGAGCTTTCGATTATGGGCGACCCGCTCGGGCTCTTCGCGATAAACGCGGGCGACCTCGCGCAGGACCTGGACGAAGCCGGGTCGGCCAAACCTCGGTTCTTTCGGGAAGTAGGTTCCGCCCCAGAAGGGGTTGCCGCGACTGTCAAGGAACATGGTCAGCGGCCAGCCCCCCTGCTCGCCGAACAACTGGAGCGCGCTCATATAGAGATGGTCAACATCAGGCCTCTCCTCCCGGTCCACCTTGATGTTGACGAACAGCTCGTTCATGACGGCGGCGACCGTCTCGTCCTCAAAGCTCTCATGGGCCATGACATGGCACCAATGGCAGGCCGCATAGCCAATGGAGAGCAGGATCGGCCGCTGGGTCCGCTCGGCTTCGGCGAAGGCTTCCGGACTCCATTCCCACCAGTGAACGGGATTATCCTTGTGCTGCTGGAGGTAGGGCGAGGTGGCGCGGGAAAGCCGATTCATGGGCGGTCCGCCTTCTGTTGAGGAATCTTCGCAAGAGAGTGAGAAGGGAACGGGGCGGCGCCGCTTCCGGTTCGCACGCAGATGACGGGATTATCGAGCGACACGATCTTTGCATTCGCATCGGGTCAAGGTCGAGCGGCGGTCGGCGTCATCCGCATCAGCGGCGCAAGAACGGCGGCGATCGTTCGGGCGATGGCGGGCGAGCTTCCAGCGCCCCGTCGTCTGGTTTTGCGCACGCTGCGCGATCCCGACACGGGCGAGGCCCTCGACCGCGGGCTCGTGGTCTGGATGCCGGGCCCGGGGAGCTTCACCGGAGAAGACCAGGCGGAGCTCCATATCCACGGCGGGCTTGCGGTGCGTATGGGCGTGCTGCGCGCCTTGTCCCAGATCGATCGCTGCCGTCCGGCAGAGCCTGGCGAATTCACGCGACGCGCCTTCCTGAACGGACGCATGGATCTGAGCGCCGTTGAGGGATTGGCGGATCTCATCGATGCGGAAACCGAAGCGCAGCGGCGGCAGGCGCTTCGGCAGCTGGAAGGCGGCCTTGGCGGGCTCATCGAGGGCTGGCGTGGCCGGGTCGTGGAGGTGCTTGCGCTTCTCGAGGCGGCCCTCGATTTTTCCGATGAGCCGGACGTTGCTGCGGATATCGAGCAACAGGCGCGGGCGAGGATCGCGCCGCTCGCCGCGGAGATCAGGCAGTGCCTTGCGGATGGGCGCCGAGGCGAGCGTCTGCGGGAGGGCTTCGTGGTCGTGATTGCCGGACCGCCGAACGCCGGAAAATCGACACTCCTGAACGCTCTCGCTCAGCGTGATGTCGCCATTGTGTCGAGCATTCCCGGCACGACCCGGGACGCCCTGGAGGTCCGCTGCAACGTGGGCGGTCTGCCGGTGACGTTCATCGATACGGCAGGCCTTCGCGATACGGATGATCCCCTGGAGCGGGAAGGCATCATCCGGACCGAGCGCCATGTCAGAAGCGCCGACTTGGTCTTGTGGTTGATCCCGCCGGAAACCGAAGCCCCGGTCCCGGCAGGCATCGGGGCGCCTCTGCTGCGGGTGGCCACCAAGGCGGACCTTCGGTCTCCGCGGACGGGTGATGTCGACCTCGTCCTGTCGGCCAGGACAGGAAGCGGCATCACGGCCCTGCTTGACTGCATCGCCGGCTTCACTGAGACAAGCCTGGGTCACGGCGACGCCGTCATTACACGGGAGCGGCACAGGCAGGCCCTGGAAACCTGCTATGACAGGCTGACGGGATCAGTCCGTCAGCTCGACCTTGGGCACGTAGAGTTGGCTGCGGAAGATCTCCGATTGGCAGCGCGAGCGCTCGGGGAGATCACGGGCCGCGTGGATGTCGAGGAAATTCTCGATCGAATCTTTTTGGCCTTTTGCATTGGGAAATGACGGCATGTTTCACGTGAAACATCAGCCTCGGGGTGACGCGGCATTCGACGTCATCGTGGTCGGAGGCGGCCACGCCGGTGTCGAAGCGGCAGCGGCCGCTGCACGTATGGGCGCCCGTGCTGCCCTTGTGACGCATAACTTTGCCACGGTGGGCGCCATGTCGTGCAATCCAGCGATCGGCGGCTTGGGCAAGGGCCACCTGGTCAGGGAGATCGATGCCCTCGACGGATTGATGGGTCGCATCGCCGATCGGGCCGGCATCCAATTCCGCCTTCTCAACCGGCGTAAAGGACCAGCGGTTCGGGGACCTCGCGCCCAGGCGGACCGAAAGCTGTATGCCCGCGCCATGCAGGCCGAGATCGCGGCGACCCCGAATCTCACGGTCGTGGAAGGGGAGGCACACGATCTTAGCCTTGCCGAGGGCCGCGCCGTGGGCGTACTCCTCGTCGACGGCCGGAGCCTCTCCGCCGGCGCAGTCGTGCTGACGACCGGCACATTCCTCCGCGGTTTGATCCATATCGGCGAGCGCAAGATCCCTGCAGGCCGGGTCGGGGAAAAGCCCGCGATCGGCCTCGCGGAAACAATTGAACGCCTCGGATTCCGCTTAGGACGGCTCAAAACCGGGACGCCGCCGCGCCTCGACGGCCGAACGATCGACTGGGCCGGGCTCGATAAGCAACCCGCTGACGAGGCGCCGACCCCCTTTTCAGATCTCACCGATCGCATCACGAACCCGCAGATCGAGTGCGGGATCACCCGGACGACGCCGCAAGGCCATGACGTGATCCGTGCCAATCTCCACCGAGCGCCCATGTACTCGGGCGAGATTCAGGGTCGTGGCCCACGCTACTGCCCCTCCATCGAGGACAAGGTCGTCCGATTCGGCGACCGGGACGGGCACCAGATCTTCCTGGAGCCGGAGGGGCTGGACGATGTTACTGTTTATCCCAACGGGATCTCCACCTCGCTTCCGGAGGACGTCCAGAAGGAGCTCCTCAAGGCCATCCCAGGCCTTGAACACGCCCGGATGATCCGTCCCGGCTATGCCATCGAATACGACTATATCGACCCGCGGGAGCTTGCCCCCACGCTCGAGAGTAAGCGGATTTGCGGGCTGTTCTGCGCCGGCCAGATCAATGGCACGACCGGCTATGAAGAGGCCGCCGCGCAAGGGATCGTCGCGGGGATCAACGCTGCTCTCAGGGCCGCCGGCCGGGAGGGAGTGGTGTTCGACCGGGCCGAGAGCTATATCGGCGTTCTGATCGACGACCTCGTCACGCGGGGTGTGAGCGAGCCCTACCGTATGTTCACCTCCCGCTCGGAATATCGGCTGAGTTTGAGGGTCGACAATGCCGACGAGCGGCTCACGCCAAAGGGCCTACGACTCGGCTGCGTTGGAACAACCCGCGGCCTGCGCTTCCAAGAAATGCAGAAGGCTGTGGATGCCGCACGTGCCCAGTTGAAGAGCCTTGTCCTGACACCGGCGGAAGCGCGGCGCCACGGCCTGCACCTGAACCAGGACGGCATTCGCCGCTCCGCCTTCGAGCTCCTGTCCTATCCCGAGATGTCTGTCGCCAAGCTGGCAGTGGTGTGGCCCGAGCTGGCGAATCTTCCGAAGCCCCTGCAGGATCGGATCGAGACTGATGCGGCCTATGCCGTCTATCTGGAGCGTCAAGAAGCCGACATTGCGGCCTATCGTCGTGACGAAGCCATTCTGATCCCGGATGATTTGGATTTCAGCACGCTGCCCGGGCTGTCGAACGAGCTTCGCGCCAAGCTCGGCATGGTGCGCCCGCGAACCATCGGCCAGGCCGCGCGTCTGGAAGGCATCACCCCGACTGCGCTGACCTTGCTTGCGGCCCATGTCCGCCGGCGCCGACGCGACACAAGATCGTGCCGGAGCGAGCGCTGAATGGCGAGTCCTGGCCGCGACGCAGTTCTACGGGAGTTTGGTGTTTCACGTGAAACAGCGGCCAAGCTCGACGTGCTCGTGGCGGAGCTCGCGCGCTGGCAGCGGGTCAAGAATCTGGTAAGCGCCGCCACTCTGGCCGAGGTGTGGACCCGCCACATTGCTGACTCCCTTCAACTCCTCCACCTTGCGCCGCCGGACGCTCGCATCTGGGTTGATATGGGAAGCGGAGCCGGATTTCCGGGGCTGCCCATCGCTCTCAGCTCGCCTCCTGGCGGCCTCGTGCATCTGATCGAGAGCAATTCACGCAAATGCGCCTTCCTGCGCCACATCGTCCGACTCACCGATGCGTCCGCCATGGTCCATGAAGGGCGCCTTGAAGACGTCTGTCCGAATATGGCCGAAGAGTGCGATGTCGTGACCGCGCGCGCTCTCGCTCCCCTTGTCGACCTCATCGCCTTTGCGGAGCCTCTTCTGAAGCAGGGTGCGACGGGCCTTTTTCCTAAGGGGAAGGATGCTCCTGCTGAATTGACCGAAGCGGCGAAATCCTGGAATTTCGCCGCTGACCTGATCCCCAGCCGCACTGATTCACAGGGGCGGATCATACGGATCAAGGACCTCGAGCGCCGTCCCAAGACAACTCAATGAGCGAAAGCCCCCAGCCGCCGCCTGATCTTCGCCTTGTTTCTCCGGCGGGCACGCCCTGTCCACGGGTGATCGCGCTCGCTAATCAGAAGGGTGGAGTGGGCAAGACGACGACGGCGATCAACCTCGGAACGGCACTTGCCGCGATCGGCGAGCGGGTGCTGATCTTGGATCTCGATCCTCAGGGAAACGCGTCGACAGGTCTCGGCATCGAGCGGCGGAATCGGCGCGTGTCCACTTACCATGTGTTGGCGGGTGAGGCGGATCTCCGGGCGGCTATCATTGAGACCGCCGTACCGCGACTGCACGTCGCCCCGTCGACGCTCGATCTCTTGGGCATTGAGCTCGAGATTGCCCACGAGCGCAACCGTGCCCATCGGCTCCTTCACGCCATCGAAAAACTCGCGGCGAGCTCCCGCCCGGAGGAAGCATATACGTACATCCTCATCGACTGCCCTCCGTCCCTCAACCTTCTGACCATCAATGCTTTGGCGGCAGCCGATTCCGTGCTCGTGCCGCTTCAATGCGAGTTCTTCGCACTTGAAGGCCTCAGCCAGCTCCTCAAGACCGTGGAACAGGTTCGCGCCAACCTCAATCCGCGACTCAGCATCCATGGGATCGTCCTGACGATGTTCGATCCTCGTAACAACCTTTCGGGCCAAGTGGTCGCGGACGTCCGGCAGTTCATGGGCGACAAGGTTTACGAGACCATGATCCCCCGCAATGTGCGCGTGTCCGAGGCGCCATCTCATGGCAAGCCTGTCCTCCTCTATGATCTGAAATGCGCCGGATCGCAGGCCTATTTGAGACTCGCCTCGGAGGTGATCCAGCGCGAGCGCGCCCTGCGCGCCGCATCGGCTGCTGCATAGAACGAAGGGGAACGACGTGCCTGAAGAAGCAGTGAGACCCCGACTCGGGCGAGGCCTTGCCGCGCTGATCGGCGATGTGGGCGACGAGGCTGCCGTCGTTGAGCGGGCGCGGGGTGCCCGTCCTGTCCCGGTCGAGTTCTTGCGCCCCAATCCGCGAAATCCGCGCAAGAGCTTCAATGAAGAAGAGCTCAGCCAACTCGCCGGCTCCATTCGGCAGCGCGGCATCGTCCAGCCGATTGTGGTGCGCGCGCTGCCGAATGTGCCGGATGCGTATGAGATCGTGGCAGGCGAACGACGTTGGCGCGCGGCACAACTCGCTGGCCTTCACGAAGTTCCCATTGTCCTGGTGGATGTCGATGAAAAGACGTCTTTGGAATTCGCGGTTCTGGAGAACGTACAACGCTCTGACCTGAATGCCATTGAAGAGGCCTCCGGCTACCAGCAGCTGTTGGAGACCTTCGGCTACACGCAGGCGGAGCTGGCAAACGTCTTAGGAAAAAGCCGCTCGCACGTTGCCAATACCGTAAGACTTCTTTCTCTCCCAGAGCCAGTTAAGCGTTTGGTGGTGGAGAACCGGATCAGTGCGGGCCACGCCCGCGCGCTTCTCGCCGTACCTGACCCGGAGAAGGTTGCAAGCCAGATCATGGAACGCAATCTCACGGTGCGGGACGTGGAGCAGCTTGCACAGGAACAGGCCGGGGAGCGCCGGCAACCGCGGCGAGAAAGGCCGCAAAAGGATCCCGACACTCGCGCCCTCGAGCGGGCCCTTGAGGATGTCCTTGGCCTTGAAGTGAACATCGCTCACAAAGGCCAGGGGGGTGAGCTTCGCATTCGCTATGCGACCTTGGAACAACTCGACGGATTATGCCGGCGGCTGAAAGAGGCTGTGGGACGCTGATCGTCAAGCCTGGTTCCGACGCTGGGAGCTCGAGGCGATCTGCAACAGGGCGCGCATGGCCGCTGCATGGCCAAGCTCAAAGCGCCGGGCGTTCAACGAGGCTTGCTGCAGGTCGGTGATGGCGGATACCAGATCTGCTTGGCGCCAGCGGGCCAGTTGTGCGGCGACCGCGTCGCGACGCTTGAAATGAAGCCCCCGCCAGGTGGAAAGTACAGACGCGGCCGGCCGGCCGGTCTCGATCTCCGCTGTTGCGGCGAGCAGGGCCAAGCCGTGCCGGAGGGCGGCTCCAAGCACGGCCGTAGCTGTCGTCCCCTCTGCCTCGAGACGCCGATAGGCTTCGTCAAGCGTGGCCCGCTGTCCCAGGAACGCCGCATCGATCACCGCATCGAAGGCGAGACGGGAGACATCACTGACAATGGCCTCCACGTCCTCGACCGTCACCTCCCGCCGGCCGACCGTGTAGAGAACGAGCTTTTCGATCTCGCCCCGGGTCGCAAGCCGGTCGCCTCCGAGGCTTGCGAGGAGAAGATCCCGAGCCTCTCGGCCGATCCTCAGCCCCGCTGTCTCAAGGGCTTCATCCACGACCGCACCGAGAGTGCGCCCTTCGTCCGGACAGCAGGGAAGCGCGAGGGCGTTCCGTGCCCGCTCACACAACAGCCGGAGGGGGGAAGACTTGGCGAGATCGCCGGCCTCGACGACGAGAAGGACATCCTTGAGAGGCTGGGCAAGGGCGGCCTCGACTGCGGGGGCGATGTTGCGGCTCGTCGGCCGAACCCAGATCGCGCGCCTGTGGCCGAACAGGCCGATGGTGGCCGCTTCATCGGCCAGCCGGGCCGGATCTGTTGCCACCAGGTCGCCGTCGAGCCGGACTAGCTGGAACGGATCGCCGGGCGTTTCCACTGCCCGCTCCGCCGCGGCTCGGGCGCGCTCGGCCACGAGCCCCGCGTCAGGCCCATAGAAGAGCAGGACGACGGTGCTGGGATCGCGGCGGCGCAGAGCCGCTTCCACATCGCCGGCCTTGACAGCGACCATCGCCGCCCGTCAGCTCTTGGCGCTGAGCACGGCAGCGATCCGGGTCCTGATCTGGTCGGCAAGGGTCTTGGCGACCCGGATCTCTGCGTCCCGTGCTGCCCGGACCGTGGCGAAGCGCTGGGCCGTCCGATCATAGGTTGCCGACGCCGTCGCCGTGCCTTCGACGAGCGTCTGCGAACCGTCGAACGTCTTCACGGTGTAGCGGACATCGGCCGTGAGGGTCGCCGAGACGGCGCGGCCTGTCGCCGTGTCGACGATCGGCGTCTGGAGGGACTGCGTCACCGTGGTGAAGAGCTTGAAGCGCTTCGGTTGCGGCTCGCCCGACCCGTCGAGGTCGAAGATCAGCTCGCTGCGCAGATAATGGCCGAGCCGCTCCTGGTTGAGGCCGGTAGCGACAGGCTCGACCTCAATCGCCGCCATCACCTCCGGCAGGCGAGCGCCGGACGCGGTCGGACCATAAAGCGGACGAAAGCAGGCCGCCAAGCCGAGCGCCAGCCCTGCCACTACGGCAAGCTTCGGCAGGGAGCGCCGCCATGATCCGCGGGACCTGCGCCCGCAGCGCTCCAACCAGGACGGGTCAAGCGACGACATTCACAATCCTCTGTGGCACGACGATGATCTTGCGAACGGGGCGCCCCTCGGTCGCGCGGCGCACCGCCTCGAGGGAAAGGACCGCGGCTTCGATCGCGGCCTGGTCGGCGTCGCGCGCGACCGTGACGTCTGCGCGCTTCTTCCCGTTGACCTGGACCGGGAGGGTGATGAGGTTCTCCAGAAGGAGCGAGCGGTCGACCTCGGGCCAGGGCGCTTCAGCGACCAAGCCCTTGCCGCCGATCGCCTGCCAGCACTCCTCCGCAAGGTGCGGCATCATCGGGGCAAGGAGCTGCACGAAGATCTCCGCGGCCTCCCGATAGGCGAAGGCCAGAGAGCCTACCTCTCCCTTGCGCTTGGTCTGAGCGAGCAGCGCCTGGAGCGTGTTGGCGAGTTCGTAAATGTGGGCCACGCAGCGGTTGAAGCGCAATCGCTCGATATCCTCCTCCACGGCCGCCAGTGCCCTGTGAGCCGCCTTGCGGATGGCAAGCGCCTCATCCGGCGCTTCCTCGATCGCGCTGCCCCCCATCGCCTCCATTTCGTCGGCAAGTTCGAGCACCAGCCGCCACACGCGCTGCACGAACCGGGCCGCGCCTTGCACCCCTTCCTCCGTCCAGATGACGTCGCGCTCTGGAGGAGAGTCGGACAGCATGAACCAGCGCGCTGTATCCGCGCCGTAGCTTGCGATGATATCGTCCGGGTCGACCGTGTTCTTCTTCGACTTCGACATCTTCTCGATCGAGCCGATGTCGATCGGAGCGCCCGTCTTCACGTGGAAGGCCCGGCGCACACCGCCCTCGCTCTCGATCCGCACCTGCGCCGGTTCGACCCAAGACCCGTCCTGAGCGCGGTAGGTCTCGTGGACGACCATCCCTTGCGTGAAAAGGCCCGCGAAGGGCTCGTTAAGACCGGCATGGCCGGTCTTGCGCATGGCGCGAGTGAAGAAGCGCGAATAGAGAAGGTGCAGGATCGCGTGCTCGATGCCCCCGATGTACTGGTCGACCGGCAACCAGCGGTCGACGGCGGCGCGGTCGGTCGGTGCATCCTCGATCCAGGGGTCGGTGAACCGGGCGAAGTACCAGGACGAATCCACGAACGTATCCATGGTGTCCGTTTCCCGCCGGGCCGGCTGGCCGCATCGCGGGCAATCCACATGCTTCCAGGTGGGGTGGCGGTCGAGCGGATTGCCTGGAACGTCGAACGACACGTCCTCCGGCAGCAGCACCGGCAGGTCCTTCTCGGGGACCGGGACGACGCCGCAGGCCTCGCAATGAACGACCGGGATCGGGCAGCCCCAGTAGCGTTGGCGCGAAATACCCCAATCGCGCAGTCGAAAATTGACCTTGCGTTTACCGATGGGCTTGCCGTTCCGCATGGCGCCCTCAAGGCGCCGGGCGACCTCTTCCTTCGCCTCCTCGACCGTCATCCCGTCGAGGAAGCGTGAATTGATCAAGCGGCCTTCGCCGTCATAGGCCTCCGTGGTGATCGTGAAGCTCGCCGGATCCTGGCCGGGGGGGCACACGACGGGCGTCACGCCCAGGCCATACTTGTTCACGAAATCAAGGTCGCGCTGATCATGGGCCGGGCAGCCGAAGATGGCGCCGGTGCCATATTCCATGAGGATGAAGTTCGCCACATAGACCGGCAGCTTCCAACCATCATCGAAGGGATGAACGGCGCGGATGCCGGTGTCGAAACCTAGTTTCTCGGCGGTGTCGATGGCCTCCTGGGCTGTGCCCATGCGCCGGCACTCCTCGATGAAGGAGGCAAGAGCCGGGTTCTCCGCTGCGGCGGCCTTGGCGAGCGGATGATCGGGCGCAATCGCCAGGAACTTGGCCCCGAACAGGGTGTCATGGCGGGTCGTGAAAATCTGCAGCTCGGTTTCGCTGGCCGGTGCCGTGGCCGCATCGAGGGCGAAGCGCACCAAGAGCCCTTCCGAACGCCCGATCCAGTTCTTCTGCATGAGCCGGACCTTCTCCGGCCAGCGCTCCAGTCGGTCGAGCTCGTCGAGGAGATCCTGGGCGAAGTCGGTGATCTTGAAGAACCACTGGGTCAGCTCGCGCTGCTCGACGAGCGCCCCTGAGCGCCAACCACGACCGTCGATCACTTGCTCATTGGCGAGCACGGTCTGATCGACGGGATCCCAGTTGACCTTCGCCGTTTTGCGGTCGACGAGTCCCGCCTCCAGGAAGTCCAGGAACATGCGCTGCTGGTGCTTGTAGTAGGAGGGATCGCAGGTCGCGATTTCCCGGCTCCAGTCGAGCGACAACCCCATGGACTTGAGCTGGGCACGCATGGTGGCGATGTTCTGGTAGGTCCATTCCTTCGGATGGACCTTGTTCTGCATCGCGGCATTCTCGGCCGGCATGCCGAAGGCGTCCCAGCCCATCGGGTGCAGGACGTTGAAGCCCTTCGCCCGCTTGTAGCGGGCGACCACGTCGCCCATGGCGTAGTTGCGCACATGGCCCATATGGATGCGTCCCGAAGGATAGGGGAACATCTCCAGGACGTAATACTTCGGGCGCGGGTCGTCGTTGCGGGTGCGGAAAACCTCCCGCTCAGCCCAGATGGCCTGCCACTTCGGCTCGGCCTCCTTGGCGTTGTAGCGCTCAGCCTTCTTCGCCATTCGAACTCAGCATCTCGTCAGGATCGGGTAATCGGGGATGCGGCTTGCGCCGCCAAACGTGCGCGGACTAGGACACGAATGCTCTGAGTGGTCAACGGCCGCAACCGCTCTCCTCGCTCCCACACCCCAAGGAGGCGTCGATGCCCTGTCCGACCGATGTCGCGTCCCGCTTGGCCGAGGTCCGCGCCTCGATCGCCCGTGCCGCCCGCGATGTCGGGCGCAACCCGGCCGACGTGACGCTCATCGCCGTTTGCAAGACGTTCCCGGCCGAGGCGATCCTCCCGGCCCTTGAGGCCGGCCAGCGCGTCTTTGGAGAGAACTATGTCCAGGAGGCCAAGGCCAAGTGGCCTCGCCTGCGCGAGGCCTTTCCAGATGTGCGACTGCATCTCATCGGTCCCCTCCAGTCGAACAAGGCCAAGGACGCCGTGCGTCTGTTCGACGCAATCCACACGGTCGATCGCGAGTCGCTGGTGCGGGAACTCGCGAAGGAAGTGGCCAAGATCGGGCGCTCGCCGCGCTTGTTCGTGCAGGTGAATACCGGCGAGGAGCCGCAGAAGGGCGGCGTCAGTCCGTCGGAGGCTGATGGCTTCATTGCCCTCTGCCGTGAAGGATTCGGGCTCCCGATCGAAGGACTGATGTGCATTCCGCCGGTCGACGAGCCGCCCTCGCCTCACTTCGCCTTGCTCGCCAAGATCGCGGCCCGGAACGGCCTGAGAGAGCTCTCGATGGGCATGAGCGCAGATTTCGAAGCTGCGATCCAACTCGGCGCCACTTACGTGCGGATCGGCAGCGCCATCTTCGGCGAGCGGGCCTGACCGGCTCCGTCTTCGGTGTGCTGCATCGCCATACGAAGGCTTGACTGTCGCTATGCCGCCCGTCATCCGGGCGCGACTGCAGGCCGCGCCCGGGATCTACAGCCCTCTTTCAGGATCGATCGACCGCCGAACCTGCCCGGCGAGCCCGCCTTCTCCCGGAAGCCGGAGAGGAGCGCAGCGGAGTGGAAGCCAGTCCGGGAGGAAGGGCAACAACTCGCCGCGCAGCGGCTCTGTCCTGAAGGGCTATCGGATCTCGATCCGGGTTTTCGGCCCGATCCGCTCCAAGAGCCGGATGATCATCCGGCGATCCACGGCGATACAGCCTTGCGTCGGCTCGAAACGAGACCGCGCGAGGTGAAGGAAGATGGCGCTGCCCCGGCCCCGCTGAACGGGGCCGCGATTCCAGGCGAGATCAAGCACCACATCATACACGTGATCGTCGCGCCACATGGGCTCGTGGCTCGCCGGATAGGGCAGCCGGACCGGCCGGTTGTACGCCCGGTCGTTCGGGTCATCGCACCAACCGTCCTGCGGCGAGAGCGGCGCAAGGGGCAGATGCGTCCGCGGCCGGGTCACGCGGTCAGGCCGGTAGAAGGCCTGCAGGATCGCAAAGCGCCCGACAGGGGTTCCCCCGTCACCTTCGCGCTTGCGCCGGGTCGTTCCCGTGCGCCCCAGCGCACAGGGCAGAGTGAGGTTGCCCGCCTCGACTCTGCCCCTCCGGTGATCGAGCGGGTTCCGATAAACTCGAATGACGTCGACGGTCGTCCGTTTCATGGCAAAGGTGTATACCTCCCCGCCCACCGAACAGAATTGCCCTTCCAGGCTGCAGTGGACGGCTGGACTGCGACCCTTGTTGAGAGGTCTCGAATGACTAACGTAAAATGCGAAAGCAGGCGGCGAAGGTCGCCTCGGAAGGCTTCGCGGACAGCTGGTCTGGCGAGAGGGTGAGCGGCTCGATGTCGAATGCGCACCGGCTTCTCCTCGTGGACGACGACAATGACCTTCGGGACACGCTGGCGGAGCAACTCGCCCTCTACAACGAGTTCGAGGTGCTGTCCGCTGGAACCGCCGGCGAGGCGATCAGCAAGGCGGCCAGCGAGCGGATCGACCTTGCGATCATCGATGTCGGCCTGCCGGACATGGACGGGCGCGAGGCCGTCAAGCTCATGCGGCGCAACGGCTTCCGCAGCCCCATCCTGATGCTGACGGCGCAGGCCTCCGACGCGGACACGGTCCTTGGTCTCGAGGCGGGAGCGAACGACTACGTGGCCAAGCCGTTCAAGTTCGCGGTGCTCCTCGCCCGCGTCCGGGCCCATCTTCGCCAATACGAGGCAAGCGAGGACGCCGTCTTTCAAATCGGCCCCTACACTTTTCGACCTGGCGCGAAGCTCCTGGTCAATGAGAAGGGCTCCAAGCTCAAGCTGACCGAAAAAGAAACCGCGATCCTGCGTTTCCTTTACCGCGCGGGCCAGAAGGTGGTGAGCCGGGACGTGCTGCTCGCCCAGGTCTGGGGCTACAACGCCAACGTCACCACCCACACGCTCGAGACTCACATCTACCGCCTGCGCCAGAAGATCGAAGCGAACCCTTCGAACGCGCGGATCCTCGTCACCGAGCCCGGCGGCTACAAGCTCCTGCCTTGAGACTTCACGGAAGAAGGCACGCATGGCGCTCGAAGACGACATTGCAATCCTCGCCCGAGCGCCTCTGCTCAATCTGATGGAGCAGGGGGCGTTGCGCCTCATTGCCTTCGCCGCCGAGCATCGCGTGCTCCGCCGAGGCGAGACGCTGTTCAAGAAGGGCGACCGCTCCGACGGCGGATATGTGGTCACGAACGGTCTCATCGTCGTGGAGGGAGAGCAGGGCGTGCCGCCGTTTCTCGCCGAGCCTGGTGCCCTCATTGGGCAGACGGCGCTCTTCGCTCGCACGACGCGAGCCGCGACGGCGACCGCCCGCGAGCCGTCCGGCGTGCTGCGGATCTCGCCGACCTTGATGCGTCGCGTCCTCGAGGAATTCCCGACCTCTGCCCAGGCCATTCACGGCGCCTTGGCGATCGAGCTTTCGACCCTCAGCGGTGGGCTCGAGCGGGTCCGCAAACGGCTGGGTGCGATCGAGGGGTCGCGACCGCGCCGGTCCTCGGCTTGAGACAGCGACCCCTTCCTCAAAGGTCGAGGACGGCGGTCACCGGGACGTGATCCGAGGGGCGAGGCCAGCCGCGAGTCTCTCGCGCCACATCCACCGCGCGCAACGTCGACGCCAGATCGGGCGAGAGCCAGATATGATCAAGGCGGCGACCTCGGTTCGACAGCTGCCAATCCGCGGCGCGATAGCTCCACCATGTATAGATTTTCTCAGGCTCCGGCCTGAGGTGCCTTGCACCGTCGATCCACCCTGCCTCTTGCCGCAGGGTCTCGAGAGCTTCGGTCTCGACCGGCGTATGACTCACCACGTCGAGGAGCTGCTTGTGCGACCACACATCATGCTCGAGCGGCGCCACATTGAGATCGCCCACGAGAATGGCCGGCGAGCGTGTCGGGGCGGCGCGATCGCCCCAGGCGCGCATCTCGGCGAGAAATGAGAGTTTGTGCGCGAATTTCGGGTTGAGATCCGGATCGGGCACGTCGCCGCCCGCGGGAACGTAGAAATTGTGGATGACAAACCCCGACGCCGCTCCGGCTTCGGGGCCGAGCGTCACCGAGACATGCCGTGCATCGCGGCGCTCGCAGAATTCGAAGCCGTCCGTGGCCGAGAAGGGAAAGCGGGAAAGGATCGCAACGCCGTTGTACCCTTTTTGACCGCAATGAACGACCGCTTCGTAGCCGAGGGATCGCCATTCCTTGAGGGGAAACCGGTCCTCCGGGCATTTCGTCTCCTGCAGACACAGGACGTCCGGCTGGACGTCGCGCAGGAAACGACAGACCTGATCGAGGCGCAGCCGCACCGAGTTGACGTTCCAGGTCGTGATGGTGAGACGCACGTTGATGTCCCGCAGCCTGCCGAGGGCTCGGTTCGACCGAGCCGCTCTGGCTGTCCTGAGCACGAGGATGCCGCCAGATCAACCGCCGCGATGCATGTCAGGGGTCTGGGTCGCGATGCGGTGCCACTTTCGCCGCAGGCGCTAGCGGTTCGAGCCTTCGCCGAAGGATCGCTCGTAATTGATGACGAACAGCCTGTTGTCGACGCGGCGATTGCGTTCGAGATTCGACAACGACACCATCGTCGTAAAGCCCTGCGGATCGACGATGCGCCAGCTCTGCAGCGCCTCGAGCTTCGGATCGAAGAACAGCGTGATCTTGGACGTGCCGCCGAGGGTCGACTTGTCCTCCACGGTCAGTCGAACGCCCTCCGGTTCGCTTGAGGCGCTGACGACCCGAATGTCCTGGCCGAGATTGACGCGCTCGCGCAGCAGGAACTTCAGCGGCGTCTGCGAGATCGAGTAGAGGTCCTGGGTGGCGAGCTTGCGGTCGCGCACCGCCACCGAGGACCCATCGGCGATGACCTCGATCGTCGCCGGCGAATCGTATTCGAACCGGATTTTCCCGGGGCGTTGCAAATAGAGTTTGCCGGTGAGCCGTCGTCCGTCGCCGCCGGTCTGAACGAAATCCCCCACGAGGGTTGAAATGCCGTTGAAATAGGCATTGGCCTTCGCGACGATCTGAGCCTCGGTGAGAGGAAGGGATGGCTCATGGGCGGGCGCTGCGCTCGGGGCGGCAGCGGTGACGATGGGCTGGAGCGGCTGCGCCGCAGTGCTCGGCGGGGCCGATGAGGCGGCAGCGGCCCCGTTGGGCAGTGCTTCTTTTCCGAGGGAGGCGGGCCGTCGCGGCGGCAAGATGGCTGTGGCCGGCATGCCGCCGACGGCGCCATCGGGCTGGGTTGCCGCACGGGCCGGCTTGAAGGCCTCGCCCGAAAGGAGCTTGTCGAACCAGCTCTGCGCATGCGCAGGCGAGGACAGCGCCGTCCCGGCCAGGACGGCGAGGCTGAGGACCCAAGCGCAGCGGAGCCAAGCGCAACGGCTCATATGTCCGAAACTCCTTCGCACGGAAGACCGGCCGCGCCGGTCCGGCTAACCTCTCCTTGTGGCGAATTGACGACGCTTGGCCGCGCGCAAGGTTCCGGGACGCTCCGGCTCGAGCCGTTCAACGCCGTAAGGAGCAGGGCGCCGTCCAGGCCGAGGGTTTCCTTCGCTGCTCCCCTCAGTCGTCCTCCCCCATGCCGCTGCCGGCGGTCTCGATCAGGATCTCGCGTTTGCCGGCGTGGTTCGCGGGACCGACGATCCCCTCCTTTTCCATCCGCTCCATGAGGGAGGCGGCGCGGTTGTATCCGATCTGCAGCCGGCGCTGGATATAGGAGGTGGAGGCCTTCTTGTCGCGCAGCACGATCGCGACCGCTTGGTCGTAGAGATCGCCTCCCGGCTCGCCGAACTCGCCCTTGTCGAACACCGGCGTATCGCTGCCCGCGCCGACCTCGTCCGCATCCTCGGCGGTCACCGCCTCCAGATAGGCCGGCCGACCTTGCCGCTTGAGATGCGCCACCACCTTCTCCACCTCCGCATCGGACACGAAGGGTCCGTGGACGCGGGTGATGCGGCCGCCGCCGGCCATGTAGAGCATGTCGCCTTGGCCCAGGAGCTGCTCGGCGCCCATCTCGCCCAGGATGGTGCGGCTGTCGATCTTGGAGGTGACCTGGAAGGAGATGCGGGTCGGGAAGTTGGCCTTGATGGTGCCGGTGATGACGTCGACGGAGGGGCGCTGGGTGGCGAGGATGACGTGGATGCCGGCGGCGCGCGCCATCTGGGCGAGGCGCTGAATGGCACCCTCGATGTCCTTCCCGGCCACCATCATGAGGTCGGCCATCTCGTCGACGATGACGACGATATAGGGCAGGGGATCGAGATCCATGATCTCGTCCTCGTAGATGGCCTCGCCGGTCTCCTTGTCGAAACCGGTCTGCACGGTGCGGGTGATGATCTCGCCCTTCGCCTTCGCCTCGGCGACACGCGCATTGAAGCCGTCGATATTGCGCACGCCGAGCTTCGACATCTTCTTGTAGCGCTCCTCCATCTCGCGCACGGCCCATTTGAGGGCGATCACGGCCTTCTTCGGATCCGTCACTACAGGCGAGAGGAGGTGGGGGATGCCGTCATAGACGGAGAGCTCGAGCATCTTGGGATCGACCATGATCAGCCGGCACTCGTCGGGCCTGAGCCGGTAGACGAGGGACAGGATCATGGTGTTGATCGCCACCGACTTGCCCGAGCCGGTGGTGCCGGCGACAAGCAGATGCGGCATGCGGGCAAGATCGGCAATGACCGGCTCGCCGCCGATGGTCTTGCCGAGGCACAGGGCGAGCTTGTGCTTGGTGTCCTCGAAATCTTTGCTTGCGAGGAGCTCGCGCAGATACACGGTCTCGCGTTTCGCGTTCGGCAGCTCGATGCCGATGGCGTTTCGGCCGGGCACCACGGCCACGCGGGCGGAGACGGCGCTCATCGAGCGCGCAATGTCGTCGGCCAGCGAGATCACCCGCGAGGACTTCGTGCCGGGCGCGGGCTCGAGCTCGTAGAGCGTGACGACCGGTCCCGGTCGCACGTTGATGATCTCTCCCCGCACGCCAAAATCCTCGAGCGTGGATTCGAGCAGGGTGGCGTTCTGTTCGAGAGCCTCCGCGGAAACCGTGCTCACCGCGCGCTTGGGTTCGGCGAGCATCTGCAGCGCGGGAAGTTGATAGCTGTCGCCGTCCAGCAGCGAAGGCTGCGCGTCGCGCTGAAGACGCCGGCCGGGCTTCGGCGCCGGTGCAGGCGGTGTGACTCTCCGAGCGGGTTCTTCTGCCGCCGCTCGCCCGCGAGTGACCGGCTCATCAGCGGGCTCGTCGGGCTCTTCCGCTGGCGACGGAGCTGGGCGGGCGGCGCGCGCGGGCGGCCGATCGAATACCGGCTCACGGCGGGCGGTCGGCGCCGCGACATAGGCGAGGCGCGGCTCCCGGTCTTCGCGCCACGCGCTCAGCCGGCGGCGGATTGCGGCGCTGATGCTCATGAGAGCGTGCGCGAGGGCGCCTAAGGAAACGATGCCCCAGCCCGGCTCCTCGTCGAGCTGATCGTCTTGATCGCGCCCGCTTCGTCCGGGCTGAGGCTCGGCATCCTCTTCCGATGTCGCGTCCTCGGCGATGCCAAACCCGCAGGCGGCGGTGATGGTGAGGATCGCCACGGCAGCGAAAGCAAAGCCGATCAGGGCTGCGCCCGTGTCGCTCGCAACCCCGAGCACGGTCTTGACGGCGCCAAGCAGCGCATCCCCGACCACCCCGCCAAGGCCGGTCGGCAGGGGCCACCGCGTCGTTGAGGGGAGCGCGCTGGCAACGGCTGTCGCGGCCCCGGAGCCCGCGACCCAGAGCGCCAGCCTCAAATGCAGCCGCTCGATCCGGCGGCGGCGCAGAAGCTGCCAGCCCCATACCGCGACAGGCGTGAGAAGCATCACGGAGCCCAGTCCCAAGAGCTGCATGGACAGGTCGGCGATGATGGCGCCAGGCGCCCCGAGGAGGTTGCGAACGGGAGCGTCGGTCGCGTGGTTGAGGCTCGGATCATCGACCGACCATGTGGCGAGTGCGGCGGCGACCGCCCCGGCCAGCGCCATGAGGCCGAGCCCGAGGGCTTCAGCCGCACGCCTCGCCAGGAAGGCGCGCAGAGCCTCGGGCAGTTGGTCAAAAGGCGACGAGGAACGGCGGATCGTGCGCATCGGTCCGGCAGAAGCGCGAGGGTGTTGCGGCCGACCCTAGAGGCGCGCGGTTAAGCGCGGATTAACCTTGACGCCTGTTGCTCCCTAGCCCCGCTCCGAACGGCAGAGGAGCGGCCGCAGAATGACGTGACCAAAGAAGAAGCCCCAGCCGTATAGGCTGGGGCTCGCCTCGTCGTCGGATGGTCCGGCGTCAGTAGTTGTAGGCGCGCTCGCCGTGATCGGCGAGGTCGAGGCCCTCGCGTTCCTCATCGGACGTGACGCGTAGGCCGATCACCACGTCGACGACCTTGTAAAGAATCGCCGAGCCGACACCCGACCAGACGAGCGTCAGCAGGACGGCTTTGATCTGCGCCCAGACGGCAGGCCCGAATTCGTATGCGGCGATGGCCATCTCACCGGGTTTCGACTCGTAGTCGCCCGCTCCGGCGCCCCCGAGAGCCGGATTGACCAGAATGCCGGTCGCGATGGCGCCGATGATGCCGCCCACACAGTGAATCCCGAACACATCAAGAGAGTCATCGTAGCCGAGCGCGTTCTTCACATTCGATACGAAGAGGTAGCACACCGCTCCTGCCACGAGGCCCAGCACGATCGACCCCATCGGACCTGCAAAGCCCGACGCCGGGGTCACGGCGACGAGGCCGGCGACGGCGCCCGAGACGAGACCCAGAAGGGACGGCTTGCCCTTCGCGCCCCATTCCACGAAGAGCCACGACAACGCCGCCGCTGCGGTCGCGACAAATGTGTTGACCATCGCAAGGGCCGTCGTGCCGTTCGCCTCGAGGTTGGAGCCAGCGTTGAAGCCGAACCAGCCGACCCACAGGAGCGATGCGCCGATCATGGTCATCGTGAGCGAATGGGGCGCGAGGAGGTCGCGGCCATAGCCGATCCGCTTGCCGAGCATGAGGCAGCCGACGAGGCCTGCGATGCCGGCGTTGATGTGAACGACCGTTCCGCCGGCGAAATCAAGCGCGCCCCATTGGAAGATGAGGCCGGCGTCGGCCTTGACCTCGTCGAGCTTCGCCTGGGCCGCCGCCCTGGCCGCCGCGTCCCCCGCCTCAGCCAGGGCCTTTGCGGCGCTGCCGATCGCATCCGGCCCCGCCCAGTACCAGACCATGTGCGCGATCGGGAAGTAGACGAAGGTCAGCCACAGGATCACGAAGAGAATCAGGGCCGAGAACCGGATACGCTCCGCGAAGGCGCCGACGATCAGCGCCGGCGTGATCATGGCGAAGGTCATCTGGAAGCAAAGATAGACATATTCGGGAATGACCACCCCATTGGAGAAGGTGGCCGCAACCGTGGTCGGATCAACGCCTCGCAAGAACGCCTTGTCGAAGCCGCCGATGAAGGCGTTGAGGTTCCCTCCATTGGTGAAGGCGAGCGAGTAGCCGTAGAGCACCCAGACCAGGCAGGCCACGCACACGATCGCAAAGACCTGCGTCAATACGGACAACATGTTCTTCGTGCGCACGAGGCCGCCGTAGAAGAGGGCGAGACCCGGTACCGACATCATCAGCACGAGGCAGGTGGCGACGAGCATCCAGGCCGTGTCGCCTTTGGCTGGCGTTGGCGCGCCCGCCTGCGCGAAGGCTGGGCCGGCGAGGGTGGCCAGCGCCAACCCGGCGGCAAGAAAACGAAGCGTCATCGGATTGATCCCCTTGGTTGTCGCGTGGCTTCAGAGGGCATCGGCATCGGTTTCGCCGGTGCGGATTCGGACAGCGCGCTCAAGGGGCGTCACGAAGATCTTGCCATCGCCGATCTGGCCTGTGCGCGCGGCCGCGGTGATGGCTTCGATCACCTTTGGCGCAACCTCGCTCGGCACTGCGACCTCGATCTTGAGCTTGGGCAGGAAGCTCACGGCGTATTCCGCTCCCCGATAGATCTCGGTGTGTCCCTTCTGCCGGCCGTAGCCCTTGACCTCCGCCACCGTGAGCCCGTGCACGCCCAGCGCGGTGAGCGCGTCGCGCACCTCCTCCAGTTTGAACGGCTTGATGATGCCTGTGATGAGTTTCATGGAGAGCGCCCTCCTTGCCGCGCTGCGGCCGGATCGGAAAAAACCGAGGCCCGTCGGCATAGCGCCGCAGGGTGTCCGAGCACGATCAATCAAGGCGCGTGCCAGTTGGCTTCTCCGACAGGGTTCGGGTTGAGCCTTGCCCGACCGGGCTGGCACGGCCTCTCCTTCTTGCGACAGGAGGACACGCAGGTCAGACGATAACGCCAGGATTTGCGGCGCGGCAGCGCCTTGTGGGTAGCGCTACAGATATGGAGCCGCTTTCGCGGCAGCTCATTGCGCTTCCGTCCCGGACAGCCTTCCACTTCGCTTGCGCTCCGTTCCAGGCTTCCGGGAAAGGGAGGGAGGGGTTCAGGTGCGAACTCCGCAGTCGTGGCTTAGCCCCGACCTTCTCACATCCTCCATCGCCCTTTCCCGGAGGCACGGAACGCAGTCCGGGACGGAAGCGCAACAGCTTGCTGCGAAGCAGCGCCTGATGGATGGCGGTGCGGGAAGAGGCAAGCTGCAGCGTCCATCAGCCGGAAGTGGCTGCTCAACTCTTGTGCAATTGCATGGTTTCGCGGCGCCGAGAACCTTGTCCGGTGATGGAGGATCGCCTCTCGGCCCTCGCCGTGACGCATTTTCCGGCAAACCGAGGGCGTTCGCCAGAATGTCTCACGTCACATCGCGGCGCTCGCGGATCAAGCCTTCCTGAGCAACCGAGGCCACCAGGGTGCCGTCCTGGGCGAAGATCAGTCCGCGAGAAAAGCCCCGTGCCCCATAGGCGCTCGGACTGTCCTGGGAATAAAGCAACCATTCGTCCGCCCGGAAAGGCCGGTGGAACCACAGGGCGTGGTCCAGGCTCGCCGGCTGGATCGAGCGTTCGAAGACCGTCCGGCCGTGCGGGATCAGCGACGCATCGAGTAGCGTCATGTCCGAGGCGTAAGCGAGCACGCATTGGTGAATGGCCGGATCGTCAGGCAGGCGACCGGTTGCTCGAATCCAGACATTGAAGGTGGGCTCTCGGGGCTCTCGGGAGAGGTAGCGCTCGTACTCCACGGGTTTGAGCTCGATCGGGCGCTCCCGCTCGAAATACGCCCGCACGGGGTCCGGCATCAGCGGAAGGACGTTGGATCGGATCTCGTGCTCGCCGGGCAGGGCTTCGGGCGGGGGCACGTCGGGCATTCTGGCCTGATGGGCGAAGCCCTCCTCGACGACATGGAACGAGGCTGACATGGAGAAGATCGCCCGGCCGTGCTGGATTGCGACCACCCGCCGGGTCGTGAAGCTCCGCCCGTCGCGAATGCGGTCGACCTCGTAGATGATCGGCACGCTGGGGTCGCCTCCAAGCAGGAAATAGGCATGGAGGGAGTGAGGTTGGCGGCCCTCTACCGTGCGGCAGGCGGCCACCAGCGCCTGACCGATCACTTGGCCGCCAAACACGCGCTGCCACCCCACCTGAGGGCTGCGGCCGCGAAACAGATTCACCTCGAGCTGTTCGAGGTCGAGGACGGCAAGCAGATCGTCGACGGCGCGGGACATGAGTGCTCCGGGGCAGGCAGGATGAGCCGATCAACGCCTATACGGCCCCCTCCGGACGAGGCGTCAAGGCTTTCGGGAGGGGGGTGCCGCGCCGACGCGGCTCTGCTAAGAGCACCGCTGTGATCATGACCACACCACACCGACCCCGCGCGGAGCCGCCATCCTGGCGGATCGCCATTGCGGGAGGGGGCCTGGCGGGGCTCGCCCTGGCTCTCGCGTTGCGGCGGGCAGTGGGCGCACCGGTGGTCGTAACCGTCTGCGACCCGGCGCTTCATCGCGATCCAGCGCAGGACAAGCGCGCCTACGCCGTCGCCGCCGGGGCGCGCAAGATGCTGCAGGCGCTCGGCGTCTGGGACCGGATCGCCAACGGTGCGCAACCGATCCTGGACATGGTCATTACCGACAGCCGGCTCACGGATCCGGTCCGCCCGGTCTTCCTCACCTTTTCAGGGGAGGTGGAGCCCGGCGAAGCCTTTGCTCACATGGTGGAGGGAGGCGCCCTTTCCGCCGCCCTCGCCGCCGCCTGCCGTGACGCCGGGGCGGATCTGATACCGGCAGGAGTCGCGGGCTTTTCCTCGCGCGGTTCGCATCTTGCCGTCGAGATCGGGCAGGGGGAGCACCAACAGGTCTTGGAAGCTCATCTCCTCGTCGCGGCCGATGGGGCACGCTCGCGCCTGCGCGAGATGGCGGGCATCGGCTGGGTAGGGTGGTCCTACCCGCAACAGGCGATCGTGGCGACTGTCGCCCATGAGCGTGACCACGGCGCCTGCGCGGTCGAGCACTTCCTGCCCTCCGGTCCCTTCGCCATCTTGCCGCTGCGGCCTGGCGGACCGCTCGGCCACCGTTCCTCGATCGTCTGGACGGAGGCGTCGGCAAGCGCGCCGCATCTCTTGGCCCTCGACCCCGAGAGCCAGCGCCTGGAGGTCGAGCGGCGCTTCGGCCTGCAATTGGGAGCAATCGTCCTCGAGACTGGGCTGCAGGCCTATCCCCTGTCTTTCGGCATCGCACGGCGCTTCGTGGGGGAGCGTGTTGCGCTTCTCGGCGATGCCGCCCATGTCATTCATCCCATCGCAGGCCAGGGACTCAACCTTGGTTTAAAAGACTCCGCAGCGCTTGCCGAGGCGATCGTCGACGCGGTGCGGCTCGGCCTTGATCCGGGCGGAGGGGAGGCGCTCGACGCCTATGAGCGCGCGCGACGCTTCGATTCCTTCGCGATGGGCGTTGTGACGGACGGGCTCAACCGGCTCTTTGCGAATGACCTCCTCCCCCTGCGCCTCGTTCGCGACCTCGGACTTGGAATCGTGGACCGCATGCCGATGTTGAAGCGCTTCTTCATCCGCGAGGCCGCGGGCCTCGCCGCCTCCGGGCCGCGGCTGCTGCGGGGGGAGGCGCTCTGAGTCGTTCACGGCAAAGAGGATCAGTCCTCGCGCATGCAGCGGCCGTCCGCCTGCTTGAAGACCGGCGGATCGCAGGGGTTGATGTCCCCAGGGCACCAGGGGATGCAGACCTCCCCGTAGGGACCGCGATACGCCGTGTCAGGCGGCAGGGAACGCACGCCTCGCTCAAGAGGAACAAGGTCAGGGCGCGGTGGGGGACGGTGCTGCGGCTGGGCCGCCGCCGGGATGGTGCCAAGGGCAATCGCGGCGGCGCAGACGAGGAGAGGCTTCATGGTCGAGAGGCTCTGCGCATTCTTCGTCGAGGTCGGTCGCAGAACCGCGATGGTCAAGCGGAGGTGCCATCACAAGGCGGTGTGCCGTGGTTTGCAAAATCGCAGCCTGTCCCTCCGTCCTGCCGGTCTCAGGCGGCACCTCTCCTGGCCCGTTCGATTCCCTCGGTTATGAGGCGGTGCGCCTCCTCCGGGCCGCCCCAGCGCACGATCCTGACCCACTTGCCGGGCTCGAGATCCTTGTAATGCTGAAAGAAATGCTCGATCTGCTTGACGGTGATGTCGGGCAGGTCGGTGTAGGTTTCGACCCGGTCGTAGCGGGCCGTGAGGGACCGCGACGGAACGGCCACGATCTTCTCGTCCTCGCCGGCATTGTCCTCCATGAGGAGCACGCCGATGGGCCGCACACTCATGATGGCGCCCGGCACGATGGCCCGGGTGTTGGCGACGAGGACGTCGCACGGATCCCCGTCGCCTGAGAGCGTATGGGGAATGAAGCCGTAATTCCCCGGATAGCGCATGGCGGTGTAGAGGAAGCGGTCGACCACCAGGGTGCCGGCGGCCTTGTCCATCTCGTATTTGATCGGCTCCCCGCCGATCGGCACTTCGATGACGACGTTCACGTCGAAGGGAGGATTCTTGCCGACAGGAATGGCGTCGAGACGCATGACGGGCTCCGGACCAGGGTAGCTTCTGTAGCGAGCACGCCCGGCCGCGGCAAGGCTGGGGCACGGCGCAAGATCGCTCCGCCGGCGATCGTCAGCGGAACAGGTAGGCCACCTTTCTCAGGTCCACATGGGCGATCCGGTCGGTAGTCTCAGCGACGACCTTGCCCCCAAGCCGCTCATAAAACCCGCGGGCGCGGACGTTTTCGGCAAGACACCACACCGCAATGCGTCTGATGCCGCGGTCATGCATGTCGTTGCGCACGGCCTTGAACAGGCGGCTGCCGAAGCCGAGGCCTTGATATTCGGGCGCCAGGTAAAGCTCGTCGATCTCTCCCTCGGCCGGCAAGGAGCGATCCCGGCAGCGGCCGTAGGACACATAGCCCGCGACCGTCTCGGCAATGTCGAGGACGACGAGCGGCCGACCGCGGCTGACGGTCGAGAGCCACCAGCGCGGCCCCCGGCGCGCCATCATCCGCTCGAGCGCCACGCCCGGAATGACTCCGAGATAGGCTTCGCGCCAGGCGGCATCGAACACCGCCGAGAGAGCAGCCGCGTCCTCGGAGCGCGCGCGGCGGATGCTGATGACGAGTTCCTTCATGACGCTTCAACCCATCGCGGACGCCGGATCCAGACAGCGCCCTTCCCCCTTCCTCGCCGGCGATGCAGACCCTGCGCCACGCATGGACGAGGCGAAAGGGGGATGGCCGTGCCCTGCAACATCGGCCGAGCGACCGTTGTTGAAAGGCCACAGTCGGAAGTGCGGGGCCGGTTGCGGCAATCGCGTTGCCCGGAAGACCTGAGGCTGTTAAGGGCGCGCTCTCCGCTCATGCCGCCTGCCGCATTCCCCGACCCGGATTGATCGTCAAGATTGAGCCAAGATGATTAACCGTTTCTTAAAACCCGAAATCCGCTACGCGAAGCGGATGGCGCGCATCGCCCGTTGGGACCGCCCGATCGGCGGCCTCGTCGAGCGCCTTCGCGCCTGGACGCACATGGTGCTGGTCGATCATGGCGTCTTCAGGCTCTTCTACCTCAATCGTCACCGGGTCGCGCCGAATCTCTGGCGCGCGGCACAGCCGGCGCCGCATCAGCTTGCCTGGTTCGCCGCGCAAGGGGTCCGGACCGTCATCAATCTGCGGGGAGGCCGCGAACACGGCTCCTGGCAGCTCCAGAAGGAGGCCTGCGAGCGGCTTGGCCTGGAACTCGTCGAACTCGTCGTGCGCTCGCGCGAGCCGCCCGATCGGGAGACGATCCTCGCGGCTCGCGACCTGTTCGCCCGTTTGAAATACCCGGCGGTCATCCATTGCAAATCGGGGGCGGACCGGGCGGGCTTTGTCGCGGCGCTTTACCTCCTCCTCGAGGAGCAGCGGCCTGCGGGAGAGGCGATGCGGCAGCTCTCGTTGCGCTATGGTCATTTCCGCTACGCCAAGACAGGCATTCTCGACGCCTTCTTCGAACGCTACCAGCGCGAGGGAGAGGCGAGGGGCATTCCTTTCCTCGAATGGGTCGAACGCCACTATGATCCCGAGGCTCTGAAGCGCGAGTTCCGCCCGCGCTTCTGGCCCGCGCTGCTGGCGGACCGCATCCTTCGCCGGGAATGACGGCAGACGCGGAGGCGATGCGGCAAGGAGCTATGCCGGCCGGTGCGGCCGGCGCCCCCTGCGGAACAACGGCCATGCCAGGCGCCACGCCTCCGGTTGCGGCTCTCCCCAGCCACAGATGACCACCGGAGCGTGAGGCCCCTCAAAGGTGGCATCAGCGATGTGAGCGGCCCGGTCTCGTGGGCCAGAAGCTCACAATGCCTGAAAATTGCCATGAATCTGGGATGCCAAATACATAATTTCGCATACCAACGGCCGCGGTGAAATTTTCTTGACTAAAGCCGTCAAGACGATTGGTATGCCGTGTACCAAATGCCAGCGCCAGAACTGGCACCCGTCTGTTTCACACAAGGAAACGCTCATGCAATCACGGCTCGATCCGCCGGCCGTTCCGGCCGTGTCCCATATTTCCAATCGTTGGCTTCAACTTGCGGCAGGCGTGGCCTGCATGGTCGCCGCCGCGAACGTCCAGTATGCCTGGACGCTCTTCGTCCCCGAGATTCAGCAGGCGCATGGCTGGAGCCGCGCTGCCATTCAAACCGCCTTCACAATCTTCGTCGTCGTCCAGACGTGGCTGACGCCCATCGAAGGCTATTTCATTGACCGGCACGGTCCGAGGGTCATGGTCGTCGTCGGCGGCCTCTTCACCGGCCTCGCCTGGATCATCAACTCCTATGCCACGTCGCTGATGGGCTTCTATGTCGGCGCGGCCGTCGGCGGCATCGGGGTTGGCTGCGTCTACGCCACCTGCGTGAACAGCGCCATCAAGTGGTTCCCCGATCGGCGCGGCCTTGCGGTCGGTCTCACCGCCGGCGGCTACGGCGCGGGCTCGGCGCTCACCATCTTGCCGATCGCGAATACGATCGCGAGCAGCGGCTACCAGGCGGCCTTCTTCTGGTTCGGGCTGCTCCAGGGGACCATCATCATCCTTGCGGCCCTGCTCTTGCGCGCGCCGAACACGCAGGAGCTCAAGGCGTCCGACAAGGTTGTCCAGAGCCGCCGCGACTACACCCTCGCCGAGGCGCTGCGGACACCCGTCTTCTACATCATGCTCGCCATGTTCGTGCTGACCGTGACGGGTGGCCTGATGGCCGTGGCACAGCTCGGCGTCATCGCCCAGGATCTCGGCGTCAAGGATTTCAAGGTCGACCTGTACTTCTTCGCCATGGCGGCGCTGCCCTTCGCCCTCATGCTCGATCGGGTGATGAACGGGATTTCGCGGCCGCTTTTCGGGTGGATCTCGGACCATATCGGCCGCGAACGCACCATGTTCGTCGCCTTCACGATGGAAGGAGTCGGCATCATCGCGCTCGGCACCTTCGGCCATAACCCCTGGGCATTCCTGATCTTGAGCGGCGTCGTCTTCCTGGCATGGGGCGAGGTGTACAGCCTCTTCAGCGCCACCGCCGCCGATACCTTCGGCACCAAGCACGTCGGCAAGATCTACGGCCTGCTCTATTGCGCCAAGGGCATCGCCGCCCTTCTCGTGCCGATCGGCAACCTCCTCATGGAGGCGACGGGAACCTGGTCCACCGTCCTCTACACCGTCGCGACGATGGATCTTATCGCGGCTCTCGCGGCTCTGTTCGTGCTCAGGCCGATGCTCATCCGCCATCATGCCGTCGGCCAAGCCGTGGCGCCCGCGGTCGCTCCCGCAACGGCACGGTCGGTCGCTGCGCACTGATCCGCTCCCTTGGGGAGACCTGTAAGGTCAGGCGGAGAACGCCTGGCCTTATTCGTTTGGCAGAAAGGCCGCGATGCCGGCTACGCAGCCCGGGGGCATTTCATCGATGAGCTGAAGACGGTGCATGCGGGCGTAAGCTCCACCCTTCGCAAGCAAGTCCTCATGGCTCCCGCACTCGACGATCCGTCCTGCCTCCATGACGACGATGAGATCGGCATCCCGCACCGTCGAGAGCCGGTGAGCGATCACGAGCGTCGTCCGGCCGCGCATGAGCCGCGCCAGCGCAAGCTGGACCAAGCGCTCGGACTCGGAATCGAGGGCGCTCGTCGCTTCGTCCAGCAGGAGAATCGGAGCGTCCTTCAGGAAGGCGCGGGCGAGCGCGATGCGCTGCCGTTCCCCGCCGGAAAGGCGGGCCCCCGCGTGGCCGACCCGCGTCTCATATCCTTCAGGCAAGCGCATGACGAAGTCGTGGGCGGCGGCAGCCTGCGCAGCCGCCACGATCTCAGACTCCGTGGCGCCTGGCCGGCCGAAGGCGATGTTGGCGCGGATCGTGTCGTCGAAGAGGACGACGTCCTGACTGACCACCGCGATGTGACGCCGCAAGGAGGCAAGGCTCACCTCGCGCACGTCCTGGCCATCGATCAGCACTGCGCCCGCGCTGACATCGTAAAGGCGCGGCACGAGGGAGAGGAGCGTCGACTTGCCGGATCCCGAGCGGCCGATGAGCGCTGTCGTCTTTCCCGCCGGGGCGATGAGATTGATCTGATCGAGGGCAACTACGTCGTCACGATACCGGAAGGCGACATTTTCGAAGCGGATCTCGCCTGCCGTCACGCGCAGATCGGGCGCGTGCGGCTTGTCTCGGATCTCGGGCGCCTCGTCCATCTTGGCGAAGGTGCGTTTGAGGGCGGCGACCGCCTCCTGCACGATGGCGTTGAGGTTGCCGAGCGCCCGGATCGGCTGCGCAGCGAGGATCAGGGCGCTCACAAAGCCGGTGAAATCGCCGACCGTGCTCGACCCATCGAGAATGCGCCAGCCGATGAGCACCAGCACGGCTGCCACCGCCACGCCGCCGCCTGCCTCGAGGAGTGGATCGAGACGTCCGCGGGTGTTCGCCGCCTTCATCTTGAGGCGCCGGATCTCGTCGAAGGCCTCGGCCACCCGGCGCCTGAGATAGCCTTCGAGCCCATAGGTCTTGGCAACGCGGGCTCCAGCAAGGCTCTCGGAGACGAGGCTCGCCATGGCGCCGATCTCTTCCTGAGTCGCCATGGAGACGCGCTTCAGCTTTTGACCGATGCGGGCGATGGGCTGAGCGACGAAAGGTCCGACCACCGCCGCCACCAGCGTCAGGACGGGGTCGATCCACAGCATCGCCGCGACGAGCGCGACGATGGTCGCGACCTCCCGCAGGAAGACGGTCGCCAGCCGGGTGAGGGCTTCCTTGATGAAGGCAAAATCCGTCGTGAACCGTTGCGTGAGGGCGGCTGGACTCTCTCGCCCGAGCTGCGCCAGGTCAGCATCGATGAGATGCGCATAGAGCGCGGTCTGCATGTCGGCCTCGATGCGCGTCACCACGCGATTGGTGAGGACCGTCAGCCCGAGCAGGGAAAAGCCCTTTACAGCCGTCACCGCAATGACGAACAGAGGGGCAAGAAGGATCGCCTGCGCATCCCGCGCGCTGAAGGCGTCGAAGGCCGCCTTGATCAGCACCGGGTAGAGGCCTGTGGCGGCAGCAACGAGCGCGACGAGCCCGCAGACCGCGGCGAGGGCGCCCCGATGCGGGCGCATCCAGTCACGCCACAGCCGCCCGAGGAGGGGCAGCGTGTCCCCGACAGCAAGGGGGTTCTTGCGGCGCATCGCGTGAGAGCGCTCTTCGGTCATGCCGGCCGCGCTAGCACGGGACTGCCGCGCGCTCAAACAGGCGTCGAAAATGGCGACGGCCGGCACAGGGCCGGCCGTGGCTTGAAACAGGAGTCGTCCTTACGAGCGGCCGACGCGCCGAAGGCGAGTGACAAGGCTCTCGGCCGGGTTCGGCGTTGAAGGTTCCTCACCCTCAACGGTTCGCGCTGTCTGGCTATGGAGAGCTTGGGACAGATTGGCGATGACATCGTCGATCCGTGTATCCGCCCGCCCCTCGGCCTGACCTTCTGCAGCCGAGGGCGCGGGAGCCTGGGCGTCAGGCTCCACGGGCGATGCGTAAGCCGTATCCGGCGCCTGCCAAGCGCCGGCCGTCTCCTGCGGCATCGCCGGGCCGGCCGCGGGCGCTTCGGCCGTCTGCCCAGGAGGCATGTCGTAGGACGCAGGCGCAGCCTGGTCGGAGCCGGCAAGCCGGCGCAGGGCGTCGATCACCGACGGATCCGCGGCGGCCGGCGCCCTGCGGGGAGCTGGCGTGTAGCGCGAGCGCGCATAGCGATCCTCGAGGCAGTCGAGCAAGGAGTCCAGGGCGGCGTTCGAGAGCGACGGCTCATGGGCCGGCGGCACGCCTTCGAGGGCGATGGTGCGCCGATCGAAGCGGCTGTCGCCCGTCACCTCCTCTCCGAACCAGGCCGGCGGAGCGAACGCGGCGGCCTCGTCGCGATCCTCGAATTCGACGGAGACGAGATCGATCAGCGAAGGAACGGTGATGCGGTCGACGAGCGCCTCCCGGCCGCCGCCGATCGAGAGCCGCGCGCGATCATAAACGGCTTTGCCTGGGCAGACGTCGAGCAGGGCTTCCGCATGGGCGCGCGGAACCTCGGTACGCTCCTCGACGGCATGGCCCTCGCCTGCCGTGGTCACCAGCACGAGATGGCACTGCCCCCCTTCGACGAGCACATAGGAGCTGCGCCCCGTCTGGGAAGCGAAATAGCCCTCGGTGACGCGGGAAGCTCCCCGTTCCTTGCGAATGAGCCGCGCGAGCGACGGCGCCAACAAAAAGCGGCGAACGATCTTCATGGGCGAACCCTTGTCTTAGACCCCATTCAAGGCGGCGCGACGGCCCGAATTGTCGTTCTCTTGGCTCGACCGCCGCGTTGTCATGCCGCGCCCCTGCGGCAGCTTCGTGGCGATGATGCGGTCAAGCCCGGGCAGACGCGCTGAATCAACGCGCCTCGCCGAGGAGCGCATAGGCGGTCTGGGCTGTGACAGCAAGTCGCGTATCGCCCTCTGCCGTGATCTCGACACGGCCAAAGGCGACGGATCGGCCGAGCCGTGTCACTCGAGCTTCCGCGAGCACATTCGCCTTGGCGATCGGACACAAGAAATGTGTTGTTTGATCGATGGTCGTCATGGGGCGGTAACCGCCGCTTGCCGCCGCGACGGCGAACACCATGGCCGTGTCGGCGAGGCTCATCAAGGCTTGGCCGCACACGACGCCATTGTCGCGGCAAAGACGGTCAGAGAACGGCATGCGCAGGATTGCCCCGTCCCCGTCGATGCGTTCGACCGCAAGGTCAAGATCCTGCAGCCAGGGTGCGAAGACCTCCTGCAACAGCCGCTCTGCGGACGCATGATCAAAACAGCTCATTTCGCCTCACGCTTCGTGAAAAGAGCAACAAAAAGGCGGGCCGCGCCCGCCAAGTTGTCCCTGATCAGTGCAGCGGTATCTACAGCATTCGGACAGGCATGCCTACGCCCCGCCGCTGATCGCGGGTTTGATGGTTTCGCCAGGGTTTCACCCTGAAACTAAAGGGGAAGCGCCCGCGCAGCCAAATGGATCTCGGGACCGGGCGTTTCGGTCAGCCGGTCAAGAGCGTCGAGGAGAGCTTCGGTGCCTGCGGGCTTCATCACCCAGGGAACCGCCTTCAGCTCCGCGGGCCGATCCGTTCCGAACGTGGCGGAGAAGAGCATGAAGGGGATGCCGCGAGTCGAGAGCTCTCGAGCCAGAGGCAGGCAGTTGCCGTCCTTGAGCTCGTAATCGAGGATTGCAAGATCGACTGCATTGCGTCTCACCCAGGCGAGGGCGTCCGAACCGCGGCTGAACGGGCCGGCCACCTCGTAGCCGAAATCGCGTAGGTCTTCGGTGATCAGAAGGCTAATCACCGCCTCGTCCTCGACGACGAGCACTCTGAGACCCGACAGCCAAGGATCGCGCATCCCTACCCCCGGCGAAGCGGCGGAAGTCTTCCACGTTCGCGACTGCCTCACAAGGGCTTAGAGACGGTTTCGGCTCGCCCATTCATGTATGGTCGATCACATTGTCCCGTGCAGGCGAGGGCTCCCATGCTCCATGTCACCGATAGCCTCACGCTGGACGAGGCCGCGCTCTCCGAGACTTTCGTGCGCGCCTCCGGGCCGGGTGGGCAGAACGTCAACAAGGTTGCGACCGCGGTCCAGCTCCGCCTCGATCTTGCGGCCTCGGGCCTGCCTGAGGCCGTGGTTGAACGGCTGAAGAGACTTGCCGGACGCCGCCTGACGGGCGAGGGCGAAATTGTCGTGACAGCGCAACGATATCGCAGCCAGGACCAGAACCGCAACGACGCGCGACGTCGCCTTATCGACCTCATCGCCCGCGCGGCGGCGGAGCCGGCGCGCCGTCGGCCGAGCCGGCCGACGCTTGCCTCGAAGAGGCGGCGCCTGGAGGCGAAGGCGCAGCGAGCCAAGATCAAACGGCTTCGGCAGGAGCGGTGCGATTCCTAGAAGGCGCCTTGACGGAAGCCATCAAGATCCGCTCCAAGAGCCCCAACATGCACCTTCAGTTGCGGTCGTCGGCAATGACCGGGAGGGGATGGACCTCGATCCCCTCCTCCAGGAGTTCCCGGGCCTCGGCCGGGCTCGCCTCTCCGTAGATGGAGCGGTACTCGACCTCTCCATAATGGATGCGGCGCGCCTCTTCGGGGAAGCGGTCGCCAACGTGTTCCGCATGCTTCATCACGTGTTCGCGCACCGCCTTGAGCATGGCGCGGATGGCGCGCTCCCGCTCCGAGAGCAGCGCCATGGGCTGATCTGGCCCCGCCGCGGCGACGGGTTCCTTTTCAGCCCGCGCAAGGCGCGGGGCCATGATCTGCTTGTCGATCTTCGTCGAGCCGCAATACGGGCAGGTGAGAAGCCCGCGCGCCGCTTGGGCGTCATAAGCGCCGCTCGAGGGGAACCAGCTTTCGAACTCGTGAGCCTGCTCGCAGGCAAGAGCGTACCGGATCATAGGGGCCGATTTAGCACACGCAGCTTGAGAGTGCTAAATCGATCATGCAGGGGACAAGCGCAAGGGGCACGCCGTCGCATTTTGCGACGAGGAGACGAACGCGCCAGCCCTTCCTACCCGGTGGCAAGAGCCGGGTCTGGGATGGGCGTCGGCGCCATCTTCACACGGAAAGGACGAGCGTTCCTGAGAGTCGGAATCCGACTGCGGGCCTCCGCAACCTTGGCCGGATCGATCGCAGCGAGGATGACGCCCGGCTCGGTGCCGGCTTCCGCCAGAATCCGGCCCCAGGGGTCTACGATGATGGAATGGCCGAAGGTCTCCCGGCCATCCTCGTGCAACCCTCCCTGCGCCGCCGAGATCATGAAGGAGCCGGTCTCAATGGCGCGCGCGCGCTGGAGCACTTGCCAATGGGCCTCGCCTGTCTGCCGCGTGAAACAGGCAGGGGCGGTGAGGAAGGAGGCGCCTGCCTCCGCGAGCGCCCGGTAGAGCGCCGCGAAGCGCACGTCATAGCAGATGGTCAGGCCGAGGACGCCCCAGGGCGTCTGCGCGAGGCATGCAACGTCGCCGCCACGGTAAGTGCGCGACTCGCGCCAGCTCTCGCCCCCCGGCAGGTCCACGTCGAAGAGGTGGATCTTGTCGTAGGAGGCGACGACCTCGCCCTCGGGATCGATCAGGAACGCGCGGTTTGCGACCATTTCCCCGGCCGTGACGGCAAGGGAGCCGATGTGGATGTAAATACGCCGCTCCCGCGCCGTTTCACGCAAGGCGGCGAGGGTCGGGTCGGTCTCCTCGGGGCCGATCTTCGCCAACAGGGCCTCCCGTGAGCGCTCGACGAGGGAGGTCATTTCCGGCGTTTGCACATAGTGCGCGCCACGTCCGGCAGCCTCTCTCACGAGCGCGACGGCCGCGTCCCGGTTCTTCAGCGGATCGCGGCCCGAGCGCATCTGGACACAGGCGGCGACGAAGGGGCGCGCAGCGGTCATCCGGCACTCCTCAGGCAAGAGCCAGCAGTTTGTCGAGCTCGCCCCGCCTGTCCAGCGCGTAAAGATCATCGCAGCCGCCGATATGACGCTCGCCGATGAAAATCTGCGGCACCGTCGAGCGGCCATTGGCCTTGCCGACCATTTCGTCGCGCAGATCGGGCTTGCCGGTGATTTCGATTTCTTGGAACGCTACCCCTTTGGCTTCGAGGAGCTCCTTTGCGGCCATGCAATAGGGGCACCAGGCCTTGGTATAGATCGTGACAGGTGGCATCGGCCTTCAGCTCCAGCCGGAAAACCCTGATATGGAAGGGCTCCGGCGCGCTTGCAACGTGTGTGGACCGGTGTCGCGGTCAGTCCTGCACGACCCGCGCGAAGACGAGCACGTCGACGGCCGCCGCGCCGCCGCGCAAGAGCGCACGCGCCGCGGCGTTCGAGGTCGCGCCCGTGGTGAGCACGTCGTCGATAAGGAGCACACGCTTTCCTTTGAGGCGGGCCCGGGCCTCGGGCGGCGTTTTGAAGGCACCCTGAAGGTTCTCGCCGCGCTGGGCTCGCGTGAGGCCGACCTGCGGACGCGTGCCCTTGACGCGGACGAGCAGGAACGGGTCGCACGCAATTCCGCTCTCATCGGAAATGACCTTCGCCAGCGCCATGGCCTGGTTGTAGCGCCGGCGCCACAGTCGCCACCGGTGAAGCGGCACGGGCACGATCACATCCGCCGTGGCGAGGAGCTCTCCGCCTGATCGCGCCATCAGCGCGCCGAGCCCGCGGGCAAGCTCGAGCCGGTCACCGTATTTGAGCCGGTGCACGAGCTTGCGGGCAACCTCGTCATAGCGAGCCACCGCCCGGGCGCGCTCAAAGACGGGTGGATCCGCGATGGCGGCGGGCGAAAGGAGCGGAACCCCGAGATCCACGGCGAATGGCGTGCCGAGGCGCTCGCAGAAGGGCCGCTCGATGAACCCGATGCTGCTCCAGCAGGCTGCGCAAAACGCATGCGGCGTGCCCGTCGCGTTTCCGCAGGCGATGCAGCTTGGCGGATAGACGATACTGATCGCGCCTTCCGCCGCGCGATGCACAAGCCGCATGAGGCGGCTGCTCCAGCCGGCCTTTGCTCCTTTGCTCGTCACCTGAACCCGGTCCTGCACGCGCGCCGAGCTTAGCGGAACGAGGGGAGAGCCGCGATGGTGAAGGGGCCAGCAGGTGCGGCCCGCCCCCCTTTTGTGTTCTGGCTCCGGCCAAGGGTGGTAAGGGTCCTTGGCCCGTGCCCCGAAACCCGCCATATGCCCCGTCATGGCCGCCCCCCTCCTCTTCGACCGACCTCTGCTTCGCCGGCGTCTCGAGCGGGCCTTGCGGGCGGGTTATGCGGACTTCCTCTTGGCTCGCGCTCTGGAGGATGTGGAGGAGCGCCTCGGCGCCGTCCTGCGGCGATTTCCCTCTGCTCTCGATCTCGGCTCCCCGACCGAAGCCGTCGCCGACTGGCTCCGCGCGAGCGGACGCACCGAGACCGTAGTGCGTCTGGCACCGGTCCGGGCCTCCCCCTCGGATAGCCTCGCTGTGGTAGGCGATGAGGAGGCGCTGCCTTTCGCCCCCGGCGCGTTCAACCTCGTGCTCTCGCTCTTAGCCTTGCAAGGCGTCAATGATCTGCCAGGGGCACTCATCCAGATCCGGAGAGCGCTGAAGCCCGATGGCCTGTTCCTCGGCTGCCTTCTTGGCGGGGCGAGCCTCCAGGAGTTGCGGCAGGCCTTCCTGGAGGCCGAAGTTGAAACGACCGGCGGGGCGAGCCCGCGTGTCGCCCCCTTCTCCGACGTACGCGATCTCGGCGGGCTCCTCCAGCGCGCCGGGTTCGCGCTGCCCGTGGCGGACGTGGAACTCGTGCCGGTCCGCTACGACAACCTCTTTGGTCTCATGCGCGACCTGCGCGCGCTCGGCTTCACCAACGCCCTCGTGGGCCGCCGCAAGACGCCCCTGAGGCGCGCAACGCTCCTGCGCGCCGCGGCCATCTATGCCGAGCGCTTTTCGGACGCGGACGGCCGGGTGCGTGCGACTTTCGAGGTCGTGTGGTTGTCTGGATGGGCGCCGCATGAGTCGCAGCAGAAGCCGCTCAAGCCGGGATCCGCGCAGATGCGTCTTGCCGATGCCCTTGGCGTCCCCGAGCGGCCGGCAGGTGAGAAGGCACAGCGATAAGGCTTTCGGGGAGGGCGGCTTTGTCCTTATCCTGGCCCGACGGAGAGCAGGCCATGAAACCCTCGGGATCCGATCACCCGATCCGTGTTGAGCGCAACCCGCGCCGCGTGCGCGTCGTCCTCGGAGGCGTGATCGTGGCGGAGACGACGCGAGCGCTGACGCTGCGCGAAGCAAACCTTCCTCCGGTACACTACATCCCCCGCCAGGATGTGGCCATGGACCTCCTCGACCGCACTGATCATAAGACTCATTGCCCTTACAAAGGCGATGCAGCCTACTATACCGTCACCGCCGGCGGGATCGTGGCCCGCAACGCGGCCTGGACCTACGAGAAGCCCTACGCGCAGGCCATGGACATTGCCGGTCATATCGCCTTCTACGCCGGCAAGGTAGACGCGATCGAGGAGCTCAGCGCCTGAGGGCCCGCAAACGCCATGACGAGCTTCACCTTCAACACGGTTCCCTCGATCCTCGTCGCGCCTGGCGCCATCCGCCGCCTCGGGGAGATCGCAGCTGCGCGTCTTGGTTCCCGGGTCGCTCTCATCACCGATGCGGGCCTCGTGAAGGCCGGGCTCGTCGAGCCGGCGCTCGAGGCTCTCCGCACGAGCGGCATCGCGGTCGCCGTCTACGACCGGGTCGTCGCCGATCCACCGGAATCGGTGGTGCGTGAGGCGGTCGAGGCCGCACGCGCCCATGATGCGGATGCGGTGGTCGGACTTGGCGGCGGCTCGTCGATGGACGTGGCAAAACTCGTCGCCCTCCTCCTGCGCAGCGGCGAGACGTTGGATGCCATCTATGGCGTCGGCCTCGCCACGGGGCCGCGCCTGCCGCTGCTGCTCGCGCCGACGACCGCCGGCACCGGCTCGGAGGTGACGGCGGTGTCCATCGTCACCACCGGCGCGCACGAGAAGAAGGGTGTCGTCTCGCCCATCCTCCTGCCGGATGTCGCGCTGCTCGATCCCGAGCTGACTCTCGGCCTGCCGCCGCATGTGACGGCCGCCACCGGCATCGACGCCATGGTGCACGCCATCGAGGCCTATACCTCGACGAGCCCCAACAACAATCCCATCTCGCGCGCGCTTGCCCGCGAAGCCCTGCGGCTGCTCGGCCGCAACATCCGCCGCGCCGTGCGTCACGGACGCGACCTCGACGCCCGCACCAACATGCTCCTCGGCGCCATGCTGGCAGGCCAGGCCTTCGCCAATTCGCCGGTCGCAGCGGTGCATGCCCTCGCCTATCCGATCGGTGGCCATTTCGGCGTGCCGCACGGGCTGTCCAACGCCCTCGTTCTGGCTCACGTCATGCGCTTCAACGCGCCCGTCTGCTTCGAGGCCTATTGCGATCTCGCGCCCCACGCCTTCCCTGAGCTCGAAGGCGCGGTGGGAGAACGGGGTGCGGAGAGCTTCATCGCGGCGCTTGCCGCCCTGTCCGCCGACATCGGCCTGGAACCGCGGCTGCGCGACGTCGGAATTCCGCAGGATGCCATCCCCATGATGGCCGAGGACGCCATGAAGCAGACCCGCCTCCTCGTGAACAACCCGCGCCCGGTGACGCTGGCTGATGCGAAGGCGATCTATGAGGCAGCGTGGTAGCGCTCCGACACCTTCGGTTTTCTGAATGTCCGACCGACCGATCAGGCCCGCCCGGGCAGCCTTCCGCCTGTTTCGCCCGATCGCCACCCGCTGGATGGACAACGACGTCTATGGGCACGTGAACAATGTCGTCTATTATTCCTATTTCGACACGGCGGTGAACAGCTACCTCATCGAGGCGGGCGCCCTCGATATCGCGACAAGCCCCGTGGTCGGGCTTGTTGTGGAGACGGGGTGCACCTATTTCGAGAGCGTCGCCTTCCCGGAGCGGCTCGAAGCTGGCATCGCAGTCACGCGGCTTGGTCGTTCGTCCGTCCGCTATGGGGTGGGCATCTTCAAGGAAGGGGCGGAACACGCCGCCGCCCAGGGTCACTTCGTGCATGTCTATGTGGACCGGGCAACGCAGCGCCCGGTCCCGATCCCCGAGGCGACCCGCGCGGTCCTGTTGCCGCTTCTGGCTGAAAGCTGAGGACCGTCCCGGGACGGCGCCCTTGTCCCTCTTTCTTGTCGTCGAGCGGCACCTGCATTGCCCTCAGGCACCGGAATGGCGGCCCGAGGCTTCTCGCGATCGATTTCAACGGCTTGAGCATGCTGCGGTCCCGAAGGTGGTTTCCCCTCTTCGGCAGCATGCTTCAGGGGCCAAGCAGATCGATGAGCGGCGGAATCAGCGGTTCGTCAGCGGGCGGCATCGGATAGGTCGAGAGGTCGCGGGGACGTACCCATTTGAGAGCCTGCCCTTCCCTCGCCTGCACGAAACCGTCCCACCGCCGGCATACGTAGAGGGGCATCAAGAGGTGGAACGGTTCATAGGCGTGGCTCGCGAAGGTGAGCGGCGCGAGGCACGCTTCCTTGACAGTGATCCCGAGCTCCTCGTCGAGCTCGCGGATCAGGGTCTCCTCGGGCCTCTCGCCGGCCTCGACCTTGCCCCCGGGAAATTCCCAGAGCCCCGCCATCGACTTGCCGGCCGGGCGCTGCGCCAGAAGGATGCGGTTGTCGGGATCGACGAGGGCCACCGCGGCAACGAGGAGGAGGGGCTTGGCCATGCTCGCGCCTCTCAATCCTCAGACGCGTCGGTCAGAGCCCAATGTGCGCTGTCACACATCCCTGCCAGGGCCGGAAGACCAGGCTCTGCTCCTTCTGGGTGATGCGCTCCTGATGAGTCGTGCATGCTTCTGTTTCGCCGTGCGTTGGATGAGGACGAGTGCTCGCCCGAGCTCGACCGCCGATTCCGCCCGGTCTTGAGCTTCGGCGTGCTGGCTATCGTGGATTGCCTTTCGAGCACCCTTTGGCTCTTGGCGCAGGGGTGATCGCCGCGGTCGAGATCGACGTCGTGCTCCTCGCGTCATTCCAGCGCCCAGGTCATCTCGACCTCGGCGCTCAGCGCGATGGCGCCTGCCGCGATCGGCACGGCGGAGGACATCATGCGCTGGCGCGGCAGGTCAGCGGCTTCAAGCGGCTGTACCGCTCCGCTGCGCGGCGGATGAGTAATCGAAACGACCCGGCCAAGCTTGGCGCCACCCGCTTCGGCAAGAAGGACCGCCTTGCGCCGTGCATCCTGCACCGCCTCCCTGCGCAGCTCGTCAGCGAGCCGGTCCGGGTTGGCGAGCCCGAACCCGACGCCGGCAATGCGGTTGGCGCCTTGATCGACGACGTCCCGCATGAAAGCGCCCATGCGACTGAGATCCCGCAACCGTACGGTGACCATGTTGGTGGCGACATACCCGTCCGGCGCGGGGGCGATCGCGCCGTCGGGCGACCTCTTGTTCTTGAAATCCTCGCTGAGCGACACTGAACTTGTTCGGATATCGTCGTCTGCGACACCGAACCGTCTGGCATGCTCGATGACCCGCTGGGCGGCCGCCGAGTTCATGTCGAGAGCGACGGTAGCCTGTTGCGCTCGGGTCGTGACGCCGACCGACACGGTGGCGACATCGGGAGGGACCTCGAGCCTTGCCTGACCCCGCACCGAAATTGTCCGCTCCGCCGCCTGCGCCGGCTGAACCATGCCAACTGCGAGCGCGGCGAAAAGCGCTGCCAGGCGCAGGCGCGTCATGAGCGGTAATCCCCGTTGATCTCCACATAAGCCTTGGTGAGATCGCAGGTCCACACTCGCGCCTTGCCGCGGCCCAAACCCAGATCGACGCGGATCGTGATCTCGTCCCGCTTCATATAGGCGGAGGTCGTCGCCTCGTCATAGGCGGGATCACGTTCGCCATCGACCGCGACACGGATGTCGCCGAAGAAGATCGCGAGCTTGTCGCGCTCGGCGGGCTCGCCGGCCTTGCCGACCGCCATCACGACTCGTCCCCAATTGGCGTCCTCGCCCGCGATCGCCGTCTTGACGAGGGGCGAGTTGGCGATCGACATGGCAACGCGCCTGGCTGACCGCGCGCTGACGGCGCCCGTCACCTCGACCGTCACAAACTTGCGCGCGCCTTCGCCGTCTCGCGCAACCTGCTGGGCAAGGTCGATCAGGAGATCCTCGAGCGCTCGGCGAAAAGGGGCGAGGCGCTTGTCGTCCGGCGCATCGATGATCGGAGCGCCGATCATGGCTGCCCCGCCCGTCGCGAAGGCGAGCAGCGTGTCTGAGGTCGAGGTATCCCCGTCGACCGTCACGCAGTTGAAGCTCTTGTCGGCGCCTGCGGCAAGCAGCGGCTGGAGAGCTCGCGCGCCGATCGGCGCGTCGGTGAAGACGAAGGCGAGCATGGTCGCCATATCGGGAGCGATCATGCCAGCGCCCTTGGCGATGCCGTTGATCCTCACCTCCACATCGCCAAGCCTTGCGGTGCGCGTGGCGAGCTTCGGGAAGGTGTCGGTGGTCATGATGGCCTTCGCCGCTGCCATCCAGGCAAAGCCGTTGGCTTTCGCTTCGCAATCGGCGAGGACACCCTCGAACTTGGAGGCGTCGAGCGGTTCGCCGATGACGCCTGTCGAGGCGAGATACACGTTCTCCGGCCCGCAGCCCGCCACGCGAGCGGCGAGAGCCGCCGTCGTCTCCACCGCCTGACGGCCCTTCATGCCGGTGAAGGCGTTGGCATTGCCGGAGTTCACCACAAGGGCGCGGGCCGAGCCGAAGGGAAGGTTCTTGCGGCACCAGTCGACCGGGGCGGAGGGGCACTTGGAGCGCGTAAAGACACCGGCCACCGCGGCGCCGCGATCGAAGGCGGCATAGAGGACATCCGTGCGGTCCTTGTAGCGGATGCCGGCCGCGGCGGTGGCAAGCCGCACACCGTCGATGGGCGGCAGGTCGGGATAGGTCTTGGGGGCGAGCGGCGAGATGGCCGTCGACATGAGGATGAGGCTCCGGAGGACGTTGCCCTAGCAGGGCCGAGGAAGGAGCCGATGAACATCACGCCGAGGGGCTCGGCGCAAGAGGTGCTCTGTGGCTTCCGCCAGCCGATCTCGGCACGGCGGGATCGGGCTGGCGAGGAGGCGAGTCAGGGCTTCTTCGGCTCGCCGGATTTCGCGTCAGGGGTCTTCGCCGGCTCGTCCAAGCGCTCGATCTTGGCCTTCTGGCGCAAGCTGAGCACGATGTCCTGCTGCGCCTTGCGGGTGAGATACGCCTCCACCTGTTCCTTCATCTCGTCAAAGCTCGGGATCGGCTTGATCCGCTTCTCTTCGACCTTGATGAGATGCCAGCCGAACTGCGTCTTCACCGGGTCCGAGACCTGACCAGGGGTGAGCTTGAACGCCGCCTCAGCGAACGGCTCGACCATCCGGTCCTTGGTAAAGAAGCCGAGATCGCCGCCGTCGGTCTTGGAGCCTGAGTCGTTGGAGAGCTCGCCCGCCACCTTGGCGAAGTCCTCTCCGCCTTTGATCCGCGTCAGCGCCTTCCGCGCATCCTCCTCCGATTCGACGAGAATGTGCCGGGCGCGGACCTCCTCCTCCGGCTTCATGGCCTTGACCGTATCGTCGTAGAGCTTCTTCGCCGCCTCAGGCGTGACGATCTTTTTCACCTCGCGGTCGAGATGCTCGTCGAGGAGGAGCTTGTCGCGAAAATAGGCGAGCTTGCGGGCGAAGTCCGGCCCCTCGCCCACCTTCGCCTGTTCCGCCGCCCGGGCGCCAAGCTTGAGGTCGAGCATGTAGTTGATGAGGACGTCGCGCTTCTGAGCATCGTTCATGCCCGGCAGCGACAGGGCGGGGTCTTCAGCGGCCATGGCGATGTCGGCCTCGGTCACCGTGATGTCGCCGGCCCGGGCGAGCACCTTGTCGGGCGCCGGCGTCGCCGCCGTGGCCGGCGGCTGCGCCGGGGTTTGGGCGGCCGCCGCCAGGGGCGCGGCGAGGATCAGCGCGACAGCGCTGGAGCGGATCAGGAAAGACAGAGCGCGCATAAGTTCCTCGGCCAAGCTCGAAGGGTCAGGATCCACCAGTTTGGCGCGCTCAGTGGCGGAGTTTGGGCATGAAGGCAAGCGCGGCGAAATCGCGCTTCCTTCCCAGGAGGGGAAGCTGGCGGCTAAGCCCGGCGGATGGGGCGGCTGCTCTGACATCTCAGGATTGGTGCTGCCGCCCCACGGGGCTTTACCCGCGTCGGCCTCCCCTCGCGGGAGGGAGGGCGCTTACTGTGCCGTCGGGCAGCCCGAGTCCTTCACCGAGAGAAAAGCCTGGTCGCCGGGGATGGTGCCAAGACGCTTGTAGTAATCCCACGGGCCCTTCGACTCGCCCGGCGCCTTGACCTGGAAGAGATACATGTCATGGACCATGCGTCCGTTGGCCAGCACCTTGCCCTTCTTGGCGAAGACGTCCTCCACCGGCAGCTCGCGCAGCTTCTTCGCGACCGCCTCGGCCTCGTCGGTTCCGGCCGCTTGCACCGCCTTGAGATACTGCGCCACCGCCGAGTAGGTCCCCGCCTGCACCATGTTGGGCATGCGGCCAGTGCGCTGCATGAAGCGCCGGGAGAAGGCACGGCTCTCCTCGTCGAGATCCCAGTAGAAGCCTTCCGTCAGAACGAGGCCCTGTGCCGCCTGCAGGCCGAGCCCATGAACCTCGGCGAGGGTGAACAGGAGCGCGGCGAGGCGCTGACCGCCCTGAACGAGGCCGAACTCGGCCGCCTGCTTGATCGAGTTGTTGGTGTCGAGCCCCGCATTGGCGAGCCCGATGATCTTCGCGCCTGAGCCTTGCGCCTGCAGAATGAAGGAGGAGAAGTCGCTCGCGCTCAAGGGGTGGCGGACGCGGCCGAGCACCTTTCCCCCTTTGGACTGGACGAAGCGGGCCGTCTGCTCCTCGAGCGAATGGCCGAAGGCATAGTCCGCGGTGATGAAGAACCAGGAGTCGCCGCCCGCCTCCACGAGGGCTCCACCCGTTCCGACGGCGAGCGAGTGGGTGTCATAGGCCCAGTGGAAGCCGAAGGGCGAACAGGCCTTTCCGGTCAGATCCGATGTCGCCGCCCCCGTGACGATGTTGATCTTCCGCTTCTCCTTGGTGAGCTGCTGGACGGCGAGCGCCACCGATGAAGTGGTGAGCTCCATGATCGCGTCGACCTTATCGACGTCGTACCACTGGCGAGCGATGTTGGAGGCGACGTCCGGCTTGTTCTGATGGTCGGCCGAGACGATCTCGACTGGAACCTTCTTGCCGCCAAGGTTGAGTGCGCCGCCGGCGTCCTCCACGGCCATGCGGGCCGCCTCGACGGACCATTTCCCGCCGAAATCGGCATAAAGCCCCGATTGATCGTTGAGGATGCCGATCTTGATCACGTCATCCGAGACTTGGGCTTGCGCGACTTGGGCTTGTGCGACTTGGGCTTGTGCGCCGGCCAAGCCCAGGAGAAGCGCAGCGAGGGCGGCCGAGCGGACCGGGCGAGACATGGGTTTCCTCCAGCTTGTCTTGGTTGAGGCGGTGCGCCGCCCGTCTTCTCCCGTCTCAAGACGAATCGCAAGCCCGTTCGCCGCGGGAGCGCTTTCGTTGGTCGGCGGCCAGCTTGGCGGCTGTGCTTCGCGCCCGGCGGCCTTCCGGATGCGCGCCGCCATGATTAGGTCTATAAGGCGGCGCAACCGCTGCCCCCTTCCGATCAAGACAGGTTTGAGATGCTCGGCGCTCTCGCGAAGAAGATTTTTGGCTCCGCCAACGACCGGCGGGTGAAGTCCTACCGGCCCCGGGTCGCGGCGATCAATGCCCTCGAGCCTGAGCTCGAGAAGCTCTCGGACGAGGAACTGCGCGCCCGCACCGACGCTTTCAGGGCAGAGCTCGCGGCAGGCCGGGATCTCGACGATCTTCTCGTTCCAGCCTTCGCCACTGTCCGCGAGGCGGCCAAGCGCACCCTCGGCCAGCGGCATTTCGACGTCCAGCTCATCGGCGGCATGGTCCTGCATGAAGGCGGCATCGCCGAGATGAAGACCGGCGAAGGCAAGACGCTCGTGGCGACGCTGCCGGTTTACCTTAACGCCCTCGCCGGCAAGGGCGTCCATGTGGTCACCGTCAACGACTACCTTGCCCGTCGCGATGCCGAGTGGATGGGCCAGATCTACCGGTTCCTTGGCCTGTCGGTCGGCGTCATCGTCCATGGGCTCGACGACGAGGAGCGTCGTGCGGCCTATGCCTGCGACATCACTTATGGCACCAACAACGAGTACGGTTTCGATTATCTGCGCGACAACATGAAGTACGAGCTCGCGCAGATGGTCCAGCGCGGGCATTCCTACGCCATCGTCGACGAGGTCGACTCGATCCTGATCGATGAGGCGCGCACGCCTCTCATCATCTCGGGCCCCATCGACGACCGCTCCGACCTCTACATCGCCATCGATCAGCTCATCCCGCGGCTTTCGAAAGAGCATTACGACGTCGACGAGAAGCAGCGCACGGTGTCGCTCACCGAGAGCGGCAACGAGAAGATGGAGGAGCTCCTGCGCGAGGCGGGCGTCCTGAAGGAGGGCGACCTCTACGACGTCCACAACACGACCCTCGTCCACCATGTGAACCAGGCCCTGCGGGCGCACACGCTTTTCCAGCGCGACCGGGACTACATCGTCCGCAACGGCGAAGTCGTCATCATCGACGAGTTCACCGGACGCATGATGCCGGGCCGCCGCTACTCGGAGGGCCTGCACCAGGCCCTTGAGGCGAAGGAGCGGGTGCAGATCCAGCCCGAGAACCAGACGCTCGCCTCGATCACCTTCCAGAACTACTTCCGCCTCTACGACAAGCTCGCCGGCATGACCGGAACGGCGGCGACCGAAGCGGACGAGTTCCAGGAGATCTACAATCTCGAGGTCGTCGAGATCCCGACCAACATGCCGGTCGCCCGGCTTGACGAAGACGACGAGGTCTACCGCACAGTCGAGGAGAAGTACCGGGCCATCATCAAGGAGATCGAAAAGGCGCATGAGCGCCGCCAGCCGGTGCTCGTCGGCACGGCTTCGATCGAGAAGTCGGAATATCTTGCCGATCTCCTCAAGAAGCAGGGCTACCGGCAGATCGACTTCTCGGATCCGGAGGCGATCGAGAAGCTCTATGCGGCTGCGCGCGAAGGGCGCCCCACCAGGCAGTTCGCGGTGCTCAACGCCCGCTTCCACGAGCAGGAAGCCTATATCGTGGCCCAGGCCGGGGTGCCGGGCGCCATCACGATCGCCACCAACATGGCCGGCCGCGGCACCGACATCAAGCTCGGCGGCAACCTCGAAATGCGTATCGCCCAGGAGCTGAAGGACGTTCCGGCGGGGCCTGAGCGGGACGAGCGCATCGCCGCCATCCGAGCCGAGATCGAGGCGAACCGCGCCGTGGTTCTGCAGTCGGGCGAGAAGGCCGATCCGGCCGCTGGCCGCAAGAGCGACCTGCCGGGCGGCCTCTACATTATCGGTACTGAGCGCCACGAATCCCGGCGCATCGACAACCAGCTTCGCGGCCGATCCGGCCGCCAGGGCGATCCGGGCCGCTCCAAGTTCTTCCTGTCGCTGCAGGATGATCTGATGCGCATCTTCGGCTCCGACCGCATGGACGGGATGCTGCAGAAGCTCGGGCTCCAGGAGGGCGAGGCGATCATCCATCCCTGGATCAACAAGGCCATCGAGCGGGCGCAGGCGAAGGTCGAGGCGCGCAACTTCGACATCCGCAAGAACATCCTCAAATACGACAACGTCATGAACGACCAGCGCAAGGTCGTGTTCGAGCAGCGCAAGGAGTTCATGGCGCAGGACTCGGTGCGCGAGACGATCGACGAGATGCGCCACGGGGTCGTGGACGACCTTGTCGCCCGCCATATTCCGCCGGATTCCTATCCCGAACAATGGGACGCGGCAGGCCTGAAGGAGGCCGTCGCCAATGCGCTCAATTTGGACCTGCCGGTCGACCAATGGGCGAAGGAGGAGGGCATCGCCGATGAGGAGATGCGCGAGCGCCTCCGGAAGGCCGCCGACGAGGCTTACGCCAAGCGGGTCGAGGCGAACTCGCCGGAGGTCATGACCTATGTGGAGAAGCAGGTGCTTCTCCAAACGCTCGACCATCTCTGGCGCGAGCACCTCGTCACGCTCGATCATCTCCGCCAGGTCATCGGCTGGCGCGGCTACGCGCAGCGCGATCCGCTCAACGAGTACAAGTCGGAAGCGTTCGAGCTCTTCAATGAGCTTGTTGTCCACTTGCGCCAGCAGGTGACGGCGCAGCTCATGCGCATCGAAGTGGTGTTCCAGGCGCCGGAACCTGAGCCGCTGCCGCCCTTGTTTCCGCAGCACCTCGATCCTGCGACCGGCGAGAACGAGTTCCCGACGGACGGCTCGGGCAGCTTCGGAGGAGCCGGTCCGGCGCTCGGCTACGCAGCCGAGGCGCTGGGCGCCGACGCGGCAGTACTCGAACGGGATCCCGCCAACCCGGCGAGCTGGGGCAAGGTCGGCCGCAACGAGCCCTGCCCCTGCGGCTCGGGCAAGAAATACAAGCACTGCCACGGCCGCTTCGCCTAGACGGTGGCTCCTCCCGGGAAGAGGCCGCCCTCCTGCGCCACTCAGAAAGCCGTAAGAGGTGAGCGATCGTCCGCCTTCAGTGCTTGGCATTTCTGCGAAGCCGCAAGCCAGCGCGTGATCCGATCGGGTTGATCCCGGTCGGGCTTCTCCTGCGACGGGGCGACATTCGGTGCTGCTTCGCAGCGGAGTCCTTGCGCTTTCGTCCTGGAAGGCGTTCCACGCACCCGGGAAAGCGATGGAGGGTGTGGGAAGGTCGGCGCCTGAACCACCGATCTGAGGTTCGCGCCTGAACCTCCACCGCCGCTTTCCCGGAAGCCTGGAACGGAGCGTCGGCGCAGTGGAAGGCTGAGGCCGTAGAGCCTTATCGGTCAGGCAGGTGTGGAACGTCCTCGCCCTACTCCGCCGCCGCGGGCGCCCGGACGCGACCGCGCGGGTGGTCCGCGGCGATGGTGCGGATGGCCTCGAGGTCAGAGACGAACTGCCGGTAGGCTGCCGCCTTCGCCGCCTCGTCGGGGAGGCGGAGCAGATAGGACGGGTGGACGGTGATGTAGCCGTCATAGCCGTCCGGAAAGCGGGCAAAGCCCCGGGCGCGGATAATGGGGATGCTCTTGCCGGTCATGGCAAGGACCGCGGTTCCGCCGAGCGCCACCACCAGCTTCGGTTTGATGAGCTCCAGTTCCTTTTCGAGCCACCACCGATAGTGCTTGACCTCGCCTGCGGTCGGCTTCTGGTGGATGCGGCGTTTGCCGCGCATCTCGAACTTGAAGTGCTTCACCGCATTGGTGACGTACACCTCCTCGCGGTTCAGGCCAGCCTCTGCAAGGGCGCGGTCGAAGAGCTGGCCGGCCGGGCCGACGAAGGGCCGTCCCTGCCGGTCTTCCTGGTCGCCCGGCTGCTCTCCGACAAAAACGATTTCCGCGTCTTCCGGTCCTTCTCCCGGAACGGCCTGGGTGGCGCCCGGCACGAGCGGGTCAGACGCCATCAGGAGCTTGTTGAGCTGTTTCAGGGACGTGATCGCGGGCGCTCGCATGGCGTCGAGAGCGGCCTCGGGCTTGCGCTTGGCGGGCATGGTGGCCTCCTGCTCTAGCATCTCGGTAACGCGCGAGCGCGCCGTTCGGACGAGATGAGGGATAGCCGTCGCCTCCGGCAGGTTGCGCCAATACTTCTTCGGCATCTCGGCCCGCATGGCCCGGGCGTTGATCCGGGCCGGGTTGAAGACGCTTTCGTAATAGCCGCGCCAGCTATCCTCCCATGCGTCCTTGCCGGGCGCCTGGCTCCGGTCGGCGGCGGGACCGAAGGTCAGGGCGACGCCATCCCAATGGGCGCTGCCGAGCGGCGTCAGGATCGCCCAGCGCAGCGCTCTGAACCGCTCGACGAAGAATGGAGCCGCCGCCTCGAGGATGAAATGCTCCGGCTCGAACCAGGCGACGAAACGCTCGTCCGTCGCCTCCTCGTCGCGCCGGAAGCGCAGGAAGGCATGCATCTTGTGGATGTCGCGCCGGACCGATCGTGCCATCCTCTCGAGGCGATGGACCAGCGGGTCGGACGGAACCTCAAGAAGCCGGCGCTCGCCATGCAGGACGCGCCATACGAACTGGTAGAGGAGGGCAAAGCGTTCCGAGTCGCGGTGACGAACCACCGTTTCGATGTGCTCGGCCGCCGCGCGCGGAAGCCGAAGCGGCGAGACGGGCTCGGCTGCGGGCGCAAGTCCGAACAGCGGGAGTGCGCCGTCGGAAGACCATACGGTCTCCTCTGGCGGCACCCCCTCCGCTACGAGCCGGCGAGCGGCGGTCCTGAACCCTTCGAGGTCCGCCCCCTCGTTCAGGACGACCCGGCGCATTACAGGAGCCTCAGCTGCCGCGCCGGTTCCACGAGCGACTGGCGAAGATCAAGCCGGTCGAGGAGGCGCGTCGGGCGGTGCCCGGCGGCGACGAGGAAGGGGCGGCCGCGTTTGAGGCCCGTGGTCAGCCGGGCCAGGTCGTCAAGGGACAGGGTACGATGCCGGCGTGCCTGGATGATCTTGTCGACCGCGCGCTTGCCGAGCCCCGGAACCCGCAGGAGCATCTCGCGGTCCGCCCGGTTGACGTCCACGGGAAAGCGGTGGCGGTTCTTAAGCGCCCAGGCGAGCTTGGGGTCGACCTCGAGGTCCAGCATGCCGTCGGCGCCCCCGGCCATGATCTCGTCAACCGAAAATCCGTAGAAGCGGAGGAGCCAGTCGGCCTGGTAAAGCCGGTTCTCGCGAGTCAAAGGCGGAGCCTTCAGGGGCAGCTGGGCGCTCGCAGCAGGGATGGGGCTAAAGGCGGAGTAGTAGACGCGCTTCAGCCCGAACTCATCGTAAAGCCGGCCGGTCCGGCGCAGCACCGCCTCGTCCGTCGCCTCGTCGGCACCGATGATCACCTGCGTGCTTTGGCCTGCCGGCGAGAACGAGCGCCGCTCCGCCTTGGCCTCGCTGATCCGGTCCCGGATCTGGGACATGGCGGCGTCGATCGCAGCGCTGTTCTTGTCTGGCGCAAGCTTGCGAAGGCTCGCCTCGGTCGAAAGCTCGATATTGATCGAGAGCCGATCCGCCCACAGCCCCGCCTGCTCGATGAGCCATGGGCTCGCATCGGGGATGGTCTTCAGGTGGATGTAGCCGCGAAAGCCGCGATCGCGCCGGAGCGTCCTCGCCACCTGGATGAGCTGCTCCATCGTATGGTCGGGCGACCTGATGATGCCGGAGGAAAGGAACAGCCCCTCGATGTAGTTGCGCTTGTAGAAGGCGATCGTGAGCTCGACCACCTCCTCGACCGAGAACCGCGCCCGCCGCACGTTGGACGAGCGTCGGTTCACGCAATAGGCGCAGTCGTAGAGACAGTAGTTGGTGAGCAGAATCTTGAGGAGGGAAACGCAACGCCCGTCCGGCGTGTAGGCGTGGCAGATGCCATGTGCGGTAGACCCGAGACCCTGTGCGTCGGCCGCACGCTTTGGCGCGCCTGACGACGCACAGGACGCATCATATTTGGCAGCATCCGCAAGAATGCACAGCTTCCGGGCAAGTCTCTCGTCCATAAGCTCATGGTTCATGATTTGTTCTCGAGTTCAACTCGGTTCCGTCATGCAGGCGGCTGGGCGTGTTGCCGCATGGTCGGCGCTCGAACAGCGCGCGGCGCTCCCGTCGCTGTGGGCTTCGCAGGCATCCTTCTTGCGTGCTACAGCTTGCACAGCTCAGTCCGGCTGAATGCTGGCAAGAACGATATCGGCGCGAGGGGAAGACGCCGCATGATCCGACGGTTGCTCGACGGGCTCTATCTCGGGGCCGGCGTCCTTGCGGGGCTATTTCTCATCGCGATCTTCGTCCTGATGATGCTCCTTTCCGTCGGGCGGCTGATCGAGCTCAACATTCCCGACGGCGACCTCTTCGTGTCTTGGAGCATGGCCGCGACTGCGTTCCTCGGGCTCGCGCACACCTTCAAGTCGGGCGAGATGATCCGGGTCGGCCTGCTCATCGACCGCTTCCGCGGGCGGTTGCGGTGGTGGTTCGAGATGGCATCCCTTCTCATCGGCGTCGCCTTCATCGGCTTCTTCGCCTGGCATGCCGTCCGGTTCGTCTACGACTCCTGGCGCTTCAACGACATGGCGACCGGCGTCATTCCCAATCTGCCGATCTGGATCCCGCAGCTCGGCTACGCCGCCGGTCTCGTGATCCTGCTCATCGCGCTCCTTGACGAACTCGTCCACGTCGCCAGCGGCAACGCCCCCCGCTACGAGAAGCCGCCCCCGGTTTCCGCCGAGGAGGTGATCGAGCGCGCCGTGCAGAGCGGAGTCTGATCTGTGGACCTTGTCGGCATTTCCGCGCTCCTCCTTCTTCTTTTGGCCATCCTTCTCGGCAGCGGGGTGTGGATCGGCGTCTCCCTTCTCGCCTGCGGCTGGGTCGCCATGCAGTTCGTGGGCGGCGGCATTTCCGCCGGCTCCGTCCTCGCCCAGAAGATCTGGGGCAACAGCGCTTCGTTCGAGCTCGCCGCGCTTCCCCTCTTCATCTGGATGGGCGAAATCCTGTTCCGCACCCGCCTGTCGGAGGAGATGTTCCGGGGCCTCGCCCCCTGGCTCAACTGGATCCCGGGCCGGCTCATGCACGTGAACGTGCTTGCCTGCGGGCTGTTCGGCTCGGTGTCCGGCTCCTCGGCCGCCACCTGCGCCACCGTCGCCAAGATCGCCCTGCCGGAGCTGAAGCGCCGTGGCTATGACGAGCGCCTGAGCCTCGGCAGCCTTGCCGGCGCCGGCACGCTGGGCATCCTCATCCCGCCCTCCATCACGATGGTGGTCTATGCTGTGGCCGCCAACGTCTCCATCATCCAGGTCTTCCTTGCCGGCTTCCTGCCGGGGCTTCTGGTGATGGGGCTGTACTCGGGCTACATCGCCGCCTGGCACCTCGCCCATCCGCACAAGGCCCCCCGCCCGAGCCGCCCATGACCTGGCGGGAGCGGGTTCGTGAATCTGCAAACCTCATGCCCGTCCTTGCCTTGATCGCGCTGGTCTTTGCGGCGCTCCTCTTCGGCTGGGCGACGGCGACGGAATGCGCCGCCTGGGGGGTCATGGGCTCCCTTGCCATTGCCTGGTGGGGCGGGTTCCTCTCTTGGGACTCGTTCTGGGCGAGCGTCATGGGATCGATGCGGATCAACTGCATGATCCTGCTCATCCTCGCCGGCGCCTCCTTCATGTCGACCTCGATGGGCTACACGGGGATCCCGGCGGCGCTTGCCGCCTGGGTCGACAGCCTGAAGCTGTCTCCTTACGTGCTCATCGCGGCGCTCACCGCCATGTACATCGTTCTCGGCACGGCGCTCGACGGCATCTCGATGATCGTGCTGACGACCGCTGTCGTCATCCCGATGATCAAGCAGGCCGGCTTCGATCCGGTCTGGTTCGGCATCTTCCTGGTGCTCGTCGTCGAGATGGCCGAGGTCTCGCCGCCGGTCGGCTTCAACCTGTTCGTGCTCCAGACCATGAGCGGCAAGGACTCGAACACCGTCGCCCTCGCCGCGCTTCCGTTCTTTTTTCTGCTTGTCGCGGCGGTGGCGATCATCACAATCTTCCCTGAAATCGTGATGCTCTTGCCGGAGCTCGCCTTCCCGGACACGCCCGTTCGACGATAAACAGGGAGACCTTCCAGATGAAACACCTCACCCGCCTCGCGCTCGGCCTCGCAGGGGCGCTTGCGCTGGCGCTGCCCGCGGCGGCGCAGACCAAGTGGAACCTGCCGGCGGCCTATCCGGCCGACAACTTCCACACCGAGAACCTCTCGGCCTTTGCCAAAGAGGTGGCCGATGCCACGGGCGGCAAGCTGCAGATCACCGTCCATCCCAACGCCTCTCTCTTCAAGGCCCCGGAGATCAAGCGCGCCGTCCAGACCGGACAGGCGCAGATCGGCGAGGTACTGATCTCGATCCACGAGAACGAGGACCCGATCTTCGGCCTCGACGTGGTGCCCTTCCTCGCCACGAGCTATGACCAGGCCTGGAAGCTCTACCAGGCGCAGAAGCCCGCCTTCGAGAAGAAGCTCGGAAGCCAGGGGCTGATGCTCCTCTTCGCCGTGCCCTGGGGCCCCCAGGGCATCTACGCCAAGAAGGATCTCAATACGATCGAGGACATGAAGGGTCTGCGTTGGCGCGCCTACAACGCCGGCACCGCCCGCATCGCCGAGCTCACCGGAATGCAGTCGGTGACGATCCAGGCCGCCGAGCTGCCCCAGGCCCTCGCCACGGGCGTCGTCAACTCCTTCATGTCCTCCGGCTCCACCGGCTACGACTCGAAGGTGTGGGAGACGCTCACCCACTTCTACGACACGCAGGCTTGGCTTCCGAAGAACATCACCTTCGTCAACAAGGCCGCCTTCGACGCTCTCGACAAGCCGACGCAGGAGGCGATCCTGAAGGCCGCCAAGACCGCCGAAGAGCGCGGCTGGAAGGTGTCGAAGGAGAAAACCGCCTGGTATCTTGAGCAGCTCAAGGCCAAGGGCATGAAGGTGCAGGCCCCGAGCCCCGAGCTCGCGGCGGGCTTCCGGAAGGTGGGCGAGCAGCTCACGGCGGACTGGCTGAAAAAGGCCGGGGCCGACGGCCAGGCGGTGGTCGACGCCTACAAGAAGTCGATCGGAACGAACTGAGCGACGCTCCCATCACGCGCCGCGCCTTCACCTCTCCCGGTGGGGAGAGGTCGCGCCGCAGGCGCGGGTGAGGGGGCGGGCCCTCTCCGGAGAGGGCGCACACCTCACCCGCCGCTTCGCGGCGACCTCTCCTTTCAGGAGAGGCGGGGCTGGGTGCGGCGGTGTGCTACCGGAGCGTCCACTCCAGGCTGATCTCCGCGTTCAGAAGCTTGGAAATCGGACAGTTCTTCTCCGCCGTCCGCGCCAGCTCCTCGAATTTCGACCGTTCGATTCCGGGCACCTCGGCGGTGAGGGAGAGGGCGGAGCGGGTCACTCGGAAGCCCTGGCCCTCCTTGTCCAGGGACACGGCTGCCTCGGCGGCAAGCTCCGTCGGGGTGAAGCCAGCGCTCTGGAGCTGGAAGGCGAGCGCCATGGCGAAGCAGCCCGCATGGGCCGCTGCGATCAGCTCCTCGGGGTTCGTGCCCTTCTCGCCTTCGAAACGCGTGGTGAAGGAATAGGGCGTTCCCGAGAGCACGCCGGAATCGGTCGTGAGCTCGCCCTTGCCATCCTTGCCGGTGCCGCGCCACACGGCTCGCGCCTTCCGGATCATTGCCGGCCCTCCTTCTGCAGTCGACGAAGGAGAACGCGGCCGCGGCGGTTCAGTTCTCCTCCTCGCTGTCGACGACGCTTCGAGCGAGGTCGAAGCGAAAGCCCGCCCGAACCAGGGCGGCGAGGTCCTTCTCGCGATGGGCGCGCCGCTCCCCGGTCCGGAAGGGGCCGAGACGCCGGCGACGCGCGAGAGCCAGCGCCGCCGCGCGCTCGGCCGCTGCAGCATCTTCCGCGTCTCCGCCCACGACCTCGGCAACAAGCTCGCGATCAATACCCTTGGCCGAAAGTCTTGCTGCGATCAGCCGCGCCGAGCCGCCCCGCCGGCGAAGGGTCGCGGCCCGCCCCTCAGCATAGCGGCGGTCGTCGACAAGGCCGCTCGCGATCGCCGTACGGACCACCGCGTCGATGTCCGCTACGAAAGCGGCCGGATCCTCTCCGCGCAGGCGGCAGCGCCGTTCCACCTTGCGGGTCAGGACCCGTCTCAGGTTCTCGGCGGAGGACGAGAAGCGTTCGAGATAAGCCATCGCCGCGCGCTCCAGATAGGCCCGCGTGACCTTGCGCGGTCGTGGATGCTCGCCCCTGGGGGAGTCCGTGGCGCCGGGAACAGGCGGGCCGTCGCGTCTTGCCATGATGCGGACCTCAACGCCGCCTTGTGGGCCCATCGGGATCCCTGCAACATTGAGCGGCGCGCGTCGTTTTGTCTTACGCAAGGGCTCAAGGTAACCTCAACCGGCATGTGGCGTATGTTGCGCATCCGCAAGGAGCGGGTGCATGTGCTCGGAGCGCTCGGGCTTGCGCTGATCGCGGCGCTTGCGGCGCTCGGCTATTGGTATTTTGCGCTGCCGACCAGGCTCCTGGTCGGGGTGGCGCCGCGCGGGGGCGTCGAAGAGCAACTCGTCGAAGCCTTCGCGGCGACGCTTGCCGATCGGCGTCGCGACATCCGCTTGCGCATCGTATCCTTCGACGACCTGCGCCAGACTGCCGAGGCCCTTCAGCAGACCAAGGTCGATCTGGCCCTGGTGCGGCCGGACGTGCTTCTGCCGAAGAACGGCCTCACGGTCGCAATCCTGCGGGAGGAGGCCGTCATCCTGCTTGCGCCCGCCGCGTCGAAGATCGAGGCCATGGATGACCTCGCCCGCAAGCGCATCGGCGCCGTACGCCGCCATGAGGCGGACGTTGCTCTCATCGAGACCATCATCGCCCATTACGACCTCTCACCGCCGAACGCCACGCTTGTGGCCCTCGCTCCCGAGGAAGTGGAGGCGGCTTTTGCGGAGAAGCGGATCGACGCCGTCGCCTTCGTGGCCGCGCCGGTCAGTCTGGAGGCCATGAGCCTTGCACGAGCGGCCGCCAAAGGAGCGGGCGGCAGACTCGCCTCCCTTCCTATCGAAGAAGCCGAGGCCCTGTCGCTCAAGATGCCCGCCCTGACTGTGGCGGCAATTCCGCCGGGTGCGCTGAGCGGACGTCCGCGCATGCCCGAGGAGGAGGTGAAGACCGTCAGTGTTTCCTACCGGCTCATGGCCGGAGCGGAGGTGGACCGCGGCACCGTCGGCAAGGTGGCGCAATACCTCTTCCAGAACCGCGCCCGCGTTGCCCAGACCGCCCCCTCGGTGAACCTCATGAAGGCACCGGACGCGGAGACCTCCACCAGCGCAACACTGCCCGTCCATCCTGGCGCGGTCGACTATTTCAACCGCGAGCAACTCACCTTCATGGAGCGTTATGGCGACTGGCTTTGGCTCGCCCTGTTCGCGAGCGGCGGCGTCGGCTCAGGGCTGGCCTGGGTGGCCCAGCTGTTCGTGCGCAAGCGGCGCGAACTCGTCGACCAGGTCCTTGATCGGCTCCTGTGCATCCTCACCGAGGCGCGGGCGGCCAATACGGTGGCGGAACTCGACGGGCTGGCCCTCGAGGTCGACCATCTTGTGACCCATGCCATTCGGCATGCCCGTCATCGCACCACCGGGACGCGTACGATGAGCGCTCTGATCATGGCGATCGACTCGGCACGCGCGGCGATCGCCGATCGGCGCCGCGACCTGCAGCGGGAGAATGCCGAGGCGGACGCAGTCGACGGGTGCGGTCCCGACTACGTGGCGGCGACTGAGAATTCCTCTGCCGCGTGAGCCGGGAGAGGATCGCCGTGACGTGATCGAAGCCCGCTCTGGCCTCATGATGGCGCCTCGACCTCGCCGCGCCGCTGGAGTTGCAGGGCGATGAACCAGCACAAGGACGCCCAGGCAGCGCCGCCGCACCAGCCGGCGAGCACGTCGCTCGGCCAATGCACGCCGAGATAGATACGGCTCAGGCCTACGAGGACCGTCACGAGGATGGCAGTCCCGAGCAGGAAAGCTCGGATATGGCGGCGTCGCTCGACGCGGGTCAGCAGCGCCCCGAGGGTGAGATAGACCACCGCTGAGAGCATGGCGTGCCCGCTCGGGAAGCTTGCCGTGTAGACGCGCATGCCGTGCGGCACGAGATCCGGCCGCGGCCGCTCGAAGCCCAGCTTCAACCCGTGTGAGAGCAGCATGCCGCCGCCGACCGCCACCACCACGAGGAGGGCGGCGTGGCGTTTGCCTGCAAGCAGGAGGTAGGCAACGGCCGAGAGGGTCACGATGGTGAGGACCGCATGCCCGCCGAGGCCCGTGAGATCCCGCATCGCCTCTTCCAGCCAGTGCGGTCCGAGCGGATCGGCGGGGTCCGCGGCGTCCCGCAAGGCGAGCAGCGCCGCCCGGTCGAGGGCCGCCGTGTCCCCTTCCATCACATCACCGGCGATCTCGATGAAGGCCCAGCCGAAGAAGCTGAGTGCCGCAAGCGACATCAGAGGCGCCGCCTCGTTCAGTCGAAACCGAAGGGCGAGCCGCCGGACGTGAGCAAGCAGCGGGTTTCTCTCAAGCATTCTCGATCAGCCATCGCCTTTCGCGCGGCGCACCTCCGGGCTGTCGGGCGCGCACGGGCGATCTCTTGCGCCTTGGCGCCCGTGATGTGAAGAGGCTTGGTGGCTCATCACGGGCGAGCCGCCGCTTCAAGGACGGGCCCTGAGGGCATGACGCGAGAGCAAGCGCCATGGTCGGCCCGGAACGGTCAGGAGAGATGTAATGCAGATTGCAGCCCCTTATTTGATGTTCCTCGGCGACGTGCCCGATGCGCTTGCCGCCAAGACGGCGCATGGCATCGTCGATTGGCGGCCGGAATGGTGCCTTGGCCAGCTTCGATTGCCCGGCTGCAAGGCCGATCTCGGGATCCCCGACCTGACGATCCCTGAAGCCGCCGAGCGGGGCGCGAAGACCATGGTGGTCGGCGTCGTCAATGCCGGCGGGGTGCTGCCAGAACACTGGATCCCGGTGATCGTCGCCGCGATCGAGGCGGGCCTCGATGTGGCGACCGGGTTGCACGTCAGGCTCAAGGACACCCCTGCCATCCGGGAGGCGGCCGAGCGGCATGGCCGCCAGCTCTTCGATGTGCGCCACACCGACCAGCGCTTCGCCACGGGCAAGGGCATCAAGCGCCCCGGGCTTCGCCTGCTCACCGTCGGGACCGACTGCTCGGTCGGCAAGAAGTACACGGTGCTGGCGCTTGAGCGCGAGATGCGCAAGCGCGGCTTCGACGCCGATTTTCGCGCCACAGGGCAGACGGGCGTGTTCATTTCCGGCCGCGGCGTCGCCATTGACGCGGTGGTGGCGGACTTCATCTCGGGTGCCGTGGAATGGCTGTCGCCGGCGGCTGCCCCGACCCATTGGGATCTGATCGAGGGGCAGGGGTCGCTGTTCCACCCCTCCTTCGCAGGCGTATCCCTCGGGCTCCTGCATGGGGCGCAACCAGACGCTTTTGTCGTCTGCCACGAGCCGACGCGCACGAGGATGCGCGGGGTCGAGCATCCGTTGCCGACCATAAAGGAGGTGATCGATCTGACGATCCGGTGCGGGCGGTTGACTAACCCCGCCATCCAGCCGGTCGGCATCGCCGTGAACACGCAGGCGCTCGGCGAGGACGAGGCGAGGGGCTATCTCGACAAGCTCGCCCGCGAGCATGGCCTGCCGGCCACCGATCCGGTCCGCTTCGGCGTCGGCTCGATCGTGGACCGCTTGGCGGCTCAATTTCCCCATTCGGCGCCCAGCACCGGGAACGATTAGCGCTGATCCAGGCCCACTCAAGACGGGCCAAGGCGAAGGGACAACGGGCCGCGTCATCATCTACGTCCGCACTTCTGGATCCTTGAAGCCCGAAGGGTTGCCCGGATGGCAGCAATCCCCGCAGCGGCGAGGTGGACAGAGCCTCGGCGATGACCATCATGGTCCGAAACACTCGGGAGTCGCACTATGAAGACCCGCGCCGCCGTGGCCTTTGCCGCACAGAAGCCGCTGGAAATCGTCGAGATCGATGTGGAAGGCCCGCGCGCCGGCGAGGTCATGGTCGAGATCAAGGCGACCGGCATCTGCCACACCGACGCCTATACGCTTTCGGGCGCCGATCCCGAAGGGCTCTTCCCTTGTATTCTCGGCCATGAGGGCGCGGGCGTGGTGGTTGAGGTCGGCGCGGGCGTGACCGCCCTCAAGCCCGGCGACCACGTCATCCCGCTCTACACGCCCGAGTGCCGGCAGTGCAAAACCTGCCTTTCACGGCGCTCCAACCTGTGCACCGCCATCCGCGGCACGCAAGGCAAGGGCGTCATGCCGGACGGCACCAGCCGCTTCCGCTGCGACGGCGATCCCGTCTTGCACTACATGGGTTGCTCGACCTTCGCGAACCATACGGTGCTGCCCGAAATCGCCCTTGCCAAGGTCCGTAAGGACGCGCCCTTCGACAAGATCTGCTACATCGGCTGCGGGGTGACGACGGGCATCGGTGCGGTGATCTATACGGGCAAGGTCTGGCCCGGCGCCAACGTCGCCGTGTTCGGCTTAGGGGGCATCGGCCTCAACGTCATCCAGGGCGCGCGCATGGTGGGCGCCGACAAGATCATCGGCATCGACATCAACTCGGCGAAGCGCGAGATGGCGGAACGCTTCGGCATGACCGATTTCATCAATCCGGACGAGGTCGGCCGCGATAAGGTCGTGCAGGCGATCGTCGACCTCACCGGCGGCGGCGCCGACTTCTCATTCGAATGCATCGGCAATGTGCACACCATGCGCCAGGCGCTCGAATGCTGCCATCGCGGCTGGGGTGAGAGCATCATCATCGGCGTCGCGGCGGCCGGCCAGGAGATTTCCACGCGCCCCTTCCAGCTCGTCACCGGGCGCGTCTGGCGCGGCACCGCCTTCGGCGGTGCAAGGGGACGGACCGACGTGCCCAAGATCGTCGACTGGTACATGGAGGGGAAGATCAACATCGATGATCTTATTACCCACAAGCTGCCGCTCGATCGCATCAACGAGGGCTTCGACCTGATGCACGAAGGCAAGTCGATCCGGGCCGTGGTGGAGTTCTGAGCACGAGGCTGCGAACGTGCAAGATGCGGGACGCTGAGCGCTATCAGGGTGGACGCCGCGCCGCGGCGGAGTCTGGGCGCTGGATCCTGGACGGCCTTCCACGGCGCCCATGCGCCGTTCCAGGCTTCCGGGACAGAGGACGGAGCTTCACCGGCGAACGTCCCCACCGCGCCTTTCCCGGGAAGCTGGAGCGGAAGGCGAAGCCTGCGGCGCACGCTTGTTCGGGATCCTGCGCAAGAAGGTGCTCCGAAGCGGCGCCTCTTCCGATCCGTGCAACATCGACCGCGGGCGCGCGGCGCGCTGCATGATCGAGCTGCGTGCCGTCTCCAAGCGTTTCCCCGGAGCGGCCGGTCATGCGGTCGATCGGCTGACGCTGATGGTGCCGAGCGGCAAGACCTGTGCCCTCATCGGCCCCTCGGGCTGCGGCAAGACCACCACCATCCGCATGGTCAATCGCCTCATCGAACCCACCTCCGGCCAGATTCTCGTCGAAGGCCAGGACGTGATGAGCGTCGACCCGGTCCAGCTCCGCCGGCGGATCGGTTACGTGATCCAGCAGGTCGGGCTCTTTCCGCATATGACGGTCGCAGAAAACGTTGCCACCGTGCCGCGCCTCCTGCGATGGCCCAAGAAGCGCATCGTCCAACGGGTGGAGGAGATGCTCCATCTCGTCGGCCTCGAGCCGGCCGAGTTCGTCCATCGCTATCCGCGCCATCTGTCGGGCGGCCAGCGCCAGCGCGTCGGGGTGGCGCGGGCGCTTGCGGCCGACCCGCCGGTCATGTTGATGGATGAGCCTTTTGGCGCCGTCGATCCAGTGGTGCGCAGCCGCCTCCAGGGCGAATTCGTCAACATCATGAGAGACTTGAAGAAGACGGTGGTCTTCGTCACGCATGATGTGGATGAGGCAATCCGCATGGGTGACCTCGTCGCCATCATGAAGGACGGTCGCCTCCTGCAATGCGATCCGCCGGACCGGCTGCTCGCCGCACCAAAGGATACTTTCGTCGCCGATTTCGTTGGAACCGACCGGGCGCTGAAGCGCTTGGCGCTTGTCAAGGTGGGGGAGGCCGCAGAGCCTCTACAGGCCCCCCCAGACGCTCCATCTCTTCTATCCGAAAGCTCCCTGCGCGACGCCTTGGCTGTGCTGCTCGCTCATGGGGCCGAGACAGCCGCAGTGGTCGACTCAGCCGGCGCCAGAGTCGGGCGCCTTTCGCTTGGCACGATCCGCGAAGCGGCCGCGCGACCGGCGTGAGCAGCAGACGAGACGTAGCCGCGCAGGCATAGTGTTAAGCCTCCGGTTGCCTTCGCCCCCTCTCCAGCTGCGACGAAAAGGCGGCAGAAAGCCGACGTCATGTGGGCGGGAACCAGGATTTCCCAGAGCTGTTGTTCAGGCACCCTGATCAAGTGGAGACGGAACGTGGAAGAGGCGGCAACAAAACCATCATTTGTTCGTGCGTCTGTCGGTTTTATAACATCGACGACAGCCGTGTCGGCTCTTATGGTTCTGCTTGGGAGCCTGGGCTGACCTTGCCCTATCTATGGCGCCCCTCGGCCCGGCTGACAGCCGGGCTTCTTACTTGCCGCCAGCCTGCACAGGGCCGCGCCAAGATACGCCGTCGGCCGAAAACTCAAACGTCGAGGTTCGCGACGCTCAGGGCGTTCTCCTGGATGAATTCGCGTCGTGGCTCGACGACGTCTCCCATCAGCTTGACGAAAAGATCGTCGGCATCGGTCGCATCCTTCACCCTGACCTGCAGAAGGGAGCGCACATCACGGTCGAGGGTAGTCTCCCAGAGCTGCTGGGCGGTCATTTCGCCAAGACCCTTGTAGCGCTGTAGCTGAAGCCCCTTGCGGCCGGCTCCGGTGACGGCTTCAAACAAGGCCAGCGGTCCGTGGATCGGGCTTTCCTCGCCCTTGCGGATCAGGAGCGCCGGCTCGCCATAGACCTCCTGCAGGGAGCGGGCGCGCTCATCGAGCTTGCGCGCCTCCTGGCTTGCAAGGAGGGCGGCGTCGAGAATGGCCGCCTGGCGGACGCCGCGGACGGTACGGCTGAAGACATAGCCGCCCTCGCGAGTCTCGCCGGTCCAGCCGCGTTCGGTTTCCTCGGCAAGGGCATCGAGCCGTTGCGCTGTGCGGGCGGCCACCATCGGTCCCCGCTCCGGATCATCGGCGACCTCGGGCTTGAAGGCGCCCGCCACCGCCGCCTGCTCGACGACCGTGTGGTTGTAGCGGGAGTGAAGGCTCGCGATCACTTGCCGGACGAGGCGGGCCTCGTCGATCAGGCTCTTCAATTGGTCCCCTGTGAATTCGAGGCCGGAGGCGAGCCGCAACGTCGCCCCTTCCATGCCAGCCTCGATCAGGAAGTCCTCGAGCGCGCGCTCGTCTTTCAGGTAGGTGGTCGCCTTGCCGCGGGTGGCTTTGTAGAGCGGCGGCTGCGCGATGTAGAGGTGTCCGCGCTCGATGAGCTCGGGCATTTGCCGGTAGAAGAAGGTGAGCAGCAGGGTGCGGATATGGGCGCCGTCCACGTCCGCATCGGTCATGATGATGATGCGGTGGTAGCGCAGCTTGTCCAAGGTGAACCGCACTGATCGACCGTTGGAGTCGTCGCCCTTCTCGTCGCCGAACTCGATCCCGACCCCGAGGGCCGCGATCAGCGTGCCGATCTGCTCGGAGGAGAGCATGCGCCCTGTCTGCACGCGCTCGGTGTTCAGGATCTTGCCGCGGAGCGGCAGAACCGCCTGAAAGGTGCGATCGCGCCCCTGCTTCGCGGACCCGCCTGCCGAGTCGCCCTCGACGAGCAGGAGTTCGCTCTTCGCCGGGTCCTTCTCCTGGCAGTCGGCGAGCTTGCCCGGAAGCGACGTCACGCCGATGGCGTCCTTGCGGATGGCATCGCGCGCCTTGCGGGCGGCCTCGCGGGCCTGGGCGGCGCGAACCACCTTCTCGACCACTTTCTTTGCTTCGCTCGGGTTCTCCTCGAGCCAGGTCCCGAGACCCTCGTTGACCAGGCTCTCGACGATGGGCCGGACTTCGGAGGAGACAAGCCGATCCTTGGTCTGCGACGAGAATTTCGGGTCAGGCACCTTCACCGACACGATCGCCGTCAGTCCTTCGCGGCAGTCGTCGCCGACGAGCGTAACCTTCTCCCGCTTCATCAGGCCGGACGCCTCCGCATAGCCGGTGATCTGGCGGGTGAGCGCCGCGCGGAAGCCGGTCAGGTGCGAGCCGCCGTCCCGCTGCGGGATGTTGTTCGTGAAGCAGAGGACGTTCTCGTAGTAGGAATCATTCCACCACAGGGCCACTTCGACCCCGACGCCGTCGCGCTCGGCGCGCACCAGGATGGGCTTGGCGAGCTCCGGCTTCTTGGAGCGGTCAAGATAACGGACGAAGGCCTCGACCCCGCCCTCGTAATACATCTCTTCGCGCCTCTGCTCGGCATGGCGAAGGTCGGTAAGGATGATGCGGACGCCGGAGTTCAGGAAGGCGAGCTCCCGAAGCCGATGCTCCAGGGTCTCGTAGTCGAACTCGACGACGCCCTTGAAGGTCTCGCGGGAGGGCAGGAAGGTGACCTCGGTGCCGCGCCGCCCGTGAGCCTCGCCGACCACGGCGAGCGGTGCGACGGGTTCCCCGTCCCTGAACTCCATGAAATGCTCTTTACCGTCCCGCCAGATGCGCAGGCGAAGCCAGGTCGAGAGGGCGTTCACCACCGAAACGCCGACCCCGTGCAGGCCGCCTGAAACCTTGTAAGCGTTGCCGCCCTCGGCCGTGTTGTTGAACTTTCCGCCCGCGTGGAGCTGGGTCATGATGACCTCGGCGGCGGAGACGCCCTCCTCAGGGTGGATGCCGGTCGGGATGCCGCGCCCGTTGTCCGCGACCGTGCAGGAGCCGTCCGGATTGAGCGTCACCGTCACTTCCGTGGCGAAACCGGCCAGAGCCTCGTCGATGGCATTGTCGACGACCTCATAAACCATATGATGAAGGCCCGAGCCGTCGTCCGTGTCGCCGATATACATGCCCGGCCGCTTGCGCACCGCATCAAGACCTTTCAGAACCTTGATCGATTCGGCGCCATAGGAATCCGGCGTCAGGTTTCGGGCGGGCTCGGCCATCATCAATCCTTGAAGGGGTGTCCTGAACGGGCGGGCCAAAAGCGCGGCCGCGGGCCATTGATTCGTCAGATCAATCATTTAGGGCGTCTGAGTGGAAATTTCACCCCCGCGCGCGTACGCGCGCGCGACGACGCTGATCATTCGGAGGACGTCCTTCGGCTCAGGAACTCCTTGATGGCGTTCAGAAAAACGTCGCCGTAAGCCGCAAGCTTGCGCTCGCCGACGCCATGGACCATGCGCAGGGCGTAACGGTCGAGGGGCTTGAGCCGCGCCATCTCGATCAGAGTGCGGTCGGCAAAGACCATGTAGGCGGCCATTCCCTCCTCCCGGGCAATGGCGGCGCGCAAGCTCCGCAAATGCTGAAAGAGCGCTTCCGCTACGGGATCGAGGGCATCCGGATCCTCAACCCTGACGCAGCGGCGCTCGGCGCGGTCGGGCTCCGGGCGGAGCGCAATGGTCTGGCGGCCAAAGAGGATGGCCTCGCCCTTCTCGGTGATGCGCAGGCCTCCCGCTTCTCCCTCGGCAAGCGCGCCGGCCGCGAAGAGCTGGCGGATGGCCGAGCGCCAGGCGCGGGTGGTTCGGTCCTTTCCGACGCCGAAGGTCTTGAGCGAGGCGTGGCCGTTGCGGCGGATCGCCTCCGTCTCACGGCCATGGAGGATGTCGGAAATGTAACCGGCTCCGAAGCGCTCGCCGGTGCGGGCGATCGCCGAAAGGATCTTCCGGGCTTCCACGGTCCCGTCGATCAGAGCAACGCCGCCTTGGCAAAGATCGCAGCGCCCGCAAGGCTCGGCGCTTTCCTCGCCGAAATAGGCCAGCAACGCCTGCCGGCGACAGCTCGCCGCCTCGCACAAGGCGATCATCGCCTCGAGCTTTCGGCGCTCGACGAGGCGGCGCCCCTCAGGCACCTCCTTCTCGTCGATCTGGCGGCGGCGCAGAGCCATGTCCTCGAAGCCGAACAGGGTGAGCGTGTCCGCAGGCAACCCGTCGCGGCCGGCGCGGCCGATCTCCTGGTAGTAGCTCTCGATGTTCGCCGGCATGTCGGCGTGGCAGACGAAGCGGACATCGGGCTTGTTGATGCCCATGCCGAACGCGATCGTGGCCACCATGACCACGCCATCCTCCTGCAGGAACGCGTCCTGCCGCCGGGCGCGCAAATCCGCGTCGAGCCCAGCGTGATAGGCGAGCGCCCGAAAGCCCCGCTCGCTCAAGGTCTCGGCGAGGTTTTCGGTGCGCTTGCGCGACGCACAATAGACGATGCCGCTGTGGTTCCGGTGGGGGGCAAGGAACTCGCTGATCTGCCGCCGGGGCTGGTCTTTGGCGGCGAAGCGCAGATGGATGTTCGGCCGATCGAAGCTGTGCACGAACACGCGCGGCTTGCGAGGGAACAGTCGCTCGACGATGTCCTCGCGCGTGACGCGATCCGCCGTCGCGGTCAGGGCCAGCGTCTGCACGCCCCCAAGCGCGTGCCGCGCCCGGGCGATCTCGCGATATTCAGGGCGGAAGTCATGTCCCCACTGCGACACGCAATGCGCTTCGTCGATGGCAAGCCGGCGCGTGCCGGCCTCCCGCAGCCGGTCGGCGAGGCCGTCAACCAGCAAGCGTTCAGGCGAGATGAAGAGGAGGCGCAACTCGCCGCTGCGCAGGAGCCGCCAAGCCTGCCGCACCTCCTCGTCCGTGCTCATGGAGTTGAGCGTTGCCGCTGCAACGCCTAGCGCTTCAAGCTGGTGGACTTGATCGCGCATCAGAGCGATGAGTGGCGAGACGACCACGGTCAGGCTTCCCTCGACCAGGGCCGGGAGCTGGTAGCACATGGACTTGCCGCTTCCGGTCGGCATCACGGCAAGCACGTCTTCGCCCGCCAGCACGGCGCCCATCACCTCCGCCTGCCCCGGGCGGAAGTCGTCATAGCCGAAGACGGATTTCAGGGCGGCGCGAGCTGCGGCGAGAGGGTCATTCATGGCGCGGGACGAGGCGAGTCGCCGCGAGACGGCGGAGCCGAGGGGCTTCGCCTATCGTGTCCCGCAGGCGTCCTCAACGGGTCGCTGATGCCGCACCGGCAGGCGGGGCGGCAGAGCCGGATGCGGGGTCAACGCCGCAGCGGCTCGATCCGGCCCGGCGTGACCTCGAAGATCTCCGCTTCCTTGAGCTCGGCAAAGAGCAGGGGATCGGCGCCCGTCATCCATACCTGTGCGCCGAGCCGTTCGACCGTCTCGAAGAGGCCGCGGCGGCGGCGGGGATCGAGGTGGGCCGCCACCTCATCGAGAAGGACGAGCGGGGTGATGCCGCTCATGGACCCGACGAGCTGCGCATGGGCAAGCACGAGGCCCACGAGCAGAGCCTTCTGCTCGCCCGTCGAGGCCTGCCCCGCCGGGATGTCCTTGGGGCCGTGGCGGACCAGGAGGTCCGTGGCCTGGGGGCCGATGAGGGTGCGGCCCGCGGCGCGGTCGCGGCTGCGGCTCTCGGCGAGCATGGTCCGGTACCGGTCCTCCGCGTCGACGGCCGGAAATGAAGCAACAAGCCGGTCGATCTCCCCGTCCAGGGCGATCGTGGCGAAAGGGAAGGGGGAGGCTTCATCGCGATTGGCGAGAATCAGCGCCGTCAGCCGAGCGACGGCCTCCTGCCGCGCCGCCGCCACGGCAACGGCGAGTTCGGCAAGCTCGCGCTCGATGGCGTCGAGCCAGAGATGATCTTCCGGGCTCTCCTCGAGCACCCGGTTCCGCGAGCGCAGGGACCGCTCGAGCGCATTGATGCGGGCTGCATGCTCGGAGTCGATGGCGAGGACGAGACGATCGAGAAAGCGGCGCCGGTCCCCCGCCGGCCCGCGGAAAAGCGCATCGAGATCGGGCGTAAGCCAGACGACGCGCACATGCTCGGCGAAGGCTGCGGCCGAGGGCACCGGTCCTCCGTCGATCCGGCACAGGCGGGCCGGCCGGCCCTCTCCCGGCTGGCGCTCGATACCAGTGCCCAGGCGGTGCTCGCCGTAAGCGGTCTCCAAAGCGGCAGAGATCGCAAAGGAGCCAGGGCCGGACCTTCGGGCCATTTCGGGAAGCTCCGCACGACGCAAGCCCCGGCCCGGAGCGAACAGTGACAGGGCTTCCAGGATATTGGTTTTGCCGGCCCCGTTCTCGCCGACGAGCGCCACAAGCCGCCCGGCCACCGCAAGGTCGAGGGCGGCATAGGTGCGGAAGTCCTGCAGGATCAGGCGCGCGACGCGCGGCGCATCAGGATTCTCGGCGGGCACGAGCGTCGGGCGCTACACCCGCATCGGCATCAGGACATATAGCGCGGCCGAGCCGTCGCGATCCTGGATGAGGGTCGGAGAGCCGGGATCGGCAAGCTTGAACAGAGCGGTGTCGCCGTCCAGTTGCGCCGCGATGTCGAGGAGGTAGCGGGCGTTGAAGCCGATATCGAGGGGCGTAGCGTCGTAGTCTACCTCGAGCTCCTCGGTGGCGCTGCCTGAATCCGGATTGGTGACGGTCAGCGTGAGCTTGCCGTCGCTGAGCGACAGCTTCACCGCCCGGCCCCGCTCGGAGGAAATGGTCGAGACGCGGTCGACGGCGCGAGCGAAATCATCGCGGTCGATGATCAGGTGCTTGTCGTTGGCCGTCGGGATCACGCGCTGATAATCGGGGAAGGTGCCGTCGATGAGCTTCGAGGTCAGGACGACCCCCGCGACCGTGAGGCGGATCTTGGCGGGGGAGAGCTCGATCAGGACGTCTTGATCCGCGCCCTCCAGAAGCTTCTGGATCTCGGCCACCGCCTTGCGCGGCACGATCACGCCGGGCATGCCGTCCGCACCTTCCGGGGCCGGGATTTCAATCCGCGCCAAACGGTGTCCGTCAGTGGCAACGGCGCGCAGCATGGTCGCGCCCTGGGCGGCGATGGTGTGGAAGTAGATGCCGTTGAGATAGTAGCGCGTCTCCTCGGTGGAGATCGCGAATTGAGTCTTGTCGATGAGCCGCTTGAGCTCGGCGGGCGGCAGCGTGAAGCGAACCGGCAACTCGCCAGCGGCGAGATCCGGGAAGTCGCTCTCGGGCAGGGTCTGCAGCATGAAGCGCGACCGGCCCGAGCGGAGTTGCATCTGGCCGGTATCGCCCGTCGTCTCGAGCGAGACTTGCGCGCCTTCCGGGAGCTTGCGGACGATGTCATAGATGACATGCGCCGGCACCGTCGTCGCACCGGTCTGGAGCGTGTCGGCAGCGATGGTTTCGGTCACTTCGACATCAAGGTCGGTCGCTTTCAGGCGCAGCCCGTCGTCCTCTCCGCGCAGCAGCACGTTCGAGAGAATCGGAATGGTGTTGCGCCGTTCGACGACGCGATGCACATGCCCGAGCGACCTCAAGAGCGCCGCTCGTTCGACTGTCACCTTCATAGGTCAACTCTTGTTGCCTTGTCGCGGATCGGACGACATCTGATCCGAGGCCGCTCCTCAAGGAGGCGGGGCCGCAGATTGGCGAAGGAATGCCCGGGAAGCAAGGCCGGAGTGAGCCATGCTCACACAGCCACATCCCTCCTTTCAGCTTTCACTCTTGGAGCATCCGCTTCAACAGCTCCACTTCGTCGTGGAGCGCCGTGTCCTCGCCGAGCGCCTTCTCGATTTTGCGCACTGCATGGAGAACGGTGGTGTGATCGCGACCGCCGAAGCGGCGCCCGATTTCGGGAAGGGAGCGCAAGGTGAGCACCTTGGCGAGGTACATGGCGATCTGGCGCGGCTTCACCACCGCGGCGGTCCGCCGCTCCGAGAGGATATCGGAGCGCGAGACATTGTAGTGGCTGGCGACGAGCTTCTGGATTTCCTCGATCTTGACGCGCTTCGGCTCGCGATTGCGCACGAGGTCGCGAATGGCGACCTCCGCCGTCTCGATGGTGATAGCGGAGCCGGTGAGGGTCGCGTGGGCGAGAAGCCGGTTCACAGCGCCCTCGAGATCGCGGCCGTTGGCGGTGATCGCCCGGGCGACGTAGGAGATCACGGCCGGGCTCACCTCGAAGCCGGGGTGGGAGGCTTTGAGGGCTGCGATGCGGGCGGCGAGAATGGCGCCGCGCAGCGCCTCGTCGAGAGCGCCGATCTCGACCACCAAGCCACCGCCGAGCCGCGACCGGACGCGCTCGTCGAGGCTCTCAAGATCGCTTGGCGGCCGGTCGGCGGCAACGACGATCTGCCGCCCGGAATCGATGAGAGCGTTCAGGGTATGGCCGAACTCCTGCTGGATGGTTTTGCCCTGGATGAACTGCACGTCATCGATGATGAGGAGATCGATGCCGCGCAGACGCTCCTTGAAGGCGAGGGACGTCTGCGCCTTGAGCGAGGCGACGAAGCCATACATGAAACGATCGGCGGTGAGATAGATGACCCGACGGCCCGCCCGTCGCGCTTCATGTCCGATGGCATGCAAGAGATGGGTCTTGCCAAGTCCGACTCCCGCATGAAGGAACAGCGGGTTGTAGAGGGCATGCCCCCCCTGGTGGCGTGCAACGCGATCGGCTGCAGCGTGGGCGAGTGCGTTGGAGCGCCCGACGATGAAGCTGTCGAAGGTGAGCCGCGGATCGAGAGGAGCGCCGCCGAGGTCGCTGGCCTCGTTGCGCTCGGCCTGGAGAGGACCTGCGTCCCGGTCCGTGACGAGCCTCAGCCGCGCGCCCTCGCCGCTCCCAGCCTCGCGCGCGGCCTCGCCCATCGCTCCGCCAGGCGCTTCGCGAGGCGTGGAGCCGCGGACGCCGATGGCGATGCGCTCGATCTGCGGCGCTTCGCTGCGATAGATCGACAGCACGCGGTCGGCGTAGTGGGCCTCGATCCAGCTCTTCAGAAAGCGGGTCGGCACCGTGAGCTGGGCGCAGCCGCCGCTCACCGCTTCCAGCTCGAGGCGAGCGAACCAACTCGTGAACACATCCTCGCCGAGCTCGGCACGCAAGCGACGTTTGACGCGGGACCAGATCTCGCCATGAGCGGTGTCCCGGGTGCTCTCCTCCTCGACCGCCCTGACGCTGGAACCCGCGCGGGCCCGATGCTCCTCCCCGCCTTGCATTGTCTCAACTCCTCCTCACCCCCGCACGTCCAACGGACGGCGTCATTCCCGGGTTCACATCTACCGTCGCCGACGATGGATCGAACCAGTCATTCGCGCACGACGACCCCCTTCGACCGAGATCGAAGTCGGCTGCCCCATCAATCGTGCGTGTTGAACGGTACTAATGAGCCAGGAAATCCGCCATCGGATCACCGCAAGGCGACAGCACGCCGCCGTTTTGATTTTGAACTATATGAGCAAAGCATCGCCGTATCCTCGAAAGAGGAGAATTACGTTCGTTATGCTTGGATTACTTCAGCTCTATTGCTGAAGTGGGGAAACCTTACACAGGCCCCCAAAGCTGCGCAACTGGAACGAATCAGCGACTCGGGCCACGCCCGCTGCGGGAGCCTGGCGGGAAAGGCGCGAGCTCAAAATAACCGGCTGAGGTCCTTAAGGTTTTCTTAACGTCCGGTTGGCGCGGCAAGCGGAGACTCGCATCGCGTGTGCGGCTCGAGCCGCGACCACGATTCTCAGCGAGTCAGGAATGAATCCAGCGCGCAAAACGGCTTTGCCCCTTAAGCTGCTGAACTGTCTTCGGTTTATTTGAGCGGCGGCGCGTAGGGCGCGCACCTGCTTCCACCCGCGAGCGCGCGGCAAGAGTCAACAGGAGTCGCGGCAGGAAATTCGCGGCGCTGCAAAATGAAAAGCCCGGCCAAGGCCGGGCTGAAGACTATGATGTCAAGGCCTCTTAGGCGCTCAGGGCCTTGATGCGGGAGGCAAGGCGCGAGACCTTTCGCGACGCCGTGTTCTTGTGCACGACGCCTTTCTGCGCCGCGCGCATGATCTCCGGCTCGGCGGCCCTCAAAGCGGCCATCGCCGCCGCCTGATCGCCGCCGGCGATGGCCTCCTCGACCTTGCGGATGAAGGTGCGCATGCGGCTGCGGCGCGCGCGGTTGATCGCCGTGCGCTTGGCGATCTTGCGGGTCATCTTCTTGGCCGACACGGTGTTGGCCATGGCTATCCTCGTCCGAAATGCGATCGCGCGTGAGGCGGCGGGCGCCCCGGGCGACAGGCTGCGTGCGTGCGTGAAACGGGAGAGACCGCGGCGCGGCCGCGGTCTCGTAAGGGGCGGCTTATAGACGGGCCCCGGCCGCCCGTCAACGTTCAGTTACTTGTTCTGGAAATTCGCCTGGCGCTTGGCGACGAAGGCGGCCATGCCTTCCTTCTGGTCGGCGGTCGCGAACATGGCGTGGAAGAGCCTGCGCTCGAAGCGTACGCCTTCCGCAAGCGTCGTTTCATAGGCGCGGTTGACGCTCTCCTTCGCCATCATGGCGATGGGAAGCGACATGGAGGCGATAGTTTCGGCCGTCTTCATCGCCTCTGACAGGAGATCGGCCGCAGGCACGACGCGGGACACGAGCCCGGAGCGTTCGGCTTCTTGAGCATCCATCATGCGGCCGGTGAGGCACATCTCCATGGCCTTTGCCTTGCCCACGATGCGCGTGAGGCGCTGCGTCCCGCCAGCGCCTGGCATGACGCCGAGCTTGATCTCCGGCTGACCGAACTTCGCCGTGTCGGCTGCGATGATGATGTCGCACATCATGGCGAGCTCGCAGCCGCCGCCGAGGGCGAAGCCGGCCACCGCAGCCACGATGGGCTTGCGCCGCGCGCCCACCCGGTCCCAAGCGGTGATGAAATCGTCCAGGTAGGTTTGCGGGAAAGAAAGAGTCTGCATCTCTTTGATATCGGCGCCGGCCGCAAAGGCCTTCTCGGAGCCGGTGATGACGATGCAGCCTATGGCTGGGTCGGCCTCAAAATCGTCCAGCGCCCGATTGAGCTCTCCGACGAGGGTGGAGTTGAGCGCGTTCAACGCCTGGGGGCGGTTGAGCGTGACGAGGCCAACCTTGCCGCGTGTCTCGACGAGAATGGTTTCATAAGCCATGGCGCTTCCCTCAGCTTGCGCGCTTCTTAGCGGCCTCCGTGTGCCTTGGCGAGGGGCTGATATGATGCCTATGGTCTCTGGCAGACCGGGCAGAAGAAGGTGGAACGGCCGCCCTGCACGAGGCGCCGGATCTCTCCCTTGCAGCCCGCCCTCATGCAGGGTTTCCCCTCCCGGTCATAGACGCGGAAGCGGTGCTGGAAATAGCCGAGCGAGCCATCGGTCCGAGCATAGTCGCGCAGCGTCGAGCCGCCGGCCGCGACGGCCTCGTTCAGCACCTCGCGGATCGCTTCGGCCAAGCGGTGCGCCTTGGCGGTCGGCCGGCCCGTCGGGGTCGCAAGCGATCCGGCAGGGGCGCTAGGGTGGAGGCCGGCGCGGTAGAGCGCTTCACAGACATAGATGTTGCCAAGGCCTGCGATAAGGCGCTGGTCGAGGAGCGCGGCCTTGAGCGGCGCCCGCCGGCCAAGTAAGAGCTGCGCGACGGTCTCGCCGGACAGGGCATCGCTCAAGGGCTCGATCCCCAGGCCGGTGAAGTGGCGCGACCGATCGAGCTCCGTCCGCGGCACCAGGTCCATGAAGCCGAAGCGGCGGGCGTCGTTGTAGGTCACGACGGCGCCGTTCGAGAGGTGGAACACCACGTGGTCGTGAGCGCGCACGCCGCCTGCCGTGTGCCGATAGGCGCCGATCAGGGGCGGCCCGCCGCCGCTCGCTTTGCCGCCATCGTCGACCAGGAAGCGCCCGGTCATGCCCAGATGCATGATCAACACCTCGCCTGAGGACAGATCAGCGAGGAGATACTTGGCGCGTCGGCCAAGGGCCGTGACGGTCCGTCCCGTCAGACGCTCGACGAAGCGCTCCGGGAACGGGATGCGCAGATCGGGCCGTCGTTGTTCGACTTTCACGAAGCGGGCGCCGACCATGGCGGGCTCCAGGCCGCGACGGACCGTTTCGACTTCGGGGAGCTCGGGCATCGCGGTCGCTTGTCTCGTTCCGGGCTCGGCCGTCCGCTCCGCTGAGGCTTGTCTTTGGGCATGACGGCGCGCCTCACATAGCCATTCGTCCACGCGTCCGCTATGGAACGCCGGCAAGGTTTGGCATGACGATGAAGCACGCGGACGAGACCACCCATTTCGGCTTCGAAAGCATCCCGCTCGGCGAAAAACAGAGCCGCGTGAACGACGTGTTCCGTTCCGTCGCCCGCCGCTACGATCTGATGAACGACCTCATGTCGGCGGGGCTCCATCGCGCCTGGAAGAACGCCTTTGTCGCCGCCCTCGGTCCCTCGACGACGCGGCCCTTCCGGTGCCTCGATGTCGCGGGCGGGACGGGCGACGTTGCCTTTCGCATTCTCGATGCCGCAGGGCCTCGCGCGCATGTCACCGTGCTCGACATCAATGGCGATATGCTGGCGGTCGGGCGCGAGCGGGCAGGCCGCCGCTATCAGGGGCGGATCGCCTTCGTCGAGGGGAACGCCGAGACCCTGCCGGTGGCAGGGAAATCCGTCGACGCCTACACCATCGCCTTCGGAATCCGGAACGTGCCGCGCATCGATCGGGCGCTCGCCGAGGCGCATCGGGTGCTCAGGCCCGGCGGGCGGTTCTTGTGCCTGGAATTCTCGAAGGTCGATATGCCGGGCCTCGATGTTCTTTACGACGCCTATTCCTTTCACGTCATCCCCCGTCTTGGCGAAGCTGTGGCCGGAGACGGCGAGTCCTACCGTTATCTTGTCGAGTCGATCCGGCGCTTCCCCGGACCTAATGTCTTTGCCCGCATGATCGAGGACGCCGGGTTCAGGCGGGTCACGCATCGGCTTCTCACCGGCGGCATCGTCGCCATCCATTCTGGATGGAAGATCTGAGCGCGTGCTGAGCGACCTCCTTCATCTTGCGCGCAATATCCGCGCCGGCTTCGTCCTGGCGCGGGAGGGCGCGTTGGCGCTCGTCGACCCGAGCGTTCTTCCGCCGGCCGCCGCCCTCGCCCTGCGCCTTGCCCGCACGATCGAGCGCCCGGGCGCCGGCAAGGGTGGGGCGCGGCTCTCGACGGCGCTGACAAGGCTTGGACCTTCTTACGTCAAGTTCGGCCAGTTCCTGGCCACCCGTCCCGACATCGTGGGCGTCGCGGCAGCGCGCGACCTCGAAAGCCTCCAGGACCGCATGCCGCCCTTCCCCCGTGCGGAGGCCGTGCGCGTCGTCGAAGAGGCTTTGGGAAGACCCATCGACACCCTCTTTGCGGATTTCAGCGAGCCCGTGGCAGCAGCCTCCATCGCTCAGGTGCACAAGGCGCATCTGCGGACGACGGAGGGGCTCTACGCGGTGGCAGTCAAGGTGATGCGTCCGGGCGTGCGGGAGCAGTTCGCCCGCGACCTCCAGGCCATGCGCTTTGCTGCGCGCCTGTTCGAGCGGATCGCGCCGGAAACGCGGCGCCTGAAGCCGCGCGAGGTGGTCGAGACCCTGGCGCGCTCGGTCGCCCTGGAGATGGATCTGCGGCTGGAGGCCGCCGCCCTCTCGGAGCTTGCCGAGAACACCCGCGCCGATCCGGATTTCCGCGTTCCAAAGCCCGAATGGGACCTCACCGACAGGGACGTGCTGACGACGGAATGGATCGACGCCATTCGGTTGAACGACATCGCTGCCATCGAGGCCGCTGGCCATGATCGCGTGCATCTTGCCCGCGTGCTGATCCAGACCTTCCTGCGGCACGCCATCCGCGACGGCTTCTTTCATGCCGACATGCATCCGGGGAACCTGTTCGTTGATGCGGCCGGCCGCCTCGTGGCCGTTGATTTCGGCATCATGGGCCGGCTCGGCCTGAAAGAACGGCGCTTCCTCGCCGAAATCCTGCTCGGCTTCATCCGGCGCGACTACCGCCGGGTGGCGGAGGTGCATTTCGAGGCTGGCTACGTGCCGCCGCGCCATTCGGTGGATGATTTCGCGCAGGCCCTTCGTGCGATCGGCGAGCCGATCCACGACCGGCGGGCCGATGAGATTTCCATGGCGCGGCTCCTCACGCTCCTCTTCGAGGTGACGGCCCTGTTCGACATGGCGACGCGCACCGAGCTCGTCATGTTGCAGAAAACCATGGTCGTGGTGGAGGGGGTCGCTCGCACGCTCGATCCGAAGCTCGACATGTGGCGCACGGCCGAGCCCGTCGTGGGCGAATGGATCGAGCGCAACCTCGGCCCCATCGGCCGCATCGAGGAGGCGGGACGAAGCCTCAGGACCCTGGCGGGAGTCGTCGCCGATCTTCCCGACCTCTCGCAGCGCGCCGAGCGGGTCCTGGCAAAGCTCGAGGAGGCCGCGGGCCGCGGGTTCTCCTTAAGCCCGGAAAGTGTCGAGGCCATCGGCCGCGCCGAGGCGCGCCGCGCGCGCTGGTCGGCGCTCGCCCTCTGGACCATCGCCGCCTTGTTGGCGCTGCACTTCCTTTCTTAAGCAAAGCCCGCGAAGATGGTCGCCCAGCGATCTTCCGTCGACGCCGTGACCCTTTCTCAGAAACGCATCCTTCTCGTCATCGGCGGCGGCATCGCCGCCTACAAGTCCCTCGACCTCATCCGCCGCTTGCGCGAGCGCGGCGCTGCGGTGCGCTGCGTGCTGACGGCCGGCGCGCAGCAGTTCATCACCCCGCTTGCCGCCGCGGCACTCTCAGGGACTCGTGCCCACACCGATCTGTTCGATCGCGAGGACGAGGCCGACATCGGCCATATCCGCCTGGCGCGCGATGCCGATGCGGTGGTGGTCGCGCCGGCGACGGCGAACCTGATGGCCAAGATGGCCGGCGGCCATGCGGATGATCTCGCCTCCACGGTGCTCCTTGCAACAACCCTGCCCATCCTCATGGCTCCGGCCATGAATGTTCGGATGTGGCTGCATCCGGCAACGCAGCGGAACCTCTCCGTGCTCAGGGCCGACGGGGTCACGGTGGTCGGTCCGAATGAAGGCGCCATGGCAGAGGCTGAGTTTGGCCCCGGCCGCATGGCCGAGCCCTTGGAGATCGTGGCGGCGCTGGAGCGACTCGTGGGCCGATCGGGGACAGGCGCCGCGGGCCCGCTCGCGGGCAAGCGGGTGCTGGTCACCTCGGGACCGACCCATGAGCCGATCGATCCCGTGCGCTACATCGCCAACCGCTCCTCAGGCCGTCAAGGTCATGCGATTGCGGCGGCCGCTGCCGCGGCGGGCGCCGAGGTGACGCTGGTGTCGGGCCCGGTGAGCCTGCCCGACCCGCCGGGCGTGCGCACGGTGCATGTGGAGAGTGCGCGCGATATGCTCGCGGCGGTGGAGGCGGCCCTTCCCGTCGATGTTGGCGTGTTCGCTGCCGCGGTCGCCGACTGGCGCACGGCCGAGAACGCTGCCCAGAAGCTGAAAAAAGACGGCAAGCTGCCGCCGCCTTTGAAGCTTGTCGAGAACCCGGACATCCTGGCGACCATCGCCCACCGGGACACGGGCCGCCCCCGTCTCGTGATCGGTTTTGCCGCAGAGACGGAAAACGTCATCGAGCATGCGAGGCGGAAGCTCGCCCGAAAGGGGTGCGATCTTATCGTCGCCAACGATGTGGCCCCGGGGACGGGGGTGATGGGGGGAGCGCACAACACCGTGCATCTCGTGACGCGCGATACGGTCGAGAGCTGGCCGACCCTGGGCAAGGACGAGGTGGCGCGTCGGCTGGTGGAACGCATCGCCACTCTCCTTGGCTCTTGAGCATCCGCATGGTTGATCTCTTCGTTCGCCGCCTGCCCCATGGGCGGGGCCTTCCCTTGCCGGCCTATGAAACGAAACATGCGGCTGGGCTTGACCTTAGGGCCGCGAACCCGGACAATTCACCGATCGTCCTGAGGCAATGGGCGCGGGCTCTCGTTCCGACAGGCCTCGCGCTCGAACTGCCCCCTGGCTACGAGGCGCAGGTTCGTCCGCGATCCGGGCTCGCGTTGAACCACGGCGTCACGGTGCTGAACGCCCCGGGAACCATCGACGCGGACTATCGCGGCGAGGTGATGGTGCTTCTGGTCAATCTCGGCGGTGACGCCTTTACCGTCACGCGCGGGATGCGGATCGCCCAACTTGTGGTCGCGCCTCTGACGCGCGCCGTTCTCCATGAAGTCGACGAGCTTGGCCCAACGGATCGCCACGCCGGCGGCTTCGGATCGACAGGGATCCTTTGACCCCTTTCGATCAGACAGGAGGACTTTGGGCCATGATCTTGCTGTCGCCCCGCAGCCTCTTGGCCATTGCGGCGGTGGTTGACATCGCCGTCCATGCGCGTCCAGCGCCGGTCGCCGCCAAGATGCTGTCCGCCCGTCACAATCTCCCCCCCCGCCACCTTGAGACGGTGCTGCAGGCGCTTGTCCGCGCCGGCATCCTCAAGGGCGTTCGCGGACCGCGAGGCGGATACGAGCTCGCCCGCGAGCGGCGCCGCATCACCGCCGGCGACATCGTCCGCGCCGCCATGACCGCCACGGGCGAGGACAATCTGCCGCCGCTTCCCGAATCGCGCCTCGTCGACCAGGTGGTCGGGCCCCTGGTGAGCCGCGCGACCGACGCCTTCCTCGCAACCCTCGACGGCACCACCGTCGAGGATCTGTGCCGCGAGGCAGAGGAGCGCCACGTCTTCACGAACGAGATCGGCCCCGGCGATTTCACGATTTGACTTCGTATAAAACGGGAATCGGCCGTTCTCTTGGCGTGGAAGGTTGCGGCCCTTATGTCGACGGGCCCAAGCAGCGCCCTTGAAGAGCCGCCAGGAGTCCCTCCGATGAGTTCCTCACCCTCTGCAGCCGCCCCTACCCCAGCAGTTCCAACGCCGTCGCGCGCCCCTGGCCGCGGTCGCATCTTCGACTCGATCACCGAGACGATCGGCGATACCCCGCTCGTTCGGCTGAACCGCTTGCCTCAAGAGCGTGGGATCAAGGCCCAGATCCTGGCCAAGCTCGAGTTCTTCAACCCTATCGGCAGCGTCAAGGATCGCATCGGGGTCAGCATGATCGATGCCCTCGAAGCACAGGGGCTGATCAAGCCAGGCGCGACCTTGATCGAGCCGACCTCAGGCAACACCGGCATCGCCCTCGCCTTCGTTGCCGCGGCGCGGGGTTACCGCCTCATCCTGACGATGCCGGAGACCATGTCGCTCGAGCGGCGCAAGATGCTGGCGCTGCTCGGCGCACAGCTCGTGCTCACCCCGGCCGACGGCGGAATGAAGGCGGCGGTCGCCAAGGCCGAGGAGCTGAAAGCGGAAATCCCGGGTGCGGTCATCCCGCAGCAATTCGCCAACCCCGCTAACCCCGAGATCCACCGCCGGACCACGGCCGAGGAGATCTGGAACGATACGAAAGGCGAGATCGACGTCTTCGTTGCCGGTGTCGGCACCGGCGGCACCATCACCGGCGTCGGCCAAGTGCTGAAGCCGCGCCGCCCGGGCTTGCGGATCGTCGCTGTCGAGCCGGAGGATTCGCCCGTGCTCTCGGGCGGACAGCCTGGAAAGCACAAGATCCAGGGCATCGGCGCCGGCTTCATCCCCGAGGTGCTGGACCGCTCGGTGATCGACGAGGTGGTGACGGTCGGGAACCAGACAGCCTTCGACACCGCAAGGCAACTCGCCCGCTGTGAGGGCATCCCCGCCGGCATTTCATCAGGCGCGGCCGTGGCGGCGGCGCTCGAAGTGGGCGCCCGGCCTCACATGGCCGGCAAGACGATTGTCGTGGTCCTTCCCTCCTTTGCGGAGCGCTACATCTCAAGCGCGCTGTTCGAGGGATTGTGACCGGCCCTTGCAGCCGGAACGCAGCGCCGCCGCGCCTTGCGTACATTTTCAAAGGAAGCTCGGCCGCAACATCCGCCCGTGCGCATCGTTTCTCTCGGGACCATCCTTTCTCGACCTCCCGGGAGAACGTACATGGCGGGACGACAAGACCAAGGCAGCGCTGCACCGGACCGCGCCGGCGGGCGTGCGGACGACATGGAGATTCGGCAGGGCGCCCCCTCCTTGGCTCGTCGGGAGGCTGCCCAGATCAGGAATGAACAGCGAGGCGGACATGCCCTGGAGCCTCGCTCGTCGGAAGAGGATCCGGAGGCTAACGCGACGCTGCGCAAAGTCTGGAGCGAGCCTGGCGGCGAGGCCGCCAATTACCGCAATTCCCGGCAGGCTGCCGGCACCAAGGCCGACGATCATGGGGACCTCACCGCGGCCGAGACCCCCGCCACCCACCGCCATGTGAGCGACGCCACGCTGGGACCGCAGGACAAGGACGCCACGGCTGTCGCGGTCGAGCGCATGGGCATGCGAGAGGCCGCACGGACGCCCCGGAGAAAGGGCTGAACCATGCCGAAAAAACCGGACAACGTCGTAGGCGACGTCCAAAAATCAGCCGTCGACAGCGGTCGTCAGACGCCTGAGCAGGCTGCGATCGTCGCACCGGGCGAAGGCGGCCTGAGCGACGAGGAGCGGGCTCGGCTTTGGGCGGAGGATGCGGATGGCTCGCCCGGTCGTCCGCCCGTCGCCCTTGGCGGCTCCTCGCAGGGCCAGGCCGATCGTATGCCGACGGGCGGCGCCTCGAAGGTCAATGAGCCAGCGAGCAACCCCGCGGTCACACCAGGCAACCGGCATGAGACCTCATGAGGCACGTATGGACGGGGACCACGAGGAACCGAACCAGGGCGGGCCCGCGAGGGGCGGGAAGCACGGACCGAGCGCGAGAGAGGTGCAGAAGCCTTCCGCCCATGAGGCTCTTCACCCTGCCGGCCCTCATGCCGACCCGCGTTTGACCAATCCGGACGCAACCCCAGGCACCGGCGCCCTTCCGAGTGAGGGTGCGAAGGGCAAGGATGCCGACGCGGCGAGCGGCTGAAAGCAATTGCAGCTGAAAGCCATGATGGAGAAGGCCGATGACGAGACCGGATGAGTCGCGCGCGCCCGTCGAGCGCCCGAACCGGCAGGCCGACCGCGATCTGCAGGCCGGCGGTGAAGATCGACCAGGCTTCGATCTCGGCGGCGCCCATGATGATGTCGGCGGCACGGACCCGATTCCCGGCGGGCCGAAAGCCGGCCCGGCCAAAGGTGGCAGGGCGGCGGGGCGTGCAAGCGGCTACACCGACCCCAGCGGCTCGCGATCGCTCGGCGACCAAGCCGGAGAACCTGGCTCCACGTCAGGGGCTGGTCCGACCGACGGATCTCGTGGTCCACGGTGAGGAGAAAGAGTGATGGACGGCAGCGGCAAGACCACAACCGATGCTGACGGCGCCCAAAGCGACATTGCGCGCCCGCGCCTGACGCCACAGAACCGCACCGATGCAGAGCCGTCCGGCGAGGATTCCACCGATCCTCGCGGCGGCGCCAAGAAAGGCCAGCCGGACAAGGCGGAGGGTGAGTGATGGCGGGGTTACCGGTGCGCGCGCATTCCATCGACGCACCGGATCCCGCCGCGAAGCTGCCATCGGGTCAGGGGGCCTCGCGGGGCCGACAGGCGCCGCGGCTGTGCAGGAGCCGGAGACACCGGGAAGGTTGGGAGTGAGGCGCTTCAGGCGCTCAGCGCCTCTTTCTGCTTCTCCGCTTTCTTGCGCTCGTTGGGGTCGAGGATCGCCTTGCGCAGGCGAATTGATTTCGGCGTGACCTCCACAAGCTCGTCGTCTTGGATCCAGGCGAGCGCCTTCTCCAGGGTCATCCGGATAGGAGGCGTCAGGCGAACGGCCTCGTCCTTCGAGGTGGTGCGGATGTTGGTGAGCTTCTTTCCTTTCAGCACGTTGACCTCAAGATCGTTGTCCCGGTTGTGCTCGCCCACGATCATGCCTTGATAGACCTTCCAGCCCGGCTCGATCATCATCGGGCCGCGGTCCTCCAGGTTCCAGAGCGCATAGGCCACCGCCTCGCCGGAGTCGTTCGAGATCAGCACTCCGTTGCGACGCCCCGCAATCTCGCCCTTGTAGGGCTGATAGGCGTGGAAGAGGCGGTTGATGACCGCGGTGCCGCGCGTGTCGGTCAGGAGCTCCGACTGGTACCCGATGAGGCCCCGCGTCGGCGCATGGAAGACGAGGCGCAGGCGGTTGCCGCCGGAGGGCCGCATCTCGATCATCTCGGCCTTGCGCTCGGACATCTTCTGCACGACCACGCCCGAGTGCTCCTCGTCCACGTCGATCACCACCTCCTCGATGGGCTCGAGAAGCTGGCCTGTGGCCTCATCCTTCTGGAACACGACCCGTGGCCGCGATACCGCAAGCTCGAAGCCCTCGCGCCGCATGGTCTCGATGAGGATGGCCAGCTGCAGCTCGCCGCGGCCTGAGACATGGAAGGAATCCTTGTCCGGCGATTCCTCGATCTTGAGGGTCACGTTGCCTTCTGCTTCGCGGAACAGGCGATCGCGGATCATACGGCTCGTGACCTTGTCGCCTTCCGTGCCGGCCAGAGGCGAGTCGTTGACGAGGAACGACATGGTCACGGTCGGCGGATCGATGGGCTGGGCGGGGAGGGGCACCTCGTTCTCGAGGGCGCAGAACGTGTCGGCGACCGAGCCCTTCTCCAGCCCCGCGATCGACACGATGTCGCCGGCCTCGCCGACCTCGATCGGCTGACGCTCGAGGCCGCGGAAAGCAAGGATTTTCGACACCCGCCCCTGCTCAAGAAGCCGGCCCTCGCGGTCCAGCACCTTGATGGTCTGGTTGGGCCGCACCGTGCCTGACGTGATGCGGCCGGTCACGATGCGACCGAGGAAGGGATTGGCTTCCAGGATGGTGCCGAGCATCCGGAACGGCCCCTCCTCCACCTTGGGCGGGGGCACATGATCAAGGATGAGGTCAAAAAGGGGAGCAAGTCCCTGGTCGCTGGGGCCTTCGGGGGACGGCGCCATCCAGCCGTCGCGGCCGGATCCGTAGAGGATGGGGAAATCGAGCTGCTCGTCTGTGGCATCGAGCGCGGCGAAAAGATCGAAGACCTCGTTGATGACCTCGGAGGGACGCGCGTCGGGGCGGTCGACCTTGTTCACGGCGACGATCGGCCTCAAGCCGATCTTGAGCGCCTTGGAGACCACGAACTTGGTCTGAGGCATCGGGCCTTCGGCGGCATCCACCAACACGATAGCGCCGTCGACCATGTTCAGGATGCGCTCCACCTCGCCTCCGAAATCGGCGTGGCCCGGCGTGTCGACGATGTTGATGCGCACGCCCTTCCACACCACGGAGGTCGCCTTGGCGAGGATGGTGATCCCGCGCTCGCGCTCGAGGTCGTTCGAGTCCATGACGCGCTCCGTCACGCGCTGGTTCTCCCGAAAAGTCCCTGACTGAGCGAGGAGCTTGTCGACCAGGGTGGTTTTCCCATGATCGACATGGGCGATGATGGCGATGTTGCGCAGCTGCATGGCTTGTCCGACAGCGAACCCCCGGCCACGGGACCTCAACCGCGAGGTCGCGCGCGACGTTCCTTGAGGCGGGCGGGAGGATTGTGTGCGGCGCAATATAAGGATGGGAGAGTGGGCGGCAAGGTTATTCTGCGGCTCGCGACAAGGATGGCGCCACGCCGAGAGCTTGGCGGCGCTCGGAAATGGCGCGGCGCGCCTGGTCAAGGCCGAGGGTGAAGGCGGCGACGCCCGCGTTGTCGATGTGGCCATGGCCGGCCTTGACGAGCGCGGCGGCCAGGATTTCATCCGCCTGCCGCTCGAGACGGTCGAGCTCCGCCTCGCTTGTGCAGGCATGGGCCGCGCGAACGATGGCCAGGAGCTCGCTCAACAACATCATGTTGCGGGCACGGGCGCGGCTTGCGGCCGAGCTTGCCATGGCTGCAAAGCCGGATCCCGCGATGGAAAGCACCATGATGACGAGATAGAACCAGTCCCCGTAGCGTTCAAAGAAAGTGAGCACGGCTCCTTCGTAGTAGGCAGCGGCGCCCGGGTGCACGGGCATGACGGAGCTCTTGGACGTCTCCGGGCTTTCGATGTGGTTGGCGACGGAAACGTCGTTGGCCAGGGCCGGCCGCAGCGAAAAGATCAGGCGGGTGAGCTCGGCGACGACGCTGTCGTCGAGGTTGATGTGGGCGACGAGACGATGGCTGACCCCGACCGTCTCGAACGTCTCTGCCGGTCGAGGCGGATTGCCGCCGAAGGTGCCACGGACGACCTCCAGGGTCTCCAGGACGGGCAGGCGCTGCTCGATGGCGTCCGCCTCGGTGATCGGGATGAAGACGGGCGGGCCGCCGGCCGCGGCCGTCGCCCCAGCGACCGCATCCGTCATGGTCCGGCCTGTGACCGTGCTCACGGCGAGGACGGCATCGACCCGGCCCTCCGACAGCGCCGCCTGAACATCCTTTCCGGAATCGAGCGGTACGATCGTCACACTGTCCTGCGGCACTTCATACTGGCTGAGGACTGTCGCGATGAGCTGCCGGTTGCCGAGATCGTCGCGGATTACGCCGATGCTGCGTCCTTTCAGGTCGGCGACCTGGGCGATGCCGCTCCTCGGCAGCGCCATGAGGATGGCCGCGTCGCGATGCATGATGACGGCGGTACGGGCCCTGAGGGGCATGGCGACGTCGGCCCGCACCACCGCGAGATCGACCTTGTCGTCATCAATGGCTTTGGCGCTTGCCGCCACACTCTCCGTGAGAACGAGCTTGAGGCGGAGCGGATGGCGCTCGCGGGCAAGGTGTTGAGAGAGGGCCGCCACGAGCCGCGTGTTCTGGCTGCCCATCGGGCCGACCGCCACTCTCAAGGTGATCGGCAGGTTGGCCCAGTAATAGGCCAACAGTCCCGCAGCGAGGACGGCGAAGCTGACGGCGAGCGCGATGAAAAAGTGACGCCGCATGGCGGCAGCGTGAACCGCAAGCGCGGTTCACGCAAGAACCCCGCTTGGCAGCAGCGTGCCAGGGGGCGCCGGGGCCGGACCGAACCAGGGCGATCGGCTCACGCCGCCTTTCCGCGCTCGAGAAAGGCCGCGATTTCGCGCTTCAGGCGCTCGGCCTGCTGGGCCAGGGCGCTCGCGGCATCCTCGACCTTCAGCGCCGCCTGCCCGGTCTCGTCGGCCAGCTTCGTGACACAGGCGATGTTGCGCGACACCTCGCCTGTGCCTTGGGCCGCCTCGCCGATATTGCGCGCGATCTGCTTGGTCGTGCTTCCTTGTCCCTCGACGGCCAGGGCGATGGCCCGGGAGATTTCATCCACCTGAGTGATGGTCTGACCGATGGCGGCGATCGCGGCGACTGCATTGTGCGTCGCACCTTGGATGGCGGCGATCTGGCGCTCGATTTCTCCCGTGGCGGTGGCAGTCCGCGCCGCCAGGGTTTTCACTTCCCCGGCCACGACCGCGAACCCCTTCCCTGCCTCGCCGGCGCGCGCCGCTTCGATGGTCGCGTTCAACGCGAGGAGATTGGTCTGTGCGGCGAGGTCGTTGATGAGCGTCGCCACATCGCCGATTGCCGCCGCCGCGTCGGCAAGGCTCGCGACGGCTCGGTTGGCTTCCCCGGCCTGCAGGACGGCATGGCGGGCGACGGCGGCCGACTGCTCCGCCTGTCCGGCGATCTGCTCGACCGTTCCAGCGAGGACTTCCGCGGCGGCGGCCACCGCCTGGGCATTGGCCGTGGCGAGCTCCGCCGCCGCCGCCACGGCCTTCGCCTGGGATCGGCTCTCGGTCGCGAGGGCCGACATCTCGGCCGAGTTTCCCCGCATGTGGGCGGCGGCCGACGCGACGCCGCCCATCACGGAGGCCACATTCTCGCTCGCGAAACGGGCGAAGGCTTCCACGCGGTGCCGCATGGTTTCGATGGCAGCGTTGATCCGCCCCGCAGCATAGCCGTAGCCGCCCGGCATGCCGCGCACGAGGACTGGCCGGTAGTACCGCCCTTCGGAGACCGCGCCCATGGATCCGGCGGCTTCGCGGACGAAGGCGTCCGCGACGTCGAGCATGTGGTTGACGCCGCGCTGAAGGCTCCCGAGGGCGCCGCTCTGGAACCGGTCGACGATGCGGGCCTCGAGGTCGCCGCGACCCGCCGCCGCGCAGACCTCGCTCACGCGGGAAACGACGCGCAGGGCGCGTCTCAGCGAGACTGCCGATACGGCGAGCGCCGCCAGGGCGCAGAGGTTCATCGCCAGGCTTGCCGTCGCGCCGGCGAGGCCAAGCGCTCCTGCAACGCCGTTGATGAAAAGGAGCGCCGCGGCAACCCCGACGAAAACCGCAGCCCTATACAGTGAGCATGTATTCATCGAAGCTCATCCCCTTCTCGCGGAGAAACGCGAGGAGACGTTCCGTGGAGCGCTGCAAGCCCTCCTTGCGGTTGGCAAGGCTCTGCTCCTCGGCCAAGAGCTCCCGGTACAGCGGCACGATCCGGGCAACCCGCTCCGGATCGGGTTTGCGGCGGTTGGAATGATAGCCGACGACCCTGCCCGCCCCGTCGAAGCTCGGCGTGACATGGGCGAAGACCCAGTAATGGTCACCCGTCGCCGCCAGGTTCAACACATAAGCAAAAATCTCACGCTTGGCCTCGATCGTCTCCCAGAGCAGCTTGAAGACGCAGCGCGGCATGTGAGGATGGCGGATGATGCTGTGCGGTTGCCCGAGCGCCTCCTCGCGGCTCAGGGCCGAGACGCGCAGGAAGACCTCGTTCGCATAGGTCAACCGGCCCTTCAGATCCGTCTTGGTGACAATGATCTCGTCTTCAGAGAACGTAGCTTCTCGGCCGGTCGGCGGAACCTTCGTTCTGGTCATGATGTCACATTGGCGGGAGCGTGTGCCCGAAGCAGGGCGCCGCCTCGGGTGAACGGCTGCTGCAGAAACACTCCAGACCGGTTAAGGAAGGCCTAAACCGCATGGCGCGCCGAAGCCTGGGCAGAGCCGGGTGTCCGGGACACTGGAACCCGTCCGCCCAGGCGGCGCAAAACGGCATATGCGCCTTCGGCTCCGCGTTGATGAGCGCCGCGCGGCGCCGAACGGCTTGGCGTCGAGCGATGTGGCGCCGGCTATCCCGGGCTGGAGGGGCTGCACCCTTCCCCGTGGCTTGTACGGCTCGGGCTCCTGGCGATCAGGCGAGGCGTTGATTGCTCCTGTCGCGCAAGGGTTCGTATTTTCTCAATTCGAGCTTGGCCACCGTCTCCCGATGAACCTCGTCAGGCCCGTCGGCCAAGCGCAACGACCGGGCCCGGGCAAAGGCATAGGCCAGAGGGAAGTCCTGGCTTACGCCGCCGCCGCCGCAGACCTCGATGGCGCGATCGATGACCCGTTGCGCCACGTTCGGCGCCACGACCTTGATCATCGCGATCTCGGCCCGCGCCGCCTTGTTGCCGACCATGTCCATCATGCGCGCCGTCTGAAGCGTCAGCAGCCGCGCCTGGTCGATCTCCATGCGCGACTCGGCGATCCAATGGCGGGTCACGCCGTGCTCAGCGATGGTCTTGCCGAAGGCAGTCCGCGACATCGCCCGCCGGCACATCGTCTCGAGCGCCCGCTCGGCGACGCCGATGAGGCGCATGCAATGATGGATGCGCCCCGGCCCGAGCCGTCCTTGCGCGATCTCGAAGCCGCGGCCCTCGCCAAGCAAGATGTTGGAGGCCGGAACGCGGACATTCTCGAAGACGACCTCGGCATGGCCGTGCGGGGCGTCGTCATAGCCGAATACGGTGAGCGGGCGCAGCACCGTGACGCCCGGCGAGTCCATCGGCACCAGGATCATGGACTGCTGCTGGTGTTTCGGCGCGTCGGGATTGGTGCGCCCCATGAAGATGGCGATCTTGCAGCGGGGGTCGAGGGCGCCGGATGTCCACCATTTGCGGCCGTTGATGACGTATTCGTCGCCTTCGCGCCTCATCTCGGAGCGGATGTTGGTCGCATCGGAGGAGGCGACGGCCGGCTCCGTCATGGCAAAGCAGGAGCGAATCTCCCCGTCCAACAACGGCTTCAGCCAACGCTCCTTCTGCTCATCGGTGCCATAGCGGATGAGGGTCTCCATGTTGCCGGTGTCGGGAGCCGAGCAGTTGAAGCACTCCGGTCCAATGGGCGAGCGGCCCATGATCTCGCAAAGATGCGCGTATTCCTCGTTCGTCAGCGCGTGCGGATCATCGGCCTTGGGCAAGAACAGGTTCCATAGCCTTTCCGCCTTGGCCCTGCGCTTCAACTCCTCGATGATGGGCGGCACGTGCCACCGCGAGGGCAACTCGTTCAACTGCCGCTCGAAGACCTCTTCGTTCGGATAGACGTGCTCCTCCATGAAGGCGCTCAGGCGGCGCTTCAGGTCTTCGACACGGGGGGACAGGGGAAACAGCATGGGACCTCCAGCCTGATGATCCTTCCTAAGGGGAAGGCGTCGCGCGTGCTCGGCATGCGCGATGAATGGGGTGGCTGCGCCAGCTTCCGACCTGCCGACGCTGCTGCCCGACCTGGCTCCATTTCCACGCGACCAGGCGCCCTCGCGGGAGGGGAATCAGATTCCCAGCCCGCCTGCCTCGGCAAGGCGGGTGAGGTGGTGATCGGCGTCCCCAAAGAGCGTGTCGATCATGGTCGCCCGCTTGAAATAGTGGCCGACCTTGTACTCCATGGTCATCCCGACGCCGCCATGCAGTTGGATCGCCTGCTGTCCGACGAAGCGCACGGAGCGCCCCACCTGTACTTTCGCAGCGCGCATGGCCTTCGCCCGCTCAGCCGCGTTCTCCTCCTGCACCATCATGGTGGCGAACATCGCCATGGAGCGTGCTTGCTCCAAGGCAACGAACATGTCCACCGCCCGATGCTGGAGGACCTGGAACGAGCCGATCGGCACGCCGAACTGGCTGCGGGTCTTGAGGTAATCGACCGTCAGGCTGTGCATTTCGGCCATGCAGCCGACAGCCTCGGCGCAAAGGGCTGCGATGGCTTCGTCGACGACCCGCTCCACAAGCGGCAGCGCGTTCTCGGCCTCGCCCACCAGAGCTTCAGGGCCGACGCGAACGCCAGACAGCGTGATTTCGGCAGCACGCTGCCCGTCCTGGGTCGGGTAGCCGCGCCGAGACAGGCCGGGCGTCTTGGCGTCGACAAGGAACAGCCCGATTCCTTCGCGCTCGCGGCGCCCGCCGGCGAGGCGGGCCGTCACGAACAGGGTGTCGGCGCTGTCGCCGTGCAGAACGATGCTCTTCTCGCCGTCGAGCACGTATCCGGCGCCGTCGCGTCTGGCAGTGGTCGCGACGTCGAAAAGGTCATAGCGCGACTGCCGCTCCGCATGGGCGAAGGCGAGAATGACATCGCCTGCAACGAGCTTCGGAACAAGCTCCGCCTGGAGTTCCTTCGAGCCGCCATGGCGCAAAAAGCCGCCGCCGAGAACCACGGTCGCAAGATAGGGCTCAAGCGCCAACGCCCGGCCGAACGCCTCCATGACGATCATCGTCTCCACAGGGCCGCCGCCAAATCCGCCCAGCTCTTCGGCGAAGGGCAGGCCGAGCAGCCCAAGCTCGGCATAAAGCCGCCACAGCCCCCGGCTGAAACCCTCCGGCTCCGCCCGAAACCGCTTCCTCGCTTCGAAGTCATAGCGCTCCGCCATCAGGCGCTCGACGCTGTCCTGCAGAAGGCGCTGCTCGTCGTTGAGATCGAAGTCCATTCGTTCCCCTCTGTCCGGCCGGACTTGCCGAAGGCGCGCTCGCGCTTCGGCGCTGCCTTACCTTATCCTGAACCGCAGCGCGCGCGAGCCTCGCAGCCCCCTGACACGCCTCTGACTTGGCGAGAAGGGCGCACCTCCGCGGCGCTGGATCACGCTTGCCGCGCTTGACCCTCCGGTCCTGATGGGCGAGGTGGGCTGGGGCAGAGCTGCGGGGGTGTTGGCTCCCGCCAAGGAGGACCAATGGCGACCAATCGCGTTTACAGCGTGGCGGTCATCCCCGGCGACGGCATCGGGAAGGAGGTCGTGCCGGAGGGCGTGCGCGTGCTCGAGGCGGCCGCCAAGCGCTTCGGGTTCGAAATCCGCCAGGACTGGTTCGATTTCGCCTCCTGCGACTACTACCTGAAACACGGCCGCATGATGCCGGAGGACTGGAAGGAGAAGATCGGCTCGCATGATGCCATCTTCTTTGGGGCCGTCGGTTGGCCGGAGAAGGTGCCCGACCATGTCTCGCTGTGGGGCTCGCTCATCCTCTTCCGGCGCGAGTTCGATCAATATGTCAATTTGCGCCCCGTGCGCCTGATGCCCGGCGTCCCCTGTCCGCTCGCCGGCCGCAAGCCCGGCGACATCGACTTCTGGGTGGTCCGGGAGAACACGGAGGGCGAATACTCCTCCATCGGCGGGCGCATGTTCGCCGGCACCGAGCGGGAGATCTGCATCCAGGAGACGGTCTTGAGCCGGGTCGGCGTCGACCGGGTGCTGAAGTTCGCCTTTGAACTCGCCCGGTCGCGGCCGAAGAAGCATCTGACCTCGGCGACCAAGTCGAACGGCATCTCCATCACCATGCCCTACTGGGACGAGCGCGTCCGTGAGATGGCGGCGAACTACCCAGAGGTGCGCTGGGACCAGTACCACATCGATATCCTGACCGCCCATTTCGTCTTGAACCCGGACCGCTTCGACGTGGTCGTGGCGTCGAACCTGTTCGGTGATATCCTTTCAGACCTTGGCCCCGCTTGCGCCGGGACCATCGGCATCGCGCCCTCCGGCAACATCAATCCGGAACGCACATATCCCTCCGTCTTCGAGCCGGTGCACGGATCCGCCCCGGACATCGCCGGTCAGGGCATCGCCAATCCCGTCGGGCAGATCTGGTCCGGCGCCATGATGCTGGAGCATCTGGGAGAGACGGAAGCGGCGCGTGCCATCGTCGCCGCAATCGAGCGCGTGCTGGTCGAGCCAGGACTGCGCACCCGCGATCTCAAGGGGAGCGCCGACACGGCGACATGCGGCAGGGCGGTGGCGGAGGCCCTGCAGTAGGGACCTCCGCCACGAGGGCGTCAAGAAGCGACCGGGCCCACCGCGGCGCTCACATGGGGCCAAACCTCGAGGGCGCCCTTGTAGATCATCTCGAGAGCGACGTAGAGGATGATGGCAAGGCCGACATAGGCGATCCAATGATGGCGCTGGAGCAGCCGGGCGATGAAGCTCGCTGCGAAGCCCATGAGGGCGATCGACAGCGCGAGGCCGAACACCAGGATGATCGGATGCTCGCGGGCCGCGCCCGCCACGGCAAGCACGTTGTCGAGGGACATCGAGACGTCGGCGACGACGATCTGCCAGGCGGCCTCGCGGAAGGTCTTGCGAGGGGCGCCCTCCGCCACCCCGCCGCTCGCGTCGAGATCCTCATTCGCGAGCGCCTCGGTGGCTTCGAGCTCCTCCTTGGCCGTTGTCCGCAGCTCGCGCCACATCTTCCAGCACACCCACAACAGGAGGATGCCACCGGCGAGCAGAAGGCCGACGATCTGCAGGAGCTGGGTCGTGACGCTGGCAAAGGCAATGCGCAGCACGGTGGCCGCAACGATACCGACGAGGATCGCCTTGTTGCGCTGTTCGCGCGGCAAGCCGGCGGCGGCCAATCCAATCACGATGGCGTTGTCGCCGGCCAAAACCAGGTCGATCATGATGACCTGAAGGAACGCGACCAGCGCGTCGGAAGTGAGAAGTTCGCTCATGCGGATTGCCTATTCACGGGATGTTGGACACCAGTCCACAAGCGAGCGGCACCGCCCGCTGGGGATCGCGCATGAACGGCCCTGCAAGCGCATCGACGAAGAACGGGATGGCGCGCGGCGGGCCGCTCTGTTGGCATGTCCAGTCCGACATCGTTGCTCTTCGAGCAACCAGAGGGGCCCGGCCTGGCGGCGGCTACCCTAATGACTCCGCTCACAGCGTCAAGACGCTTGCCGAAGCGCTCGCCCCTTCCATCGCCTGCATCGCTTCAGAACGAGGGCGTCCTCAAGGAGGGGGGGCGCGAGAACGACGACCGACATCGCCGCCCTCATGCCCGCGCCAGCGCGCCAGGTGGTTCGCGCCTCGACAAGCTGGACGCTCAGATCCGGGTCCTCGATCGCCGCCTGCTGCTCGTCGATGAAGCGCACGAAGAAACGCGCGGGCTCCCGCCAAAGACCGACGCCCAGTGCCTTGAGATAAGCCTCTTTCAACGACCACAGGCGCGCGAACGCCATCGCCTGGGAAGGACCGCCTTTGGCGCCAAGCCCACTCGTGGCTTCAAGCATGGCGGTCTCGGCGGGATGCAGCACATTCCACGGGATCTCACCGCCCGCATCGACGATCTCTGCATCGATGCCGACCGGGGACATGGCCAGGGCGACGCCCGCGAACGGCCCTCGGCGTGTGGTGGACAGATGAAGGCCCGAGCAAGCCGGTTGTGCTACGGTCGGCGGGCGATTGGGCCGATGCTCGATCTTGACGAGCTGCGGGGAGATGGAAAGAGCGTCGGCGACGAAATCCCGCGCGAGGGCCCGCAAGTCGTGACCTGTCCCGGAGCAGAGGACCATGGCCGCCGGGAGGGATCGGTTCCAACTGGACGGGTCGTCGAGCCACTGCACCGCCATTGTTCTCTCCCCGCGCCAAGGCTGCAGCCCATTCGACTGGGATGAAGAGCGCTCTTGCGACGGCCGACCGCCTTCCCCGAGGTGCGCTGGGGCCGCATCCGCACGCCGAGGCCCGAGTTGACGATCGCCCTTGCCGCCTGCCATCGGGAGACGGCCCGGTCCGGTCCCTCCATGCGCGCTCCGTTCACCCTCTCCGGCTGTCTTCATGGCGCCCGCCTCTGCCTTCCCCTCTTCCCGGGGGTCATGATCTTTGCAAGCGCCTTCGGTACGGCCGCGGCGCAGAAGGGGCTGACGCTGGCCCAGGCCACCGCGATGAGCGCCTTGGTCTACGCCGGCGCATCGCAAATGGTCGCGCTCGAATTGTGGCAAGAGGCGTGGTCATTGACGACAGTGCTGTCCGTCGCCGCCGTCACGGGCATCGTCAACGCGCGCATCGTGCTCATGGGCGCTTCGCTTCAGCCCTGGCTCGCCGGCGCCCCGGTGCGGCGCAACGCCCTCAACCTGTTCTTCCTCACCGACGCGAGCTGGCTCCTCGGCACCCGCTATCGAAGCCATGGCGGGGCTGACCATGGCGTGCTGTTCGGCGCGGGCCTCGCGCTTTGGATTGCGTGGACCGCCGCCACCGTGCCGGGCTATCTCGCCGGGGCGCTCGTGCCGGAACCGCGGCGTTGCGGCCTCGATCTCATCCTGCCGATCTTCTTTTCCGCCATGCTGGTTCCGCTCTGGAAAGGGCCGCGTCTTGCCGTTCCCTGGATGGTGGCGGGCCTTGTGGCGCTGATCGCGCAGGCGTTGACGCCAGGCTATTTGTTCATCATCGCCGGCTCGCTGGCAGGAGCGCTGACGGGGGCCCTCTTGCATGAGCGCCGCTGACGGCTTCCTCACCAGTGCCGCAGGGCCATACCTTGCGATCGCCGCCATGGCGGCGGCCACCTATCTGTGCCGCGTCGCCGGCGTGGTGCTCATGAGCTATGTGCGGTTGACGCCGCGGATCACCCGTGGCTTGCAGGCCCTGCCGGGCTCCATCGTCGTGGCGACCACGCTGCCGCTCGCGGTCGAGGGGGGCATGGCTGCCGTGCTCGGCGTTGCCGTCGCGGTCATGACGATGAGCCTCATCCGCTATGAGCTTGCGGCGCTCGCGGCTGGGCTCGGCACGGTGGCGCTTCTGCGCGCCTTCGGCTTCTAGCCCGGGCTTCTGAAGCGCGCCCGGATGCGTTCGGAGAGCCCGTCGCGCACATGGCGGTAGGCGTCGAGGACCTGCTCGCGGGAGCCTTGCACCACGGAGGGATCCGCCGTCGGCCAGTATTCCACATCGGCCGAGAGGGTGCGCGTGAGTTCGAGGGCCGCGTGATGAGCCTCTGGGGCGAGCGTGATGATGAGGTCGAAGTTCAACCCCTCCCACTCCTCAAGATCAGCCAGCGTGCGGGGCCTGTGCTTGGACGCATCGATGCCGATCTCGTCGAGCACGGCGACCATGAAAGGGTCGGTCTCACCCTCGCGCACGCCCGCCGACTGGACATAGAGGGACCTGCCGAAGTAATGGCGCGCCAGCGCCTCCGCCATGGGCGAGCGGATGGCGTTGTAGGCACATACGAACAGGACCGACTGCACCGGCCGGCCATGCCCCGTCTCGGCCCCCATCGTCCGCTCAGCCCTTCCAGTGCAGCGCAAAGAGGAGGGTGAAGATGCGCCGCGCGGTGTCGAAATCGATCGCGATCTTGCCGTCGAGGCGCTGCATGAGGAGTTCCGCCGCCTCGTTGTGCAAGCCCCGCCGGCCCATGTCGATGGCCTCGATCTGCGCCGGCGAGGCGGAGCGGATCGCCTTGTAGTAGCTGTCGCACACCATTTCGTAGTCGCGGATCATCTTGCGGAACGGCGTCAGCGACAGGTGGTGCGCGACGATGGGCTCGCCGTCAGGCGTGCGCACGTCGAAGCACAGCCGGTTGTCGACGAGCGCAAGATGGAGGGCGTAAGGGCCTCCGTCATAGCCTGGGAGCGCGAAGGAGTTCGCCTCTAGGATGTCGTAGACGGCAATGGCGCGCTCATGCTCCTGATCGCGGCTGCCCCGCCCGATGGACGCCTCGTCCAAGGTCACCGCCACGAGGCGGTTCCGCGTTCCAGCCTCATTCGACATCGCCACCAACCGGTCCGCCGCCTCTATAGGGACGGCGGAGGTGTTCGCCAACGGGCTGAAACGCAAGAAGCCGCCCGAAGGCGGGCGGCTTCCTGTGCCGATGGGGATCGCCCTCAGGTTGTTTCTCTAAGGAGCCCCTCGGCCTTGAGCGCCTCTTGGACGCTCGGGCGCGCGAAGACGCGCTGCAGAAAGGCCCGGACGTTCTCGAAGGGCGCCAGGTCGAGCTTATGGAAGTTCGCCCAGTTCAGCACGGTAAAGAGATAGGCGTCGGCCGCCGTGAAGGTCTCCCCCATGAGGAAGCTGTTCTTCCTGAAATGCTCGTTGAGGAAGGCGAAGCGCTCGTTCAGCCGTGCGATCGCCGTCTTGCGGGTCGCCTCCGGCGTGTCGGGCTTCCACAGGGGTCCGAAACCCTTATGCAGCTCCGAGCTGATGAAGGTGAGCCACTCGACGAAGCGGTAGCGCTCGAAGGTGCCCTGCGGCGGCGCGAGCCTCCCATGCGGGGCTTGGTCGGCCAAGTATTGCAGCACAGCGGCGGCCTCGGTCAGAATCTCGCCATTGTCGAGCCGGAGCGCAGGAACATAGCCCTTTGGGTTGACCGAGAGGTAATCGGCCCCCGTGTCGGTGGTCTTCTTGGCAAGATCGACCTTCTCGAGCTCGAGCGCCAGACCGGCCTCGCGGGCGGCGATATGAGGGGCCAGAGAGCAGGCCCCGGGGGTGTAATAGAGCTTCATGGCGGCAACCTTTCGTCGAAGAGATCGTCACGCGCCGAAGTGCGCAACTGCGCATGGGCGGGGCTTGCATTGAGCGGGCAAGACATGATGAACTCCATGCAAGTGCATTCAGAGGTAGATGCATCTGCATGGATGCGCAAGCCAGGTGCGTTGCATGAAGTAGGATTCGAGCTTGCGCCGATGCATACGTCCGAGGCCGCCCTGACCGCCTGGGCCCGGCTCGTCCGGGCGAGCGGCGCCGTGCGTGACGCCGTCGAGGCGGACCTGAAGGCAGCCGGCTTTCCGCCGCTCGTCTGGTACGACGCGCTCCTCGAACTCGACCGGGTGGAGCGAGGCCTTCGCCCCTTCGAGCTCGAGCGCAACATGCTGCTGCCGCAATATGGCACGTCGCGACTGGTGGACCGGCTGGAGAAGGCAGGGCTCGTCGAGCGGCGCCAATGCCCTTTCGACGGCCGTGGCCAATATGTCGCCATCACGCAGGCGGGGCGCGATCTTCGCCGACGCATGTGGCCGGTCTACGCCGCTGCCATCGAGCGTCATCTCGGCGCGAAGCTCACGGAGGCAGAGGCGAAAACGCTCGGCGACATCCTCGCCAAGCTCGCACTTGCGCCGTCGGGGTGCTGCGGGGAGGGCGCTACGAGGGATTGAGCCGCATCGCGACCGACCGCGCGTGCGCCTCAAGACCCTCCGCGCGCGCCAGGGTGACGGCGGCGGGACCGAGGGCCTGCAGCGTCTTGGCGCCACATTTGAGAATGGTGGTGCGCTTCATGAAGTCGAGGACGCTGAGGCCTGACGAGAAGCGGGCGGAGCGCGCCGTCGGCAGGACGTGGTTCGGGCCCCCGACATAGTCCCCCACCGCTTCGGGCGTATGGCTGCCAAGGAAAATGGCGCCGGCGTTGCGCACCTGCCTCGCCAGTTCCTCCGCATTGTCGGCTTCGATCTCGAGGTGCTCCGGCGCCAGGCGGTCAACAAGGGGGACGGCGTCCTCGAGACGATCGACGAGGATGATGGCGCCGTAGTCGCGCCAGCTCGCCCGGGCGATGTCCGCCCGGGGCAGCGTCTCCAACTGATGGGCGAGGGCCGACTCCACCGCCTCAGCGAGCTTCGCGCTGTCGGTGATGAGGATCGCCTGAGCTGCCGGGTCGTGCTCGGCTTGCGCGAGGAGGTCGGCGGCGATCCACTCGGGATTTGCCGTGGCGTCGGCGAGGACCAACACTTCGGAGGGGCCGGCGATCATGTCGATGCCGACCTGTCCGAAAACGCGCCGTTTCGCTGCCGCCACATAGGCGTTGCCGGGCCCCACGATCTTCGCCACCGGCGCGATCGTGGCCGTGCCATAGGCGAGCGCCGCCACCGCTTGCGCCCCGCCGATCCGGTAGACCTCGTCGACGCCGGCGAGCCTTGCGGCTGCGAGCACCAGGGGATTGACCTCGTCCCTGGGCGTCGGCGCCACCATCACGAGGCGCGGCACGCCGGCCACCTTGGCCGGAACCGCGTTCATGAGGACAGAGGAGGGATAGCTGGCCGTCCCGCCGGGCACATAGAGACCGACGGATTCGAGAGCGGTCCAGCGCCAGCCGAGCGTGACGCCGGCGGGGTCGGTGATCAGGCTGTCAGCCGGTTTCTGCGTTTGGTGGAAGGCTTCGATCCGCTCCTTGGCAAGCCGCAGGGCGGCGAGTGCTTCCCTGTCGCAACGCGCCCACGCCTCGTCGATCTCAGCCTCTCCGACGCGCAGGCCTTTGATCTCCAGGTCGAGATTGTCGAACCGCCGGGTGTACTCGACAAGAGCGGCGTCGCCCCGGGCGAGGACATCCGAGATAATAGCCCTCACCGTCGCGTCGACATCTTCGGAGACCTCGCGCTTCATGGCGAGGAGCGCCGCGAAGGCACGTTCGAACCCGCGCTCCCGCGCGCTCAGCCTCCGTCCCATCACGCCCGCTCGACGTCGTGCGCCGGCCTCTCCTGGCAAGGCCAGGCGGGGCCGAGATCCTTCATCTGCGTCTCAATGCATTCGAGGTCGAGCTGGATCGCAGCGCCGCCGTCAAAGAGGAGGGTGACGCACCCTGCCGGCGGATCCTTCTCCTCGAAGGCGATGCCGATCAGGTTGAGCACCTGATCCGGCTTCGTACGGTCGATGCCGCGCGCCCGGCAGGAAAGCACCCGCTCGAAGTGAAGCCCTGTAAGACGTCGGCGGGGAGGCTCATCGAGGCTGCCTTCCCACTCGAAGCGCTGGGCGCACAGGGCAAAGCGATGCTCCCGCGGAAGGAACGCGAGATCCTGAACGCGCACGGCCGCGTCCTGCAGATGGGCGGAGATCACCGCCAGATCTTCCTCATCCAAGGCAACGAGCCGCAACAGCTCCATCGCGCCGTCCAACGTATTTTCCCCAGAACCTTCCGAGTAGGTAGCGACGCCCTCCGTGAAGCGCAACCGGCTCGGCTCAGACCTTGTTCATCTTCGCAGGCGTAAACCAAGCGCTGCGCCTTTCTGGAGAACCTCATGCGCTTTCCCCTCATTGCGGCTGCCCTGGCCCTCCTGAGCGTCACGCCGGCAGCCGCGCAATACGATCCGTATGGAGGCTATGGCCCCGGCCCGCGATACGGCCGTCCCTTTGATCCTGATGAGGATCGTCCGCGCCGGCGCTATGGTCCGCCGCAAGACTATGGCCGGCCCTATGGACCGCCGCGAGGCTATGACCGGCCGCGGGCTCGCTTCGGTTCGGTCTGCGTGACCTCGCGGGGGAGCTGCCCGACGCGGCCCGCGCCGCACAACACGCCGTGCGGATGCCAGATCCCTGGTTTTGGCTATAAGCGCGGCGCGGTCTATTGACCGTCCGCTGCCCTCAGGGTGGCGCCCCGGAGCCAGAGGGCTCGCTCGGCTCGGCCCTGTGATGGTCCGAGAGCGGCTCAGGAACCGACGTCGCTATCCGCCCGTCGCCCCGGGCAGCCGCGCAGCGGCTCCAGGGAGGATGAGCGAAGGTGACGCTCCTTCCTGCTCCGATCCATCTGGATCGGTCGCGCTCCTTGCCGATGGTCGCTCTTGTCGGAGCCCTTCCGTTGGACGGGCAAGGACCCTGTGACGGCTACCCTCGCAGCCGCTCGATTTGAGCGCCGCAGCGGCCGAGCTTGACTTCGAGGGCCTCGAAGCCGCGATCGAGGTGATAGACGCGGTTGATGGTCGTCTCTCCTTCGGCCGCAAGCCCGGCGATGACGAGCGACACCGAGGCGCGCAGGTCGGTCGCCATCACGGGCGCGCCCTTGAGGCGCTCGACGCCCTCGACGAGAGCGCAATCGCCGTCGAGTCGAATCCGTGCTCCGAGGCGGGCGAGCTCCTGGACATGCATGAAACGATTCTCGAAGATCGTCTCGCGAATGCGGGAGGTGCCCTTCGCCCGCGTCATCAGCGCCATGATCTGCGCCTGCAGATCGGTCGGGAAGCCGGGATACGGGTCGGTCGTGACGTCGACGGGCGCGATGGCGGCGCCGTTCCGCCGTACCCGAATGCCCTCGTTCGAAGCAACGATGTCGGTTCCGGCGCGTCTTAAGACCTCGAGCGCGCTCTCCAGAAGCTCCGGCCGGGTGTTCTGCAGGAGCACGTCCCCGCCCGTCATCGCCACCGCCATGGCATAGGTGCCTGTCTCGATGCGGTCCGGCAAGACTTCATGGGTTGCGCCGTGCAGGCGGGACACGCCTTCGACCACGATCCGGCTCGTGCCGGCCCCCGCGATCTTCGCGCCCATCTTGATCAGGCAGGCGGCAAGGTCCGCCACCTCCGGCTCGCGGGCCGCGTTGTCGATCACCGTCACGCCGTCGGCCAGCGCCGCGGCCATGAGGGCGACATGGGTACCCCCCACCGTGACCTTCGGAAAGGCGATTTCGCCGCCACGCAGACCCTTCGGGGCCCGGGCGATCACATAGCCTCGATCGATCTCGATCTCGGCGCCAAGCCTCTCGAGCGCCATGATGAGAAGGTCGACGGGCCGGGTGCCGATGGCGCAGCCCCCTGGCATCGAAACCCGCGCCTCGCCGATACGCGCCACGAGGGGGGCGATGACCCAGAAGCTCGCCCGCATGGTCGAGACGAGCTCGTAAGGCGCGGTCGTATCAATGATGTGGCGGGCCGAAAGGCGGATCGTCTGCCCGGTTTCCGCCGTCTGGCCCGGGCGTTTGCCGGCAATGGTGTAGTCGACCCCGTGATTGCCCAGGATGCGCAGGAGCGAGTTGATATCGGCAAGTCGGGGGACGTTGGTGAGTTCGAGGGTGTCCTCCGTGAGGAGGCTCGCGATCATCAAGGGCAGGGCCGCATTCTTGGCGCCCGAGATCGGAATCGCGCCGTGGAGCGGGGCGCCGCCGATGATGCGAATGCGGTCCATGAGCCAAGGATCTCCTTCGTCGCCGATGTCGGACGGCTTTCCGCGCCAATCGCGGCGAATGTTAGTCGCGTCCCTCCTCGCCGGAGGCCGCCACTTTGGGCGGCGCCGGCTCGTCGCGGCGGGCTCCTGCCTCCCGGCCGCGTGCCTGCGCCTTGCGGCGCTTCAGGTTCTCCCTTAACGCCGCCTTAAGCCGTTCCGTTCGAGCCTTGTCCATCGTCAGGCTCCCTCGCGACCCATCGTCGCCCAAGGTGATAAGGGCTTCGCGCGCTGCGCTCAACGGCGCTATTCTCCAACCGCGCCCGAACCTTTTCGGGCGGCGTTGATCCGCCTCAAAGCGGATCGGCGGGGTACGGGCCAGGGATGCGGCGGGACGCAGTCACCTCCCCCGGGTGAGATCATGAACTATGACAGCTTCTTCACGGATGCGCTCGATCGCCTGAGGGCTGAACGGCGTTACCGTGTCTTTGCCGATCTCGAGCGCATTGCCGGACGGTTCCCGGCCGCGATCTGGCATGCTCCAGGCGGACCGCGGGAGGTCACGATCTGGTGCTCCAACGATTATCTCGGCATGGGCCAGCACCCCGCCGTGGTGCGGGCCATGACGGAGACGGCGGAGCGGATGGGTACGGGCGCCGGCGGCACGCGCAACATCTCCGGCACGAGCCACCCCGTGGTCGCACTGGAAGCCGAGCTTGCCGACCTTCACGGCAAGGAAGCGGCTCTCGTCTTCACCTCGGGCTATATCTCGAACCAGGCCGGCATCTCGACCATTGCACGGCTGATCCCCAACTGCCTCATCCTGTCCGACGCCCTCAACCACAACTCCATGATCGAGGGCGTCCGTCAGTCCGGCTGCGAGAAGGCGATCTTTCGGCACAATGACTTGGGCCATCTGGAGGAGCTCCTCGCTGCGGCAGGCGAGCGACCCAAGCTGATCGTCTTCGAGAGCGTCTACTCCATGGATGGGGATGTCGCCCCGATCCACGCCATCTGCGACCTTGCTGAGGCATATGGGGCCATGACCTATCTCGACGAGGTCCATGCGGTGGGCATGTACGGCCCCCGCGGCGGCGGCGTGGCCGAGCGCGAGGGTGCCATGCACCGCGTCGACGTCATCGAGGGCACGCTCGCCAAGGCTTTCGGCGTCATGGGCGGCTACATCGCCGGCTCGGCCGCCGTCGTCGACGCGGTGCGGAGCTTCGCGCCCGGCTTCATCTTCACCACAGCGCTGCCGCCGGCTGTCGCGGCTGCGGCCGCCGCCTCCGTCCGGCACTTGAAGCGCTCGCAGCGCGAGCGCGAGCAGCAGCAGCGCCAGGTCGCGAAGACCAAGGCGGCGCTCGCCCAGGCCGGACTGCCCCTCCTGGATACGCCGACCCACATCGTGCCCGTGATGGTGGGCGATCCGGAAGGGTGCAAGGCCGCGACCGACCGCCTGCTCGAAAAGCACGGCATCTATATCCAGCCGATCAACTATCCCACCGTGCCACGCGGCACCGAGCGGCTGCGCATCACTCCGACGCCCTTGCACACGGACGCCCACATCCGCGACCTTGCCGCGGCCCTCGTCGAGGTCTGGCGAGCTCTTGGCCTGCCCTTCGCGCAGTTGGCTCAGGCGGCTGAATAAGGCAGGAGGCGGGAATCCGCCGGCCGACTGAATTGCCGGCCAGCGCACCTAGCCTGTCTCGTCGCCCCTTGCGATGCGACGCACCACCCCCCAGCGCATCAGCACATCATTGATCTCTTCGACCACGAAGAACCGGGCGCTCTCGAGATCGTAGCCTTCGGCAAGCAGGGCGTCGTAGTCGGTGAAGACATGTCGCACGTAGGACACGAGCGACAGCCAAGCCGCGACCTCCGGAGCCGCGCCGCGAAGCCCGGGGCGGTTGCAGGCATGGTCCATGACCGCCCCGAACTCGTGACGGGGCAGGCGCGGTGCGAGCCGGCGAAGGGCCTCAGCGATCTTGGCCTGGCGGTCCACGAAGAGGCTTGAGCGCTTGGCCTACAGGCCCAGAATGGCTTTGGCGATGATGTTCTTCTGGATCTCGTTCGAGCCGCCATAGATCGAGATCTTGCGCCAGTTGAAGTAAGTCGGCGCGACGCTTGCCGCCCATTCCGGACCGATCGGCGGCTCGTTCCAACCATCCTCCCGTTCTTCCTGATAGGGGAGCGCATAGGGACCGACGATCTCCATCAGAAGCTCGGTGGTGGCCTGTTGGATCTCGGAGCCCTTGATCTTGAGGATCGACGAAGCGGGATCCGGCCTTCCCTTCTCACGGCGCCGTTCGGCAGCGACGACGCGAAGCTGCGTCATCTCGAGCGCCTTCAGTTCCACCTCCACCGCTGCCAGCTTCTCGCGGAAGCGCGGCACCTCGATCAGAGGCACGTCACCTTCGCGCTCCATCGCGGCGAGCTCCCGGATCCGCCGGAGGCGCTCCTTCGACACGCCGACGCGAGCAATGCCGACGCGCTCGTTGCCGAGCAGGAACTTGGCGTAATCCCAACCCTTGTTCTCTTCGCCGACGCGGTTTTCCACCGGGACGCGCACCTCGTCGAAGAAGACCTCGTTGACCTCGCGCCCCCCATCGATGGTCTGGATCGGCCGCACGGTAACGCCGGGCGACCTCATGTCGATGAGCAGGAACGAGATGCCCTCCTGCTTCTTGGCTGAAGGGTTGGTGCGCACGAGGCAGAAGATCCAGTCGGCGTGTTGGGCGAGCGTGGTCCAGGTCTTCTGGCCATTGACGATGTAATGGTCGCCCTCGCGCCGGGCACTCGTCTTGAGCGAGGCCAGGTCGGAGCCTGAACCGGGTTCGGAGAACCCTTGGCACCACCAATCGTCGAGATTGGCGATGCGCGGCAGGAAGCGGCGCTTCTGCTCCTCCGTGCCGAAGGTGTAGATGACGGGCCCGACCATATAGACCCCGAACTGCAGGGGCGACGGGGCGGGGGTCTGCTGCATCTCGTCGAGGAAGATGTATTGCCGCACCGGGTCCCAGCCGGTGCCTCCCCATTCCACCGGCCAATGGGGCACCGCCCAGCCCTTGGCGTTGAGGATGCGTTGCCAGGTGACGATGTCGTCCTTGGAGAGGTGCCGGCCCTCGATGAGCTTGGCGCGGATCCTCTCCGGCAGCGCGCTGCGGAAGAAAGCCCGCACCTCATCGCGAAACGCGATCTCTTCTGGAGTGAAGCGAAGGTCCATCGTCCTCTCCTACGCGCGAGCTCACGTCGCCCTCTTCTCGCCCCAGGACGCGAACCCGCGCCCTTCTTCAGCAAGCCGCTTGAGCAGCGGTGCCGGTTCCAGGGCCTTGTCGCCGGAGCGGGCCGCGAACTCGGCCAGGCGGTCCCGGATGTGAGGCAGGCCGACCTCGTCGGCGTAGAACATCGGGCCGCCCCGCCAGACCGGCCAACCATAGCCATAGACCCAGACCACGTCGATGTCGCTCGCGCGGGCAGCGATACCCTCTTCCAGAATGCGTGCTCCCTCGTTGATCATGGGGAAGAGCAGGCGCTCAAGGATTTCCTTCCGATCGATCGCCCGACGCTTTATGCCGAGCCGCTGCGAAGCCTCCAGAATCATACGCTCGACCTCCGGGTCCCGCAGGGGCGTCCGGGAGCCCGCCTCGTAGCGGAAGAAGCCGGCGCCGGTCTTCTGCCCATAGCGGCCCATCTCGGCGAGCGCGTCGCCGATCTCCGCCCGCTCGCCGCGAGCGCGGCGGATGCGCCAGCTCACGTCGATACCGGCGAGATCGTGCATGGCGAAGCTCCCCATGGGAAAGCCGAAATCGAGAAGCGCCTGATCCACCTCGTGCGGCAGGGCGCCCTCCAGGATCAGCCGCTCCGCCTCCACGCTGCGCAGGTGCAGCATGCGGTTGCCCACGAAGCCGTAACAGACGCCGACCACCACCGGCGCCTTGCCCATGCGGCGTCCAAGCGCGATGGCAGTGGCAAGCGCGTCGTCGGCCGTCTCTCGGCCGCGCACGATCTCCAGGAGGCGCATGATATTGGCAGGGCTGAAAAAGTGTGTCCCAAGCACGTCCTGCGGCCGCTTCGTTGCCGCGGCGATCTCGTCGATGTCGAGGGTCGAGGTGTTGGTGGCAAGCACTGCGCCGGGTTTCGCGACGCGGTCGAGCTCGGCAAAGATCCGCTTCTTCAGGTCCATCTCCTCGAAGACCGCCTCGATGATGAAGTCGGCCTTCGCAATGGCGCCGAAATCGGTGGTGCCCTGGATGAGAGCGAGGCGCTCGTCCATGGCTGCCTGCGAAAGCCCGCCGCGCGCGGCGGTGCTGGCGTAGTTCTTGCGGATCGCCGCAAGGCCACGCTCGAGCGCCTCCTCAGTTGTCTCGACGACCGTAACGGGCAGCCCCGCATTGGCGAAGGTCATGGCGATGCCGCCGCCCATCGTGCCGGCGCCGATCACCGCGCCGTGCTTGACCTCGCGCGGTCTTGCTTCGGGTGACATGCCGGGCACCTTCAGCGCCTCGCGCTCGGCGAAGAAGATGTGCCGCTGGGCGCGCGACTCGTCGCTTACGACGAGCTGCCGAAAAAGCGCCTCCTCCCGCGCCAGACCTTCCTCGAAGGGCTCCATGAAGCTGCTGCGCACCGCCTCGACGCAGGCCCGCGGCGCCTGCAGCCCGCGGCTGCGCTTCGTGAGCGCTGCCGCCGCATCTTCATAGGCTTGCGGATCCGCCCGCGCCGCCGCGAGCTTGTCGTCGCGGTCGCGCACAAGGACGAGTGGCCGCCCCTCCGCAACCACCTGGCGGGCAAAGGCGATCGCCTCGTTCACGAGATCGCCCGTTACGATCGCGTCCACAACCCCGTCGCCGATCAGGTCCTCAACGGGCGTCGCCTCGCCCGAGAGGATGAGGCGCAAGGCGCGCTCGGGTCCGATCAGACGCGGCAGGCGTTGCGTACCACCAGCGCCCGGCAGGATGCCGAGCTTGATCTCCGGCAGGCCGACCCGCGTGCCCGGCGCAGCGACCCGGTGCGAACAGCCGAGCGCCAGTTCGAAGCCGCCGCCGAGCACCGTGCCGTGGAGCGCAGCGATCACCGGCTTGGCCGTCGCCTCAACAATGGCAATGACTTGGCCGAGACCGGGATCTCGCAGCGGCCTGCCGAATTCGGCGATGTCCGCGCCGGCGCTGAAGGTGCGGCCCGCGCAGGCGAGCACCACCGCGGCCAGGGAGACATCCTCGCGCGCCTTCTCGAATGCTTCCGCCAGACCCGCCCGCACCTCGTGCTTGAGCGCATTCACAGGCGGGTTGTCGATCGTGACGACCGCCACCTCGCCATCGCGGCGAAAATCGACGCTCGCGTTGATGCTTCCCATGCGTTCTCCCGTTCTTTCACGTCATTCCGGGGCGCTCCGGAGGGCCGAGCCAGACCTCACAGCGCCCTTATGGAGGGTCAGAGTGGACTGATCCGTCTCGCGGGTCATTGGTGACCATGGGTTCCGGACGCATGCCATCAGCGTGCAACGGAATGACAGCTGTCGCTGAATCGCTAGGCTAGCTGCGAAACGCGACAGCACAAGGCAGGAGGACGCATGCCCACTCCCTTCGACCTGACCGGCAAGACGGCCGTCGTCACCGGATCGAGCCGCGGCATCGGCCGTGCGATCGCCGAGACGCTGGCGTTGATGGGCGCGCGGGTGGTGGTGTCGAGCCGAAAGAGCGAGGCCTGCGAGCTGGTGGCCGCCGGGATCCGGGAGCGCGGCGGCGAGGCCATCGTCATTCCCTGCAACATCTCGCGCAAAGACGAGGTCGAGGCCCTGGTGGCCGGCGCGCGCGCGAGGCTCGGGTCCATCGACATCCTCGTCTGCAACGCGGCCGTGAACCCCGTCTTCGGACCCATGGCGAGCCTGGCGGACGAGGCGTTCGACAAGATCATGGGCGCGAATGTGAAGAGCGCCCTCTGGCTGTGCAATCTCGCCATTCCGGACATGGCCGCCCGCGGCGGCGGCTCGGTCATCATCGTCTCCTCCATCGCCGGCCTTCGCGGCACGGAGATGATTGGCGGCTACGGGATCTCGAAGGCCGCGCTTTTTGCGCTCGCCCGAAACCTTGCCGTCGAGTGGGGGCCGAAGAACGTGCGCGTCAACTGCATCGCGCCGGGCCTCATCCGAACCGACTTCGCCCGGGCGCTGTGGGAGGACGAGGCTCGCCTCGAAAAGCGGACCGCGGCGACCCCTCTGCGCCGCATCGGACAGCCGGAGGAGATCGGCGCCATTGCCGCCTTTCTCGCCTCGCCGGCGGCAAGTTTCATCACCGGGCAGATGATCGTCGCCGATGGCGGCGTGACGATTGCGTGAGGAGTGCTGCAGACCCCATGGCCCAGGCAAGCGCCGGCATTCTTCTCTACAAGCGCGAAGGTGGAAAGCTGCGCGTTCTCCTTGTCCATCCGGGCGGTCCGTTCTGGGCGAAGAAGGACCTCGGCGCCTGGTCGATCCCCAAGGGTGAATATGCCGATGGCGAGGACCCGGCTGCGGCGGCCTTGCGGGAATGCGAGGAGGAACTTGGTCAACGTCTTCAGGGCAACCTCGTGCCGCTGGGCGAAGCCAGGCAGCCGAGCGGCAAGAGAGTCGTTGCCTATGCGCTTGAGGGCGATTTCGACGTTTCGCGTCTTTGCAGCAACAGCTTCGAAATGGAATGGCCGCCGAGGAGCGGCCGGCGGCAGTCTTTCCCGGAGGTCGATCGTGCGGCCTGGTTTGTGCTCGACGACGCCCGCAGCAGGATCCATTCAGGACAGAAGGTGTTCCTGGATCGGCTCGCGGAGCGGATCGGAACGGCCTGAACCTCGCGGCCGGTTCGAAGGCGGCTGAACGCGGCGATCCACCTTCCGATCACACGCCTTCGGGCACATGAACAAACTGTCATTTTCCTCCTCTTGAAAGCGCGCCCTGGCTGGCGCATGTTAATGTTGTTGACATTTACATGGGGAGATCCCGATGTCCTCTCACGCTTCCGCCGGCCCCTGGAATCGATCCTGGAGCCGCTGGGATTCCGGTCCGGTGCAACGGTCCTGCTCGCCGCGTCGCGGTTGGGAGATCGCCGGGATCATTCTCGGCTTCATCTTCGTCTGGCCGCTGGCGCTGGCCTACCTCGTGTGGAAGCTCCTGGGCTATCCCGTCCCGAACGAGGCCCGCGCGTTCTTCGAGCGCAATTTCAGCCGGCTCTCGACGGGGAGCATGCGGCCGGCCGACGGCTTCCGGCCGACCGGCAACTTCGCCTTCGACGAGTACCGGCGTGCCGAGCTCGAACGCCTCGAGGCCGAGCGCCGTCGGCTGGAGGAGGAGGCGCAAGCCTTCGCCGAGTTCGTTGAGGAGCTGAAGCGCGCGAAGGACCGCGAGGAGTTCGATGCCTTCATGGCAAAGCGCCGCAGCGGGCCGGCGACGGCGTAAGCTTGCCCTGACGCTCCAGCATATCTAGACCATGCCGAAGGGGCGCGGCCCGGGCCGCGCCCTCTTCTTTTGCCGAATCGCACCCGCGTGGCGCGGTGCCGGACGGATACAGACTCAGGAACAAGCCACCGCCATGCGCTACAAACTCGTCATCTTTGATTTCGACGGCACCCTGGCGGACTCCTTCCCCTGGTTCCTCAGCGTCTTCAACGAGGTTGCGGACCGGTTCGGCTTCCGGCGGATCACGGACGACGAGGTAGAGGATGTGCGCGGCTTGGGTTCCCGGCAGATCCTGAAGCATTTCGACGTGCCGCTCTGGAAGCTGCCCATGATCGCGCGCCACATGCGCAAGCTCATTGCGAGCGACGCGCATGAGATCTTCCTGTTCGAGGGCGTCGATCGGATGCTCCGCGAGCTTGCGGCAAGGAACGTCCAGCTCGCCATCGTCAGCTCGAATTCAGAAGCGACGATCCGGCGCATCCTTGGTCCCGACAACGCGGCCCGGATCGCCTACTACGAATGCGGCGCGTCGCTGTTCGGCAAGCCGGCCTTGATCCGTCGCGTGCTCAAGCGCAGCGGCGTTCCGCGCGAGGCGGCCCTCTATGTCGGTGACGAGGTGCGCGACATCGAGGCGGCGAAGGCGGAACGCGTCGCCGCCGGAGCCGTGTCATGGGGGTATGCGGCGCCGCAGGCACTGTCCGCCCTCGCTCCGGCCGAGGTCTTCGCCGACGTCGATGATCTCATTCGCAAGCTGGCCTGAGCTTCCGCCACCGCCAGCAGGAGTAAGCCGCCGGCACCAGAATGAGGATCGTGAGACCTCCAAGGACCAGAGCGGCCAGGAACCCCGAGCCTGCACCGAACGCCGCCGCCATCAGGAGAAGCAGCCCCACTCCCACTGACGCCCAGCCATAGACGCGATGACGTCTGGTCCCAGACGCTCTCGCCGTTGAGCGTCCATGGCGTCCTGACCACGAGCAAGACGTGATCGTCCGATGGCTTGCAGTTGCCCGCGCTTTCCGATCCGAAGAGAAGCCGGATTTGGCTGTCGCCGGCTTCGGAAGGAGCTGCACCGGCCATTGTCGGCCGCGCGGATGACACGCGCTGCGAGGACGTGAGCCGCGCCCCGTCAGGTCTTGCGCGCCGGCTTGGTGAGGCACGCTTGCGCCAATGCGACGAAGGCGCGGGCGCGGTGCGAGAGCGCCTTTTCGCGGCCGCCGCTCCACTCGATGCCGTGCTTGTCCTTGGCCGACATCTCGCCGAAGGTGAGTGTGTGCCCGTCGGGCTGGAACATGGGATCGTAGCCGAAGCCGCGCTCGCCGCGGGGCGGCCACACCATGACGCCGTGCACGCGGCCCTCGAAGAGCTCCTCGTGGCCGTCAGGCCAGGCGACGACAAGCGCCGAGACGAAATGAGCGCGGCGCCGGTCGGGGGTCGTCGCGCCCCGACGCTGAAGCTCGCGCTCCACCCGCTCCATCGCCGGGCGGAAATCCTTGTTCACGGCCCAGTCGGCGGAAAAGAGGCCAGGCGCCCCGTCGAGAGCGTCGACGCATACGCCGGAATCGTCAGCGAGCGCCGGCAGGCCCGTCGCCTTTGCTGCCGCATGCGCCTTGATCGCGGCATTCTCTGAGAACATGTGCCCCGTCTCGGCCGGCACGGGCAGACCAAGCTCGCCCGCCGATGTGGCCTCGACGCCGAAGGGCGCCAGCAGCTCCCGCATCTCACGGAGCTTGCCGGGGTTGTGAGTCGCAATGACCAGCCGGCCAGCCAAGGCGCGGGCCATTGTTCACAGATCCTTGCCGTTGAACGGCGTCGGCGTGAGCGCCGCCACGTCGACCCCGTCGAGGCAGCGCACATTGACGGCACGCATCTCGGAGCCGTCGGGCGCCGTCCCGCGGGCGAAGGACTCGACGCCGCAAGTCGCGCAGAAGAGGTGATGGATGCGGTGCGCGCCGAACTGATAATCGACGAGACCGTCCTCGCCCGAGTGGAGCGTGAACCGGCTCGCGGGCACGAACGTCAGAAGCAGACCGCGCTTGGTGCAGATCGAGCAATTGCAGGCGATCACGGAGGAGAGGTTCGCGACCGTCGTGAAGCGCACTCTCCCGCAGTGGCATCCGCCGTCATAGCTCATTGCTTCTGACATGCGCCCGTCCCTAGGCGATCGCCGCCCTCTGCAATTCCACGAGCCTCGCAACGCCTGCCTTGGCCAGGCGCAAGAGGGTCAGGAATTCATCCTCGGAAAAGGGCTTGCCCTCGGCAGTGCCCTGCACCTCAACGAGACCACCGGAGCCGGTGATGACGAAATTGGCGTCGGTCTCGGCGACGGAGTCTTCCGCGTAGTCGAGGTCGAGCACGGGCGTGCCCTGGTGAATGCCGCAGGACACCGCCGCCACATGCTCCCGCAACGGATTGACGGAGATGATTGAGCGGCCCTGCATCCACTGGAAGCAATCATGGAGCGCGACCCACGCACCGGTGATCGCGGCCGTCCGCGTGCCGCCGTCCGCCTGGAGCACGTCGCAATCGATGACGATCTGGCGTTCGCCGATGGCGGGCAGGTTGCAGACCGCCCGCAGGGAGCGACCAATCAACCGCTGGATCTCCTGCGTGCGCCCGGACGGGCGGCCGGCGGTGATTTCACGGCGCGTGCGCTCATGGGTCGCCCGCGGCAGCATGGCATATTCGGCCGTCACCCAGCCCTTGCCCGTGCCGCGCAGCCATTGCGGCCCGCGCTCTTCGAGGGAGGCCGTGCAGAGCACCTTGGTATCGCCGAAAGAGACGAGGCAAGACCCTTCCGCATAGCGCGCGACGCCTCGCTCCAGGGTCACAGGCCGCAGCTCGTCCGGGGCGCGCTTCGAAGGCCGCATGGCATGATCTCCGCTTGCAGCGCTCTTAGAGGCTGCGGGCGCGCCGGGCAAGGCGCTCCCATTCCGCCTCTCGTCCGGCCGGTGCTGGTGCCCGCTGGCATACGTGGTAAGCGATAGGGCGTGAACGAGGCCGCGCCTGCCATCTTCGACGACTCCCTTGCCGCGCTGCACGCCCGGATCGCGGCGGAGGGCGTAGGCGATTCGACGTCGCTGCGCAGGCTCTTCGTGCCAGAGCTGAGGCTCCGGCTGGAGAGAGGGCGTGCTGCCGCGGAAGCCGCGCTCATTGAAGAGGCGGACGGCCTTGCTTGCGCGCGCCGCCTCTCCGCCCTGATGGACGGCCTTCTCGCACTCATCTTCGATGCGGTGACGCGCCACCTTTATCCCGCCGGCAATCCGACCGCCGCCGAGAAGCTTGCTGTGATTGCCACCGGCGGCTACGGCCGCGGGACGCTGGCGCCCGGGTCGGACATCGATCTTCTCTTCCTCCTGCCCTACAAGCAGACGGCCTGGAGCGAGAGTGTCGTCGAGGCGATGCTCTACATGCTCTGGGACATGCGGCTGAAAGTCGGCCACGCGACCCGGTCGGTCGACGATTGTATCCGCGAATCGCGCGCCGACATGACCGTCCGCACCGCGCTTCTCGAAGCGCGCTACCTCTTCGGCGACGAGGCGCTCTATCGCTCCCTCGTCCAGCGATTCGACCGGGAGATCGTGAAGGGATCGGCGGCGGACTTCGTCAACGCCAAGCTCATGGAGCGGGACGCCCGGGTCGCGAAGGCGGGCGCATCGCGCTATCTCGTCGAGCCCAACGTCAAGGACGGGAAAGGGGGCTTGCGCGACCTCAACACGCTGTTCTGGATTGCAAAATACGTCTACCGCGTCCGCGAGCCGGAGGAGCTTGTGGCCGCCGGCCTCTTCACACCGGAGGAGTTCCGCCTCTTCGCCCGCTGCGAGGAATTCCTGTGGCGGGTGCGCTGCCACATGCATTTCGCCACCGGTCGCGCCGAGGAGCGGCTGTCCTTCGACCTGCAGCCGCAGATCGCCCAGCGCATCGGCTTCTCTGCAAGACGAGGCCTCTCGGGGGTGGAACGGTTCATGAAGGCCTACTTCCTCACCGCCAAGGATGTGGGCGACCTGACCGCCATCGTCTGCGCTGAGCTCGAAGCGCGGCAGGCGAAGCCCCGTCCGATGCTCGATCGCTTCCTCGGCAGCTTCCGCCGCCGCCGGCGCGGGATCGGCCTCGACCACCCGGACTTCCTGGTTGACAACAACCGCATCAATGTGCGCGCCGACGACGTCTTCGCGCGCGATCCGGTCAATCTGATCCGTCTGTTTTGGCTGGCCGACCGGCACAATCTGGCCATTCATCCGGACGCGAGCCGTCTCGCCACCCGCTGCCTCCGCCTGATCGGGCCGTCGTTGCGCCGCAACGAGGAGGCCAATCGCCTCTTTCTCGATATCCTCACCTCACGCAATGCTCCCGAAGCGGTGCTGCGCCGCATGAACGAGACGGGAGTGCTCGGCCGCTTCATTCCCGATTTCGGCCGCGTCGTCGCGATGATGCAGTTCAACATGTATCATCACTACACGGTCGACGAGCACCTCATCCGCTCCATCGGCGTGCTCGCCGAGATCGATGCTCGGCGCGTCGAGGAGATGCATCCCCTCGCCAACCGGATCGTCCATTCGATCCAGAACCGCCGCGCACTGTATGTGGCGATGTTCCTGCACGACATCGCCAAGGGGCGGGAGGAGGATCATTCGATTGCGGGCGCGCGCATGGCCCGCAAGCTGGGGCCGCGGCTTGGCCTTGACGCCGCGGAGACCGAGACCGCGGCCTGGCTCATCGAGCATCACCTGCTCATGTCGACGATCGCTCAGAGCCGCGACCTCTCGGACCCCAAGACCATCGAGACCTTCGCCGCGGTGGTCCAGACGATGGAGCGGCTGAAGCTGCTGCTCGTGCTCACCATCGCCGACATCAGGGCCGTGGGCCCGGGGGTCTGGACCGGCTGGAAGGGCGAACTCCTGCGCACCCTCTATTACGAGACCGAGGTGCTCTTGAGCGGCGGGCACTCGGAGCTCGCCCGCATGGATCGGGTGCGGCTGGCGCAAGAGGAGACACGCGCCGCCTTGCCCGATTGGAGCGACGAGGAGTTCCAGGCCTATGCGCAGCGCCATTACCCCGCCTATTGGCTCAAGGTCGACGCCGGCCGGCGCTCGCGCCATGCCCTGTTCATGCGGCAGGCGGAGGGAGAGGGACGCACGGTGGCCACGACCTTCGAGACGGATCGCTTCCGGGGCGTCACCGAGCTGACGGTGATGGCGCCGGACCATCCGCGCCTCCTCGCCATCATCACCGGCGCCTGCGCGGCCGCTGGCGGCAACATCGTGGACGCGCAGATCTTCACCACCGCCGACGGGATTGCGCTCGACACCATCTTCCTCTCGCGCGCCTTCGACATGAATGAGGACGAGCTGCGCCGCGCCGAGCGGGTCGCCAGCGCGATCGAGCGAGCGCTGAAAGGCGAGGTGAAGATTGCCGACCTTGTCGCCGGTCGGCGCCCCGCGCGGGAGGGGCCCCTCACCTTCCAGGTTGCTCCGGAGGTCGTCATTGACAACACCCTGTCGAGCCGCCACACCGTGCTCGAGGTGACCGGGCTCGACCGGCCCGGCCTTCTCTACGACCTCACGACGGCGCTCGGGCGTCTCAACCTCAACATCGCCTCGGCCCATATCGCCACGTTTGGCGAGAAGGTGGTGGACGTCTTCTACGTCACCGACCTCACCGGGACCAAGATCACCCATCCAGGCCGCCAGGCGGCAGTGCGCCGGACGCTGATCGAGGTCTTCGATGCGCCCGAGCGGCTTGCGGCAGGGTGAAGCCCGCAGCTCCGCTGACGGGCACGGGCTTGATTTTCCGAACTTCGGCCCGATATCAGCGGCGACCTCCAAACCATCTTGAACGAGAGCGATGAAGCCGAACGAGACCGAATTTGAGGCTTCTCCGGCGAGCAACGCCGCGGCCCAGCCTGCGAACGACGTGGCCGCGGCCCAGGAAGACGGAACGGCCGCTGGCGATGATCCCGTGGCACGTCTCGAGGCGGAGAAGGCGGAGCTGAAGGACCGACTCCTGCGCACTCTTGCCGAGCTGGAGAACGTGCGCCGCCGGACAGAGCGAGAGATCGCCGACGCGCGTACCTACGCGATTGCCAATTTCGCCCGCGACATGCTCACGGTGGCCGACAACTTCCAGCGGGCCGTCGACAGCGTGCCGGCCGAGGCTCGTCAGTCGGGCGAGCCGACCCTCAAGGCCTTGATCGAGGGCGTCGAACTCACCGAGCGCGACATGCTCAAGACGCTCGAGCGTTATGGCGTGCGCCGGATCGATCCGCAGGGGCAGAAGTTCGATCCGCACCTGCACCAGGCCATGTTCGAGGTTCCCGACCCGAGCGTTCCGAACGGCACCGTCGTCCAGGTCGTGCAGGCCGGTTATGTCATCGGCGAGCGTGTCCTCCGCCCGGCTCTCGTGGGAGTCTCCAAGGGCGGACCGAAGACGGCCGAGGCTGCCAACGATGCTCCGAAGAGCGCCGAGACCTCGGCTGATGACGGAAGCGCTCCGCCGGAGCAGGCCCAAGCCTGAAGCCGTTGCCAAGCCAAAGCTCGTCAAGCCTTGGACCTGATTGTCCGGTCCAAAGGCTCCCAGTCGGCCTATTGCCTATTTCGGCTCGACCGAGTCGAACACGCGGCGGAAGCGCGGCAGCGCCGCCTCGCGAGCGCTGACCTGCGCAACGCCCAGCATGCGGAGGTAGTTGGACGGCGCGAAGCGCAAGGTCTGGGTGAGCACGACCGGCTGGCCCGAGGCAACATCCGTGGCGCGCGCCACGAGCTCATGCCACTCCGCCCCGTTCTGGCGGAAGATCTGCGAGCGTTCGATCACCAGATCCTTGAAGAGCGTGCTCGACAGCAGCCCACGCGCGAAAGACTCCCGCTGCGATCCCTGAGGTGCCGGCGCTGTCGATTGCGCGACAATCAACACGGGCTGCTCGGCTGCGTTGATGACATCCTTCGGTCCGTCGGTGAGAAGAAGCGAGTTGCCGGCAACCGTGCGCACGGGCCGAAAACCGCTGAGATTCGTGACCCGGAACGGCAGGGTCTCGAGCTGTTCTTCAACTGAGAGCGGCGCCCGGATGGCGACGCTCGTGAGCGCGTCGCGCATCTCCGCCTCGGGGATTCCCTGAGCGCCAGGCAGCGACTGGGCGAAGATGAGGGCGGTCATGGTGGGATCCTCGACCACCAGCAGCCACTTGCGCACCGTGAGGGTCCCGGCGCTTTGCGACCCTGAGACGAGCACCGCGTTGCGCCCGCCGATCTTGACCTCCTGTCGCGTTTCGATGGTGAGGCCCTGCCGCTTCAAGGTCTCTGGGTCGAAGCCGCGCGCCACGTCCGCATAAGCCTCCCGTGGCAGTTCGATGAAGGTGAGCGCCGCCCCCGTCGCCGCATTCTCAAACCCCATGAAGCGCTGGGACGGAGCCATTCCCTTCGGCGGGTTGATGCCGATGCGCGAACCGGGCGGAAACACGGGATTGGCGGCCAGCGCATGTCCGGCGGTGATCACGGCCGTCAAGGCAGCAAGGAGGGTGGGAAACGCGGTCCTCACAAATCGTCTGAGAAACATCGAAAGTCAGAATCCTGGTCGAGTCGGCGGCCACAGGAGAGGCGAAAAGCGGCGAATATGGGTCAAGCCTTCTTCGGGCACGTGACGCGCCGGAGGGTCAGGTTGATGCGCCCGCCTTCCTGAAGGAGGTCCGAGCTGTGAGGCAGGAGGCGGTCGATCCCGTGGAAGATCAGCCGCGCCGGGCCGCCAAAAACGATGGCGTCGCCGGACGCGAGCTTGATCGAGCGCGTAGGCGCGCGGCGCTCCGCGCCGCCATAGCGGAAGAGCGCCGTATCCCCGAGCGACAGCGACACGACGGGCGCGGCGAAATCCTCTTCATCCCGGTCCTGGTGCAGGCCCATACGGGCGCCGGCGGCATAGAGGTTCACGAGGCAGGCTTCCGGCGGGTGCGGATACCTCGCAAGCGCATTCCACGCATCAACAAGGAGGGCGGGCATCGCCGGCCAAGGAGCGCCCGTATCCGGATGGGTCGGCTGATAGCGATAACCTCCTTCATCCGACACCCAGCCGAGCGCGCCGCAATTGGTCATGCGCACCGAGAAGGGTCTGCCGGTTCGCGGCATGCGCGGCGTGAACAAAGGCGCGGCGCGCATCACCTCGCGCACCGCCGCGAGAAGCCCATGCTGGGCTGCGCGATCAAGATAGCCCGGATGGTAGACGAGGCCTGGCGCCAGTGTGAGCGCGGTCATGCGGCTGGGAGCCCCCTCAGCTGCCGCCCGTCCCGACGGGTGTCCGTCATCCCTCCAGCACGTCCTTGCTGGCGACGCTTGTATCGGCGTTCAGGCGGTAGACCAGCGGGATGCCGGTCCCGAGTTCGAGGGAAGGAATGGTCTTCGGCGTATGTCCGTCGAGCACCATGACCAGTGCGCGCAGCGAATTGCCGTGCGCCGCCACAAGGACGCGCTCTCCCCGCATGACACGGGGCAGGATGTTGCGCACATAGTAGGGCAGGGTGCGGGCCACGGTGTCCTTCAAGCTCTCGCCGCCCGGCGGCGCGACATCGTAAGAGCGGCGCCACAGATGCACCTGCTCCTCGCCCCAGCGCGCACGGGCATCATCCTTGTTGAGCCCCGACAGGTCCCCGTAGTCACGCTCGTTCAAGGCCTGATCGCGCACGGTCTCGAGCCCCGGCTGGCCGATCTCCTCGAGGATCAATCGGCAGGTCTCCTGCGCCCGCTTCAGGTCAGAGGTGAAGGCCACGTCGAAGCGGATGCCGCGCTGCTTGAGGCGTCGTCCCGCCGCCTTGGCCTCCTCCACGCCGAGCTCCGTCAGCCCCGGATCCTTCCAGCCGGTGAAGAGGTTCTTCAGGTTCCATTCGCTCTGGCCGTGCCGCACCAGGACGAGAAGGCGATCGTTCAAAGCGCAACTCCGTTCATCATGTGGTTCGATGGGAAGGCATTGATGGGTGGGGCGCGGGGGCTCACAGGTCGCGAAGGCCCAGCACGTCTGCCATGGTGTAATAGCCCGGCTGCTTGTCGAGGGCCCAGAGGGCGGCCTTGACCGCGCCCCGGGCGAAGAGGGCCCGGTCCTCCGCCCGGTGGGTCAATTCGATGCGCTCGGCCGGACCCGCGAAGATGACGCTGTGCTCGCCCACAACCGTGCCGCCGCGAAGCGTGGCGAAGCCGATATCGCCCGGTCGGCGGGCGCCGGTGTGCCCGTCGCGCGAGCGCACGGAGCGTTCGCCGAGCGCGACGCCGCGCCCCTCCGCGGCGGCTTCGCCGAGAAGAAGCGCGGTCCCGGAAGGGGCATCCACCTTCATCCGGTGATGCATCTCGAGGACCTCGATGTCGAACTCCTCGCCGAGCGTGGCGGCCACCTTCCGCACGAGCCCCGCGAGAAGGTTCACGCCGAGCGACATGTTGCCGGATTGAACGATCCGGGTGCGCTCGGCTGCCTCGCGCAGAGCCGCAAAATGCGTATCCGACAGCCCTGTCGTGCCCACGACATGCACGATATGCGCCTCGGCGGCCAAGGCGGCATAAGCTGCGGTAGCGTCGGGGGCGCTGAAATCGATGACGCCGTCGGCCTGGGCGAAGGCCGCGGCGGGATCGTCGCTGATGAGGACGCCGGCGCGGCCGGCGCCGGCCAGGAGCCCGGCGTCCTCGCCAAGCGCAATCGAGCCCGGCCGTTCAAGGGCGCCAACCAGAATGCAGCCATCGGTTTCGGCGACGGCCTTGACCAGCATGCGCCCCATGCGGCCGGCGGCGCCGACGACCACGAGTCCCATCTCGGCCATCAGCTTGCTCCTCTCGGCTGCGCCGGACTTTAGGACGGCTGCGGCCCGTCATAACCCTCAATGACGATGATGTCGGCGACGCAATGCCCGTCCCGGAGCCGCTTCACGGCCTGGTAGTCCGGATCGCGCCAACAGGCGAGGGCCTGCTCGTATGTGTCGAACTCGATGACCACGTTGCGGCTGCGCGCTTGGCCCTCGACCGCTTCATAGCGGCCGCCGCGCACGAGGAAGCGCGCGCCGTAGCGGGCGAAGACCGGCCCATTGCCCTTCACATAGGCCTGATAAGCCTCCGGATCGCTCACATCGACCCGCCCGATCCAATAGCCCTTCGGCATGATCCCTCCTAATCCGCGCCCTCCACGGCGACGATATCGGCAACGCCGGCGCCCTCGCGCACCTTGATCGCGGCCTGGTACTCCGGCGAGTAATAATAGCGTTTTGCCTGCTCGAGGGACTCGAATTCGAGGACCACGTTGCGCGGTCGCGCCTCCCCTTCAAGTCGCTCGACCGTGCCCCCGCGCACGAGAGGTTTGCCGCCGTATTTGCGGATCGCCTCCGTCGCATGCTTCACATATTCGGCGTATTGCTCGGGGTTCGTCACGATGATGCGCGCGATGATGTAGCCCTTCGGCATGGCGATCCTCCGCTGATGCGCCGGGACCGAACGCCAGCTTCAGCGGCCCGTCAAGCGCAAATGCGTCGTTTCAGCCGAGCGCCGCCGTGATTTCGTCGAGGATCGTGATCGCCGCTGCGCGCGGGTCGGCGGCGGCGGTGATCGGCCGGCCGACGACGATGTGGTCGACGTGAGCGCGAATGGCCGCTCCCGGGGTGACGACGCGCTTCTGGTCGTCCGTCGCCGCCCCGGGAAGGCGGATGCCGGGCGTCACCACCAGCCGATCCGGCCCGACGATACCGCGCACCCGCTCCGCCTCCCACGCGGCGCACACGATGCCGTCAATGCCAAGATCGCGGGCGAGGGCGGCCCGCTCGGCGACAAGCGCCGCGACCGGCTTTGCATAGCCGGCGGCCGCGGCGTCCGCATCGTCGTAGGAGGTGAGCACCGTCACCGCGAGAAGCTTCAGCGCCCCATCGGCCCGCCCGGCAAGCGCCGCCCGCATGGTCTGCGGGTAAGCATGGATCGTGAGAAAGGTAGCGCCGATGCGCGTCACCGAACGCACGCCCTCCTCGACGGTATGGGCGATGTCGTGGAGCTTGAGATCGAGGAAGACCTTCTTGCCGGCCCCGATGAGCTCACGAGCGAAATCGAGGCCGCCGGCGTAGGCGAGCTGATAACCGATCTTGTAAAAGCCGACGCTCTCACCCAAGGCTCCGGCCAGCGCCCGTGCTTCCTCGACCGTGGGCACGTCGAGAGCGACGATCAGGCGGTCACGGATGTTCAGGCTCGCTCCCGCGCGATGGCTGGCAGGCATGGCCGGAGTCCTCCGCGCAGCGGACGCTGGTGGTTCAGGTACGGCTCGGTGAATCGACGCCTGCGCTGAGGGAGGCGGCATCGAGCCCCTTCGGCCTGTCGCGCTTCGGAGAGCCGGCGCGCCGACGATACACCCACACCCGGGCCGGGGGCAGGTTCAGCCAGACCCGGTTCGAGCCGCTCGCCGTATAATCGGCGCCCCGGGTCGGCAGGGGCGGCACAACCGCATAGGTGAACTGGATGAAAGGGGCGCCAGGATGCATGAGATCATGCGCATCCTGCAACAGGCTCAGGCGCACTTCCATCGGCTTGGTGAAGAGGGGCAGGCTCGAGACCGTGGCTGCCGCTGGCTCGCGAAGCACCTCGCGCAGCGCCTCGCGGAGATCATAGGCGTCGCCCTGCACGATGGCGGCTTTCGGGAAGCGGCGTTTGAGGAGCTTGCAGAAATCAGGATTGTACTCGACCAGCACCAGTCGATCTTCGGCAACCCCTCGCCGGATCAAGGCCTGCGTCACCGGCCCTGTGCCGGGTCCGAGCTCGAGGACCGGACCCGGAACACGCGGGTCCACATAGGACGCCATGGTGCGGGCGAGGAGCTTGCCTGAGGGCGTCACCGCGCCCGTCACGAGGGGGCGCTCGAGCCAGGAGCGAAGGAAACGGGCTTCGTCGTCGAATCGCTCAAGGCCGGCAGGCCCTTTCCGCGACTGGAGACGGGGGAAGGATTGCAGCACGATCGGAACCTTCGCGGCAAACGCTAAGCGTTGTTGAGCGTTCGTGGACATTCGTCAAGGCCAAGTCGCTCCTGTGCCGGCCATGTCCCAAGGAATGGCGCAGCCCCTCAGCCCGTCAAGAACTCCCGGACGCGGGTAAAGAACCCCGAGCTCTCGGGATGGGTTGCGCCCGAGCTTTCGCGCTCGAACTCCTGGAGGAGCTCGCGCTGCCGGCGGGTCAGGTTTTGCGGGGTCTCCACCACCACCTGGATGTAGAGATCGCCCACATTGCGCGAGCGGAGCACGGGCATCCCCTTGCCCTTCAGGCGGAACTGTTTGCCCGATTGCGTTCCTTCGGGGATTTTGACCTTGGCGTCTGAACCGTCGAGGGTGGGCACGATCACCTCGCCGCCAAGCGCCGCCGTCACCATGGAAATCGGCACGCGGCAGAAAAGATCGGCGGCATCGCGCTGGAACAGGGGATGCGGCTTGATCGAGAGGAAGATGTAGAGGTCGCCTGCCGGCCCGCCGCGGAAGCCTGCCTCGCCTTCCCCCGCCAGGCGGATCCGGGTTCCGTCCTCCACCCCGGCCGGGATGTTGACCGACAGCGTCCGCTCGCGGGTGACGCGGCCGGCGCCTCCGCAGCCCGGGCAGGGATCGTCGATGACTTCGCCGCGGCCGTGGCAGTTGGGGCAGGTGCGCTCGATCGCGAAGAAGCCCTGCGCTGATCGCACGCGGCCATAGCCGCCGCAGGTCGGGCACGGTCGCGGCTTCGAGCCCGCCTTCGCCCCTGTTCCGGCGCAGACCTCACAGGTGACCGCGGTCGGGATCTTGATGGTGGCCGCTTTGCCGTGGAACGCCTCTTCCAGTGTGATCTCGAGATTGTAGCGCAGATCCGCGCCGCGCTCGCGTCCCCCCGGGCCGCGGCGCGCGCGCCCTTCGCCGAAGAAGTTCTCGAAGATATCCGACATGAAGTCGGAGAAGTTGGCGTCGAAGCCCGGCCCTGCGGAGGAGCCACCATTGGCGAAAGCGGCATGGCCGAACCGGTCGTAGGCGGCGCGCTTTTGGCTGTCGGAGAGGACCTGATAGGCCTCGTTCACTTCCTTGAACTTGAGCTCGGCGTCCTTGTCGCCCTGATTGCGATCAGGGTGATACTTCATGGCGAGCTTGCGGAAGGCGGACTTGATCTCCGCTTCGCTCGCCGTCCTCGCGACCCCTAGAACCTCGTAATAGTCGCGCTTTGACATCACCGAGTCTTCGATCATTGCAGGTGGCTGTTCACGTAATCGAGGCTTGCGACATAAAAGCCGCGGTTGTTTAACCGGCCGTTAACCACCGGAATCACCCAGAATGGGTCGCTGGCCGGGTCGACAGCCACCAGGGAGAAGGTTTGGCCCGTGTCGGTGGTCAGGTCGATCTTGAACAGCTCTTCGCCTTCGACGATCTTGCTCGCCTCGAGCGTCAGTCCGGTTTTCAGCGGCTTGGCCTGTTCTTCGGTCAGCTTCTCGTAGGTGATCTTGGTGAAGTGCGCGGCGTGGCCGACCTCGCCCTTGCGGCCGGTCAGCTCCGCCGCTGTCATGGAGCCGCGGATACCCGTGCCCGGATAGGCCGAGAAGTAGCGGTCATTGGTGCTGAACATGTGCCCGAGTTTGGTGCAGTAGATCGTCGCCCAGCGCGACAGGGGCTCGGGCAAGGTCAGCACAGCGGTCGGCGGGGCATCCTTGCAGTCGATGAGGAGGCGAGCCGGCGGGCGGTTTCGCTCAGGCGTCAGCGGCTCCTTGCGTCGCACCATTTGAGGCGTCGGCTTGGCGCTCGGCGGCGCGACGGCGGCCGGCGGCGACGCGGCAGCGGGCGCTTGTTGTTGCGGCTTTGCGGCCGGCTGGGCGCGCCGAGGCTCTTCTTTCCGCGGCTCCGTCCTCTTCTCCGGCTCGCGCCTCTGCGGCTGCGGGCGAGGCTCGGCTGCAGACGGTGTCCGGGCTGAGGGAGGCAAAGGCATGCTCTCGCCCGAGCCCGGCAGCACGCCCTGTGCGCCGGCGCTCGCCGCCCACAGCGCGGCAGCTCCCGCGACCATTGCGAGAAGAACTCCTTCGCGCTTCGCCATGGCGCTGCCAGTCCTCCACTCCCCCTGAGGGCTCCTCGACCAGGACGGAACTCGCGGCATCCATCCCGGCCGTCCCTTTTTCGAGCCTATGGACTCGAAACGAGATCCCCGGGACAGGCCCGGGGATCTTGGCAGGGGCTCTTACGACGACGCCCGCTTCTTCTTCTCCTGGTCATCGACTTCCTGGAAGTCGGCGTCGATGACGTCGTCCTTGCTGTTCGTGGCGCCGCCGCCGGTTCCCTCGCCACCTTGGCCGGAGGCTTGAGAGGCGGCGTACATGGCCTCGCCCAGCTTCATGGACGCTTGCATCAGGTCCGTGGTGCGGGCCTTGATGACCTCGATGTCCTCGCCGGAGAGCGCGGTGCGCAGCGCGTCGATCGCGGTCTCCACGGCCTGCTTGTCGGAGGCCGAGACCTTGTCGCCATACTCCTTCAGCGACTTTTCGGTCGCATGGATCAGGGCTTCGCCCTGGTTCTTGGCCTCGACAAGCTCGCGGCGCTTCTTGTCCTCGGCGGCGTGCGCCTCCGCTTCCTTGATCATGCGCTCGATGTCAGCCTCCGAGAGGCCGCCCGAGGCCTGGATGCGGATCGCCTGCTCCTTGCCGGTGGCCTTGTCCTTCGCGGAGACATTGACGATGCCGTTGGCGTCGATGTCGAAGGTCACCTCGATCTGCGGCACGCCCCGCGGCGCCGGCGGGATGCCCATGAGGTCGAACTGGCCAAGCAGCTTGTTGTCCGCGGCCATCTCCCGCTCGCCCTGGAACACCCGGATCGTCACCGCCTGCTGATTGTCCTCGGCCGTGGAGAAGATCTGGGATTTCTTGGTGGGAATCGTCGTGTTGCGGTCGATGAGGCGCGTGAACACGCCGCCGAGCGTCTCGATGCCCAGCGACAGCGGGGTCACGTCGAGGAGCAGCACGTCCTTGACATCGCCCTGCAGGACGCCCGCCTGGATGGCGGCGCCGATGGCGACCACCTCGTCCGGGTTGACGCCCTTGTGCGGCTCCTTGCCGAAGAACTGCTTCACGACCTCCTGGATCTTCGGCATGCGGGTCATGCCGCCGACCAGCACCACCTCGTCGATCTCGGCCGCCGATAGCCCGGCATCCTTCAGCGCCTTGCGGCAGGGCTCGATCGTCCTCTGCACCAGATCATCGACCAAGCTCTCGAACTTGGCGCGCGAGAGCTTCATGGTCAGATGCTTCGGACCGGAGGCGTCGGCCGTGATGTAGGGCAGGTTGATCTCGGTCTGCGTCGCCGAGGACAGCTCGATCTTGGCCTTCTCGGCCGCTTCCTTCAGGCGCTGCAGGGCGAGCTTGTCCTTCGTCAGGTCGATGCCCTGCTCCTTCTTGAACTCGGAGGCCAGGTACTCGACGAGGCGCATGTCGAAGTCCTCGCCGCCGAGGAAGGTGTCGCCGTTCGTCGACTTCACTTCAAAAACGCCGTCACCGATCTCGAGGATCGAGATGTCGAAGGTGCCGCCGCCGAGGTCGTAGACCGCAATCGTACCGGATTTCTTCTTGTCGAGCCCGTAGGCCAGCGCCGCCGCCGTCGGCTCGTTGATGATGCGCAGCACCTCAAGGCCGGCGATCTTGCCGGCGTCCTTCGTGGCCTGACGCTGGGCGTCGTTGAAGTAGGCCGGGACGGTGATGACGGCCTGGGTCACCGGCTGACCGAGATACGCCTCCGCCGTCTCCTTCATCTTCTGGAGGACGAAAGCCGAAATCTGCGAGGGGGAATATTGCTTGCCGTCCGCCTCGACCCAGGCATCCCCATTCGGAGCGCGAATGATCTTGTAGGGGACGAGGCTCTTGTCCTTCTGGGTCATCGGGTCGTCGTAGGTGCGCCCGATCAGCCGCTTGATGGCGAAGAACGTGCGCTCAGGGTTCGTGACCGCCTGGCGCTTGGCCGGCTGGCCGACGAGGCGCTCGCCCTCATCCGTGAAGGCAACGATGGACGGGGTCGTGCGCGTTCCTTCAGCGTTCTCGATGACCTTCGGCTGCGTCCCTTCCATCACGGCGACGCATGAATTCGTGGTGCCGAGGTCGATGCCAATGACTTTACCCATGGCGGGATCCCTCACTTTCCAAGCAGACCGCCGAGCCCCGCAGCGACTCGGCCCATGGCTTCTATTCGAATGATTGAGCGGGACCTTGACCGGATCGAGCGGTCGAGGCGGTCCTTCAGCCCCGCGCCGGCGGTGATATAAGAAGGGGGGCAAAGCGCCGCAAGGCGATCGCCCGCCCAGAGATGGCCGGATTCCTCGATCAAGGGTTCCGCATCACGAGGGCTCGGCCGCCATGACGAAGGGACGCGCTGTGGCATGTTCGTCCTTCGCGCGGCGTTGCGGCCTGTGGTAGGGACGGCCAAACAAGGGGACTGGCGGCCGCAGGGCCGCTTATTCAGCCGCCATGAAACCATCGCGTCTTCCGGTCTTTGCCGCTGCCCTCGGAGTAGCCACCGCTTGCTCCGGCCCCGTCGCGGCTCAGGGGTTCCTCGAGCGCCTCTTCGGCATCCGGCCCGCCCAGCCTGTTTACCCGCCGGCTCCAGTGCCGATGCAGCCGCGGGGACCTGTCTACAACGAGCCTTACCAGGCTCCTGCGCCGGGAATGGGCGAGGAGGCGGCGCTGCCGCCCGACGGGTCCATGTCTCCGAGCGCGCCGCCCGCGCCGCGGCCCGTCGTGTTGAGGCCGCCGGGAGAGGATACGGTGCTCGGCCGGGACCTGCGCCTCAACGGCGCGGAAGGCTCCATCAGGCTTGAACGCACTGGCCGGGACGAGCTCAAGGCCCAGATCACCCTCGTCGGCTCGAAGATCTCCCGGCCGACCGAAGCCTGTTCCGTCAAGATCGGTGGCGGGGCGCCCGTTCCGGTCTCGGCGCTCGGGAAGCCCGAAGGTCTCGCGCGCTACGAGATCCAAGCTCCGGGCTGCCCCATGGTCGCAGACGTGCTCGATGGCGGCCTCTTCGTGAGCGCGCCCAAGGACGTCTGCGAGTTCAAGGAGGCGGACTGCGCCGTGGAGCCCTTCGGAGTTTGGGGTCCGGATGCTGCCAGCCTGATCCCCAAGGCGCGCGACCTCGAGCAGGCGCGGGCTGCCGCCGACCGCGCCGTGCGCGAGAACTACAAAGCGCTGGCGCATCGCGCGACGCCTCAAAGCTTGCGTCCGATCGTCGCCGAGCAGGCGGGATTCTCGGCCGAGCGTGAGACCGTGTGCCGCTCCTACCATCGGGAGGGTGTGCATGGCTTCTGCAATACCCGCTACACGGAAGGTCGCGCGGTCATGCTTGCCGCCCGCCTCGGGCTGATCTCACCTGTTGCCGAGGCGCAGCCGGGCGAACGCCGTCCCCGGTCGCGCCCCACGCCCGCGCCCATCCAACCGGCGCAACAGCCGCTTGACCCGTATTTCGTGCGCTGAGCGCGTCTTGGCGGGTCAGCCCGCGAGCCTTGCGGCCTCCCAGCCCAAGATGGCCCGCTTGCGCGTCAATCCCCAGTGGTAGCCGGTGAGGGCGCCGGAGCGTCCGAGCACCCTGTGGCATGGCACCACAAACGAAATCGGGTTCTTGCCGACGGCAGCGCCGACGGCCCGTGATGCAGAGGGCCGGCCGAGGCGGCAGGCGATGTCGGAATAAGTCGTGGCCCGGCCGAAGGGGATGCGCAGGAGCGTCCGCCAGACGCGGACCTCGAAATCGGTGCCGATGAGGACGATGCGCAGAGGTTCCTCCGGAGACCAGCGTGAGGGATCGAAGATCCGGTGCGCCAGCGGCGCCGTGGCCGCATCGTCCCGGCGATACAGCGCCTTCGGCCAGCGCCGCTGCATGTCGGCGAAGGCGCCGTCGCGGTCCCCGTCGTCGACGAAGCCGAGCCCCGCCAACCCCCGCTCGGTCGCCACCACGATCGCCTCGCCGAAGGGCGAGGGATGGAAGCCGTAGGCCATGGCAAGGCCGGCGGCGCCGGCCTTGTACTCCCCGGGAGTCATCGCCTCGTGGGTCACGAAAAGATCGTGGAGGCGGCCGGGACCGGAGAGGCCCACTTCATAGGCCGTCTCGAGGACGCTCGCGGACTGCGCAAGGAGCGTCCTCGCATGGTCGAGGGTGATCGCCTGGAGAAAGGCCTTCGGAGTGAGACCGCACCACCGCCGGAAGAGGTGATGCACATGGGTGGTCGACAATCCCACATGGTCCGCAATGGCCTCGAGCGTAGGCTGTTGGCGCCAGCGTTCCGAAATGAAAGCGATGATCCGGCGCACGCGCTCATAGTCGGCGGCGGGGCTCTCGGGGCATCCGAGCGGTTCGGATAGGGGTGCGAGAGGGTGAAGGGTATCAAGCATCGGTCCGTCCTCTTCGGGCAACCCTATCGACCCGGGCGCGCGGGCAACACCCGATGTCGGCATCGACAATTACATGCCGATCGCCGATTCTATCGACCCGGGCGCGCGGGCAACACCCGATTCCTGCGGCTTGCCTCCCGGAGGCGCAAGCAATTGGACTCAACACCCTCTCTTCGCCTCGGCCAGGGCTTTGCTCAACGCGTCCGCAAAGCTCTCGCGCTCGGGTGGCGACAGGGCCCCGGCGATGACGATGCGCTCGCCGCGCGAGACAAGATCAAGACGCAAGAGGCCGAACTCCTCGTCGACCTGACGGTCGAGGCGGGTCCAGAGAGGGTTGAGACGCCACTCGCGCGTCTCCCCCTGATGACCCACGCGGCGGAAGAGGAGCTCGATCGGCGTCAGCACGATCTCCTCGAAGGAGCGGCCCGCGCGCAGATTGATGCGCAGGGCGACATAGAGGGCCAGGAGATCGATGCCGAAGATGCCCGCCACGGGCCAGGCCCCAAGCACGACGAAGGGCGCGCTCGCCACGATGGTGGCAAGGCAGCACAAGGTCATGACGATCCGGAGCCCGCGTCGATCAAGCGATCGATGGGGTTCGATCACCGCCGCGAAGAGGGTTCGATCGGCGGGCCCGGGGGAAGCCTTGCCGCTCTGCATGCATCGAATATAACGCGCCGATGCCCTCCCGGAAGCCTGCTACCCGCAAGGCCACCTTGCTTGACTCGCCGGCCCCGCCGACGAGACGCGCTGAAACGACCAGCGATACGCTCGCGCCGGTGCCGGTCGACGCTGCTACCCTCGCTGAGGTCTTCCGCCGTTTCGAGGCGGCCAATCCTGCACCCCAAGGCGAGCTTGAGCATACGAACGCCTACACCCTGCTCGTTGCGGTCGTGCTGTCCGCTCAATCGACCGACGCCGGGGTAAACAAGGCGACCCGGTCTCTGTTTGCCATCGCCGACACGCCTGAGAAGATGCTGACCCTCGGCGAGGACGGCTTGCGCGAGCGCATCAAGACCCTGAATTTCTTCAACACGAAGGCGCGGAACATCATCGCCCTCTCCCGGCGGCTCGTGGAGGAGTGCGGGGGCGAAGTGCCGGCGTCGGTCGAGGTTCTCGAGACCCTGCCCGGAGTCGGGCGCAAGAGCGCCAGCGTCGTCGCCAACATCGCCTTCGGCCAGCCGCGCATCGCGGTCGACACCCACATCTTCCGGGTGGCGAACAGGATCCCTTTGGTCGTGACGAAGACCCCTCTTGAAACCCAAGAGGCTCTCGAGCGCCTTGTGCCCGACAGGTTCAAACTGAACGCCCATCACTGGCTCATTCTGCACGGACGCTATGTGTGCAAGGCGCGCAAGCCCGAATGCTACCGCTGCCTCATTCGCGACCTCTGTCGCTTCGAGCCGAAGACGCCTGCCCCGTGATCGCCGTTCCCGGGTCATCCGCCTCGTCGCAGGCATTGCTCCGAGCCACGGGTGCAGGCAATTCCGGGCATTGAGCAGGCCGGGCCGTGGGCCGTCCGCATGCAGACGACGCAGCCGTCGGACCATTCAAGACAGGCTGGGTCACGGTCGCCGAGCGACTGGGTCGATGGGGGCCGGGATGGCGCGGCCGGCAAGAAATGGGCGAGTCCGATCGTGCCAGCGACCACTGCGAGCAGGATCAGGACGTTGCGGCGATCCTCTCGCCGCGTCGATGCCAAGTCGCTGTCGATCTCAGCCATAGACCAGGAGCCCGGCAAGTCCCGCTGCACCAACGATGATCCGCCACCAGCCGAACAGGGCGAAGCCCCGCCGCGCCACATAGGCGAGGAGGGTGCGCACGACAACGAGCCCCGAGAGGAAGGCGGCTATGAATCCGACCGCGATCATGGCGCCGTCGTTGAAGGAGAGGGACTTGTAGCTCTTCAGGAGCTCGTAGGCGAAGGCGCCGGCCATAGTCGGGATGGCAAGAAAGAAGGAGAATTCGGCGGCCGCGCGCTTGTCGGCACCCATGAGCATGGCCCCGACGATGGTCGCGCCCGAACGGGACACGCCAGGGATCATCGCGACGCATTGGAAGAGGCCGATCTTCAGATACATGGGCAACGGAAAGCGGGTCGCATCGTGATGCTTCTGCTCCCAGCGGAGCCCGTCGAGCACGACGAGGACGACCCCACCGGAGACGAGCATGCAGCAGACGAGGAAAGGGTTGAAGAGAGCGGCCTTGATGAAGTCACGCGCCAGCACGCCGATCACGACCGCCGGCAGGAAGGCCAGGAGCACGCCCAACACGAAGCGCCGCGCCTCAGGATTGGTTGGAAGCGCGAGCGCAATTTTCCAGAGCCTTGTGAAATAGACCGACAGGACGGCGAGAATAGCGCCGAACTGGATGAGAATGGCGAAGGTCTTGTTGCTCTCGCCCTCCAGGCCGAAGAAATGCTGGAGGAGCAGGAGGTGGCCGGTGGAGGAGACGGGGATGAATTCCGTCCCGCCCTCCACAAGCCCCAGCAGCAGGGCTTTTATGATCGCATCAGAATCCACTGACACAGCCCCCCAGGCGTCGGTGACGAAGGATTACTGCGGCGACGCTCGAATCGCGCCGCCTGCGCTCATAGCCGCCCGGAGGGCTTGGCGCCATTGCAGCATCAGGAGATTCCCCGACGGTTACTGCCCATTAACGTTGCTCCCGCCTTATAGCCGGACGGCGTCCGTCGCGGCGGCCCAGCCGGCCTGCGGTCCTTTCACAGCCCGGAAGATGGCGATCCTTTACCACTATTCCTTTTGTCCGGATTCGCGCTTCGTCCGCCTCGTGATGAGCGAAATGGGCCTTGAGCCCCAACTCGAGGAGGAGAAGCCTTGGGAGAGGCGCAGCGATTTCCTGCGGATGAACCCAGCGGGAACGACGCCCGTGCTCGTCATCGACGGCCTCGTCATCCCGGGCGCCTCCGTCATTGCCGAGCATCTCGACGAGAGCCGAGGGCTTGGCGGAGCGCGCCGCCTCTTGCCGGCGGACATGGCGGCGCGGGTCGAAGTGCGGCGCCTGGTGGACTGGTTCCTGCGCAAGCTCAACGACGAGGTCACGGCCTATCTCGTCATCGAGAAGATCCATAAGCGTTTCATGAGCCCGGCCGAAGGCGGGGGCCCGCCGGACATGAGCGCCATCCGCGCGGCGCGCACGAATGTGCGCTACCATTTGCGCTATATCGGCTATCTGGCAGCAACGCGGAATTGGCTCGCAGGCGACGATCTGACCTATGCCGATTTGGCGGCAGCCGCCCATTTGTCCTGCGTGGATTATCTTGGCGACGTGCCATGGGACGAGAACGAAGCGGCGAAGCAATGGTACGCGCGGGTGAAATCCCGACCGTCCTTCCGCGCGCTTCTGGCGGACCGCGCCCCGGGAATGACGCCCGCCCGCCACTACGCGGACCTCGATTTCTGACCGGAGCGGCCCTGAAAGCCGCTCTCGCCGACCGGGCGCGGATGCTCGGCTTCGACGTGATGCGCGTTGCGGCGCCCGACGCCATTCCCCTGGCGAGAGCGCGCCTCGACGCGTGGCTGGACGCGGGTCGCCACGCCTCCATGGGATGGATGGAGGAGACACGGGAGCGCCGGGCCGACCCGCGCCGCCTGTGGCCCGACACCAGGAGCATCCTCCTGCTCGGCGTCAATTACGGCCCGGATGGTGATCCGCTCGAAAGTCTCTCCCGGCCCGACTGCGGCACCATTTCCGTCTATGCCCGCTCGCGCGATTATCACGACGTGATCAAGGGCAAGCTGAAGGAGCTTGCCGGCTTCCTTGCGGCGCGGAGCGGGGCGGACGTCAAGGTCTTCGTCGACACCGCGCCGGTGATGGAGAAGCCGCTCGCCGCTGCCGCCGGGATCGGCTGGCAAGGCAAGCACACCGTCCTCGTCTCGCGCGAATTCGGCAATTGGCTGTTTCTGGCCGCGATCTTCACCACGGCCGAACTGCCCCCCGACGGTCCGGAGCCCGACCGCTGCGGCTCCTGCCGACGCTGTCTAGCGGCTTGTCCGACCGACGCCTTTCCGGCGCCCTATCAGCTCGATAGCCGACGCTGCATCTCCTACCTCACCATCGAGCACAAGGGCCATATCGCGCCGGAGCTGCGCGAGAAGATGGGCAATCGCATCTTCGGCTGCGACGATTGCCTCGCGGTCTGCCCGTGGAACAAGTTCGCGCGGACCGGGAGAGAGATTCGCCTCGTTCAGCGCAGCGAATTCGCAGCGCCGCCGCTCGCCGAGCTTGCCCGCCTTGATGAAGCGGCTTTCCGCGCCCGCTTTGCAGGGACGCCCATCAAGCGCACGGGCCGCGCCCGCTTCATCCGCAACGTGCTCATCGCCATCGGCAATTCCGGCGACCCCGCGCTCGCGGAAGAGGCGATCCGGCTGCTCGACGACGCTTCGCCCCTGGTGCGGGCAATGGCGGTCTGGGCAGCGGCAAGGCTCTTGCCGTCCGGCAGGGTGGCGGCGCTTGCCGCGACGCGGGCAAAGGCCGAATCCGATCCCGATGTGCGTGCCGAATGGGGCCGTGCCCTCGACATCGCCGCGGAGGCCCCATGAACCTCTTCGTCTTCGGCTTGGGATACAGCGCCCTGCACTTCGTCTTGCGCTTTCACCAGCGCTTCGAGCGCGTTGTCGGGACGGTCACCTCGGCCGAGCGCAGAGGGCCGCTCGCCGACAAGGGAATAGAGGGCATCGTGTTCGACGGCAGCGCACCCTCCCGCGCCGTTGCCGAGCGCTTGCGGGAGAGCGACGCCCTTCTCGTGTCGGTGCCGCCGGATGCAGGGGGTGACCCGGCGCTCGTCTGCCACGGGGCTGACATCGCGGCAGCGCCGCGTTTGAGCTGGATTGGTTATCTTTCGACGGTGGGGGTCTATGGCGATGCCGACGGCGGCTGGGTCGACGAGGCGACAGAGCCGCGCCCCCGCAATTGGCGCTCCAAGGAGCGACTTGCCGCTGAAAGGGCTTGGCTCGATCTCGGGCGGCGATCCGGCAAGCCCGTGCATGTCTTTCGGCTGGCCGGCATCTACGGGCCGCAGCGGAACGCCTTGGCCCAGCTTGCCAGCGGTACGGCAAAGCGCATCGTCAAGCCCGGGCAGGTGTTCAACCGCATCCATGTGGACGACATCGCGGCCGTCCTCATGGCCTCGATCGCGCGCCCGAACGCGGGCGCCATCTACAACCTCGCGGACGACGAGCCGGCGCCGCCCCAGGACGTGGTTGCTTACGCCGCCCATCTTGCCGGAGTTGAACCGCCGCCGGAGCTCCCTTTTGAAGACGTGCGGCTTCCGCCGATGGCGGCGAGCTTCTATGGCGAGTGCAAGCGCGTCGCGAACCGCCGGATCAAGGAGGAACTCGGCGTCATTTTGCGCTTCCCGACCTACCGCGAAGGCCTTGCGGCGCTCCGCGCCGCCGGCGAGGGGCCTGTGGCCGATCAGGCGGCATGGCGTTCCGCGGTCGGCCCGAAGAACTCGATGTAGCGGCGGTTAATGGCGGACACCGGCAGGATCACGAGGACGTCCGTCGTCCCGAACTGCCGATCAATGACCGCCCCGTCCCCAAAGGTTGCTCCAAGGCGCAAATAGCCCTTGATCAACGGCGGCAGCTCGCGAAGCGCTGCCTTGGGATCCACCGCCTCGCGGCTCATGAGGTCCATCGGCACATAGCGCCTGTCGAGGGCGCGGGCCGCCCATACGCCCTCGGCGCGGGCATAGTGGTAGAGGAAGCTGAGCGGCAGGGCGAGCTTGGCAGGATCGGTCCCCTCGAGACTCGCGCAGCCGATCATCACGTCGATGCGATGGTGCAGGACATAGGTCCAGATGCCGTGCCAGAGGAGTTCGACCGTGCGTTTGTTCCGGTAGGGCGCAAGCACACAGGAGCGGCCGAGTTCCAGGAAGCGGAGCTGCGGGTGAGCCTCCAACAGGGGAGCGATGTCGTATTCGCCCGCGGTGTAGAAGCCGAAATGGCGGTCCGCCACCTCCTGACGCAGGAGGCGGTAGGTGCCGACCACCTGGGGCTTCGGCTTGCGGAACGGCCTCGGTTTGGCGGCGTGGTCGAGGACGAGCAGGTGGTCGCAGATCCCGTCGTATTCATCGATGTCCCGGCGCGAGAACAGCGATGCGGCATTCGGCGCCGCCGACATTTCCCCATAGAAGACCTTGAAGCGGAGCCGTTGGGCACGCCGGATCTCCTTCGCCGTGGTGGCAAGGCGTACCTCAAGGGAGCCCATGCGGCCGAGGACAGGATCGAGGCCTTCGGTCCGCACCACAGGCCCGCCGCGCGGGACGAGACCTGGAAAGAGCTTGACGGGCGATCCGGCCCTCTGCAGAGGCCGCAACAGCCCGAAGGCCTGAGGTCGCCGGCCCGCGACCGTCCCCCTCTCGGGCATCGAGCCGATGCCCCTCGATATCGTCATGCGACCCTCGCCCAGCGGGCTTCAAGGCCCACCGCCGTTCACAGCTTCAACATAACGTTCCGACAGATTTATGACAAAGGGATTGCGAATATGACGGCGTGCTCACGGCGCAGGTCGAGGACGCTTCTAAGACGCTCGGGCAAGGCGCGGCGCAGAAGCGTCGACGAGGCTCGCCAAGGCGTCGAAGTCGATCGGCTTGGCCAAGAATCCGTCGAAGGCGGACTGCTGGGTCGCGGCCTCGTCCTCCCGCCGAACATTGGCGGTGAGCGCCACGATCCTCGTGCGTGACACGCCGAGCGCTTGTTCCTTTGCGCGGATCCGCCGCGTCGCCTCGATCCCGTCCATCCCCGGCATGCGGATGTCCATCAGGATGAGATCATAGGGCGGACGGCTTCCGGTCAGGGCCTCTTCGGCGAACATGGCCGCCTCCTGGCCGTCCCTCGCCCAATCGGCGTTCGCGCCGAGCTTCTCGAGGCCCTTCAGCGCCAGGAGGGCGTTGATCTCGTTGTCTTCCGCCACGAGGACGCGCACCGTGAAGCCCATGGGGCGCAGGCCAGCGAAGGGCCGCGGCTCCTCAGGGAGGGGCGTGCCCGGCCCGAAGGCGGGATCGAGAAGCTGCCGGAAGAGGGAGGCCGCGCGCACCGGCTTCACGAGATATCCGTTGAACCCGGCGTCGGCGGGAGAGCCGAAGTCGCGCCGGTCGAAGGGCGACAGAAGAATGAGCCGCCGCCGAACGCCGGCCCGACGCGAGCGCTCCGCCACATCGCGGACGACCTCGTCGTCAAAGGCGCGGTCGACGATGAGAGCCTCGAAGGGTGCCGCCTCGTCCAACGCCTTGAGCGCTGCCTCTGGCGTGTCCACCACCCTCGCCTCGGCGCCCGCTTCCATCAAGCGGCGGGCGAGGAAGGGCGCTTCGAAGGGCGAGCGGGCAAGGATGAGGGTGCGCTTGCCCCGGAAGGGAATGGCCGTCTCCAGGGGCTGCTCGACCGCGGGCAGCGGCAGGAGCACCCGGAAGGTGGAGCCGACGCCGGGCACGCTGTCGACCTCGATGGAGCCGCCCATGCCATCAATGATCCGCCGCGTGATCGCGAGCCCGAGCCCAACGCCCCCATGAGCCCGCCCCGGGCTGTCGTCGCCTTGCTCGAACTCACGAAACAGCACCGGCAGGCGGTCCGCGGCAATTCCGGGCCCGGTATCGGCAATGCTGAAGACGATCCGGCCGTCTGCGGCACGCTCGACCTGAACGCCGACGCCGCCTCGTTCGGTGAACTTCACGGCGTTGCCGGCAAGGTTCACCAGAACCTGGCGCAGGCGGTCTGCATCGCCGATCACCTGGGTCGGGACGTTGCGGCCGATGAAGGCCGCAATCTCGATGCCCTTGCCCTGGGCCCGGGGAGCAAGGAGCTCGACGACGCCCTCGATCAGGGCAGGCATGTCGAAGGGCTCGACCGCAAGGTCAAGGCGTCCGGCCTCGATCTTGGAGAAATCCAAGATCTCGTCGATGAGGGACAGAAGCGCTTCGCCGGACGTTTTGACGGCCCGGACATAGGTGGCCTGCTCGGGCGTGGGATCCGTGTCGAGCAGAAGCTCTGCCATGCCAAGGATGCCGTTCAGAGGCGTGCGGAATTCGTGGCTCACGGTGGCAAGAAAGCGGGACTTTGCCTCGCTCGCCGCCTCGGCACGGGCGCGCGCCTCTTCAAGGATGCGTTGCGACGTCACGCGCTCCGTGATGTCGCGTCCGGCGCGCACCAGCTCCGGGGCGCCGTTTCTTCCGAGCACCGTCGTTTCAACCCAGGAAATCCAACGCCGGCCTGAGGGCGTCTCGACGGCCTCCTCCAGGATCCGCGCCCCGTCTTCGGACAGGCGTGCCGGTCCGCTCTCACAGACCCATGGCCCATCCGTCGACCCGATGAGCTCTTCGACCGGGCGGCCCACGAGTTCTGCGAAACGGGCATTGGCGAAGGTGATGCGGCCGTTCTCGTTGCGCTGGACGATCGGGTCGCGCTGGGCGTCGATGAGGCTCCGATAGCGCTCCTCGCTTTCCGAGAGTCGCCAGATCTGGTCTTGCAGACGTTCGGCCTCGCTTTCGAGCACAGCGACGCGCCGCTTGAGACCCGTTGCCCAGCCCAGCGACAGGGCGAGCCCCAGCCCCGCCGCACCCATGACCGCGCCGATGATGAGGTCCGCCAGCTCCATGCGTTGTCGCGCTCCGTCGCAGCGCCATCATGGCGGAGCCTCCTGAAAAACCGGTTCGGAAAGGTGGTTTGCCGTTCCCCAACACAAAGGCTTGCATTTGAATGATGCATGGTCAGCCGCTCAGGCCAGGATGGGCCGGCGGTCGGTATGGGAGCGATAGGAGAGCGCCTCGGCCAGATGGCGCCGGCGCACCCTGTCCTCGCCGTCGAGGTCGGCAAGGGTCCGGGCGACCTTGAGCACCCGGTGGAAGCCGCGGGCCGTGAGCCGCATGGCGTCGGCGGCCTCCCGAAGGAGGGCGGTCCCCTCCGGGTCAGGCCGTGCCATCTCCTCGATCAAGGGCGCCGGGCAGGCCGCATTGGTCGAGATTCCCTCGATGCCGAGGACTGCATAGCGCTTCGCTTGCCGGGCGCGCGCGGCGGCGACGCGCGCCGCCACCTCCGCCGACCCCTCCGCCGGAGGCGGCAGGATGAGATCGGCGGCGGTCACCGCCGGAACCTCGATCATGAGGTCGATGCGGTCGAGCAGCGGGCCGGAGAGGCGCGCCTGGTACTGGGCGATGCAGCGCTCGTTGGGCTGACGGCGGCAGGCGAAGCCCGGCTCCGTCGCCTGGCCGCAGCGGCAGGGATTCATGGCAGCGACGAGCTGGAAACGGGCCGGGTAGGTGACGCGGTGGTTGGCGCGGGCGATCACCACCTCGCCTGCTTCAAGCGGCTGGCGCAGGCTGTCGAGCGCCTGGGGCTGGAATTCCGGCAACTCGTCGAGGAAGAGAACGCCGCAATGGGCAAGGGAAACCTCGCCGGGGCGCGCGTTGAGGCCGCCTCCCACGAGGGCCGCCATGGAGGCGGAATGGTGGGGCGCGCGGAAGGGCCGGCGATTGGAGAGCGCGCCATTGGCGAGCGTCCCCGCCACCGACTGGATCATCGAGACCTCGAGGAGCTCCCGGGGCGAAAGCGGCGGCAAGATCGACGGCAGACGCTGGGCCAGCATCGATTTGCCGGCCCCCGGCGGACCGTTCATCAGGAGGTTGTGCCCGCCCGCCGCGGCAATCTCGAGCGCGCGTTTGGCACTCTCCTGGCCCTTGATGTCCTTGAGGTCCGGAAGCGTGTCATCCACCGTTGCGACGGCCGGTTCCGGCCGCGCCATCACCTGCACACCTTTGAAGTGGTTGGAGAGCTGGATGAGGGAGCGCGGCGCCAGCACCTCGACCCCTTCCGAAGCCCATGCGGCCTCCGGCCCGCAGGCGGCGGGGCAGATCAGCCCATGGCCGCGGGCGTTGGCGGCGATCGCCGCAGGCAGGACGCCGGCAACCGCGCTGATCGACCCGTCGAGGGCGAGTTCGCCAAGGACCGTGAAGCTCTCGAGCGCGTCGGCCGGCAGCGCTCCCATGGCGGCCATGATGCCAAGCGCGATGGGCAGGTCGTAATGGCTGCCCTCCTTGGGAAGATCGGCGGGAGCGAGATTGACCGTGATGCGCTTGGCCGGCAGGGCAAGCCCAGAAGCGATCAGCGCCGAGCGGACCCGCTCGCGCGATTCAGCCACCGCCTTGTCGGGCAGGCCGACGACCATGAAGGCGACGTTGCCCGAGGCGATTTGAACCTGCACGTCGACGGCGCGCGCCTCAATGCCTTCGAAGGCGACGGTTGCGACGCGCGTCACCATCCTAAACTGTCCCCCGCCCGGTCGACGTTAGCGTGGCCGCGGCGGCTGAACAAGGACGGGCGGGGACGCGCCGCTCGTCAGGTGTCAATGATGGAACGTAACGGCGAGCAAAGGACTTGTCTTTCGCTGCGCTGCAGCATGGGATGCAGTAAGAGATTGTGCACGACTAGGTTCGATCCCGCCGACAACAGTAGGGGAAAACAGGGGACGCAATCTTCCGTCGAGTCTCGAGGAGTGAGACGATGGTCATCTGCACGCCGCTCACAGTCCTGGTGAGCGTTCTCGGTAGGCGGCGATGCCGAAGACATTGAGTGCACCCCGGCCGGCACCTGGGCGCCTTGCCGACAACGGCCTCGGCGAGGCGTTCATGTCGGCTTTTCGAGCGGCGCGCTTGCCGATGCTGCTCGCGGACGCTCGACAGGACGGACAGCCGATCGTCTTCGTTAACGACGCCTTCTTGGGCCTCACCGGTTACGACCGCGGCGAGGTCCTGGGCGGCAGTGTCGGCCTCCTCCTCGCGGGCGGCGGGGCGGCCGCCGCCCGCCTCGACCGAGCCATGGCGGAGGGCCGAGGCGCCGAGGTGGATCTCGACCTTCGTCTCAAGGACGGCAGCACGGTCCGTAGCCGCGTTTCACTCAGCGCCGTTCACGACGACGCTGGCCGGCTGAGACATTTCTTCCTGGCGGTGGCGGAGCGGGGCTCCGTCCGCCAGGCAGCGGCCCGCCGGGACGTGGAGGCGAACCGGACGCGCATCAGCGAACTCGAGGCGGCCCTGGCGGAAAAAACGCAGCTTCTGCATGAGGTCGACCACCGGGTGAAGAACAACCTGCAGACCGTCTCCTCCCTCATGCTCCTCAAGGCGCGCAGGGTGCGCAGCAAGGCGGTGCGGCAGGCGCTTCTGGACATGGCCGAGCGGGTGGGCGCGCTCGCGGCCGTCCATCGGCTGATGTACGCCGAAGGGGAGCGGAGCACCTTCGACGTGACGGCTTTCATCACCGACATCGCCGGGGACCTCATGGCCGGAACGACGCCCGGCCAGATCGACCTCAAGCTGGTGCTGGCGCCCCTTGAGACGCCACTCGCCAAGGCGGCGCCGCTCGCCCTTCTCCTCAACGAGCTTCTGACGAACGCCCTCCGCCACGCTTTCCCCAGGGGCCGCAAGGGCCGGCTCACCGTCGCCACCGAGCGACGTGCCGAGGGCGGCCGGATCATCGTCGAGGACGATGGGGTCGGCATGGGCCAGGAGATGCCGGCCGAGGCTTTCGGCCGGAGCTTGGCGGAGATGCTCGCCCGCCAGATCGGGGCGACCCTTACATGGGAGGACGCGGCACCTGGGACACGCGTCACGGTGCTGCTGCCGCCGATGGCCGCGGCTCCGACGTGAAGGCTCATGGCTTCTGCCGCGCCGCTGCCTTGAGACGATAGAGCGCCTCCAGAGCCTCGCGTGGGGTCATTTCGTCGGGATCGAGAGTGGCGAGGATTTCGCGCAACGCATCGGGCTTCGCCGCTGGCGCCGGTTGCGCGGCGAGTGCCGCGAACAGCGGCAGGTCATCCACGAGGGCCTGCTTCGGCCGCTCCCGGTCGGAGCGCTCGAGCTCGGCGAGAATGGTCTTGGCACGCTCGATCACAGAGGAGGGGAGACCGGCAAGGCGTGCCACCTGGAGGCCATAGGAGCGGTCGGCGGCGCCAGGCACGACCTCGTGCAGGAAGACCACCTCGCCGTCCCATTCCGCGACCTTGAGCGTCGCATTGGACAGGCGCGGCAGGCGTTCGGAGAGGGCGGTCAGCTCGTGGAAGTGGGTTGCGAACAGCGTCCGGCAACGATTGACGTCGTGGAGATGTTCGATGGTCGCCCAGGCGATCGATAGCCCGTCGAAGGTGGCGGTGCCGCGTCCGATCTCGTCCAGGATGACGAGCGAGCGCACCGTGGCCTGGTTCAGGATTGCCGCCGTCTCCACCATCTCGACCATGAAGGTGGAGCGCCCGCGCGCGAGATCGTCGGCAGCGCCGACGCGGGAGAAGAGGCGGTCGATCACGCCAAGATGCGCCTCGCGTGCCGGTACGAAGGAGCCCATCTGGGCCAACACCGCGATCAACGCGGTCTGGCGCAGATAAGTCGACTTGCCGCCCATGTTCGGTCCGGTGACGAGAGAAATGCGCCCGCCCTCCAGCGCGTTGGCGTCCCCCGACAGGTCGCCGTCATTGGCGATGAAGGGCCGGCCGTCCCTCTTCAGCGCCTCCTCCACGACGGGGTGGCGACCGCCGACGATCCGGAACGCGAGGCTCGCGTCGACCTTGGGCCGGGTCCATCCGCGGTCGGCGGCAAGGTCTGCGAGCGCCGCCGTCACGTCGATCACCGCGAGCGCGGCGGTGGCCGCCGCGATCGCCTCCGACGCCTTGCGAACCTGTTCCGCGAGCTCATCGAAGAGGGCGAGCTCCAGGCGGAGCGCTTGATCCGCCGCCGAGACGATGCGCGACTGAAGCTCCGCCAGCTCCGCTGTCGAGAAACGCATGGCGTCGGCCATGGTCTGGCGGTGGATGAAGGTGTCCTTGTGGGAGCCGCGCAGGAAATCCTCGCCGACCGCTTGCGGCACCTCCACGAAATAGCCAAGCACGTGGTTGTGCTTGATGCGCAGCGTCCGGCAACCCGTCTCAGCAGCGTAGCGCGCCTGCAACGCCGCGATGAAGCGGCGGGAATCCTGCTGCAGCTCGCGCGCCTCATCGAGCGCCGGAAGATAACCGCTGCGCACGAAGCCGCCGTCGCGCTTGTTGAGCGGAAGCTCGTCCGCGAGCACCGCGGCGAGTTGGTCGGGGAGAGATCCGTCAGGCGCCTGCAGCGCGTCGGCAGCCTGTGCCAACTCTTCCGGCAGGTCATCGACGAGGGCGAGCAAGGCAGCGATCCGGCGCGCCGCGTCGAGCCCATCCCTCACACAGGCGAGGTCCCGCGGGCCGCCGCGGTCGAGGTTGAGGCGGGAGAGGGCACGGGCGAGATCGGGCGCCGAGCGGAGGATCTTTCGGAGCTCCTGGCGGAGTTCCTCGCCGTCGACCAGGAAGGCGACCGCCTCCTGACGGCGCCGGATCGCGGAGACGCTGGTGAGGGGTCCGGAAAGGCGTTCCGCCAGGAGTCGCGCCCCCCCGGGGGTCACAGTGCGGTCGATCGTGGCAAGCAAGCTCCCGGTCCGGTCGCCGGACAGCGTCCTCGTGAGCTCGAGATTGGCGCGGGTCGCTGCATCGATGGCCACAAGGCCGCTCGCCTCTTCGCGGCGCGGCGGCTGAAGCGCCGGGCGCTGTCCCAGTTGCGTGCGCTCCACATAGAGGAGGGCTGCTCCAGCGGCGGCAAGCTCCACAGGCGCGAAGGCGCCGAAGCTGTCGAGTGTGGCAACGCCGAAGAAATCGCACAGCCGCCGCTCGGCCGACGCGGCGTCGAGCCCCTCACGGGCGATCGGCACAATGGCGGCATGAACCTCCCGCCAGAGGGGGCGCAGCTCCGGATCGTCGTGCACGAGGTCCGGCACGACGATCTCGCGCGGTTCGAGCCGGGCGATCTCTGCGGCGAGGCTCAAGCCATCTGTTTGGGAAAGGGTGAAGCGGCCCGTGGAGATGTCGAGCGCCGCAAGCCCATACAGCCAGCCTGCGTCGGATGCGCGGCGGCGGGCGACGGCGAGCAGGATGTTGGCCTGTCTTGGTTCAAGCAGCTGGTCTTCGGTGATGGTGCCGGGCGTAACGATGCGCACGACTTCGCGGCGCACGACGCTCTTGGCGCCGCGCTTCTTTGCTTCCGCCGGGTCCTCCGCCTGCTCGCAGACGGCGACGCGGTAGCCTTGCGCGATGAGGCGCTGCAGATAGTCGTCGGCGCGCTCCACCGGAACGCCGCACATGGGGATGTCCGCGCCCTGGTGCCTGCCGCGCTTCGTCAGCACGATACCGAGGGCGCGGCTTGCCACCTCCGCATCTTCGAAGAAGAGCTCGTAGAAGTCGCCCATCCGGTAGAACAGCAGGCAATCGGAATGGGCGGCCTTGATGGCAAGATACTGCGCCATCATCGGCGTCGTGCGGCCGTGCTCGGGGGCGAGGCGTTCAGCCTCCTCTATCCGGATGGTGCGGGCGGCATCCATGTTCATTGGGGGACCCTAGCAAAGGAAGGAAGGTCTTTCACCCGCTCCCCCTGTGGTCGGCGTGGACAACCCGCCCTTGAGCGGTTCGCTTTGCGTGTCTTAAGGTCGATCTCCCGCCAAGGCACCACAGCGACACGTCTGGAAACGCCCGTCCCATGAAAAACCCGCGCTCCTCCCGTCGGCCCCGTCCCACCTTCACCGAGCAGGAAGCTTTGCAGTTTCATGCCCATGGCAGGCCGGGGAAGCTCGAAGTGGTAGCGACGAAGCCCATGGCGACGCAGCGCGACCTCTCGCTCGCCTACTCGCCCGGAGTCGCCGTGCCGGTGCTCGCCATCGCCGAGAACCCGGCCTGCGCCTTCGATTACACGGCCAAGGGCAACCTGGTGGCGGTGATTTCGAACGGCACGGCCATCCTCGGCCTCGGAAACCGCGGCGCCATGGCGTCGAAGCCGGTCATGGAAGGCAAGGCGGTGCTGTTCAAGCGCTTCGCCGACATCGACGCCTTCGACCTGGAGGTCGGCACCGAGGACGCAGATGCCTTCATCAACTGCGTGCGCTACCTCGCGCCCACCTTCGGCGGGGTGAACCTGGAGGACATCAAGGCGCCGGAATGCTTCATCATCGAGGAGCGCCTGCGCGAGCTGATGGACATCCCCGTCTTCCACGACGACCAGCATGGCACGGCCATCATCGCCGCCGCGGGTCTCATCAACGCCTTGCACCTGACCGGACGCGAGATCGCGGACACGAAGCTGGTGGTGAACGGGGCTGGCGCCGCGGGCATTGCCTCGGTCGAGCTCCTGAAGGCGCTCGGCTTGAGGCCCAACAACGTCATCCTGTGCGACACCAAAGGGGTGGTCTATCGGAGCCGCACGGAGGGTATGAACCAGTGGAAGGCGGCCCACGCCGCCGACACCAAGGCGCGCACCCTCGAGGAGGCGATGGAGGGCGCCGATGCAGTCTTCGGCCTCTCGGTGAAAGGGGCATTCACCGAGGCGATGATCCGATCGATGGCTGACCAGCCGATCATCTTCGCCATGGCCAACCCGGACCCGGAGATCACGGTCGAGGAGGTCGCGGCCATCCGCGATGACGCGATCATGGCGACCGGCCGCTCGGACTATCCCAACCAGATCAACAACGTGCTCGGCTTTCCCTACATCTTCCGCGGGGCTCTCGATGTGCGTGCCACCGCCATCAACATGGAGATGAAGATCGCCGCGGCGAGGGCGCTCGCGGAGCTTGCCCGCGAGGACGTGCCGGACGAGGTCGCTGCCGCCTATCAAGGCTCCCGCCCACGCTTCGGGCGCGACTACATCATTCCCGTTCCCTTCGATCCGCGCCTCATCCACACCGTTCCTCCAGCGGTCGCCAAAGCCGCGATGGACACGGGCGTGGCCAGAAAGCCCATTGCGGATTTCCGCGCCTACAAGGCGCAGCTCTCCGCGCGCCGGGACCCGGTCGCCGGCACGCTCAACTCGATCTTCGAGCGCGTGCGCAAGTTCCCGAAGCGGGTGGTGTTCGCTGAAGGAGAGGAGGAGCAGGTCATCCGGGCCGCGATCTCCTTCGTCAACCAGGGCCTCGGGACAGCCATCCTGGTCGGCCGCGAAGATCGCGTCCATCAGACCGCAGAGGCGGCCGGCATCGATCTGAAAGGGCGTGAAGGCATCGAGATCCACAACGCTCGCCTGTCCCACCGCAACGCCGTCTATGCCCAATTCCTCTATGAACGCCTGCAGCGCCGCGGCTTCCTGTTCCGCGACTGTCAGCGCCTCATCAATCAGGACCGGAACCACTTCGCCGCGTCGATGGTGGCGCTTGGCGATGCCGATGCGATGGTGACGGGCGTCACCCGCAACTTCTCGACGGCCCTCAACGACGTTCGCCACGTGATCGACGCCAAGCCCGGGCATCGCGTCATCGGCGTGTCCGTGTGCCTGGCACGAGGCCGGACAGTGCTCGTGGCCGACACCGCCATCACCGAAATGCCCGGCGCGCAGGACATCGCCGAGATTGCCATTGAGGCGGCGGGCGTGGCGCGACGGCTTGGCTACGAGCCGCGGGTGGCGCTCCTGGCCTTCTCCACCTTCGGCCAGCCGCCCGGCGAACGCGCCGAAAAGGTGCAGGAGGCGGTCCGCCTCCTCGACCGCACCCGCGTCGACTTCGAATATGACGGCGACATCGCCGCCGACGTGGCGCTCAATCGGGATCTCATGGCCGCCTATCCCTTCTGCCGCCTCACGGGCCCTGCGAACGTGCTGGTCATGCCCGCCTTCCACTCGGCCTCGATCTCGACCAAGCTTCTCCAGGAGCTCGGCGGCGCCATGGTGCTCGGGCCCCTCATCGTCGGCCTCGACAAGCCGGTGCAGATTGTCCAGCTCGGCGCCACCGACACGGACCTTGTGAACATGGCGGTGCTGGCGGCCTTCAACGTCGGCGGCTAAGAACGCTTCCGTTTTCCTTGCCGTCCGGCGTCTAGGCTTCTCTTTCGGGGATCTTTGTCTGTGCTGCAGCAACTCCTTGAACTCGCCGCCGATCCGAACGCGTGGGTGGCGCTCCTGACCCTTGTGGCCATGGAGGTGGTGCTTGGCATCGACAACCTCATCTTCATCTCCATTCTCACCAACAAGCTGCCGGAGGCGCAGCAGGCGAAGGCGCGACGGATCGGGATCGGCCTGGCGCTGGGCTTGCGGCTTGCGCTCCTGGGCACGATCGCCTTCATCGTCCAGCTCACGCAGCCCCTGTTCACCCTCTTCGGGCACGCCTTCTCCTGGCGAGATCTGATCCTCATCGGCGGCGGCCTTTTCCTCGTGTGGAAGGCGACGAAGGAAATCCACCACAACGTCGATCCGGATCCCGGACCGGACCTCTTCGACAGTCGGCGGGCGAACATCACCTTCGCATCGGCCATCGGCCAGATTCTGATCCTCGATCTGGTCTTCTCCCTCGACAGCATCATCACCGCCGTCGGCATGACCGACCATCTCCCAATCATGGTGATTGCCGTTCTTGCCGCCGTGACGGTGATGCTGGTCGCGGCCAATCCGCTCGCGGCCTTCATTCAGCGCAATCCTACGGTCGTGATGCTGGCCCTCAGCTTCCTCCTGATGATCGGCATGGCCCTGATCGCAGAGGGCATGGGCGTGCATGTGCCCAAGGGCTACATTTATGCCGCGATGGCCTTCTCGGCGCTGGTCGAGAGCCTGAACCTCCTCTCCCGACGGGCGAGCCAGAAACGCGAGGCAGCGCGCGCTGCTGCAGCGCAGCAGGCGCGCGAGACGAGGCCCGAGAAGGCACGGGTATGACCGATAAAAGCTTGGGGCGATGATGCGCCTGGAAGGATTCATGATCCTTCAACCAAATCTTTGAGGAGAATTTTATCGACCCGTCCCCATGCTGATGCCCTTCGCGGCAAAGGGGGGTCGGGTGCTGCGCGTCTATAACTGTGTCGTTTCGGAGCACGACGTTCGTCTTGTCATTCTTGCGGCATTGATCTGTCTCGTCTCTTCGTACAGCGCCTTGCGGCTCTTCGGCCGCACGCGGGGCGAAGCCGGCCTCTCGCGGCTCGGCTGGCTGTTTCTGACGAGCCTGGCGGCTGGCGTTGGCACCTGGGCGACGCACTTCGTCGCCATGCTCGCGTTCCGGCCAGCGCTGCCGACCGCCTATGAACCTGCTCTCACGCTCCTGTCCCTCTTCCTCGCGATCGGCAGCATGGGTCTTGGCTTTTGGGCGGCGGCAAGCTTGGGCGCGGCGCTCTGGCGGTGGGTTGGCGGGGCGGTGGTCGGGGCTGGCGTCGGCCTCATGCACTACACGGGGATGGAGGCCTTCCTCGTCCCCGGCCATCTCACCTGGGAGGGCGGCTATGTCATCGCGTCCCTTCTGCTCGGCGTCGCGCTGACGGCCATCGCTCTTGGCGTCACGGGGAAGGGCAGGAGGCTGGCGATCGCCAGCACGATTCTCACCGCCGCCATCGCAGGCCTGCACTTCACGGGCATGGCCGCAGTTTCGATCACCCTCGACCCTGCCATCTTCGTTCCCCAGAGGGGTATGGAAAGCGGCGTCCTCGCCATCGGGGTCGCGGCAGGCGCGCTCGTGATCTTAGGGGTCGGGACCTTGAGCTTGCTGCTGGACCAGCGCTCCCGCGATGCGGGGGAGCAGCGCCTGCGGGTTCTCGCTGAAGCGACCATCGAAGGCATCGTCATCACGGAGAATGACGTCATCCTGGACGCCAACAAGAGCTTCTGCGACATGATCGGGCTCTCACGCGAGGCGGCGTGCGGCATGCGTTTCGCCCGGGATGTCCTCGGCCCAGCGCTGCAAACCCATCTGGAACGGGGCTCGGTCGATCGGCTCGAAGGAGACCTCGTCCGCGCCGACGGCGCCACGGTCCCGGTGGAGATCATCGCGCGGGCGTTCGACCGGGCGGCTGGAGTCAACCGACGCGTCTTCGCCATTCGGGACCTGCGGCAGGAGAAGGCCGCCGAACGGCGCATCCGTTTTCTCGCCGAACACGACGTGCTCACCGGGCTTGCGAACCGGGCCACCTTCAACGAGCGCCTGGCGGACGCACTTGCCCACGCCTTCGATCAAGGCACGTCGGTCGCCGTCCTTTGCATCGATCTCGACCGCTTCAAGGAGATCAATGATCTGTTCGGTCACGCCGCGGGCGATGCGGTGCTCGTCGAGGCGGCGCGGCGGATGCGTCATGCTCTCGGCCCGAATGACATCCTGGCGCGTCTGGGCGGTGACGAGTTCGCCATCATCCAGCCCGGCGGCTTGCAGCCCCAAGGGGCGGTCGCCCTTGCCCAGCGGGTGATGGAAGCGATGCGGCCCGACTTCGAAGTGGCCGGCCACGCCGTCGTGATCGGCGCCAGCATCGGCCTGTCCATCGGTCCGGAGGATGGCGCCGAACCTGATCGCCTCCTTGCCAACGCCGATACCGCCCTTTACCGGGCGAAATCCGAGGGGCGCAGCAGCTTCCGCTGCTTCGAGCCTGAGATGGACAGTGAACTGCGCGAGCGGCATGCGCTTGCGGCTGAGCTGAGGCGCGCGATCGCACACAACCAGCTCACGCTCGCTTACCAGCCGCAGTACAACATCGCTTCAAGCGAGCTCGTCGGCTTTGAGGCCCTGGTGCGCTGGCATCACCCGGAGCGCGGCTCGATCCCGCCCAGCGTCTTCGTGCCCATTGCCGAGGAGACGGGGCAGATCCTGGCCCTGGGCGACTGGGTGTTGCGGAAGGCCTGCCGCGATGCAGCAAGCTGGTCGAGGCCGGTCAAGATCGCGGTCAACCTCTCCCCGGCCCAGTTCCAGCAGCCGAACCTGCCCGAGATCGTCCGCGGCATTCTGCAGGAGACGGGCCTGCCTGGCTCCCGCCTCGAACTGGAGGTGACCGAGACGGTGCTCATTCGGGACTTGCCGCGCGCGGTTTCGCTCCTGCGCCGCCTCAAGGCGCTCGGCATTCGCATCGCCATGGACGACTTCGGAACCGGCTATTCCTCCCTGGCGACGCTCCAGGCCTTCCCTTTCGACAAGATCAAGATCGACCGCAGCTTCGTCGGACAGGTGGAGACCCACCCACAAGCGGTTGCGATCGTGCGCGCCGTGCTCAGCCTTGGCCGCAGCCTCGGGATGGGAGTGGTCGCCGAGGGCGTCGAGACCGCCGGCCAAGCCAAATTCCTGGCCGAGGAGGCCTGCGACGAGGCGCAAGGCTATCTTTTCAGCAGACCACGCCCGATCGAGGCATTCGCCGACGTCGTGGGACTGCCGCCGAGTACCTCGATGCTCGATCGTGCGGCTGCCTGAGCCTATCTAGGCCGAGAGATTCGGGCTCAGTGGATCGTGGCACGGCCGAACAGGGTCGCCGCCATCCACCGCTGATGCAGCTCGGCAAGGCGCCGGACCAGCGGCTCCCGTTCTTGACGATGCGCTTCGGCAAGCTGATTCGACAGACGCTCCTTGATGCTCTTGGGGCCTGCCCAGCTCTCGAGCTTCTCCCGTTCCTCATCGTAATGGGCATCGATATTGGCGAGGACGGCAAGGGCGTTCTGAAGCGCCGGTTCGAGCTCAGCCGGGTAGGGAGCTGCGCTTAATGCCATTCTTTTTTCGCTCTCAGGCGCGCCTTTCGTCATCGTGAGCCTCCTCCGTGCGGGCGGATGCTACCAAAGTCGTAAGGGGGAGAAAACGCCGTCGTCTCGCACTGCAAACACGGCTGCATAAAAATGACGGGGATATGATGTAGATATTAGCCTATTGACATTCGTTCATGTAGTTTTATCTGTCGAGCGACGCTGGGCGTTTTTTGATTGGCTCGCCGCCCTGACCAGCAATGCCGGCGAGCGGGAATTTACTCATGTCCCTTTCCGCGACTCTTCCATCCCGCGAAGCGGGCATTCGCCTTTCGGAGACCGGAATCAGCCAACGCGCGTCCCTGGCGGCGTTGGCGGCCCTTGTGGTCGGCGCGGTGGTGATCGGGCGCGCGGTCGATGCTCGCCAGGCGGCGCTTTACATTCTCGGCGCCGGACTTGGGCTCGTGCTCTATCACGCCGCGTTCGGCTTCACGTCCGCTTGGCGTGTGTTCATCGCCGACCGGCGGGGAGCAGGCCTGCGGGCGCAGATGGTAATGCTGGCCGTCGCAACGACCCTCTTCTTCCCGGCCCTGGCGGAGGGCACGCTGTTCGGGCACCCGGTGCAGGGCCTCGTGGCCCCGATCGGCGTCTCGGTGGTGTTCGGCGCCTTCATCTTCGGGATCGGCATGCAGCTCGGAGGCGGCTGTGCGTCGGGTACGCTTTACACCGTGGGCGGCGGCTCGACCCGCATGCTGCTCACGCTCGTCTTCTTCATCGTCGGCTCGACCATCGGCGCCGCTCATTTCCACTGGTGGACCGATCTTCCGACCCTGCCCAAGACTTCGCTCGTCAAGCTCTGGGGTCCCTGGACGGCCCTTGCGGCTCACCTGGCCGTCTTCGCCGCCATCGCGGGCCTCACGGTCGTGCTCGAGAAGCGCCGTCATGGAAGGCTCCTTGGCGATGGCCCCGCTCCGCGCGAAGGTTTCGCCCGCTTCCTGCGTGGCCCTTGGCCGCTCGTTGCGGGGGCGGTGGCGCTCGCCATCGGCAACTTCCTGACGCTTGCGCTTGCGGGACGGCCCTGGGGCATCACCTCGGCCTTCGCCTTGTGGGGTTCGAAGATCGCCGAGCAGTTCGGGATCGAGGCATGGAGCTGGCCCTATTGGTCCACCCCCGAGCGCCTGGCGGAGCTTGAGGCGAGCGTTCTCAACGACATCACTTCGGTCATGGATTTCGGCATCATCGTCGGCGCGTTGCTCGCCGCGGGTCTGGCCGGACGCTTCGCGCCGACCTGGCGCATTCCCATACGCTCGGCCCTGGCCGCCGTGATCGGCGGTCTCCTTCTCGGTTACGGGGCCCGTCTCGCCTATGGCTGCAACATCGGGGCCTACTTTTCCGGCATCGCCTCGGGCAGCGTCCACGGCTGGGTGTGGCTCGTCTTCGCCTTCGCGGGCAACGTGGTCGGCACCTACATCCGTCCCCTGTTTGGGCTCGAGGTCGAGCGCACGCCGAAGCTCACCGGCTGCTGAGCGGCAACGACAATCACAAAGGCTTGACCGGCGCGGGTGACCGCGCCGGTTTCTCTTGGCCTTCACGGCCTTTGAACCTTTGCGCCCTAGCATGAGCGGCACGAAGGACTGGGGCCGACCTCATGCAATCGACGGGCGCCGGAGAGCCGCGAGTTCCCTGGGTCGACACCGCCAAGGGGCTTTGCATCGTTTTCGTGGTGATGATGCACGCCACCCTTGGCGTCGGCGAGGCCATGGGCGGCGAAGGCTTCATGCATACGGTGGTCGCCTTCGCGCGCCCCTTCCGGATGCCGGACTTCTTCCTCGTGTCGGGTCTCTTCCTCTCCCGTGTAATCGATCGGGACTGGCGCACCTATGCCGACCGGCGCGTGGCGCATTTCGCCTACTTCTACGGGCTCTGGCTCATCATCCAGTCGGCGCTGAAGTTCGGCCAGGTGTCGGGCGGAAGCCTGATGGGCTTCCTTGAGCATCTGGCGCTCGCGCTTGTGGAACCCTTCGGGACCCTCTGGTTCGTCTATCTCCTTGCGGTGTTCTCGGTAGTGACGAAGCTCCTGCGCCGCATTCCGCCGCTGGGGCTGCTGGCCGCGGCCGCTGCCCTCCAGATCGCCTCCGTCCACACCGGCTGGACGCTGGTCGACGAGTTCTGCGCCCGCTACGTCTATTTCCTCGCCGGCTATCTCCTTGCGCCGCAGATCTTCCGGCTCGCCGAGGCGGCGGTGGCAAGGCCTTCACTGACCGTCGCGGCGCTCGGCGCCTGGGGGATCCTCAACGGGGTGCTCGCGCTGACGCCCTCCGGCGTCGCAGGATTTCCGACGCTGGCGAGCCTTCCTGTCGTAAGCCTGATGCTTGGGGCGGCCGGCGCCATCGCCATCGTGACCTTCGCCGCGCTCCTCTCCCGATCGCCTCTCGCCGCTCCGTTCCGCTACGCCGGCGAGCACTCGATCGCCATCTACCTCGCGTTCTTCCTGCCCATGGCGGCGACGCGGGCGGCGCTCCTCAAGACCGGCGTCATCACCGATATCGGCATCGCCTCGGCGGTCGTGACGGCTGTCGCCGTCGTAGTGCCCCTCCTCCTCGAGCGCCTCGTCCGTCACACGCCCTTCTTCTTCCTGTTCCGCCGCCCCGCCGCCTTCCATCTTGCTCCTCCTCGGGCGGCCCGCCTGCAGCCGGCGGAGTGAGGCGCGTCGAGGCGAGGGCAGCCGGGCGGGCGCGGCGCCGCGTCACGTGATGGTGATGCCCTTGAAGAACTCGTCGATCTGCCGCACCGTCTCGTTCACGATCCGTCCGCGGTCGTCGCTGCGCACGCTGGCGATGGCCGCGCGCTCGGCGGCCAGCCGGCACTCGTCGCGCATCTCGCCGAGCATCTCGCGCACCCGGGCCGAGTCCGGGCTCGCGCCGAGGCTCAGACGGGCGACGACGTTCATGAGAATGATCTTCAGCGCCGCAATCTCGGGCTCGGTCGCTTCGCTCATGGCAGGAGATTCCGTTTGGAAATGCGAGGGAAATGGGAAATCCCGACGGAAATAGCGGAGCCGTCGTGAGGGAGGAAGCTGGAACGGCTTTGCAATGCCCCGTTTCAGCGCCATAGAAAGCGACGCCTTCAACCGCTATTTTTCCAAATCTTTCACGGCCCCCGAATCGCGGCCGAATCGCGGCCGTTCCGCCCAGGTCCCCGTCCGAGCGCTCCCTCCATGTCCCTGACGCCCCGTCCTGTCGAGAAGGGCGACCACCTCGTCCTCGTCGACGGCTCGTCCTACATCTTCCGCGCCTATCACGCCCTGCCGCCGCTGACGCGCAAGAGCGACGGGTTGCCGGTCGGCGCCGTGTCCGGCTTCTGCAACATGCTGTGGCGGCTGTTGCGGGACAAGATCGCCGGCGAGAAGCCGACCCATCTCGGCGTGATCTTCGACGCGTCGTCGGTCACTTTCCGTAATGCGCTCTACGATCAGTACAAGGCCCAGCGCGCGGAGCCCCCGGCCGACCTCAAGCCCCAGTTCAAGCTCATCCGCGAGGCGGTGCGCGCCTTCGACCTGGCCTGCATCGAGCAGGACGGCTTCGAGGCCGACGATCTCATCGCCACCTACACCTGCCGGGCGGCGGAGCGCGGTGCGACCGTCACCATCGTCGCCTCCGACAAGGACCTCATGCAGCTCGTGCGGCCGGGCGTCACGATGTACGACTCCATGAAGGACAAGATCATCGACGAGGCGACCGTCGTCGAGAAGTTCGGGGTGCCGCCCGAAAAGGTGGTGGACGTCCAGGCGCTCGCCGGCGATTCCATCGACAACATCCCGGGCGTGCCCGGCATCGGCGTCAAGACCGCGGCGCAGCTCATCCTCGAATATGGCGACCTCGAGACGCTCTTGGCGCGAGCAGGCGAGATCAAGCAGCCGAAACGGCGCGAGGCGCTGATCGAGCATGCGGAGAAGGCGCGCCTCTCCAAGACGCTCGTCCAGCTCGACTGCCACATGACCCTCGAACACCCGATCGAGGAGCTCGGGCTGCACGATCCCGACCCGCGCCGGCTCATCGCCTTCCTCAAGGCGATGGAGTTCACTGCCCTGACCCGCCGCGTGGCGGCCGCCTATGAGGTCGATGCGGAGGCGGTCGAGCCTGACCCGCGCCTGATGCCGGGCGGCGAGGCGATCGTCTGGAACGGCAGCCTTGCCGCGGAGGTCGGGGCATCGAGCGCCACCCTGCCCTTCTTCGGCGATGCCGATGGGACGGCCGCGGGAGGAGCCGATCCTTTCGCCGGCGCCGCGCCGCCGGCCGCCGCGACCCCCCGACGCCTGCCGCCACCCCGGCGGCGGTGGCCGCCGCCCGCGCGCAGGAGCTGCTGGCGCAGGGCTTCGACACCTCGTCCTATGAGACGGTGACCTCCCTCGACCGGCTCTCGGCCTGGGTCGAGGAGGCGCGCGAGAACGGCTTCGTGGCCGTCGACGTGGAAACCTCGGGGCTCGACTGCCTCCTGTGCGACCTCGTCGGCTTCTCGCTGGCGACGGCGCCCGGCAAGGCCTGCTATGTGCCGCTCGCCCATCGCGGCGACAACGACCTTTTCGGCGGGGGCCTCATTCCCGGCCAGCTCGAGACCCGCCAGGCGCTCGATGCCGTTCGGCCGCTGCTCGAGGACCGCTCGGTGATGAAGATCGGCCAGAACTTCAAGTTCGACTGGGTCGTCTTCAAGCGCCACGGCATCGAGGTCGCGCCCTACGACGACACCATGCTCATGTCCTATGTGCTCGACGCCGGCCGCTACGGCCTGGCGGGCCACGGGATGGACGAGCTCGCCAAGCGCGACCTCAACCACCAGACCATCACCTTCGCCGACATCGCCGGCACGGGACGGGCAAAGCTCAGCTTCGACCGGGTGCCCATCGACAAGGCGACGGCTTACGCCGGCGAGGACGTGGACGTGACGCTGCGCCTCTGGCGCCTCTACCGCCCCCGCCTCGTGGCGGAGGGGCGCGTCACCGTCTACGAGACGCTGGAGCGGCGGATGGTGGAGGTGCTCGGGCGGATGGAGATGCGCGGCATCCTCGTCGACCGGCAGATCTTGAGCCGCCTTTCAGGCGACTTCGCGCAAACGCTCGCCCGGCTCGAGGAGGAGATCAACGAGATCGCGGGCGAGACATTCTCCCCCGGCTCGCCGAAGCAGATCGGCGACATCCTGTTCGGCAAGATGGGGCTTCCGGGGGGACGGAAGACCGCCACCGGGCAATGGGCCACGGGCGCCAATGTGCTGGAGGAACTCGCCGCGGCGGGCCACCTCCTGCCCGCGAAGCTCCTCGACTGGCGGCAGCTTCAGAAGCTCAAATCCACCTATACGGACGCTCTGCCGGGCTTCATCCACCCGCAGACGGGCCGCGTCCACACCTCCTTCGCCCTTGCGGCGACGACCACGGGCCGTCTCTCCTCCTCCGACCCGAACCTGCAGAACATCCCGATCCGCACCGAGGCCGGGCGCAAGATCCGCTCCGCCTTCGTGGCGGAGAAGGGCCACAAGCTCATCTCGGCCGACTACAGCCAGATCGAGCTCAGGCTCCTCGCCCATATCGCCGACATCCCCCAGCTCAAGCAGGCCTTTGCGGAGGGCCTCGACATTCACGCCGCCACCGCTTCGGCCATGTTCGGCGTGCCGCTCTCGGAGGTGAGCCCGGACCTTCGCCGGCGGGCGAAGACCATCAATTTCGGCATCATCTACGGCATGTCCGCCTTCGGGCTCGCCGAGCGCCTCGGCATCGGCCGCGAGGAGGCGGGCGCCTTCATCAAGCAGTATTTCGAGCGCTTCCCGGGCATCCGCGACTATATCGAGACGACGAAGCGCGCCTGCCGCGACAAGGGCTATGTCACGACCATCTTCGGGCGCGTCTGCCATTATCCCGGAATCAAGTCGCCGAATCCGTCGGAGCGGGCCGCCGTGGAGCGCCAGGCCATCAACGCGCCGATCCAGGGCTCGGCCGCCGACATCATCCGCCGTGCCATGCTGCGCATGGACAAGGCCCTCGAAGACAACAAGCTCTCCGCCCGCATGCTCCTGCAGGTCCATGACGAACTCGTCTTCGAGGTGCCGGACGAGGAGGTCGAGGCGACCCTGCCGGTGATCGTGAAGGTCATGGAAGAGGCCCCGCTGCCGGCCGTCACCCTCTCCGTTCCCCTCGGAGTCGAGGCGCGCGCCGCGCAGAACTGGGAGGAGGCGCATTAGAGCCTTGCACGGTCGGGGAGGGGTTCAGGTGCGAACCTCCCACTGGGGCTCAGGCGCCACCCTTCCCACACCTCTACCGCTTTCCCGGATGCGTGGAGCGCGATCAGCGCGGAACGCAGTCCGGGACGGAAGCGCAAAGAAGATGCTGCGCAGCAGCGCAATATGAGGAGCGCGACCAAGATAGAGAGGGACTTCCCCTGGAGAGACGTGCGAAAAGGCACGCGGCTCGCAGGCGAGGCGTGTAAAGTGCCGGCCATCATTTGGGAGCGCTCATGAAGCGCAAGATCGCGGCGATCCTCGCTGCCGATGTGGCCGGCTACTCGCGCCTTGTCGCCGAGGCGGAGGAGGAGACCCTTGCGCGCCTTGCAGCCTATCGCGAGGTCTTCGACGATTTCGTGAAGCGCTATGGCGGGCGCATCTTCAACACCGCCGGCGATTCGGTGATGTGCGAGTTCGACAGCGCGGTCGAGGCCGTGCGCGCGGCGATCGACATCCAGGAGGCGCTGCGCACCCGCAACCTCGACCTGCCCCCGAACCGCCGCCTGCAGTTCCGCATCGGCATCACCATCGGCGACGTGGTCGAGCGCGGGGGCGACCTCCTCGGCGACGGGGTTAACATCGCCGCGCGGCTCGAAAACCTCGCGGAGCCCGGCGGGATCTGCATCTCGCGCTCGGTGCACGAGGCGGTGGCGAACAAGATCTCGGTGCCGTTCCGCGACATCGGCCAGCGGGAGGTGAAGAACATCCCGCATCCCGTGCACGCCTTCGTCGTCGCCTGGCCGACCGACGAGCGACGCTTGCGCGACGGGGGCGGTCGGTGGGCCGGTGCCGTCTCAGAGCGGAATGGATCGCGCCGCCGCCTGGCGCTTGGCCTTGGCGCGGGCGCCGCGGCGGCTCTCCTCGCGGTGATGGGCGGGGCGTATGTCGCCCTGCGTGAGGCGGCCCCGCGAGGCGCGGTCGAGCAGCCGGGGCGCTTGGGCGACATCTCCGCCGAACCGTCCGAGGCAGAGCTTGCAGGCCGGCCGGCCGAGCGGCCCCCAAACCCTGCCGAGGCGGCAGCCTTTGCGGCGCTCTCCCGCCAGGATGGGCTCGTCCCCGATCCGAAGACGGCGCCGGAGCTCTATCACAATGCGCGCCTCCTCGAGGCGCGGGGCGACCCTGTCCAGGCGAGGCGGACCTATCACGCCCTCGCCATGCTCGGCGGCGAGCATCTCGACCCGCATCTGCGCTATGCGGCGCTGTTGCGCGTGCAGGACGGGCGCGCCGGCGCCCGCGAGGTCTATTCCGAGCTCATGCGCGAGAAGCCGACGCGCGTCGCCGCGCTGGTCCACGCCCTGCAGTTCGAGGGCGCGGAGCGCCGCGAAAAGGTCGCCGCCTTCGCCAGCCTCCATCCCGACGTCGCGCCGGCGCATTACCTCCTCGCCGAGGAACATGGCGAGGACCGGATCGGCGGAGCGCAGACGCTCCATGATCGCCGGATCGAGTTCGAGGCGCTCAGCGCCTTCCTCACGGCCGAGAAGGACGGGCGTCTTGCGTCTTACTTTCTTGATCAGTCGGTGCTCGCCGCTTGGCTCGACAAGGCGCGCCGCCGGCATGCGGCCCTCCAGTCCTTCTTTCAGAACACGCCCATCGAGCCCGCCGCGACCTTCATCCGCTCGAACGCCGCCTGGATGGTCTCCCTCACCCTCCCCGAGGCGGCGACGACGATCTCATACCGCGTCGGCGAGGAGGGGGAGTTCAAGCCGACGGGCCACTTGCACACCATCGACCCGCGCACCGGCAAGGCGGCGCCCAACCCCGGTTTCGAGCTCCCGCCGGAGCAGCGCCGGACCACTCTTTACGTGCGCTATGCCGACGCCGCCGGGAGGGGGGTCGGGCCCTTCGCGCTGTCCTTCGATCCGCGCCAGGCGCTCGTCGCCCAGCAGAAGGACGTGCTCGAGCGCATGCCCGGGGCCTGGATCGCCTTCGGCCGCGAGGGGAGCCAGCTCGTCTATTTCACGCACCTCGTCGGCTACCGCTGCGCCATCGCCAAGGCCTTCCTCGGGCTCGACGGCGGACCCCTCAACATCGAGCTGCCTCTGCCTCCTTGCGACGAGCGCGACCCTTACGCCGTGCCGCCCCAGGCCACGCCCTACCTGACGGTGCCCCGGTCGACCGAGTCCGTCTCCGTCCAGCTGACCTACGCGGACGGGGCGCAGAGCGACGTTCACACCTTCAGACGGTGATAGGAGGAGCGCGATGGGCGCGTTCACGATCGAGCGGATGGACCATGTGCAGATCAACGTCACCGACCTTGAGCGCGCCAGGCGCTTTTATGGCGCAACCCTCGGCCTGACGGAGGTGCCGCGGCCTGACAGCTTCGACTTCGCCGGCGCCTGGTATCGCATCGGCGACATGGACCTGCACCTCGTGGTGCGCGGGCCCGAGCCCCGCGGCGAGGACCACATCTGCTTCTGGACCTCCGACGTGCACGCCGCCGGCCGCGCCCTCGAAGAGCGGGGCGTCGCGGTGGCGTGGATGCTCCGCTACAAGATCCCGGGCGTGGACCGCTTCTTCATCCGCGACCCGGACGGCAACCGCATCGAGGTGCAAGGGCCGGACGGCACCGGCGCCTCGCGCTGGGAGTGAGGCCCGGGCGGAGTTCAGGAACGCGCGAAGGCAAAGAGACGGCTTTACTCGTCGCGCGGCGTCGTCTTGACCCTCTTCTCCGCGTTGCGTTTCAGGATATTGCGCCGGAGCACCTCAAACAGGCTCCTCGGCAGCATCCCGTCGTCGAACCTCCGCTTCCCCGGAACCGGCCTCAGATCGAAGCCGGGCCAACCAAAGCTGTTCAACTCGTCGTAAACGATCCACTTCAGCGCGTCGTCGAGACCCAAGCTCCTGCTCACATCCGGGGGGATTTCCAGGGCGTCGGCCGGGTTCTCGGGCGGCGTGTGGGTGATGGGAGCGACGACGGCCCTGACGGTGCCGTCCTCCGTCTTGATTGCCACGATGATCGCGCAGGGCCGGTCCTTGGAGCCCTCGGTCGAACCTGCGGCGGCCTCGCGACTCCACAAGAAGCTGTAGCGGATGACCAGACCTGGGACAGGGTCTGGGACCCTCATTTCGGCCCGACGCCGTACTCCGCGGTCTCGATCGCGGCCAGGACGTCATCCGGCAACTCGCCCACGACGTGGATTTGCCGCTCCTGGCGTTTGAGGCGCTCGAAGTGCTCCAGTTCCCGAGGAGAAAGGAACGCGCCGACGATCCGCCCGTGGCTCGTCACCTTGATGTTCTTCCCCGCCAGCGCTTCGTCCTGGTACCGTCCGAAGTTGCGGGCGAATTCCGATGCGGCGACGGTCAAATCCGCCATGCGACACCCCTCCGGCTGTTCGCGCATATTACGTAAATTACGTAAAACCTTCAATGGTCTTGTGCCGAGGGATCGAAGAGGCGTTCGGCGATCATGCCGGACCAGCCAAAGCAAAAGCCGCCTTGGGCCGACGCCCGCGGGCGGCTCTTCCACCGATCTCCTGGCGACAGGCTGAGTCTGAGGCGTCTGTCGTCTCGCGCGGCTAGTTCGTCGTGGCGGCAGGCGCGTCGGGACTTGGCGGAAGGCGCCGCGCCACCTTGATCGAGGACCCAGCGTCCACGCGTTGGTCCGATCCCGGGGTCCGTCCGCCGGCGGCCGAGGCGCCCCGGCGCGGGGGCAGGGGCGCCGCACCGGCGGGGGGCGCGGCCGGCTCGGCCTGAGGCGTACCGGGCGAGCTCGAGGCGCCGAAGAGCCTGCCGAACATGCGGTCATAGAGCGAGGTCGCCTCGCTCTCCGTCGCGGATGCCGCCGCCTCGGCGCGGGCGGCAGCGGCCGGCGTCGGCTCGGCGGCCTTCGCGGTCGGCTTCGTCGACGCGAAGGCGAGCGCGGCCGCCGGCTTCCCCGGTCCCCTCCCGTCCTCGACGATGATCTCGCGCGGGCCGGCGGCCAGCGCCTCGGGACGGCTGATGTCGCCCAGGGTGCGGCGCGGACGGGCCGAGAGGACCGCGAAGTTGCCGTCGTCATGGGCCGACGCCGTCAGGACCTCGCGGAAGGAGGCGTGCTGCCCGCCATCCTCGTAGACGAGGCGGATCGCCGGGGTGCCCTTGGCGATGAGCTCGGCCACCTTGCGCTCGTCCTCGGCGCGCTTGGCGGCGACGGCCGGCGGCACCTCCGGGGAGCAGTTGCCCTGCGCCACGTCGGCGCCGCCGAACACGTAGCGCTTGTTGCAGACCGCGACCTTCGGCTCCTCGCCCGTGGCCTCGAAATAGTCGGACCCCTCCTTGAGGTTCCTCCAGAAGGGCATGTGCGGATCGGCCCGGTGCTTGGCGAGGTTCTCCGGCGTCATGCGGAAGGGATAGGACTGGAACTGGAAGCTCCGCTGGCCGCCCGCAAAGGCCTCCCGGCCGATGGCGTAGACCTCGGCGATGGCCTCGTCGGTCATGGCAAAGCAGCCCCTGGACGAGCAGGAGCCATGCACCATCAGATGCGAGCCGGTGCGCCCATGGGCGCGGTCATAGGCGTTGGGATAGCCCGTATCGAACGAGAGGTAGTAGCTCGAGTTCGGGTTCATGTGGGCGGGGGTGATGGTGTAGAAGCCCTCGGGCGCCTGGCGGTCGCCCTCGCGGATCTTGGGCCCGAGCTGACCCGACCAGCGGCAGATGGGATAGGTCTTCAGGTGCACGTATTTCCCGTCCGCGCCGCGCTTCCAGACCTCGAGCTCCGATTCCTTCTTGTAGGCCCGGATCAGGATGGGATCGCTCTTGGACAGCCCCTTCTGCGCCATGAGGGAGAGCGTCGCCGGGGGGATGGGCGAGAGGTGCTTGGTCGACCGGCCGTACTGGTCGTTGCAGGCCGCAAGCGCGAGCATGAGGCCCGCCGCCACCCAGATGCGCTTCGTCATGGGACCCCGCTTGTGCACGTCCGCCCGGTTCCAGCGCCGGACGGCTTTCCCCGACCTGTTTATGGTCGTTAGCCTTACCTGCCGCTTACCGAAAGGCAAGCCGGCCGCCGAAGATGGTGAACGGACCGTCAAGAACGGCTGCCGCCGCGCCTTTCAGAGCTTCCGACCGATCTCCAGGAATTTGTCGGCACGATGGCTGCGCAGTTCGCTCGGGCCCATATTGCCAAGTTCGGCGAGCGCATGGGCGATGGCCTCTCCCGTGGCGGCGATGGCCGCCTGCGGGTCGCGATGGGCGCCGCCCACCGGCTCCGGCACGACGGCGTCGATGATGCCGAGCTTAAGGAGATCCTGCGCCGTGATCTTCATGCTGGTCGCCGCGTCCTGGGCGCGCGTCGAGTCGCGCCACAGGATGGAGGCGGCGCCCTCCGGCGAGATGACGCTGTAGATGGCGTGCTCGAGCATCAGCACCTTGTTGGCGGTGGCGATGGCGATGGCGCCGCCCGACCCGCCCTCGCCGATGATCACGGCCACGTTGGGGGCGCCGAGCGCCAGGCACGCCTCCGTCGAGCGGGCGATGGCCTCCGCCTGGCCGCGCTCCTCGGCCTCGATCCCGGGATAGGCGCCGGCGGTGTCGACGAAGCTGATGACCGGCAGTTCGAAGCGGTCCGCGAGCTCCATGAGGCGCACGGCCTTCCGGTAGCCTTCCGGCTTCGCCATGCCGAAGTTGTGGCGGATGCGCGCCTCGGTCGTGGCGCCCTTCTCGTGGCCGATGACGCACACCGGCTCGCCCCGGAAGCGGCCGAAGCCGCCGACGATGGCCTCGTCCTCCCCGAAGGCGCGGTCGCCGGCGAGGGGTGTGAACTCGGTGATCAGCCCGGCGCAGTAGTCGACGAAGTGGGGCCGCTGCGGATGGCGCGCCACCTGCGTCTTCTGCCAGGGCGTGAGGTTGGCATAGAGGTCCTTGAGGGCGGCCGCCGCCTTGGCTTCGAGCCGCGCCACGTCGTCGGCGATGCCGACGGCTTGGCTGCGTTCGCCGAGGGCGCGAAGCTCCTCGACCTTCGCTTCGAGCTCCGCCACCGGCTTTTCAAAATCGAGATAGCTGCGCATTCCACGGGGAGTGGGCGCCGAGGCGCCAGGAAGGGGGAGGCCGGGCGTCGCGACGCCCGGCGCCTGGAACGGGCCGGGACACTGGCGAAGGGGTCGCCGCAAGTCAAGGCGCGCGATTCAAGGGCCGCGTTCCGGGGTGAGCGCCGTGCGGGAGGCGGGCGCCGGCACGAGCAGGGGCGCGAGCGCCCGCGTCCGGCGTGCCGCGCGGACGGTCACGGGCCGGTAGAGCTGCTTCGTCGCCTCCACGATGTGGAGGCCCGCAAAGGGCAGCGACAGCGTCACCCCGACCCGCTCCCAGGCGGTGGCCGTCCGCAGGAGCACCCAGCTCGGAAGGGGCGGGACGTACAGCGTCTCGGCCCAGCCTTCTGGCGAGAAGAGGGTCTCGCGCATGAGCCGGTTGAGCTGCGAGCGGCTGTAGGGCTGGCCGTGTCCGAAGGGCGTCGTATCCATCCGCGCCCACAGGCCGCGCCGGTTGGGCGCCACGACGATGATGCGCCCGCCCGGCGTCAGCACCCGCCAGACCTCGTGGAGGAGCTCGGTCGGGCTTTCCACCGTCTCGATGGCATGGACCAGGAGCACCCGGTCGATCGAGGCGTCGGGCAGCGGCATCATCATCGGGTCGACGAGGGCCGAGGCCGAGAGGCCGGTGGCCGGCCAGTTCACCACGCCCTGGCTTGCCGGCATGAAGGCGAGGGTGCGTTCGGCGGCGGCCTTCACCGTGACGAGGTAGGGCACCGCATAGCCGAGGCCGAGCACGCGCAGGCCCTGGACAGGCCCCCAGAAACGGTCGAGCACCCGGCCGATGAGGCGGCGGGCGACCGTCCCGAGGGGGCTGGCGTAGAACGCCCGCAAATCGACGACGTCGACGCTCATGACACCTCCTGCCCCAGAATGGGGTCGCGCCCGGCGGCAGCGCAAGCGGCCGATGGTTCCGCCGCCGCCGTGCCCGTGCTAGCAGACCGTGTCTTGCCGAGGAGTTCCCCATGGCCGCCGACATCCGCGTCTTCCGCTGCCTCTCCGACAACATCGGAGCGCTCGTGCATGATCCGGCGACCGGCGCCTGTGCCGCCATCGACGCGCCCGACGAGGGGCCGATCCTCGCCGCGCTGGAGGCGGCCGGCTGGCGGCTCAGCGACATCCTCGTCACGCATCGCCATGCCGACCACGTGCAGGCGGTCGAGCCCTTGAAACGGCGCTTCGGGTGTCGCGTCGTCGCGCCCGCGAAGGCCAAAGGCGAGGTGCCGGGGGCCGACATCTACGTGGGCGAGGGCGACAAGGTGCAGGTCGGGGGCCTGTCGGCCGAGGTGTGGGAGACGCCGGGGCATTGCGCCGATCACATTGCCTATTGGTTCGCGGACGAGCGCGCCGTGTTTGCGGGGGATACCCTGTTCACCCTTGGCTGCGGGCGGGTGATGGAATCCCCTTACGAGGAGATGTGGGCCTCGCTGACCCGCCTTGCCGCCCTGCCCGACGACGTCCGGGTCTATAGCGGCCATGACTATGTGATCTCGAACGCCCGCTTCGCTCTCGCCGCCGACCCCGACAATGCGGCTCTGAAAGCGCGGGCGGCGGAGGCCGAGCGCGCGAAGGCGGAAGGCCGTTTCCTCGTCCCGTCGACCATCGGCGAGGAGAAGGCCACCAATCCCTTCCTCCGCGCCGGCGAACCCGCGCTCGCCCGGGCGGTGAAGCGCGAAGGCGCGGCGCCCGTCGCCGTGTTCCAAGCCCTGCGGGAATGGAAGAACCGCTTCTAGTCCTGGGCGAGTCGTCATGGGCGAGACGCCTCTCAGCGCGGCGGAGATCGTGCGGCTCTTGGACCTTGCGCCCCATCCCGAGGGCGGCCATTACCGGGAGACCTTCCGGGATGCACGGACGGTCGACGGGCGCGCGGCCTCGACCGCCATCTACTATCTCCTCGCCGCCGGCGAAGATTCGGCCTGGCATCGGATCGATGCAGCGGAGGTCTGGCACTTCTATGCCGGCGCGCCGCTCGAGATCAGCCTGTCCGAGGATGGCAACCACCTCGCCTCCTACGTGCTCGGACCGGACCTGGCCCAAGGACAGCGGCCGCAGCTCGTGGTCCCGGCCGGCTGGTGGCAGGCGGCGCGAAGCCTCGGATCCTGGAGCCTTGCGGGCTGCACGGTGGCGCCGGGATTCGCCTTCGCCGGCTTCGAACTCGCCCCGGCCGGATGGAAGCCGGCGGCCTCCCGTGTATGGTAGGGCCATGAGAGATCCCGCCCTCGTCGAGGCCCTCGAGACTCGGCTCGTGAACGCCTGGCCGTCCCTTGAGACGCAGATCGCCGACGGTTGGATCCTGCGCTTCGCCAAGGGCTATTCGAAGCGCGCCAATGCCGCCACGCCGCTCAGGCTCGGAGCGACCCTCGACGATGGCCTCATCGAGCACATCGCCGCGCAGTACCGGGCCCAGCGCCTCCGGCCGGTGTTCCGGCTCACGGGGCTCGAAGCTCCGGATGTGGCGGAGCGGCTTGCGCAACGGGGCTTTGCGGAGTTCGAGCCCTCTTACGCCATGGTCGCGCCGATTTCGGAGGAGCTCACCATCGAGCCGCAGGTCACGGGCGAGTCCGCGGTGACGATCGATGCGAAGCCCTCGCCCCAGTGGCTGCGCCAGGCGGCAACGTCCTATGGGGGCGAGAAGGCCGACCACCGCACCCTGGGCGAGATCGTCGGGCGCATCCGGCAGCGGACCGCCTTCGCCACCCTCAATCTCGACGAGCGGCCCGCGGCCTGGGGACTGGCCGTGGCCGAGCGCGGCTTCGTCGGCCTCTACGACATCGTCGTGGCCCCCGATCTGCGCGGCCTTGGCCTTGGCCGCCAGATGGTGTGCGCGCTCACCACCTGGGGCCGCGAGCAGGGCGCGACGCAGGCCTATCTCCAGGTGCGTGAGGCGAACGAGCCCGCGCGGGCCCTGTATCGTTCGCTCGGCTTCGTCGACGCCTACCGCTACGCGCACCGCGTCAGGGATTGACCGGCCGGCGCGGGCCCAAGGTGGCGATGGCCGCGCCCGCCACGATGAGGGCGCAGGAGAGGGCGAGCGCCGCGGACGGCTCGGCATAGCCTGCCGCGACGAGGCTCAAGGTCGACAAAACGGGAGCTGCGTAGGAGGCGACCCCGAGCAGCGGTACGTCGCCCTTCTTCATGCCGATGTCCCACAGGAAGAACGCCGCCCCGATCGGGCCGAGGCCAAGCCCGATGATCGCCAGCCATTCCGTCGTGCGCTCCGGCCACAGGCTCGTCTCGAGCGCAAGGTGCGCGACGGCGGAGAGGACAGCGGCGCACAGGCAGGTCACCGCGACGGTCTCGGTCGGGACGGCGGCGAGGCGGCGGGAGGCCACGGAGTAGCTCGCCCAGACGAACGCGCCCGCGAGGGCGAAGGCGTAGCCGAGCCACGACGCGCCGCCCGCCTCGCCGCCGAACCGTCCGCCGATGAGGAGGGCCGTCGCCGCAAGGCCCATGACCGCGCCGAGGAGATGCCGCGGCAGCAGGCGGCCGCCCGGGAGCAGGCAAGCGAAGATCACGATGAGCAGCGGCCAGAGATAATGCACCAGGTTGGCCTCCGCCGGGGGCGCGAAGCGCAGGGCGGCGAAATAGAGGGCGGTGTCGCCGAACAGGCCATAGAGCCCGAGGGCAAGGCCAGCCGGCGTCGGCCGCATGAGCGCCGCCCGGCCCCGTGCCGCGGCCAGCGCGACGCCGAATGCGCCGGCGATGGCGAAGCAGATGGCCGCCATCTGGAAGGCCGGCATCCGGCCGGAGGCGGCGGTGAACAGGGCGAGGAGCGACCACAGCGCGACGGCGCCGAGGCCTGCGAGAGTGGCCGAGCGGGACGACATGAAGGTCTGAAGAGAAGGAGAGGCGATGGCTGCGCGCGATGGCCGGCGCGAACGGGAGCGCGGTCCGCCGCACCGGATGGCGGCGGACCGCGGTGCCTGAACCTTTCAGGCCAGGTCGCGCCTTAGGCCATATACTGGCCCCCGTTGATGGCCAGCGTCGCGCCGGTGATGAAGGCGGCCTCCTCGCTCGCCAGGAAGACGACCGCGCGGGCGATTTCTTCCGGAAGGCCCAGGCGCCCGACCGGGATCAGGGGCAGGATGCGCTCGTTCAGGACCTTCTCGTCGATGGCCTTGACCATTTCGGTGGCGATATAGCCGGGGGCGATGACGTTGACGGTGATGCCGAGCCGCGCCCCCTCTTGCGCGAGCGCTTTCGTGAAGCCGATATCCCCCGCCTTGGCCGCGGAGTAGTTGGCCTGGCCCGCCTGGCCTTTCTGGCCGTTGATCGAGGAGATCTGGATGATGCGGCCGAACTTGCGCTCCCTCATCCCGTTCCAGACGGGATGGGTCATGTTGAAGACCCCGTTGAGGTTGGTGTCGATGACCTCGCGCCACTGGGCCGGGGTCATCCGGTGGAACATGGCGTCGCGGGTGATCCCGGCGTTGTTGACCAGGATGTCCACCGGCCCGAGCTCCGCCTCCACCTGGCGGATGCCGGCCACGCAGGCGTCGTAATCGGCGACGGACCACTTGAAGACCGGAATGCCGGTCTCGGCCTTGAAGGCGTTCGCCGCCTCGTCATTGCCGGCATAGTTCGCCGCGACCGCGTAGCCTGCCGCCTTGAGCGCCTTGGAGATCGCGGCGCCGATGCCGCGGGTTCCGCCGGTAACCAGTGCGACGCGTGGCATGTGTTCCCTCCCATTTGCAGGCCCTCGTCAGCGGGCGGACGGCGACCGAGCCCACGACGGCGCCGCTCCCGCTGCCGACGGCCTGATCCTCCTGATGCCGCCTGCCCTATCGCTCCACGCACATGGCGATGCCCATGCCGCCGCCGATGCACAGGGTGGCAAGCCCCCGCTTGGCGTCGCGCCGCTGCATCTCGTGGAGAAGCGTCACGAAGACGCGCGCGCCCGAGGCGCCGATGGGATGGCCGATGGCGATGGCGCCGCCATTGACGTTCACGATGTCGGGGTCCCAGCCCATGTCCTTGTTGACCGCGCAGGCCTGCGCCGCGAAGGCTTCGTTCGCCTCGACGAGGTCGAGATCCTGGACCTTCCAGCCGGCCTTCTCGAGGGCCTTGCGGGAGGCCGGAATGGGGCCGGTGCCCATGATCGCCGGATCGACGCCCGCCGTCGCCCAGGACACGATGCGCGCGAGGGGGGTGAGGCCCCGCTTCTCGGCGGCGGCGGCCGTCATGAGCACCACCGCGGCGGCGCCGTCATTGATGCCGGACGCGTTGCCGGCGGTGACGGTGCCGTCCTTGGAAAAGGCGGGCTTGAGCTTGGCGACGGCCTCCAGGGTCGTGCCGGCGCGGATGTACTCGTCCTGATCCACCACCACGTCCCCCTTGCGGGTGGCGATCGTCACCGGCGCGATCTCATCCTTGAACTTGCCGGCCTTCTGGGCCGCTTCGGCCTTGTTCTGGGAGGCGACGGCGAAGCGGTCCTGCTCCTCGCGGGTGATCTGCCAGCGCTGCGCCACGTTCTCGGCGGTGTTGCCCATGTGGTAGCCGTGGAAGGCGTCCCACAGGCCGTCCTTGATCATGGTGTCGACGAACTTCAGGTCGCCCATCTTGGTGCCGGCCCGCAGATGGGCGGCGTGGGGCGCCATCGACATGGACTCCTGACCGCCGGCGACGATGACGTCCGCATCTCCGTTGGCGATCTGCTGCATGCCGATGGCGACGGCGCGCAGGCCCGAACCGCAGAGCTGGTTGAGCCCCCAGGCCGTCTTCTCCTGCGGCACGCCGGCGGCCATGGCCGCCTGGCGGGCCGGGTTCTGGCCCTGGCCTGCGGTGAGGATCTGGCCGAGGATGACCTCGTCGACCTCGGCCGCGTCGACCTTGGCGCGCTCGAGCGCGGCCTTGATCGCCACCGCGCCGAGTTCATGCGCCGGCGTGTTGGCGAAGGCGCCGTTGAAGGAGCCGACGGCGGTGCGCGCCGCACCGACGATGACGATGTCCTGCCGAGCCATGCTCATCTCCTGAATTGGGCGTCGGGCCGTCTCGGCATCAAGCCGAGGCGCCGGGGCGAGTCAAGCTGGCCGAAGTGACGGCCACCATGAGGTCGAGTCGCGCCGATCATAGCCCAGTTTGCTGTTTTCGGCTGCGAATGAAACCCCTAAGCTCGGCCAAAGGAGGAATCGTGGCGCAGCGGCGCCGGACACGTCACAACCCCCACGAGGGCAACGCGCAATGGCGACGGACAAGGCACCGACGGTCATCAAGAAATACGCTAACCGCCGCCTGTATCACACCGGGACCAGCACCTATGTGACGCTGGAGGATCTCGCCGAGATGGTCCGCGCGGGCGAGGACTTCGTCGTCTACGACGCCAAGAGCGGCGAGGACATCACCCGCTCGGTGCTGACGCAGATCATCTTCGAGCAGGAGAGCAAGGAGGGGCAGAACCTCCTGCCGGTCGCTTTCCTTAGGCAGCTCATCCGCTTCTACGGCGACAGCCTCCAGGCCCTGGTGCCGAGCTATCTCGAGTTCTCGATGGACAACCTGGCGCGCGAGCAGCAGCAGCTGCGCGAGCAGATGGCCAAGGCCTTCGGTCCCGCGGCGTTCAGCGCCATGGAGGAGCAGGTGCGCGCCAACATGGCCTTCTTCACCGAGGCCATGCGCATGTTCTCACCCTTCGCGGGCAAGCCTCCCAAGGCGCCGGAGGGCGGCCCCGAGAAGAGCGCTCATGACGATCTCGAAGCCTTGAAGCGCCAGATGGCCGAGATGCAGGCGCGGCTCGACGCCCTTTCCCGCAAATAGGCGGCCGCTCACGCGGCGGCTTCGCCGGCCGCCGGCTCGTCCAGGAGCTCGGGCAGGCCGCAATGGCGACCCTGCAGATAGTCGACCCCCCACTCGGCCAGGAGCCGCGCCGTCTCCTCGTTCTCCACCCATTCCGCCACCGTGGCGATGCCGAGGTGCTGCGCGAGGTCGAGGAGCGCCCGGACGAAGAACCGGTCGTCCGTCGACCGGGACAGGTTGTGGACGAAGGCGCCGTCGATCTTCAGGATGTCGACGGGGAAGCTGCGCAGGTGCTTGAAGGAGGTGTGACCGGCGCCGAAATCGTCGACGGCGACCGCCACGCCAAGCGCCTTCATGGCGTCGAGGCGCGCGCAGATCGCCCGGGAATCGCGCACCATGGCCGTCTCGGTGATTTCGACGATGAGGCGCGGCGCGATGCCGGGGCGTGCGCCGAGATGGGCCGCGAAGGTCGTCAGCCAGTTCGGGTTCTCGAGGGTCACCGGCGAGAGGTTGATCGCCAGGCGCTCGTCAGGGTGGCGGGCAAGGTGGTCGGCCACGAGCTCCAGGATGCGCGTGTCGATGAGCGGCACGAGCCCGGTGCGCTCCACCGCCGGCAGGATGTCGCCGGCCGGCACGATGCGCCCGTCGGCTGCGCGGACCCGCAGCAACGCCTCCTTAAAGGCGAGCGTCCGCGAGCGCGCCTCGAGGACGGGCTGCGCCGCAAAGGTGATGCGCCGCCCGTTCAGGGCCTCGATGATGTCGAAAACCGGCGTGGCGCGCTGGGCGCCGCGGACGGCCGCGGCGGCCGGGTCGTAGAGGGAGAAGGCGCAGCCGAAGCGGCGCTTGGTGGCTGCGAGCGCCTCCTCGGCGCGCCGCAGCAGGCTTGCCGGGTCGGCGGCGTGCAGGGGGGCGAGGGCAGCGCCCATGCGCAGGCCGAGGGCGAGGGGTCCGAGGCTCGTGCGGATCGGCTCGCGGCACACATCCCCCTCGATGCGCGCGGCCGCGGCTGCCGCCTGGTCGGGCTCGCAGGAGCGCAGGGCGAGGGCAAAGCGGTTGCCCGCATAGCGGAGGAGATAGTCGCGTCCGCGCATGACCCGCCGGACGCGGCGGACCATCTCGTCGAGGACCGCGTCCGCGCCCTCATAGCCAAGGTCCTCGTTGAGGCGGCCGAGCTCATCGACCGAAAGGACGATGAGGGCGAGCGAGCGCTTGGCCTGCCGAGCCTCGGCGATGTCGTGCTTGAGGCGGTCGAGCAGCACGGCCCGGTGCCGGGCGCCCGCGCCCACCTCCTCACCGTCCTCGGCGTCCCGTTCCACGCGCAAGACCCCGTGGGCGTAGGCCGGCCGGCCGCCCGCGTCGGCGAACCAGCGGCCGCTGTCCTCCACGGCGACGATCCGGCCAGGACGCAGGCGCAGCTTGTAGCGGGTCCGATAGGGAACGCCGGTCCCCGGATCTTCGGCGTCGGACTGGAAGATCGCCTCGTGCCGGGTGAGGCCGACCGCGGGCTCGACGCAGAGCGCGAAGGCCGCCCCTGACGCCAGGTTCACGAGGTCCGGAACGCGCAGGACGTCCCTTGCGTTGGCGCCCCAGGTGATCGCGTCGGTGGCGATGTCCCAATCATACACCACCTCGCCGATCGAGGTCAGGATGGCGCGCGGATCGAAGGGGGGACGCTCGCTCGAAGCGCCGGCCGCATCCGATGTCGAGCGCGCATGCAGCGAGCGCATTGCCGTTCCAGATCGCTGAGGCGGCGGCGCGCCGATGCCCGGCCGCTACGACCGCCGCCGCGCCGCCCGTTCGGGATGAAGTCCGAAAGATGATGGGGACGCGCAGGTTAACGAGAGGTAAATTCTGGCCTTGAAGTTGCTATTCTCGCGTCGGAACGATGGGGGCGGCGGAACGTGATGCAAAATGGGACGGCCGGACGGGAGGAGGCGGGGTCGGCGCGGGCGCTGGTGGCGCTGACGGCGCAGGAGGCTTTGTCCCGCGGGGCGCGTCCTCGGCCCCAGGCCGCGTTCGTCGCCCAGCTTCTTGCCTGCCGGCAGGGTCTCGACCTCTTCCGCCGCTGCCGGCGGGAGAGCCCGGCCGCAGCCGCCACCGCCTATGGCCGGGCGCAGCGCGGCCTGCCAAACCTCGGCCGCCTCACGCTTGTCCTTTAATAAGGACGAGCCCACAGGAAAACGGCGCCTTTCGGCGCCGTTGCGGGAGAGAAGGGGAAGCCTTCGTCAGGCTTCCTTCACCTTCAGGACCTGCCGGCCGCGATACATGCCCGTCTTGAGGTCGATGTGATGGGGACGGCGCAGCTCGCCCGAGTCCTTGTCCTCCACATAAGTGGGAGCCTTGAGGGCGTCGGCCGAGCGCCGCATGCCGCGCCGCGAGGGCGAGGTCTTCTTCTTCGGAACGGCCATGATGGTCTCCAGTCAAAGGCGAAGCGCCCACGGCGGGGTGGGCGCTCGCGCCGACAATCTCGATGAGGTGCGGGCTTATACAGGCACTTTCCTGCCCTGGCTAGCCCCTCGGCCGCCTCAGGCCCTGACGCAGCTGGTGAGGGGCGCGGCGCCGCTCATGCGGGCCATGAGGCGGTTGGCGAGCAGGCGGTGACGGGGCGAGGGCCTCGCCGGGTTGCGGGTGATCGGGTTCGGCAGGGCGGTGACGAGGAGGGCGATCTCGCGCCGCTGAAGGGCCCGCGAGGGCTTGCCGAAATAGTGCCGCGCCGCCGCCTCGATGCCGAAGACCCCCGGTCCCCACTCGGCCATGTTGAGATAGACCTCCATCATCCGGCGCTTCGTCCAGATGAAGTCGAGATAAAGGGCGATGGGCAGCTCGAGCCCCTTGCGGATGACGCTGCGCCCCGGCCACAGGAAGAGGTTCTTCGCCGTCTGCATGGCGACGGTGGAGGCCCCGCGGCTCGGCCCGTCCTCGTCGGCGGCCTCCACCACCTCCCGCAGCGCCTCCCAGTCGACCCCGGAATGCTGGCAGAAGCGGCTGTCCTCCGAGGTGATGACCGCGATGGGGACGAGCGGAGAGATCTCCTCGAGCGGGGCGACGATGCGCTCCACCGGTTTGAGCGCCAGCCATCGGGCCAGCATCAGGGTCGACACGGGCGTGAGCACAGCGTAAGCGAGGCCGAGGACGAACACGAGGGCGACATAGAGGAGCCCGAGGGCGAGGATCGCCGCCACGGCGCGCCGAAGGATCACGCCGATCCGGAGCCGGCGTCGGCGGCCGGCGCCCCGCGGGGCCGCCCCGCCGGCCTCAAGCTTCGTCCCGAGGAGACCCACGTCGTCGATCCGCCCCCATGTTGAACGACCGAACGATGGACTTCGCCGATCGTCTCGCCTCCGTCGCAGCCAAGATCGAGGCCGTTCTCTCCTCGCTCCTAGCCGATGATATCGGCCCTGGCGAGCTTGCCCGCCCGCCGCGGCTCCTTGCGGCGATGCGCCACGCGGTGCTCGGCGGGGGCAAGCGGCTGAGACCGTTCCTCGTCGTCGAGACGGCACGGCTCCTGGGGCGGCAGGATGAGGGCGTCCTGCGCGCCGCCGCCGCCGTCGAGCTTCTCCATTGCTACTCCCTCGTCCATGACGACCTCCCGGCCATGGACGACGACGATCTGCGCCGGGGCCGCCCCACGGTCCATCGCGCCTTCGACGAAGCCACCGCGATCCTCGCCGGCGACGCGCTTCAGACGCTCGCCTTCGGCACCCTGGCGCACCCTGCCACCCATCCCGACCCCGGAGTGCGGGCGGAGCTCGTGCTCGGGCTTGCCCGGGCGGCGGGGCTTGGCGGCATGGTGGGCGGCCAGATGCTCGATCTGGCGGCCGAGGGCCGCTACGGCGCCGTCGCGCTCGGGCGGGAAGAGGTCGTCACGCTCCAGGCCATGAAGACCGGGGCCATCCTTGCCTTTTCCGTGGACGCCGGCGCGATCCTCGCCGGCGCGGCGGCCGGCGCCCGCGCACGCCTTCTCGCCTATGGCCGGGCGCTCGGCGCAGCCTTCCAGATCGCCGACGACCTCCTCGACCGGGAGGCCACGGCAGAGGCGATGGGCAAGCGCACCGGCAAGGATCGGGAGAAGGGCAAGGCGACACTCGTCGATCTTCTGGGGATCGAGGGCGCCCGCACGGAGTGCCTGAGGCTCGTGGACGAGGCGATCGCCGGCCTGTCGGACCTCGGGCCCGGGGCGGAGGTCCTGCGCAGCGCCGCGCGCTTCGTGGGAAGCCGCCGCGCCTGAGAGCGCTGCCGCCGCACCTCTCCTTTCAACGGCGCTGCTTCGCAGCAGAGTCCTTGCGCTTGCGTCCCGGACTGCGTTCCGCGCAGATCGCGCTCCACGCATCCGGGAAAGAGGGGGAGGGTGTGAGGGAGGTTCGCGCCTGAATGACGGCCGCCCGCGTTGGCGCCGAGCCTCGATGTCCGGAAAGGGCTCGCCCCTCACCCGCGCCTTCGGCGCGACCTCTCCCCTTGGGAGAGGTGAAGCGAGCCGGCGGCCCACCCTTCCTTTCGGGAGAGGCGGGGCGCCGTGTCCTAGATGTCGAAGCTATGAAGGTTGTTCATCCGGGGCTGAGGTGTGAGGCTGGGGTTGCGAAGCCAACCAACCCCGACCGGAGCACCCGGATGAACGTTCACCAGCATGCCCGCATGACGGTCCATGGTCGAGCCCTTCTCGTGTCGCGCATCCGCCAGGAGGGCTGGCGCGTGAGGGATGCGGCTGGCGCCGCCGGCGTCTCGGAGCGAACTGCCTACAAATGGCTGGCGCGCTTTCGGGCCGGCGGCGAGCGGATGCTTCACGACAGGAGCTCGGCGCCGGCCCGGCCGCGTCGTCGCCTGTCGCCCGAGACCCTCGCCGCCATCGAGCGGCTGCGCCGCCAGCGCCTCTCCGGCCCGGCGATCGCCCGCCAGCTCGGCCAGCCGCGCTCCACGGTCGGCGCCGTGCTGCGCCGCCTCGGGCTCGGGCGCCGCGCGGCCATTGAGCCCAAGCCCCCGGTTGTGCGTTACGAGCGGGAGCGGCCCGGCGAACTCATCCATCTCGACACCAAGAAGCTTGGACGCATCGCCAGGCCAAGCCATCGCGTCACCGGCAACCGACGCGATCGGGTCGCCGGCACAGGGTGGGAGCACCTGCACGTCGCCGTGGATGACGCCTCGCGCCTCGCCTACACCGAGGTGCTGCCGAGCGAGCGCAAGGAGGACGCCGTGGCCTTCCTGTCCCGGGCGCTCGCCTTCTTCGCAGCCCACGGCGTCCGCGTCGAGCGCGTCATGACCGACAACGGCTCGGCCTACAAAAGCTTCGCCTTCCGCAACCGCCTGGCCGAGGCAGGCCTGCGCCATATCCGCACCAAGCCCTACACGCCCAGGACCAACGGAAAAGCCGAACGCTTCATCCAGACCAGCCTCCGCGAGTGGGCCTACGCCCGAACCTACCAGACCTCTGCCGAGCGAGCCCACGCCATGCAGCCCTGGATCACCGCCTACAACTCCACCCGACCCCACTCAGCCCTCGGCGGAAAACCACCCCTCAGCCGCCTGAACAACGTGCTTGGATTCGACACCTAGACCGTCACCTGCGTCCCCACCTCGACCACGCGGCCGGTGGGAATCTGGAAGAAGTCGGTGGCGTCGCTCGCGGTCTTGGCGAGGCCGATGAAGAGCTTGTCCTGCCAGAGGGGCATGCCGGAATGAGCCGCCGGGCGGATGGAGCGTCGCGACAGGAAGAACGACGTGGCCATGATGTCGAACTTGAAGCCCACCTTGCGCAGGATGGCGAGGCCGCGGGGGATGTTGGGCGTCTCCATGTAGCCATAGGTCATCACGACCTTCCAAAACGAGTCCCCGATGGGCTCGATCTTGACCCGGTCCTCGTCGCGCACCCGCGGCGTGTCGACGGTGCGCACGGTGAGGATCACGTTCTTCTCGTGCAAGACCTTGTTGTGCTTGAGGTTGTGCAGGAGGGCAGCGGGCGAGGTGTCCGGGTCGCTCGTCAGGAACACGGCCGTGCCCTTGACCCGATGCGGCGGGCTCTTGGTGAGCATGGCGATGAGCTCGGCGAGCGGCACGTCGGTCTTGCGCGTCTTCTCGAAGAGGATGCGGGTGCCCTTGAGCCAGGTCCACATGACGACGATGAGGACAGCCGCGAGCAGCACCGGCACGTAGCCGCCGGCGAAGAGCTTCAGAAGGTTGGCGCCGAAGAAGGCAAGGTCGATGAGGAGGAAGGGCACCATCACGAGGAGCGTGAGGCCGAGGCTCCAGCGCCAGCCCTTCCAGATGACGATGATCGCGAGCACGGCGTCCACCGCCATGGCGCCGAACACCGAAATGCCGTAGGCATGCGCCAGGTTGCTCGAGGTCTGGAAGGCGAGCACGAGCGCCACGACCCCCGTCAGGAGCAGGGTGTTGACCCGCGGCAGGAAGATCTGCCCCTGGTGCGATTCGGAGGTGAACTTGATCTCGAGCCGCGGCAGAAGCCCGAGCTGGATCGCCTGACGGGTCAGGGAGAAGGCGCCCGTGATCACCGCTTGGCTCGCGATGATGGTGGCGAGCGTCGCCAGGCAGACGAAGGGAAGGACGCCCCATTCCGGCACGAGGTGGAACAGGGGGTGCTCGATGGCTTCGGGATGGGCGAGGAGCAGCGCCCCCTGCCCGAAATAGTTGATGACGAGGGCAGGGAAGACGAAGCCGAGCCAGGCGGCGCGGATCGGTCCGCGCCCGAAATGACCCAGATCCGCATAGAGCGCCTCGGCCCCGGTCACGGCCAGGCAGATGGCTCCGAGCACGGCGAGCGCCACGCCCGGGTGGCTGACGAAGAACATCGCCCCATAGGCGGGGTTGATCGCCGTCAGGACCTCGAGGTCGTCGCGGATATGGAGGGCGCCCGTGACGGCGAGGGCGAGGAACCACAGGGCCATGATCGGGCCGAAGAAGGCGGCCACCTTGCCCGTGCCGCGGCTCTGGACGAGGAACAGGCCGAGCAGGATGGCGAGCGCCGTCGGGACGACATAGGGCTGGAAGGCCGGCGTGACGAGCTTCAGCCCCTCCACCGCCGACAGGACGGAGATGGCCGGCGTGATCATGGCGTCGCCATAGAAGAGTCCCGCGCCGACCGCGCCGAGGAGCAGGATCCGCCGGCCGCGCCCGGGCCCGAGCGCCCGCTGCGCCAGCGCCACGAGGGTCAAGGTTCCGCCCTCGCCGTTGTTGTCGGCCCTGAGCAGGATCAACACGTATTTGACCGTGACGACGAGGATCAGCGCCCAGAGGATGAGCGACAGGATGCCGATCACGATCTCCCGGGTGAGCGGTCCGCCGGCTGCCGCGGCGGCGGCGGATTCCTTCAAGGCGTAGAGCGGACTGGTGCCGATGTCGCCGTAGACCACTCCGATCGAACCCAGCGCCAAGGTCCAGAAGCTGACTTTGGCATGGTCCTCGGGATAGGCCGTCCCGGCGGCGGGAGCGGCGGAGTCGGCGTGCCCTTCGGCGACGGCTTGTGCTTGCGGCATGGTCGGTCTGGAGGGTTGCAGCGCCCGATAGCTTGACTGTGCCGCCTCTGTCGCGGCGCGTGGCGGCTCTCTCGGACAATCGAACGCGGCGGCCGGGTGCCGGCGCGGCGGGCTCTCTAGCACACTGCGCCCGAGCTTAAAACGGAATCTCGCCTCGGGTTCCTTCTGCGCGACGCGATCGCGTGCGATTTACCATCCCGCGCCCTCTCCCTCCCGTCTCGGGTAGCCCTGGACCGGCTGAGGGGACAGGGTTCCGAGAGAGCATCCACCCGCGCCGCTTCTACTCCGCGGCGCTGCGGCGGGCCGGATCGAACCGGGTCTCGATATAGTCCTTCACGATGGTCTTGAAGTCCTCTGCGAGGGTGGGGCCGCGCAGCGTCACGGCTTTGCGGCCGTCGATGAAGACGGGGGCCGCCGGCTGCTCGCCGGTGCCGGGGAGCGAGATGCCGATATCGGCGTGCTTGGACTCGCCAGGGCCGTTCACGATGCAGCCCATCACCGCCACGGTGAGGCCTTCCACCCCCGGATAGCGGCGGCGCCAGTCGGGCATGGAGGCGGCAATCCAGTCCTGGATGTCCCGAGCGAGCTCCTGGAACACGCTCGAAGTGGTGCGCCCGCAGCCGGGGCAGGCGGCGACGAGCGGCACGAAGGTGCGAAAGCCCATGGTCTGCAGGAGCTCCTGCGCCGCCTTGACCTCGAGCGTCCGATCGCCCCCGGGCTCCGGGGTCAGGGAGTAGCGGATCGTGTCGCCGATGCCTTCCTGCAGAAGGACGCCCATGGCCGCCGAGGAGGCGACGATGCCCTTGGAGCCCATGCCGGCTTCGGTGAGGCCGAGATGGAGCGCATAATCGGAGCGGCGGGCAAGCTCGCGGTAGACGGCGATCAGGTCCTGCACGGCGGAGACCTTTGCGGACAGGATGATGCGGCCGCGGGGAAGGCCGATCTCCTCGGCCCGCGCCGCCGAGAGGAGCGCCGACTGCACCATGGCTTCGCGGGTCACGGCGCGGGCGTCGAGCGGTGCGGGGCTGCGGGCGTTCTCGTCCATGAGCCGCGTCAAGAGCTCCTGGTCGAGCGAGCCCCAGTTGGCGCCGATCCGCACCGCCTTGCCGTAGCGGATGGCGGTCTCGACAATGGCGCCGAACTGCCGATCCTTTTTCTCCTTGAAGCCCACATTGCCGGGGTTGATCCGGTATTTGTCGAGGGCCTCCGCACAGGCTGGATGGGCAGCGAGAAGCTGGTGGCCGATATAGTGGAAATCGCCCACGAGCGGCACCGCGACGCCAAGCCGGTCGAGCCGCTCGCGGATCCTCGGCACCGCCGCCGCCGCCTCGTCGCGGTCGACCGTGATGCGGACGATCTCGGAGCCGGCCCGGGCAAGGGCTGACACCTGCGCCACCGTTGCATTGACGTCGGCCGTATCGGTGTTCGTCATCGATTGGACGACGATGGGGGCCTCCCCTCCGACCGTGACCGCGCCCACCCGGACGGGAATCGAGCGGCGGCGGGGCGCCGGGCCGGCGGCGATGGGGAACATGGGGGCGGAGCTCATCGGCATAGGGGGCCTGGGCCGGGACTTGGGCGCTTGCTGACGCCGAACGGGCGGGCCGTCAAGTGCGCGCTTCCGCCCCTTCGCGGCAGTGGCTGCAATGCCCGGAAATCTCGAGGACCTGCGTGCGCGGTTCGAAGCCCTCCCTCGCGAGCAGGCTCGACAGGGCCTCGGACAGGCCGCGGGAGGACAATTCGTCGACCCCGCCGCAGGCCTCGCAGATGAGGAAGGCGACGAGATCCTGCGGCCCATGATGGTGCGGACAGGCGACGAAGGCATTGCGGCTCGCCAGGCGGTGCACCAGCCCTTCCGCGATGAGGAAATCCAGGGCCCGGTAGATGGTGATTGGCGCCAGCCTCCGTCGCCCCTTGGCGGCAAGGAGATCGGCGATGTCGTAGGCGCCGAGGGGGCGATGGGTGGAATAGAGCACCGCAAGGACGTCGCGGCGGATGGGCGTCAGGCGGGCCTGGCGCGCGCGGCACAGGTCCTCGGCCTGGGCCAGCGCGTCCTCGGCGCAGGCCGACCGGTTCTCGGCGTGGGCGCAGCCCTTCTCCGCAGGGGGCGGCGGCGACCGGTGCACCATGCGTTCTCCCGAAGATCGCGAGAGGGATCAGATAGCATCCGTGGCGCTGCAACCCAAGCCGGGGCGGCCGCCGGCCCCGAGTCCGGCGCTGACTTTCGCGGTGCAACATTGTAGGACCGGGCCGACATTCGGAGGTTGTTCGATGCTTCAGGGCAAGACCGCCCTCGTCACCGGGTCGACCAGCGGCATCGGGCTCGCCATCGCCCGCGCCCTCGCCAAACAGGGAGCGAACGTGGTCCTCAACGGCTTCGGCGACGCGCAGGAGATCGCACGCACGAGGGCCGCCATCGAGGCCGAGTTCTCCGTCCGCGCCTGGTATTCGCCGGCCGACATGATGAAGCCGGACGAGGTCACGGCGCTCGTCCAGGAGACGGAGGAGCGCTTCGGCGCGGTCGACATCCTCGTCAACAATGCGGGGATCCAGCATGTGGCGCCCGTGGAGGCATTCCCCCCGGACAAGTGGGACGCCCTTCTCGCCGTCAACCTGTCCGCGCCCTTTCACGCGATCCGCGCGGCGGTCCCGGGCATGAAGGCGCGCGGCTGGGGGCGAATCATCAACACGGCGTCCGCCCACTCCCGCGTCGCCTCGCCCTTCAAGTCCGCCTATGTGGCGGCCAAGCACGGGCTTGCCGGCCTGACGAAGGCGGTGGCCCTGGAGCTTGCCCCCCACGGCGTGACGGTGAACTGCATCAGCCCCGGCTATGTGTGGACGCCGCTCGTCGAGCAGCAGATCCCCGACACCATGAAGGCGCGGGGCCTGAGCCGGGACGAGGTCATCCGGGATGTCCTGCTCGCCGCGCAGCCGACGAAAGCCTTCGTGACGGTGGACCAGGTGGCCGCCCTCGCCGTGTTCCTCTGCTCCGACGCCGCGAGCCAGATCACCGGCGCCAACCTGGCCATGGACGGCGGCTGGACAGCCCAGTGAGCGGGCGAGCCGCACGGCCGGGGGCTGGTCGGTCCAAGCGCGTCTCCATGCGCCGGATCCGCCCCGCTTCGGGCCGGGCCGGTGCTCCGGCGCACATCCGGGAGGGGCACGCTTGCGTAGCTCTGGGCTGTCGCGGTCAGATGGGAGCGGCGGCCATGCGGTGTTTGATCTATGGCGCCTTGGGCCTCTTTGTCGGCGCCGCCGGAGGCTTCTGGCTCGGGCTCATGGTCGGCCTGATCTATGCGGAGCTCGCGAAGGTGAGCTGCTTCGAGGGCCTGTGCGGCGATGTGGCGGTCAGCTTCGGCCTTGGCGGCGCGCTCGGGCTCGGGCTGGCGGGGGGCGCCCTTGGCCTGCGGCGGGCGAGCCGGCACCGGCCTCTCAGCCGGGAGCCCTCACCCGTCCGGTGACGCGCTGTTGAAGCGCCAGACCCCCGTCGTCTTGATGCTCGCGTCCTCCAGAGCGCGCGTCACCGGCACATGGTAGGTGGCGATGCGCTCGAGCCGGTCCTGCGGGAGATAGCTCCGCCCAGGATCGCCGATCCACACCCTGGCGCCGCGGCGGGAGAGGCGCGCGAGCCATGCCGCTGTCCGGCCGGCGAGGTCCCGTTCGTAGAACACGTCCGCCGCCAGCACCACGTCCCAGCCCTCGTCGGCGTCGATAAGATCGACGAGCCGGGGACGAAGGGCGACCCCGTTCGCGGCGGCGTTGAGCTTCATCGCCTCGACGGAGAAGGGATCGATGTCGCTGGCTTCCACAGGCGCCGCGCCCGCCATCGCCGCGGCGATCGCCACAAGACCGGAGCCGGATGCGAAATCGAGCACGCGCCGTCCCGCCACGAGGCCCGGGTTGTCGATCAGGTAGCGCGCAAGGGCCTGGCCGCCGGCCCAGGCGAAGGCCCAGAAGGGCGGCGGCAACCCGAGGGCGCCCAATTCCTCCTCCGTCTTCTGCCAGAGCTCCGTGGCCTCGTCGGCGAGATGCAGGCGGATGCCCGGAGCATGCGGCACCGGAAGCAGCCGCGTGTGGGCCCGGATGAAGGCGGTGCGGTCGAGCTCTGCGGTCATCCCTGCGCGCCGGACGCGAGCACGCTTCGATAAGCGTTCTTCACCGCCTCCATCACGTGCCGCTCGGTGAAGCCCTCGAGAACGCGGCGGCGCGCCGCCGCTCCCATGGCTGCGACCCGGTCCGGATCTGCCGAGAGGCGCATGAAGGCGTCGGCGAGCGCGGCGGGATCGTCAGGAGGCACCACGACCCCCTCGATCCCGTCGCGGACGAGGCGTCGGCAGCCGGGAACGTCGGTCGTCACCACGGCCCGGCCGCAGGCGGCCCCTTCGAGGAGCGTCCGCGGCAGCCCTTCGCCGCCGCGGGAAGGCAGGCAGCAGACATGGTGATCGCGCCAGACGTGAGCCACGTCGTCCGTCCGGCCGTGCCAGGCCACGCCCGGCCGATCCGCCCAGTCGCGCAAGGTCTGTTCGGGGATCGCCTTCGGGTTCGACGGATCCGGCGCACCGTAGAGCGACAACGTCACATCCGCTCCGCGCTCGCGGGCAAGCCGGGTGGCCTCGACGGCAAGGTCGATTCCCTTCGACCACAGCATCCGCGCCACGACCGCCACTTTGAGCGGCGGCGAGGCGGGCATCGGCCCAGGCTCAAGGGAGTTGGGATCGACGCCCGCGCCCCCGAGGATCGTCACCCGGGCACCGTCCTCTGGATCGAGCCCAAGGAGGCGCGGGTCGTCCGGGTTCTCGAACAGGTAATGGGTCTGCGGCGTCTCGATCAGGCGCACCAGGTGGCGGACGGCGGCGCGGGCGCCGCGCCCGACGAGGTCCTGTCGCGCGCCGAGAAGACCCATGCCGGTCAGCGCGTAGACGCGCCGCGCAACGCCGGCCATCGATGCCGCGGCGCCTCCGATGAGGATGGCCCGCAGCGCGATGCAGTGGACGAGGTCGGGGCGCCAGGCCTTGAGGATCGCGGCAAGGCGCCCGGCGGCATAGCCCGCCGCCATGGGATTGAGACTGCGCCGCTCGGCTTCGAGGGGGAAAACCTTGGCCCCCGTCGCCTCGATCACGTCCCGGTGCCGGCGCACGCGGGTGATCACGGCCACCTCGAGCCCGAGTTCCCGCGCGGCCCGCGCCATCGGCAGGAAATGAGACGCGAAGAACCAGTCCTCCGTGACGACGAAGGCGAGCCGCTTGCCCGAGGCGAGGTCGGCCGATGGATGAGGCGGTGGGAAGGCGAGCAGTTTCACGACAACGGATGACGGGCAGGGGTGGTCGCTTGTAGCGGGCCTCCTGCCGCGAGGGAACACCATCCGCGCCGGTCGACGCCTCCTCAGCGTTCGGGCCGCGCGTTCGGAACTGAAGGCGCGGCGGCGCGGTTGTCCCGGGTCCTCCCCGCGAGAGCGTCCCGATGGCGTCCGAGCCGCAGTCCCCGTCCCCCAGCGTCGTCGATCCCAAGGAGGCGGCGGAGACGGCCGGGCTCGTCTATGTCTCCGACGAGGAGCCGGGGATCCGGCGGCGGAAGGCCGGAAAGGGGTTTTCCTACGAGCGCTCGGATGGCAGCAAGGTCGTGGACGAGAAGACCTTGGCGCGCATCCGCAAGCTCGCCATCCCGCCGGCCTGGACCGACGTCTGGATATGCGCTTCTCCCAACGGGCACCTCCAAGCGACCGGGCGTGACGCGAAGGGCCGCAAGCAGTACAAATATCATCCCGCCTTCCGCGAGGTCCGCGAAAGCGCCAAATATGAGCGGATGGTGGATTTCGCCCGCGCCCTGCCGGCGCTGCGGGCGAAAGTGGCGGAGCATATGGCCCTCAGGGGCCTTCCCCGGGAAAAGGTGCTCGCCACCGTCGTTCATCTCCTCGAATCGACGCTGATCCGGATCGGCAATGACGACTATGCGAAGCAGAACGAAAGCTATGGCCTCACCACGCTGAAGAACCGGCACGTCAAGGTCAGCGGCTCGGAGCTGCGCTTCAACTTCAAGGGCAAGAGCGGAAAGACCTGGCGTCTGCAGGTGAGGGACCGGCGCATCGCCAAGGTGGTGCGGGCCTGTCAGGACTTGCCGGGCCAGAAATTGTTCCAGTACTTCGACGAGACGGGCGAAAGCCGGGAGGTGACCTCCTCAGATGTCAACCAGTATTTGAGGGAGATCACCGGCGGCGACATCACGGCGAAGGACTTCCGGACCTGGCATGGGACGGTGCTGGCGGCGCTCGCCCTGCGGGAGACGGAAGCTTTCGACAGCCAGACCGCGTGCAAGCGCAACATCAAGGCCGCCATCGAGAAGGTGGCGGCTCGCCTTGGCAACACGCCCACCATCTGCCGCAAGTGCTACATCCATCCCGAAATCCTTTCCGCCTATGTGGAGGGGCAGCTGGTGCTTGAGGCCGGAGCGGAGAGGGCGGGAGAGGTCGGCGAGGGGGCAGGCCTGCGGCCCGACGAGGCGGCCGTCCTGTCCTTCCTTGAAGGCCGCCTGAGCCGCACGCTCGTCGACAAGCTTCGCGACAGTCTCGCGGTCGAGACCGGGCGACGCAAGGCGAAGAAGAGCGGAACCGCCACGACGCGACCCAAGCGCGGCAACCATCGCGAACACACGAAAGACCGGGCGATCGTGCGATCTGTGACCGCGCTCTGAACGAGGCGAGCGCAACCGTCGCGGGCGGGCCCGCGTTGCCTACCGGCGCAGGGAGGCTGCGATGCGCGTCCATCATCTCAACTGCGGGCTGATGTGCCCTCCCGGCGGTCGGCTGTTCGACGGCTTCAGCCGCGGGGCGGTCGGGCGGCTTGCCTGCCATTGCCTGCTCGTCGAGATGGACGACAGCCTCGTTCTCGTCGACACCGGCTTCGGGCTCAAGGACGTGGAGGCGCCCCATCGGCGGATCAGCACGTTCTTTCTCTACCTCGACAACATCCAGCTCGAGGAGGAAATGACCGCGTTGCGCCAGGTCGAAGCGCTCGGTTACCGGCCCCGCGATGTGCAGCACATCGTCATGACCCACCTCGATTTCGACCACGCGGGCGGCCTGCAGGATTTTCCGTGGGCGAGGATCCACGTGATGGAGGCGGAGCTTGAGGCGGCCGCTCGGCGCAGCGGTCCGCGCGAGAGCCGCTATTCGCCCGAACAGCTGAAAGGTCTTCGCCACTGGGTGACCTATGGTCAGGACGGCGCCCGCTGGAACGGCTTTCGCGCGGTGCGCGCGCTTGAGGGACTGCCTCCCGACATTCTTCTCGTGTCCTTGCCCGGGCACACGGAAGGCCATGCGGGCGTGGCGGTGCAGGACGGGGACGGCTGGCTTCTCCACGCGGCCGACAGCTATTTCCACCGGCACGAGATGGATCGGCCCGAACGAGAATGCCCCCTCGGGGCGCGGGCTTATCAGCGCCTGATGGCGGTCGATTTCGACCTCCATCTCGAGAATCAATCGCGCCTGCGCGAGCTCTATCGGGATCCTCATTCCCGCATCGCCGTCTTCTGCACCCACGACCTCGTGGAGCTGGCGGCGCTGCAGGGCCTGGAGGGCCGATCAAGGCCCGTCGCCCCGCAGGCGCAGCGGCGGCGCGAAGAGGCCGCGCCCTCTAAGGCTCCGGGCTTCTCGCAGGCGCGACAATAATCCGCGTCGAGCGAGAGGACGGAGCTTGACGTCGCAGGTTAAGGTGGGCGGCGGCCGCAAGGGACGATCCGATGGACTTCGACGCGCTCCTCCTTTCGCGCATCCAGTTCGCCTTCACGATCAGCTTCCACATCATCTTCCCCGCCTTCACCATCGGCCTTGCGAGCTGGCTTGCGGCGCTGGAGTTCCAGTGGCTGCGCACGGGCAACCCGCTCTACCGCAACCTCTTCCGCTTCTGGGTCAAGGTGTTCGCGGTCTCCTTCGGGCTCGGCGTCGTCTCCGGCATCGTGATGAGCTACCAGTTCGGCACCAACTGGTCGCGCTTCTCGGAGTTCGCCGGCAACGTGGTCGGCCCGCTGATCGCCTACGAGGTCATCACCGCCTTCTTCCTCGAAGCGGCCTTCCTCGGGATCATGCTGTTCGGCTGGGAGAAGGTGGGAGACCGTCTGCACTTCCTTGCCACCTGCATGGTGGCCCTCGGCACGCTCCTCTCCGCCTTCTGGATCCTGTCGGCGAACTCCTGGATGCAGACCCCGGCCGGCCACGCCATCGAGAACGGCATCGCCGTGCCGGTCGATTGGTGGCGCATCGTCTTCAACCCGTCCTTCCCCAATCGTTTCGCCCATATGGTCATGGCGGCCTATCTGACGACCGCCTTCGCGGTCGCCGGCATGTCGGCCTGGATGATCCTGCGCAGCCGCGAGGAGCCTCCTGCCAAAGTGGAAGGGGCACGACGGTCCCTGTCGATGGCCATGTGGTTCGCGGCCATCTTCGCGCCTGTCCAGATCGTCCTCGGCGATCTCCACGGGCTCAATGTCCTGAAGGAGCAGCCCACGAAGCTCGCGGCGATCGAGGCGAACTGGGAGCGGCGCGCCGAGATGCCGCTGCTCCTGTTCGCAATCCCCGACCAGGCGGCCGAGAAGAACCACTACGAGATCGGCCTTCCGAAGCTCGGAAGCTATATCCTGACGCACGAGTTCGGAGGCGTCGTCCCCGGGCTGAAGGACGTGCCGCCTGAGGAGCGCCCGCCGGTCTGGCCGGTGTTCTTCTCGTTCCGGATCATGGTCGCGATCGGCTTTCTCATGCTCGCGCTCGGGCTGTGGAGTCTGTGGCTGCGCTGGCGGGGCGAGCTGTTCCAGAACCGGGCCTTCCTTTACGCCACGATGCTGATGACCCCGTCCGGGTTCGGGGCCGTCCTTTTCGGCTGGTTCGTCGCGGAGATCGGCCGTCAGCCCTATGTGGTTTACGGCCTGTTGCGGACCGCCGATGCGGTCTCCCCCGTCCGAGGCGGGATGGTCGCCGCTTCGCTCGCGACCTTCGTCGTCGCCTACGCCGTCATCTTCGGCTTCGGCAGCTACTATCTTGCCAAGCTCTTGAGGAAGGGTCCGGAACCGGTCGAGGAACTTCCACCGGGGATCGAGGTGGGCGAGAGGCTCGACAAGAAGGCGAAGCGCCCCCTCTCGGTGCCGGACGAGAACCTGCAAGGGCGCTCCGGCCGTCACCCGCAGCCGGCCGGATAGGAGCGGCGCCATGTTCGGGTTCGGAATGGAGCATGAGGGCCTTGCCTTCTGGCTGCCCTTGATCTGGGCGGGCCTGATCGCCGTCGCGGTGGCCATGTACGTCATCGTCGACGGCTTCGACCTTGGGGTCGGCATCCTGTTCACGGCCGCGCGGAACGAGAACTGGCGCGACCGCATGATGTTTTCGGTGGCGCCGATCTGGGACGGGAACGAGACCTGGCTCATCCTGGGCGGCGGTGGGCTCCTCGCCGTCTTCCATGTGGCCTACGCCATCCTGATGCCGGCCCTCTACGTGCCGCTGATCGCCATGCTGATCGCCCTCGTCTTCCGCGGCGTCGCCTTCGAGTTCCGCTTCAAGGCCGAGAGCTCGAAGCGGATCTGGGACTATGCCTTCCACTACGGTTCGCTCATCGCGACCTTCGCCCAGGGCATGGTGCTGGGCGCCTTCGTGCAGGGATTCGCCAATGATGGCCGGGCCTATACCGGCGGAGCATGGGACTGGCTGACGCCGTTCAGCGTCATGACCGGGGTCGGCCTCGTCCTCGGCTATGGGCTCCTGGGCGCCACCTGGTGCGTCATGAAGACGACGGGCGAGCTCGAGCTGTGGGCGCGTCGCATGTCGGTGCGTTTCCTCGTCGGGGTGATCGCCGCCATGGCGATCGTGAGCCTGTGGGTGCCCTTCCTCGGCCGCGAGATCGAAAGCCGCTGGTTCTCCTGGCCGAACATCCTCTACCTCGCCCCGGTGCCGCTCGTGACGGCCTTCGTCGCCTATCGCCTCTACCGGTCCCTCGAAGAGGGGCGGCACTATCCGCCCTTTTTCCTCGCCATCGCGCTCTTCCTCCTCGGCTATCTGGGGCTCGGCATCAGCCTCTTCCCCTACATCGTGCCCCCGAACGTCACCATCTGGCAGGCGGCGAACACGGTGAACTCGCAGCTCTTCGCCCTGGTCGGCTTCGCGATCGTGATGCCGCTCACCTTCCTCTACACCGGCTATGCCTATTGGGTGTTCCGCGGCAAGGTGGCCGAGGAGATCGAGGCAGGCGGCTATCATTGATGGCGCGCATGTCGCCCGCCCGGCGCCGGCTCCTGTGGTTCGTGGGGCTCTATGTGGTGAGCCTGTGCGCCTTCGGCCTCGCTGTTCAGGTCCTCAAGGGCCTTCTGCCGCGCTGACGTCGAATTCCTCGGCCGCGTTGCGAAAGGCGCGGCCTTCCTTTAACAAAGGGGGCGTCCCCGCTGACGGCCCGGATCCGCGGGAGGGGGCGCCATCCTCCTCAATTTTCTTGGAACCATGTCGCGCCTGGGGCGTTGCTAAGAGCCGTTGTGCGTCTTGCGCGTTGACGGGGAAGCATCAATCATCGGTTCAACGAACACGGCGCTTGGCGCCGGTCGAGAGGGGAGTGATCCATGCAGCAGGGCGACGGCGGCCTGTCTCGACTTGACCCGAAAGTCTTGCTCAAGACCCTTCGTGCCTTCCGGAAGGGCGACTTCTCGGTCCGCCTGCCCCTCGACCTGACGGGGATCGACGGGGAGATCGCCGAGGCGTTCAACGACATCGCCGAGCTGAACGAGGGCCTGGCCCGCGAGCTCGACCGGGTCGGGCGGGTCGTGGGCAAGGAGGGTCAGATCGGCGAGCGTGGCAAGCTGCCGAACGCCACCGGTGCCTGGGCCGATTGTATCGATTCCGTTAACGCCATGATCGGCGATCTCGTGCAGCCGACCACCGAGGTCGCCCGCGTGATCGGTGCCGTCGCCAAGGGCGACCTGTCGCAGACCTTGGAACTCGAGATCGAGGGCCGGCCCCTGCGGGGCGAGTTCCTGCGCATTGCCAAGGTCGTCAACACCATGGTCGGCCAGCTCGGCTCCTTCGCCAGCGAGGTGACGCGCGTCGCCCGCGAGGTGGGCTCGGAGGGAAAGCTCGGCGGCCAGGCCAAGGTGAAGGGCGTCGCCGGCACGTGGAAGGACCTCACCGACAACGTCAACCTGATGGCCGCCAACCTCACGGGGCAGGTGCGCAACATCGCCGAGGTGACGACGGCGGTCGCGAACGGCGACCTCTCCAAGAAGATCACCGTTGATGTGAAGGGCGAGATCCTCGAGCTGAAGAACACCATCAACACCATGGTGGACCAGCTCAACTCCTTTGCCAGCGAGGTGACGCGCGTCGCGCGTGAGGTCGGCACCGAAGGAAAACTCGGCGGCCAGGCGCAGGTGCGCGGCGTCGGCGGGGTGTGGAAGGACCTCACCGACAACGTCAACATGATGGCCTCGAACCTGACCGCGCAGGTGCGCAACATCGCGGAAGTGACGACGGCGGTCGCCAACGGCGACCTCTCGAAGAAGATCACCGTCGACGTGAAGGGCGAGATCCTTGCCCTCAAGAACACCATCAATACGATGGTGGACCAGCTCAACTCTTTCGCGAGCGAGGTGACGCGCGTCGCGCGTGAGGTGGGCACCGAAGGCAAGCTCGGGGGGCAAGCGCAGGTCGAGGGGGTCGGCGGCACCTGGAAGGACCTCACCGACAACGTCAACATGATGGCCGCCAACCTCACGGGGCAGGTGCGCAACATCGCGGAGGTGACGACCGCCGTCGCCAATGGCGATTTGTCCAAGAAGATCACCGTCGATGTGCGGGGCGAGCTCCTCGAGCTGAAGAACACCATCAACACGATGGTCGATCAGCTCAACTCTTTCGCCAGCGAGGTAACGCGCGTTGCGCGTGAGGTGGGCACCGAAGGCAAGCTCGGGGGGCAAGCGCAGGTGCGCGGGGTGGCCGGCACCTGGAAGGACCTCACCGACAACGTCAACTTCATGGCGGCGAACCTCACGGGGCAGGTGCGCAACATCGCCGAGGTGACGACCGCCGTCGCCAATGGCGATCTGTCCAAGAAGATCACCGTCGACGTGAAGGGCGAGCTCCTCGAGCTGAAGAACACCATCAACACGATGGTGGATCAGCTCAACTCTTTCGCCGGGGAAGTGACGCGCGTTGCCCGCGAGGTCGGCATCGAGGGCAAGCTCGGTGGTCAGGCGCGGGTCGAAGGGGTGGCCGGCACGTGGAAGGACCTCACCGACAACGTCAACCTGATGGCCGCCAACCTCACGGGGCAGGTGCGCAACATCGCCGAAGTCACGACCGCCGTCGCCATGGGTGATCTGTCGAAGAAGATCACCGTCGATGTGAAGGGCGAGATCCTGGAGCTGAAGAACACCATCAACACCATGGTGGACCAGCTCAACTCCTTTGCCAGCGAGGTGACGCGCGTTGCCCGCGAGGTGGGCTCGGAAGGCAAGCTCGGCGGCCAGGCGCAGGTGCGCGGCGTCGGCGGGGTGTGGAAGGACCTCACTGACAACGTCAACATGATGGCGGCGAACCTGACCGCGCAGGTGCGCAACATCGCGGAAGTGACGACGGCGGTCGCCAACGGCGACTTGTCCAAGAAGATCACGGTGCCTGTCGAGGGCGAGATCCTCGAGCTCAAGAACACCATCAACACCATGGTGGACCAGCTCAACTCCTTTGCCAGCGAGGTGACCCGCGTTGCGCGCGAGGTGGGCATCGAGGGCAAGCTCGGCGGCCAGGCCCAGGTGCGCGGGGTGGCCGGCACCTGGAAGGACCTCACCGACAACGTCAACATGATGGCCTCGAACCTCACGGGGCAGGTGCGCAACATCGCCGAGGTGACGACCGCCGTCGCCAATGGCGATCTGTCCAAGAAGATCACCGTGGATGTCCGCGGGGAAATCCTCGAGCTGAAATCCACCATCAACACCATGGTGGACCAGCTCAACTCTTTCGCCAGCGAGGTGACGCGCGTCGCGCGTGAGGTCGGCACCGAAGGAAAACTCGGCGGCCAGGCGCAGGTGCGCGGCGTCGGCGGGGTGTGGAAGGACCTCACCGACAACGTCAACATGATGGCGGCCAACCTCACGAGCCAGGTGCGCGGCATCGCGAGCGTCGTGACCGCCGTGGCGCAGGGCGACCTCAAGCGCAAGCTGACGGTGGATGCCAAGGGCGAGATCGCGGCCCTTGCCGACACCATCAACGAGATGATCGACACGCTCGCCACCTTCGCCGACCAGGTGACGAACGTCGCCCGCGAGGTGGGCGTCGAAGGCAAGCTCGGCGGCCAGGCGCGCGTCCCGGGCGCCGCGGGCCTGTGGCGCGACCTCACCGACAACGTGAACCAGCTCGCGGCCAACCTCACGACCCAGGTGCGCGCCATCGCGGATGTGGCGACCGCGGTGACGAAGGGCGACCTCACGCGCTCGATCACCGTCGAGGCCAAGGGCGAGGTGGCCGCGCTCAAGGACAACATCAACGAGATGATCCGCAACTTGCGCGACACGACGCTCAAGAATGCGGAGCAGGACTGGCTGAAGACGAACCTCGCGCGCTTCACCCGCATGCTGCAAGGCGAGCGCGACCTCGTGACCGTCTCCAACATGATCCTGTCGGAGATCGCGCCCCTGGTGAACGCGCAGCGCGGCGTCTTCTACATCATGGAGAACGACGGCGGCGAGCCGGTCCTGGAGCTCATCGCGTCCTATGCCTTCACGGAGCGGAAGAACCTTGCGAACCGCTTCCGCCTGCGCCAAGGGCTCGTCGGGCAATGCGCCTTCGAGAAGAAGCGCATTCTGCTCACCAACGTGCCGCCGGACTACATCACCATCGGCTCGGCGCTCGGCGAGGCGGCGCCCCTCAACATCATCGTCCTGCCGGTGCTGTTCGAGCAGGAGGTGAAAGCGGTCATCGAGCTTGCCTCGTTCAGCCGCTTCTCCGAAACGCACCAGTCCTTCCTCGACCAGTTGACCGAGTCGATCGGCATCGTGCTCAACACGATTGCCGCGAACATGCGCACCGAGGGTCTCCTCAAGCAGTCGCAGCTCCTGACGAGCGAGCTGCAAAGCCAGCAGGAAGAGCTCAAGAAGACCAACGACCGTCTCGAGCAGCAGGCGGCGACGCTCCGGCAGTCGGAGGAGCTGTTGCGTCAGCAGCAGGAGAAGCTGCGGCAGACGAACGAGGAGCTGGAGGAGAAGGCTCGGCTCCTGGAGATCCAGAAGCGCGAGGTCGAGCAGAAGAACCGGGAGGTGCTGCTCGCCAAGGCGGCCCTGGAGGAGAAGGCCGAACAGCTGGCCCTGACCTCACGCTACAAGTCGCAGTTCCTGGCCAATATGAGCCACGAGCTGCGAACCCCGCTCAACTCTCTCCTCATCCTGTCGAAGCTGCTCGCGGAAAACCCCGGCGGCAACCTCACCGAGAAACAGCAGGAGTTCGCGAGGACCATCAATGCGGCGGGGACGGACCTCCTCGCCCTCATCAACGACATCCTCGATCTGTCGAAGATCGAGTCGGGGACCGTGACGCTGGAGATCACGGACGTCGCCTTCCCGGATCTCGTCGAGCATCTGGAGCGCACCTTCCGCCAGATCGCGGACGAGCGTAAGCTGGCGTTCACCCTGGAGGTCGATCCGCAGCTTCCGGCCACCATCCGGACCGATGCGAAGCGTCTGCAGCAGGTCTTGCGCAACCTCCTCTCCAATGCCTTCAAGTTCACGGAGAAGGGCGGCGTCAGCCTGAAGATCGCCTCGGCGGAAGGCACGCCTCTGCGCGCCGGCGCGGATTGGATCGCGTTCTCGGTCACCGACACCGGGATCGGCATTCCCGAGGACAAGCAGCGCATCATCTTCGAGGCCTTCCAGCAGGCCGATGGCACCACCAGCCGAAAATATGGTGGGACGGGACTTGGCCTGGCCATCAGCCGCGAGATCGCGCGGTTGCTCGGCGGCGAGATCGTCGTCAAGAGCCGGCCGGGAGAGGGGTCGACCTTCACCCTGTTCCTGCCCCTCGAGCCTCCGGCGGATTCGGACGCGGCCGGCCGCGCCGTTGCCGCATCTCCCGTCGTGACCGCCCCGGAGGGGCCCGTCCTCGCCGCCCGGCAGGCGGCGGCCCCGGCGGCGCTGTCGGCCTCTTCGGACGACCGCCACGCCATCGGCGAGGGCGATCACGTGGTGCTCATCGTCGAGGACGACGCCATGTTCGCCTCCGTCCTCCTCGAACTTGCGCGCGAGAAGGGCTTCAAGGGCCTCATCGCCCCCGACGGCGCCACGGCGCTGGCCTTGGCGCACCGCTACAAGCCGCACGCGATCACGCTCGACATCGGCCTGCCGGACATGGATGGGTGGGCCCTGCTCGACCTCCTCAAGCACGACCCGCGCACCCGGCATGTTCCGATCCACGTGATCACGGTGGCGGACGAGCGCAAGCGCAGCCTCAAGGCAGGCGCCTTCGGCTTCCTGGAGAAGCCCGTCGATCGCGAAGCGCTGCTCGAAGCCCTCGAGACCACGAAGGAGTTCATCAAGCGGCCGGTGAAGAACCTCCTCCTCGTCGAGGACGACGACAACCAGCGCCTGAGCATCGCGGCCCTTCTCGACGACGGCAACATCCAGGTGACCGCCGTCGGCACCGCTGAGGCGGCGCTGGAAGCGCTCGGGGCTCGTCGTTTCGACTGTGCGGTCGTCGACCTTGGCCTGCCCGATCTTCCTGGCGCCGAGCTGATCGAGCGGATGCGCCAGTCCAAGGGCGGCGCCGACCTGCCCATCGTCGTCTATACGGGGCTGAGCCTGACGAAGGAGCAGGAGCGGCGGCTGGAGCAGATCGCCTCGACGGTCATCGTGAAGGGCAGCGAGGCGTCATCCGAACGGCTCCTGGACGAGACGGCCCTGTTCCTCCATCGCGCCATCTCGAGCATTCCTCCGGAGCAGCAGATCCTCCTTCACCGAAAGGAGGATGCTCCCTTGCGCGGGCGGAAGGTCCTCGTCATCGACGACGATGTCCGCAACATCTTCTCCTTGACGAGCGCCTTGGAGCAGCACGGTATCGAGGTCGCCTTCGCGGAGAACGGACGCGAGGGAATCGAGCGGCTGCGCAGCCTGCCCGATGTGGACGCTGTGCTCATCGATATCATGATGCCGGAGATGGACGGCTACGAGACCATCCAGGAAATCCGGCGTTATGAGGAGTACAGCACGCTTCCCCTCATTGCCGTCACTGCGAAGGCGATGAAGGGCGATCGGGAGAAGTGCCTGGAGGCAGGGGCGAGCGACTATGTCTCGAAGCCGGTCGACATCGACCAGCTCCTTGCCGTCCTGCGGGTTCAGCTGGAGCGGAGCGGCAATGGTGCCGACAAGGGTCGCGGTCGAGGCGTCAATGGGGCGCCGGAGGCGAGTGTCGGGTTAGCGGAATGAGTCCTGTTGTCCCGCCCGGCCCGTTGCCGGATCAGGCGCCTCCCCCTGCCGGGCCGCCAAGGCCGCTCACCGCCAAGATCCTCGTCGCCGACGACGATCGGCGGAACCTTTACGCCGTCGAGGAGATGCTGCGAGCGCCGGGGCTCGAGGTCGTGCTCGTCGAGTCCGGCGAGGAGGTGCTGCGACGGGTTCTGAACGACGACTTCGCCGTCATTCTTCTCGACGTGCGCATGCCGCGCATCGATGGCTACGAGATCGCGGCCATGATCCGGGCGCGGCCGAAGTCGTCGCGCATCCCGATCATTTTTCTCACCGCCTACAACAAGGACGAGCTGCACGTCTTCCGCGGCTATTCGGCCGGAGCGGTCGATTACGTCTTCAAGCCGATCGAGCCCCTGATCCTCAGGTCGAAGGTGGAGGTGTTCGTCGATCTCTACCGCAAGACCGAGGAGATCAGGCGCCAGGCGGACGAGGAGCGGCGCCTGCTTCTCGAGAACCTGCATGTCCGCAGCCAGAAGCTCCAGGCCGAGCAGGCCCTGCGGCAGCGGGAGGAGCATCAATCCCTGGTGCTCCGCGCCTTGCCGATCGCGCTTTACACGGCACCGATCCGCGAGGACCATCGCGAACTGCGCTTCACGAGCGACAGCGTCGAGCGCATCACCGGCTTCATGCCGCAAGCCTTTCTGGAGGAAGCCGATTTCTGGGAATCGCGGATCCATCCGCAGGACCGCGACCGCGTGGTGAGCGAGCTCGGCAAGCTTCAGGACCAGGGCGGGGTGGCGGTCGAGTACCGATGGCGCTGCGCCGACGGCAGCGATCGTTACATCCTCGACCAGGCCGTGCTGATCAGGAACGAGGACGGCGCTCCGCGCGAAATCTTCGGGATGTGGTTCGACATCACCGAGCGCAAGCAGCTCGAGACGAGCCTCCTCCACGCCAGCAAGCTTGAGGCTATCGGACGGCTCACCGGCGGCATCGCTCACGACTTCAACAACATGCTGAGCGTGGTGATCGGCAATCTCGATCTGTTGCAGAACTCTCTCGAAGGCAACGATAAAGCGAAGCGGCGCGTCAAGCTCGCGATCGAAGGCGCTCAACGCTGCGCCGATCTCACCAACCGCCTGCTCACCTTCTCGCGGCGCCAGCCTCTGCAGCCGAGCATCGTGAACCTGCGCGAGATGGCGCCCGGCATGCTCGATCTCCTGCAGCGGACCCTCGGCGAGCGCATCGATGTGCAGTTCGAGATCGCCGAGGACCTGTGGCCCGTCGAAGTCGACACCGGCCAGCTCGAGACGGCGCTTCTCAACCTCGCCGTGAACGCCCGCGATGCCATGCCCGATGGCGGCAGCCTCACCATCTCGGTCGCGAACCAAGCGGGCGCCGGCGGCGACCAGGCGCAGGACGCGGTCTGTATTTCGGTGGTCGATACGGGCGTCGGCATGCCGCCCGAGATCAAGGAAAAGGTGTTCGAGCCGTTCTTCACCACGAAGGAGAGCGGCAAGGGCACGGGACTTGGCCTCAGCATGGTCTACGGCTTCGTGCAGCAGTCGAACGGCCGGATCGAGATCGACAGCGCGCCGGAGCGCGGGACGACCATCCGCATCTTCCTGCCGCGCGCGAAGAGGGAGGCCCGTCCTGTCGCGGGACGGGACGGCGCCAAGACGCCGGTCCATGGCCGGGGCGAGGTGATTCTCGTGGTGGAGGACGACGCCAAGGTGCGCCAAGTCACGGTCTCGACCCTGCGCTCCCTCGGCTTCTCGGTCAGGGAAGCCCAGAACGGCGATGAAGCGCTGGAGCGGCTCAAGAGCGACAGCGACATCGATCTCGTCCTCAGCGACGTCAAGATGCCGGGCAGCCTCAACGGTCCGCAGCTCGCGCGCTGCATCAGGGATCACTGGCCAGATGTCAGGGTGCTGCTGACCTCCGGCTATGTGGAGTCAGGCGACGAGATCGAGGATTTCAGCATCATCTTCAAACCATACCGCGCATCCGAGCTTGCCGAGAAGCTGCGTGAACTCCTCGACAACCACGTCCCCGTTTCAGACTACGAGGTCCGGGCCGTCGAGATCGCCTGACGATTGCCGTCCCTTTGACCTTTCTTCCCTGACCGGATCCACGGAACAGAGGACGGCGGCGCTGCATTGAGCTTTCGCAGGACGAAACAGAGGCGTCGCGTACCATGACCGTGCCTGCAGGGACCGCCGATCCCGGTGCCGACGATGGGCGGCGACCGCTCCCCCCCAGCTATTTTGGACGAAGCTTCTTTCGCCTGTCGCGGGGCTTCTGGAGTGGCGCCACGCGCCGACAGGCCTGGCTCCTCAGCGCCGGCGTGCTGGCCTGCGTGCTCGCCAATCTCGCGGCCGCGCTGGCGATCAACCGCTGGAACAAATTCTTCTTCGACGCCCTCGAGCAGAAGCAGGTCGGACTGGTCCTTACGGGCGTCGGCATCATTCTTGGCCTTGCGTTCTTTTCCGCCGCCGCCTCGGTCGCCCTCGTCCACATGCGCATGCGCCTGGCGCTGCGCTGGCGGCAGTGGCTCACGGGCAAGCTCATCGGCCTGTGGCTTGCCGACCGACGCTTCTACCAGCTCAACATCGTCGGGGGGGACGCGGCGAACCCCGAATTCCGGATCGCCGACGACACGCGCCTCGCCATCGAGCCCCTCGTCGACTTCGCGATCGGGCTGACCAACGCGGTCCTGGCTGCGATCGCCTTTCTCGGCGTCCTGTGGGCGGTCGGAGGCGCGATCACCGTCGGCCAGGTGACCGTCCCCGGCTATCTCGTGATCGCCGCCATCGTCTATTCCTCGATCGTCTCCTTGGGGATGTATCTCATCGGAAAGCCCCTCATCGCCCGCGTCGACGAGAAGAACTCGGGCGAGGCGCGGCTGCGTTACGAGCTGACGCGGGTGCGGGACTCGGCCGAGAACATCGCGCTCATCGGCGGCGACGACGATGAGCGCACGCGCCTTGCCGAAACCTTTGCGGATCTTGCCCGCCGCTGGATCGATGTCATCGTGCAGCAGGCGCGCATGACCTGGATCAGCAACGGATCGGCCGTGCTGTCGCCGGTGGTTCCGCTCCTGCTGGCGGCCCCGAAATATCTGGCGGGCGAGCTGAGCCTCGGCGAACTGATGCAGATCGCGACCGCCTTCGCGCAGGTTCAGATCGCGCTCAACTGGCTCGTCGACAACGCCATACGGCTCGCCGAATGGGTCGCCTCGGCCCAGCGCGTCGTGGAACTCGCGGACACGATCGATCACCTCGATCGCACCATCGGCCGCTACGGCGTCAGCGATTCGATCGTGCTCGGCGAGAGCCCGGACGACGCCATCCACATCCAAGAGCTGTCGATCATGCAGCAGAACGGGAAGCTCATGATCGGCGATGCGGACGTGGTCGTCAGACGCGGAGAGAAGGTCCTCGTCAAAGGCGAGTCCGGCACCGGCAAGAGCACGCTCATCCGCGCCATGGCGGGGCTTTGGCCCTGGGGCGCCGGACGGATCCTGCGTCCGGCCAACGCCAGCTTCGCTTTCATGCCGCAGCGGCCGTATATTCCGTTAGGAACGCTGCGCCACGCCCTCCTTTATCCGAACCCGGACAGGAGCCACACCGACGAGGAGCTGATCGAGGCGCTCCGTCGCTGCGGGCTCAGCCATCTCTCAGGCCGCCTCGACGAGGAGGATCAGTGGGATTCGATCCTGTCAGGCGGGGAGAAGCAGCGCCTCGCCTTCGCCAGGCTCCTGCTGAGCCGGCCCGACATCATCATCATGGATGAAGCGACGAGCGCCCTCGACGAGGAGAGCCAGATGCGCATGATGGAGTTCCTGCGCACCGACCTTGCCGCCGCCACGGTGCTGTGCGTCGCCCATCGGCCCGGGCTCGAAGGCTATTTCGATCGAGAGATCCACTTGGCCCGGGTGGAAGGTGGCCACGCCACCACGCGCGACCGGCGCTATCCGCGCTTCCGTACGTTCCTGACCAACCTCTTGCGCCCGGGGCCGCTGCCGGCGGCCGTCGCTCCGCAGCCGCCGGAGAACGAGCCTGCCTCTTCAGAGCGGTCGGCCGCGCCGCCGGCGGCCGAGGAGCAGGGCCGCACGCGCTCCCGCTCCCAGCCAAGCTAGGCGCGAAGGACGGTCAAGGGCCGCGCGGCCTTCGCCGCCGCGGCGGCCCCGCCGATCTCGGCTAGTCGGCAATGCTGATCGTGGCGACCTCGCGGCCCTTTTGGCCGTCGACCGTCTGGATGACCACGCGCTGGCCTTCCTGCAGATCCGGAAGCCCCGCTCGCACCAGGGCCGAGCGGTGAACGAACACGTCCTTGCCGCCGTCCTCCATGGCGATGAAGCCGAAGCCCTTGGCCGGGTTGTACCACTTGACCGTGCCGGGCTGCTCGTCGGAGGGCGGGCCGCTCATGCGCGGAGAGCCGAAGGTGCTCGGCCGCGGACGCCGCATGGGGTCTCGGGGCCGGGGCGCCTCGGCGGTACTGGCGTCGATCTCCAGGATCTCCGTCACCTGCGGCCCCTTCTGGCCATTGGCGGTCCGCACCGTGAGCCGGGTGCCCGGCAGGAGCTCCGATTGGCCGGCCGCTTCCAGGGCGCGCACATGGAGGAAGGCGTCTCCGGAGCCGTCGCTCAAGGCGACAAAGCCGAAGCCCTTCTCAGGGTTGAACCACTTGACCGTCGCATCCTGCGGCGGGCCGGAGGTCGGCGGGGGAAAGCGCATGGGCGGCGCTTCGCCCCATCCAGGCTGATCGTCGAAGGAGCGACGCGAGCCAAAATCGTCGCGGCCGCCCCGCCCGCGCGGTCCACGGAAGTCTCGATTGCGATTCATTGGAAAGTCCAGGCAGAGGTGGAAGGGAGTTAGCTTGGTTCACCGTCCGACCTTGCCGGGAGCGACGATGCCAGCATTCTCTGTAGGGAGCCTGCACGCCTGCAGGCAAAGGACGAGAGGCCAATTCCGCCGCTCGTCAAGTCGACACATTCAAGAACGGTGCTCGCCATGTCGGGTTGACCGCCTCCAATGCGTCCCCGCCATTATTGTAATGAGACTCGCCCGAAGGGCAACCGGGTCGTGAAAATTCTTGGCGGCAGCGCTTCGTCCGGAAGGCGGGAAGGTCAGGAACCAAGCTCGGCGGCGAAGGTTAAGTTCTCGTTCCAGACAGGGAGAACGCTCGATGGCCGCGAAGGAAAAGACCCTGGAAGATCTGTTCCTCATGGGATTGAAGGACATCTATTACGCCGAGAAGCAGATCCTGCGCGCCTTGCCGAAAATGGCCAAGGCGGCGGAATCCGACGAGCTCCGGCAAGCCTTCGAGACCCACCGCGAGGAGACCGAAGGTCAAGTGGAGCGCCTGGAGCAGGTCTTCGAACTCCTTGGCAAGCGCGCGCAGGGCAAGACCTGCGAGGCCATCCAGGGCATCATCGAGGAGGGCAAGGAGATCATGGAGGACTTCGCCGACAGCGAAGCCCTCGATGCCGGCCTCCTCGCTGCCGCCCAGTCGGTCGAGCACTACGAGATCAGCCGCTACGGCACCTTGCGGACCTGGGCTCAGGAGCTTGGGATGCAGGACGCGGCGAAGCTCCTCGAGGAGACCCTCGAGGAGGAAAAGAAGACCGACCAGCTGCTGACGCAGCTCGCCGAGGCGCGAGTCAATCGCAAGGCGGCCGCCTGATCGCGCGGAACGCGACTTAAACCCTGGCCGCTTCTTGCAACGGCGCCCCCCTTGCCAGGCGGGGCGCCGCCGCTTTTGCGAGAGGAGGCCTGAACCGCTCGGTTGACAGGCGGCGCTCCTTCGCGTTCGTCGCGCGGGAGTGCGGTGGATCGACAACGGAGCGACCGATGCAGCTTGGAATTGTCGGCCTTGGACGCATGGGCGCCAACATCGCCCGGCGGCTCATGCGGCGCGGCCATCGCTGCGTGGTCTTCGACCGCAGCCCGGCCGCGCGGGAGCCTCTGGCGGCGGAAGGGGCGACGGCAGCGGAGGACCTCGCGGGGCTGGTGGCGGCGCTCCAGCCGCCGCGGGTCGTCTGGGTCATGCTTCCCGCCGGCGAAGCGACCGAGACCGCCATCCGCGACCTCGCCGGCCTGCTTCAGCCGGGCGATGTGGTGATCGACGGCGGCAACACCTTCTGGAAGGACGACATCCGCCGCGCCAAGGAGCTTTCCGCACGCGGCCTTCATTATCTCGACGTCGGCACGAGCGGCGGCGTGTGGGGGCTCGAACGCGGCTATTGCCTCATGATCGGGGGAGAGAAGGAGATCGTCGCGCGCCTCGATCCGATCTTCGCCGCGCTGGCCCCCGGCCTTGGCAGCATCGAGCGCACCCGCGGGCGAGAGGGCCGCGACCCCCGGGTCGAGCAGGGCTATCTCCACGCCGGTCCGCACGGCGCCGGGCATTTCGTCAAGATGATCCACAACGGCATCGAATACGGCATGATGCAGGCGATGGCGGAGGGCTTCGACATCCTCAAGAACGCCGATCATCGGGGCCGCCCGGAGGAGGAGCGCTTCACTTTCGACCTCGCCGACATCGCCGAGGTCTGGCGCAGGGGCAGTGTCATCACCTCCTGGCTCCTCGACCTCACCGCCGAGGCGCTCGCGGCAGACGGCGAGCTCTCGGCCTATTCCGGCCATGTGGAGGACTCGGGCGAGGGGCGTTGGACCGTGCTGGCCGCCATCGAGCAGGCGACCCCCGCCGAAGCGCTCACGGCCGCGCTCTACGCCCGTTTCCGCTCGCGCCAGGACCACACCTTCGCCGAGAAGGTGCTTTCCGCCATGCGCAAGGGCTTTGGCGGCCATGCGGAGCCGAAGAAGGCCGGATGATGGCGCAAGAGCTTTCCGGCCCGTCGGTGCTCCTCCTCATGGGCGTGGCCGGCTCGGGCAAGACCACCACCGGCGAGCTCCTGAGCCGCCGGCTCGGCTGGCCGTTCCGGGACGCCGATTCCTTCCATCCGCCGGCGAACATCGAGAAGATGAGCCGCGGGGTGCCGCTCACCGACGAGGACCGCTGGCCCTGGCTTCACGCCATCGCCGCCTGGATGGACGAGCGCCTGGCTCGGGGCGAGCACGGCATCATCTCCTGCTCGGCCTTGAAGCGCGCCTACCGGGATGTCCTGCTCGGCGGCCGGCCGAGAGCGCGGCTTGTGTTTCTCAAGGGCGAGAAATCGCTCATCGCCGGCCGCATGGCCGCCCGAACGGACCATTTCATGCCGCCGGCGCTCCTCGACAGCCAGTTCGCGACCCTGGAAGAGCCGGGTCCCGACGAGGATGCGCTTGTCGTCGACGTGACGCCCCCTCCCGAGGCCGTCGCAGCCTTCATCGCCTCGCGGCTCGGGCTCGCGGCCGTGCGAGAACGGTGATCCTCTCTCGCTCACATAAGCGAAGGATCGCCGCCCGTCGCTCTCGCTCGAACCTCGCCAGCAGCCCCGTCCGCTTTCCGCCACCGCACCTGCCCTTACGTCGCGGTCAGGCGGTCGACCTCGGCAAGTTCATCGGCCGTCAGCGACCATTCGATGGCCCGCACGTTCTTTTCGAGCTGCTCGGGCTTTGTGGCGCCGGCGATGACGCTCGCGACATAGGGCTTCGCTGCAAGCCAGCTGAAGGCGAGATCGAGGAGGCTGCGCCCGTGCTCGGCGCAGAACCGCTCCAGCGCCTCGACCTTCGCCCAGTTCGCCTCGGTCATGTAACGGTCGGCGAGGCGCTGGGTGCTGGTGAGGCGCGCTCCCTCCGGCAGCGGGGCGTTGCGCTTGTATTTGCCGGTGAGAAGGCCGCTGGCGAGCGGGAAGTAGGGCAGGAGGCCGAGCCGATAGGTCTCGATCGCCGGGACGAGCTCCCTCTCGATGTCGCGCACGAGCAGGCTGTACTCGTCCTGGCAGGACACGAAGGGTGTCAAATGGGCCGATCGGGCGGCCCATTGCGCCTCGACCACCTGCCAGGCGGGAAGGTTCGAGCAGCCGATGTAGCGCACCTTCCCCTGGCGGACGAGATCGTCGAGCGCCCGCAGCGTCTCGTCGATCGGCGTCAGCGGGTCGGGACGGTGGAGCTGGTAGAGGTCGATCCAGTCGGTCTTGAGCCGCCGGAGGCTCGCCTCCACGGCCGCCATGATGTAGCGCCGCGAGGCGCCCTTCAGGCGCTCCGCATCGTCCATGGCCATGCCGAACTTGGTGGCGAGGACGATGTCCTTGCGCTTCTCGCCCAGGATTTGGCCGAGGAAGGTCTCGGAGCCGCCCCGCTCGCCATAGACATCGGCGGTGTCGAAGAGGGTGATACCGAGGTCGAGGGCCTTGTGGACCACCTTGCGGGTGGCCTCAAGGTCGATGCGCCCGCCGAAATTGTTGCATCCAAGGCCAACGAGCGACACCCGCAGGCCCGACGGTCCAAGGTTCCTCTCTTGCATGATCGCTTCCCTTGCCGCTCAAACGTGGCCTTGCACGGCCTTCGGCCTGTAAGGGGCTTCCAGATAGGCGCGGGTCTCGGCATCGAGGGTGACACCGAGGGCGCCGATCGCATCGCTCAGGTGGTGGGGTTTCGAGGCGCCGATGATGGGCGAGGTGACGCCGGGCAGCCCGAGGACCCAGGCAAGCGCGACCTGCGCGGGCTTGGCGCCCAAGCGTTCGGCCACCTCGTGAACGCGGGCGGCGATGGCGTAGTCGTCCTCGGAGCCGATGCCGAGCTGCTGGGCATAGGTGTCCGTGCGCGCCCGCACGGTCTTTTCGCCCTGCTTGGGGAGGTTGCCGCCGAGAAAGCCGCGCGCCAGCGGGCTCCAGGGCGTCACCGCGATGCGCTCCGAGCGGCAGAGGGGCAGCATCTCCCGCTCCTCTTCCCGGTAGATGAGGTTGACGTAGTTCTGCATGGAGACGAAGGGCGCAAGTCCGCGGGCGCGCTGGAGCCCGAGCATCTTCATGAACTGCCACGCCCACATGGAGGAGGCGCCAAGATACAGGGCCTTGCCGGCCTTCACCACGTCGGACAAGGCCTCGACGGTCTCCTCGACCGGCGTCGCACGGTCGAAGCGGTGGATGATGAGGAGGTCGACATAGTCGGTCTTGAGCCGCCGCAGCGAAGCGTCGACGGACTCCATGATGTGCTTGCGCGAGAGGCCCCGCTGGGTGGGCTTGGCCCCCATCGGGTTGTAGACCTTGGTGGCGATCACGACCTCGTCGCGCCGCGCCATCTCCTTCAAGGCGCTGCCGAGGATCTCCTCGCTGCGCCCGAGCGAGTACACATTGGCGGTGTCGAAGAAGTTGATGCCGGCCTCCAGGGCCTCGCGGATGAAGGGGCGGCTGGCCGCCTCGTCCAGCACCCATTCGCGCCAGCCCGGATCGCCATAGGTCATGCAGCCGAGGCACAGCCGCGAGACGGTCAGGCCCGTGTTGCCGAACGGAACGTAGTCCATGGGAACTCCTTATGAGGCGACACGTACGAGGAGCTTGCCGAAGTTCCGGCCCTTCAGGAGACCGATGAAGGCGTCGGGGGCGTTCTCGAGCCCTTCGACGATGTCCTCGCGATATTTGATCCTGCCCTCGCGCAGCCATTGGCCGACCTCGGTCACGAACTCCTTGGTCTGGGCGGCGAAGTCCCAGACGATGAAGCCGCGAAGGGTGAGCCGCTTCGTCAGGATGGCGCGGAACAGCTGCGGCGTGCGGTCGGGGCCGGGCGGCAGCTCGGTCATGTTGTAGTTGGCGATGAGCCCGCAGACGGGGATGCGGGCGAACTCGTTGAGGAGCGGGAAGACCGCGTCCCACACGGCGCCGCCCACATTCTCGAAATAGATGTCGATGCCCTTGGTGCAGGCCTCGCGCAGGCGCTCGGGGAAGTCGGGCGCGCGGTGGTCGATGGCTGCGTCGAAGCCGAGTTCGTCGAGAAGATACCGGCACTTCTCGGCCCCGCCGGCGATGCCGACGACCCGGCAGCCCTTCATCTTCCCGATCTGGCCGACGAGCGAGCCCACGGGACCTGCGGCCGCCGCGACGACGAGGGTCTCGCCCGGCTTCGGCTGGCCGATGTTGAGGAGGCCCGTATAGGCGGTCATGCCCGGCATGCCGAGGACCCCGAGCGCCGTCGAGACCGGCGCGGCGGAGGGATCGAGCTTGCGCAAGCCGCCCGCCTCGGCGACGGCGTACTCCTGCCAGCCCGTCATGCCGAGGACGATGTCGCCGGGGGCGAATGTCGGATCGTGCGAGCGCACCACCTCGCTCACCGTGCCGCCGGTCATCACCTCGCCGATCTCCACCGGCTTCGCATAGGATTTCGCGTCGCTCATGCGCCCGCGCATGTAAGGGTCGAGGGACAGCCACAGCGTGCGTAGCAGGAGCTGGCCCGGTCCGGGCTCGGGGATCGGGACCTCCTCGAGGCGAAAATCGGAGGGCTTCGGCTCGCCGACCGGGCGCGCAGCGAGCACGATGCGTCGGTTCGTCTGCCTCATGACTGCCTCCTCCTCTCATCCCGGGCCGGCGCACAGGCCCCTCGGGCCGGCGCGACAGCTACGCGCAACCACAGGCCCTGCGCAAGCCGCTCAGTCCAGCGTCTGCCGGAACCGGGCCACCGCGAGGCTCATGGCCGCAAGGGTGAAGGCGGCGAGGGCAAGCACGTCGGCCTGCAGGTGCTGAAGGCCCGCGCCTTTGAGCATGATGCCGCGCACGATGCGCAGGTAGTGGGTCAGGGGCAGGATCTCGCCCACATATTGCGCCCATCCCGGCATGCCGCGGAACGGGAACATGAAGCCGGAGAGCAGGATGCTCGGCAGAAAGAAAAAGAACGACATCTGCATCGCCTGGAGCTGGCTCGTGGCGATGGTCGAGAAGGTGTAGCCGACCGACAGGTTGGCCAGGATGAACAGCATGGTGAGCCCGATCAGGAGGCCAAGGCTGCCGACGATCGGCACGCCGAAGAGCAGCTTCGCCGCAGTAAGGATGAGCGTCATCTGCAGACCGCCGATGACAAGGTAGGGCGCGATCTTGCCCAGCATGATCTCCACCGGCCGGATCGGCATGGCGAGCAGCGTCTCCATCGTTCCGCGCTCGATCTCTCGCGTCACCGAGAGCGCCGTGAACATGAGCATGGTGAGGGTGAGGATCGTGCCCATGAGGCCCGGCACGATGTTGAGGCGCGTCTCGCCGGTCGGATTGTAGCGGCGGTGGATGCGGAGCTCGTAAGGCGGCAGGCGCGGCGCAAGGCTGGATGCCGGGCCGATCAGGTCGCGCGCGAACACGTTGGCCGAGAGACCCTGGAGCGCCGCGACGGCCCCGCCCGTCGCGGAGGGATCCGTGGCGTCGGCGACCACGAGGATGGCCGGCCTCTCGCCGCGGATGAGGTCGCGGCCGAAATGGGCCGGGATCTGCACGCCGAACTGCACGGCGCCGGACAGGATGAGGCGGTCGAGCTCCGCCTCGCTCGCCGCCACAGAGCGGACGGCGAAGTAGCCGCTCGTGCGCATGGCGGCGAGGAAGGAGCGTGTGAAGGCGCTGTCGTCCTGGACGAGGACCGCGGTCGGCAGGTGCTTCGGGTCGGTGTTGATGGCGTAGCCGAACAGCATGAGCTGCAGGAGCGGGATGAAGATCATCGTCGCGAAGGTGATCCGATCGCGGCGGAGCTGGATCAGCTCCTTGACGAAGGTCGCGTAGATGCGGCGGAGGGAGGCGGCGAGGCCGCGGGTGCGCCGGCTCGCATCGTCGTTCCGGCCGTCCACGCCCATCAGAAGTTGTCCCGCGACCGGCTCATGAGGTTGATGAACACGTCTTCCAAGGTCGGTTCGTCGCGCCGCCACAGCTGCGGGCCGGCCTCGCGCATGGTCCGCGTCGCGGCCTCCAACCTGTCCGCGTCGCGGCCCAAGACGTGGAGGGCCGATCCGAAGGGCGCCACCATGTCGACGCCTTCGGTGCGCTTCAGGGTTTCGGCCAGCGCGGCGAGATCCGGACCCGTCACCGTCCAGGTGGAGAGATGCGCGTTCGCCACCACCTCCTCGACCGTGCCATGGGCGAGGAGCTCGCCATAGGCGATGTACGCGATCTCGTGGCAGCGCTCCGCCTCGTCCATGTAATGGGTCGAGACGAGCACGGTGAGCCCTTGATGGGCGAGGGCGTGGATCTCGTCCCAGAAGTCGCGCCGGGCCTTCGGATCGACGCCGGCGGTCGGCTCGTCGAGGAGAAGAAGCTGCGGGCCCGGCAGGATGCAGGCCCCAAGCGCCAGCCGCTGCTTCCAGCCGCCGGAGAGCTCGCCCGCAAGCTGCCCGGCGCGGTTCTCAAGCCCGAGGCGGCGGATGGCGTCCTCCGCCGCGGCGCCAGGATCGTCGAGGTCGTAGACCCGCGCCACGAATTCGAGATTTTCCCGGACCGAGAGATCCGCATAGAGCGAGAAGCGCTGCGTCATGTAGCCGACATGGCGCTTGATCATGTCGGCCTCGGTGCGGATGTCGTAGCCGAGGCAGGTGCCGCGGCCGGAATCGGGCGTCAAAAGCCCGCAGAGCATGCGGATCGTCGTCGTCTTGCCGCTGCCGTTCGGGCCGAGGAAGCCGTAGATGAGGCCCTTGCGCACCTGCATGGTCAGGTTCTTCACCACCGTGCGCCCGTTGAAGGACTTGGTGAGCCCTTCCACGTCGATGACGATCGCGGCGCCCGCCTGCGAGCCCCTGGCGGCCATCGGCGGATCAGTCCTTAAGGTGGCTTCGGCCATGGCGACTGCCTCGCGGCGGTCTCGGACGCCACCGGGCTGACGCTGACCGGCAGGCCGATGGGCAGGTTCAGCTCCCCGACCGGGCGCGCTTCCACGCGGAAGACGAGCTTCGCCCGCTCCTGCTCGCTGAAGATCACCGGCGGCGTGAACTCCGCCTCCCGGGCGATGAAGCTGATGCGCGCCTTCAGTCCCTCAAGGCAATGATCGCAGGCGACCGCCACCGTCTGGCCGAGGGCGAGCGTCGCGAGCTCAGGCTCGGGCACGTAGAAGCGCAGGCGCAGGTTTCCCGGCGGCAGGAGGGCGAGCACCGGCTGTCCGGCGTTCACCACCTCGCCGGTCCGGAAATAGACGTCCTCGACGCGGGCATCGGCGGGAGCCGCGACGCGGCGCTTGCTGACCCGCGTTTCCGCCTGGGCCAGGCTCGCCTCCGCGGCCCGCACCGCCGCCTCGGCGGCCTCGATCTCGGCCGTGCGTCCCGCCAGCTGCGCCGCCTCGATCTGCCGGCGCACTTCGGCCAGCGCCGCCTTGTCGCGCTCGAAGGCGGCTTCGGCCTGGTCGAGGCGGGCCTTCGCGCTGTAGCCGCGGTCGAAGAGGGTGCGCTGGCGCGCAACCTCGCTGCGCGAATACTCCAGCGCCGCCTGGGCCCGCTCCTCTTGCGCGCGCAGGACGGCGATCTGTTCGGGCCGCTGCTGGGCGGCCTTGAGGTTGGCGAGCTGCGCCTCGACCTGCCGGAGCCGCGCCTCGGCCTCGTAACGCTGGGCGATCTGCACGGAGGATTCGAGCGCGAAGAGGAACTGGCCTTCCTTGACCTCGTCGCCCGCCTCGACGGCCATCCTCTCGATGCGTCCGCCTTCCTCCGGCGCCATGAAGACGAGGTTGCCCTCCACATAGCCCTGGAAGGCGGCGGCGCCCTCTTCGGCCGGCATGAACCACCCGTAATAGACGCCCGCGCCCGCCGCGGCGGCCAGGGCGAGAACGGCAACGAGGCGCAGCGGCCGCTTCATGGCTCGGGCGCCTTGAGGGCGCGCATCAGCAAGGCAAGATGCGTCTCGAACATCGCCTCCGCGTCGAGGGGCTCGATACGCTGGAAGAAGCTCGTCCACAGGAACGCGACGATGCCAGGCGCGATCACGAGCTGCGGAAAGCGGATGATGGCGTCGGAGCGGATCTCCCCCCGCTCGAGCGCCCGGGCGCCGATCGTGCGCAGCAGGCCCATGCCGCGGCTCACCACCTCGCGATGGTAGAACGCCGCGATCTGCGGGAAACGGCCCGCTTCCGTCAGCACCAGACGCACGATCTCCCGGCGCGGCGTGCCGAGGATCTCGGTCCGCAAGCGGGTGAAGAGGCCGCGCAGCACCGCCTCGAGCGGCAGGTCGAGGTCGAGCATTTCGGTGCGCGCCGCCTCGATCGGTCCGGCGATGCCGGTCCGGATCAGCGCCTCGAACAGGGCCTGTTTCGAGGGGAAGTAGAGATAGATGGTGCCCTTGGCGACCCCGGCGCGGGCGGCCACGTCCTCGAGCCGCGCGGCGGCAAAGCCCCTGTCCGAGAAGACCGCGAGCGCCGCGTCGAGAATGGCGCGCTCCCGCGCCTGCCGCTCGGCCTCGTTGCGGGCCCGGCGTGCCGGAGCGGCCGACGCGGCCGGCCGGGCGGTCCTGGTGGTCATGCGTCACACGATGACTGACCCGTCAGTCACTATCACGGGCGGGGATGCCCGGCAATCCCGTTTCCTTGAGTGTGGGAGGGCGCGGGAGCGCGGGACAGGCGGCTGGGCCTATGGCTTCCGGGAAAGCGCAGGAGGGGTTTTAGGCGCGAACCTCTTGTCGTGGTTTTGGCGCGGGCCTGCAGCCGTGATTTGGCACCACCCTCCACCCCCTTTCCCGGATGCGTGGAGTGCGATCAGCACGGAACGCGGTCCGGGACGGAAGCGCAACAACTTGCTGCAAAGCAGCGCTGCACTTTCAGCGCGACAGAACGAGGCGCCGCTCCCGCGGCAACTCATGGCGCCTCCGTTCCCCGCCTTGCGCTGGCGCTCCACCCCTCCGGAAAAGGGGGGAGGGGCGCCAGAACCGCGACGAGGGGCGGCTTCCGGCAGCGTCTCGTCCCCTGGCCGGCGGTGTGATCTTGGCGGAGCCCCGGTTCTGTAAGCTTCTCTTAAATTCGATCTGTCATTGCTCGTGGCGTGCTCCCCGTGAGCGGGAGTGAAACCACCACAGGACGTACCACCCATGTCGGATATCACGCTGACGAGCGCCGTTCGCAGCAACCTCCTCTCGCTGCAGAACACGGCGGAGCTCATGGCCCGCACCCAGGAGCGCCTCTCCACGGGCAAGCGCGTCAACACCGCCCTCGACAACCCGTCGAACTTCTTCACCGCCTCGGCGCTCAACAGCCGCGCCGGCGACATCAGCGCGCTCCTCGATAGCGTGTCGAACGGCGTCCAGGTGCTCAAGGCCGCCGATACCGGCATCTCCGGCCTTCAGAAGCTCGTCGACTCGGCGAAGTCGACGGCCCGTCAGGCTCTTCAGTCGACGAACGCCTATTCGACGAAGGCGAAGATCACAGGGAGCACCGCCCTCGCAGCGACGGCGGACGCCAATAGCCTCTTCGGCGTGAGCAAGGTGTCGGGCACGGCGCTTGGCGCCGCCACCGCGACGGCGCGCGTGGAAACGGGCAGCGTGGCCTATGGCACCGACGCCGCGGTGGCGACCGCCTTCGCCGGCGGCTCGAAGAGCTTCAGCGTCAACGGCATCAACATCACGATCGCCGGGGGCACGGCGACGCAGGCCGCCCTGACCAGCGCCATCAACACCCAGCTCGCCGCGGCCGGCTCTCTCGTGACCGTGGCTCTGGATGGGTCGAACAACCTCGCCTTCACCAGCTCGGACGGCGGCGACATCACCTTCGGCGGCGCGGATCTCGCGACCGTGGTCGGAACGTTGACCGACACGACGGCCGGCGTCTTCAAGCCGGTCGGGGCGTCGGCGGCGACGGCTCTCGGCTTCACCGCGGGCCAGACCTTCAAAGTCAACGACCAGACCATTACGGTCGCGGCCAATGACACGATCGACAGCCTGGCGGCGAAGGTCTCGACCGCCACCGGCGGCAACGTCACGGCCTCGTTCAACGCCACCGACCGCAAGTTCACCTTCGCGGCCAAGGACACGCTGACGGCCCTCAAGCTGGAGAACGGCACCGGCAACCTGAGCCGGCTTGGCCTTGCCGCGACGGACCTCGTCGCCGGCTATGGCGACACGGCCGAGACCCTGCTGCGGAGCAAGACCCTCTCCGTCACGCTCGGCTCGGTCACGACGACGATCACCTTCGGCACCAACGCCGGCCAGGTGAAGTCGCTGAGCGACCTCAACAGCCTCCTGGAGAGCACGGGCGTCGAAGGCTCGATCGACTCCACGGGCAAGCTCGTCCTGACGACGACCAACGCCCATGGCGCCGACACGTTCTCGATTGCCGGCACCGCCTCGACCTCGGTGTTCGGCGCGGCGACCGTCAACAGCTCGGCGGTGATCTTCGACCCGACCTCCAAGGCGTCCCGCGCCAATCTGGTGAAGGACTACAACGATCTCCTCGGCCAGATCACCAAGCTGGCCCAGGACTCGAGCTACAACGGCGTCAACCTGCTCAACGGCGACGATCTGGAGCTCGTGTTCAACGAGAACGGCTCGTCGAAGCTCTCGATCAAGGGCGTGAAGTTCGATGCCGAAAGCCTCGGCCTTGCCTCGATCGCTGAGGACGACTTCCTCGACAGCGGCTCGATCAACAAGGTGCTCGACAAGCTGAACACGGCGACGAATACCCTGCGCAGCCAGGCCTCGAAGTTCGGTTCGAACCTGTCGATCGTGCAGACCCGCCAGGAGTTCTCGAAGAACCTGATCAACGTCCTGCAGACCGGCGCCTCGAACCTGACGCTCGCCGACCTCAACGAGGAAGGGGCCAACTACTCGGCCCTGTCCACCCGCCAGCAGATCTCGACCTCGGCCCTGGCGCTGTCGGCGTCCGCCGGCCAGCAGGTCCTGCAGCTCCTGCGCTGATCGCTTCACGAAGCGCAAAGCCCGAAGGCGGCGGGGGCAACCCCGCCGCCTTTCTTTACGAAGTCTTAACAGGCGCCGGTCCAACTCGGGGGAGGGCCTTATTCTTCGGGCGGGCGCGCTCCTCTCTGTCGGGGGCGGGCGCATTCCTCTGGGTGTTGTCATGGCCGGGCTTGACCCGGCCATCCAGTCTCCCAGCGCCAATGCACCGACGAAGGGGTTCTGGATCACCGGGTCGAGCCCGGTGATGACAAGGGGAGCAGGGCTGCGGTGCGGCGCCGTCGGTCGGGCGCTTCCGTCCCGGACTGCGTTCCGCGCTTCGCGCTCCGCGCATCCGGGAAAGCGCCGGGAAAGCGCTGGAGAAGGGATCCCGCCTGCCACGTCGCGGTTCGAAGATGCAGGAGGTGCTCCATGGGCTTCGTGGTCGAGCTCAAACCCGATGAGAAGATCATCGTCGGCCAGTTCGTGCTGACCTTCCGCGGCGCCCACCGCGCCAAGCTCCATATCGAAGGCGACGGGCCGATCATGCGCGAATCGGAGGTGATGAAGCCGGAGGAGGCCGTCACGCCGGCGAAGCGCCTCTATCTTCTCGCCCAGGGCATGTACCTCTCCGGGGACCTCGCCAAGGGCCAGGATGCGTTCTTCGCCCTGGCCCGCGACATCGTCGCCGCCGCCCCCAGCGCCACGCCCTTCATTGCCGCCGCCGGCGAGCATCTGCTGGCCGGGCGCATGTTCAAGGCCCTGCGCGAACTGAAAAGCCTGATCGCCTACGAGGCCGAGCTTTTGTCCGGGCCGACATCTCCTTGAAGGAAGCCGGCCGCCCGGGCGGGGCGAGGCTGGACTTGACGCTCTGCATGGTGGCAAGACTGGCTCATCCGAGCCGTCACAAGGACCTCCGCCATGCTGCACCAGAACTTCATCGCCGGCGAATGGACGGAAGGCGTTGCGGTCAACCGCAACATCAACCCCTCGAACCTCGACGACGTGGTGGGCGAATACGCCCGCGCCGACGCCGCCCAGACCGAGGCCGCCATCGCGGCAGCCCATGACGCCTTCCCGGCCTGGGCGCGGACGACCCCGGAAGAGCGCGCCGACATCCTCGACCGGGTCGGCACGGAAATCCTCGCACGCAAGGACGAGCTCGGGCGGCTCCTCTCCCGCGAGGAAGGCAAGACCTTGCCGGAGGGCGTCGGCGAGGCCGTGCGGGCCGGGCGCATCTTCAAGTTCTTCGCCGGCGAGGCCCTGCGGGTCGCGGGCGAGAAGATCCCGTCCGTGCGCGCCGGGGTCGAGGTCGAGGTCACCCGTGAGCCGGAAGGCGTCGTCGGCATCATCACGCCCTGGAACTTCCCCATCGCCATCCCCGCCTGGAAGATCGCGCCGGCGCTGGCCTACGGCAACTGCGTCGTCTTCAAGCCGGCGGATCTCGTGCCGGGCTGCGGCTGGGCCCTCGCCGAGATCCTGTCGCGGTCCGGCCTTCCCGCCGGGGTGTTCAACCTGGTGATGGGCTCGGGGTCCCAGGTCGGCAACGCCATCGTGACATCCCCCAAGGTGCGCGCCGTGAGCTTCACCGGCTCGGTTGACACCGGCCGGCGCGTCGCCGCCGATTGCGTCGCGCGCGGCGCCAAGGTGCAGCTCGAGATGGGCGGCAAGAACCCCCTCGTCGTGCTCGACGACGCGGATCTTGCCATCGCCGTCGGGGCGGCGGTGAACGGCGCCTTCTTCTCCACCGGACAGCGCTGCACCGCGTCGAGCCGCCTCATCGTGCAGGCGGGCATCCACGACCGGTTCGTCGATGCCGTGAGCGAGAGGCTGTCGCGGCTCAAAGTGGACGACGCCTTGAAGCCCGGCACCGACATCGGTCCGGTGGTGAGCCAGGACCAGCTCGATCAGGACCTGTCCTACATCGACATCGGCCGGAAGGAGGGCGCGCGTCTCGTCACCGGGGGCGAGCGGCTCAACCGGGAGACGCCGGGCTACTATCTCGCGCCGGCCCTCTTCACCGAGACCACCAACGCCATGCGCATCAACCGCGAGGAGATCTTCGGGCCCGTCGCCACCGTGATCCGGGTCAAGGACTACGAGGAAGCGCTGGCGGTCGCCAACGACACCGTGTTCGGGCTGTCGTCGGGCATCTGCACCACCTCGCTCAAATACGCCTCCGACTTCAAGAGGCGCTCGAGCGCCGGCATGGTGATGGTCAACCTGCCGACCGCGGGCGTCGACTACCACGTGCCGTTCGGCGGCCGCAAAGGCTCCTCCTACGGCCCCCGCGAACAGGGCGCCTATGCGAGGGAGTTCTACACCGCGGTCAAGACCGCCTATACGCTGGCGTGAGCGGCAGGCGCAGGGGCGACGGGTGAGGACTCGCCGCGGTCGTTCCGAGCTCGGCCCTGCGGGCCGCCCCGGCATGACAGGGGAACGCCATGCAGCCCTTCACCGTCCTGACCGCCGTCGCCGCGCCGCTGCCGCTGCCGAATGTCGACACCGACATGATCTTCCCGGCCCATCACGGCAAGACCGTCGCGCGCAAGGGGCTCGGGCGCTGCCTCTTCTCGCGCGAGCGCTTCCATCCCGACGGCTCCGAGAACCCGGATTTCGTGCTCAACCAGCCGGCCTATCGCGACGCCGGGATTCTCGTGACCGGCGAGAACTTCGGCTGCGGCTCGTCGCGCGAGCACGCGCCCTGGGCGCTGCTCGACTTCGGCATCCGCTGCCTCATCGCCCCGAGCTTCGCCGACATCTTCTTCGCCAATTGCTTCAAGAACGGCATGCTGCCGGTGGTGCTCGCCCGCGCCGATGTGGACCATCTGGCCGCCCTCGTGACGGCGCGTCCCGGCCTTCGCCTCACGGTCGATCTTATCGGGCAGACGGTCTTCGCCCCCGATGGGTGGACGCGGCGCTTCGCCGTCGACCCCGACCGCCGCGAGGCCCTCCTCAAGGGCCGCGACGAGATCGGGGCGACGCTCGAACGCCTTGCCGCCATCGAGGCCTACGAGCGCAGGCGCGGGACGGAACGCCCCTGGCTGTGAGAGCGGCGGAAACGGGAGGGTGACGTGAGCGGCGAGACGGAAAAGGCGGCCGGGACAGGCCGGCGGTGGCGCGATCTTCTCGACGGCCCCGAGCCGCTGCTGTTGCCCTGCGCCCACGACGCGCTCTCGGCCCGCCTCATCGCCCGCGCCGGCTTCAAGGCCTATTCGATCGGCGGCTTTCCTCTCGTCGGCGCCCGTTACGGGTTGCCCGACATCGGCCTCGTGGGCCTCGGCGAAATGGCGGCCGGCATGCGCGACATCATCGAGGCGAGCCCGCTTCCGGTGCTCGTCGATGCCGACCACGGCTATGGCGACGCCAAGAACGTCGTGCGCACCATCCGCACCTATGAGCGCATGGGCGCCGCCGCCGTCTTCATCGAGGACCAGGTGGCGCCCAAGCGCTGCGGCCACATGGCCGGCAAGGACGTGGTGCCCGCCGCCGTGATGGAGGAGAAGCTGCGCGCCGCGGCGGCGGCTCGGGAGAAGGACACCTTCCTCCTCGCCCGCACCGACGCCCGAGCCGTTCACGGGCTCGACGAGGCCTTGAGGCGCGGCGAGCGTTACCTCAAGACCGGCGCCGACGGCGTCTTCATCGAGGCTCCCGAGAGCCTCGAGGAGATGCGCCGCATCGGCGCGGCGTTCCGCGGCGTCCCGCAACTCGCCAACATGCTCGAAGGCGGGCGCACGCCGCTAGTGGATCCGAAGGAGCTGAAGGCGATGGGCTTCGCGATGATCGCCTATCCCACGACGCTGATCTTCCGCGTGGCGCGCACCATCGAGAAGGCCCTCGCCGACCTCGCCGCGGGCCGCTTGACCCTCGACGGCGAGGGGGTCGATTTCGCGCGCTTCAAGGCGATCACCGGCTTCGAGGACTGGGTCCGCTTCGAGACGCTCGCCGTCGCGCCGCCAGAGCGCGCCGAGTGAGCGCGCCCTCAGGGGCCGGCCCGCTTACGGCCAAGCCAACATATTTCGGCCACAAGCGCTAAGTCTCGTTAACCCCGCCAATGCACGGACGCCGGTTTCAACGGCGAGCGGGGAGTCTTCAGCATGCGACTGCGAACGATGGCGCCGAGCGGCGCCACCGCTCGGGTCGGGCGCGGTCCGCAGGAGCGCGTGGCGGCCCCACGTCAAACCCTTGGTCGAAGCTCAGGGGACCCAACGCGCAGGCTGGCCCGCGGCCCGTCCGCCTCCGGCCGGCCCTCGCCCGGCGATGCGGTGCTCTCCCTCGCCGGGCGCGCGCTCCTCGTCTGCGGCGCGCTCGCCACCGGTGTCGCCGGCGCCATTGTCGGGCTCGGCGCGGCGGTCGAGGGCGTGCCCCCCGCCCGGGCGGCAACGGCAATCGCCGACCTGCCCATGCCAAGGCCGCGGGTGAATGTGGCGCCGTCCCTGGCCCAGGAGCCCGCCGCTCCGACGGTGCCTGCGGGGGGCGAGGCCGCGCGCGCGGAGGGCCCCGTCGACCGCGTTCCTTACGATGCCCTCTTCCCCGAGGAAACGGAGGCCGAACTCGCCGAGCTCTTCTCCCTGCCCGAGATCGGGGGCCGCAGGCCTGACGATATCCTTCCCTTCGGGCCGATGCGGGTGAGGCGGGAGCTCGTCGAGAGCATCCTTCGCGCCGCGCGGGCCACCGGGACCAACCCCACGCTTCTCATGGCCATCGCGGACAAGGAGTCGAGCTTTTCGACCAACGTCCAGGCCCGCACCTCCTCGGCCACCGGCCTGTTCCAGTTCATCGAAAAGACGTGGCTCCAGGTGGTGCGCGAGTTCGGGGCGAAGCACGGGCTGGCCAAGGAGGCGGCGGCCGTCGCGATCGTCGACGACGAGTTCGTGGTCGAGGACGCGGCCGAGCGGGCGCGCATCCTCGATCTGCGGCGCGACCCCTACCTTTCCGCCGTCCTCGCCGCCGAGATGCTCAAGCGCGACCGGGCTCGCATCGCCGAGGCCCTGGGACGCGATCTGACGGACGGCGAGACCTATCTGGCCCATTTCCTGGGGCCCGACGACGCGGAGCGCTTCCTCCAGAAGGTGGCGAAGGAGCCGAAGGCGGCGGCGGCGAAGCTCCTGCCGAGGCCCGCCCGCGCGAACCGGCCCATCTTCTTCGCCCGTGCCGGCCGCAAGACGAAGAGCCTCACCGTCGCCGAGGTGCATCAGAAATTCGAGACGATGATGGGCCTGCGGCTCGACCGCTACCGCAACGTCCAACAGGTGGCTGAAGCAAGCACCCTCGCCGCGGCCCGCACGCCATAGACGGCTTTTCCTGGCGCGAGCGCCGGCCCAGAATGGGCCCGACACACAAGGCAGGAGGAAACCGTTATGGCGCTCTTCAAGACCCTGGCGCTCGCCCTCGTTGCGGCTGCGCTCGGCGCTCCGGCTTGCGCTCAAGGCGCACCCGAGAAGAGCAAGGTCGTGCTCGGCGTCGGCGGCAAGCCGGCGCTCTACTACCTGCCGCTCACCATCGCCGAGCGGAAGGGCTTCTTCAAGGAGGAGGGGCTCGAGGTCGAGATCAACGACTTCGCCGGCGGGGCGCGGGCGCTGCAGGCACTCGTGGGCGGCTCGGTGGACGTGGTCACCGGCGCCTATGAGCACACCGTCCGCATGCAGGCGAAGGGCCAGGACATCCGCGGCGTCATCGAACTCGGCCGCTTCCCGAGCATCACGGTCGCGGTCCGCAAGGACCAGGCGGAAAAGGTGAGATCGGCAGCCGACTTCAAGGGCAAGAAGATCGGCGTCACCGCGCCCGGCTCCTCGACCTATCTCATCCCCCTCTACGCCATGTCGAAGGCGGGGCTGAAGGCGAGCGACGCCTCCTTCATCGGGGTCGGCGCGACGGCGAGCGCGGTGGCCGCCCTGCAGAGGGGCGAGATCGACATCATCTCCAACACCGAGCCGGTGATCTCGAAGCTCGAGCAGGAGGGCGCCGTCGTGCCGCTCATCGACACGCGCACCGAGGCCGGCACCAAGGCCCTGTTCGGCGGATCGAACCCGGCGGCGACCCTCTACACCCGGGCCGAGTTCATCGAGAGGAACCCCGAAACCACGCAGCGTCTCGTCAACGCCTTCATGAAGGCCCTGAAGTGGCTGCAGGGGGCGACGCCCGAGGAGATCGCCGAAACGGTGCCCGCCGACTACCACCTCGGCGACAAGGCCCTCTACATCGCCGCCCTGCGCAAGTCGCTGGAGAGCTATTCACGCGACGGCATCGTCTCGCCCGAGGGGATGAGGAGCGTGCTCGACATGCTCAAGACCCTCGATCCCGAGATGCAGAACGCCGCCGTGGACCTGGCCAAGACCTTCGACGACCGCTTCGTGAAGAAGGCGGCCGGCCGAAGCTGAGGGCGCCTCTCGCTCCTTCGGGTCTGGGTGCGGCCTTCGGCCATCCCAGGACGGGCGCGGGAGGCGCGTCGGGCTCGCTTTCCATGTATTCGCCTCGCGGTTCCGGCCGCGCGGAGGCGCGGACGCGGACGGCGCGAATGTCGCAGAGCGTCAGCGTGCCTTGCGTCCCGTCAGGGCTTTCCGTTACCTGCGAGCGTCCCTCCCCCGCTGCCGATCAGCCCTTTCATGTTCCGGTTCCTCGCACGTTTCCTTGGATTGGCTCTTCTTGCTGCGGGCTTCGTCGGGCTCGTCATCGACGGCACCCGCTCGATCGCCAACAATGCAGTGAGCCTGACGCCGCTCGGCGAGGTCGCCTTCCGCCTCTTCCCGAGGTCCTTTCCGCTGCTCGAGCCGGCGGTGACGCGCCACGTCCATCCGTTCCTATGGGATCCGGTTCTCCTCAACCTCCTTCTTCTTCCCGCGGGCCTCGTGGCGTTCGCCCTCGGAGCCCTCCTTCTCTGGCTCGGTCGCAAGCCCCCGGAGCCGATCGGCTTCCTGTCCGGCCCCTGAGATCCGCCCGACGCGACGCGGCCACCGCTCGCAAGCTCCGCCCCGCCTTCCTACATCAGGGGCGTCCAACGCCGGAGCGCGCCATGTTCTCCTTTCGCAAGAAGCTCGATCTGCCCACGGCCGCCGAGGCGCTTCCCGGGCGTCCGCAGCCGATTCCGACCGCCGAGCGTCACTTCGTCAACGGCCGCTCCCTGCACCCGCCCTATCCGGAAGGCATGGCGAGGGCCCTCTTCGGGCTCGGCTGCTTCTGGGGAGCGGAGCGCAAGTTCTGGCAGCTCGGCGATGGAGTCTGGATCACGGCCGTGGGCTATTCAGGCGGGCTGACGCCCCATCCCACTTATGAGGAGGTCTGCTCGGGCCTGACAGGGCACAACGAGGTGGTGCTTGTCGTCTACGACCCCGCGCGGATGTCCTACGAGTCCCTTCTGAAGACCTTCTGGGAGAGCCATGACCCCACGCAGGGCATGCGCCAGGGCAATGACGTGGGCACGCAATACCGGTCGGGCATCTATGTCTTCGACGAGGCGCAGCGCGCCGCGGCCGAGGCCTCGAAGGCCCGGTATCAGGAGGCGCTGACCGCACGCGGCTTTGGTCCGATCACCACCGAGATCCGCCAGGCCGGCCCCTTCTACTTCGCCGAGGACTACCACCAGCAGTATCTCGCCAAGAACCCGGCCGGCTATTGCGGCCTCGGCGGGACTGGCGTCGCCTGCCCGATCGGCACCGGGGTCGGCGCCCGGGCCGAGGCTTGAGGCCGCTTGCGGCCGAAGCTCGGCCGTGGCATCGGGCCCCCATGAGCCACCGCACGACCGTCGAACGCCTGCTCGAACGCCTCCTCTTCTCGAGCCGCTGGCTGCTCGCTCCCTTCTATGTAGCGCTCGTCGTGGCGCTGCTCGGACTGATGGTGAAGGCCCTTCAGGAACTCGGGCATTTCGTCACCCACGCTTTCACCGCGAGCGAGTCCGAGGTCATCCTCGGAATTCTGTCCCTGGTCGACCTGACCCTCACCGGATCCCTCGTCATCATCGTCATCTTCTCGGGCTACGAGAACTTCGTCTCCAAGATCGACGAGAACGACCATCCCGACTGGCCCGAGTGGATGGGCAAGATCGACTTCACGGGCCTCAAGCTGAAGCTCCTGTCCTCGATCGTGGCGATCTCGGCCATCCAGGTGCTGAAGGCCTTCATGAACGTGCAGAACGTCTCGGACCGCGACCTCACCTGGCTCGTGGTGATCCATCTCGTCTTCGTGGGCTCCGGCGTCATCCTCGCGCTCACCGACCGCATCAGCGAGAGCGGCCACGACGCAGCGAAGGGCAAGCATTCCGCAGGCGGGCTTTGACCTTCCGGGCGCTCCGGGCACGCGCGCAGCCCGAGCAAGGGCGCCTCATGCTCTGCGCTGCGCGGAGCTTCGCGGTTCTCCACCAGTGGGTCGCGCCTTCGCCTCGATGACGTCCCAGATCGCGGCGGCGAGATCCGGGCCGCCGAGCTTCTTGATGGCGCGGATGCCGGTCGGGCAGGTGACGTTGATCTCGGTCAGGTTGCCGTCGATCACGTCGATGCCGACGAAGATGAGGCCCCGCCGCTTGAGCTCCGGGCCGATGGTCTCGCAGATCTCGCGCTCCCGTGGCGTCAGGTCCGTCGCCTGCGCCGCTCCGCCCCGGACCATGTTGGAGCGGATGTCGTTCGCCGCCGGCACCCGGTTCACCGCACCCATGGCAACCCCGTCCACGAGGATGATGCGCTTGTCGCCCTCCGATACCTGCGGCAGGAAGCGCTGCACCACCCAGGGCTCCTTGAACAGGGTCGAGAAGAGATCGTAGAGGGAGCCGAAATTCGGGTCCTCCCGGGCGATCCGCACCACCGCGGCGCCGCCATGGCCGTGCAGCGGCTTCATCACGACGTCGCCGAACTCCCGGCGAAAGGCCTCGATCTCCGCCTTGTCGCGGGTGATGAGGGTCGGTGGCATCAGGTGCGGGAAGGAGGTGACGAATAGCTTCTCCGGCGCATTGCGCACTTCCGTCGGATTGTTCACGACGAGCGTTTGCGGATGGATCCGCTCCAGGAGATGCGTTGCCGTGACATATCCCATGTCGAAGGGAGGCTCCTGGCGCATGAGCACCACGTCGACCTCGGCAAGGTCGATGCGCCGTGGGGCGCCCAACGAGAAATGGTCGCCCTCCACGTCGCGCACCTCGACGGGCTCGACGAGGGTCGTGACGCGCCCGTCCCGCATGGAGAGGCGGTCGGGCGTGTAGTAGAGGAGGGCGTGCCCCCGCGCCTGGGCCTCGAGCATGAGGCCGAAGGTGGAATCGCCGGCGATGCGGATGCGCTCGATCGGGTCCATCTGGACCGCGACGGTGAGGGTCATGGCAGTCTCCCCTTTCGCCTGTTCTTATCAGGCGGGCTTCATGGGAAGACAACCGCTCCTCGCGAGGGTGGCGCCTGGGCATGGCGCATGGGCGAAGCCCAATGCTCAGAGTCCCTCGATCTCGAATGCGGCCGCAAGATGCCGCGGCCAGCGTCCTCGCGCGACGAACACTGCATCGGCGCGCAAGGTCCGTCTCGCGGCCCAGGGGTTGCGGGCAAGCCAGGCTCGGGCGGCCCGCGAGAAGCGGACCCGCTTCTCCGCGCTGATCGCGGCAAGGGCCGCGTCCATGTCGCCGCGGGCCTTCACCTCGATGAAGGCGATCGTGGCGCCGCGCGCCATGATCAGATCGATCTCTCCTCCGGCCGCCCTGAAGCGGCGCGCCAGCGGCCGGTAGCCTTTCAGGATGAGAAGCGCGAGGGCCTTCGCCTCGGCCACATGGCCGCGAGCGTCGGCGAGACGACGGTCCGCCGCGCTCCGCATCACTCCTCCCCGCCCGGCTCGTCCCTTCTCTGGGAGAGCGCCACGGCGCGGGCATAGACCTCCCGCTTCGGGAGCCGGAAGTCGGCGGCGACGATCGCCGCCGCGTCCTTGATCGAGTGGCGCTGGAGCGCCGCCGCAAGCTTGGCGTCGAGGGCGGCATCCGCTTCAGGTCCGCCGCGGCGTTCGCCCGCCTCGCCGATCAACACCACGATCTCGCCTTTGGGCGGACCTTCCCTGGCGAACGCGTCGGCAAGGGTTCGGAGCGTTCCGCGCCGCACCGTCTCGAAGAGCTTGGTGAGCTCGCGGGCGACGACCGCGGGACGCTCGCCCAGCACCTCGGCGGCGTCGGCGAGCATCTCGGGCAGGCGGTGGGGGGCCTCGAACAGCATGAGCGTGCCGGGAATGGCATCAAGCTCCGCGAGACGCGTTCTCCGGGCCGCGCTCTTCGCCGGCAGGAAGCCTTCGAAGAAGAAGCGGTCGGTGGGCAGGCCCGAGACGACGAGGGCGGTGAGCACCGCCGAGGGGCCGGGAATCGGCGTGACCGGCACGCCCTCGGCGATCGCCGCCTGCACGAGCTTGTAGCCGGGATCCGAGACGAGCGGCGTGCCCGCGTCTGACACGAGAGCGAGCGCTTGGCCCTCCTTGAGGCGGTGGAGCATGCGCTCGCGGACCGCTTCGTTCGAATGCTCGTTGTAAGTCAGAAGGGGGGTCGTGATCCCGTAATGCGCGAGAAGCCGCTTGGTGACGCGGGTGTCCTCGGCCAGCACTGCATCCGCGGCGGCGAGCACACTCAAGGCGCGGAAGGTCACGTCCTTCAAGTTGCCGATCGGGGTCGCCACGACATAGAGCCCAGGCGGCAGCGGTTCTGCCTCCGCGGCGAGGCCGAAGGCGGTGAAGATGCCGCGCCCCGGATTGCCCGCTGCCTTCAAGTCCGGTGGATCATTGGCCTGTGTCATCCCTGCCACTCTGCTGCGCACCCGCGTCGCCGGCCCATGGTTCGGGGCCGTCGCCGCGGCGTTTACACTTCTTTTGCCATAATTGCCGAAGCGTTTAAGACGGAAGGGCGCGCTCTTGAGCGCGAAGGGGGGTGTCCTTGGCTCGAATGCTTCCTTGCGCAGGTCGGCGACGCGCCTCGTCCCGCCGGTGGACGGGCGCGCTGATCGGATTGGCAACGCTGGCGCTCGGCGGCTGCATCGGCGGCGGGAGCGGCCTGTCGAGCCTCGAGCCGCCGGAGGCGCAGGCGCCCTTGCCTCCCGTGCCTCAGCGCGGACCCGCCACCACCATCGGCACGGGCTCGGTGAAGGTGGCGCTCCTCCTGCCGCTCTCAGGTCCGGGGCAAGGGGCGGTCGCGGCGGCCTCCCTGCGCAACGCCGCCGAACTCGCCATGTCGGAGTTCCAGGACCCCGATCTCACCCTTCTCGTGAAGGATGATCGCGGCACCCCGGACGGGGCGCGCGAGGCGGCCGAATCGGCGCTCGCCGAAGGGGCCGAACTCGTCATCGGCCCGCTCTTTGCCGCCTCGGTGCAGGCGGCGGGCCAGGTGGCCCGGCAGGCGGGACGGCCCGTGATCGCCTTCTCGACCGATGTCGGCGTGGCAAGCCGGGGCGTCTATCTCCTGTCCTTCCTCCCGCAGGAGGAGGTCGATCGGGTGATCGATTATGCGAGCGGGCAGGGGCGGCGTTCCTTTGCCGCCCTTATCCCCGAGAACACCTATGGCAATGTGGTGGAAGCCCAGTTCCGCGAGGCCGCCGCCCGCCGCGGTGCCCGGGTCGTGGCGGTCGAACGCTATTCTCCCGGCCAGGCGCAAGCGGCAGTGCAGCGTCTCGCGCCTCTCGTCACAGGCCCCGGCGCCCAGGCCGACGCCCTCTTCCTGCCGGACAATAAGGAGAGCCTCCCCGCCGTGGCCCAGGCCTTGACCCAGGCTGGCTTCGATCCGGCCCGCGTCAAGCCGCTTGGGACCGGCGTGTGGAACGACCCGCGCCTGTTCCGCCTCGCCGCGCTGCAGGGCGGCTGGTTCGCGGCCCCCGACTCTGCCGGCTTCGCCGCCTTTGCCGGGCGCTACCGGGCGAGGTTCAATGCGGAGCCTGCGCGGATCGCGACCCTGGCCTATGACGCGGTGTCGCTCGCCGCCGCGTTGGTGCGCACGCAAGGCTCGCAGCGCTTTGCCGAAGGGGTGCTCACCAATCCGTCCGGCTTTGCGGGCGCCGACGGCGTGTTCCGCTTCAAGCCGGACGGCACCAACGACCGGGCGCTGGCCGTGCTCGAAATCCGCAATGGCGCCGCGGCCATCGTCAGCCCCGCCCCGAAGCAACTGCCGGGGACCTGATCTCCTTCGCCCTCCGGAAAGGGCGCCGCAAGGCCGGGTCAGGCTGCGAGGTCTGCTACCACCGCGTCGAGAACGGGAAAGCCGACCGGCGTCACCGCAAGGCGGGCCCCGATGCGACGGGTGATGAGACCCTCGCCGAGAAGATCGGCGATGCGCCGCTCGTCGAGGGGGCGGCCGGCCAGGGCTTCGTAGCGCCGAGGGTCCACCCCCTCGCGCAGGCGAAGCCCCATGAGCAGGAACTCGTCGCCCTCTTCCTCGGCCGTCAGCACCTCCTGCGTGACGACGCCGTGGCCGTTGCGCTCCACGAGCTCGAGCCAGGTCTCGGGGTGTTTCTCGGTCGCGGTCGCGATGCGGCCCTGCGCCGTGACGATCCGGCCGTGCGCGCCGGGGCCGAGCCCGACATACTCGCCATAGCGCCAGTAGAGCAGGTTGTGGCGGGACTCCGCCCCTGGGCGGGCATGGTTCGAGATCTCGTAGGCCGGCAGGCCCGCCGCCTCGCAGATCTCCTGCGTGACGTCATAGAGCGCCCTTGCCTCCTCGGGTGTGGGGAGGACGAGCTTGCCCGCCTTGTAGAGCCGTTCGAACCAGGTGTCGGGCTCGATGGTGAGCTGGTAGAGCGACAGGTGCTCGGCGGCATGGGCGATCGCCTCGCGCAGCTCCGCGGCCCAGGCGGCGGACGTCTGCCCGGGGCGGGCATAGATGAGATCGAAGGAGGTGCGCTCGAAGTGCGCGGCCGCGACGGCGACGGCCGCGAGCGCCTCCTGCGCCGTGTGCAGGCGCCCGAGCCGGCGCAGATCGGCATCGTTCAGGGCCTGCACGCCAAGCGACACGCGGTTGACGCCGGCGGCGCGATAGCCGCGGAAACGCTCCGCCTCGACGCTCGTCGGGTTCGCCTCGAGCGTCACCTCGGCGTCGGGCGCGACCGGCCAGGCGGCGGCGACCGCGTCGATCAAGGCGGCGACGGTCTGCGGCTGCATGAGGGAAGGAGTGCCGCCGCCCAGGAAGATGCTCGTCACCGTCCGTCCCGGCGTGAGCGCCGCCGAGGCGGCGATCTCGCGCCGAAAGGCGGCGACAAAACGCGCCTCGTCCACGGGCTTGGCCCGGACATGGCTGTTGAAGTCGCAATAGGGGCATTTCGCCAGGCAGAAGGGCCAATGGAGATAGACGCCGAAGCCCGCGTCGCGGGTGGGATGATCGATCATGGACGGCATGTGATCGGGCGCAGGGCCAAAGGCAAGGTGGCGGCTTCTTGCGAATCACGTCCAGGATGCCAAGCCTTCCCTTAGGATTGCGTGACTGGCGAAGAGAAATCCAGGTGACGGGCGGCGGCAAGGCCCGCTAGGGTCGCCTGACACGGGCGATCGGGTTCATGGGTCACTGGCATCCCTTCGACCGCCGGGGCTATCACCACGGCAATCTGAAAGAGGCGCTCATCGAGGTGGCGCGGCGCTTCATCGCCGAGCGCGGCATCGGCGGCTTCACGCTCGCCGACGCGGCGAAGCTCGTCGGCGTGACCCCTGCTGCCCTTTATCGCCATTTCCGAGGGCGTGAGGCACTGCTGGCCGAGGTCGCCGGGCGCGGGTTCGACGACCTCGCGGCCCGCCTGGCGCGGGCGCTCAAAGGTCCTGGCACGCCGCTCGAGCGCTTCACGCGCATGGGCGAGGCCTATCTCGCCTTCGCAGAGGAGGAGCCGGGCTATTACGCCGCCATGTTCGCGCCCCGGGGCAAGGAGGAGGACGCCTGCGGGCCGTGGGGGGCCCGGTTTGCGGTGCAGGCGGACGGAGGAGAGGAGGCGCACGGCGCCTTCGATCTTCTCGTCAAGGCCCTGCGCGAGACCTTCCCCGAGGGTTTCGGAGGCGTCGACGCCCGCTTCATCGCGCTCGAAGTGTGGGCGCTCTCCCACGGCATCGCGACGCTCGCTGCGGCCGGCCAGCTTCCGACCGGCCCCGGTCTTCCCAGCAAGCACGAATTGCTGCGCGCCGGCGTCCTCGCCCTGGTGCACGGAGCCCTGCCGGGCCGCCGCGAGGCGCTTTAGCCCCGCAAGCCGAAGATCGCGCGGGCTTCCGCCGGGGTCGCGATCGACACGTCGAGGAGGGAGAGGATCGTGACGACCTTCTCGACCAGGGCCGCATTGCTGGGGGCAAGCTCACCGCGGGAGAGGTAGAGGTTGTCCTCGAGCCCCACCCGCACGTGGCCGCCGAGTTCGGCGGCGACGACAGCCATCGGGAACTCGGCCCGGGCAATGCCGAAGGCCGACCACACGGCGTTCTTCGGCAGGCGATCGCGCATCTGCGCCATGGTCTCGGGCGTTGCCGGCGCGCCGTAGGGGATGCCAAGGCACAGCTGGAACAGCGGCGGCTCCTCCACATGACCCTCCGCGATCAGACGCTTCGCCAGCTCGATATGGCCAAGATCGAAGACCTCGAGCTCCGGCTTCACGCCCGCCGCCTTGATGCGGTCCGCCATCGCGCGCAAATGCGCCGGCGTGTTCATGAACACGGTCTCGCCGAAATTCATGGTGGCGATGTCGAGGGTGCAGATTTCGGGCTTGAGCGCCTCCACATGGGCCACGCGCGCGGCGGGTGTGGCAAGCGTGGTGCCCTCGCCGGGCATGCGCGGATCGTCCGGGTGAGGCGCGAAGCGGCCACCGGCGCCGGTGGTGAGGTTGAGGACGACGTCCTCGTTCCTCTCGCGGATGCGCTCGACGACCTCGCGGTAGAGGGCGAGTTCCATGCTCGGCCTCGTCGTCTTCGGGTCGCGGACGTGAATATGGACGACCGCCGCGCCGGCCTTCGCCGCATCAAGAGCGGAGTTGACGATCTCCTCGGGGGTCACCGGCACTGCCGGGTTCTTGCTTGGCGTGTCGAAGGAGCCGGTCAGGGCGCAGGTGACGACGACCTTCCGTGCCATTCCTATTCCTCCCGTCATTCCACCCGCATTCCTTGCCCATTTCAGGGCGCGTTCAGTTGAATCCGCCGTCGACGACGATGGTCTCGCCGGTGATGTGGCCGGCCCCGGCGGCGAGGAAGAGCATCGTTTCGGCGATGTCGATGGGTTTGGCCGCCTTGGCGAGCAGCGTGCGCTCGATCGCCGCGCGCTTGCGCTCCGCGGGCCATGTGCTCGTCCATGGGGTCTCGACGAGGCCCGGCGCCACGGCGTTGACGCGCACCTCGGGCGCCAGTGCCCGGGCCAGGGCCTTCGTGAGATTGATGACGCCCGCCTTCGCCGCCCCATAAGCGATGCTTGACCCCGGCCGTCCGAGCCCCGCCACCGATGCGGTGTTGACGATCGCGCCCCGCGCCGCCCGCAACGCAGGGGCCGCCGCATGCGAGCAGCGGAACACGCTCACGAGATTGGTCGACAGGATGAGCTGCCAGAACGCCTCCGTCATGGCATCGAGACGGGCGAAGTCGATCGGTTCCTGCGTGCCGGGCGTCGCCGCGTTGTTGATGAGGACGTCGAGGCCGCCGAGCCTCGCAACCGCCTGACGCACCATCTCCTCCGCCTCGCCCGGCCGCGAGACATCGCCTTCCGCCGGGACGATGTCGAAGCCCTGGCCCTTGAGCCGCTCGATCTCGGCGGCGGCGCGCTCATCGTTGGGCAGGTGGTTCAGCGCCACCCGCGCCCCGCACTGCGCGAAGAGCTCGACGGCGGCAAGGCCGATCCCCGAACCGCCTCCCGTGACGAGGACCGAACGCCCCCGCAAATCGGCCGTGATCATGTCTCCTCCCCGTTCTGTCAGGTTTCGACGATGCCCGTGATGTTGCCGGTGACCTGGTGGCCGCGGCCGCGCGGCATGGCGAGATAGTCGCGCGAGCGCATCTCGGCGAGGCGCGACACGGTTCGGGCGAACTCGAACGCCTCCTGCCCCGTCTCGGCGCGATACAGGTTCTCCGGCTCCGCATCGGCGGAGACGATGAGCTTGACCCGTCGCTCATAGAGGACGTCGATCAGGGTGATGAAGCGCTTGGCCTCGTCGCGGCGCGCCGGCGGGATGACAGGGACGTTCTCGAGCAGGATGGTGTGGAAAGAGCGGGCGAGCGCAAGATAGTCGGCAGCGCCCAAGGGGCGTTGGCAGAGGTCCGCGTAGGAAAGCCGGGCCACGCCCATGGCCTGGGCCGGCACGTCGACCGGATGGCCCAACACCGTGAGGCGCACGAACTTGGGTTGCGCGTGGCCGGTGAGCCGGGCGAACATCTCGTCCATGGCGCGCCGGGCGTTGTCGTCGGCGGGCACGTAATAGACCGGACTGTCGCCGATCTTCTCCAGCCGGTAGTCGGTGCGCGCCTCAAGCTTCACCACCTCGGTCCGTTCCTTCAAGAGAGCGATGAAGGGCAGGAACAGGGCCCGGTTGAGGCCGTCCCGGTAGAGCTCGTCCGGGGGCACGTTGGAGGTGGCGACCATCACGACGCCGCGCTCGAACAGCGCCTTGAAGAGGCGCCCGAGGATCATGGCATCGGCAATGTCGGTGACGGCGAACTCGTCGAAGCAGAGGAGCCGCGCCTCCCTTGCGAGAGCCTCCGCTACCGGCGGGATCGGATCGTCGCCCTCAACCTCGCCCCGCTTCAGCCTCAAACGCCAGTCGTGGATGCGGGCATGCACGTCGGCCATGAAGACGTGGAAATGCGCGCGACGCTTCAAGGGTTCGTGGACCGCCTCGTGGAACAGGTCCATAAGCATGGTCTTGCCGCGGCCGACCGCGCCCCAGATGTAAAGGCCACGGGGCGCCTCCACGGGTGCCTTTTGACCGAACAGCCAGCCGAGCGGGCTCGACTTGCGGGCCAGGCGATGCTGTTCGAGGGCGGCGTTCAGCGCATCGAGCTTGGCGACCACCCGCGCCTGCGCCGGGTCGTGCTCGATGGTGCCGGCGGCGACCAGGGCCTTGTAGCCGGCGGCCACGGGTCCGGCGGAGAGGGCGGCGGGGCGCGGAGCGTCCATTCGCGAGACGGGCTTGAGCAGGCTTCGCCCAAATGGAACCGGTTGGGCGCAAGACTGCGATGCTGGAGAAGCGACCTGTTCGAACGCGAAAGTGGGTTCCGATTTCGCCGGGACGGTCTAGCGGGAGCGTCATCGAAGCGCAATCGACGGGCGGCAGGCTGGCCGCCGCTTGGCGCAGCTCTTGCTGCGGCTCCTGCCGATGACACGGTGCGGCCGAGGCCGGAACCGAAGGTCGTCCTTCCTGCTTTCTCCAGGACGCGAGGCGGCGCGAAGAACGCCGCCGAGAAGACGACCAGCAAGGGGAGACGCCCGCACGTCAGGCCCGACGCTTGCGGAGTGTGTCATGATCAAAGTCAATCCGAGTTCCCGGCCCCGGGCGGTGGTGCGCCGCCTGTGGCCATCCGACATCGACTCCTTTCGGCAGCATCTGCTGAGGCTCGACCCGCGGACGCGACGCGACCGATTCTCTGGCGCCGTCAGCGATGCCTTCCTCAGCCAATATGCCGAGCAGGCCTTCTCGGACGGCCGCCTCATCTTCGGCTGCGAGATCGGCGGCGTGGTGCGGGGCGCAGCGGAGCTCTGCCCCTTTCCACGTCCCCATGACGACGAGGCCGAGGCAGCCTTCAGCGTGGAGGAGGCCTATCGCCTGCAAGGCCTCGGCACCTCCCTCTTCCGCCGCGTCCTCCTCGCTGCCCGCAACCGGGGCGTGCGCACGCTGCATGTGCGCTGCCTTCCCCACAACGAGAGCATGCAGGCGCTCGCCCGCAAGCTCGGCGCGCGGCTTCTCTTCGACGGCGAGGAGGTGCTGGGCCAGGTCGAGGCCAGCCCGCCGACGCCGCTCTCGATCCTCCAGGAAATCGTCGAGGCGAGCTTCGATATCACCTTCGGAGCTTCCCTCGGACGAGAGGGGGCAGGCTTGGCCATTCGTTGACCGCAATGCAGCAATGCAAGGTGGCCGATAGATTGCCCGCCATAATGTGCGCTGGCGCACATGGTAGCCTGCAGCGGCTTGCCACATGGCTGTCGTGAGCAGCCACCCGAGTCCGGATGGTTCGCCAGCCGGGCGGAGACCCCGTCGCGGGGCGCGTTGCCGACCGCAGGCTCCGCCGCTTGGGAGACATCGTCATGATCAAGCGTGTTCTCTTCTTTGCTCTTGCCCTCGCGAGCGGCCTGACGGCCGCGACGGCGCAGGACCGGACGCCCGCGACCCATCGCGGCACGGGCACCGAGATTGCGAACAACTACCGCTTCCTCAACGAGGACCGCGAGCGCGTCCGGAGCGGAGCCTTTCTCGATGCCGTGGAGCAGGGACGCCAGAATGTCGGCGCCTTCGCCAGCCTGCGGGCGCGCCAGGGCCGGCCGGCGACCCGTTAGAGCCGTGCCGACCAGGTTGGCGCCTGTCCTCATAAATGGCGCCGCACGGGCCGGCCCGGGCCGGCCCCGAAGCAACCCGGCCGGAACCGGGCCGCAACGGCCGCGCGGGCGCCTCCCCTGCAACAGCAGGGCGGCGGCTCGCCGCGTGTGAGGCATCGGCGCTGCCGCCCCGACCCGGCGTGCGTCAGCGCCGTGCGGCGAGCGCCTTCTCCCGGATGGCGGAGAGCGTCGTGCTGGGCGTGATCGCCTCCGGATCGATCAGGCAGTGCAGGATGGCGGGCTTGCCGCTCCTGAGCGCCCGCGCCAGGGCCGGCGCGAACTCCTCCGTGGTCTCGACCCTTTCGCCATGGCCTCCGAACGCCTTCGCATAGGCCGCGAAATCCGGGTTGCGGAGGAAGGTTGCCGAGACGCGGCCCGGATACTCGCGCTCCTGATGCATGCGGATCGTCCCGTACATGCCGTTGTCGAGGAGGATGACGACGACCGGCAGATCGTACTGCACGGCGGTGGCGAACTCCTGCCCGTTCATCAGGAAATCGCCGTCGCCTGCAAAGACCACCACGGTGCGCTCAGGGTACAGGCGCTTGGCGCCCACCCCGGCCGGCATCGAATAGCCCATGGAGCCGGAGGTCGGCGCAAGCTGCGTGCCGTAGTGGCGGAAGGGCCAGAAGCGCTGCAGCCAGCTCGAGAAATTGCCGGCCCCGTTGCACATGATGGCATCGGCGGGGATCGCCTCGCGCAGATGGGCCATCACCTGGCCCATCTGGAGGCGGCCGGGATGCTCAATACGGGCCGGGTCGCTCCACGCGAGGTAATCCGCGTGGGCCGTCCGGGTGCGGTCGCGCCAGACGATCTCGCTCGGCGGCTGCACGCCCTCCAACGCCGCCGAGAAGGCATTGGGCGAGGCGTTCACCGCAAGATGCGGGCGATAGACCCGGCCGAGCTCGCCGGGATCGGGATGGATATGGACCAGCGTCTGGCGCGGCGTCGGGATGTCGAAGAGCGTATAGCTCTGGGAGGGCATTTCCGACATGCGCCCGCCCACGAGCAGCACGAGGTCGGCATCCTTGATCCGGGCGACGAGCTTCGGGTTGGGGCCAATGCCGAGATCGCCCGCATAGCAGGGATGATCGGCGGGGAAGAGCATCTGCCGCCGGAAGGAGCAGGTGACGGGGAGCTCGAAGCGCTCCGCGAAGCGCACGAAGCGCTGGACGGCCGGCGCAGACCAGCGGCTGCCGCCGAGGATGGCGATCGGCCGCTCGGCCGACCAGAGCAGCTTCTGCAGCTCGGCCATCTGCGCGAGCGCCGGGTGGGTCTCGACGGGCTCATAGGGAAGGGCGTCGGCGACGCTCGCCTCCTCGGTCAGCATGTCTTCCGGCAACGCCACCACCACCGGGCCTGGCCGGCCGCTCGTCGCCACATGGAAGGCCCGGGAGACGAATTCCGGCAGGCGGGCCGGGTCGTCCACATCCACCACCCATTTCGCCACCGAGCCGAACACGGCCTTGTAATCGAGCTCCTGGAAGGCCTCCCGCTCCTTCATGGACCGGTCGACCTGCCCGACGAAAAGGATCAGGGGGGTCGAGTCCTGGGCCGCGATATGCAGGCCGGGCGAGGCGTTGGTGGCGCCGGGGCCGCGGGTGACGAAGCAGATGCCGGGCCGGCCGGTGAGCTTGCCCTGCGCCTCGGCCATCATCGCCGCGCCGCCCTCCTGGCGGCAGACGGTGACGGTGATGGCGGCGTCGTGCAGCGCGTCGAGCACGGCAAGGTAGCTCTCGCCCGGCACGCAGAAGATGTGGTCGACGCCGTGAACGAGAAGCTGGTCGACGAGGATGCGGCCGCCGGTGCGGGATTTAAGGGTCATCTGGAGCTCGCAAATCGTCCCTCCCGCAGGGAGGGTGGGGCGGGTGCGAGGCACCCGTGACGGTTGGAAGGGCAGCGCCATCATCACAGGACTTGGCGTTGCCGCCCACCCCTACCCCTCCCCTGGCGGGGAGGAAAGGGGTTCGGCTTTCTCTCCTGCCCAGGCCGGGTCGCTCAAGACCTCTTGCGTGTGCTCTCCAAGGCGGGGAGACGGGCGGCCGGCGACCTGCGGTTTGCCGTCCAGCACGATCGGCGAGCGCAGGGTCGGGATTGCGCCGCCCTTGGCGTGCGGCGCCGGAAGGTCGACGCGCACGCGGCGATGGATCACCTGAGGATCGGCGAAGACATCCGCCACCGTGTTGACGGGGCCCGCCGGCACCTTGAGCTCGCCCAAGATCCGCAACAGCTCGTCCCGCCTGAAGCGGCTCGTGCGCCGGCCGAGCTCGGGCACGAGCACGGCCCGGTTCCGGACCCGGCCTTCGTTCGTCCCGTAGTCGGGGTGGTCGCGCAGGTCCTCCGCTCCGATCGCCTCGCAGAGCTTGGCGAACTGGCCGTTGTTGCCGACGGCGATGATGATCGCGCCGTCGGCGACCGGAAAGACATCGTAAGGCACGATGTTCGGGTGGCCGTTGCCGAGCCGTTTCGGCACCTCTCCGGAGACGAAGTAGTTGAGGGCCTGATAGCCGAGGACGGCGATCTGGCTGTCGAGCAGCGCCATGTCGAGATACGCCCCTTCCCCCGTGGCATCGCGCCGACGCAGGGCCGCCAGGATGCCGACCGTGGCGTAGAGTCCGCAGAAGATGTCGGCGGTGGCATAGGCCGCCTTCATGGGCGGGCCGTCGGGCTCCCCGGTGAGGTCCATGACTCCCGACATGCCCTGGATCATGAAGTCATAGCCGGCGAGCGGCGCGTAAGGCCCGTCCTGGCCAAAGCCGGTGACGGAGCAATAGACGAGACGCGGGTTGAGAGCCTTCAGGCTCTCGTAATCGAGCCCGTATTTCTTGAGGCCTCCGACCTTGAAGTTCTCGATGAGAACATCCGCGTGCGCGGCGAGCCTTCGCACCAGCGCGCGTCCCTCGGCAGTCTCGAAATCCGCCTCGACCGAGCGCTTGCCGCGGTTCGCGGCGTGAAAGTAGGCGGCGGAGAGGTTTTCGCCCTGGGCGCCCTCGACGAAGGGCGGCCCCCAACCCCGGGTGTCGTCGCCGACGCCGGCGCGCTCCACCTTCACGACGTCGGCGCCGAGATCAGCCAGCAACTGCCCGATCCAGGGCCCGGCAAGGATGCGGGCGAGTTCCAGCACCTTGATTCCTTGCAGCGGCTTCATGGGCTGTGATCATCCTCTTCACCGAAGGTGTCGATGCCATAGGCCAGGACCTGCATGGCGAAAAGGCTGACGGCGTAGATTTCGAGGGAATGGCGACCACAGAAACGGAACAGGCCGGCGAGCGGCTCCGGCGGTTGCCAGGGCAGATCACCGCGGCGAAAGCGGAGGAGGAGCACGACCAGTCCCAGGACGATGACGCCAAGGAGCGCCGCCTGCCCCCCATCGAAGGCGTAGTCGTGCACCTCGCGCAGCCCATAGGCGATGCCCGTCGCGACCGCGATCCCGCCGCGGATCCAGCGGCGGCGATCCTCGGGCCGCTCCAAGGCGAGGCGGTGGGCGAGGCCGAGGATCGCCCAGAGCCAGCCTTCCGTGCCGTATTCGAGAACGGTGTCGGTGTAGGGGATCAGCGGCACGCAGACCGCGACCAGAACCGCCACCCGCCAAGGTTGCCCCATGACGTGGCGCTCGAAGAAGGGCAGGAGGAGAACGCGCAGAAGAGCAAAGTTCAGGAGGATGTTGATGGTGGTCTCGGCGAGACTCTCCGAATCAAGATAGTCGGTGAGAGTGAGGAGGGCGCCGAAGGCGAGCCAGGAGAAGGGGACGGAGCGCGTGCGCGCAAAGCCGATGAAAAAGAAGAAGATCGGCGCCGCGATGCGCCCGAACAGGCGCCACCAGGTCTCGTCCGGGTCGAAGAAGAGCCCGTAGTGGTCGACGAGGACGAAGACGAGCCCGATCAGCTTCCACGCGTCGGTGGTCGTGACGGGGCGGTCGGTCAATCCTCCCTCCCCCGCGGGGAGGGACTGTAAGGGAGCCGCATCACCCCATCACCGCGTCGAGCCCGCGCTTCAGCCCGACGAAGGAGCCCACGCGGCGCGCGGCAAGCAGCGTTCCGGCCACATAGGGCGCGGCGGACGCGCCGGCATCGTGGCGGATGGTCAGCCGCTCGTTGTCGGCGCCGAGGATCACCTCGCAAGAGAGGGTGAAGGAAGGCATGCGGACGGAGTGAACTTGGACCGGGATCGGCGCGCCGATGGCGCCGCCGCGGGTTTCGCGCACGCCGGACAGTTCCTCGACCGCCCTTGCCGTGCCCGGCCGGCGGACCTCGCCCATGAGCTCGGCAAGCTCGCGCGCCGTCCCGGACGGGGTGTCCGCCTTCTTGGCGGAGGCGTAATCGATGATCTCGACGTCAGGAACGTATTGCGCTGCGATCAGCGCGAAGCGGCGCATCAGGGTGGCGGTGATGGAGAAGTTTCCGGCGGCGAGCACGCCGCACCCTTGAGCTTCAGCCGCCGTATGGATCCGGGCGTAGTCATCGGCGGAAAGGCCTGAGGTGCCGATCACCACGTGGCGGCGATGGGCGAGGGCGGTGAGCGCGTGATGCTTCACGATATCGGGCTTGGTGTAGTCGATGACCACGTCGCACGGCGTCTCGAGCGCATCGTTCAGCGTGGCGCTGACCGTCACCCCGAGCCGCTGCCCGAGCCCGGCCGCTTCTCCCGCATCCTGTCCTGCGGCGTTGCGGGCGACGGCACCGACGAGGGCGAGATCTCCCGCCTCGGCGATGGCCGCGACGAGCGCTCTGCCGACCCAACCCGTCGCGCCGGCGAGGATGATGCGGATGGTCATGGTCGAATGCTCCACTCGCAGAAGGATCCCTCCCGATGAGGGGAGGGGCAAGTCCGCGCAGCGGACCGGGGTGGGGAGGCGGCGCCGCCTTCGCAGAAAGGGGCGCTGCCACCCCTTCCGTCACGGGCGCGCCAGCGCCCGTGACACCTTCCCCTCGCGGGGAAGGAGAGGCTCAAAAGAACGCCTGGAGGCCCGTCTGCGCGCGGCCCAGGATGAGGGCGTGCACGTCGTGGGTGCCCTCATAGGTGTTCACGGTCTCCAGGTTCTGCGCGATGCGCATGACATGGTACTCCTCCTGGATGCCGTTGCCGCCATGCATGTCCCGCGCGGTCCGCGCAATGTCCAGGGCCTTGCCGCAGTTGTTGCGCTTGATGAGCGAGATCATCTCGGGGGCGGCCTTGCCTTCGTCGAAGAGGCGGCCGACGCGAAGGGCCGCTTGGAGGCCCAGGGCAATCTCGGTCTGCATGTCGGCGAGCTTCTTCTGCACGAGCTGCGTCGCAGCGAGAGGACGGCCGAACTGCTTGCGATCCAGCGTGTACTGACGCGCCGCGTGCCAGCAGAACTCGGCGGCTCCCATGGCGCCCCAGGCGATGCCGTAGCGCGCCCGGTTGAGGCAGCCGAACGGACCTTTCAGGCCTGAGACGTTCGGCAACAGCGCCTCTTCGCCCACCTCCACATTGTCCATGACGATCTCGCCGGTGATCGAGGCGCGAAGCGAGAGCTTGCCGCCGATCTTCGGCGCGGAGAGCCCCTTCAAGCCCTTCTCGAGCACAAAGCCGCGGATCTGGTCGTCATGGGCGGCGGATTTCGCCCAGACGACGAACACGTCGGCGATCGGTGCATTGGAGATCCACATCTTGGTCCCGTGCAGGCGATAGCCGCCGTCGATCTTCTCGGCCCGCGTTTTCATGCCGGCGGGATCGGAGCCGGCATCGGGCTCGGTGAGTCCGAAGCAGCCGACCCATTCCCCGGAGGCGAGCTTCGGAAGATATTTTTTGCGCTGGCTTTCGTCGCCATAGGCATAGATCGGATACATGACGAGCGAAGACTGCACGCTCATCATCGAACGATACCCTGAGTCGACGCGCTCGATCTCGCGGGCGACAAGGCCGTAAGCGACATAAGAAGCGCCGACGCCGCCATACTCCTCAGGGATGGTGACGCCGAGGAGCCCCAGCTCGCCCATCTCGTTGAAGATGGCGCGGTCCGTCTTCTCCTCGCGATAAGCTTCGATGATCCGCGGCATGAGCCGGCTTTGCGCGTATTGCCGCGCGCTGTCCCGGATCATGCGCTCGTCGTCGGAAAGCTGCTCCTCGAGCAGGAGCGGATCGTCCCATTGGAAGCTTGCCGGAGCGGGCGCGTCCTTGGCCTTCATCTTCGGTTGTGCGGTCATCGCTCTTCCCTCATTCCCTGTCATTACCGGGCGGGCCCTCGGTCTAAGCCCGGAGCCGCTGGCTACAGCGCCCCCTTCACCTCGAACTTCACGCCTTGCGCAAGCGGCAGGGCGGTTCCGTAGTTGATGGTGTTGGTGGCCCGGCGCATGTAGGCCTTCCAGGAGTCCGAGCCGGCCTCACGGCCGCCCCCGGTCTCCTTCTCGCCCCCGAACGCCCCGCCGATCTCGGCGCCGGACGGCCCGATATTGACATTCGCGATGCCGCAGTCGGAGCCCGCGACCGAGAGGAAGGTTTCGGCCTCGCGCATGTCGAGGGTGAAGATCGAGGAGGACAAGCCGGCACCGACGCCGTTGTGAAGGCGGATGGCCTCGTCGAGATCGCGGTAGCGCATCACATAGAGGATCGGCGCGAAGGTCTCGCGGACCATCGGCCCGATCTGCGCCGGCATCTCGACGAGCGCCGGGCGGACATAGAAGGCCTCCGGTCCCCCGGGCCCGTCCTCGACTCGGCCGCCGCCATGCACCGTACCGCCGACGCTCGCCGCCTCGTCGAGCGCCCGCTCCATGGCCTCGAAGGCCGCCCGATCGATGAGAGGGCCGACGAGCACCCCCTCGGCGCGCGGATCGCCAATAGTGACCGTCTCGTAGACCCGGCGGAGCTTCGGCACGAAAGCGTCGTAGACACTCTCATGGACGAACAGCCGCCGCAGCGTCGTGCAGCGCTGGCCGGCCGTGCCGATCGCGGCGAAGGCGACGGCACGCAGCGTCAAGTCAAGGTCGGCGGAGGGGCAGACAAGGGCGGCGTTGTTGCCGCCGAGCTCCAGGATGGCGCGGGCGAACCGCGCGGCCAAGCGCGGCCCCACCTGCCGGCCCATGGCGGTCGAGCCGGTGGCGGAGACCACCGGCACGCGATCGTCGTCGACGAGCGCCTCGCCGATCTCCCGACCGCCGATCAGCACCTCCGAGAGTCCCTCCGGCGCCTCCGGGCCGAACCGCGCCATCGCCCGCCTCACCAGGGCCTGCGTGGCAAGCGCGGTGAGAGGTGTCTTCTCGGAGGGCTTCCACACCACCGAATCGCCGCAGACAAACGCCAGGGCTGCATTCCACGACCACACCGCCACGGGGAAGTTGAAGGCGGAGATGACCCCGCACACACCCAGCGGGTGCCAGGTCTCCATCATGCGGTGGTCGGCGCGCTCGGTGGCGATGGTCAGGCCATAGAGCTGGCGCGAGAGCCCGACGGCGAAATCGCAGATGTCGATCATCTCCTGGACTTCGCCCAAGCCCTCGGAGACGATCTTTCCCGCTTCGAGGGTGACGAGCCGGCCGAGATCCGCCTTCGCCGCCCGCAACTCCTCGCCGAGCAGCCGCACCAGCTCGCCCCGTCGGGGCGCCGGCACCTTGCGCCAGGCGAGGAAGGCCCGGTGCGCGCGCCCGATCGCGTCCTGCGCCTCCTGCGTCGTCGTCTCGCGCACATGAGCGACGATCTCGCCCGTGATCGGCGAGCGGGCGGGAACACCGTGGGCGGCGAGCGCCTCCTCCGATACGCCGAGGCGCGAGAGCAGCGTCAAAGCCTCATCGCGGACGGAGGATTGAAACGCGGCGGCGAGGGTGGGCTTGTTCATGGCGTCTTCCGGCTTGCGTTCCGGGCCTGATGTCGCCTACCGCATAGCCCTGGGCGCTCCTCGCCGCAATGCCGCTTCCGGCCTTCTGGGCGGGGTTAAGGCGGCCGGAGCGAAGCGGACATCGGAAGGGGCGGCCGCGCGATCCTTCCCCGCGAGGGGAAGGTGGCGGCCGAAGGCCGACGGATGGGGCGGCGGCGCCAACTTCTCGAGTGTTGGTGCTTCCACCCCGCCCCGCTCGGGCTTCGCCCGAGTCGGCCCTCCCCTCGCGGGGAGGGAGGGGCGGCGCCGCTGCCCCGGTCCGGATCGCCCTGTGCCGGGACCGGGCCTAGCGAGAGCTGTTCCAGCGGAGATCGCTCATGAATGAAAGCTTCGACGTGGTGATCGCTGGCGGGGCGGCTATGGGCTCCTCCGTCGCCTACCACCTCCTCGCCGATCCGGGCTTCCGCGGAAAGGTCCTCGTCATCGAGAAGGACCCGACCTACCAGCGCTCGGCCTCCGCCCTCTCGGCGGCCTCGATCCGCCAGCAGTTCTCGAGCCCGGTCAACATCCGCATCTCGCTTTACGGCATCCGCTTCCTGCGCGAGATCGGGGAGCGTCTTGCCGTCGACGGGGAGCGCCCTGACATCGGCCTGAAAGAAGGCGGCTATCTTTATCTTGCGACGGGGGCTGGCGCTGCCGTCCTCAAGGAGAATCAAGAGCTGCAGGTCCGGGAAGGGGCCGACATCCGCTTCTTCAGCCACCGCTCGCTGGCCGATCGCTTCCCTTGGCTCAGGACCGACGATCTTGCCTGCGGGACGTGGGGGCGCTCGGGGGAGGGCTGGTTCGACGGGTGGGGCCTTCTTCAGGCCTTCCGCCGCAAGGCGCGCGCCCTCGGGGCGGAGTACCGCGCGGGGGAGGTGGTCGATGTGGAGCGTCAGGGCAGTCGGATCGTGGCGGTCCGACTTGCCGACGGTGAGCGCATCGCCTGCGGCGCACTCGTGAATTGCGCCGGGGCGGGCGGACGCGCGCTCGCCGCAAAGGCAGGCGTCGTCATTCCCGTCGTCGCCAAGCGCCGCTACGTGTTCAGCTTCGCCTGCCGGGAGCCCATCGAGAACTGTCCCCTCGTCATTGATCCGACCGGTGTCTGGTTCAGGCCGGAAGGGGAGGGTTTCATCGGCAGCGCTTCGCCCGGGCCGGGAGACGAGGATCCGGACTGGCGCGACGAGGATCCGACCACGCAAGAGGTCGACCTGACTTTCTTCGAGGAGCGCGTCTGGCCTGTCCTGGCGCACCGGGTGCCAGCCTTCGAGGCGATCCGCCCCGGCCGGGCTTGGGCCGGGCCCTACGACATGTGCCTCCTCGACCACAACGCCATCGTCGGGCCTGCGGGCGAGGTGACGAACTTCTATCTCTGCAACGGCTTCTCCGGCCATGGGCTGCAGCAGTCGCCGGCGATCGGCCGGGGCGTCGCCGAGCTCATCGTGCACGGGGCCTACCGCACGCTGGACCTCACCGATCTCGGCTATGAGCGCGTGGTGGCCAACCGGCCGCTCCTCGAGCGCAACGTCATCTGAGGCGGCTTACACCTTCACATAGGCCCGCACCCGGCCGGGGCGGGTCGTGTCCCGCCGGTAGAGATCGGGCGCCGGGCCTGTCCCGACCGGAGCCGTCTGCTCAGCGCCCGGGCTCTGCTTCGTGGCGAGGGCCGCGTCCGGGCGATGCGCGAGCTCCAACGCGCCCGGAGCGCCGGCGCGATCCTCGGCCTCGAGCGCGCCGGTGGCCGCGGCGCTCGTCCCCCGGTCCCCTCTCGACAGCTCCTTCGTGCCAAGATCGCTCGCGCCCACATCGTGGGTCGAGCGCGCCATGCCCGCCATGCCCGGCACGGCGGCGGTGTTGCTCAGGCCCGCAGCCTGCCCGGCGGTAAGCCCTGCCCCCAGCGGTGCCTCCTCGCTCGTGCTTGGCCGCTCGCCCGCGCGCCGATCGAGATCGACCGGCTCGAAGGCCTCGATGACCGCTATCGCGCGCTCAAGCATGCTCGAATCGACCCGCGCCGAGAGAAGGCATCCGCCCCGCGCAATGGCGTCCGCGAACTCCGCCCGGTCGGCCCGAGGCAGGCCGAGGGCGTCGAGCGCGCTGCGGAAGGCGACCTCGGCGGGGCTTGGGCGGCGTCCCGGCGCCATCTCGTAGGCCGAGGTGGAAACGAATTCGGAGCAGGTCAGCACCGTGCTCGGATGCTGCGCGAGGCCCGCTTCGATCAGGGCCCGCAGGGCGCGCTCCGCTTGTCCGCGGTCTGCGAAGAGGGCGGCGAGGGTTCTTGCCATCTGTTCCTCCCGCGAGCTTGACGGCGCCCTTGCTTTTCAAACGGCCTCTCCCCGGGAGCGGTTCCGGAGCGGCAGGCCATGATGCGCCTGTCAACCACCCCGAGCATCGGGGCTTGCAAGGGCTGTCATCAAACTGCCATTGAAACGTTGCCCGCCCTTCGTGCTACTGTGATGACAACGACAATCCCTCAAAGGGGGGATCGCTACCAGGAGGAACCATGCTCAATCGACGGACCTTGCTCACCGCGACCGCGCTCTTCGCGATCGCCGCCTCGCCCGCGCTGGCGCAGACGGAGATCCACTGGTGGCACGCGATGACGGGCGCCAACAACGAGGTGATCGTCAAGCTCGCGAACGAGTTCAACGAGTCGCAGAAGGAGTACAAGGTCGTTCCGACCTACAAGGGCTCCTATCCGGACACCATGAATGCCGGCATTGCCGCCTTCCGGGCCGGCAATGCGCCGCACATCCTGCAGGTCTTCGAGGTCGGCACCGCGACCATGATGGCGGCGAAGGGCGCCATCAAGCCGGTGCACGAGCTCATGAAGGAAGCCGGCGAGAAGTTCGATCCAAACGCCTACCTTCCCGCCATCACCGGCTACTATTCGACCGCCAAGGGGGACATGCTGTCCTTTCCCTTCAACTCCTCGTCCATGGTGATGTGGATCAACAAGGACTCCTTCCGGAAGGCCGGTCTCGATCCCGACAAGCCGCCGAAGACCTGGCCGGAGGTGTTCGAGGCGGCAAAGAAGCTGAAGGCGGCGGGGCACGCCACCTGCGGCTTCTCCAATGCCTGGGTGACCTGGGCTCATATCGAGCAGTTCTCGGCCTGGCATAACGTGCCGATCGGCACCAAGGCCAATGGGCTCGACGGCTTCGACACCGAGCTGAAGTTCAACTCGCCGCTGCATGTGAAGCACCTGCAGAACCTCGTCGAGCTGCAGAAGGACAAGACCTACGACTATTCAGGGCGCACCAACACGGGCGAGGGCCGCTTCACCTCGGGCGAATGCCCGATCTTCCTCACCTCCTCGGCCTTCTTCGCCAATGTGCGGGCGAACGCCAAATTCGACTTCACCAACGCGCCGATGCCCTACTACCCCGACGTGACCGGCGCGCCCCAGAACTCCATCATCGGCGGTGCGAGCTTGTGGGTGATGGGCGGGAAGAAGCCGGAGGAGTACAAGGGCGTCGCCAAGTTCTTCGCCTTCCTCTCCGATACCGACCGGCAAGTGGCCATCCACAAGGCGTCCGGGTATCTCCCGATCACCAAGGCCGCCTACGCCAAGGCCAAGGAGCTGGGCTTCTATAAGGACGCGCCCTATCTCGAGACGCCGCTGCTGGAGCTCACCAACAAGGAGCCGACCGAGAACTCCCGGGGCCTGCGCTTCGGCAACATGGTGCAGCTGCGCGATCTCTGGGCGGAGGAGATCGAGGCGGCGCTGAACGGCCAGAAGTCTCCACAGGCGGCCCTTGACGCGGCCGTGAGCCGCGGCAATCAGATGCTGCGCCAGTTCGAACGCGCAGCGGTGCGGTAACCACGTCGACTTCTCTCCCGAGGGAGAGGTCGAGTCTGCGCAGCAGACCGGGCGAGGGAGGAGCCGCGAGCCTCGAAAGGCTGGCGCCGCCGCCCTCGCCCCAGCCCTCTCCCGTCGCGGGAGAGGGGGAATTTCCCCATGCAGAAACGCGCCGTCTTCGGTTCTCGCATCGTTCCTTACGCGCTGCTGGCGCCCCAGCTCGCCATTACGCTCGTCTTCTTCTATTGGCCGGCGAGCCAGGCGGTGTGGCAGTCCTTCCATCTTGAGGACGCCTTCGGGCTGTCGACCGAGTTCGTCGGCTTCGAGAACTACGTCCATCTCTTCTCGCAGCCCGAATACTACCGGGCCATGTGGACGACCCTCGTCTTCTCCACCGCGGTCACAGTCCTTTCCCTCTCCGTCGCTCTTTACCTCGCGGTGATGGCGGACAAGCAGCTCCGCGCCGCGGCGACCTACAAGACGCTCCTCATGTGGCCCTATGCGGTGGCCCCGGCGGTCGCGGGCGTGCTGTGGCTGTTCATGTTCCAGCCCTCCCTCGGGCTCGTTGCGCGCGGTCTGCGCCTGTGGGGGCTCGATTGGAACCCGCTTCTCAACGGCACCCATGCCATGACGCTGGTGGTGCTGGCGGCGACCTGGAAGCAGATCAGCTACAACTTCCTGTTCTTCCTTGCCGGCCTGCAAGCCATCCCGAAGAGCCTCATCGAGGCGAGCGCGATCGACGGCGCAGGCCCGACGCGGCGGTTCTGGACCATCATCTTCCCGCTGCTGTCGCCAACCACCTTCTTCCTCATCGTGGTCAATGTCGTCTACGTGTTCTTCGATACGTTCGGCATCATCGACGCCGTGACGGGCGGCGGGCCGGCGAAGGCGACCGAGACCCTCGTCTACAAGGTCTATTCCGATGGCCGGCTGGGCGGCGACCTCGGCGGCTCGGCTGCCCAGTCGGTGATCCTGATGTTCATCGTGATCGCGCTCACCGCGATCCAGTTCCGCTACATCGAGCGCAAGGTGACGTATTGATGGTGCTCATCGATGGGGCAACAGCGCCCTTCGCCTTTCCCTTGAGGGAGAGGGGCGGAGCAAAGCTTCGGGGCGGAGTGACGCCGCCGAGGGGTGAAATGCGGCGGCGCCGTCGCGCCTCGTTCAGCGCCGGCGTCACCCCGTCCCGACGGCTGCTGGGCCGCCATCGACCCTCCTCGTCCCGGAGAAGGGGGAGCGGGCGAGGCTCGGAGCGCGCCTGATGGTCGAGCGCCGCCGCCTCGGGAACATCGTCCCGCACCTTGTTCTGTGGATCGGGATCGCGATCGTCGCCTTCCCGGTCTACCTCGCCTTCGTGGCCTCGACCTATGACGCGACGACCATCGCCAACGGCCAGATGGGGCTCGCGCCGGGGCCCTTGTTCCTTGAGAATTACTATCGCGCCATCTTTGTCGGCACCTCGCGCTCGACGCGCGAGCCCGTCGGCACGATGATGCTCAACTCCTTCGTCATGGCGATGGGCATCGCGGTCGGCAAGATCGCCATCTCGATCCTGTCGGCCTATGCCATCGTCTATTTCAAGTTCCCGTTCCGGATGACGGCGTTCTGGATCATCTTCATCACGCTGATGCTGCCGGTCGAGGTGCGCATCTATCCCACCTACAAGATCGTCGCGGACCTTGGCCTGCTCGACACCTATGCCGGCCTGATCGTGCCGCTCATCGCATCGGCCACCGGCACGCTGCTCTTCCGGCAGTTCTTCATGACCATCCCCGACGAACTCGTGGAGGCATCCAAGATCGACGGGGCCGGCTTCTTCCGGTTCTTCAAGGATACGGTGCTGCCGCTCTCCATCACCACCATGGCGGCCCTGTTCGTGATCCAGTTCATCTATGGCTGGAACCAATATCTCTGGCCGCTCCTCATCACGACCAAGGATTCCATGCAGACCATCGTCATCGGCATCAAGAAGATGATCGTGACGCAGGACGCGCTGACCGAATGGCAGCTCGCCATGGCGACCGCTGTGCTCGCCATGCTGCCGCCGGTGGCGGTCGTGATCCTCATGCAGCGGCTTTTCGTGAAGGGGCTGGTGGAGACCGAGAAGTGATCACGGCGGATAGCGAAGGGCGAATGGGACCGACCCGGCTATGCTCGCGCAGCCTTCTCTCCTGATTGTTCTCTCGTCGCTCTTCGCCCGGAGTATGTGATGGCCAGCGTAACCCTCGAATCCGTCCGCAAGGTCTATGCGGGCAATGTGGAGGCTGTGAAGGGCGTCTCGCTCGACATCGCCGACGGTTCCTTTTGCGTGCTGGTCGGCCCGTCGGGATGCGGGAAGTCGACCCTGCTGCGCATGATCGCGGGCCTTGAGACGATCACCGCGGGCAAGATCCGCATCGGCGACCGGATCGTGAACGACATCGAGCCGGCGGAGCGCGACATCGCCATGGTGTTCCAGAACTATGCGCTCTACCCGCACATGAACGTCTACGACAACATGGCCTACGGCTTGCGCAATCGCGGCACGCCGAAGCCCGAGATCGACAAGCGGGTGCGCGAGGCGGCCCGGATCCTCGCCATCGAGCCTTTCCTCGACCGCAAGCCGCGCCAACTCTCGGGCGGCCAGCGCCAGCGCGTCGCCATGGGCCGCGCCATCGTCAGAAAGCCGCAGGTCTTCCTCTTCGACGAGCCGCTGTCCAACCTCGACGCCAAGCTGCGCGTGCAGATGCGGGTCGAGATCAAGCGCCTCCAGCGGGCCCTTGGCGTGACGTCAGTCTATGTCACCCATGACCAGGTCGAGGCGATGACGCTCTCCGACAAGCTCGTGGTCATGAACCACGGCGTCATCGAGCAGATCGGCACGCCCTCGGACGTTTACCGCCGCCCGCAGACGCGCTTTGTCGCGACCTTCATCGGCTCACCGCCCATGAACATCATGGAAGGAATCGTGGAAGGGCCGAACCTGGTCTCGGTGGGCGGCAGCCTGTTGCCGGTCGCCGATATGCGCGCGGACCTCAAGGCCGACACCCGCATTCACGTGGGCATCCGGCCAGAAGATGTGCGCGTCGTCGAGGATGGCGGCACCGCTTTCCGCATCGATGTCGACTTCATCGAGGAACTCGGCGCAACCCAGCTCTTCCATGGCAAGATCGCCGGGGACGAATTCGTGCTCCAGGCCCCGACAGGGTTGATTGCCGCCAGCGCCAGACAGCTCGCGTTGACGGTGGACGCGACCAACGTCCATCTGTTCGACCGCGAAACGGGCCAGCGCCTGGGCCAAGTCGATCCTTGAACGGCCGGGCGAGTGCCCGGCCGAGCCTGCAGTGGGCGCGCGGTCTAGAAGCAGCGGCGGACGGTGCGCACCACCACCCGACCGCCGGGCCGGTAGACGCGCTCCCGTACGGTGCGGCAGCGCTCGACGCGCGGTCCGAACCCCGGTCCGCAGCGCCGCACTGTGCGCACCACGACCCGTCCGTCCGGCCGCACCACGCGCTCCCGCCGCACCACGCATTGCGCCGTCTCCACGAGCGTCGGCGCCTCGACCGCATTGCCGAAGAACCGCGCCTCGGCGGGCGAGGTCGACAGGGCGGTGAGGGCGCCAAGGCCAAGAGCGGCGCAGAGAACCACTCGCATCATCTCGTCATTCTCCTTGTGGTGGGATCACGAAAACACGCGAAGGCAAAGCCGGTTCCGTGGCGGTCAGTCGGCGACCTTGGCGGCAAGCCGCTCGATGGCGTCGATGAGAACGCGCACCGCCACCTCCGCATCCGATTCGGTGATCGATTCGGCGGGATTGTGGCTGATGCCGCCCTTGCAGCGCACGAACAGCATGGCGGCCGGGGCGAGCGTCGCCATGGCCACCGCATCATGGCCGGCGCCTGAGGGAAGGCGCGGGGCCGGCCCGCTCACGGTCGCGGCAGCCTCCTCGAGCACGGCCATGAGCTTGGGGTCCATGGGGGTGGCCGGAGAGTCCATGAAGGGTTCGATCGCAAGGCTCAAACCCCTCCTGTCGGCGATGGCCTGGAGCTCGCGGCCCACCTCGGCGACCAGGGCGCGCCGGACGGCATCGTCAGGGGCCCTCAAGTCGAGGGTGAAGTCGACTCGCGCTGGAATGACGTTGACCGCGCCCGGCAGCACTTCCGCAACGCCCACCGTGGCCACCGTATCCGCGCGCGCCGCGCCGATCCGCTCGATCGCTGAGATCATTTCCGCGGCGGCGGCGAGGGCATCGCGGCGCATCGCCATCGGCACCGTGCCCGCATGGCCGGCCTCCCCTGCCACGAAGGCGCGGGCCCGCGTAATGCCGTTGATCGCGGTGACAATGCCGACCGGTCGATCAGCAGCTTCAAGCTGCGGCCCCTGCTCGATGTGCACTTCAAGATAGCCCAGCACCTCCCCGCGCCGGCGGGCCAGCGCCGGAATGCCGGCCGGGTCGCCGCCGAAGGCGATGAGGGCATCGCGCAGCATGACGCCGTCCGCGTCGACCCCGTCGAGCCAGGCCGGGTTGTAGCGACCTGCGAGCGCATAGGATGTGGACAGGTTGGTGGGAAAGCGGACGTTCTCCTCGTCCCCGAAGGCAACCACTTCGAGCGCGAAGGGCAGGCTGATGCCGCGCCGCGTCAGCTCCTCGACCGCCACGATGCCGCACACCACACCGAGCGGCCCGTCGAAGCGTCCCGCATCGACGACGCTGTCGATGTGCGAGCCGACGATCAGAGTCGGCGCGTCGGGGCGCTCCCCTGTCAAGCGCCCGACCACATTGCCCACGGCGTCGATGGTGGCGGTCATTCCCGCTGCCCGCATGAGGCTCAAGACAGCCTCGGCGGCCGCCCGGTGGGCTTTGGAGAGGTAGAGGCGGGTGAGCCGGCCCGGCTCGTCGGTGTGCCGCGCAAGCTCATCGATCCGCGCCATGACCCGCTGGCCAAGGCTCGTGTCAGGGGAAGCCCTCATGCGCGCTCCAGTTTGACCATGAACAAGCTGCCGTGAAAGCGGCTCCTTCTGGCGCCTCGGCGGCATGGTTTGCACGCCTGCTCAATAGGTCGCCCGGCCGCCCGAGAGATCGAAGACGGCGCCGGTCGTGAAGCTGTTCTCGGCCGAGCACAGCCAAGCGACCATGGAAGCGACCTCGCGCGTTTCGAGGAAGCGTCCGCGGGGGATCTTCGCGAGCATGAAATCGATGTGCTCCTGGGTGATCTGCTCGAAAATCCGTGTGCGCGCCGCGGCCGGCGTGATGGTGTTGACGGCGATGTCGTACTGGGCGAGTTCCTTGCCGAGGGACTTCGTGAGCGCGATCACCGCCGCCTTGGAGGCGGAATAGGCCGAGGCGTTCGGGTTGCCCTCCTTGCCGGCGATCGAGGCGACGGTGACGATCCGCCCGTAGCCTTGCGCGATCATCGAGGGCACCACGGCCCTCAGGCAATGGAAGGTGCCGTCCACATTGATGCGCATGACCCGGGTCCAGGCGTCGAGCGGATAATCCCAGGTCTTGTGGTTCGGACCCGCGACCCCGGCGCTCGTGACGAGGATGTCGATGGGCCCATGGGCCGCTTCGGCTGCCTTCGCCGCCGCGGCCACGCCCTCGGCGTCGGTGACGTCGACGGCGCGGGCATGGACCGTCGCGCCGATGTTCCGCGCGGTCTCGGCTGCGAGCTCTCCGTCGACGTCCCAGATCTCGACGATCGCGCCGCTCGCGGCGAAGCGCTCGACGATGGCTTGGCCGATGCCCTGCGCCCCGCCTGTGACCACGGCCACATGCCCGTTGAGATCGATCTGATTCATGGCTGCTCCTGGGTTGGCGCTACCCTATCCGATGCGGGGTGGAGCGAAAGGGGCGTCCGGCGCGGCTCTCCCGAGGGTTTCCCCCTCCCGAAGAGCGCAGGCCAAAAGGGGCGTGTGCAGGCATGCTCGGACGAGGGAGGCAAGACGCGCCGTCCTTCACTTTCCACGGGCGTCGCGTCTCGAGCCCAAATGCCTGCTTTGCATCTCCCGGGAAAGGCGGGAAGACGACGCGCTTCCCTTCTTGCCCCGATCGAGGCGCCTACTCCGCGGCGGTCTGCGCGAGCACGATGCGCTTCAGGTCCGTGGAGACGTTGCTGCCGGACTTCACGCCGTCGAGGGGTAGGCCGCGGTCGATGGCTTCGCGGACGAGCTTGTAGTTGTTGGCCACCGTGCCTTCGAGATAGCCTTCGAGGGCCCGCTCCACATCGGCCCGCCTGAGCCCTGTCCCAAACAGCATCTGCTGCTCGAAGCGGTTGACGATGACCCGCGGCTTGAGCTCGGGCAGGCGCTCGCTCAACGACGTCGCCATGCGCCGTCCGAGGCGTAGGCCTGGCACGGTCATGTCCGTGACCACATAGACCCGGTTCGAGCCGAGAAGCACCTGGTCTGTCCAGGGCATCCAGAAGCGCGGCACGTCGAGCACGACGCTCTCGAAGCGGGTCGAGACGAGATCGAGCAGGCGCACGACGACGTCCGTATCCACCTTGGGACTTTGCGCCGGCTGGCCCTTGGCGGCGAGCAGCATCAGCCCCGACGCATGGCGCGTCAGCATGATTTCAAGAAGCTGGAGATCCAGCCGCTCGGGATGGGGGCCGATCTCGGCAAGATCGAGCCGCGGCTCGAGGTCGAGATAGTCGGCGCAGGCACCGTTCTGGAAGTCCAGATCGACGAGGCACACGCTGTCGGACTCCCTGGGCGCGGCGCGGCGCAGGAGCATCGCCGTCTCGATGGCGAGGGTCGTCGCGCCCACTCCGCCCGCGGCCGGGATGAAGGAGAAGATCTGGCTGCCGTCATCGGGGAGGCTTGCGCTCGCCTTGAGCGCCCTGAGGCACGCCTTGATAACGTCCTTCGGCTCGACAGGCTTGCGCAAGAGATCGGAAATGCGGATCTGCAGGAACCAGCGGATCAAGGCATCATCGACGCTGTCCGTGAGCACAAGGACCGGCGCGCGCCCGAACAGCCGCAGCGCCAGGCCTTGAAGAGCGACGAGGCTCTCGCGCCGCCGCGCGTCGAGCTCAACCACCACGGCGGCCGCGCCGTCGATCTCCGGCCGGCGCGCCGCCGCCTCGACCGCCTCCGGGATGACGACCGCCGCGCCGGCGTTCTGGGTGATCGCGGCCGCCACGCTGTTGAGGAAGGCTCCGTCGGGTCCGATCAGGACGATCGCGGAGCCGTTGCCCTGCCGTGTTTCTGTCATCAGTGGAACCGTCGCGCCTCGCTTGGGCAGGATGCCTTCCTCCCAGAGGAGGGGGCATCCCCTGGAGAAGAGGAGGGGGAGCCCGCTGCCGTCGCGCCTCTTTTTAAGGCGCTGTGGGCGCTCCAGCGGCGGGCATGATCGGAATCGCCATCACGGGCGGCGCCGCCGGGCCGTTGCCGTTGGCGCGCGTTTCGTAGCGCTCAATGGCATCGGCCACGCGGCGGCCGCTCGTCGGGATGGTGGTGTTCTGCGCCGCTCGCGGCCAGGGGTCGATGGTATGGACGGCGCGGTTCGCCGCCGCCGCGTCGCCGGCGTGAAAGGAGATGGTCTCGCGCCGCTCCAGGTACTCGCTGCAGCCGCAAAGCGCGAGGGTCGTTGCCATCATGACGATAGGCCTAGTGGACCGCCACACGCGGAACCTCCTTCAGATCGAGGATATGGCCGGCCGGCGGCACGATCTTGCCGCTCGCGGCCGCCTGCGCCACCGGCGTCTCGTGGCGTCCGACGAGGAAGAGGTCGGCGTCGCTGGCGGGCAAGGTGTTGTCGAGGGGCGTGCGCAGGCGTTGGCCAGGCTTTGCGGGCTTGACGAGGCGGGGCGTCACGATGATGGCGAGATCTGTCTCCTGCTTCTCGAACGCTGCCGAGCGGAATAGGGTGCCGAGGACGGGAATGTCGCCGAGCCAAGGCAGCTGCTTCGTCGTGTCGGAATTGACGCTCTGCAGGAGGCCGGCGATCGCGAAGCTCTGCCCGTCCCGCAGTTCCACGACGGTGCTCGCGCGGCGCACGGTGATGCCCGGGATCGTGACGATGCCGGTGTTGATTGACACCGAGGTGTCGACCTGGCTCACCTCGGGCTCGATCTTCAGGTTGATGACGCCGTTCCCGAGGACCGTCGGCAGGAAGGTGAGGCCGACGCCGAACTTCTTGTAGTCGATGGTGATCTGGTTATTGCTGCTCGCGACCGGGATGGGGAATTCGCCGCCGGCGAGGAAGCTCGCTTTCTCGCCGGACATGGCGACGAGGTTCGGCTCCGCGAGCTTGCGCACGAGACCCTTGTCTTCCAAGGCCTGGATGAGCACGTCCGCTTGGACGCCGTTGCTGAGGATGCGGCCGAGCACCGCTCCGAAGGGCGTATTGCCGCTAGCGAGCAGCCCGGTCCCCCAGGCCTGGAGGCCGGTGCGGGTGGCGAAGTTCTTGCCGACCACGTCCCAGTTGATGCCGAGCTCCTTGCCCGCGTTGCGGGAGGCTTCGATGAAGCGCACTTCCAGCATCACCTGCTGGGAGCCGCGGACCTTCAGGTCGTTGAGGACTTCGGGGCCGTACTGCTTAGCAAGCGAGGCGGCGCGCGCCGCGGAGACCCCGTCCGCGACCGTGCCGGACAGGACGGTGCGGCCATTCGCTGAGGAAACCCTCGCATCGTCGCCGGGCAGGGCCCGTTCCATGTCGGCGCGAAGCCGCGGCGTGTTGTAGGCGACCTCGACCTCGATGACGCCGACAAGCGACTTTGCGGCGTCATAGATCGCCACATTGGTGGTGCCGATCTTCTTGCCAAGCACATACATGGTGCGGTCGGTGAGCGGCATCACATCGGCGATGTCGGGGTCGCCCACCACAAGATCGACGAAGCCGAGGGTCGTCTGCAGCGTCTGCGACTTGCCCGCCGTGACACGCACCGCGCCGATCTTGTTCTCGCCGATCTCAACGAGCCGCGTCTGCGCACGAGCCGGGCTCAAGGCGAGAAGGAGCACGGTCGCGACGAGGGACGCCGCCGCAGCCAGGGCCAGCGCCCCGCGGTGGAAGCGGCTTCGGCGCGCATTCGCGCCGAAGCCGAGTGAGTGCTCCTGTCCCATGACCGCCCTGGTTCCCGTGTTCTTTTGTCGTGGCCACAGGAGATGCCGGCGGCGTGAATCAAGGGTGAATGGAATGATCGAGCCGAGCCTTGAAGTGAACCAATCCTTTCTTCGGTCTGTCGAGTCCGTTGTGCTTTCAAAAAGATGAATGTGATTTCAGAAAACTTGTCGCCGTCATCTTCATGAGCCGTGAGGACCCACCTGTTCTACTGCGCTTCGGCTGAAGAGGCGGTGATTCATGAGGACGGTGCGCAGCGGTCGTGCGATCTGGCTGGTGGGGGCCCCCGCGGGAGACCTCAAGCCGTTGCGCCGTGGACCGGCGGCGGTCGCGGCGCGCACGGCAGGACTGGCCGGCCTTCTTGCCCTCACCGTCTTCGCCCTCGCCCCGGCCGGCACCGGCGCGGCGGCGCGGCAGGCGGCGCCCGCGGCCGAGGCGATCGGCGATACGGGCAAGCTCGCGCATCGCCTCTCGCCGCCGGCGGAGCCCGCGCCTGCCGTCACCGTGCCGCTCGCTGGGACAGGAGCGTCAGCGGCAGATGGGATGTTCGACCGGCGGCTCACAGTCGCCAGCGACGCGCGCTTTCATCCGTCCAATGATCCTCAGATCAAAGGATCGTCCTTGCCGGGGCATTTCACGCGAGCCTCCGGCGGAACGGAATGGCGGGAGACTGTGTTCCCGCAGGTTGTGGCTGTCGACGGGCGCACGCTCGATGTCGGGGGCTTCCGCATTCGCCTCGCAGGGGTGGCGCTTCCGCGGGCCGACGAGGTCTGTCGCACCCTCGACGGCCGTCTGGAGCCATGCCGCGCTCGCGCAGCGACGCAGCTCGAGCTCATCGTCCGGTCGCGAAGCGTCGTCTGCCGCTACCGGATGAGGACGGTCAGCGAGGCTGAGGGCGCCTGCCGCATCGGCGCGAACGATCTCGCCGACTGGATTGTTCGCACGGGCTACGCGAAGCGCATGGCGGTCGCGTCCGCTTCGGTCTCGGCCGGCGTGGGAGAGGAGTAAGGCGTTTTCGCTCGCCTCGGGGCTTGTGCCGAGGCGCGCCGTCGGGTGAGTTACGGCCCGCCGGAACCCGCCTTGCGCCCTTGACTCCTCCCCGCGGCCGGCGCGCCGGCCACAAGCAGGACGGGGCGATGTCTGACCATGGTGACGCCTTGACCATTGATGATCTCCTCGCCGATGCGCGCGTATCCTGGACCGAGGACGTGCTGCGCTTCGGCGACACGGACATGAACGGCCACATCAACAACGCCGCTTTCTCGATCTTCTGCGAGAGCGGACGTGTGAACCTGTTCCGGACGCGGCTCGGGCCGTCCTTGCCCCCTGGCCTCTATTTCGTCATCGCGCGCTTTGCGATCGACTATCGCGCGGAGCTGCACTTCCCGGGCCGGGTGCGCACCGCCACCTGGCTCAGCCGCGTCGGGCGGACCTCTCTTGGGCTCCGTCAGGCGCTCTTTTCGGCCGAGAGCGGGGCGCTCGCCGCCGAAGCGGAGGGAGTCTGCGTCCTCATGGATGGGGCGACCCGCCGCCCGGTTCCCTTTCCCGATCACGCCTGCGCTGTCGCCGAGAGCCTTGTTCGCGGTGAGGCGCAAGCGTCCTAGGCAGGACTCGTCCGCAAGAGCCAAGGCGAGGGACGTCTTCTCAGGAAACGGGTGGTGTCCGCACGCCGGACCGTTCACCTTGGCGCGCCGAGGGCAGCATTGTGACGCACTCCCCTCTTCAGCTCCGCATGGGATCCGCCGAATGGGCGATGCTCGTCGTTTTGTCGATCCTATGGGGCGGCTCGTTCCTGTTCGTCGGCGTGGCGGTGAAGGAGCTGCCGCCGCTCACCATCGTGCTGGCGCGGGTGGCGCTCGCCGCCGCGGCCCTGCACCTCGTCCTGCGCGCGTCGGGGCTCGCGGTGCCGCGGGATCCGCGTGTCTGGCGCGCCTGCCTGTGGATGGGCCTTCTCAACAACGCCGTCCCTTTCACGCTGATCGCCTGGGGCCAGACGCATATCGAGAGCGGCCTCGCCTCCATCTTCAATGCCACGACGCCGTTATTCACGGTAATCGTGGCCCACGTCATGACGGAGGACGAGAAGGCGACGCCGCGCAAGCTCGCAGGCGTCGTGATCGGCTTTGCTGGCGTTGCGGTCATGATGGGCGGCGCGCTCCGCGCGGTCGGCGTCGACGTCCTCGCGCAGCTTGCCATGCTCATCGCCGCCGTCTCCTATGCGGTCTCGGGCGTGTATGGGCGGCGTTTCAGGGCCCTCGGCGTGCCGCCGCTTGCCACGGCCGCAGGCATGCTCACCGCATCGAGCGTCATGCTGTTGCCCGTTGCTCTTTTCGTCGATCGGCCCTGGACGCTGCCCTGGCCGAGCGGTGCGGCGGCAGCCTCGGTCGCCGCGCTTGCGCTCGCCTCGACGGCGCTTGGCTATCTTCTCTACTTCCGCGTGCTGGCGCGGGCCGGGGCCACCAACCTTCTGTTGGTGACGTTCTTGATCCCGGTCAGCGCCATTCTCCTCGGCACGACGCTCCTCGACGAGCGGCTTGCGCCTCGCCACTTTCTGGGCATGGCGCTCATCGGCCTTGGTCTTGTCGCGATCGACGGCCGTCTTGTCGACCGGCTGAAGTGCGCCCTCACCGCCCGCTCTCGAAACGGTTGAAGGTCAGATCAGGCGCACTCGTGTTGTGACGCGAGGGAACGAGGCGGCCCGTCCACACATCCGTCGCCCTAGCTGCCTTGAAGGTCATGATCGGCTCCTCGCGCCAGGCGCGCGCGCCTTCCTCGCGAAGGGCGATGCGCGCCACGTCGGCGTTGGCCTCCGTGACATACATGGAGCGAAGCGCCGCGAAAGGTCGATCCGTGACCGGTCGGTCGAGCCGCACGTCGAGGGCCAGGCGCTCGCGGTCGAGCGTGTCGACCTTCAGCGTTGCGCCTCCGCCCGCCGCGAAGGAGAGGGTGAAGGTCATGGTCGCTGGATCGAAGGCGACGCCGCTGATCCGCACCAAGGGACGGCCGTCGTTCTCCACCGGCCCGACGAGGAAGGACGAGCCGTAGGCGCTCCAGCCGAGGTGGCGCGGCGGCAGCGGACGGATGCGCCAATACCCGTCGCCCGGATAGATCACGAGCACTTCCTCCGCGCGCTCGTCGCGGCGCACCCAGAGCTGCACCACGTGCAGGCCGCGCTCGACCCGATCGCCGACCCGGAAGGGGATGTCGTGCGGGCGCCAGAAATTCGTGAAGGTGTAGCCGGTCAGCCAGGTCTCCACGTCCTCGTAGAAGGTGACGCGCTTCGGCGGCTTCACCTCCGTCGTCTCCCGCGACAGATCCCGCGGGCAGGCCGTGAAGTCCGGCGCGAAGCGATCCTCGCGCATGGCGCCGACATAGGCGGGGTGCACGGCCTCGATGCGGAACCGGGTGACCTCGGGCGAGGCGAAGGTGAGCGTGACATTGTCCTTCTCCGCGCACAGCACGGGCTCGCTGGCGTTCGCGACGTGAACCGCCACGGGGTCGGCGGTCGCGGTGGTGGGCAGGGCCAAGGCGAGAAGGATGAGGGCAGGAACACGCATAAGGAGCACGCAAGAAGCGGGAGGTGGCTTCGCCCGGGCGCGCTCGCGGGAACACGCCCTCGGTCGGCGGCTTGGAGCCTCGTCTCAACTTCCCTCATGATGGGAGAGAGCCCTTGCCGTCATCGCCGGTTCGGCGGCGATCACGCGCAGATAGGCTCGTGCCGGCTGGTCGGGTTCAGTGCGCCCCTGCTCCCAATCCCGGAGAGTACCCAACGGAATCCGGTAGCGCGCCGCGAACTCTTCTTGCGTCAAGCCAAGCGCGCGACGCACGATTTTCACCTGCGGCGTGCGCCGCATGCGCTGAAGATCGGAAGAGCTCAGAGGACGGTCAGCGGCGTCCTCCTCTGGCATCGGCTTAGAGTTGCGCTTCGAAATAGGCATCCTGCTCCGCCTTGGTTGAGGCTCGCGCCGAAATCAAACGATACGCGCCGTCCCGCTCGACGAAGATCACTGTAAGCATACGAGCCCGCGCCCTGGCGATGAGAACGAAGCGCTCCTCGCCATAATCGAAACGATCGTCGAGGAGCTCGAGCCCGAACGGATCGCGAAAGGCGTCCCGGGCTTCCTCGAACGAGACGCCGTGCTTGGCGAGATTCGTTCTTGCCTTGGCGGGGTCCCATTCGAAACGTAGCATCGTCGACTACGGATTTCCAGTAGATTCTGAGCGTGGACACCGCGCCGCGGCGCTAGGAGAGGACGGCATACACGTCTCCCGAATTCGCCTCGTGCGGCAGCGCGCCAAGATGCGCCGCCATCTCCTCGGCCGAGACCCAGCGGCCGAAGGTGAGGACTTGCGTCTCGCCCAGGGCCATGTCGAAGCGATAGGGGCCGAGCGCGGCGAGGCGCTCGAGGCAGCTGAGCGCCACGGCGCGGGCGATGGTAGTGAACTCGAAGGAGAGGGCGGGGACGGGCTCGCTCAAGCCCCTCAGCACCCGGTCCTCGAAGCCCTCCACGTCGATCTTCACGAAAGCCGGGCGGCCATGGTCGCGGATGAGCCCATCGAGGGTAAGGCAGGGGACGGCGACGACGGCGTCCCACACCTGCCCCTCCCAGCCTCCCGCCCCCTCGGCAGCCGCGACGAAGGCGTCGGACGCCGTCGAGACCGTGGGGTTGGCGCTGTTGATGCGCAGCGCGATCGTCCCTTCCGCGTCGCCGGCAGCCGCCTCGATCAAGGTGACGTTGCAGTCGCGGCCGTGGATGAGGCGGATGGCCCGGGCCGGTCCCGGCTGCGGCTCGAGGGCCACCACCCGGGCGCCGAGGCGCAGGAACGAGGCGATGCGGTCGCCCACATGGGCGCCGATGTCGAAGGCGAGGTCGCCCGGCTTGAGGAAGCGGGCGTAAAGGGCGTCCATGACCCGGTCGCGGGCGGCGTCGCGGTAATAGATGCGGAGCGAGCGGCCGACCGCGGCGGCGGTGCCTTTGAGGCGCGCGCCGCCGCTCATGAGCGCAGCGCGGCGATCTCGGGCGGCATCTCGAACTCCTCCGGGATGGCGCACAGCCGATGCACCAGGAGGAAGTCGCCGAGCGCCGGCGAGGCGGTGATCACCGCGAAGGGGACCGCGAGAAGATAGCCGAGCGTCAGCGGCAGGCTCCAGGCGAGGACCGCCGGCGAAAGATAGGCGAGCGCCCCACAGACTGCCGCGCCGAACAGGAATACCGGCCACAGGCCCCGCGCAGCCGCCGACCAGGAGACGCCATGGGCGTCGCGCGCCTGCCCGTTCCACACCACCGACCTGCCGAACAGGAGGCCGAGCATGAACACGGCGATGCGGAAGGTCGTGATGGCGCCGAGGAGAAAGGAGAAGACGATCTCGATCGCTGCCCCGGCCAGGAACCGCAGCCGGCCGCCGTAGCGCGCGACGCCGCCCGGCGTCAGAAGGATGTCGGCGAGGCCGGCGAGCTTCGGCGACAGATACATCACGAGGAAGGTCAGATAGAGCCCGATGGCGAGCCCGGCCGGGAAGGCGGCGGCATCCTCGCCGTCGAGGAGCTTCAGCGGCAGGAGCGCGATGCCGAGGGTCATGGCCGGCACACCGAGGAACATGAGGATCGCCCAGGCGAGCTGGAAGCGGCTCATGGGCAGGAGCCCTGGGAGATCCAGGAGCTTCCAGTACTGCATGTTGCCCTGGCACCAGCGGAGATCCCGGCTCGAGAACTCGAAGACGGTCGGCGGGTTCTCCTCCCAGCTCCCGTTCTCTTCCGGCAGGACGCACACCTCGTAGCCGGCCTTTCGCATCAGCGTCGCCTCGACCTGGTCGTGCGACATGACGTGGCCGCCGAGCGGCGGGCGTCCAGGCAGGACGGGCAGGTGGCAATGCTCGGCGAAGGGGGCGATGCGAACGACCGCGTTGTGGCCCCAGAAGGGGCCGCAATCCCCCACCCACCAGGCCTGGCCGAAGGTGTAGGCGCGCATGCCGTGGCGCATGCCGAACTGGAAGATGCGGGCGAAGGCGCTTTTCGACGGCGCTCCGACGACGAGGCTCTGCAGGATGCCGAGCCGCGGATGGTGCTGCATCATGCGCACGAGCCGCACGATGGCTTCGCCCGACATCAGGCTGTCGGCGTCGAGCGGCGCCATGAGGTCGAAGTCGCGGCCGTAGGTCTCGCAGAAGTCGCGGATGTTGCCGGCCTTGAAGCCGGTGTTCTCCGCCCGGCGGCGATACACGATGCGCTCCGGGTCCGCGCTCTGCGCCCGCCACGCTGCGACCGCCGCCTCCTCGGCCGCCGCCACTTCGGGCTTGGAGGTGTCGCTGAGGACGAAGTAGGCGAAGCGCTCGCCCTCGCCGGTTGCCTCGATGCTGTCCTTCACGGCCTTGAGCCGCCGGAAGGCCCGCGCCGGGTCTTCGTTGCGCAGGGTCATCACCACCGCGGTCCGGAGGCGCAGCGGCTCCTTCGCGTTCCCCGCCGCGGCGAAGGGGACGACGGCGGCAAGCCCGTCGCGCCGCCCGTGCAGGAGCCACAGGCCGATCACTGCGTTCCAGAAGCCGAGCACGGTCCAGGGGGCGGCGACGGCGAAGCAGGCGAGCAGCGCCATGTCGACCATCGTCCAGCCATGGGCACCGACGATGGCCGCCATCACGGCCAGCATGGCGATGTAGGTGACAGCGTTCAGAAAGAGGACGAGAAACCGGCGCCTGCGCAACACGCGCGTTGACTGTACGCCCGTCGGCGTGGTTTCGACCCCCACCGGCGTGAAGGGTGGGGCGACGCGGACATGCTCGGTCATGCGCGGTGAGAACCTCGGAGGGAGTGTTGTTGAAGCGCGGCGAGGCTGAAGGCCCGATGAACGACTTGAGCCTTCGCGCCCGCGCCCTGTGGTATGCGGGGCGAGGACAGGCGGAGCTGCGGGAGGCGGCCCTGGCCGCACCACGGCCGGGCCAGGCGCTGGTGCGCACCCTGTGGACCGGGCTGAGCCGGGGCACGGAGCGCCTCGTTTTCGAAGGACGAATCCCGGCCTGCGAAGGCGAGCGCATGCGCGCCCCGTTGCAGGAAGGGGATTTTCCCTTCCCGGTCAAGTATGGCTACTGCGCCGTTGGGGTGGTGGAGGAGGGGCCCGACGGACTCAAAGGCCATGAGGTGTTCGCCTTCCACCCCCACCAGGACCGCTTCGTGGCCGAGGCTTCGGCCCTCGCACCCCTTCCCGAAGGCGTGCCGGCGCGCCGCGCGGTGCTCGCCGCCAACATGGAGACGGCCCTCAATGGGCTCTGGGACGGGGGGGCCGGGCCGGGCGACCGCATCGTGATCGTCGGCGCGGGCGTGGTCGGCCTGCTCCTCGGCTACCTCGCCGCGCGCCTGCCGGGGGCGGAGGTGACGCTGGTCGACATCGACCTGTCCCGCGCCGATATCGCCCGCCATCTCGGCTGCGCCTTCCAGAAGCCGCTCGACGCGCCGGGCGAGGCCGACATCGTCTTCCACACCAGCGCCACGGCCGCGGGGCTTGCCTGCGCGCTTGCCTGCGCCGGGGAGGAGGCGAGCGTCGTCGAAATGAGCTGGTATGGCGACGCGGAGCCTCCAGCCCCTCTCGGCCTGGCGTTCCACAGCCGGCGTCTCAAGCTCGTCTCCTCCCAGGTCGGACAAGTGGCGCCTTCGAGGCGCCCGCGCTGGTCGAGGCGTCGGCGCCTCCGCAAGGCGCTGTCGCTCCTGGCCGATGACCGGCTCGATGCGCTGATCACCGAGGAAGTGGCCTTCGCCGACCTTCCGACCGCGCTCCCCCGCCTCCTGACACAAACCGCCCCGGGCCTTGCGACGGTGGTGCGATACGAGTGAGGAAACCGCCATGTACGCCGTCGAGGTGCGCGAGCACATCATGATCGCCCACAGCTTCCGGGGTGCCCTGTTCGGCCCGGCGCAGGCGCTGCACGGGGCGACATTCGTGGTCGATGTCGCCTTCTTCCGGGAGGAGCTGACGGCCGAGGGCGTCGTGGTCGACATAGGCCGCGCGCATGAAGCGTTGAAGGCCACGCTCGCCCCCCTCAACTACCGCAATCTCGACGAGCTGCCGCAGTTCTCGGGCCAGAACACGACGACCGAGTTCCTTGCCCGGCACATCTTCGACGCCATGGCCGCGGCCGCGCGCTCCGGGGCCCTCGGCCCGGGATCGGAAGGGATTGCCCGCATCCGCGTCATGCTGCATGAGTCTCATGTGGCGCGCGCCTGGTATGAGGGGCCGGTCGGTGCTTGAGGTGGCCTTCGCCGTGCCGGGCGACCTCAACACGCCAACCGGCGGCTATGCCTATGCGCGCAAGCTCCTAGAGCGCCTGCCGCAGGAAGGTCTCGCCCTTCGGGCGGTGGCGTTGCCGGCCGCCTATCCGCACCCGACCGACGCCGACCTTGCCGAGACAGAGCGCCTTCTCTCACCCTTGCGGCCCGCGGCCTTCCTCATCGACGGTCTGGCCTATGGCGCCATGCCCGTCGGCCTCCTCCAGAAGCTCACCATCCCGATGGTCGCCCTTGTTCATCACCCGCTTGCCTTCGAGAGCGGCTTGAGCCCGGCCCGTCAGAGGGAACTCTTCGCCTCCGAGGCCGCGGCCCTGGCGCTGGCGCGGAAGGTGATCGCCACGAGCGCGACGACGGCGCGGCTCCTCGTCTCCGATTTCGGAGTGCCGAGGGAGACGATCGCCACGGCGGAGCCCGGGACGGAGCCGGCGCGGCGGGCGAGCGGCACGGGCTCACCCCTCGCACTCCTGGCGGTCGGGGCCCTGTCGCCGCGCAAGGGCTATGAGATCCTCGTTGCGGCGCTGAAGGACCTTGCCGATCTCGACTGGCGGCTCACCATCGCGGGCAGCCTCGAGCGCGCGCCCGAAACGGTCCGTGCTCTCAGGGCCGCGGTCGCGGAAGGGGGCCTCGGCGGGCGCATCCACCTCGTCGGCGCCGTGAGCGAGGATGCGCTCGATGAGCTCTATGAGCGCGCCGACGTCTTCGTGTCCGCATCGCTCTTTGAGGGCTATGGCATGGTGCTGGCGGAGGCCCTGGCGCGCGGGCTGCCTCTCGTCGCCTCCACAGGCGGCGCAGCCGCCGAGACGATGCCTGACGGGGCAGGGCTCAAGGTCAGGCCGGGCGATGTTGCGGCGCTCCGAGAGGCGTTGCGCCGGATGATCACAGACCCGGCGCTGCGGCGGGCCTGCGCCGACCGCTCCTGGGCGGCGGGGCAGGCGCTCCCCCGCTGGAGCGACACGGCGCGGGCCGTCGCGGCGACCATCCGGGAGGCCGCGCGATGAGCGGCTTTTCCGCAGAATGGCTGGCGCTTCGGGAGCCCAGCGACCACCGGGCGCGCAATCGCGCGCTTCTTTCGACGCTGCAGGCGCTTTTCCGGGCGCGGGACGCCCTCGAGGTTGTGGACCTCGGTTGCGGCACGGGATCGAACCTGCGGGCCTGCGCGCCCTTTCTGCCCATCCGCCAGCGCTGGCGCCTCGTCGATCATGATCCCGCGCTTCTTGCCGAGGCGCGGGATCGCTTGGCAGCCTGGGCGGAGGCCCATGAGCGGGCGGGCGAGGGTTTGTGCCTGACGGTGGGCGGCCGCCACATCGAGGTGGCGTTCGTTCGGGCCGATCTGTCGGCCGGGGCGGAGCCACTCCTTGATCGAGGCGCAGACCTGATCACCGCGGCCGCCCTCTTCGATCTCGTCTCGAGAGACTGGATCGAACGCTTTGCCGCGGCGGTCGCGGCCCGGCGGGCTGTCTTCTACACGGCTCTCACCTATGACGGGCGTGAGGAATGGCGGCCGCCCCATCCGAGTGATAGGGTGGTGTTCGCCGCCTTTCACGCCCATCAGGGTCGGGACAAGGGCTTTGGCCCCGCCGCGGGGCCGAGGGCGAGCGCCGCGCTTGCCAAAGCCTTCAGGGCGCAGCGCTACGTGGTCGAAGAGGCGGAGAGCCCCTGGCGGCTTGGGCCCAAGGACCGGCCGCTCATCCGCGAGCTCGCGAGGGGCATCGCCGCAGCCGCGCGCGAGACGGGCCTTGTGCCGGAGGCGGAACTCTCCGCCTGGCGCGAAGCTCGGAGCTCCGGCGCCAGCTGCCTCGTCGGCCACACGGATCTTCTGGCGCGGCCCGCCTGAGACATGCCCCGTTCACACCCGTTTCGTTTCGCCGGGCCGCCCCCGGAGCAACAAAACGGCAATCCGGCGAAACCATTTACGCCGCGTGTGCAAACGCACGGAAAAACCCTCCTTCTACGGTGACGCTCACCAACAACGGCCCACGGGGAGTTGAGGCCGAAACGGAGGGCGTCATGGTTCCTTCTTTCAAGCTGATCGGCGTTGCCGCCGCTCTCCTGGCCGGGGTCGTCACGGCGTATGAGGTCCCGCAGGCGCGCGACAGCGCAGCGCCGGTGAAGGCCTATTATGACCGCGTCCTGCCCTCTGACGAGGCGTCCGCAAGGGGCGTCGCTCCATCGGGCGCGGCTTGGGTGGATGTGGCGTTGAAGAGCGGCAAGGGCGATCGGCTGCGGGAGACGGGTTGCGCCGCGCAGACCTGGCCGAACATCTCACGCGAGTGCCTCGCGGCCGAGAACGGCGCCCCTATCCGCACCATCGTCCGCACCATCACCATCGAGCAGCGCGACGTCGCGAACACCTCGACGCTCATGCGCGTGCCCCGCGCAGAGATGGCGAGCCGCTAGTTTCAGCCGTCGCCGCCCGGCGGCTGCCCCTTCACCCCATCCAGGCGTCAAACACGATCATCAGGGGAGAACCTCATGCACCGTCTTGCCCTCGCCTCGACCATCGCCGCTGCCGGTCTTGCCGCCAGCGCCACCTCGGCCAGCGCCTTCTTCAACCTGCTCTTCGGTCCGCCGCCCGCCCAGGAGCATTACTACCGCAACGATCCGGATGCCGAGGTCCAGATCAGCCCAGTCCCGCGCGAGGTCGTCACCTTCCGCGGCTATGCGCCCGGCACCATCGTCGTGTCCACCTCGGAGCGTCGTCTCTACTTCGTCCTCGAGGGTGGCAAGGCGATTCGCTACGGCATCGGCGTCGGCCGGCCCGGGTTCGAATGGTCGGGCGTCAAGACAGTCTCGCGCAAGGCCGAGTGGCCGGACTGGACGCCGCCCCCGCAAATGCTGAAGCGCCGTCCCGACCTGCCCCGCTTCATGGAAGGCGGCGAGGACAATCCTCTCGGCGCCCGCGCCCTTTATCTGGGCGGCAGCCTGTATCGCATCCACGGCTCGAACGAACCGAACACCATCGGCCAAGCCGTGTCGTCGGGCTGCATCCGCATGACGAACGACGATGTGGTGGATCTGTATGACCGCGTGCGGGTGGGAACCAAGGTCGTGGTTCTGCGCTAATTCTTGTGCGGCTCCGGCGGGCCGCTCACGGGGTCGTGTGCGGGGTCGGCCATTTCCGGCTCCGAAACCTTTGCTAAGGTTAGCCGTTGATTCGATGCTCCTCGCCTCACGAGTATCGGGCGCGGTCGACCATCTTGGGGAGTCGCCATGCCCATCCTGGATGCTAAAGCGCTCGACGCGGATCCTGAAGGCGCTGCTCTTCTCCGCGCAGTGCTGGACACAGGGCGACGCGGACGCGGGCGAAAGCTTGAAGAAGCTTTCGCGCCTCTGGGCAAGACGACCCTAGGGCTGGAGGCGAGGGACGAGGCGGCTCCAGCGACCACCGTCGAGCTTGAGCGCGAGGAGGGACCTGCTTTGCCCTCGGCCGCGACCATCACCGCCATGGCGCGATAGGCCGTCCCAAGGACGGGGCGACAGGCTTGATGCAAGCGCCCGGCGCGGCCGGGCGCTTTTCGTCATGAGCGCTCGGCCCTCTTACCACTGCTGGGACGTGATGACGCCCTGTGTCGTCACCACCACCCAGGAGCGGCCGCGCCGCTCGATGGCTTCGACACGGCCGGCGCCAGGCAGCACGGAGCCTGGCGCGATCTCGTGGAGGCGACGGTTGCGGCCCTCCACCAGCGCCACGCCGTCATAGACTTCGCGCAGGATCCAGCCCTCGATCGGCGCCGACTTCGACTCCTGCTTCGTTGGCTTGGTCTGCGGAATGGCGCCGGTGTGCAGATGAGGGTCCGCTGCCGCCTTCGCAGCGGCGGCGGACGGCCCTGGCGCCGTCTGGCGCTCCAGCCGATCGAGGCGCTCGAGCACCTGCGTGAGCTTCGCCCCGGTCTCCCGACCGGAGTTCTCCCAGCGCTCCACCCGCTCGGCAAGGGCGGCGAGCTTGGCCGCCACCTCCTGGTCGGCGCGCTGGACGCGATCAAGCCGCTCGCCTACCTGCGCAAGCCGCTGCCCGTTTTCCTGCCTTGCCCGGTCGATCAGGTCCCTCATCCCGTTGAGGCTCGCCTTGAAGCCCTGCACATCGGCGACGATGCGGGCCGAGTCGGCCTGGCTCTTCTGCATTCCCGCGGCAAGACCGGTCCAATCGGCTTTGCGCAGAGCGTCCATGGCCGGGTCGACCTCCGGCGAGTGCGCGGACCGCATCGAGCCGCCAAGCCAACCAAGACCAAGGGCGGCCGCGAGTGCCGCCGCCTGCAATGCGTAAGGCCGAAGGCCGGGCAGGCGCCAGCTCCGGGCCTGCGGCACGTCGGATCCTGCCGGGGCGGGCGCCGTCGGCTCGGTGGGAGTCTCACTGGCGAGCGTCGGGCCGGAGGCGGCCTCCGTGAGGGACTTCGTCCCTACGCCGCTCATATCCTTCTCAGCGGCTTGGCTGTCCCGTTCCTGCCCGGTGCGTTCGTGCTCGTTCATGAGAGCGGCCCTCCGGCGATCTTTCCTCTCAAGTAACCATACGGCTTTACGAAAACGTTACCGTGACGCGACCTTGTGGCCGGGATGAGCGTTTCCCTCCGAGCGGCTGCGAGGGCTGGAGGCATGGGTCATGAAGGTGCTCGGGATTTCGGGAAGCCTGCGGCAGGGATCGTACAACTCCGCGGTGTTGCGCGTTGCGCAAGCTCTGGCGCCCGAGGGCATGTTGATCGAGCGCGCGGAGATCGGCGACCTGCCTCTCTATAACGAGGATCTCAGGGCCCGGGGCTTTCCGCCGCCCGTTGAACGCCTGCGCCGACAGATGGCCGAGGCCGATGCGCTCCTGTTCGTCACGCCGGAATACAACTACTCGGTGCCCGGCGTGCTGAAGAACGCCATCGATTGGGCGTCACGGCCGCCGAACCAGCCCTTCGACGGCAAGCCGGTGGCCGTGATGGGCGCGAGCACCGGCAATTTCGGCACGGCGCGCGCGCAGTATCACCTGCGCCAGATGCTGATCTCCCTCAACGCCCACTTCGTGAACCGGCCCGAGGTGATGATCGCCCAGGCCAACAAGAAGTTCGATGAGGCCGGCAACCTCACCGACGAGCCGACGCGGGAGATCATCCGCAAGCTCCTTGCGGCGTTGCAGGACTGGACGAGGCGGCTGAAGGCTGGTTGAGGCGCCGCGTTCGCGGCGTCTTGTTACGCTTGCGTGCCGGACTGGCGTTCGCTCCGTTCCTGCCATCGGGGAAAGCGGGAAGTGGTCCAGGTGCAACCCTCCCGTCGTGGCTCAGGCGCCATTCCTTTCCACACCCTCCACCCCCTGTCCCGGATGCGTGGAATGCCGGGGGCGCGGAACGCAGTCCGGGACGGAAGCGCAACAACCTTGCTGCGCAGCAGCACAATTTGGATGGCGCTCCAGAGGGAGGTCCGACGGTGAATCAATCCGCGCGGATGAGGCCGAGAGGTCCGACAAGGGGGGCCGGAAGAGGTTCAGCCAAGAGGCGCGTAGGACGCCGGATCGACCGTCTCCGGCCGCCCCTCCAGCGACAGCCTCGAAAGGCGCGCGGGGGTCTCGGCGATGATCCGGCCGCCGCGCACCACAGCGAGGCGCGTCGCCTTGAGGCGGATGGCCTCGATCGGGTCCTTGGCCTGGAGGAGCACGAGATCCGCCTTGCATCCGACCTCGAGGCCGTAGCCCTCGAGCCCCATGATCCTCGCCGGATTCACGGTCACGGCGTCGAAGGCGAAGCGCATCGCTTCCCGGCTCGTCATGTGGCCGACATGGATCGCCATCGCCGCCACTTCCAGCATGTCGGCCTGGCCGAGCGAGTACCAGGGGTCCATGACGCAGTCGTGCCCGAACGCGCAGAGGATGCCGTATTGGCGCATTTCGGGGATGCGCGTCATGCCCCGCCGCTTGGGGTAGGTGTCGTGACGGCCCTGGATGACGATGTTGATGAGGGGGTTGGCGATCGCCGCGACCCCTGCCTCCGCCATTAGCGGCAGGAGCTTTGAGACGTAGTAGTTGTCCATGGAGTGCATGGAGGTGAGGTGCGAGCCGGCGACCCGGCCCTCGAGGCCGAGGCGCTGCGTCTCGTAGGCGAGCGTCTCGACGTGGCGCGAGAGCGGATCGTCGGTCTCGTCGCAATGCATGTCGACGCGAAGCCCGCGCTCGGCCGCGATCTCGCAGAGCGCCCGGACGGAGGCCGCCCCATCGGCCATGGTGCGCTCGAAATGGGGGATGCCACCCACCACCTCGACGCCCTTGTCGAGGGCGCGCTTGAGGTTGTCGACCGCGCCGGGCGAGCGGTAGTAGCCGTCCTGAGGAAAGGCGACGAGCTGCAGGTCGAGGTAGGGCGCGACCTTGCGCTTGACCTCGAGGAGGGCGTCGACGGCGAGCAGGCGGTCGTCGCAGACATCCACATGGCTGCGGATGGCGAGCAGCCCCTGGGAAACCGCGAGGTCGCAGTAGCGCAGCGCCCGCTCCACCACCGCCTCATGGGTGAGAAGCGGCTTGAGCTCACCCCATAAGGCAATGCCTTCGAGCAGCGTCCCGGACTGGTTGAGGCGCGGCAGGCCAAGCGAAAGGGTCGCGTCCATGTGGAAATGGACGTCGACGAAGGGCGGGCTGACGAGATGTCCGGCCGCATCGACGACGCGGCCGGCCTCCGCCGCAATCGCGCGCTCCACCGCCGCAATGCGCCCGCCGCGCACGCCGATGTCGAGGCCGGTTCGCCCGTCCGGCAGGGCGGCGTTGCGGATGATGAGGTCGAAGGTCATGGCTGTTCCCTCAGGATGACGTCCATGTGAACTCCGGTCACCTCTGCCCTTTGAAATACGGGACCATCAGCGCCTTGGGATAGTCGGCGCCGCGCGAGACGGCGATGAGGGCGGCGATGGAGAGGAGGTAAGGCAACATCAGGAAGACCTGCCCCGGCACCACGCCGCCGAGGCGGTGCTGGAGCCTCAGCTGAAAGGCGTCAAAGGCGCCGAAGAGGAGGGCGCCGAGGAGCGCCTTTCCCGGCCGCCACGAGGCGAAGACGGTGAGCGCGATGCAGATCCAGCCGCGGCCATTGGTCATTTCGAAGAAGAAGGCATTGAAGGCGGCCATGGTGAGGAAGGCGCCGCCGAGCGCCATCACGGCGGAGCCGACCACCACCGCGCCGATGCGCAGCCCATGGACGCTGAGGCCTTGCGCCCCCACGGCGGCAGGGTTCTCGCCGACGGCGCGGATGGCGAGGCCGAGCGGAGTCCGGTAGAGCACGAGGGCGGCGAGCGCGAAGAGGGCGAGCGCAAGGTAGGTGAGCGGCGTCTGCTGGAAGAGGGCAGGCCCGAGGAAGGGAAGGTCTGAAAGGCCCGGGATGGCCACGGGCTGGAAGGGCGTGATGCGCGGCGGCGTCGCCACGTTCGGGAGATAAACCCGGTAGGTGAAATAGGCGAGGCTCGTGGCAAGCAGCGTGACGCCGATGCCGGTCACATGCTGCGACAGGCCGAGGGGCACCGTGAGCAGCGCATGGATGAGCCCGAAGGCGGCGCCGGTTGCCGCCGCCGCGAGGAGCCCGGTCCAGAGATCGGCGCCGAGATAGACGGCGAGCCACCCGGCCATGGCGCCCGCGGTGAAGATGCCCTCGATGCCGAGGTTCAGCACACCGGCGCGCTCGCAGATGAGGGCGCCGAGCACGCCGAACATGAGCGGCGTCGCGATGCGGATCGCCGCCGCCCAGAAGCTTGAGGAGAGGAGGATGTCGAAAAGGCCCTCGAGCATGGTCAGGACCAGCGGATCCGGAAGCGCATGAACAAGCCTCCGACGAGCACGCAGAGCAGCGCCAGCGCCACGATCAGGTCGGCGATGTAGTTGGAGACGCCGATGGTGCGGCTCATGGTGTCGGCGCCGACAAACACCCCGGCGATGAAGATCGCGGCAGGCACGACGGCGAGCGGCTGCAGCCCCGCCACCATCGCGACCACGATCCCCGCATAGCCGAAGCCGCGGGAGAGATCCGCGGTGAGGTAACCCTTGAGGCCTGCCACTTCGGATGCGCCGGCAAGGCCGGCAAGCCCGCCGGAGATGAGCGCCACGACGATCGTGACCCGCGTCACGCCGATTCCAGCGAAGCGCGCCGCGGCCGGATTCTCGCCGACGGCGCGGATCTTCAGCCCCAGCACGGTCTGCGCCATCAGGACATGAGTGAGGAGGCTTGAGAGGAGGGCGAGGAGGAAGCCAGCGTGCAGGCGCATGCGCTCGACGAGGGGCGGCAGCATGCCGGCGTCGAGGATCGGCTCCGATTGCGGCCAGCCCCCGCCCATGGGGTCCTTCAAAGCCCCTTCGAGCATCATCTGCACGAAGAGGAGGACGACGAAGTTGAGGAGCAGGGTCGTCACCACCTCGTCGACGCCGAGCCGCATCTTCAGCAGCGCCGGGCCGAGCATGAGGAGGGCTCCGGCAAGGGCCGCGGCAGCAAGGATGAGGGGGACGAGAAGGGCGGGCGGTCCGTCGATGAGGCCGGAACCGACCACCACCGCCGCCAAGGCGCCGGCATAGAGCTGACCCTCGAGGCCGATGTTGAAGAGCCGCGCCCTGAAGGCGATGGCCGCGGCAAGGCCGGTGAAGATGAGCGGCGTCGCCCGGGTCAGGGTCTCGGCGATCGCGAAGACCGAGCCGGCGGCGCCGGCGGCCATGAGCCAGAAGGCGCGCAGGATCGGCGCGCCGGCGGCCGCAAGCGGCAGCGCGGAGAGGAGGAGCGCCGCGGCCATGGCGGCGATCGGCGCAAAGAGGCGCAGGATCGGAGGGATATGGCCGCGCGGCTCGAAGCGGATCACGCCGCTTCCTCCTCGCGATGGCCAGCCATCAAAAGGCCCAGCCGCTCCAGGGTGAGCGTCTCGACCGGCTCCGGTGCGGTGAGCCGGCCTTTCACCATGACGGCAATACGGTCGCAGAGGGCGAGGAGTTCGTCGAGGTCCTCCGAGATCAGGACGATGCCAACATTGTTCATGCGTGCCTCGAGGAGGCGGCGGTGGACCTCCGCCGCTGCGCCGACATCGAGGCCGCGCGTCGGCTGGTTGGCGAGGATGAGGCGGGGATCGCGCTCCAGCACCCGGGCGAGGATCACCTTCTGGATGTTGCCGCCGGAGAGGAGCCGGATCGGCGCCTCCGGGCCGGGGCAGCGGATGTCGTAGGCGGCGATCGCCTGGCTCGCCCGCTCCCGCAGGCGGTCGAAGCGCAAGAATCCGAGGCGCTGCACCTCCGGGCTGTCGAGGCTTTCGAGGGCAAGGTTCTCGGCGACGGACAGGGGGCCGACGATGCCCTCGGCATGCCGATCCTCCGGGATGCGGGCAATGCCCGCTTCGATCGCTGCTCGCGGCGAGGCGCGCAGCGGCTTGCCCGCAAGCGTGACGGACCCGGCCGAGGCTTCGGCCATGCCGGCGATGAGGGCTGCGAGCGCCGCCTGCCCGTTCCCCGACACGCCGGCGATGCCGACGATCTCGCCGCCCCGAACGGTGAGCGACACGCCGTCGAGCCCCGCGCGCCCGGAAGGGAGTCTCATTGACACTTGGTCGAGCACGAGGAGCGGCGGGCCGGGCTCCCGGAGCGTGCGGCGGCTCACGCCGATCTCGCGCCCCACCATGAGGGTCGCGAGCATGCGCCGGTCCACCCCGGCGATGGGTTGGTCCGACACCTTCCGCCCGCCGCGCAGCACGGCGACGCGATCGGCCACCGCAAGCACCTCGCCGAGCTTGTGCGAGATGAAGATCACCGCCAGCCCGCTGGCTGCGAGCCGGCGGAGCGTGGCGAAGAGCCCGTCCGCCTCCTGCGGCGTGAGCACGGCCGTCGGCTCGTCGAGGATGAGGATGCGCGCATCGCGGTAGAGGACTTTCAGAATCTCGACCCGCTGCTTCTCGCCGACCGACAGGTTCGCGATCCGTGCATTGAGGCGCACGTGCAGCCCGCTTTCACCCATGAGGCGTTCGAGCTTGGCGCGAGCGGCGCGCAAGCCGAGGTGGGGAGCGCTCAAAGGTCGGGTGCCGAGAACCACGTTCTGTAACACGGTGAGGCTTTCGGCGAGAGCGAAATGCTGATGCACCATGCCGATCCCCGCCCCGAGCGCCGCATGGGGTGATCCCGGCGGCAGAGAAGCGAGGGCGCCGTCCGGCCCGGCAACACGGATCGAGCCCTCGTCGGCGACGTAATGGCCGAAGAGGACGTTCATGAGCGTCGTCTTGCCGGCACCGTTCTCGCCAAGGAGCGCCAGGATCTCGCCGCGGTGGAGCGCAAGGTCGATCCGATCATTCGCGACGAGCGTGCCGAAGCGCTTCGTGACGCCTTCGATGGAGAGGGCGAGTGTCATGTGTGGGGGATGCAGGCGCTTGAGCCCCCTCTCCCGGAAGGGAGAGGGGCAGGGGTCGGGGCGGGTCGGCTAGGATAATGCGAGGGGGCCCTTGGGCAAGCGTGCCCGGGCGTCAGATGCCGCCCCTGCCGCATCCTTCCGGGCCGGGGCGCACCCTCACCCCCGACCCCTCTCCCGGTTGGGCGAGGGGAGAGGCGATCAGGCCGTCGATTTCGGCTCGGCGTCGTTGACATTGACGCGGAACAGCCCGTCGACGATCTCCTTCTCCTTCTCCTTCACCGCGGCGACGACCTCGGGCGGCACCAGCTTCTCGTCCATGACGAGGCTTGCCCCGCCATACTGCATGTAGCTGTACTGGCCGTAATCCGCCGCCTCGAAGCGTCCCTCGAGCACCGCCTTGATCGCGCGGTCGATGGTCGGCTCCATGTGCCAGAGCGCGGAGGCCAGCACCGTGTTGGGGTATTGCGAGGAGGTGTCGATGACGTTGCCGATGACCTTGACGCCCCGCTCCTTCGCCGCGTCCGAAACGCCGAAGCGCTCGGCGTACATGATGTCGGCGCCGCGATCGATCATGGCGAAGGCGGCCTCTTTGGCCTTCGGCGGGTCGTACCAGGAGTTGATGAAGGTCACGAGGAACTTGACGTTCGGGTTCGTGGCCCGCGCCCCGTCCATGAAGGCGTGCATGAGGCGGTTCACCTCCGGGATGGCGTAGCCGCCGACCATGCCGATGAGGTTCGACTTGGTCGCCTTCCCGGCGATCATGCCGGTGAGGTACGACGGCTCGTGGATCCAGTTGTCGAACACCGACAGGTTCGGCTTGGCGGGGCCGAAGGACGAGCCCATGAGGAAGGCGACGTTCGGATAGCTCGCCGCCACGCGCCGCGCCGCCCGCTCGACGCCGAAGATCTCGCCCACGACGAGGTCGTTCCCTTCCTCGGCATATTGGCGCATGATGCGCTCGTAGTCGTTGTTGGCGACGTTCTCGGACCATTTGTAGGTGACGTCGCCCCGGTCTTTGGCGGCGTTGAGCGCCTTGTGGATGCGCGACACCCATTGCTGCTCCACAGGCACCGTGTAGATCGACGCCACCTTGATCGGCTTCGTCTTTCCCTGCGCCAGCGCGCTGCCGCCCGCAAGCGCGGCGCCAAGCGCGCCGGCCCCCGCCTTGAGAATGCTGCGGCGGTCCATCATCGTCCTCATCATGCTTGAGCCCCTCTGGTCGTTATCACCCGGGGCACTCTAAGCAGGATTCGCGCCACCACCAACCTTTGTTGGCAGCCCCTCCGCGCATTCAGCCGACGCTCGCATCGATGGGCGCGGTGGCAAGCCCGCGCTTGGCGAGGAGCGCGTCGATGGAAGGCAGCCGGCCGCGGAAGGCGCGATAGGCCTCGGAAGGATCGCGCCGATTGCCGGCGGCATAGATGTAGTCGTGGAGCCGCCGGGCCGTTTCGGGATCGAAGATGTCGCCGGCCTCCTGGAAGGCGGCGAAGGCGTCTGCGTCCAGGACCTCGGACCACAGATAGCTGTAGTAGCCGGCCGCATAGCCGTCCCCCGAGAAGACATGAGTGAAATGGGGCGTCCGATGCCGCATCACGATCTCGCGCGGCATGCCGATGCGCTCCAAGGCCTGCCGTTCGAAGGAGGCGGGATCGAACCCCTCCGCGGACGGCATGAGATGAAGCGCCATGTCGACGAGGGCGGAGGCGGTGTACTCCACGGTGGCGAAGCCCTGGTTGAAGGTGCGTGCCGCGAGCACGCGTTCGATGAGTCGCTCAGGAATGGGCTCGCCCGTGCGGTAGTGGACGGCGAAGCGGCGCAGGATGTCAGGCTCTTCGAGCCAGTGCTCATAAAGCTGAGAGGGCAGCTCCACGAAGTCGCCCGGCACCGCGGTGCCGGCCAGGAGCGGATAGGTCACGTCCGAGAGCAGCCCGTGCAGGGCGTGGCCGAACTCGTGGAACAGGGTGCGTGCGTCGTCGAAGCTCAGAAGCGGCGGTTCGTCCTCGCCGCCTTTCGCGAAATTCATGACATTGACGACGATGGGCCGGATGTCGCCCGACAGCTTCTCCTGCGTACGGTAGGAGCTCATCCAGGCGCCGCTGCGCTTCGAGGGGCGGGCGAAGTGGTCGCCGAGGAACAGCCCCACATGCCGCCCGTCGCGCGTGACCTCCCAGACGCGCACGTCCGGATGATAGCGCGGCGCATCGGCGATTTCCGTGAAGGAGAGGCCGAACAGGCGATGGGCCGTCTCGAAGGCCGCTTCGATCATGCGGTCGAGCTGGAGGTAGGGCTTGAGCTCGCCCTCGTCGAGGTCGTGATCGCGCTTGCGCAGCTTCTCGGCGTAGTAGCGCCAGTCCCAGGGCTCGATCCTGAAATTGCCGCCCTCCTCATGGACGAGCGCCTGCAGGGCGTCGCGCTCGCGCGCGGCGCGGGCGCGGGCCGGATTCCACACCTGCCCCAAGAGATCGAGGGCCGCCTGCGGCGTCTTGGCCATGGTGTCGTCGAGCTTGAAGGCGGCAAAGGTCTCATAACCCAGGAGGCGCGCCCGCTCGGCGCGCAAGGCCACCATCTCAGCGATGATCCTCTTGTTGTCGGTCTCGCCGCCATTGTCGCCGCGGCTGATCCAGGCCTGGAACGCCTTCTCGCGCAGGTCGCGGCGGCTCGAGAACTGCAGGAAGGGCTCGATCAGCGAGCGGGACAGGGTGATGACGTGCTTGCCTGGAAGCCCCCGCTCCTCGGCCGCCCGGGCCGCGGCGGCGCGGACGAAGTCGGGCAGGCCGGCCAGGTCCTCCTCTGTCTCGAGGACCAGCGCATACGCCTTCTCGTCGGCGAGAACGTTCTGCGAGAACTGCGTGCCGAGCGCCGCCAGCCGCTCGAGGATCTCGGCCAGGCGCTTCTTGCCTTGAGGGTCGAGCTCGGCCCCGGCGCGCACGAAGATGCGACGATAGCGCTCCAGAAGCCGCAGCTCCTCGGGTCCGAGGCCGAGCTCTTCGCGCTTTTCGAAGAGCGAGGCGACGCGCCGATACAGCGCCTCGTTCATGAAGATCGCACTGCGGTGGCGAGACAGCCGGGGGGCGATCTCGCGCTCGATCTCTTGCAGGGCGTCGTTGGTGTGGCTGCCGGCCAGGTTGAAGAACACCGCCGAGACCTGGCGGAGGGTCTGGCCCGCCCGCTCCAGGGCGCACAGCGTATTCTCGAAGGTGGGTGGGGCAGGATCCTCGGCGATGCTCTCGATCTCGGCCCGATGCGCCGCAAGCGCCGCGTCGAAGGCAGGGCGGAAATGCTCAGGCGCGATCCTCTCGAAGGGCGGCAAGCCGAAGCGCGTCGCCCATGGGAAAAGGAACGGATTGTCGCCGCCCATCTGCGCCGCCTCATCCGGCATGGCTGCACCTCCAGGATCGAGAGCCGTCAACCTAACCACGGAGGGTCGTCGAGGGTAGGGCGTCAGCTCGCCTCAACCCAATGGACGTGCCTCGTCTTCGGGAACGAAGCAGCATGGCGGCGGTTCGATGGAGAGGATGTGGAAGGGCCCGAACCCAGCAATAGCCTCAGGCGGCGCAGTCGCGCTCGTGCTCGCGCTCGCCCTCGCCCTGACCTCGGCGCGAGGGCAAGCGCCGCTCCCGCCACCGCGTCCTGGCGAGCTTGGCCGCGAGGAGCAGGCTCACCCGCCGGAGGCGGAGGGCGTCCCCGAGGGAGCGCCCCTGCCCCCGCCTCGTCCCGAGGGACTTGGGTCTCGTCCCGAAGGACTTGGCGCTGCGACCGACGGGCCCGCCGGAGGGTCGTCGCCAGCGGAGTTCGCGGCCTGCTTCGATCGGCTGAAAGGGCTCGGTGTCGAGGCCGAGCTCGTGCCGCCGATCGAGAATGGAGCCTGCGGGGCGATCAGTCCGCTTCGCGTGAGACGGCTGGCCGAGAAGCTCGAGCTCGATCCCGTGACGGTGAACTGTCCCGTGGCCGAGGCGCTTGCTCGATGGGCGCTTCAAGTGGTGCTGCCTGAAGCCGAGCGACACCTCGGGGCCACGCCGAGGCGGATCGCTGTCGGTACGTCCTACGAATGCCGCGGCCGCAACCGACAGGCCGACGCAAAGCTGAGCGAGCATGCCTTCGCCAACGCGGTCGACATCATGGGTTTCGAGTTCGCGGGCCGCCCTGCCGTCCCGGTGGCGTTCCACCCGGAGGGCTCGCCGGAGGCGAAGTTCCAGGCGGCGATCCGGGCGGGGGCTTGCGTCCATTTCACGACGGTGCTCGGCCCCGGCTCCGACGCAGCCCATCAGGATCACCTTCATCTCGACCTGCGCCAGCGGAAAGGCTCGGGCCGGCTGTGCCAATAGGCAGCCGGCGCCGCGCTTGGGACGGAACGGGATCAGCCTTTGCCGCTTGTTGTGTAGCGCAGTCATGTTCCGGGGCCGCAACCCGTCCGGCGGTCCCGACGATGGAGCAAGGCCATGTCCCGGAGGTCGATGATCGCAGCGGCGCTTGCAGGGCTGCTCCTGCAGGCCGGCGCCGCAGGCGCGGTGGAGAGGCTCGACAAGGAGACCGTCAACGGGGCGGAGTTCTCCGATCGGGCGCCCCAAAGGAAGGACGGGAAGGGTCGGCCCGATCCGGCGATCGTCAAGGCGCAGGTGCTGCTCGACCGGGCCCACTTCTCTCCCGGCGTCATCGACGGCTATTTCGGGGATAACATCGCCAAGGCCCTGAAAGGCTTCGAGCAGGCGAACGGGCTTGCGCCCGACGGCATGCCGGACCCCGAGAGCTGGGCGAAGCTTGTCGCCACCTCGTCCGATCCCGTCCTCGTCGAATACGCCATCAGCCCCGAGGACGTGAAGGGACCCTTCGTCGATAAGATCCCAGACAAGATGGAGGATATGGCGAAGCTCGAGCGCCTCGCTTACAGGAGCCCGCGCGAGCTCCTCGCCGAGAAATTCCACATGGACGAAGACCTCCTCGCCGCCCTCAACCCCGGCAAGGCCTTCGACAAGGCAGGCGAGACGATCGTGGTGGCGAAAGTGCGCGAGAAGCGCGCCGCGGCCGAGGTGGCGAAGGTCGAGGTGGACAAGGGCGAGGCTGTTCTTCGCGCACTCGACAAGGAGGGGCGGCTCGTCGCCTTCTATCCGGCGAGCATCGGCAGCGAGGAGAAGCCTGCCCCGGACGGCGAGTTCAAGGTCAAGGCCGTGGTGAAGGGGCCGAACTACACCTACAACCCGGACTATGGCTTCAAGGGGGTCAAGGCAAGGAAGCCCTTCACGATTGCGCCGGGGCCCAACAATCCGGTCGGCACCGTGTGGATCGATTTGAGCAAGGAGAGCTACGGCATTCACGGCACGCCGGAGCCCGAGAAGGTCAGCAAGAGCTTTTCTCATGGCTGCGTCCGGCTCACCAACTGGGACGCGGAGGAGCTGGCCGACCTGGTGAAAAAGGGCACGACCGTCTCGTTCGTCGGCAAGGGCGCGGATGCGGTCGCAACGGGCGCAACCGCAAGGCGCAGCTCATCGGGTCAGGACTTGCGGCCTGGGCCCCGCGGCAGGAAGGAGTAGACGAAGCCGGCGCCGACCATCACCAGGAAGACGCGGATCACGTGGTGGGCAGCAACGAACGCCACCTCGATGTGCAGCGCCAGGGCCACCAGGCTCATCTCGGCAAGGCCGCCGGGCGAATAGGCCAGGATCAGCGGGATCGGCCCCTGGGATGAGATCTGCGCCACACCGAAGCCGAAGGCGAGGGTGATGGTCACGAGGATCAACGTGGAGCCGATCGACAGGGCCAGGATGCGCAGGATTTCCTTCGGCGCGGTGCCAAGGAAGCGGCAGCCGATCACGGTCCCGAGCACGAGCTGAGCGGCGTTGACGATCTCCTGCGGGGGCTTGAAGTCGCTCCAGCCGATCATGTGCACGGCCGCGCTGACGATCATAGGACCAAGCAAGGTCTTCGCCGGCAGCCGCAAGAGATGACCGAGGACGACGCCGACAAGGCCGGTTCCCAGGAGCCAGACGAACACGGTCCAGGGCGTCGCAGCCAGCGAAACTCCGAGCCCCGCGCGTGGGCCAAGCCGCACGCCCTCGAGAGCCTGCACGAGGAAGGGCAAGGTGAAGACGATCAACAGGATGCGGGCCGAATGGATGAGGGCAATGGTCCGCGCATCGCCGCCCCGCTCCTCACCGAGGATGACCATCTCCACGAGCCCGCCGGGCATGCCCGCGAAATAGGCGGTCGTCGGATCGAGCCGCGCCACGTAGCGGAAATAGCACACGCAGGCGAGGCCGCAGACGAGGACGAACAGGCCGAGCCCCAGGATCGGCACGATCCAGCTCGGAAGCTGGGTGACGACCTGCGGCGTGAAGCCGGAGCCGAGCAGCACTCCGATGACCATAGTCATGGGCGGGCGCACCACGGCGGGCGCGGCGATCGGCGCGCGGACGAGGGCGCCGATGGTGCAGAAGGTCATGGGCCCCAGCATCCAAGGCAGCGGCAGGTTGAAATGAGCGAACAGCCAGCCGCCGAGGCCGCCCAGGAGGAGCGCCGCCGCAAAACGCTGATAGGGGAAGAGAGCCGGCGACAGGGCGCGAAGGCCCGTTCGCAGCTCGCCAACGAGGTCACGCATCGGGAGTAAGCCTCCGGCCCGCCCTTATCGCTGGTTCAGGAGCGGGGGAAGCGCGTTTTGCACATGCCTGGTCGCCTGCTCGTAAGCACGGGCGATCTTCAGCACGCTCAGCTCGCCATGGTTGGGGCCGACGATCTGCAGCCCGAGGGGTAGGCCATCGCCGTTGAAGCCTACCGGCACGTTGATGGCGGGGCAGCCGGACATGGTGACCGGGATCACCACCTCCATCCAGCGGTGATAGGTGTCCATCGTTCGCCCGGCGATCTCCTTGGGCCAGTGCGTGGCGGCATCGAAGGGGAACACCTGGGCGCTGGGGAGGAGGAGATAGTCATAGGCCTCGAAGAGGCGGCGGACCGTGTGGTACCACGCCGTGCGAACCGCCGAGGCGCGGGAGACGTCGAACGCGGAAAGGCGCAGCCCGTTCTCGATCTCCCAGCGCGCCTCCGGCTTCATGAGCATGCGCTTGTCCGGATCCCCGTAAGCCTCGGCCCAGGCCGCCCCGACCTGCCATTGGCGCAAGACGAGCCAAGCCTGCCAGACGCGCTCCGGATCGAAGGCGGGCGTCGCCTCCTCGACGAGGCAGCCGAGATCCTCGAAGGTCCGCAAGGCTTTCCGGCACAGGTCGAGAACGCCGTCCTCCATCGGAAGATGGCCGTTCAAATCGCCCAGCCAGGCGAGCCGCAACCCCTTCACGTCGCTGTCGAGGGAGCCGGCGAAAGTGCTCGGCTCGTGCGTCGGCGAGAGCGGCACGCGCGGATCATGCCCGGCCTGAACGGCAAGGAGTTGGGAAAGATCGGTCACGGTGCGCGCCATGGGTCCTGCAACCCCGAGCTGGGGGAGGAACACCTCCTCCGTGTTCGACGGCACCCGCCCATAGACGGGCCGCAGGCCCAACACGTTGTTGAAGGCGGCCGGGTTGCGCAGGGAACCGGCGTGATCGCTGCCGTCCGCCACCGGCAGCATGCGCAGGGCGAGGGCCACGGCCGCGCCGCCGCTCGATCCGCCCGAGGTCCTGGTCTGGTCATAGGCGTTGAGCGTGGTGCCGAACACGTCGTTGTAGGTCTGGGAGCCGAGGCCGAATTCCGGCGTGTTGGTCTTGCCGATGATGATCGCTCCCGAGCGCTTCATGCGCTCGACGAAGATGGCGTCGGCATCGGGGACGAAGTCGGCGAACAGCCGCGAGCCGAAGGTGGTGCGGATGCCCTTCGTCGCCGCAAGATCCTTGATGGCCTGCGGGAAACCATGCATCCAGCCAAGCCATTCGCCCCTGGCGAGCTGGTCGTCGCGCTCGCGCGCTTGCGCCATAAGATCGCTTCGGTCCTGGAGGGAGACGATGGCGTTGACGCGCGGGTTGAGCCTCTCGATGTGATCGAGATAGGCGGTCATCACCTCCACGCAGGAGACCTTGCGCGCGCGGATCGCCTCGGACAGGGCCGAGGCGTCCATCAAGACGATGTCGGAGGTCACGGCGGGCCTGCCCGGCGCTCAGAAGTTCACCCGGTCGCCGCCTTTGAGCTGAAGGATCTCGCGGGCGTCGTCGGGCGTGGCGACCTCGAGCCCCAGCCCCTCGATGATCTGCCGCGCGAGCTTCACCTGCTGCGCGTTCGATTCCGCGAGCCTGCCGGGGCCGATCCAGAGCGAGTCCTCGAGGCCGACGCGGACATTGCCGCCCATGGCGGCGGCCATCGCGGCGATGGGCAGCTGGTTGCGGCCGGCTCCCAGCACCGACCAGCGATACTGGTCCCCGAACAGGCGGTCGGCAGTGCGCTTCATGTGCGCCACATCCTCCGGATGCGGGCCGATGCCGCCGAGGATGCCGAACACGCTCTGCACGAAGAGCGGCGGCTTGATCACCCCGCGGTCCACGAAATGCGCCAGCGTGTAGAGGTGGCCGATGTCGTAGCACTCGATCTCGAAGCGTGTGCCGTTCTCGGCGCAGGTGGTGAGGATGTACTCGATGTCGGCGAAGGTGTTCTTGAAGATGCGGTCGCGCGAGCCTTCGAGGTAGGGCCGCTCCCAGTCGTGCTTGAACTCCTTGAACCGGTTCAGCATCGGGTGGAGCCCGAAGTTCATCGACCCCATGTTGAGGGAGGCGACTTCGGGCTTGAACGTCGCCGCCGGACGCACGCGCTCCTCGACCGTCATGGTCGGCGCGCCGCCCGTGGTGATGTTGATGACGCAGTTCGAGCGCTGCTTGATGACTTTGAGGAACGGCGCGAAGGCCTCGGGGCTCTGGTCGGGCTTGCCCGTCTCAGGGTCGCGGGCGTGCAGATGCACGATGGCGGCGCCGGCCTCCGCGGCGCCGATGGCCGCCTCGGCGATCTGCTGCGCGGTGACCGGCAGATGCGGCGACATGGAGGGGGTGTGGATCGCGCCGGTGACGGCGCAGGTGATGATGACCTTCCGTTGAGCCATGGGGCGTTTCCTTTGGATCAGGTTGCTGGCTGCGCGCGCTTGTGGGCCTTGAGCGCCGTCAGCCTCTTGTCGCGCCACAGGGAGCGCGCCGCAACCTCCTCCGGCGTCGGCGTGCGGCCCCAGGCGGCGATGACGCGATCGATGTTCTCTTCGTCCCACACGGCGGGGCTCGGCAGGTCCGCCATGTAGCGGCGGAACCAGGCGACGTAGCGGTTGCAATAGTCGCGGATGCCGCCTGGCGCATTGAGCTCGATGGTCTGGAAGGGGCCCATGAAGGACCAGCGCAAGCCCAGGCCCTCGGCGATGGTTTTGTCGAGATCCTGCGGCGAGACCACCCCCTCGCCGACGAGGCGGAACGCCTCGGCGAGCAGCGCCACCTGCAGGCGGTTGAGGACGAACCCGTCGATCTCGCGGTTGACGGTGATCGGCGCCTGCTCGACGCTCTCATAGATCTCGCGCGCCCTGGCGATGACCTGCGGCGAGGTCCAGGGCGCCCCGCAGAGCTCGACGATGGGAGCCAGATGCGGCGGGTTCACGGGATGGGCCACGAGGCAGCGCTCGCGGCCGGGCAGGTGCTCGGTGAACTTCGACGCCACGATGGCGGAGGTGGAGGAGGCGAGGATGGTATGGCGCGGCGCGGCGGCATCGAGCTCGGTGAAGATCTGCCGCTTGACCTCCAGCACTTCCGGCCCGCTCTCCTGCACGAGGTCGACGCCCTCGACCGCCTGCGGCAGGGACGAGGCGACGCAGACGCGCCGCGCTGCCGTGGCGGCGTCATCGACGAGGCCGTGAGCAGCAAATTCCTCCAGCGCCTCCCGGATGAGCTGCGGCGCGCTCTCGAGGGTGTCGGCGCTTGGATCCCACAGGCGCACATCCCACCCGCCACGGGCGAAGACGATGGCCCAGGAGCGCCCGATGAGGCCAGAACCGACGATGGCGATGGTGGGCATTCATGAACTCCTTCGGGCCGCAATCACAGCCACAGCACCTTCCTCCTCAAGGAAAGGTCGTCGCGCAGGTCCTTCGAGGGACCGCTGTGGATGATGCGTCCGCGCTCCAGGGCGATGGTGCGGTCCGAGAGCGCGAGCGCGAGATCAAGGTGGTGATCGACGATGATCATCGAGACCTCGTGGCGCAGCCGGTCGAAGCTCTCGAAGAGCTGCTCGATCACCGCCGGCGCCAAGCCCTCGAAGGGCTCGTCGAGGAGCAGCACGCGCACGTCCCCCGACAGGGCCCGGGCCACGGCCAACATCTGCTGCTCGCCGCCGGAGAGGAAGTCCGCCGGGGTGTCGAGGCGTTCGCGCAGGCGCGGGAAATATGCGAGCACGCGATCGAGGTCCCAGCGCGCGCCCCTGCCGGTTTGGCGGCGCAGACGCCCGAGCTCCAGGTTCTGCGCCACCGTCATGCCGGCGAAGAGGCCGCGCCCCTGCGGCACATAGCCGATGCCGCGCTGCGCGATGGTCGCCGAAGGCAGGCCGGCGATCTCCTCGCCGGCAAGCTCGATCGAGCCTGAGGCCGGCGGCGCAATCCCGATGAGCGTTTTCAAGAGCGTCGACTTGCCGGCGCCGTTGCGGCCGAGCAGCGCCAGGATTTCGTGACGGTGCACGGCGAAGGAGACGTCCACAAGGATGTGGCTCTTGCCGTAGAAGGTGTTGACGCCCTCCACCGACAATATCCTCTCCGGCTCGGCCGCGCTCTCGCGGGGCTTGGCGGCGACGCTTGCCGCCCCTGAGCCGATATAAACCTCCTGCACCTTGGGGCTCGTGCGGGCGTCCTCCACCGTGCCGTCGATGAGCACCCTGCCCTCGTTCATGACGGTGACCGCGTCGGCGATCTGGAAGACGCGGTCGATGTCGTGCTCGACGAGCAGCACCGGCAGGTCGGCGGAGATGCGCTTGATGATGTCGCCGATGCGCTGGCGCTCGGCCGCCGAGAGGCCGGCGAGCGGCTCGTCGAGCAGGAGAAGCCGCGGCTTGGTCGCGAGCGCCAGCCCCATGTCGAGGAGCCGCTGCCCGCCATAGGAGAGGGCGCCGGCTTCCGCCCGCTCGATGCCGGCAACGCCGAGATAGCGGATCACCGCAGCGGTCTCGTGCTCGATCTCTGCGATCGAGCGCGCCGCCGTCCAGGGGTCGAAGCGCCGCGGATGGCGCGCCTGCACGGCGAGGCGCAGGTTCTCCTCCACCGAGAGGGCCGGAAACAGGTTGGTGATCTGGAAGGAGCGGCCGATGCCGGCTTCGGTGATCGCTTCGGGGGCGAGCCCCGCGATCGAGCGGCCGCGCAGGAGCACGTCGCCCTCATCCGGCGGGAACAGGCCGGAGATGAGGTTGAAGGCCGTCGTCTTGCCGGCGCCGTTCGGGCCGATGAGGGCATGGAGCGTCCGATCGCGGACGGCGAAGTCGACGCCCTGCACGGCGCGGATGCCGCCAAAGCTCTTGGCGATGCCGCGCACTTCGAGGATGGCGCCTTCCACATGATCTTGAGGCTTGAGGAACGCGGGCAGCGGCTCGTCGGAGAGCGTGCGCCCCGCCATCGCGGCTTCCTCGACGATCCTTCTGCGGAACGGTGCGAGAAGGCGCGCCGCGACGCCCACGAGCCCCGTGGGCGAGAACATGATGAAGCCGACGAAAAGGATGCCGAAGAAGAACAGCCAATGCGGCGTCCAGATGGAGAGAAACTCGCGGAAGAGAATGAAGAAGAGCGCCCCGAGCGCCGGCCCGAGGAAGCTGCGCATGCCGCCGATGACGACCATGGCGATGAGCTCGCCCGAGAAGGCGACGGCCAGCGGTTCGGCGGAGGCGAAGCGGTGGTTGAAGACGGAGAGCACGCCGGCCACGCCGACGACCACCGCCGAGACCACGAAGCCGAGGAGCTTGTAGCGGTTCGTCGGATAGCCGATGAAGCGGGCCCGCTGCTCGTTCTCGCGGATCGCGACGAGCACCGATCCGACGGGCGAGCGGTGGAAACGCCAGAGCAGACAGCAGACCCCGAGGCTAATCGCAGCGACGACCCAGTAGTAGACGCGGTCCCTCTCCAGATCGAGGCCGAGCACCGTCGCGCGGGTCACGCCGCCAAGGCCGCTCTCGCCGCCGGTGAAGTCGGTCCAGCGATAGGCGATGGCGAAGAGGAGAGCGGTGAGAGCGAGGGTGAGGAGCGAGAAGTAGACCCCGCGCCGGCGCAGGATGAGCGCGCCGAGCAGCGTCGCCGCAATCGCCACGAAGACGAGCGCGAAGAGCGCCGGCAGGACGATGCCGCCGGTGAACCAGTGCTTCTGGCTCAATGCCGCCGCATAGGCGGCGAGCCCGAACCATGCCCCATGGCCGAAGGAGACGAGGCCGGTGTGCCCGACGAGAACGTTGAGTCCCATGCAGGCGATCGCGAAGACCATGACGTCGATCGACGAGCGCAGGGGCAGGCCCACCGCGTCGAGGGCGAAGGGGAGGATGGCGGCGGCCGCGGCGGCGATGAGGAGCGGCCATCCCTCGCGGCGCGAGAGGTCGTCACGCATGGCCTACTCGAATTTCTGGATGCGCTCGCCGAGAAGCCCGCGCGGGCGCAGGAGCAGGACGAGCGCCATGAGGAGATAGATCGAGGCCTCGCCGGCCGGCGGATAGAAATAGATGGTGATGCCGCGCACCACGCCGACCAGCACGGCAGCGAAGATCACGCCCCAGAACGAGCCCAACCCCCCGATCACCACCACCACGAAGGCGGCGGTCAGGATCTCGGCACCCATGGCAGGGTGGACGCCGGAGATGGGCGCGAGCAGCACGCCGGCAAGCCCTGCAAGCCCGACGCCGAGCGCCGCCACCGCCGTCATGTAGGGCTGAAGCGGAATGCCGAGCGCCCCGACCATGTCCGGGTTCTGCACGCCCGCCCGCACGACCCGTCCGAAGGAGGTGCGGTAGACGATGAACCACGTGGCCGCGACGGCGGCGATGGCGATCGCGAAGATGCCGAGCCGGTAGCGGGGATAGATGAAGTCGCCGAGCAAGACCTGGCCCCGGAACTCCGGCGGGATCGCGAAGGGCAGGGGAGCCGCCCCGAAGATCATGCGCAGCCCCTGCTCGATCACCATGGCAAGGCCGAAGGTGAGGAGGAGGCTCAGGATCGGGTCGGAGCGGTAGAAGCGTCGGAAGAAGAACCGCTCAATCACGATACCGAGAAGCGCGACGAGGATAGGGGAGGCGACGAAGGCGCCGGAAAAGCCGATTCTGGGCGCCAGCAGCACGGCGAGGTAGGCGCCGACGGCGTAGAACCCCCCATGCGCCAGGTTCACGATGCCGCCAAGCGAGAAGATCAGCGACAGTCCCAGCGCAATGAGCAGGTAATAGGCGCCAACGAGCAGCCCGTTCAGCACCTGTTCGAGGAGGAAGATGAGCTGCAAGGGAAAATCCACCTCATCCCGGCCGGAGCGAAGCGGGGGGCCGGGATCGCTGTCCGGAGCGGCCTTTCACGCGATCCCGGATCGCGCCTTTGGGCGCGTCCGGGAGGGCGCGTTCGGCGCCTAGGCCATCTTGCACGTGCCGTCCTTCGGCGGGGCAAGGATCTCCATGTCCTCGCCGGGGCCGGGCACGGAGCCGAGCGGTTCATAGATGTCCCACTGGTCCTTCATCTTGTCCGGCGCCTTGGCGCGGATGGCATACATTTCCATGATCATCTGGTTGTCGTAAGCGCGGAAATAGGCCTCGCGCGCCTTGCCGACGTCGAACTTGGCTCCTTTTCGCAGATGCTCCGCGAGCTTCTGCGGATCGGCTGATTTCACCTCGTTCATGGACTGGGCGACGATCTTGAGGGAGTGGTAGTCGCCCCAGCTCTGGTTGTCGGGAAGCTTGCCGTACTTCGTCTGGAAGGCCTCGACGTATTTCTTGGATGAGGGCGTGTCGACGAGGTGGTGCCAGACGAGCGGCCAGATGCCAGAGAAATTGCCCTTGCCCGCGCCCCACGCGACCACCGTGTCGAAGCCGAAGCCGGCGACCGGGAAGGGCAGGCCGTATTCGGCATATTGCTTGATGAAATTGGTGATCTGGTTGCCGGCGAGGTTCGAGGCGACGACGTCCGGGCGCGCCTGGCGGATCTTGAGGAGGTAGGGGCTGAAGTCGGTGGCGTCCGTCGGCACAAGGTCGTCGCCGGCAAGCTGGCCGCCGTTCTTCTGCAAGAAGTTTCGGGCGACGCGCGCCAGGTCGTGGCCGAAGGCGTAGTCGGCGGTGAGCGTGTACCACTTCTTGCCCTTCACCAGGTTCTCGCGAAGGAGGTAGTTGCCCACCGCTTCCACGTACATCGAGTTCGCCGCCTCGATGTGGAACATGTACGGATTGCAGCTCGCGCCACGAAGCGCATCGGAATTGCAGCCCGTGTTGATGAACACGGTCTTCAGGCGGTTCGCGACCTGGCCGATGGCCAGGCCCGAGGCGGACGAGATCTCGCCGATGATCATCGCCACCTTGTCGCGCTCGATCAGCCGCTCCGCCTTGGCGGAGGCCGTCTGCGGATTGACGGAGTCCTCCATCACGAGCTCGATCCTGCGGCCGAGGACGCCGCCCGCCGCATTGATCTCCTCGGCGGCGAGCCGCACGCCCATCTGCGCGTATTCGCCGAGCGGCCCGAGGAAGCCGGTCAAGGGTGTGAGATGCCCAATGCGGATGGCGTCGCTCTGGGCCTTGACGATGGCGGGCATGCCGATGCCGGCAAGCGTCGCAGCGCCGGCGGCCCCCTGCAGAAGGCGGCGCCGCGTGGGATGACGAGAATGGCTCATGGCGGTTTCCTTCCCTCAACGTCGCGGCTTCAGCGACAGGCGCTTGCCGTGATCTGTGATCACAGTTAGGCTCGCCCAAAAGCGGGGCTTTGTCGAGCCCCCGGAGGAGGAATGTCGTCGGCGCTCGCGAGCATCGGCCGCCTGGAGCGGGTTACCCTCGGCGAGCGCGTCTATGCCGAGCTGCGCGGGCTCCTGATCGCGGGGGAGCTGGCGCCGGGCGAACGCCTTTCCTTGCGGCGCGTCGCTGCAAGCCTCGGCACGTCCATGATGCCGGTGCGGGAAGCGGTGGCCCGGCTCGTGGCCGACGAGGCGCTCGAGGTTGCGCCGAACCGCTCCGTCCGCGTGCCGCTGATGACGGTGACGAAGTTCCGCGAGCTCACGGCGGTTCGCGTCGCGGTTGAGGGATTTGCGGCCGAACAGGCGGCGCTCCATCGCGAGGAGCGCGACCTTGCCGCCATGCGCCGGCTCGACGCGGCGTTCCGCCGCGAGGCGACAAGCGCCCGCCCGAACGCGACGCGGGCCGTGCGGGTCAACAAGGACCTGCACTTCGCCGTCTATCACGCCGCCCGGCTGCCGACGCTCGTCGGCATCATCGAGGGCCTGTGGCTCAAGATCGGTCCGGTCATCAATCTCGACATCAAGGTCTCGTCCGGACGCCTCACCACCGGCGGCGCGGAGCGGCATCACGCGCGCCTCGTCGCTGCCGTCGAAAGACAGGACGGAAAGGAAGCGCGCGAGGCGCTCGTCGCCGATATCCTCGGTGCTGCGGCCTTCATCGAGGCGACAGGCCGTCTGCCGCAATGAACCCAGCCGGGCGATGATGAACAGGAGCTCTCCGCCTCACCGGTCCGCCAAGCGGGGAGCGGAGAGGACATGACCGTCTATTTCACAAGCGACACGCATTTCGGCGACTCGCGTGGGCTTCGCATCGACCGCCGGCCCTTTGCTTCGGTGGCCGAGCACGATGCGGCGCTGATTGCGCGCTGGAACGAAGTGGTCACCGCGGCTGACGAGGTCTGGCACTTGGGGGATTTCGCGCTGTCGCGCTCCGCGATGCAGACCGCAAGGCTTCTCGACGCGCTCGCTGGTCGCAAGCATCTCATCATCGGCAACAACGACCCGGAGGCGACCCTTCGCCAGCGAGCTTGGACGAGCGTCCAGCATTATGCCGAGCTTGTCGTGGACGGAGTCGCCCTCGTGCTGTGCCACTATCCCTTTCGAACGTGGAACAAGATGGGCCGCGGCGTTCTCGATCTGCACGGGCACAGCCACGGCCGACTGAAGCCCATTCCCCGCCAATACGATGTCGGCGTCGACGTCTGGAATTACCAGCCCGTCACGCTCGCCACCATCCTCGCCAGCCGCCGCAAGGCGCGGGCGGGAACAGGGCCAGGGGGTCGGCCATTGGGTTAGGCTTCCCCTTGGTGGCCCTCCATGGCTGACACTGGACCTGCGACAGACTCCTCGGATTACGACGTGATCATTGTCGGCGGCGGTCCTGCCGGCCTCAATGCGGCGCTGATCCTCGGCCGCTGCCGGCGGCGCGTCCTTCTGTGCGACTCGGGCAAGCCGCGCAACGCCGCGTCGCGCGGCGTCCACGGATTCCTCTCCCGGGATGGCGAACTGCCTTTCGAGCTGCGGCGCATCGCCCGCGAGCAGATGGCGCGGTACCCGACGGTCGTCCTGCGCGACGCGGAAATCTGCGAGGCGAGGCGGATCGACGGGGGGTTCGAGGTTGCAACGGCCGAGGGCCGGCGATTCCGCTCACGCAAGCTCCTGCTCGCCACCGGCGTCCTCGACGAGCTGCCGGACATTCCCGGCTTTCAGGCGTTCTATGGCCGCGGCGTCTATACCTGCCCCTATTGCGACGGCTGGGAGAATCGCGACCGGCCGATCGCGGTCTACGGTCCCGGCGAGCGCTGCGTGGGACTCGCCCTCGAGATGACCATCTGGAGCCGCGACATCATTCTCATCACCAACGGACCGGCCCGCCTCTCGCCCGAGGACCGGAAGCGGCTGGCACGCCGCCGCATCCCAATCATCGAGACGCCGGTGGCGGCGCTGGAAGGTGGGGACGACGGCCTTGAGCAGGTGCGCTTCGTCGACGGCACCGCTCTTCCTTGCGCAGGGCTCTTCCTGAACCTGGGCGAGCGCGAGGGCTCCCGGCTCATCGAGATGGCGGGTTCGGAGCTGAGCGACAAGGCGACGGTCGAGACCCGCAGCTACGAGAGGACCGAGATCCCAGGCCTTTACGTGGCCGGGGACGCCTCGCGCCGTGTGCAGTTCGCGATCGTCGCCGCCGCCGAGGGCGCGATGGCCGCCTTCGCCATCAACACCGAGCTCCTGAAGGAGGATCTCGCCAAGGAGGATCGCGCGGCCGAGGAGCCTCCGCACGGCCGATCCCGAGAAACCCCTTAAGAGGCCGCCGGGGGGTGTGTCGTGGAAATGCTACGCCCGCGATCTATCGCGCAGGGAGGCGCGGGAACGAAGGAGATGGCGCTTGACGCCCGCCCGGTCTCGGGATGCATTGCAGGCGATTCGCACGGCCGGCAGTTCAGCCACCTTGAGCAGTCTTCGCCCCAAGATCGAGATCCACCGTCGCCTGACACCGACCAAGGAGCCTTGCGAGGCCTGCCGGGCGCAGATGCTCAAGAGCCGCACGGCCCCGCCTCACGCGCGCCTGATGATCATGTCGAGCGGGCCCCTCGGCGACATCTTCGGCGGCGGCGTCGAGACGCGCTATGTCTGTCTCGATTGCGGCAACATCGTCATTCATTCGAGCGGCCGGCTCGGACAAGGATGGCATTGAGCGTTCCGCGCATGCGCCCGGATCGGAGCGTTAATTAACGGTAAATCAAGCCTCGCCTTGAGCGGCGCTGGCGCCCCGCTACTCTCGTCGCCTGATCAGGCGATGGGTGCTCCATGTGGCTGAAAGCGATGATTCGCGGCGCGGCCGCCGCTGTCCTCCTCAGTGCGTTCTCTCTGCCCGCGGCAGCCCAGCCCTGGCCCGGTCCGCGGCCGATCTACAAGGACCGTGCGGATCCGATCTACGCGCCCTACCGTCATCATCATGGGATGGGCCATACCCATCACGGAGGACGCAGGACAGGCGCCTATCATGACGGGGGGCCGAGCCACGGCTACCATCACCGCTACGAGCGGCGCGTCCACTGGCATCACCGGCGCGCCTTCTTTCCGCGGGGCGCCTATGGACCTGGGCCTCGGTTTGTTGCGCCAAGGCCCCACGGGATCGGTTTTGCGCCGCGCTATCCGCGGCCCTCTGCGCGCCCGCGTGTCCTTGTGTCGCGCGCCTATCACTTCGCGCCTTACCGCGCTTACCGCGACGCGCCCTACGCCGCGCCAGCCTATGTCGGCGGGATCTCCTACGCCTATCCTTATGGGCTTGGACGGATCTCCGGCTATGGTTTCAGCGGGCCGCTCTACAATCGGCCAAGCTGCGTTTGCTACTGATCGCCGCCCCGACGAGCGCTCTTGAGCGCCATTGGCTCAGGGGCGCTCGACCGCCAAGGTGTCCGCGAAAAGAGGGCCGTCGAGGGACGCCCGCATCGGGGCGAGCGCCGTCACGCCTTCGTAGCGGTCGAGCCTGGCTTCCATCATGCGGTCGAGGCGCTCATAGACCTCGCGCACCGTCAGGTGCCGGACCTTGCGCTTCTCCTGTTCGAAGAAGAGGGCGCGATTGGCTTTCGCCGCCTGGGGAAACACCCGCGGCGCGCTCTGCCGCGGCTTGCCGTCGACGAGCTTCAAGAGGCGGCCGGCGTTCTCGGCGCCGAGGAAATGCATGAGATAGAGCTCGGAGAGGTCCAGCGTCCGGCCGATCCGGCGCTCGATGCGCGCCCTGTCGCGCTTCATCATCTCCGCTGCCATGAGGGCCGACAGGTAAGGGTCTCGTCGCAGGGCGAGCACCTTTTCGCGCATGGCCTCGTCGGGGACGACGAGCTGCCCCCCCACGGATTGGATGACGGCTGCGACCTCCTGAAGCCCGTGCTTGGGGCCGAACTCGCGCACTACCTCGAGCCAAGTCCTCTCGATGAACTGGAACAGCCCCTCGGCGGAGGAGGTGGACGGCCGGTTGTCGACGAGGAAGCTCGATTCCTTGTCGGCGAGCGCCATCATGTAGCTCGGGTCGACCCCTGTGACCTCGGCGGCGCGCAGGATGGTCTCCACGATCCAGCGCGGCACGCGCACACCGTTGAACCGGACATGCTCCTGGGGGACGGCACCGTCGCGGGAGTGCAGAGGGGGGGCTGGCGCAGGCGCGAATATCTCGGGCGCCGCGACAGCCACCTCGGGCACCGGCTGCGCTTCGGTCTCCGGTGCTGGAACCGCGTGGGTCTCGGCCGGCGGCTCCAGAGCCGGCTGCACCAGCATGGCCACCTGAGTGGCCGACGGCGCCTCGGCATGCGCCGCGGGCGGCAGCGATGGAACCGGATCTGGGATCGTGAGGTCCGGTACAGTCCGTTCGCCCAAGAGATTCGAGGGCGGCGCGACAGCGCTCTGCGCCGAGGACACCGTCAGCAAGGCGCTAAAGCCGAGCGTCGCCGTAAGGCGAAGCATGCCGGCGGACCTGCGTCGCGTCCGCCCGGCGCGCAATCCTTGCGCCCCGCGCGGCGAAAGCCAACGAACGGGTGCTTCGAAGCGCACGTCGGCACGTGCGCCCGTGGCGTCGGGCGACGCCACAGTCTGACCTGTCATGAAACCCCCACACCCCGTGCCGTCCTTTGCGACGGCGATTCTCATTGTGGATTTCTTCTACGGGCGCGGTGGTGGCCTGCGGTTATGACCAGAATAGGTCAGCTTGACCGTGGTTGAAGCAGCGTGGCCTTGGCTGTTCCCGAGACCGAACGACAAAAATGTCGCATGAAACAGCCGCGGCTCCAGGCGTCGCGACCGCGGCCGTTCTTCTTCTGCTGCTTCTCTTCTTCGTGTCGTCGATCGGGAACTGATGATCGTCAGCTTCGCCAGCGGTCGAGATTCGCGGCCACGAAGGCGTCGTCGTGCCATTCGGGATAAGTGGCATAAAGCCGGTCGATGCCTTCGGACTGGCCAGGACTCAGGACCTCGTGCGGGTCGAGGCAATGGCTCGACGTCATCAGCCCCTGGCGGCGCAGGATCTCGTGGCAACCGGGAATGCAGCCGGCGAAATTGTTGGCCACGTCGAAGACCACGCTGTTGCAGTCCGTGACGAAGGCGTCGAGGGCGAGGATCTCGGGCGGGAGCGGTCCGGCGGCGACGGCGGCCTGCAGCCTCTCGAGGAGCGCCACGGCGCTCTTCGTCCAAATGCTCCAATGGCCCAGGAGCCCGCCCTTGAAGCGGATGATCGCCTCGCGCCCCTCCGCGCGGATGGCGAAGGGCGTGACGAGATCGAGGACGATATGGTCGTCATTGCCCGTGTACAGCGTCACGCGCTCTTCCGCCTCGGCCGCCACGACACCGAAGGCGACGTCGAGAGTGCCGTAACGGTTGAAGGGGGCGACCTTGATGGCCACGACATTGTCGATGGCGCAAAAGCCCCGCCAGAAAGAGCGCGACAGGGCGATCCCGCCGACCGCCGGCTGCAGGTAGAAGCCGATGAGCGGCATCTCGGCCGCGACCGCCCGGCAATGTTCGATGAGGTCATCCTCGCTCGCCCCCTTCAGGGCGGCCAGCGACAGGAGGACGGCGTGGTAGCCGAGGGCGCGGGCGATGCGCGCTTCCGAGACGGCCTGGTCCGTCCGGCCGATGGCGCCCGCGATCCTGACGAGGGGCCGATCGGTCCATTCGGCGGCAGTCTCGGCGGCGAGCCGCAGCAAGGGCTCGTAGAGTCCGACCTCCCGGATGGCGAATTGCGTCGCATGGACGCCGACCGCCAATCCGCCGGCGCCGGCGTCGATGTAGTAACGCGTGAGCGCCCGCTGCGAGACGGGATCGAAGTCGCGGTTCGGATCGAGCGCAAGCGGATGGGCCGGGATGGCGGTGCCCCGGCGCAGGAGCTCGAGCACGTCGGCGGGCAGGTCGGACCAGTGCAGGCCCTTGGTCATCATGTGCTCCACGTCACTCTTCTCCCCTCGCGGCAACATCTCGGTCCGCCATGCGCTGCGATGATCCCGCAACCGGGACGACCGTTCCGGCACGGGCGAAGGGAGGCACCCCTCAAATGTCTCACCCAAGCTCCGGACCGGCGAGCGCGAAAAGGCGGCTCGGATCATCGAGCCCGGGCGGGACCGGGCCCAGCACCATGCGTGTGAAGCCACGCTCCCGCACGGCGCCTTGGTTCTCGAGCCAACGGGCAAGGCGCCGATGCCGGTCCGGCACGTCGATCAACATCGCCGTCCCTGGCCGCGCACGGGCCACAAGGGCCAGCGCCACCTCTTCGTCGTCCGCCACCACAGGGCCAACCTGGACCGCCGTCCGTCCGGGCCGGCCGAGGGCATAGCCCAAAAGCCGCCCGCCGGATTCCACCATGAGGGCCTGCTGCGGCGCGGAGCGGAACAGGTGGTGGAGCACCACGCGTCGCCTCATGCTGCTGCGCGCCTCATCGAAGGCGGCGATCGCCTCCATGTCGCTCAAGCGAGCAGCGCGGACAGTCCCGATTTCTCCGTCAGGACGAAGGGCCGCTTCGGGCAATCGCCAGCGCGAGATGGTGTAAAGGTCGCGAAAGCCGAGCGGGATGTAGACGGGGCGTCCCAGCTCCGTGGCGTCGAGGCCCGCGGCGGCGCCGCGGGCGCGCACGTGGTCGATGCACTTGCCAAGAAGGCGCGTGCCGATCCCGCGCCGACGCTGGTCCTTGGCCACGAGCACCATGCACAGCCAGGCGAGGTCCGGCGCAAGCGGCAGGGCGATCGCCGTTGCGATCCATCGGCCGGTCCCGTCGCGAAGGCCGATGCCCTCGCCGTCGCTCAGCATGAAGCGCCAGTCGTCGAGCGTCTGGTTCCAACCGGCTTCGACCGAGAGCGGCAGCGCGCCTTCCGCATCCGCTGGCGTCAACCATGCCTCGGCCCGCTCGCCCTCAGTACCGCCCATCCCGCACCTCGTAATGGGTGGGCTTGCCGAGGCTTGCGCGCTCCCGCATCACCCAATCCGCCGTCCAGGCGATCATGCGCTCGAGCGGGACGCGCGGCGGTCCGAGCTCCGCCACCATCCTGGCCGCGTTGTTGAGCCAGCCGGTCTCGGCCTCCTGACCGATGAGGCGCGGCGCACGGCCCATGAGTGCCCCGAAGCGCTCGGCGAGCCAGCGCACGCTGACGGTCTCGGGGCCGGTGACGTTGAGGGGGCTCGTCGGTGTCGTGGTGTGGGCGAGGCAGCGCAGCGCCGCTGTGTTGGCATCGCCCTGCCAGATGACGTTGACATGCCCCATGGAAAGATCGAGCGTCTCGCCGCGCCAGACCTTCTGCGCCACGTCGTGGAGCACGCCGTAACGCATGTCGATGGCGTAGTTCAGCCGGATGAGACGCCCCGGCGTGCCGTGGAGGCGCGAGAAGTATTCGAACATGCGCTCGCGGCCGACACAGGAATTGGCGTAGTCGCCGGGCGGCGGGACGGGCAGCGTCTCCTCCGTCGCGCCGCCGCTGTCCACCGGCACGAAGGGGTAGACGCACCCTGTGGAGAAGGCGACGATCCGCGAGGTCGCGAAGACCTCGGCGACGAGCGCCGGGACGTGAACGTTCATGGCCCAGGTGAGGGGCTCGTTGCCCGTGGCGCCGAACTTCATGCCGGCCATGAAGATCACGTTCGGAGAACGGGGAAGAGCTTCGACGGCAGCGCGGTCGAGGAGGTCGCAGGCGATCGTCTCGATCCCGTGCCGTTCGAGGTCGCTTCGCGCGGCGGGGTTCGAGAACCGTGCCACCCCGATGACGTGCCGCTCGGGCGCCGCGCGTTTCGCCAGGCGCGCCAGCGTCGGTCCCATCTTGCCGGCGACTCCGAGGATGAGAATGTCCCCCGGCGCGCGCTCCAGATCCGCAACGAGCTCAGGGCCGGGCTCGGTCATGAAGTCTTCGAGCGCTTCGACGGAGTCGAACTGTTCTGGGAGCATCATTCCGTCCTCAAGCCGACACCGGGGATGACCTGATCGCTTCCCTCGGAGCGTCGGGCATCGGCCGCATGCTGGAAAAATCCATGGCCGCGTTCACCGCGAAGCCAGGACAAGCGAGGGAGCCGAGGGACAGGCGGCCATTCTCGATGCGCAGCCGTGCCGGACCGCCCTTGCGCGCATAGAGGTCGGGATGCGCGGCGACGAACGCATCCTGCTCGGCCTCGGGCGCAAACGACATCCCGTCGATGAAGTGATGACCATTGCGCTCCACATGGGTGAGGCCGAGAAGCGACACGAGGGCGAGGTCCTGCTGCACGCTCACGCCCGCCCAGGTGGTGAGGTCCTCTGCCGACATGAAATAGCGGCCCGCTCCCTCTTCCGCGTTGAGCTTGGAGACGCGCGCGGCGTTGAGGATCGACTTGTAGAACCCCTTGCAGTTCTTGCTCGACACGCCCGTGTAGCCAAGCGCGATGGCGGTTGGAAAGGAGGACAACTCCCCATCCGACTCGTCGATCTCCAGCGGCTTGTCCCGAGCGAGCGCCGCGACGGAGCGGCTCAAGGCGACGTGTCGCTTGATCGGCTGCTCGATGAAGAGGATGGAGCTCACGAGGCGCTGCAGCGCCGGCGCTTCGTTCATTCGCCGCCACAGCTCGGCGATGCCCTCGACGCTCTCATACTGCTCGTTGCCGTCAAGCGTCGCGCGATAAGCGGAGAGCCCGCGATCGAGCACGGCGGCGATGCGGGCAAGGCGGTCGAGATCGGCGGCCACATCGCCGCCCACCTTCAGCTTGTAGTAGCGCGCACCATAGTGGCGGACGACCTCTTCCAAGGTCTCGGGCAGCCCATCCTCGACCCGCTCGCCTGCCTTCTGATCAGCGGCGGTGATGGGATCGACAAGGCCGACCGTGTGGCGCAGGTCGATGCTGTTGCCCGGCGTCAGTCGGCCAAGGAAGCCATCGATATCGAAACCCTCCAGATCCGGCGTGAGACCGGTGACGCGAAGTCCGGCAAGATTGCGGACGATCATCTCGGCGAAGGACAAACCCAGCCCGCGCCCGAGCGCATCGATGATGGCTCGGTCGAGGAGCGCCGGGCCATAGGAGGCGACGAGCGGATTGAGCGCGAGCGCCGCGCAGCGCCTCATCTGCTCGGCGTAAGTGCCGGCATAAAGGCCGAAGGCGGTGCCGAGCCCGTACTCCTCATAGAGCGTCACGGCGATCTCAAGCGACTGCCGAAGCTGGTCGAGGTTCTGCTCGTCCGAAAGGGCGAGGTTCTTGTCGAACCATTTGGCGGCGAGCGTCTCGGCCGCAACGCCCGTGGCTTCGCGTCCATCCTCAAGGAGGATGGTCGCGCGGATCACCGCTTGCGTGGCATGGGTGACCGTGGTGACGCCGAAGCGGAAGGGCAGGCGCAGGCGCACGTCGCGCTCGTAGCGCTCGACGGATCGAAGCCTCAGGCGGGGCGCTTCAGTGACAGCCATGGCGGTCTCTCCCTGGGGGATTCGTGCGTTGCGCGCATCGCCATCAGCGCAGCTCCAGCGCTTCCAGGATTCCCGCCACATAGCCGATCGAACGGGCGGCGCATGTAGGACCGTCGGGAACGTAGTCGAAAGGCTCCATGGCGAGCCACCCCTCGTAGCCGTGACGCTTCAAGGCGGCGAGCACCGGAGCGAAGGCGTCCGCGCCTTGTCCCGGGCCGCGGCGGTTGCGGTCGTTGAGCTGGACATGGGCGACAAGCCCGGTCGGCAGCCAGCGCTCGATGAGCGCCGAGACGGGCTCGCGCTCGGAGAGCGCCGCGGCGGAGGTGTCGATCATGGTGCGCAAGGCCGGGTTGTCGATGCGCCGGACGATGGCCGCGGCTTCTTCAAGGGTGTTGATGAAATCGGTCTCTCTCGGCGCCAGCGGCTCTATGCAATAGACGACGCCTGCGGATCGCGCAGCCTCCGCCACGGCTGCCCAGGCCTCCTCCCCGCGTGCTGCCGCGGACGCCCGGTCGCCGGCGTCGCCGATGCGTCGCTGCGCCGGCGAGCCATGCACGAGATAGGCGCCGCCGAGCTCGGCGCAGAGCTCGACGAGCCGGCGCATGACGTCCACCGTCCGCTCCCAGACGGTGTGATCCTCCGCGGTGATCGAGAGCCCTCTCGGTGCCACGAGAAGCCAATGCAGGCCGCTCACGACGATGCCATTGTCGCGGCAGGCCCGCCTCACCCGCGCCCGTTCCGCCGGCGGCATGCGAAAGGCCTCCCCCCCCAGCGTGAAGGGAGCGACCTCAAGGCCCCGATAGCCGAGGGCGGCGGCGAGCGCGCATTGCCGCTCGAAGGGAAGGTCGCGGACGACTTCGTTGCAGAGAGCCAGCTTCATGGGACCTCACGCGAGGCGGCGGGAAGGACGCCGCCTCGTCCGTCTGCCTTCCGGCCCGACGGCGCCGCCTAATTAACCGAACGGTTACTCTTGACGAGGCTCGGGCCGAGGGACAGTCTTGACCCCCATCGCGGAGCGGTCAACCGCGCCGGAGCGGCCTTCAACGCCGGTCATGGTCAGCGAGGAGCAAGGGAGGAGACATGCGCACAATTGCCCTGGCGTTCGGCGCCCTGTTGGGCGTGCTGGCCGGTCAGGCCGCTGCCCAGGATTATCCCTGGAAGCCGGATCGTCCGATCACTCTCATCGTTCCCTGGGCCGCCGGCGGCTCCACGGACCAGATGGCCCGCATCGTCGCTTCCGAGCTTGAGTCCGAGCTCAAGCAGAAAGTCGTGGTGGTGAACCAGCCGGGAGCCTCGGGCTCGGTCGGCACCAAGGGCGTGCTGGAGGGCGCGAAGGACGGCTACACCTGGGCCGCCGGGGCGGCGGTCGACATCGGCGGCTACAAGGTGCTCGGCCTCCTCGACAGCCAGTTGAAGGACTGGCACCTCTTCTTCGCCGTCGCCAATGTCAACACGGTTTCTGCGAACCCGAACGCGCCCTTCAAGGATTTCGGTCAGTTCCTGGAGGCGCTGAAGAAGGACGGCAGGAACGTGCCCGTGGCGACGGCAGGGCTTTCCTCGGCCGGCCACAACATGATGGAGACCATCCGCAAGGCCGCGCCCGGCGTCGAGTACCGCCACGTCACCTATGACGGCGGCAACCCGGCGGTGCTGTCCACCGTGGCAGGGGAGACCCAGGCGGTGTCCCAGCTTCTCGTCGAGATGTCGGAGTTCATCAAGGGCAAGCGCCTGATCCCGCTGGCCGTGCAAGCCGACAAGCCGGTGACGCTCGAAGGCTATGGCGAGATCCCGCCGGTGACGAAATGGCTGCCCAACATGCCGGCGCCGCTCAACTATTTCGGCATCTGGGCGCCGAAGGGCACGCCGGAGCCCGTCATCCAGACCATGGACATGATCTGGAAGAAGAAGATCGCGAACTCCGAGGCGTTGCGCAAATACGCCGCGGCCCGCGCCGCCCTGTTCACGCCGATCTCCGGCGCCGAGGCGGAGAAGGAGGCGATGAAGATGGTGACCCAGACCGTCTGGCTCTACTACGACGCCGGCAAGGCCAAGGTCTCTCCCGACACCATCGGCATCCCGCGGCCGCAATAGCCCAGAGGCGCGCAGGCGGATCGGCCCAGTTGCTGCCATCGTTGAGAGTCATGCCGGACGAACCTCCACCCCTGCTGCCGCCTGAGGAGCCGCTGCCGCCGCGCACCGATCTGTGGGTCGCGGCGAGCTTCCTCGCCTTCAGCGCGGCGATCCTGGTCCTGGCGTGGCAGATGCCGACCTACACGGACCAGGGCGGCCCCATCTACAACGCGCCCGCCCTGGTGCCGAGCTTCTATGGCGTCGTCATCGGCCTGTTGAGCGTCTGGCTCGCGGCACGCGCGGTCCGCGCCGGCGCGCTCGGGCCGACCGCTGGCAGGGATGCGCCGCGGACGAACGGCAACAGCAATGGGCGTCTGGCTCTCGCGGCAGGGCTCGGCATCCTGTTCATCGTCGGGCTCATCGGGCGCATGCCGTTCTGGCTCGCGGCGGCGATCTTCGTGACGCTGTTCATCGCCGCTTTCGAATGGCGGCCGGGCCTCGACGCGAAGAGCCGCCTGCGCAGCCTCGCGACTGCGCTCCTCCAAGGAGTGCTCACCGGCCTCCTGGTGACGCTCGTGTTCGAACGCCTGTTTCTCGTCCGCCTGCCTTAAGGCGCCGCCACCGCAACCTGCCGGATTCCTGCATGCTCGACAGCCTTGGACAGTTCGGCGCTGCGCTTGCCCATCTCCTCAGCGGCTGGGGGGTGCTCAACGTCTTCTGGGCGACCCTGCTCGGCATCATCATTGGAGCGCTGCCCGGACTGACCGCCACCATGGGCGTGGCGCTCATGACCACGCTGACCTTCACCATGGGCCATGAGCAGGCGATCCTGGTGCTGGTCTGCATCTATGTCGGCGCGATCTATGGCGGCAGCCGCAGCGCCATCCTGCTCAACATCCCTGGCACGCCCGCGTCGGCCTGCTCGACGCTTGATGGTTTTCCTCTTGCACGGCAGGGTCTTGCCGGCCGCGCCATGGGGATCTCGACAGCAGGCTCGTGGCTTGGAACCCTGTTCGGCATTCTCTGCGTCGCCGCGCTGACGCCGGTGTTGAGCGAGGTGGCCCTCAAGTTCCAGAGCTTCGAGTTCTTCTGGATCGCGGTGTTCGGGATCGTCATCGCCGGAACGCTCGCCGGCGGCGATCCGCTGAAAGGCTACATTGCCGGCTTCCTCGGACTCTTCATCGCCACCATCGGCCAGGAGCCCTACTACAACTACGCGCGCTTTGCCTTCGGTTCCACGGATCTCGCCGGCGGCATCGGTCTCCTGCCGGCGCTCGTGGGCTGTTTCGGCGTGGCCGAGGTGCTGCAGTCGATGCGCGGGCCGGCTGTCCAGGCGGTGGCGAACAAGATCGACTCGGTCATCCCCCGCATCGAGGATGTCGTCAGATATTGGCGCACCATCCTGCGTTCCGGCGCCATCGGCACCTTCATCGGCATCCTGCCAGGGCTCGGCGAGGACACGGCGGCCTGGTCCTCATATGCGGCGGCGCGGCGGGCGAGCAAGGAGAAGGACAAGTTCGGCAAGGGTTCGGTCGAAGGGCTGATGGCGGCGGAAACCGGCGAGAGCGCCTGCGTGCCGGGCGCCATCATCCCGGTGCTGACGCTCGCGGTGCCAGGCTCGGCTCCGGCCGCCGTATTGATGGCGGCGATGCTCATCCATGGGCTCAATCCCGGCCCGAACCTCATGCTGCAGACGCCGGAGTTCTTCTACCAGATCGTCGCCATGCTGCTGATCGCGGACATGTCGAAGCTGTTCGTCGGCCTGACGCTGGTGCGGCCGCTCCTGTGGATCCTCCTGGTGCCGCGCGAGCGGCTCATGCCGGTGGTGTTCGTTCTCTGCGTGGTCGGCGCCTATGCCATCACCTCGCGGGTGTTCGATATCTACGTGATGCTGTTCTTCGGCCTCCTCGGCTTCGTCCTCAGACAACTCAAGTTCCCGATGGCGCCGCTGATCCTCGGCCTCGTGCTCGGCGAACTGCTCGAGAAGAACCTCACGCGCGGCCTCGTTCTGTCGGGCGGCGACATCGCGCCGTTCTTCACCCGGCCGGTGAGCGGCGCGCTTGCGGCCATCACCATAGGCTCGATCCTGTGGTCGATCCCCGCTTTCAGCGATCGCGTGCGGTCCCTGTTCCGCCGGCGCGCCGTTCGCCCGGCGTAGTCGCCTTCAAGATCATTGCTCAGGGCAAGGAAAGCCCTTCTTCAGCGCGTACCAGACCGCCTGATGACCCGCGACGTCGAGGAGGGCGTCAGTCGCCTTGATCCCCCGCACTACGACGAGGCGCGCGATCTCTGAGGTGAACTCGGCGGGGAAGCAGGCGCGGTAGCGGATGTCGGTCGCCGTGTCGGCGATCACGCCGCTCACGCCAAAGACGTAGCCGACACACCATGCCACTTCAGAGGCCTGCGTCGACTCGCAGCGCTCCAAGACCTCGGCTCCGGTGAGATTGGCGGCCCGGGCCGGCTTGTGCCCGTCCAGGAGGACGACGCCGATGCCCAAAGCCAGGAGGAGTGGCAGGCGGCCACGGAGCATAGCGGATCCTTCACGCAATGAGAGAAGCCGTTCCTTCCGGCGTCCGGCAGGCCTGTCTTGCTCCACCCTAAGCTCGAACCTCAGGCCGCGCCAGAGCGACGGCGCGTCACCGTGAACTGTTTGTCGAGCTCGGGGTTGAGCTCGGCGCCGAGCCCGGGGCCGGGCGGCACCGTGATCATGCCGTCCTTCACCTCGGGCAGGGCCGTCACGAGGTCCCGATACCAGGTCTTGTAGAAGGCGCGCACGCTCTCCTGCACCAACGCGTTCGGCGCGTTGAGGGAGAGGTGCGTCGACGCGATGAGCACCACCGGGCCCGTGCAGTCGTGCGGCGCCACGGGAAGGTGCCAAGCCTCCGCCATGGCGGCGATCTTGCGCGCTTCGGAGAGGCCGCCGCACCAGGAAAGGTCGAGCATCACGACGCCCGCCACGCCCGTCTCGAGAAGGTCGCGGAAAGCCCATCGGCTCGCCAAAGTCTCGGAGGCGCAGATCGGCGCCGGCGACACCTGGGCATAGCGCTTGAGGCTCGCAAGCGAATCCATCCGGATCGGATCCTCGTGCCAGAAGGTGTCGTAGGGGGCGAGCGCCTTGGCGATGGTCATGGCCGGCAGGAGCTGCCAGAGGGAGTGGAACTCGACCATCACGTCCATCTTGTCGCCGACCGCCTTGCGGATTTTCTCGAAGGGCTGAAGCGCGGCCTTCAGATCCTCCTTCGAGATGTAGACGCCGTTCGTCTTCTCGGCGGCGATGTCGAACGGCCAGATCTTCATCGCCGTGATGCCCTCCGAGAGCAGGTCGGCGGCAAGCTCGTCGGCGCGGGTGAGGAAGGCGTCGAGGTCGTCATAGCGCGACGCCGCCTTGTCAGGATCGACGCCCCAGTTGGCGACGGCCTGCGCGTTGGCCTTGCGGATGTAATGGGTGCCGGCGCAGGTGTTGTAGGTGCGGATCCAGTCCCGCGTCTTGCCGCCGAGGAGATCGACGATGGGCCGGTCCGCCGCCTTGCCGAGAAGATCCCATAGGGCGATGTCGATGGCCGAATTGCCGCGCGTTTCTGCGCCGGTCGCGCGGAACCCCAAATAGCCCACAAGATCCCGGGCGATCTTGTCGATGCGGCTCGGGTCCTGCCCGAGAAGCCGTGGCGCTGCGTATTCGTGCACATAAGCCTCGACTGTCTCCGTGCCGAAGAACGTTTCGCCGAGGCCGACGAGCCCCTCGTCGGTGTGGACCTGCACCCAGATGATGTTCGGCAGCTCGGCCGTGCGGATGGTCTCGAGGGCGGTGATCTTCATGGCGGCAGGTCCAGCGGGAGGTTGCGGACGCTGTCATCCCCGGCGGCCTGAAAGGCCGCGAAGGAATCCAGAAGCGCCTCGGCCAAGCTGAAGCGCTCCTGGTTTTCATTCGGGCGGCCGGCGCCGCCTCTGGCCGGGGGTGACGGCGGCGAGGCTCAGTTCGTCTTTCGGACCTGCGCCAGGGCTTCCATCATCTTGCTGACAGTCTCCTGGCCGATCGTCGCTGCGTGACGCTCGTAGACCGGCTTCACGGCGTCGCGCATGCGCTGCAGCTCGCCAGGCGCGATCTCGTTGACCTGCACGCCCGCTTTTTTGATGTTTTCGAGCGACTTCGCCGAGAGCTCGCGCGAGACGCGGCGCTGCTCATCGCGGCCGACGATGGCGCATTCCGACAGGGCCTTCTGCTCGTCGGGCGAGAGCTTGTCCCAGAGCTGCTTGGAGTACAGCACCAGGAAGGGCGTGTAGGCGTGGTTCGTCACCGAGAGGTACTTCTGCACCTCGGAGAACTTCGACGTGTCGATGGTGACGAAGGGGTTCTCCTGGCCGTCGATGGCCTTGGTCTCGAGGGCCGTGAACACCTCGCCGAAGGCCATCGGCACCGCGTTGGCGCCGGCGGTCTTGAAGGTGTCGAGGAAGATGTTGTTCTGCATCACCCGGATCTTGAGGCCGTTGAGGTCCTCCAGCTTGTTCACCGGGCGGCGCGAATTGGTCAGGTTGCGGAAGCCGTTCTCCCAATAGGCGAGGTTGACGAGCCCAACGGCCGGCAGCTTGTCGGAGATGTACTTGCCGAACGGACCGTCGAGAACGGCATCCGCCTCCTTCTCGTTCGAGAACAGGAACGGCAGGTCGAAGACGCCGAGATCCGGCAGGATGCCGACGAGCGGCGAGGTCGACGTAATGACCATCTCCTGGGTGCCCGAGCGCAGGGCTTGCGTTGCCTGGAGGTCGCCGCCGAGCGCGCCGCCCCAGAAGCCCTGCAGCTTCATCTTGCCGCCCGACTTCTCGCCGACGCATTGGTTCATCTTGGCAAGGCCGTTGCCCACCGGGTGATCGGCGTTGACTCCGTTGGAGACGCGGATGGTGCGCTCCTGGAACTGCGCCGAAGCCGGCGCAGCCGCCATGAGCGCAAGGCCCGCGACGCCTGCCGCCAGAAGGTGTTTGAGCGTCCTCATGAGGTCTTCCTCTTCTTTGTTCGCAGCCGATGAAGGTGATGAGGCGCCGGGCGGGCTGCGGGCGTCGCCCGGCGTGGGAAGGGGAGGGACGTCTAGAAGCCGGCCATGGCCTGCAGCATCTCCACGAAGCCGATGCGGTCGCGCAGCCAGTTGAGCGGTGCGATCACCCATTGCGGCAGGAACACGAGCAGGAACAGCACGGCCGTTTGCGCGAGGAGGAACGGCGTCACGCCGCGGATCACGGGACCCATCGGCACGCGCGCGACGCCGCAGACCACGTTAAGCACGATGCCGACGGGCGGGGTGATGAGCCCGATGGCGTTGTTCATGATGAACAGCACGCCGAAATAGACCGGGTTGATGCCGGCCTCCTTGATGAGCGGCATCAGGATCGGCGTCAGGATCAGCACCGTCGGCGCGAAATCGAGCGCCGTGCCGACCACGATGACGAGCGCCATGATGACGAGCAGGAGGAGGGTCGGATTGTCCTTCAGCGGCTCGAGGACGGCGCCGAGCTCCGCGGGGATGTTGGCCTGCGTGATGAGCCAAGCCGAGATGAGCGCCGCCGCCACCAGGAACATGACGACCGCGGTCGTCTTCGCCGCGACCAGGAAGACCTCGTAGAGCTGCGAGAACTTCAGCTCGCGGTAGATGAAGAGGCCCACGAAGAGGGCGTAGACGGCCGCGAACACCGCCGCTTCCGTCGGCGTCGCCCAGCCGAACTTGATGCATCCGAGGATGATGGCCGGCATGAGGAGGGCGAAGAAGCCGTCGATGAAGGCCCTGAGGCGCTCGCCCCAGGAGACGCGCGGATAAACCTTCAGCTTCTCATTGCGTACCACGACGGCCCAGGCGGCGACGAGCGACAGGCCCATGAGGAGGCCCGGGAACACGCCGGCGAGAAAGAGCTGGGTGATCGAGACATTGGCGGCGACGCCGAAGATGATGAAGCCGATGGAGGGCGGGATGACCGGCGCGATGATGCCGCCGGAGGCGATGAGGCCGGCGGCGCGCGGCACGTTATAGCCGGCATCGCGCATCATCGGGATCAGGATCGAAGCGATGGCCGCCGTGTCGGCGGCCGCCGAGCCCGAGAGCGACGCCATGATGATCGAGGCGAAGATCGCCACATAGCCGAGGCCGCCATGGATGTGGCCGACCAGCGACACGGCGAAGTTGACGATGCGCTTCGACAGGCCGCCGGCGTTCATGAGCTCGCCGGCGAGGAGGAAGAAGGGTACCGCAAGAAGCTGGAAGTTGTCGGCGCCCTCGATCAGCTTCAAAGCCACGATCTGGCTGTCGAAGATCCCCATCCACAGCATCAGGGCGAGGCCGCAGACGATGAGCGCGAAGGCGACCGGCACCCCGAGCGCCATCGCTCCGCACAGCGACAGGAGGAAGACGGCAACGGTCATTCGAGCTTGCCCTTGATGGTGTGGGCCTCGTCGCCCTCGTAGTCACCGGCGAAATGCCTGAGCTCCTCCGGATCCAGGCGGCCGGTCGCGATCCGCACGAGGCGGGCGAACGCGATCAGCCCCATGCCGATCGAGGCGAAGAAGCCGAAGCCATAGACCCAGATCATCGACAGGCCGGTGATCGGGGCGACGTTGCTCATATGCAGCGGCGCCTGCCGCCAGGTGCCCCAGAAGAACACGGCGCAGCAGACGATGACGAGCATGTCCGAGATCGCCATCGAGAGCTTGCGCCCGACCTCGCCGAACAGGCCGACCAGGGTGTCGACGCCAAGATGCGCGTTCTCGCGCGCCACGACCACGGCGCCGACGAAGGTGAGCCACACGAACAGGATGCGCGACATCTCTTCCGACACGTCGATGCCGCCGCCGAAGAGCACGAGGCCGTATTCGGACAGCTTGCGCAGGATGGCGTTCCCGAACACCATCGCCACCATCGCGGCAAGGCAGGCCACGATGAAGAGCTCGAACAGCTTGAACAGCTTGTCGAGAAGGACGCGGGTCATGCTGGAATCGCCTCCCCTTGCCGCTTGGCGCGCGCCAGGCCCTCTTCGATGTCGCCCCGGGCCGAGGTGATGATCTTGACGAGGAGGCCGCGAGCCGCCTCCGGACGGCGCGCGGCGATCGCATCGAGAACCGCGCGGTGGTCCGGCAGCGCAGCGCGGGCGCTCTCCATGGACAAGACGGAGAGCTCGAAGGACAGCCGCAGGACGGCGCCGACGGCCGAGGTGAGCTGCGACAAGAGCTGGTTGTGCGCAGCGGCGAAGATCGCCTGATGGAAGGCAAGGTCCGCCTCGATGTAGCTGCCCTTGCCGTCGACGGCCGCCGCCATGCGCCGATAGGCCTCGGTGAGGCGCGCCACATCGGCCTCGTCCCGCCGCTCGGCGGCCAGCGCCGCCGCCTCCGGCTCGATGAGAAGGCGCAGCTCGACGAGGTCGGACACGAGCGCGGGGCTGATCGGCGCCTTCAGCCGCCATTCGACGACCTTCGGATCGAGAAGGTTCCAGCAGTCCGGCGGCTGGACCCGGGTGCCGGTCCGGGGTTTGACGCGCACCAGCCCCTTGGCGGCCAGGGTCTTCAGCGCCTCCCGGACCGTGGTCCGGCTGACGCCGAGCTCGGCGCAGATCTCCGGCTCGATGGGCAGCGCCGATCCGACAGGAAACCGTGCGCTGACGATCCAGCCGGCAATGGTCTCGGCGACGGTATCGTGAGAGGCGCCCAAGCCGCGTCCCTTCAGAAGGCGGCGGACATAATCATCATATGAATGAGCTGGCAAGAGACCGGCCCGAACGCTTGACCTCGTCGGCAAAGCCGTCCACTGGGACGCCATGCTCCTGGCTGCCGCCCGCGACGACATTCGGGCCGCTCACGGCCGTATCGCGCCCTTCGTGCGCCGCACGCCGGTCGTCCGTGCGCCGGATGGAGCCTTCGGTCATGCGGGCCCTGTGAGCCTCAAGCTGGAGTTTCTCCAGCACGCGGGTTCCTTCAAGCCGCGGGGGGCCTTCAACACGCTTCTCTCCCAACCCATTCCGGCGGCCGGGGTGGCCGCCGCCTCCGGCGGCAACCACGGGGCGGCCGTGGCCTATGCGGCCCGGCAGCTCGGCGTTCGGGCCCGGATCTTCGTCCCCGAGATCTCCGCCCCGGCGAAGATCGCGGTCATTCGCGCGCACGGCGCCGAGGTCGTCATCGGCGGCGCGCGCTATGCCGACGCGCAAGAGGCGTGCGACGCCTATGTGGCGGACAGCGGAGCCCTGCGCGTCCACCCCTTCGATGCCGACACCACCATCATCGGGCAGGGCACCGTAGGGCTCGAATGGGAGGACGAGGCCCCCGACCTCGAAACGGTTCTCGTCGCCGTCGGCGGCGGCGGCCTCATCGCCGGGATCGGGGCGTGGTGGAGAGGACGGGTGAAAGTGGTCGGCGTCGAGCCCGAAGGCTCGCGCGCGCTGCACGCGGCGCTTCTGGCGGGAGGGCCCGTCGACGTGCCGGTCGATTCGATCGCCGCCGACTCCCTCGGCGCGCGCAATGTGGGCGGGCGCGTCTATGCGGTCTGCCGCGAAGCGGTCGATCACGTGGCGCTTGTGAGCGACGACGCCATTCGCAAGGCCCAGGAGATCCTGTGGCGCGATTGGCGCATGGCGGTCGAGCCTGGCGGCGCAGCGGCCCTCGCCGCCCTCCTCTCGGGAGCCTATCGGCCGCGGCCCGGCGAGCGGGTCGGGGTGCTCCTCTGCGGTGCCAATGTGGATCTCGCACGGCTTGCGGAGCTCGCCTCATGAGCGATCTTCCCCTGCGCGACACCGCCCGGGCCCTGGTGCTCGATCCCGACGGCCGCGTGCTGCTGATCGAGTACCAGGCGGCGCACCCCGACCCGCTGCGACCCGGCGTCGAACGCTTCTGGTTCACGCCCGGCGGCGGCCTCGAAGAGGGGGAGACGCACGAACAGGCGCTCCTGCGCGAGCTTGAGGAGGAGATCGGCGCGAGGAATGCCGCGCTGGGCCCCTGCATCGCATGGCGCGAGACGCCCCTCAGGCTGTTCCGCAACCAGCGCCATGTCCGCGAGCGGTACTACGTGGTGCGCCTTCCCTCGGCTCAGATCGACACCGGGAGGCTCGCCGCGACCGAGGAGGATACGGTCCTGGACGTGCGCTGGTGGTCCCTCGCCGCGCTCGAGGCGACGCCCGACCATGTGGAGCCGCGCCGCTTGACCGAGCTTGTGCGCAGTGTCGTGGGAGGCCGGGTTCCGGCGGCTCCCGTGGTTCTCAACGAGCAATCGTGAGGTTGATGGATGACGGCTTCGTTTCCTGAACGGCTTCTCTCCGGCTATCAGGCCTTCGTCGGCGATCGTCTCGTCCGCGAGCGGGAGCGCTATGAGGCGCTCGCCGAAAAGGGGCAATCGCCTGAGATCATGATCATCGGCTGCTGCGACAGCCGGGTCTCGCCCGAGGTGATCTTCGACGCCAGCCCCGGCGAGATGTTCGTGGTCCGCAACGTGGCCAATCTCGTGCCGCCCTACGAGCCGAACGGAGAGTATCACGGCACCAGCGCCGCCCTGGAGTTCGCGGTCCAGGCGCTCAAGATCAAGCACATCGTGGTCCTCGGGCACGCCCGCTGCGGCGGCATTCGCGCCTTCGCCGACGAGGCCGAACCGCTGTCGCCTGGCGACTTCATCGGAAAATGGATGAGCCTCATCGCCCCGGCGGCGGAGCGGGCCGGGCCGCCCTCAGGGGATCGCGCCGCCTATCTTGCCAAGCTGGAGCTCGCCTCCATCGAGAACAGCCTGCGCAACCTGATGACCTTCCCTTGCATCAGGGTTCTCGTGGAGAAGGGACGCCTCGCCCTCCATGGCGCCTATTTCGGCGTGGCGACCGGCACTCTCCTCCTGCGGGACCCCGACAGCGGCGAGTTCCATCCCGCGCCGGGCGCCCCTCTCGGCCGGCGTCCCTTGCCCCACTGTCTTTAAGGCTGGCCCCTCGCGTTGCGCCTTCTGCCCCGGTCCTGACGGAACAGGACCCGACCAGCGCCCTTCGGAAGCCGAGGCCTCCGAAGGGGCTGCCACGCCGTCCCGAACGGGAACAGCCCTTCCCCTTGGCGAAGAATTAACCAGCGCTTCCCATGCTCGGCAGCCTGAGGCATGCGCCCGCCACGCCGGCGGACCGCCGCAGGAAAGAGAGTGGCATGTCGAGACCTGGCTTGGAACTTGGCTCGGGACCTGGCGCGAGGCTTGGCTTCAGGCTCGGCGCTCTGTCCATCCGCGCCAAGCTCGTGGCGGTGCTGTCCCTGTTCATGGCGGCCATGATCGGGATGGGCCTGTCCGACCTCTACAGCATCCGCACCATTCACGGCCTGATGGGGGAGGTGCAGCACAACTGGATGCCGGGGGTGCGCTGGGCGACGATGCTCGAGGCGAGCATGGGCGGGGTTCGCGACGCCGTGTTCGGTCACATCCTCGCCTCCGATGAGGAGAGCATGGCCGAGGCCGAGAAGCGCTATGCGGAGGCCCTGAAGGCCGCCGCCACGGTGCAGGGGGAGCTCGAACGCCGCATCGCATCGCCCGAAGAGAAGGCGGCCCTCGAAGCCTTCAAATCCCACTGGCAGGCCTACCAGGAGGCGCTGAAGGACATCTTCACCTACTCGCGCCAATACGCCAAGGAAGCCGCGGCGAAGTTCTACAACGAGACTGCCGCCGCGCCGGCCGCCAAGGCGATCGCGGCGGCGGAAGCCATCGTGCAGATCAAGACGCGAGGGGCGGATGCCGCGAACCGGCGGGCTGACGCGGCGGCGGCCGCGACCCTCAAGGGCCTCGCGATCAGCCTGCCGCTCACCTTGCTCCTCGCGCTTGCGGCGGCCTGGGGACTGATCCGGAGCATCGGCCGGGGCATCGCGTCGGTGGTGGCTCCCATGCGTGCGCTCGCCGCCGGCAACCTGGCCGTCGACATCCCTCACCGCGGGGAGAACAACGAGATCGGCTCGATCGCGGACGCGGTGCACGTCTTCAAGGAGGCCCTGGTCGAGAAGCAGGCCCTGGACGAGGCGGCATCGCGCGAGGGGCAGGCGAGGCTTCGCCGGGCGCAGGCCCTCGATGCGCTCCTCGCGCGGTTCGAGGCGTCGGTCGGCGGCTTCACGCAAGCCCTGTCGGCGTCATCGGACGAGCTGGAGGCGACCGCGCGATCCCTCACCGACACCGCTGAGGAGACGAGCCGTCAGGCGGGCGGCGCCTCTGCCTCCGCGGACCAGACCTCCTTGAACGTGCAGACCGTGGCGGCCGCCACCGAGGAGCTTGCGGCCTCCATCCGCGAGATCACGCGCCAGATGCAGGATTCCTCCTCCACCGCCTCCCGCGCGGTCGAGAACGTCGAGCGCGCCGACGCCATCATCCAGGAGCTTGCCGCCGCCACGCAGAAGATCGGCAGCGTGGTGGCGCTGATCAGCGGCGTCGCCTCGCAGACCAATCTCCTGGCGCTCAACGCCACCATCGAGGCGGCGCGGGCGGGCGAAGCGGGGAAGGGCTTTGCGGTGGTGGCGAGCGAAGTGAAAGCCCTTGCCAACCAGACGACGGCCGCGACCAACGAGATCGCCGGCCAGATCGAACAGATCCAGGCATCCACGACGAGCGCCGTCGCCGCCATCCGGGAGGTCGCCGCCGTGATCGCCGCGATGAACGAGACGGCTGTCGCCGTGGCGGCGGCCATGGACGAGCAGGGCATGGCGACCGAGGAGATCGCCAGCAACGTGCAGCAGGCCGCGGCCGGCACGCAGCAGGTCTCGGCCAGCATGCATGGTCTGAAGGGCGCTGCGCGCGAAGCGGGGGAAGCGGCAAGCCGCGTGCTCGAGGCGGCCCGCGACGTCGCCCGCCATTCGGGCGACCTGCGCCGCGAGCTGCAAGGCTTCCTCAGCGATGTGAAGGCCGCCTAAAGGACGAAGGGCGCCGCCATCCCCACCTTTCCTCGAAGCGAGAAGTGAGGGGCACGCGGCGCTACGCCGCCCTCTGCCTTGGGGTGAGGAGCCGCCGGTTCACCAGCGTTTCGGCGATCTGCACCGCATTGAGGGCCGCGCCCTTGCGCAGATTGTCCGAGACGCACCAGAAGGAGAGGCCGTTCTCGACGGTGATGTCCTCGCGGATCCGCGACACATAGGTGGCGTCCTCCCCCGCGGCCTCGTGGGGGGTGATGTAGCCGCCAGGCTCGCGCGTGTCGATCACCATCACGCCGGGCGCCGAGCGCAGGATCTCGCGGGCCTCGTCCGCCGTGATGGGGCGCTCGAATTCCACGTTCACCGCCTCGGAGTGGCCGACGAACACCGGCACGCGCACGCAGGTGGCGGTGAGCTTGATCGCCGGATCGAGGATCTTCTTGGTCTCGGCGACCATCTTCCACTCCTCCTTCGTCGACCCGTCCTCCATGAACGCGTCGATATGGGGGATCAGGTTGAAGGCGATGCGCTTTGGAAACTTCTTCTGCTCGACAGGCTGCAGCGAGTAGAGCGCCCGCGTCTGACGGTCGAGCTCGTCCTCGCCTTCCTTGCCCGCGCCGGACACGGATTGGTAGGTGGCGACGACGACCCGCTTGATCTTGGCGGCGTCGTGCAGGGGCTTGAGCGCCACGACGAGCTGGGCGGTCGAGCAGTTGGGATTGGCGATGATGTTCTTCTTCTTGAAATCGCGCACCGCCTCGGCGTTCACTTCAGGCACCACCAGAGGCACGTCGGGGTCGTAGCGCCAGGCGGAGGAGTTGTCGATCACCACCGCTCCCTGCGCCGCGATCCGCGGCGCCCATTCCCGGGACACGTCGCCCCCGGCCGACATCAGGCAGATGTCCACGTCCGAGAAGTCGTAGGTGTCGAGCGCCTTGGCCTTCAGGCGCCGGTCCCCGTAGGAGACCTCCACCCCTTGGCTGCGGCGGGAGGCGAGCGCCACGACCTCGTCGGCCGGGAAGGCGCGCTCGTCAAGGATGTCGAGCATCACGCGTCCGACATTGCCTGTCGCTCCAACGACGGCGACCTTGTAACCCATGGCTGTTCTCCTGATCGGTTCTCTCCCCGGGGACTGAGGAAGCCTCTTCGAGGCTTGCCCTCCCGTCGCGGCTCGGGGAGGGGGGCCAGGGACGAGAAAGGGCTCAAGCGGCCGGCGTCGACGCCTTGGCCGTCACGACGGTTTTCGCTTTCGTTTTCGACAGCGCCGCCACGGAATCTGTCCTGCCTTCCGGTGCTTCGGCTCGATGGAGCCCGTAACCGTGATCGAGCAACACCAAGCGCCGCATCCTGTCAAGGGCTGCATCGGTCGAGGTGCGGGGCTGAAGCCCGGGGTCCCTCTCTTGCCTTTGATTGGTCTTGCGGGCGCCAGGCGCTAGAGTGCCCCTCATTGTCGAGCCGGGCTCTGTTGATGACCGATGCATTGCTCGAGGCGGAGCCGCTGATCCGTCTTGCCGCCTTCGCGGGGGTGTTCGCCGCCATGGCGGCATGGGAACTCCTCGCCCCCAAGCGGGACCAGGAGATCGGGCGTCTGCGCCGCTGGCCTAGCAATCTCGGCGTCGTCGTGGTGGACACGCTCCTGGTGCGCCTGCTGTTCCCGACGGCTGCCGTCGGCTTCGCTCTTGTGTGCGAAGCGCGAGGCTGGGGCCTCTTCAACCATCTTGCCCTGCCGATCTGGGTCGAGATGGCAGCTGCGGTCATCCTCCTCGATCTCGTCATCTATCTGCAGCACGTTCTCTTCCATGCGGTGCCCGCTCTCTGGCGACTCCACCGCATGCATCACGCCGATCTCGAGTTCGACGTCACGACCGGGGTGCGGTTCCACCCGGTCGAGATCGTGCTGTCCATGCTCCTGAAGTTCGCAGCGGTGGCGGCGCTCGGCGCGCCGGCGGTGGCGGTTCTGGTCTTCGAGGTGCTGCTCAACGCCACCTCCATGTTCAATCACGGCAATGTGGGGCTGCCCGAGCGCGTCGACCGCATCCTGCGCTGGATCGTGGTCACCCCCGACATGCACCGGGTCCATCATTCGATCGAACCCAAGGAAACGCACTCCAATTTCGGCTTCAACCTGCCCTGGTGGGACCGCCTGTTCGGCACCTACCGCCCGCGGCCGCGCGCCGGCCATGAGGGCATGACGATCGGCATCCCCCTGTTCCGGGATCCGAAGGAGTTGCGCCTCGACCGCATGCTCCTTCAGCCGCTCCGGAACGACGACACGGAGGCGCCGCGATGATCCTGCTCGCCACCCCGGCCATGGGCCGCCGTCGCTTCCTGTTCGGCGGCTTGGCCGCTGCCGGAGGCCTCCTGCTGCCCTCGCCGCTCGCCCTCGCCCAGGGAGCTCTCGTCGCCACGCCCCGGCAGACGCCTGGTCCCTTCTATCCGGTCCAGTTCCCGCCCGATGTGGACCATGATCTCGTGGTCCTGCGCGGAAGCGCGGCGCGCGCGGAGGGAACGGTGACCCATGTGATGGGCCGGGTCCTCGGGCTCGACGGTCGGCCGATCGCGGGCGCCACCGTCGAGATCTGGCAGTGCGACGCCCGTGGCCGCTACCTCCATCCGGGCGATGCGGGTCCACGTCCCCGCGACACGGCCTTCCAGGGCTATGGGCGGACGACGAGCGGGCCGGACGGCGCCTATCGCTTCCGCACCATCCGTCCGGTGCCTTATCCTGGCCGCACGCCCCACATCCATTTCGTCGTCACGGCCCCGGGCCGTCGCGAACTGGTCACCCAGATGTATGTGGCCGGCGAGCCGCGCAACGAAGGCGATGGGCTCTATCGCAGCCTGCGGCCTGCCGAGCGGCAGGCCGTGACGGTGAGGCTCGAGCCGGCGAACGGCATCGAAGGCGGCGCCCTCGCAGGGACCTTCGACATCGTGCTGGCTTAACCGGGCGCCGTAACCTCCTCTTCACGCTGATCGGCGGCGCGGCGCCCGTCGTAACCGGCCGCTAAATCAAAGGGCGCGAATCGTTCCGTCCAGGTGAACGCCGCGCCGAAGACGCGGCAGGCAGGACAGGGCGGCCAGTGTCGCGCGAGACGTCCCTATCGCTGACGGCGGGCCTCGGTCGCGAGGCGGCGTGGCGTCGCGTGCCCTGGCTGCGGGCGATGGCGGGCGCCGCGGCGGTGATCGCGGGGCTTGCCGGGCTTGCGCGGGGTCCTCGCCCTGCCTCCGACCATGTCGCGGCGCCCCTGTCGGTCGCTCCCGCCCGTCTCGTCGCGCCGCCGCCGCGATGGACGTCCCTCGACGACGCTTCGCCCAGCTTCGCCGTTGAGGCCGCCGAGCTGAAGGGCCTGCAGCGACGCTTTGAGGCCCGGCTCGATGCGGCGGGGCGTCGCGAAGACAAGCTCGTCTTCGGCGTCTTCGAGAGCGAGGACCCCTATCTGCGGCTCACCCTCTATCGCGGCGCGCCGCCGGCGGCCTCCTTCTACCTCGACCTTGTTCGGCGGGCCGGGGAGGCAGGTCTTGGCGTGCTCAAATCCGCCCAAGCCGTCGCGGTTTCCACCAAATTCGGTCCGGCCGAGGTCGCGCAAGTCGTCCTCGCCGACAGCATCGAGCGCGCCTGCCTCGCGTTCCGCTTCCAAGCGGAAAGGGTCCTGGCCGTCCATGGCTGGTACTGCGCGCCGCCGGAGCGCCCGCTTCCCTGGGAAGGGCTCGTCTGCCTCATCGACGGGCTCGCGCTCTTGCCCGCGGCCGGGTCGGCCGATCCGGCGCTGATCGGCCTCTTCGCGCTCGCCGACCAACACCGTCCCGAGGCCTGCCGCCCGCTCGCGCCGCCGCCAAAGCGCCGGCGCGCCTGACAGAGGAGGGCGAACGGGCCGCGCCTTAGCACGGGAGGAGGGCTATTGCGCGAAGGGGTTGCGCCAGCCGCCCGCGCGGGCGGGCGCGCGGGGCGGGTAGTGCTGGGCGAGATAGTCGAGGATGAGCTCGCGGTCGGCGCCCTGGATATCGGCCATGTTGTGGCGCTCGGTCATCCAGGTGAGGGTGTCGTTCCATTGCGCCCGCGTCTGGCCCTGCGCCGCCACCAGCTTGAAGTTGTGGCAGGCCGTGCAGGCATAGAACGTCTCTTCGCGGCCGGGGCCCTCGGGGAGGCTCTCGGGCGTTTCCTGCGAGGGCATGAAGGCGGGCGCCTGCGCTTGCGCCGCACCGGCGAGCATCCCGCACGCGATGAGGGCGAGCCACAGCGCGCTGCGAGAGCCCCGTCGCCCCGACACCTCAGGCTCCGCTCAGCCGACCAGGACGGCCACCCGGTGCATCGGGTTCGCGCCATAGCCTTGCGGGTTCCAGTTCCCGGCCACATGGGGCTGCATGCGCCCATTTGAGTCGGTCGCCCGCACCCAGAGCTCGTAATATCCGTCCGAGGGGAGCGGCAGCGCCGCCTCCCAGCGGTGCCAGTCGTAACGGTTCTTGACCGGCTTGAGCGTCGCCGCGGTCCAGGTGGCGCCGAAATCGTTGGAAACGTCGACCTTGGCAACGGAAAGATCGCCGGCCCAGGCCGCGCCGCGCAGCCTCACCTCGCGCGTACCGGCGGGAAGGCGGGCGCCGTTCGCCGGGGCCGTGATGATGCCGCGCACCGGCATCGACTCGAGGATCCTGAAGTTGCTCTCGTCCGCCTTGCCGCCCGGGATCATCGGCTTGATCGGCACGCGGTAGGAGGTGCCTTTCATCCCCTGGCCGTCATGCTCGCGGTCCCTGACCCAGATCCGCGTCAGCCACTTGTGCGACAGCGACCCCGGCCAGCCGGGGATGACGAGCCGTACCGGGCCCCCGTGGATGTTGGGCAGGGGCTCGCCGTTCATGGCAAAGACGACGAGGCTGTGCTCCTCCATGGCCTTCGCGATCGGCATGCCGCGCGAGATCGACTCCTTCGAGGCGTCGCCCGACAGATGGGGATCCGCGCCGTAGTGGCCGGTGTATTTCGCCGTGTCCTTGAGCCCCGCCGCCTTCAGGACCTCGGAGAGCGGCACGCCGGTCCATTCGGCGCAGCCCGCGCCGCCATTGGTCCACTGGTTGCCGCGCGCCTCGGGCGAGAAGAAGGACCGGCCATTGCCGCCGCATTCGAGGACCATGCGATAGGTCCTCGGCTGGAAGCGGCGCTTCAGCTCGCCTAAGGTCAGCGCGAGCGTGGTGTTGACCTCCCCATCGACGGTGATCGTCCACGCATCGGCGTCGGCGGCCGCCTCGGGGATCTGCCCGTTGTTGCGAATGAAGAATTTCGCGATCGGCGTCGTCTCGTCATCCAGCAGATGCTCGGGCGTCTCCGCGACGAGCGGGCGATCGCCAAGCACGACGAGGCCCTTGTCCTTGCCGGGAAACTCGAGCGGCTGCGGACCCTTCGGCGCCCCCTGGTTGCCCGAGGGGGAGGCGGAGGGCTGGGCGAGGGCCGCCGGGACAAGCCCGGCCGGCATGTTGGCCGAGAAGGGGATCGCACCGCCGACCGCGGCCCCCATGGCGGCCAGTCCCGCGCCGTTGAGAAAGCCGCGCCGGCTTGCTCCGGTCCGACGCCCGAAGACGAGCGCGTCGGCCCGCTCCGGATCGTCCCGATAAAGCTCCTCGAGGGTCCTCACCTTGGTGCCCGTCATCGCGTCCTCCCCTCCGCTCTCGCCGGGCTGCGTCGGCCGCCGGCCTGCCGAGAGTAAAGCGCGCCGGCGCGTCGGCTGACAAGCGCGCGTTCCGGAACTTTTGAAGCGGCCAAGCCTTTCATTCCTGTCGCAGAGCATTCATTGGTTCAGGCGTAGCTTGGCCGTTCGGCCGCCTCATCGAAGGAATCCATCATGCGCCGTCCTGTCGCCCTCGCCGCGTTGGCCCTTGCCGCGCTCGCTGCCGCTCCCGCCGAAGCGCAGTCCCGCCGCACCAGCGACGGTTTTCTCATCCTCAATGTGCGGCCGCGCAGCTTCCTCGACGCCGGCACGGTCGTGAGGCCGGGAGCGCTCGACAACCCGGCTGGGGCGCGCGGGCAGACCGCATCCTATCTCCTGTCGCCTCCCTATATCGGCCAAAAGGACCGCTTCGGCGGCGGGGTTCTGCCGGACCCGATCACCAACGCCCCCTTTGTGGGCGGACGCAACCCCTTCGGGCCGCTCGAATAACCGCTTTGCCGAGTTCGTGCGGGTCCGCTTGAGCCCGCCCTTCCCGCCTGGCGCGGGCCTGCGGACCGGACCCGGATCGAGGCTCGGCCGGCGCGCCGTTCCGCACTGCACAAAATTGGCGCAGGCTGGCTAGGCAACCGCCAGAGGCGCGGATGCGGTCCGCCGACCGTCACGGAACGCCCTGGGAGTCGTCGCGTTCCCCAATTGGCACGCGGGATGCAGGACGATCGATGCACCGGAGGAGCATCGATGTCCGCAGAGGCGATTGACAAGCTTGCAGAGACCGGGGCCGCCAAGGCCCGCTTCCTTGCCGAGAACCCCCTCGGGTTCGGGGTGAGTTCGATGATGGCCGGCATCTATGTCGGCTTCGGCATTCTTCTCATCTTCAGTGTCGGCTCGGTGATCGATCCGAGCGTGCGGCCCCTCGCCATGGGGGCGACCTTCGGGCTCGCCCTGATCCTTGTGGTCTTTGCGGGCGCCGATCTCTACACCGGCCTCACCATGAGCATGCCGCTTGCGGTGCTCGAGGGGCGGGCCTCCGGGGACGCGCTTGGTCGCGTCTGGGCGGCGAGCTGGTTCGGCAACCTCGCCGGCGCGTTGATGCTCGCGGGCCTCTTCGTCCTGGGCGGAGGCGGCCTCATCACGACCGCGTCGAGCGAGCTCATCTACAAGGCGGCCGCCGCCAAGATGAACATGGAGGCGCTGCCGCTCCTGTGTCGCGCCATCCTGTGCAACTGGCTCGTCTGCCTCGCCCTGTGGATGTCGGTCCGCATCGCCAACGAGGCCGCCCGGATGGTGGCAATCGCCTGGTGCCTGCTGGCCTTCATCGCCTCGGGCTATGAGCATTCGGTCGCCAACATGACCCTGTTCGGGGTCGCGCTGCTCTCGCCCCACCCTGAGGCTGTGACCTGGTCGGGGATGCTGTGGAACCTGTTCTGGGTCACGCTCGGCAACACCATTGCCGGAACCCTGTTCATGGCGGGCGCCTATTGGCTGGTGGCGAAGAAGCCGGCGGCTGTCCTGGCGCCCCGCCCGGCGCCGGCCGAGTAGGGGGCTGCCGTGGGAGTCGAATTCTCGGCCGAACAGAAGCGCTGGCTCGAGGGCTTCGCCTCGGGCGCGGCGGCGGTGCGGAGCCTTGCCGGCTCCGCGCCGAGCGGCGGCGCGCCCGAGCCAGCCGAGCCGACCGGGCCGGATGCGCCCCAGCTCCTGGCGCAGCAGCGCACGAAACGGGCAGGCAAGAAGCTCGTCGACCAGGAAAGGTGGAAGGAGGCGGAGCATCCGCTCGACGCCTACGCCCGGCTCAAGGCCGAGGCGCTCGCCGGCGCCAAACCGAAGCCGGAGGACAATTTCCGCTGGCGCTACCACGGCCTGTTCTACGTCGCGCCGACGCAGGACAGCTATATGTGCCGGCTCCGGATCCCCAACGGCATCCTCACCCATTGGCAGTTCGCCGCCATCGCCGACCTCGCCGAGCGTTACGGGGGCGGCTACACCCATGTCACCACGCGAGCCAATCTGCAGATCCGCGAGATCGCGCCGCGGAACGGGCCGGCCGTCGTTGAAGCTCTGGCCGACATCGGCATCATCGCCAAGGGCTCGGGCGCGGACAACATCCGCAACGTGACCGGCTCCGCGACCGCCGGGATCGACCCTTACGAGCTCCTCGACACCAGGCCCCACGCCCGCGCCTGGCACCACCACATCCTCAACAACCGCGCGATGTACGGGTTGCCACGCAAGTTCAACGTCGCCTTCGACGGCGGCGGCCTCGTGCACACCCTCGAGGATACCAACGACATCGGCTTCCAGGCTGTCGAAGCGCGCGAGGGGGCGCCGGTGGCTGCCGGCGTCTATTACCGCCTCGCGCTCGGCGGCATCACCGGCCATCGGGACTTCGCCCGCGACACCGGCGTCATCGTCGTGCCCGACGAGGCCGTCCGGGTGGCCGACGCGGTCGTGCGCGTCTTCATCGACCATGGCGACCGCACGAACCGCAACAAGGCGCGGCTCAAATACCTCATCGACGAATGGGGTTTCGACAGGTTCCTCGCCGCTGTCGAGGAGAAGCTCGGGGCGAAGCTCACCCGCATCGATGCGGCCGATCTCAAGCCGCGGCCCGCCTATGACCGTCTCGCCCATATCGGCGTGCATCCGCAGAAGCAGCCCGGCCTCAACTGGGTCGGCGTCGCGCTTCCGGTCGGCAGGATGACCGCGCAGCAGATGCGGGTCGTGGCGGCGATCGCGCGCGAGGCGGGCGACGGGGATCTGCGCCTCACCGTCTGGCAGAACCTCCTGGTCTCCGGCGTCCCCGACGACAGGGTCGAGGACGTCAAGGCGCATCTCAAGGCCATCGGGCTCGATTGGACGGTGAGCGCGGTCCGCGCGGGCCTCGTCGCCTGCACGGGCAACCGCGGCTGCAAGTTCGCCAACTCCGACACCAAGGGCCACGCGCTCGCCATCGCCGACCATGTGGAGGCGAGGCTCACCCTCGATCAGCCGGTCAACATCCACCTCACTGGCTGTCCCAATTCCTGCGCCCAGCACTACATCGGCGACATCGGGCTCGTCGGCGCCAAGGTCACGGTCGGCGACGAGGACCAGGTCGAGGGCTATCACATCCATGTGGGCGGCGGGTTCGGCAGCGACGCCGCCATCGCCCAGCTGATCTATCCCGACGTCAAGGCGGAAGACGCGCCCCGTCACGTGGAAGGCCTGCTCAGGGCCTATCTCGCGAACCGCGCCCACCCTGAGGAGAGCTTCCACGCCTTCACGCGCCGCCACGAGGTCGAGGCGCTGAAGCGCATGGCCGCGGAGGCGCTGTCGTGAGCGTGCAACCCGTTCCGGCGCCCACCTTTCTCATCCCGGAGACAGCGCCCTTCACGCCGGAGCAGCGCGTCTGGCTGTCGGGCTTCCTCACCGCGGCGCTCGCGCCGCACGCGATCGGCGTCACGGCGCTCTCCGCGGGCGAGGCGCAAGCGCTCCTTCCCGGCCTTGACTCCGGCCCGGCGCTCGCGAGCAACGACGACGCGCCCTGGCACGATCCTGCGATGCCCGCTCAGGAGCGCATGCAGCTTGCGGCGAGCCGGCCGCTGCCGCAGCGCCTCATGGCGGCGATGGCACAGCAGGATTGCGGCCAGTGCGGCTACAACTGCGCCGATTACGCCAACGCCATCTTCCTCAGGAAGGAGGAGCGCCTGAACCTCTGCGCGCCGGGCGGCAAGGAGACGACGCGGCTCGTGAAGCAGCTTGCCGAGGAGCTGGACAAGGTCGAGCCGTCGGCCGGCACGTCGGCTCCTGAGCCGGAGGCGGTGCCGGCCCCCGCCGTCCTTGCGGCAGGAGAGCCCGGCCGCTCCCGCGAGAACCCGGCCGAGGCGGTCTTCCTGTCCCGTCGCCGCCTCAACGGAGAGGGTTCGGAGAAGGACACCTGGCACATCGCCTTCGACCTTTCGGCCACCGGCCTGTCCTACGAGGTCGGCGATTCCTTCGGCATCTTTCCGAAGAACGATCTTGGCCTGGTCGATCAGATCATTGCCATGCTGGGCGCGGCGCACACGACCGAGGTGCGCGGCCGGACCTTGCGGGAGGTGCTGTATGACGAGCTGTCGCTCGGCGCCGCTCCCGACGCGCTCTTCGAGCTCCTCTCCTACATTTCGGGCGGCAAGGCGCGCGAAAAGGCGCGGGCGCTCGCCCGCGGCGAGGATCCGGACGGGGATGCCGCCCAGCTCGACGTGCTCGCCGCCCTGCAGAAGTTCACCGGCATCCGGCCTCACCCGGAGGCGTTCGTCCATGCGCTCGAGCCCCTGCAGCCACGGCTCTATTCCATCTCCTCCTCGCCCAAGGCCGAGCCCGGCCGCCTGACGCTGACGGTCGATGCCGTCCGCTATGTGGTGGGAAAGCGCAAGCGCTTGGGCGTTGCCTCCACCTTCCTCGCGGAGCGCGCAAGGCCTGGCGAGGCGGTCAAAGCCTATGTCCAGAAGGCCCACCACTTCGGCTTGCCCAAGGATCCCGCGGCGCCGGTCATCATGATCGGTCCGGGCACCGGCATCGCTCCCTTCCGCGCCTTCCTGCAGGAGCGGCAGGCGACGGGCGCGCCGGGCAAGAACTGGCTGTTCTTCGGCCATCAGCGCCAAGCGACCGACTTCTTCTACCGGGACGAGCTCAACGCCCTGAAGGAAGCCAAGGTGCTGACGCGGCTCTCCCTCGCCTGGTCCCGGGACGGCGCCCAGAAGTACTACGTCCAGGACCGCATGCGCGAGGTCGGCGCGGAGCTCTGGCAGTGGATCACCGAAGGCGCGCACATCTATGTCTGCGGCGACGCCAAGCGCATGGCCAGGGACGTGGAGGGCGCCATCGTCGAGATTGTCGCCCGCCACGGGGCTCGCACCACGGACGAGGCCTTCGCTTTCGTGAGCGGGCTCAAGAAGGCGGGGCGCTATCAGGCCGATGTCTACTGAGCCCCGCGCCCCCATCGAAACCCGCCTGGCGCGGATGGAGCCTCTCGCCCGCCTGCCCCTGTTCTTCGCGCTCGAGGAGCGGCGGGTGGTGCTCGTCGGCGGCTCCGATGCGGCGGCCTGGAAGGCGGAGCTCCTCTCCGCAGCGGGCGCCACGGTCGACGTGTTCGCCGAGCACCCGGCGCCGACCCTGCGCTCCGTTGCCGCCGACCCGCCCCGCGGTACCATCCGGCTCCACGGGCGCGCCTGGAAGCCTTCGGATCTCGAAGGCGCGGCCCTGGCCGTCGGCGCCTTCGCGGAAGAGGACGAGGCGGCCACCTTCGCCGCCGTGGCCCGCGCCGCCGGCGTCGTCGTGAACGTGGTCGACCGCCCGGCCTTGTGCGACTTCGCCTTCGGCTCGATCGTCAACCGTTCGCCCCTCGTCATCGGCATCTCGACGGACGGGGCGGCGCCGAGCCTCGCGCAAGGGCTGCGCGCCAAGATCGAGGCGGTGGTCCCCAAAGGACTGAAGCGCTGGGCCGAGGCGGCGAAGGCCTGGCGGCCCGCCATCCAGGCCGCTTCCAGCTCCATCGATGCGCGCCGTCGCCTGTGGGAACGCTTCACGCAGATGGCGCTGGCCCGGCTCGACGAGGCGCCATGCGAGGGCGACCTGCGCGCGCTCCTGGCGGCTGCCCCTGAGGCCGACGCCGCCGCGGGGCGCGGCGAGGTCACGCTCGTGGGGGCGGGTCCGGGAAGCGCCGATCTCTTGACGCTGAGGGCCGTGCGCGCGCTGCAATCGGCGGACGTCGTCCTCTACGACGACCTCGTCTCGCAGGACGTTCTGGAATTGGCGCGGCGGGAGGCCAAGACCATGCTGGTCGGCAAGAAGGGCCACGGGCCCTCCTGCCGTCAGGAGGACATCAACCGGCTGATGGTCGGGCTCGCGCGACAGGGCAAGCGCGTGGTGCGGCTGAAGAGCGGCGATCCCGGCATCTTCGGACGCGCCGGGGAGGAGATCGAAGCCTGCCGCGCGGCCGGAGTCCCGGTCGAGGTCGTTCCCGGCATCACGGCGGCGCAGGGTGCGGCCGCGGCGCTGCATGCCTCGCTCACGCATCGCCGTCACGCGCAGCGGGTGCAGTTCGTGACCGGGCATGGGCGCGATGGCGGCCTGCCGCACGACCTCGACTTCGCGGCGCTCGCCGACCGGCGGGCGACCACCTGCATCTATATGGGCCGCAGGACCGCATCCGCTCTTGCCCGCCGCCTGATCGCCGAGGGGCTTCCTGCCTCCACGCCCGCGGTGGCCATGTGCAACGTGGCGCGGGAGAACGAGCGGATCGAGCGGACGAGCGTCGGCGGGCTCGCGTCGGGCCACGGCCTGCCGGACGGGCCGGGGCCGACGCTCGTGATGATCGGCCAGGTCTTCGCGGCCACGGCCGATGACCCGGCCGTGCAAGACGGCGCAGCTCAGCGCGACAGCCGTTCCAGCTCCCTGATGACGGCGTCGCCCATCTCGGAAGTGCCGACCGCGTTCGTGCCCGGAGCGGCGATGTCCTTGGTGCGCAGCCCCGAGGCGAGCGCCTCGGTGATCGCCCGCTCCAACAGGTCGGCCGCGTCGGTCAGGCCGAAGGAGTAGCGCAAGGCCATCCCGAAGGAGCCGATCATGGCGATCGGGTTGGCAAGGCCGCGCCCGGCGATGTCCGGCGCCGAGCCGTGCACCGGCTCGTACAGCGCCTTGCGCTGACCCGTCTTCGCATCCTCCGCCCCGAGGGAGGCGGAGGGAAGCATGCCGAGCGAGCCCGTGAGCATCGCGGCCACATCCGAGAGGATGTCGCCGAACAGGTTGTCGCAGACGATGACGTCGTACTGCTTCGGCCAGCGCACCAGCTGCATGCCGCAATTGTCGGCGAGCACATGCTCGAGCTCCACCTCCGGGTACTCGGCCTGGTGCACTTGCGTGACGACCTGCTTCCACAGGACGCCGCTCTTCATGACGTTGTGCTTCTCGGCCGAAGAGACCTTGTTGCGCCGCTTCTTGGCGAGCTCGAAGGCGACGCGGGCGATGCGCTCGATCTCGCCGGTGGTGTAGAGCTGGGTGTCGACGGCCCGCCTTTGGCCGTTCTCGAGCGTCACGATCTCCTTCGGCTCGCCGAAATAGACGCCGCCGGTGAGCTCGCGCACGATGACGATGTCGAGGCCCTCCACCACCTCGCGCTTGAGCGAGGAGGCGTCGGCGAGGGCCGGATAGCAGATCGCCGGGCGCAGATTGGCGAAAAGGCCGAGCTCCTTGCGCAGGCGCAAGAGGCCCGCCTCGGGGCGGTGCTCGTAAGGAACATCCGCCCATTTCGGGCCGCCGACGGCCCCGAACAGGACCGCATCCGCCTCTTGCGCCCGCCTCATCGCCTCGTCGCTGATCGCGACCTTGTGGGCATCGTAGGCGGCGCCCCCAACGAGGTCGGTCTCGGTCTCGAAGCCGGCAATGCCTTGTGCCCGGAACCAGGCGATCAGCTTCTCGACCTCGCGCATCACCTCCGGCCCGATGCCGTCGCCGGGGAGGAGGAGGAGCTTGTAGCTGGCCATGGAGGTCCTCTCGATCGTGAAGGAGCGCGCCATCCGGGTCGCGGCGCCGGCTGCCGGCATGTCGCAGGCACGCCGTTGCTCCGGCGGCGCTTGCGACGCGCAAAGGTCCTTGCCTTTAGGCGCGCGTCCCCTGCCTTGGCAAGCGGCTCAGGGAGGCCGCCGCATCGCCGTCACCTCGATCTCGACCTTGATTTCGGGCCTCAGCAGCTCCGCGATGACGAGGGTGCTGGCTGGCCGGATTTGCGCCAGGACTTCGCCGCAGATCAGCAGCACCGGTTCCACGTCCTTGCGGTTGGCGACGTAGTACACCGCCCGCACGATGTCGCTCAAGGAAGCGTCGGCCTCGGCGAGAACCCGCGCGATCGTCGCCCAGCAATTGCGCGTCTGCGCCTCGACGCTCTCGGGCAACGCCATCGTGGCGTAGTCATAGCCCGTCGTCCCGGCCACGAAGACGAAAGGGTCCTGCACGACGGCGCGGGAGTAGCCGAAGGTTGTCTCGAAAGTCGAGCCAGTGCTGATGAGCCGGCGGGTCATGGGGAGGAGCTAGCGCAGATGTGCTCCGAAGGCCAGCTTGTTGCGGCCGAGATGCGATGAGCCGCCCGGCGAGGAGCCTGCGTCAGAGCCCCGGTCCCTTGGCGGCGCCCAGGATCCGGCCAGGCTTCACGCCGCGCGTCTCCTGGAGCAGCACGACATAGGAGTCCGCCTCGGGCGGCCGGGCCGTCGCGAGCGGGATCTCGTAGCGGGCCGGCGCTCCGGACCAGGAGCCGATGCGCAGGAGGCTGCGCACCACATTCACGTAGCGCATGAGCTTGCCGCGGTTCTCGCCCTTTGTGATCGTGACCTCGCGCTCGCGCATGACGGGGAGCACCCACACCTCCGCGGCGGCCGGCACATCCGGGCGGCCGTCCTGGCCGGCCACGGCGATCGTCAGCATGGCGCCTTCTTCGGCGAGCCGGATCGCCACCGGCAGCCGGTCGCCGGTCGACGCCTCGACGATCTTCTCCTCCACCTGCTCGCGGTCGGAGCCGATGCAGACGGGGCCGCCGTTCACGACCATCTGCGGCGTGAAGACCTGGCGGTCGCCGCGCACATAGCCGTAGGCGCGCTGGCGCGCGCTGAAGACGGGCGAGGCGAGGGTGTCCTTCCAGCCGAGATAGTCCCAGTAGTCGACCGGCAGCGTGAGCGCGACCACATCCCGCTCGCGGGCGAACTCGGCGAGCACGCGATCGGCCGGCGGACAGGACGAGCAGCCTTGGCTCGTGAACAGCTCCACCACCGCGCGCGGCGTGTCCGAGGCAGGCGCCGAAGGGGCGAAGGCGGCGGAAAGAAGAGCCGCCAGCCAAATCGTCGATCTGAAGGCCATGCTTCACTCAACACGAAGGCATGCCGGGGCGAAAGTCACGTTGCCTTGAGGCTCGTGTGAGAGGCGTGAACCCGCCAGCGCCGATGCATCCATAGCCATTGCTCCGGGTGCTCGCGAATCCAGCCCTCGACCACGCGCGTCATCGCCTGCATGGCCCCTTGAACGTCGATGAGGCCCTTCTCGTCGCGCGGCAGATCGAGGGGCGGGGTGAGCTCGATGCGGAAGCGGTGGCCCGGCAGGCGCACCACGCGTACGCCATGCACTGGGCAATCGAAGGCGCGCGCGAACTTCGCCAGGATCGGGTTGGTGAGGGCCGGCCGGCCGAAGAAATCGACGAGGACGCCGCGCGTGAAATGCTGGTCGATCAGCATGCCGAGGTGCCCGCCGCGCTCGAGCACGCCCTGCATGGCGAAGGCGGCCCCTTGCCGCGCGGCTTCCAGCCCGCCCATGGTCTGGCTGCGCACCTCATGGACGGCGCGGGCGACGGCCCGCACATTCGGGGCGCGAAACACGGCCGTGGCCTCGAGGCCGTATCGCGCGGCGCAGATGGCCGGCAGCTCCCAATTGGCGAGATGCGCGGAGAAGATGATCCCTGGCCGCCCGTCGTCGCGCAGGGCGATGAAGTGCTCGATGCCCTCGACCTCGACGCGCCCGACCTGGTCGGAGCCGTATTCGTAATCGAACAACACGGAAAGATGAGCGTACTCCGCGCCGGTGCGGCCGAGATTCTCCCACGCCCCGAGGAGGATCTCGCGGATGCGCTCCCGATCCATCTCCGGGAAGGCTGCCTTGAGATTGGCCCGGGCCGTCCGGTGCGAGGGCAGGAGCGGCCCGAGCCGCCGGGCGATCGCCCCGCCGATGTCGCTGGAGCGGTCCGGACCCAAGGCACGGGCGAGCGCGAACACGGCCCGCACGAGCCCGACCATCACCGCCTCGGCCAAGCCTTCGAGAACGGCGTCGAGCCAGGCCGGTATGAACCGGGAGTGTTTGCGCAGAGGCATGACGAGGCGGAGAGAAAACCCGACGCCCTAGATCGTGACAATGATCTTGCCGAACACGCGCCGGCTCTCGAGGCGCTCGAGGCCCTTGGCGAAGTCCTCGAGCGGAAACACCGAGTCGATCACCGGCGTGAGCCCTTCCGCCATCTTCTGGAGCGACTGGCGGATGTTACGCATCGAGCAGCCGAAGGAGCCGAAGATCCGGTACTGCTGCTGGAAGAGCTGCATGAGGTTCATGGTGGCCGACACGCCGGAGGTCGAGCCGCAGGTGACGAGGCGTCCGCCGCGCTTGAGGGACAGGAGCGAGCCGTTCCAGGTCTCGGCGCCCACATGCTCGAACACCACGTCGACGCCCTTGCGCTTGGTGAGCTTGCGGACCTCGCCCTCGAAGCGCTCCGTGCGGTAGTTGATGACGTGGTCGGCGCCGAGCGCCTTCGCCCTCTCGCCCTTCTCGTCGTCGCCCACGGTCGTGATGACGGTGCAGCCGAGGGCCTTCGCCATCTTGATCGCGGCCGTGCCGATCCCGGAGCCGCCCGCATGGACGAGGATGGTCTCGCCGGGCTCGAGCTTCGCATTGTCGAAGAGCATGTGCTGCACGGTGCCGAAGGCGATCGGCGCGCAGGCGGCGTCCTCGAACGAGACGCCTTCCGGCACGGGAACGACCAGCCGGGCCGGCATGGTGACGCGCTCCTGCGCGAAGCCGTCGACATGGAAGCCCATGATGCCGCCGACATTCTCGCAGAGATTGTCGCGGCCGTCCCGGCAGGCGCGGCACTCGCCGCAGGTGCGGGCGCCGTACATGACGACCTTCTGGCCCGGCGCGAAGCCGCTGACGCCGGCGCCGAGCGCCGCGATCTCGCCTGAGGCCTCGGCGCCCACCACGAGCGGCAGCCTGCGCTTGGCGAAAGCCATGCCGCGGAAGCCCCACACATCGATGTGGTTGAGACCCACGGCGCGGACGCGGATCTGCACCTCATCGGGGCCAGGCGGGGGAGGGGGATCGACGTCGGTCAGCCGCAGATCGCGGTCGCCGAAGAGCTTAAGGGCGCGCATGACGGGACTCTTTTAGAATTGCTCTGGCCATTGGCGTGCCCCGTGGAACACGGCAAGAATCTGCACCTCGTCGCGCTCGATGCGATACGGGACGACATAGGGCGTGCCTGGCACAACCAGTTCGCGCTCGAAGCTGTGACGACCTGGGCGGCCAAGATAGGGATGGCGAGACAGGTGCTTAACGGATTTCCGGATCCTGCGAACGACTCTCAGGGCGGCAGCAGGGCTGTCTTGGCCGATCCATCGTGCTACCTCCTGAAGGTCTCGCTGGGCGGGACTTGTCCAGACGACCCTCATGAGCCCTGACGGATGCGAGCCTCGAGTTCCGCTTCGATCGCGTCAAGCTCTTCCTCGGTCGCAAATTCACCACGATCCGCCGCTGCCATTCCAGCCTCGATCTTGGCAATCTGCCAGGCTCGTAGTTCCACGAAGTTGCGCAGCGCCTCCTCGATCAACGCCTCCCGCGGCTGGTTGGACTTCCGCGCAAGCTCGTCGAGGGCGCCGAGCGTCGAAGACTCGATCTGCAAGGTGACGTTCATCTGAACTCTCCGAAGCTTCCCGGAATGTAAGCGAAGCTCGCCGCCGCTTCTACCGATGCACGCCGATCATGGCCGTGAGGCCGCCGTCGACGGGGAGGGTCGCGCCGGTGATATAGGCGGCCGAGGGGCTCATGAGGAAGCTCACCAAGCCGGCGATCTCCTCAGGTCTCGCGAAGCGGCCGGCCGGGATCTGCTTTTCCATCGCGGCGCGGTAGCTGGCGTAGGGCGCCATCATGTCGGTGTCGATGAAGCCCGGCGCCACCACGTTCACCGTGATGCCGCGCTTCGCCGTCTCGATGGCCAGCGTCCGGCAATAGGAGAGGAGGGCGCCCTTCGACGCCGCATAGGCGGCGTTGCCCGGATTGCCCTTCAGCGCCGCCACCGAGCCGATCGCCACGATGCGTCCGGTACGCGCGCGGATCATGCCGCGCAGCACCGTCTTCGCCAGGCGCGTCAAGGACCAGAAGTTCACCTGCATGGCGGCTTCCGCCTTGTCCTGGGCCATCATGGCGGCGAGGACGTCATAGGGCTGGCCCGCATTGTGGACGAAGCCGTAGAACGTCTCCGCCTCGATGGCCTCGCAGAAGATGTCGAGGGAGCCCTTCTCGGACAGGTCGACCGCGTGGGCGGCGATCCTGCGACCGGGATGGGCCGCCGACAGCTCCTCGACGAGCGCTGCTGCCGCATCCGCAGAAGCGCGATAGGTGAAATCGACGTCGAAGCCCTCGGCGGCGAGCATGCGCACGATGGCCGCGCCGACGCCCTTGCCGCCGCCGGTGACGAGCACCCGCCGCGTCATCGCGGCTCGGCTCCGAAGACGAGGCAGGTGTTCTGGCCGCCGAAGCCGAAGGAGTTGGAGAGCACCACGTTCACCTGGGCGTCCCGCGCCGTGTTCGGCACCACGTCGAGGGGAATGGCCGGGTCCGGCACCGCATGGTTGATGGTCGGCGGGATGCGCCCCTTGGCGATGGTGAGAAGCGAGAACACCGCCTCCACCGCCCCGGCAGCCGTCAAGGTGTGCCCCACCATCGACTTGTTGGACGAGATCGGCACGCGCTTCATGCGCTCGCCCATCACCGCCATGCAACCGAGCGACTCCATCTTGTCGTTCTCAGGCGTGCCGGTGCCATGAGCATTGACGTAATCGATGTCGTCGGGCGTGAGCCCGGCGTCTTCGATCGCCTCGCGGATGGCGGCGATGATCGGCGCCCCGTCGGGGCTCGAGCGGGTGCGATGGAAGCCGTCCCCGCGCTCCCCGCAGCCGAGCACGTATCCGAGGATGCGCGCGCCACGGGCGCGGGCGGCCTCGGCGCTCTCCAGCACCAGCGCCGCCGCGCCTTCGCCCATGACGAAGCCGTCACGGTTCCTGGAGAAGGGTTTTGCCGCCCCCTCCGGCGGGTCGTTCTGTGTTGAAAGCGCCGAGAGCAGGGAGAAGCGGATCAGGGATTCCGGGTTCACGGACCCGTCCGTGCCGATGCAGAGGGCGGCCTGCGTCTCGCCGCGGCGGATCGCCTCGACGCCGAGCTGGATCGCCGTCGCTCCGGATGAGCAGGCGGTCGAGAGCGAGATCGGCGAGCCCTTGGTGCCGAAGCGCTCCGCCACCCGGTCGGCCACGGTGCCGAAGAGGAAGAGGTCATGCCACGCCCTGAAGCGGCCCGTGGCAGCCCCCTTCAGGAGGTCTGCATAGGTGATGGCGTCCGTCTGGCCCGAGGCTGCAGCCAGCGCCTCCCGCTGCGGCCACTCCATCTCGACCGGCGGCACGGCGATGAAGAGGGGCCCCGGAAAGTCGCCCTTCGCGCCCGTTCCGGCCTCGGCGACGGCCTCCTCGGCGGCGAGGATGGCGAGCCTCTCCGACAGCATGGGGGCGCAGAACGGTTCGACGGCGACGAAGTCGACCGTGCCGGCGATGCGCGTGCGCAGCCCCTCGGTGGGGAAGCGGTTGATGGCGTGGATGCCGGATCGGCCGGCGGTCAGGGCAGCCCAGTTCTCGCTCTGGCCCCGGCCGAGGGAGGTCACCACTCCCATGCCGGTCACCGCGACGAGGGGACGGCCTTGGCGGTCATGCGTCATGGGTGCCACCTTGCCTTCTCACCGCGGCCGGACGAGGCGGACGAGGCCTTCGCCGCGCCAGTGGCCCACGGAGGTGACGACCGCTTCGTCCGCCTCCTGGAGAAGCGCCGCCGCCAAAACGACGCCGGCGGGCGCCTGCGCCTCGACGGTGTGGCCGATGAGATCGCCCGAAGGGTGGAGGGAGGCATTGGGCGCAAGATCCTTGATCGCCGCCCGCTCCTCTTCCGTCGCCCCTGCCACGCCGGTCGCGCCCGAGATGACGTGAGGGCTTCGCCCAGCGCCGACCTCCTTCCACAGGCGCGCCAGCGACTGAGCGACGGCTCCCGGCGTACGGCGGGTGCGGTCCGAGGCCACCCCCGTCAGAGTGGCGAGGGGCTTGGCGCCGCGCGCTTCGGCGTGCTCGCGCGCCTCGAGCACGAGAAAGGCGGCGCCGGACCCCGGTATGAATCCGCCTCCCCTTCCCGGTCGTTCCCAGACGCTCCGGAACGGTCCCTTCCAGAGGAATCCGCCCATTTCATAGACCAGCAGCACGTCGGGCCGCTCGGCGTTGTAGGCGCCGCCGACGAGGAAGATGTCCGTCTGCCCGGCGGCGATGCGGGCCTGTGCGATGCGGATGGCGTCCACCCCCGCATTCTCCTCGCCCATGAAGGTGCGCGAAGCGCCGGTGACGCCGTGAACGATCGAGATGTTGCCGGCAAGAAGGTTCGAGAGCTGGGCGAGGAACAGGGTCGGCCGCAGATCGCTCATCAGGCGTTCGTTGAGGAAGACGCCCGGGTTCGCGGCCGTGCGCAGCCCTGTCAGGATCTGCCCGTCGACGGCATAGTCGCGCTCGCCCCCGCCCGCGGCCACGATGAGGTGCATGCGCGCCTTCAGCGCCGCGTCGTCCTTGGCCCCGGCCGATTCGAGCGCCAGCCCCGCCGCGTAGCAGCCGAGGCGCTGCCAGGGCTCCATCTGGCGCTGGTCCGCCTTCTTCGGGATCTGCTTGTCGTAGTCGAGCGGGACGACCGGATGCACCTGATAGGGTGCGAAGGTCTGAGCATCGAGGCGCGGCGCGGCCTTTTCGCGCAGCGCCTGAAGATGCGCCTCGACGCCCTCGCCGATGCTGGAGACGATGCCAAGGCCGGTGATCACCACCTCGCGCATCAGGCCGCCTCCGCGAGGAGCCCGATCTGCCTCGCGCGCTCGCGCATGGGCGCGTCGAGTCCGGCCGGGAAGGGCATGGTTTTGAAGCGCAAGCCCGCGTCGCAGATCGGCTTGCCCTCGACCGTGATCTTGGCCTTGGTCACCGCGTAGCCTGAGCCCTCGTGCTCCAGCTCGGCCGCGATGGCGAGCGCGGCTCCAGGGCCGACGAAGGTGCGAAAGCGCGCCCTGTCGACCGCCATGAGGAAGGGCATGTGGGTGAAGTCCATGAGGGCCAGCACGAGATAGCCCGAGGCCTGGGCCATGGTCTCCGTCAGAAGCACGCCCGGCATGAGGGGATGGCCGGGAAAGTGGCCTTCGAAAATGGGGCTCGCCTGCGGAACCGTGGAGAGCGCCTCGATCCGCTTCGTTCCCCGGTCGAGGGAAACGATCCGGTCGATCATTTCAAAATATTCGAGGCGCATGGCTCAGCGGACAGGACAAGGCGGATGGCGAATCTCGCGGGAGGGGCAGGAGGACGGTGCGTCCTGACCGCCGCCCGCTCTTCGCCGTCAGGCGTTCTTTGCGGCGACCAGGGCGTCGATGCGCGCGACGAGGTTCTTGAGGACGAAGTACTCCTCGGCCGGCACCTTGCCCTCGTTCACCTCCTGCGTCCACTGCTCGAGAGGGAGCTTGATGCCGAAGGCCTTGTCGATGGCGAAGGCGATGTCGAGGAAGGCCAGCGAATCGATGCCGAGATCGTCGATGGCGTGGCTCTCCGGCGTGATCTGCTCGCGCGGGATGTCGGCCGTCTCCGAGATGATCTTGGCAACGGTATCGAAGGTGGACGACATCGACGTCGCTCTCCTGTGACGTTTTGAAAGATGCGCCGGAAACGCACCGGACCATCCGCCGGTTGTGGTTCCCGGGGCTCCGTTGAAGGCGGCATCCCTATACATGACCGCCCGTCCTTGTCCAACGGGAGGAGGGTCGGGCCGGCGACGCCGCGGCGAGGGGCCCAGCGTCATTGCGGACGGGCGAGCTCCCCCAGCGACCCCGGCTCTCCGCTCCGCCGACAACCTTGTCCGTCAGGTGCATTCCCGGTCGGGCCGACCGTGCTCCTGTGGCGCCATCCGTATTGTGCTGCTTCGCAGCATCTTCCTTGCGCTTCTGTCCCGGACTGCGTTCCGCGTCGTTCAGACGCCCCACGCGTCCGGGAAAGGGGTCGAGGGTGGGAGAAGGGTGGCGCCTGGCGGCCGCATCCCTCCCCGCGACGGGAGGGCCGAGTTGCGCCGGAGGCGCGGCCGGGGTGGGGAGGCGGCGCTAGGTTCTGAACTCATAAAGGTTGAAGCGGATTGTGTGGGGTGATTCAAGGCTCCTGGACGGGAGGCTTGGTCATGGCGCGATACGATCTGTCGGAAACGGAGTGGCGGTTGATCGAGCCGCTTCTGCCGAACAAGCCGCGCGGGGTGGCGCGGGTCGATGACCGGCGGGTGCTCAACGGCATTTTCTATGTGCTGCGCACCGGCTCGCCGTGGCGCGACCTGCCGGAGCGCTACGGGCCGTACACGACTGTCTACAACCGCTTCAACAGGTGGGCCAAGCAGGGCGTCTGGCTCAAGGTGTTCGAGGCGCTCGCGGCCAAGTCGCCAGGGTCTCTGCACCTGATCGACTCCTCCATCGTGCGCGCCCATCAGCACGCGGCCGGCGGTAAAAAGGGGGCGCGGATCACGCCATCGGCCGTTCTCGTGGAGGACTGACGACCAAGATCCACGCCGTCGTCGACGAGCAAGGGCTGCCCCTCCGCCTCGTCGTCTCGCCAGGGCAGGCCTCCGACAAGACCCTCGCTCCAGTCCTGCTGGCCGACCTGCCTCCCGCCAAGGCGCTCGTCGCCGACCGGGGCTACGACGCTCAGGCGATCCTCGACCTGGTGCGCCAGGCCGGCGGCGAGGCCCACATCCCGACCTGCCGCGACCGCAAGGTCCAACGCTCCGTCGCCCCGGCGCTCTACCGCCAGCGCAACCTCGTCGAGCGCTTCTTCTGTAAGCTCAAACACTTCCGCCGGATCGCCACACGCTTCGACAAGCTCGCCCGCAACTTCCTCTCAGCCGTCGCCCTCGCCTCAGCCCGTCTGTGGACCCGAGCTAATGAGTCCACTACCTAGGTTCTGAGACGTCGCGACGGCGCCCCTTCCGCCGGCCTTCGGCCGCCACCTTCCCCTCGCGGGGAAGGATCGCGCGGCCGCCGCGCGGATGGGCGGCTCACGCTGCCAGCTGCCGCAGCACGTAGTGCAGGATGCCCCCGTTGCGGAAGTATTCCAGCTCGTCGAGCGTGTCGATGCGGCAGACGAGCGGCACCGTCTTTCTTGAGCCGTCCGCGAAGGTGATCTCGGCGTCGAGAACCTGACGCGGCTTCAGATCGCCGGCGAGGCCTCGGATGGTGACGGTCTCGTCGCCCTTGAGGCCGAGGTCCTTCCAGCCCGTGTCGCCCTTGAAGACGAGCGGCACGACGCCCATGCCGACGAGGTTCGAGCGATGGATGCGCTCGAAGCTCTCGGCGATGACGGCGCGCACGCCGAGGAGGTTCGTGCCCTTCGCGGCCCAGTCGCGGGACGAGCCGGTTCCGTATTCCTTGCCCGCGAAGACCACGAGCGGCACCCCTTCCGCCTTGTAGCGCATGGCGGCGTCATAGATGAACATCCGCTCGCCCGAAGGCTGGTGGATGGTGAAGCCGCCCTCCACCGGATTGCCCGCCTCGTCCCTCACCATGAGGTTCTTGATGCGGATATTGGCGAAGGTGCCCCGCATCATCACCTCGTGGTTGCCGCGCCGGGTCCCGTATTGGTTGAAGTCGCGCGGCGCCACCTGTCGCTCGAGGAGGTAGGCGCCGGCAGGCGAGTTCGCCCGGATGCTGCCGGCCGGCGAGATGTGGTCGGTGGTGATCGAGTCCCCGAAGAGACCGAGGATGCGCGCATTGACGATGTCCTCGACCGGCTTCGGCTCCTTGGTCATGCCTTCGAAGTAGGGCGGCTTCTGGATGTAGGTGGAGCCGATGTCCCACTCGAAGGTGAGGCCGGTGGCGACGCCGATCTTCTTCCAGTTCTCGTCGCCCGTGAACACGTCGGCGTAGCGGCTCGTGAACAGCTCGCCGGTGATGTTCCTGTCGATGTACTCCTGCACCTCCCGGCTCGACGGCCAGATGTCGCGAAGGTAAACGGGCTTCCCGTCGCTGCCGACGCCGAGCGGGTCCTTGGTGAGGTCGACGAGCATCGAGCCGGCGAGCGCGTAAGCCACCACTAGGGGCGGCGAGGCGAGGTAGTTCGCCCGCACGTCGGGGTTCACGCGCCCCTCGAAGTTGCGGTTGCCGGAGAGCACCGAGCAGACGACGAGGTCGTTGTCGTTGACGGCCTTGGAGATCGCCTCCGGGAGCGGGCCGGAGTTGCCGATGCAGGTCGTGCAGCCGAAGCCGACCAGGTTGAAGCCGAGCTTGTCGAGGTCGTCCTGGAGCCCCGCCTTCTTGTAGTACTCCGCCACCACCTGCGAGCCGGGCGCAAGCGACGTCTTCACCCAGGGCTTGGGGCGCAGGCCCTTGGCGACGGCGTTGCGGGCGAGGAGCCCCGCCCCGATCATGACGCTCGGGTTCGAGGTGTTGGTGCAGGAGGTGATGGCGGCGATGACCACGTCGCCATGGCCGATGTCGAAATTGGCGCCCTCGACCTTGAAGCGCTGGCCGAGCTCGGCCGCCTTGCGGAACTCGGCCTCCATGGCGCCTTCGAAGGCGGCCTTGGCGCCCTCGAGCGTCACCCGGTCCTGCGGCCGCTTCGGTCCGGCGAGCGAGGGCTGGACGTCGCCGAGGTCGAGCTCGAGGGTGTCGGTGAACACCGGGTCGGGTGTGTCGGCAGTGCGCCACAGGCCCTGCGCCTCTGCATAGGCGCGCACCAGCGCGACCCGCTCCGCCGTACGGCCGGTCATGGAGAGGTAGTCGATGGTGCGCGCGTCGACCGGGAAGAAGCCGCAGGTGGCGCCGTATTCGGGCGCCATGTTGCCGATGGTGGCCCGGTCGGCCACCGTCATGTCGGTGAGGCCGGGGCCATAGAACTCGACGAACTTGCCGACCACCCCCTTCTTGCGGAGCATCTGGGTGACGGTGAGCACCAGGTCCGTGGCCGTGACGCCCTCGCGCAGCTTGCCCGTCAGCTTGAAGCCGATGACCTCGGGGATGAGCATGGAGATGGGCTGGCCGAGCATGGCCGCCTCCGCCTCGATGCCGCCGACCCCCCATCCGAGCACGGCCAGCCCGTTCACCATGGTGGTGTGCGAATCGGTGCCGACGAGGGTGTCGGGATAGGCGAAGGCCTCGTGCTCGGCGACGTCGGTCCTCGTCCAGACGGTCTGCGACAGGAACTCCAGGTTGACCTGGTGGCAGATGCCGGTGCCGGGGGGCACCACGGAGAAGTTCTGGAAGGCGCTCTGGCCCCATTTGAGGAACTTGTAGCGCTCGCCGTTGCGCTGGTATTCGAGCTCCACGTTGCGGGCGAAGGCCTGCGGGTTGCCGAACTCGTCGACGATCACCGAGTGGTCGATGACGAGGTCCACGGGCACGAGCGGGTTGATCCGCCGCGGGTCGCCGCCGAGGTCCTTCATGGCGTCGCGCATGGCGGCAAGATCGACCACCGCCGGCACGCCGGTGAAGTCCTGCATGAGGACCCGGGCCGGCCGGAAGGCGATTTCCTTCTCCACCTTGCCCCGGTTGTCGAGCCAGGCGGCCACCGCCTCGATGTCAGCCTTGGTGACGGAGCGGCCGTCCTCGTAGCGCAGGAGGTTCTCGAGCAGCACCTTCATGGAGAAGGGCAGCCGGGAGATGCCTTTGAGGCCGTTCTTCTCGGCCTCCACGAGAGAGTAGTAGACGTAGGTCTTGTCGCCGACGGTGAGGGTCTTGCGGGATTTGAAACTGTCGAGCGTGGTGGACACGGGGCTCTCCTCGAAAAACGCGTGCAAACGAAGGTTGCTCGGCCGAATGCGCGAACACGCGCGCGCCGCCCCGGGAGCGCCCGGACCTGGGATGCGCGCGGGACGGTTTGGACGTCCACAAGCGCGCGGCGCAGCCGGGGCGCGGTATAGATCATTTCGCGCCGCCCCGCTACACGCTTTGGAGCCATTCTGAACTGCAGTGATCGCAAGGGCCGCCGGTGCGGATCGACGTCGAGACTCTGGCCTGCCGCCGCTCCGGCCGCCTCATCTTCCAGAACCTGTCCTTTTCCCTGTCGGAGGGAGAGGTCCTGCTCGTCACGGGGCGCAACGGGGCGGGGAAGTCGACCCTGCTCGCCCTTCTTGCGGGGCAGCTCGCGCCGAGCGCCGGCGCAATTCGCGTCGAGGGGCTCGGCGAGAGGCCGCTGCCCGAGGCGCTTCACCTCGTCGGGCACCGGGACGGGCTGAAGGCGGCGCTGACGGCGGAGGAGAACCTGGCCTTCGCCCGCGACCTCCTCGGCGGGCCGGGGCTTCTTCCCCGGCAGGCGCTCGAAGCCGTCGGGCTCGGCCATGCGGCGCGCCTCCCGGTCGCCTATCTCTCCGCCGGCCAGCGCCGCCGGGCGGCGCTCGCCCGCCTCCTCGTCGCCCACCGTCCGCTCTGGCTTCTCGATGAGCCGACCGCGGCCCTCGATGCGGCGGCGCAGGAGGCGCTTCTTGGCCTGATGCGCCGCCACCTGGCGGAAGGCGGCCTCATCATCGCCGCCACCCATCAGCCGCTGCCGCTCGACGGTGCCAAGGAGGTGAGGATGGAAGCCTCTCCCCGCCTGGGAGGGAGAGGAGGCGACCGCGCATGACCCGCGCGTTCCTCGCCCTGGTGGCGCGCGACATCCGCCTGGCGACCCGGGTCGGCGGCTCGGGGGCGCTCGGCCTCGTCTTCTTCCTGATGATCGTGACGCTCGTCCCCTTCGCCCTCGGGCCCGACCTCAACCTGCTCGCGCGCATCGGCCCCGCGGTCCTCTGGCTTGCCGCCGTGCTGGCGACGCTCATCGGCCTCGACCGCCTGTTTCAAGCCGACGAGGAGGACGGGTCCCTCGATCTGTTGCGCCTGAGCCCGCTTCCCCTGGAACTCACGGTCCTCGCCAAGGCCCTCGCCCATTGGCTCACCACCGGCCTGCCCCTGGCGCTCGCCGCGCCCCTCTTCGGCCTCCTCGTGGCCCTGACCCCCAGGGCGATGGGGGCGATCATGGCGACGCTCTTCGTCGGAACCCCGGCGCTCACCTTCGTCGGGGCGGTCGGAGCGGCCCTGACGAGCCGTCTCAGGCGCGGCGGCCTGCTCCTCTCCATCCTGGTGCTGCCGCTGATGATCCCCACCCTGATCTTCGGGGTGTCGGCCGCCAATGCGGCGCTCGGCGGCACGGTCCCCTTCGCGACGCCGTTTCTCATCCTCCTCGCCCTGACGCTGGTCGCCGCCGTGGTCGGCACCGCCGCCGCGGCGGCAGCGCTCAGGGTCCAGGACTAAGCCGTCCGCGCGCTTCGTCGCCTTGTGCGCCCTCGCCCCGGCCGCTACATCCCCGCCATGCTGACCCGTCTTGCCAACCCGGGCGTCTTCCTGCGCTGGTCCGGCGTCGCCCTGCCGATCACCGCGGGGCTCGCGGCGGCGGTGCTGGCCGCGGGCCTTGGCATGGGGTGGTTCCTCGCGCCTGCCGATTACCAGCAGGGCGAGACGGTGCGCATCATGTTCCTCCACGTGCCCGCCGCGTGGCTGGGCCTCTTCTTCTATGGGATCATGTCCGCTTCGGCGCTCGGCACCCTCGTCTGGCGGCATCCGCTCGCCGATGTCTCGCAGAAGGCGGCGGCGCCGATCGGCGCCGCCTTCACGCTCGTCTGCCTCGTCACCGGTGCGCTCTGGGGCAAGCCCATGTGGGGCACCTACTGGGTGTGGGATGCCCGGCTGACCTCCGTCCTCGTGCTGTTCCTCATGTATTGCGGGATTCTCGCCCTGTGGCGCACCTTCGAGGATCCCGGCCGGGCCGCGCGAGCGGTGTCGATCCTCACGCTCGTCGGTTCGGTCAACCTGCCGATCATCAAGTACTCGGTCGATTGGTGGAACACGCTTCACCAGCCGGCCTCCGTCTTCCGCCTCGACGGCCCCACCATCCATCCCTCGATGCTTTACCCGCTCCTCGTCACGGCGCTCGGCTTCACCTTGCTCGGCCTTGCGCTGCACCTGTCCGGCATGCGGACCGAGATCCTGCGGCGGCGGGTGCGCAGCCTTTCGATCCTGGAGGCCGAGCGCCTCGACCTGCAGGAAGCCTGACATGGATCTCGGGCCCCACGCCTTCTTCATCCTCGCTTCCTACGGCTTCACGGCCCTGGTCGTCGCGGGGCTGATCGTGCGGGCGGTGGCCGATCATCGCCGCCAGGTGAAGGCCCTGGCCGAGCTCGAGGGGCGCGGGGTGCGGCGGCGCTCCGCGATGGCGGACCCTGGCTCATGAGTGCCGGAGAACCCAAGGCCGGGCTGCCGCGCCCTGAGGACCGGGCGGCCGACACGCTCGAGGGCAGGGAAGGAGCCGGCGCCTCGCGGCTGCGCCTCCTGTACCTCATGCCCGCGCTCATCTTCGGAGCGCTTGCCGCGCTGTTCCTGATCCGCCTCTTCGCGGGCGACCCTTCGCGCATTCCCTCGGCGCTGATCGGGCGTCCCGTGCCGGCCTTCGCCCTCGATCCGCTGCCAGGCCTCGTGCGGGACGGCCAGCCGGTGCCGGGTCTGTCGGACGGCGATCTGAGAGGCGGCCAGGCGACGGTGGTGAATGTCTGGGCCTCCTGGTGCGCCCCCTGCCGCCAGGAGCACCCGGTCCTCATGGAGCTGGCGAAGGATCCTTCGATCCGCGTGGTCGGCATCAACTACAAGGACCAGCCGGAGAACGCGCGGCGCTTTCTCGGGGCGCTCGGCAATCCGTTCTCGGCGGTCGGCGTCGACCCTCAGGGGCGCACGGCGATAGACTGGGGCGTCTACGGTGTACCCGAGACCTTCATCGTCGGGCCGGACGGCACCATCCGCTACAAGCATATCGGGCCGCTCCTGCCCCATCACACGGGTCGCTTCCGCGAGGAGCTGATGAAGGCGGGCCGCGGCGCTTGACAGCCCCCTTTTCGCGCGCGCCGACACGCGGACGGGACCACGCGGCGAGGCGGCCGAGAGAAGGGGTGATGACGTGAATCGTCGTGGACCGAGCGCCGACAGGGCCGAGGCGCTGCTCCGGCGGGCGGAGCGAGAGGCCGAGCACGCAGCCGCTCTTCTTCGCATCGGCGCCGGCGCGCTTCTCCTCGTCGTCGTGCAGGGGCTGATCTGGCAAGGCTTCGCCGGGGGGCGCCCGGTGATCTTGGCCCAGATCGCGTTCAGCCGGACCCTGCTCGTCCTTCTCCTCCTCAACGGCCTTGTCTCCCTTTACGCGGTGCGCCGCGGCTGGGGCAGGACATGGGGGCCGTTCCTGAGCGCGACCATCGACGCTGTCCTCATCCTGACGAGCGCCGCCCACAGTCTGGCCATCAACCACATGCCCGGGAGCCTGTTGCCGGTCATGCCCGCGGCCTTCGCGGTCCCGTTCCTCCTGGCCGGTGTCGCGATCCATTACCGGCCCGGTCTCCAGGCCTATGTGGGCGCGCTGTTCGTGACCGGGATCCTCGTGCTGGTCGCGGTGTTCGGCTTCGGCACGCCCGAGGAGCGCACCGCCGTGCTCGCCGAAGGGGAGGCCATGTTCGGGCCGCAGCCCAATCTCATCCGGCTGATCATGCTCGTGATCCTGGCCGCGGCGCTGGTCGTTCTGACGGTGCGCGGACGGGCGCTGCTGCGCAACGCGGTGGAGGAGACGGTCCGCCGCTCGAGCCTGGCGCGGTTCCTTCCCGGTGAGATCGCCGGGATCGTCGATGGAGCTGGCGCGGCGGGGCTGCCGAGGGCCGCAGGCAAACGGCGACCGTCGTGTTCGTCGATATCCGCGATTGGACGACGCGGGTCGAAGCCCTCGATCCGAACCGCCTGTCGGTGTTCATCACCTCCTTCCGGCGGCGGGTGATGGAGGCCGCCCAGGCCCATGGCGGCATGATCGACAAGTTCATCGGCGACGGGGCGCTCGTGGTGTTCGGCGTCCCCGATCCGAGCGCGCAGGACGCAGCCCGCGCCTTTGCCTTCGCCGACGACCTCCTGCGGCGCATCGAGCGGTGGAACGAGAAGCGCCGTTTCGAGCCGCCGTTGCGGATCGGCATCGGCATCCATACGGGCGAGGTCTATTGCGGGCTCGTGGGCGACGAGGAGCGCATCGAGTTCACCGTGCTCGGGGACGCCGTGAACGTCGCCTCTCGCCTCGAACAGGCCACCAAGCGCTACGGCGTCCCGGTCCTTGCCTCACAGGAAGCGGTGGTGGCGGCGGGGCTCGCAGCAAAGTGGCGCGAGGTCGCGGAAGAGGTGCTGCGCGGCCGGGTGGGAGCGACCCGCATCATGGGGCCGGCTCAGCGGGCCGCCTCGTCCTCGCTTGTCGCGGCCTCGTAGCGCATCAGAAGGGGCGTCTGGGCGAGCGCGAAAGCCAGTGTCAGGGGCATGATGCCGAACACCTTAAAGCTCACCCAGAAATCGGTCGACTGCGTGCGCCAGACGATCTCGTTGAGGGCGGCAAGCACGAAGAAGAAGATCGCCCAGCGCCAGGTGAGCTTGCGCCAGCCCTCTTCCGTCAGCTGGAACATGGAATCGAGCACGATCGCCAGGAGCGGCTTGCCGAAATAGAGGCCGCCCATGAGGATCAGGCCGAACAGCGTGTTCACGATGGTGGGCTTGAGCTTGATGAAGAGCTCGTCCTGGAGCGCCAGCGTCAAGCCGCCGAAGACGACCACGACCACGCCGGAGACCAGCGGCATGATCGGGAGCTTGCGCACGAGCGCGTAGTGGATGGCGAGGCACGCCACCGTGGCCGCCACGAACAGGGTTGTCGCCGTGAAGATGCCGGCGCGCTGGTTGGCAAGGAAGAACAGGACGAGCGGTCCAAGCTCGAGGGCGAGCTTGAGGAGGGGGTTGAGGGTCCCGCGGGGCGGGACTCGCTCGATCTTCTCGGCAATCATATATACAGAAATCCAATCTCGGTTCTTTACCGTCCAGAGGCCGGCATGTCCATCAACATCAAGAATAAGGAAGCCGAAAGGCTTCTCAAGGAGATCAAGGCGCAGACCGGCAAAGGCACCTCGGCCATCGTCCTCGACCTCCTGCGGCGGGAGCACGAGCGGCTGAGCAAGGAGCTCGAACGGGAGATCCAAGAAGGGCTGGAGAGCATGCGCCTCCTCCAGGAGAGCTGGAACGCCCGGCCCCTCGTTGATCCGCGCCCTGTCGAAGAGATCCTCGACTACGACGAGAATGGCCTGCCCCGGTGAAGACGCTCCAGATCGTCGTTGACACCTCCGCTTACGCGGCGATCCTCTTCGGTGAGCCGGATGCGCGCAGGCTGGTCGCAGCTCTGCGGCGCGGACAACATCGCGTGATGTCGGCCGGCACTTATCTCGAATGCGCGATGGTGTCGGCCCGCCGCTTCGAGGGCCGCACCGATCTCGACGATTGGATCGCCCGCGAGCGGCTTGCCGTCATGCCGGTGGATCTGCGGCTCGCACAGATCGCCGCCGACGCCTTCGCCCGCTTCGGCAAGGGCCGGCATCCGGCCGGGCTCAATTACGGCGACTGCTTCGCCTACGCCCTGGCGAAGTCGCTCGGCGCGCCCCTCCTCTACAAGGGCGACGACTTCGCCAAGACCGACGTCGCCTCCGCTCTTCCTGACCTTGCTTAAGCCGCCTCCTCGAGCCCGGCGATGGCGCGGGCGAAATCGCGGGCTGTGAAGGGCTCCAGATCCTCCACGCCCTCGCCGACGCCGATGTAGTGCACCGGCAGGCCGAACTTCTCGGCGAGCGCCACCAGGATGCCGCCGCGAGCGGTGCCGTCGAGCTTGGTCATGACGAGCCCGGTGACGCCCGCCACCTTGCGGAAGAGCTCGACCTGCGACACCGCGTTCTGGCCCACGGTGGCGTCGAGGACGAGCAGGGTCGCATGCGGCGCGTCCGGATCGAGCTTCCTCAACACCCGCACGATCTTCTCGAGCTCGGCCATGAGGCCCGCCTTGTTCTGGAGCCGCCCGGCGGTGTCGATGAGCAGCACGTCGCTGCCTCGCTCCTTGGCCTGGGCAAGGGCGTCATAGGCGAGGCCCGCGGCGTCGGCCCCCTGCTCGCGGGCGAGCACCGGCGCGCCGGTGCGCTCCCCCCACACCTTCAGCTGCTCGATCGCTGCGGCGCGGAAGGTGTCGCCGGCGGCGAGCATGACCTTGAGGCCCTGCGAGGCGAATTTCTGGGCGAGCTTGCCGATGGTGGTCGTCTTGCCCGATCCGTTGACGCCGACCATGAGGATCACGAAGGGCTTACGGGCGCGGTCGACGATGAGCGGACGCGCCGCGGGGGCCAGCACCTTCTCGACCTCGTTCGCGAGGATCGCCTTCACCTCGGCCGGGGAGATCTCCTTGGCGAAGCGCCCTTCGGCGATCGCCCCCGTGATCCGCGTCGCGGTCTCGATCCCCAGATCCGCCTGGATCAGCACGTCCTCCAGTTCCTCGAGCGTTGCCGCGTCGAGCTTGCGCTTCGTGAACAGGCCCGTGATGCCCTCGCTGAGAGAGGACGAGGTGCGGCGCATGCCCTCCGTCAGGCGCCGCCACCAGCTCTTCCGGTCGGTCGGCGCTCCCGCTGTTTCGGGCTGCGGGCGAGGGATCGGCTCGCCCGGCGCGCCGCCTTCGGGATCGCGGCCCTCGATGGGCTGGAGGTCGGCGCCTGCAAGCTCCGCAGGGGGCTTGCCTTGCGGCGTGAGATCAGGCGCCGCGGCGTCGCCCTTTGCCTCGCCGTCCCCGGTTGCGGCCGTGGCGGGATCCGGCGCTCCTTCCGAGCGCGAAGCGGGGCCGGCGGGCGTCGGCTCCGGCTCGGGGCTGGCGATGTCCCGGCCCAGGAGCCGGCTCCAGAAGCTTGGTTTCTTCGGTTGTGATTCGCTCATGCGCTCTCGCGAGTGTTGCTGACCGATGAGGGCCGGGCGATGTGTCGGAACAGATAGGCTCGCATCCCGCCGCCTGCGATGGGCGCGGTGTCGCGAGAGGCCGCAGACCTCCCCGAGCGGCACCTGAACGCCGGCTGAACAGGTTGAAAAGACGAGCCTTCTCGCCCGGCGCCGCCCATCGTCGCAGCGGAACGCATGTGGGCGCCTGGCGTTATCGCTCCATCGGAAAAGCCATCGCTGAGGACAGCATGCGACACCTTCTCAAACTTGCCCTTGCCGCCGGCGTTCTGGCGGGTTCGTCGGGCCTCGCCGCCGCTCAATTCGACGTCCGCATCGGCGGCGGGGACCGCTATCGCGAGGTGGAACGCTACGAAGGCGGGCCGCGCCGCGAAGTGGTCGAGGAACGGGTCATCCGCCGCGGCGGCCCGCGCCGCACCGTCTGCCGCACCGTCATCCGCGAGCGCGTCACCCCCGGAGGGGTGGTGATTCGCCGGCCGACCGAGGTGTGCCGCACGGTCGTGGGCAGCCGGGCCTATGTCGATTGACAATCATCGGGCCGATCATCTTCGGGCGGCGTCACGGTGCCGCCCCTCTTGCATGAGGAGAAGCGCGATGTCCTTCCGCTCCCTTGTCCTCGCCGCGGCGTTGAGCGTGGGGCTGGGCGCCGCCGCGGCGGCGCCGACCGCGGCCGCCGCCCCGGACGAGATCGCCGCCAAGGCGCCGGTTGAATACGTCAAGAAGGGCCACGGGTGGAAAGGCCATCACCCGGGCTGGAAACGGCACGGTTGGAAGCGGCACCATTGGCATGGCCGTCACTATGGCTGGTACCGCGGTCGGCATTACGGCTGGCGACATCGTGGCGCCCGGCCGGTTTATGATGGCCACCGGCCGGTTCATTATCGCTATCGGCCGGTTCACGGCGGGGTCACTGGCCCGATCGGCTTCTACATGCGTCCGGGCGGCTATGACGCATGGTAGGCGTGTTAAACCCCTGATGCAACAAAGGCCCGCGCTCGCGCGGGCCTTTGACGTTGCGGGCAGGCCAAGGCCTCGTGGATCTCAGGCGAAGGTGCGGATGTCCACGAAGCGGCCGGCGATGGCCGCGGCGGCGGCCATGGCCGGGGAGACGAGGTGGGTGCGGCCCTTAAAGCCTTGGCGGCCCTCGAAATTGCGGTTCGATGTGGAGGCGCAGCGCTCCCCCGGCGCGAGCCGATCCGCGTTCATCGCCAGGCACATGGAGCACCCCGGCTCGCGCCAGTCGAAGCCGGCCGCCTTGAAGATCTTGTCGAGCCCCTCCGCCTCCGCCTGCATCTTCACGAGGCCCGACCCCGGCACGATCATGGCATTGACGTCCGGGTGGACGCGCTTGCCCTCCACGATCCTGGCCACCGTGCGCAGATCCTCGATCCGGCCGTTGGTGCAGGAGCCGATGAACACCCGGTTGATGGTGATGTCAGTGATCCTGGTGCCGGGCTTGAGCCCCATATAGTCGAGGGCGCGCCATTTGGAGGCGCGCTTGTTCTCGTCCTCGATCAGGTCCGGGTCCGGGACCACGCCGGTGACCGACACCACGTCCTCGGGGCTCGTGCCCCAGGTCACGATGGGCGGCAGGTTGGCGGCGTCGAGCTTCACCTCGCGGTCGAAGTGGGCGCCCTCATCCGAGCGTAAGCTGTCCCAGAAGCGCACTGCCTGATCCCAGGCTTCGCCTTTCGGCGCCTTGGGGCGGTCCTTGAGATAGGCGTAGGTCTTCTCGTCGGGCGCGACCATGCCCGCCCGGGCGCCGCCCTCGATGGACATGTTGCAGACCGTCATGCGGCCTTCCATCGACAGCGAGCGGATCGCCTCGCCCGCGTATTCGATAACATGGCCCGTGCCGCCCGCCGTGCCGATCTCGCCGATGATGGCGAGGATGATGTCCTTGGCCGTGACGCCGGGCGGGAGCTTCCCGTCCACCGTCACGCGCATGTTCTTGGCTTTCTTCTGGATCAGGGTCTGCGTCGCCAGCACATGCTCCACCTCCGAGGTGCCGATGCCGTGGGCCAGCGCGCCGAAGGCGCCGTGGGTCGAGGTGTGGCTGTCGCCGCAGACGATGGTCATGCCGGGCAGGGTGAAACCCTGCTCAGGGCCGATGATGTGGACGATGCCCTGCCGCACATCGAGCTCGTTGTAGTACTCGATGCCGAACTCGCGGGCGTTCTCGGCGAGGGTCGCGACCTGAACCGCCGATTCCGGGTCGTCGATGCCGTGCGAGCGGTCCGTGGTCGGCACATTGTGGTCGACGACGGCGAGGGTCTTCTCAGGGTGGCGCACCTTGCGGCCGGCCACCCGCAGCCCCTCGAAGGCCTGCGGGCTCGTCACCTCATGGACGAGGTGGCGGTCGATGTAGAGAAGGCAGGTGCCGTCCGGCTGCTCGTCGACCACATGGTCGTCCCAGATCTTGTCGTAGAGAGTGCGCGGCTTGGCCATGGTCTTCGCCGTCCTTGGGGCGCCTGTCGCGAAAAGGTTGATCGCGCCCTCTTTAATGCCGGGCCGTTTGTCGGGAAAGTGGACACTGCGCCACGTCTGACATTCCTGGCGCAGGAGGATCGCCTTCAACCGGAACCGCATACCCTTGGTGCGCAAAGGGGCGGTAGCCGCCTCCTGTTTCACGGCTATGATGGTCCTTGCAGCAAGGAGATCAGGCATGGCCCGGCGAATTGATTGGGAAGGCGTCTTCCCCGCGGTGACGACGCAGTTCCGTGAGGATTTCAGTCTCGACCTGGAGGCCACCCGCAAGGTCATGGACGCGCTGATCCGCGACGGAGTCTCGGGCCTCATCGTCTGCGGCAGCGTGGGCGAGAACACCTCGCTCACGCGGCCCGAGAAGATCGCCATCATGGAGGCGGCGAAGGACGTGGCGCGCGGGCGCGTGCCGGTGATCGCCGGCATCGCCGAGTTCACGACCGCCTTCGCCTGCGAGATGGCGAAGGAAGCGGCCCGCGTCGGCATTGACGGCATCATGGTGATGCCGGCCCTCGTCTATTCGTCGAAGCCGCACGAGACGGCCGCTCATTTCCGCGGCGTCGCCAGGGCCACCGACCTGCCGGTCATGGTCTACAACAACCCGCCGATCTACAAGAACGACGTCACGCCCGACATCCTGATTTCCCTCGCCGACTGCGACACGATCGTCTGCTTCAAGGACTCCTCCGGCGACACGCGGCGCTTCATCGACACCCGCAACGCCGTCGGCGACCGCTTCGTGCTCTTCGCCGGGCTCGACGATGTGGTCCTCGAGAGCGTGATGGTCGGCGCGGAGGGCTGGGTGTCCGGCATGTCCAACGCCTTCCCCAAGGAGGGCGAGACCCTGTTCCGGCTGGCCCGAGCCGGGCGCTATGCGGAGGCGATGCCGCTCTACGAGTGGTTCATGCCGCTCCTTCATCTCGACGCGCGGCCGGACCTCGTCCAATGCATCAAGCTGTGCGAGCACATCATGGGCCGCGGCACGCACCTCACCCGCCCGCCGCGCTTAGCCCTGACCGAGCCTGAGCGCGCCGAGATCGAAGCCATCATGAAGAAGGCGCTCGCCAACCGGCCGACGCTGCCGGACGTGGGCCTCAAGAGCGCGGCGTAACAGGAGAGGGCTGTCGATGGCGCGCCACACCTTTTTCTGCATCGACGGCCACACCTGCGGGAACCCGGTGCGGGTCGTCGCCGGCGGCTCGATCCCGCAGCTTGAAGGCGCGACCATGTTCGAGCGCCGCCAGCACTTCCTTGCCGAGTTCGACTGGATCCGCACCGGGCTCATGTTCGAACCGCGCGGACACGACATGATGTCGGGCGCGATCCTCTATCCGCCGACGCGCGAGGACTGTGACGTCGGCATCCTCTTCATCGAGACCTCGGGCTGCCTGCCCATGTGCGGGCACGGCACCATCGGCACGGTGACGATCGCCCTCGAGAACGGGCTTGTCCACCCAAGGACGCCGGGCCTGCTTCGGCTCGACACGCCGGCGGGCCTGGTCGAGGCGAGCTATGTCGAAAACGGGCCGTTCGTCGAGAGCGTGCGGATCACCAATGTGCCGTCCTTCCTGTATGGCCGCGGCTACGAGGTGGAGGTCGAGGGGCTCGGGACGGTGACGGTCGACGTCGCCTATGGCGGCAACTTCTACGCCATCGTCGAGAAGCAGGCCGCCTTCTCGGATGTGAGCGACGTCGACCCCTCCGACCTCCTGCGCTGGAGCCCGCGCCTGCGCTCAGCCTTCAACGCACGCTACGAGATCGCCCATCCCGAGAACCCGGCCATCAATCGGCTCACGCATGTGATGTGGACGGGAAAGGCCCAGACGCCGGGCGGCAGCGCCCGCAATGCCGTCTTCTACGGCGACAAGGCCATCGACCGCTCCCCCTGCGGCACCGGCACCTCGGCGCGCATGGCGCAGCTCGCGGCGCTCGGGCGCCTGCGCGAGGGCGAAGTCTTCGTGCACGAGTCGATCATCGGCTCCACCTTCAACGGCCGCATCGAGGGGCGCACGCGGGTCGGCGACCGGGACGCGATCATTCCGTCCATCGAGGGCTGGGCCCGCGTCACCGGCTTCAACACCATCGTCATCGACGAGCGCGACCCCTTCGCCCACGGCTTCCAGGTCACGGACCGGAGCTGATCCTCCCCGTCGCTTGCGGCCGGGGGAGGGGGACCACGCGATGCGTGGTGGAGGGGGCGAGGCCCCGTCTAAAGCGGTGTTGCCCCCACCACCGCCCTCGACGGTCCCCCTCCCCCGCTGCGCGGGGGAGGATCCCGGTCAGCGCGTTTTGCGCCTTCGTTCCGGCTGCGCTACACGGCGCCATGCCCCGCATCGCCCTCATCCACGCCCTCGCGCCTTCGATCGAGCCCATTCGGCAGGCTTTCGCGGAGCTGTGGCCGGAGGCGGAATGCATCAATCTCCTCGACGACTCCTTGAGCGTCGACCGCGCCCGCGCGGGGGCGCTCACGCCGGCCATCCGCCAACGCATCATGGATCTTGGGCGCTATGCAGAAGGTGCGGGCGCCGACGCCATCCTCTACACCTGCTCGGCCTTCGGGCCGGCGATCGAGACTTTCGCAGCCACGACGGGGCTGCCGGTCCTGAAGCCGAACGAGGCCATGTTTGCGCGCGCGCTCAAGGCGGGACGGCGGATCGGCATGCTCGTCACCTTCCCGCCCTCCGTCGCCTCGCTGGAGGAGGAGTTCCGCGACATGGCAGCCGCCGCCGGCCGCGAGGCGATGCTTGAACCCGTGCTCGTGGAGGAGGCAATGGCGGCGCTGCAGGCGGGCGACGTCGAGCGCCACAACAGGCTCCTGGCCGAGGCCGCTGTGCGGCTTGCCCACTGCGATGCGGTCATGCTGGCGCAATTCTCGGCCTCGCGCGCGCTCGACGCCGTGTCGCGCGTCCTCCCCTGCCCGGTGTTCACCAGCCCGCGCGCGGCGGTGGAGGAGCTGAGGCAGCGCCTGACCAGGTGATTTGCTCAGAAAGCGGGCAGTGACCTGCCTTCGCCCAATCCGTGGGCATTGTGCGGGCGTATCAGGCACTCCGGACCACCACTTCAGATCTCGACGATCAAGAGGGGAATAGGGGCTTCGATCAATGCCTTAGATGGCACGAGCCAACCTGGCCCCGTTCTTGCGCAGCCTCTGTCGCGCACCCGGAAGGCGGGTGCCCGGAACAGGGGGACTACCGTGTCGTTCACTCGTCGCACTGCGCTTGGCACCCTTATCGCCGGCGCCACTCTGCTCGGCGGCGGCGCCGCCTTCGGGCAGGAGACCATCAAGGTCGGCATCCTTCACTCGCTCTCCGGCACCATGGCGATCTCGGAGACGACTCTGAAGGACGTCATGCTCATGCTCATCGAGGAGCAGAACAAGAAGGGCGGCCTCCTCGGCAAGAAGCTCGAGGCGGTGGTGGTCGATCCCGCCTCCAACTGGCCGCTCTTCGCCGAAAAGGCGCGCGAACTCATCACCAAGGACAAGGTCGCGGCCGTGTTCGGCTGCTGGACCTCCGTGTCGCGCAAGTCCGTGCTGCCGGTCTTCAAGGAGCTGAACTCGATCCTCTTCTACCCCGTGCAATACGAAGGCGAAGAGAGCGAGCGGAACGTGTTCTACACTGGCGCCGCCCCGAACCAGCAGGCGATCCCGGCCGTCGACTACCTCATGAAGGAGGAGAAGGTCGAGCGCTGGGTGCTCGCCGGCACCGACTACGTCTACCCGCGCACCACCAACAAGATCCTGGAAGCGTACCTCAAGTCCAAGGGCGTGAAGCCTGAGGACATCATGATCAACTACACCCCCTTCGGCCACTCGGACTGGCAAACCATCGTCTCGGACATCAAGAAGTTCGGCTCGGCGGGCAAGAAGACGGCGGTGGTCTCGACCATCAACGGCGACGCCAACGTGCCCTTCTACAAGGAGCTCGGCAACCAAGGCATTAAGGCCACCGACATTCCGGTCGTGGCCTTCTCGGTCGGGGAGGAGGAACTCGCCGGCATCGACACCAAGCCTCTCGTCGGACACCTCGCCGCCTGGAACTACTTCCAGTCGATCGACACGCCGGAGAACAAGGAGTTCATTGCCAAGTGGAAGGCTTTCACACGAAACGACAAGCGCGTGACGAACGACCCGATGGAGGCGCACGTCATCGGCTTCAACATGTGGGTGAAGGCGGTCGAGAAGGCGGGCACCACGGATCCCGACAAGGTCATCGACGCGCTGCCCGGCATCAAGGTGCCGAACCTCACCGGCGGCGTCTCCGAGATGCTCCCGAACCACCACATCACGAAGCCGGTCTTTATTGGCGAGATCAAGGCCGACGGCCAGTTCGACGTGGTGTGGAAGACGGAAGGGCTCGTGCCCGGCGACGCCTGGTCGAAGGAGCTCGAGGGCTCGAAGGACCTCGTCGCGGACTGGGTGACCCTCAAATGCGGCAACTACAACACCAAGACCAAGAAGTGCGGCGCGGGGAGCTGAGCTGACGCTCGCCGCCGGGCGGCGGGCCTGCCCGCCTCCCAACCTGCGCACCGTGCGGCTCCGGCTGGGGATGGCCCTGCCGCGCTCGGCCCGCCAAGCAACCCACAACCGCTCGACATCATGGACCGTCTCACCCGCCTCATCGCCGCCCTGGCGCTCTTCCTTGGCTTCGCCGGCCTGGCGCGGGCGGCCGGGCTCGAAGAGGCGCTCGCGCGCTTCGCCGTCGACAGCTATGGCGAGACGGAGGCGGCCATCGCCGAAGTCGCGGCGACCGGCGAGCCTCGAGCGGCCGAGATCATCAAGGCGCTGGCGGAGGGCCGCCTCCTTGCCGCGCCCGACCGGCGCGTCTTGATCAGGGACACGCACGGGATCATCGATGCCGTAAGCGGGCGGGCGGTTTCGGCCCCGCCCGACGGCCTCAAGCCGGTGCGCGTCAACAACCGGGTGCGCCGCGCCATCGACTCGGCGCTGGGCGGCCTGACGCTCTTGTCGCAAGATCCAGCAAAGCGGCTTGAGGCGGCGCAGGCGACCTTCAAGTCGCGCAACGCCGCCGCGCTGCCAGCCCTTGAGACCGCGCTGCGGCGCGAGACGGAAGCCCGCGTGAAGCGCGCGCTCGCCGAAGCGAGGGCGGCCATCGTGTTCCTCGCCGAGGACCAGCCGGAGGCCGACCGCCTCGCCGCCGCCGCGGTCATTGCCGAGCGCGGCGACGCGGAGGCGCAGGCACTCCTGCGCAGCCTGCCGCCGCAAGCGCCGCAGCGGCTGCGGGAAGCGGCCGAGCGTAGCATCGCCGCGATCGAGAACCGCCTCGCGCTCCTCGCCCAGGTGCAGAACGTCTTCTACGGCGTCTCGCTCGGCTCGGTGCTGCTCCTCGCCGCGATCGGGCTTGCCATCACCTTCGGCGTCATGGGCATCATCAACATGGCCCATGGCGAGATGGTGATGCTCGGCGCCTACACCACCTTCGTGGTGCAGGAGATCATTCGCGCGCGGGCGCCGGGCCTGTTCGATGCCTCGCTCGTCGTCGCCCTGCCGCTCGCCTTCCTTGTTGCCGGCGCCGTCGGCGTCCTCATCGAGCGCAGCGTCATCCGCTTCCTCTACGGCCGTCCGCTCGAGACGCTGCTCGCCACCTGGGGCGTGTCGCTCATCCTGCAGCAGGCAGTGCGCTCGATCTTCGGCGCCAACAATCGCGAAGTCGGCAATCCCAGCTTCATGTCCGGGTCCTTCGAGCTCTTCGGGATCGCCCTCACCTGGAATCGGCTCTGGATCGTCGCCTTCTCGCTCTCCGTCTTCGTCGTGCTGCTGGTCGTCATGAAATTCACGGCCTTCGGGCTTCGCATGCGCGCCGTGGTGCAGAATCGGCGCATGGCGGCCTCCATGGGGATCCGCACGCCCTGGATCGACGCCCTCACCTTCGGCCTCGGCTCCGGCATTGCCGGCATCGCCGGTGTGGCGCTGTCGCAGATCGACAACGTCTCGCCCAATCTCGGTCAGAGCTACATCATCGACTCCTTTCTCGTCGTGGTCTTCGGGGGCGTCGGCAACCTATGGGGAACCCTGGTCGGCGCCATGACGCTCGGCATCGCCAACAAGATCCTTGAACCCTTCGCCGGTGCGGTGCTCGGCAAGATCCTGCTCCTCGTCTTCATCATTCTCTTCATCCAGAAGCGTCCGCGCGGCCTCTTCGCGCTCAAGGGAAGGGCGGTCGAGGCATGAGCCGCCGCCCCTCCATCCTGACGCTTCTTGGCGATCGCGGCGGCGCGGTGTTCGTCGGCGTGCTTCTCGCGGCGGCGGTCGTCGTGCCGGTGCTGAACCTGGCCGTGCCGCCGTCTTCACCCTTCCACGTGCCGACCCACACGGTGGTGCTCGTTGGCAAGTGGCTGACCTATGCGCTTCTCGCCGTCGCGCTCGATCTCGTCTGGGGCTATTGCGGCATTCTCTCCCTCGGCCACGGCGCCTTCTTCGCCCTCGGCGGCTACGCCATGGGCATGTACCTCATGCGTCAGATCGGGCCGCGCGGCGTCTATGCCCATCCCGTGCTGCCCGACTTCATGGTGTTCCTGAACTGGCGGGAACTGCCCGTCGCCTGGTGGGGCTTCCAGCATTTTCCCTACGCCATGCTGATGGCGCTCGCCGTGCCCGGGCTGCTCGCCTTCTGCCTGGGCTGGTTCGCGTTCCGCTCGCGCGTCACCGGCGTCTATCTCTCGATCATCACCCAGGCGATGACCTACGCCCTGATGCTCGGCTTCTTCCGCAACAATTTCGGCTTCGGCGGCAACAACGGGCTCACCGACTTCAAGGACATTCTCGGTTTCTCGATCCAGGCGCCAGGCACGCGCGCGGCCCTCTTCGCCGTGTCGGCGTTGGCGCTCGCGTCCGGCTTCCTGATCGCGCGCGCCATCGTAACCTCGAAGCTCGGCAAGGTGCTCGTCGCGATCCGCGACGCGGAATCGCGCACGCGCTTCCTCGGCTACAAGGTCGAGCACTACAAGCTCTTCGTCTTCGTCGTCTCGGCGATGATGGCCGGGCTCGCCGGTGCGCTCTATGTGCCGCAGGTCGGCATCATCAACCCGTCGGAATTCGCGCCCGCCAACTCGATCGAGGCGGTGATCTGGGTCGCGGTCGGCGGCCGCGGCACGCTGACCGGCGCGGCGCTCGGCGCGATTCTCGTCAATGCGGCGAAGAGCTGGTTCACCGGCGTGCTGCCGGAGCTGTGGCTCTTCGCCCTCGGCGCCCTGTTCGTGCTGACCACGCTCTTCCTGCCCAAGGGCCTCGTCGGGACCCTCCTCGGCTTCTGGCCGCGGCGGTGGGCGCGGTCGCACAAGCCGGGGCTCTCGGCCTCCGTGGCGCAACCGGCAGAATAGGACGATGCAGGATCTCCGCATCACCCCCGCACTTCTCTATCTCGACGGCGTCTCGGTCGCCTTCGACGGCTTCAAGGCGATCAACAACCTGTCGCTTACCCTCGATCCCGGGGAGATGCGCGCCATCATCGGCCCGAACGGCGCCGGCAAGACGACGATGATGGACATCATCACCGGCAAGACGCGCCCCGACGAGGGCCGCGTCATCTTCCAGGGCGCGCACGACCTCACGACGCTCGACGAGGCCGACATCGCGACGCTCGGCATCGGCCGCAAGTTCCAGAAGCCGACCGTGTTCGAGAGCCATACGGTCGAGGACAACGTGCTGCTCGCGCTCAAGGGCGCGCGCGGCGTCGTCGCCAACCTGTTCCACACTCTTTCCGGCGCAGAACGCGACCGGCTCGATGAGATCCTCGCCCTCGTGAAGTTGATCGAGCGGCGCTACGAACTCGCTGCCCATCTGAGCCACGGCCAGAAGCAATGGCTCGAGATCGGTATGCTGCTCGCGCAGGACCCGGCGCTGCTTCTCGTCGACGAGCCGGTCGCCGGCATGACCGACGCCGAGACCGCCGAAACCGCCGAGCTGTTGCGCCGCATCAACGCCACTCATTCCGTCATTGTCGTCGAGCACGACATGGCCTTTGTGCGCGACCTCGGCGTGAAGGTCACCGTGCTGCACGAGGGCTCCGTGCTGGCGGAAGGCTCCCTCGACCAGGTCAGCGCCAATGAGCGCGTGGTCGAAGTCTATCTCGGACGGTGAACATATGACCGAGAACACCCGCACGTTTTCACCTCCCTGCGAACGGGGAAGGGTGGCTGCCCCCTGATCTGAGAGGCGTCATGCTCTCCGTCGACTCCATCGATCTCCACTACGGTGCCGCGCAGGCGCTGCGGGGCGTCTCGCTCGCTGCAGAGCCCGGCAAGATCACCTGCGTCATGGGCCGCAATGGGGTCGGCAAGACCTCGCTCATCCGCGCTGTCGTCGGACGGAAGATCCCGTCCCGCGGGCGCATCCTTTGGCAGGGCGAGGACGTCACCCGTCTTCCATCCTTCGAGCGTGCACGGCGAGGCATCGCCCTTGTGCCGCAGGGGCGCGAAATCTTCCCGCTCCTCACCGTCGAGGAGAACCTGCGCACCGGGTTCGCGCCCCTCGAGCGGGCGCGCCGCACCATCCCTGACGATGTCTTTTCCCTCTTTCCGGTGCTCGCCAAGATGCTGCGCCGGCGCGGCGGCGACCTTTCCGGCGGTCAGCAGCAGCAGCTCGCCATCGGCCGGGCGCTGGTGATGCGCCCGAAGCTCCTCGTGCTCGACGAACCAACGGAGGGCATCCAGCCCTCGATCATCAAGGATATCGGCCGCGCCATCGCGTATCTGCGCCAACAGGGCGACATGGCGATCGTCCTGGTCGAGCAGTATTTCGACTTCGCCCGCGAGCTCGCGGATCGCATCGTGGTGATGGACCGGGGCGAGGTCGTTCTGACGGGCGATGCCGGGGCGCTCGAGGAGCAAGCCGTGCGGCGGCACCTGACCGTGTGACCCTCGGCGGGCTCGTCGTGTGCGGGCCTATCTTGCCGCCCACCAGACCATGGCGACGAGGGCAGCCTCTCCCGCGAGCACGCCCGCCAGCACGGACCGCCGCAGGGCGAAGAAGACGACGACGCCCGCAGCCAGCGCGCCGAGACGGCCAACGAGCGGCGCGGCGGCGAGCGCGCCGGTCGGCGCGAAGAGAAGCTTCGCCACCACCCCAGCGACGAGCGTCGTGGCCACCGCGCGGACCCACACCAGGATCTCGGAGCGCTCGTCGAGGCCCTTGACCAGCACCACGGCAAGCGCGCGCCAGATCTCGCTCGGAAGGAAGCCGATGAGGAGAACGAGCAGGTAGGGCCAGAGAGGATCGGCGAGGCTCATGACCGTCTTCCGAGGCGGCCGGCGGCATAGGCGGCGCTGCCGCCGACAAGGCCGGTCGCAAGGAGGTCGAAGTCCTTGCCGACCAGCGCGGTGAACAGGGGGGCAAGCGAAAAGCCGAGGAGGATCGCGGTCCAGTCGGGCAGGGTGCGGGCCCCTGCGGCCAGCGACAGAGTGAAGAAGAGAGGCGTGAGGAAGAGGAGGCCTGCAGCGAGCGGCGGGGGAAGCGCGCCGACGAGGCTGTGCCCGGCGAAGGTGGTCACGACGCAGACGCAAAGGCACGCATTGGCGAAGCCGAGATAGTACGGCAGGCGATGGGCGGCCGGCATGGCCGGCAGACGCCTCGCGCTCTCGACCCAAACGGTCACGGCGACGTAGTGCGCCGCGAGAAGCTGGAGGAGCGGGCCCTTGGCGCGATGGCGCAGAAGCGGCAGGATGCTCAGCGTCATCGGCAGGAGCCGGATCGACGAGAGGGTCACGGCGAGCGCGATGGCGGGAAGGGCCGACCCGGCTGCAAGCCCGCCGAAGAAGATCACCTGCGCCGGACCGGCCCAGATGAGGAGCGTCGACAGCGCCGCGGCGCCGGCCGGAAAGCCGACTTCACCGGCAAGGCTGCCGACCGCGAACATCGACAGGCCGACGACCCACGCCGGCAAGGCGAGGGCGTCGCGAACTCCTCTCAAGGCTAGGCGGACGGTTGGATTCGGCGGCATAGGGAATGGCGAGCTGCCATGACACCGTTAGCCGAGAGGCGGCGCAAGCTGTAGCTCGCAACGCTCAGGCCTGAGCCGCCGCGGGGGTATGGCCGCCTTCGCACGAATTTGCGGCTTTGCATCTTCTTCTCAAGCCGCCATGATCGGACCCAAGCGGACGCCAAGACGTCCGTACGAAGCAATAGCGCTCCGGAGGGAAACGATCCATGTCCTTGTCACGCCGCGCCCTTTTCGTCCACGCCGCCGCCCTCGGCGCCATCGCGGGCGCGCCCTTCGTCCGGGCGCAGACGCCGGATCCCAGCTGGCCCAAGACCCTCACCCTCGGCACGGCGTCCGTGGGCGGCACCTATTTCGTGTACGGCCAGGCCTGGGCGAGCCTCGTCGGCGAGAAGATCGGCGTGCCCATCAACACCCAGCAGACCCAGGGGCCGAACCAGAACATCATCCTGGTGCAAGGCAAGAACATCGAACTCGGCATGACCACCATGGGTGTCGCCTTGCAGGCCTGGAACGGCCAGGGCGACTGGACCAAGGGTCAGAAGATGCGGGACATCCGCGCCCTCTTCCCCATGTACGACACGCCTTTCCATTTCGTGGCGCTGAAGCGCTCCGGCATCAACTCGGTGGCACAACTCGCGGGCAAGCGCGTCGGGGTCGGCCCGCGGGCGGGCACGCCCGGGACATATTTCCCGCTCATGTTCCAGGCGCTTGGGGTGAAGGACGTGACGATCCGCAACGGGCAGGCCTCGGACATGGCCTCGCAGCTCGCCGACGGGCTCATCGACTGCTTCGCCTTCGCCGCCGGCCTGCCGATCGCCTCCTATTCGGAGCTCGAGGCGACGAACGAGGTGACCTTCTTCTCCTTCACGCCTCAGGAGATCGAGAGGCTGAGGCAGGCGATGCCGGAGCTGTCGCCGGCGGAGATCCCGGCCGGCACTTACAAGAGCATGACGGCCGCCCAGCCGACGGTCGGCGTATTCAACTTCGCCATCGCGCACAAGGACGTGCCGGAAAGCCTCGCCTATGCCATCTGCAAGGCGGTGCATGAGAACCACGAGGCTTTGGTGAAGGGGCACGCGGCCGCCAAGGAGACGGTGCCGGAGAACGTCACGAAGAACACCTTCCTGACCTTCCACCCCGGCGCCGCGCGCTACTACAAGGAGCGAGGCATCAGCATCCCGGCGAACCTCGTCGGATGAAGCGAACGTGGCGAGCGCGTCGTCCTCCTCTCTCCCCTGTGCGGGGAGAGGGCTTCGTCCCCCTTGTCGGGGACGAAGCAAGCGGAGCGTCAGCGGAGCGAAGGTGAGGGGGCGTCTCAGGATCGAGCGCGCCTGGAGGCGCCCCCTCACCCGGTCGCCGCTGCCGCGGCGACTCGACCTCTCCCCGCAGGCGGGGAGAGGAGCATTCGACCGCCCTTGCTTGAGCCTGTCATGAGCGCGGCCACACATGACCCGGCCGACGATGCCGCGGTCGCCGTCCCCGAGGAAGAGTTCGGCGGGCTCAAGCGGGCGCTGCGGCCGGCCGAGCATTGGCTCTTCTTCACCCTCGCGGCCGGCTTCACCGCCTATCACCTGATCGTGCTCAACCTGTACCCTCAGGAGGCGCTGCTCTTCCGCGCCACCCATGTGGCCTGGGGCGCGGCGCTCGGCTTCGCGCTCTATCGCCCCTTCGCCGCCGCGTGCACCGATCGCGTGCCCTGGTATGACTGGGTGCTGATCGCGGCGTCCGTCGCCTGCGCGGCCTACATCTATGTCGAACTCGAGGGCCTGCTCTTCCGCGCCGGCGCCATCCCCGATCCGCTCGACGTGGTTGCCGGGCTCGTCGGCACACTGATCGTCCTGGAGTTCGCCCGGCGCACGGCGGGCCTCGCCCTGCCGATCATCGCCGGCGTGTTCATCCTCTACGTCTTCATCGGCCCCTGGATGCCCGGCGTGCTTTATCACCGCGGCTACGACTGGCAGCGCTTCTTCGCCTATATCTATTCGGATCTGGGCATCTTCGGTACGACCACCGAGGCCTCGTCCAACTTCATCGTCCTGTTCGTCGCCTTCGGGGCCTTCCTCCAGGTGTCCAAGGTCGGCGACTATTTCAATGACCTCTCGCTCAGCCTCTTCGGCTGGACCCGCGGCGGGCCGGCGAAGGCGACGGTGGCGTCCGGCGTGCTCTTCGGCGCCATCAGCGGCTCGTCGGTGGCGAATGTGGTCGCCTCCGGCTCGATCACCATCCCGATGATGCGCCGCGTCGGCTACGACCGGGCGACCGCGGCTGCGGTCGAGGCGACCTCTTCCACCGGCGGCCAGATCACGCCGCCGGTGCTCGGCGCAGGCGCCTTCCTCATGGCCGAGATCACTGGCATCCCCTACGGTGAGATCGCCTTCGCCGCCATCATCCCCTGCCTTCTCTTCTACGTCGCCTGCTTCATGCATGTGGAGCTGCATGCGCGCCTTAACGGCCTCGAGGGGCTGCCGCGCAGCGAGCTGCCGCCCCTCCCGGCGCTGCTGCGCAAAGCCTTTCTTTTCCTGCCCCTTGTGGTGATGGTGTGGGCCCTCATGTCGGGCTACTCGGCCTTCCGCGCCGGCACGCTCGGCATCCTGTCCGCCGTCGTCGTAAGCTGGCTCGACCGAGAGGCCGCCATCGGGCCGCGGCGAGTCCTCGACGGGCTCGCGCAGGCGGCGCGGGACTCCCTTCAGCTCGTGGCGGTGTGCGCCTGCGCCGGCATCATCGTCGGGGTCATCGCACTCACCGGCATCGGCGGGCGCTTCGCGCAGCTCATCCTGGCGCTCGCCGGCCAGAGCCAGCTCTACGCCATGATCTTCGCCATGCTCATCGCGCTCATCCTCGGCATGGGCATGCCGACCACGGCCGCCTACGCCATCGCGGCGGCCGTCGTCGCGCCGGGGCTGCAACGCATGGGCGTGCCGCCTCTCGTGGCCCACATGTTCATCTTCTATTTCGCGGTGATCTCCTCGATTACCCCGCCCGTGGCCCTCGCCTCCTTCGCGGCGGCGGCCATCGCCAAGGCAGACCCGTGGCGCACCGCCTTCATCTCGGTGAAGATGGGGCTTGCCACCTTCATCGTGCCCTTCATGTTCTTCTACAGCCCGCTCCTGCTCGGGCAGGGCGAGCTCGTGACCATCCTGCAGGCCCTGGCGACGGCGGCGATCGGCGTCGTGCTCCTCGCCTGCGCCACGGAAGGCTGGCTTGGCGGCGTCCTCAGCTGGCCCCTGCGCGCCGTGGCGCTCGCCGCCGCGCTCTGCCTCATCACCCCTGGGACGGTGACGGATCTCGTGGGTTTAGCTCTCGGCCTTGCCCTCTGGTCCTATATGCGCTTTGTGCGGAAAGAAGGCGTTCAGTCGGCTTGAGCGCGAGGAGGCGGCGAGGAGCGATGGCGGCAGACGCGCCGGCTTCGAATGATCCCGAGATCCGCGAGGCGGTGGCGCGGCTCTGCGCCAGTTTCCCGGGCGAATACTGGCGCGCCCTCGATCGCGAGAACCGCTATCCGAGCGAGTTCGTGGCGGCCCTGACAGAGGCGGGCTTTCTCTCGGTTCTCATTCCGGAGGAGTATGGCGGCGCGGGCCTGCCGCTGTCGGCCGCCGCCGCGATCCTGGAAGAGATCCAGCGCGCCGGCTGCAACGGCGCCGCCTGCCATGCCCAGATGTACACCATGGGCACGCTGCTGCGGCACGGCTCGGAGGAGCAGAAGCGCCGCTACCTTCCGGACATCGCCGCGGGACGCCTGCGCCTCCAGGCCTTCGGCGTGACGGAGCCCACCTCCGGCACCGACACGGCGTCGCTCAAGACCACCGCCCGCCGCGAGGGCGATGCTTATGTGGTGCGCGGCCAGAAGATCTGGACCTCGCGCGCCAAGCATTCGGATCTGATGCTGCTTCTGGCGCGCACGACGCCGCTCGATCAGGTCGCAAAGCGCACCGACGGGCTCTCGGTCTTCCTCGTCGACATGCGCGAGGCGGTTGGGCGCGGGCTCACCATCCGTCCCATCCGCACGATGATGAACCACGCGACGACCGAGGTCTTCTTCGACGATCTTCGCGTGCCGGCGGAGAACCTGATTGGCGAGGAGGGTCGAGGCTTCCGATACATCCTCTCCGGCATGAATGCCGAGCGCATCCTGATCGCGGCAGAGTGCGTCGGCGACGCCAAGTGGTTCATCGAGAAGGCAACCTCCTATGCGAAGGAGCGCGTCGTCTTCGGCCGCCCCATCGGCCAGAACCAGGGCGTCCAGTTCCCGATCGCGAAGGCTTACGCCCATATGCGGGCCGCCGAGCTCATGGTGCGGGAGGCCTGCCGCCTCTACGAGGCGGCCGAGCCCTGCGGAGCGGAGGCGAACATGGCCAAGATGCTTGCGGCGGACGCGTCCTTCGAGGCGGCCAATATGTGCCTCCAGACCCATGGCGGCTTCGGCTTCGCGGAGGAATATGACATCGAGCGCAAGTTCCGGGAGACGCGCCTCTACCAGGTAGCGCCGATCTCCACGAACCTCATCCTCTCCTATCTTGCCGAGCATGTGCTCGGCCTGCCGAGGTCCTATTGATGACGGCGCCCGTCGACATCGATCATCTCAGGCTCTGGATCGGCGGTTCCGAATCCTGCGCCGATGTCGTGACGGCGTGGCTTGCCCATGCGTTCGAGGCGACCTTCGATCGGGCACGCGCTTTCGCGCCGGGCGAGGAGGCGCCGCTCGGCCTCCACTGGTGCGTCGCCGCGCCCGCCCGTCCGGCCAGCGAGCTTGGCCGCGACGGGCACCCGAAGCGCCAGGGCTTCATGCCGCCGGTGCCCCTGCCCCGGCGCATGTGGGCGGCGGGCGAGCTCTCCTTCCACGAACCGCTGCGGATCGGGGCCGAGGTGGTGCGGCGCTCGACCGTCGAGGCCGTCGACTTCAAGGAAGGCCGCACGGGCCCTCTCGTCTTCCTCACCATCGAGCATCGCTTCTCGCAAGAGAGCCGGCTTTGCGTGCTGGAGCGGCAGACGATCGTCTATCGGGAGGATCCGAAGCCCGGCGCGGCCGAGGCCGAACCCGCGGCGCTGCCGGAGGCGGGCGGGACGGTCGTCGCGAGCCTCACTCCCGATCCGGTCCTCCTCTTCCGCTACTCGGCCCTCACCTTCAACGGCCACCGCATCCATTACGACGAGCCCTATGTGCGCGAGGTGGAGGGCTATCCGGGGCTCGTCGTGCATGGGCCGCTGATCGCGACGCTCCTGATGCAGGCGGCGGCGGATTCCCGGCCCGGCGCGAGGCTTGAGGGTTTCACCTTCCGCGCCCGCTCCCCCACCTTCGCCGGACGGCCGCTGGAGATCGCCATTGCGCCCGACGGTCTGGCAATGGCGCTGAGCGAAGGCCGCCTCATCATGACGGGACAGGCGCGCTTTGCAGAGCCGCGATAAGGTGCCGCGCAGCGGCGCCGCTCGTCAGGTCCCGTTTCGATGGATGATGGCATGACCCGCAACCGCGATCTTGAAGGCGTCCTCGTCATTTCGGTCGAGCAGGCGGTGGCAGCACCTTATGCGTCGGGCCGGCTGGCCGATGCCGGGGCGCGGGTCATCAAGGTCGAGCGGCCCGAGGGCGATTTCGCCCGGCGCTATGATTCTTATGTGAAGGGCGAGAGCGCCTATTTCGTGTGGCTCAACCGGGGCAAGGAGTCGGTCGCTCTCGATCTCAAGGACGAGGCGGATCGGGCGCTCCTCGCGCACATGGTCGCCCGGGCGGACGTGTTCATCCAGAACCTCGCCCCCGGCGTCATCGACCGGCTCGGCTTCGCGCCCGAGGCCTTACGCGCCCGGCATCCGCGGCTCATCACCTGCTCCATCTCCGGCTATGGCGACGAGGGACCCTATCGCAACCTCAAGGCCTACGACCTCCTCGTCCAGGCCGAGACCGGACTCTCCTCCGTCACCGGCAACGAGGCGGGCATGGCCCGCGTCGGCGTGTCCGTCTGCGACATCGCCGCCGGCATGACCGCCTTCCAGGGCATCCTCCAGGCGCTCATCGGCCGCGAGCGGACAGGCCAAGGCCGGCATGTCGCCGTCTCGCTCTATCACGCGCTCGCCGATTGGATGAACGTGCCGTATCTGCAATACGTCTATGGCGGCCACGAGCCGGTGCGCTCCGGCCTCAATCACCCGACCATCGCCCCTTACGGCGATTACGTCTGCGGCGACGGCAGGGCGGTGCTGTTCTCGATCCAGAACGAAACCGAGTGGCGCGCGCTCTGCGCCGAGGTGCTGCGGCGTCCGGAGGTGGCCGACGATCCGCGCTTCGCCACCAACCCGCAGCGCGTCGCCAACCGCTCGGCCCTCGACGCCATCATCCGCCAGGTCTTCGCGGCCGTCCCTCGCGAGGAGATCATCACGCGGATGGAGGCGGCGCGCATCGCCTATGGGCGCGTGAGCACGCTCAACGACCTGAAGGAGCACCCGCAGAACCGGTATGTGCAGGTCGAGACCCCTGCCGGGGAAATCCGCATGCTCGCGCCGGGCATGATCTTCGACGGCGAACTCCCCACACTCGGGCGCGTGCCGGCGGTGGGCGAGCACACGGCGGCGGTGCGGGCGGAGTTTGGCGGCGCGACACCCCTCTCCCGGTTGGGAGAGGGGCAGGGGTGAGGGTGAGGCGGCGAAGAATGAGGCGCAGCGGCGACGCAACACCTTACGTCAGAGGCGTGCGTCGACGTCGCACCTTCTGCGTTGAGGGCCAACCTCTCACCCGGTCACGCCTGCCGGCGTGACTCGACCTCTCCCTCTTCGGAGAGGTTGGCGCCTCAATAGATCGCCGGCTCCTCGACAGGCCTGCCAAAGCCCGTCTCGAGGAAGTCGAAGTCGCAGCCCTCGTCAGCCTGGGTGATGTGCCTCGCCGAGAGCCAGCCATAGCCGCGCTCATAGCGGGGCGGCGGCGGCGTCCATTCCGCGCGGCGCTGTGCAAGCTCCTCGTCCGACACTTCGAGGCGGATCGTGCGCGCCGGCACGTCCACGGTGATCAGATCGCCGGTGCGCACGAGGGCGAGCGGACCGCCGACATAAGCCTCCGGCGCCACATGCAGGATGCAGGCGCCGTAGGACGTGCCGCTCATGCGGGCGTCGGAGAGGCGCAGCATGTCGCGCACACCGGCCTTCACGAGCTTCTTCGGGATCGGCAGCATGCCCCACTCCGGCATGCCCGGCCCCCCTTGCGGGCCCGCGTTCTTGAGCACCAGCACGTGGTCGGGGGTGACGTCGAGATCGTCGCGGTCGATCACCGCTTTCATCTCCGCATAGCTCTCGAAGGCAAGGGCCGGCCCGGTGTGCTTGAGAAAGCGGGGTTCGGCCGCGGCGGGCTTCATAACGCAGCCGTTCGGTGCCAGATTGCCCCGCAGCACCGCTGTCGCACCCTCCGCATAGATCGGGTTGTCGAGGGGGCGGATGACGTCGTCGTCGAAGACCTGGCCTTCTTCCGCGATCTCGCCCATGCGCCGCCCCGAAACGGTGAGCGCGTCGGCATGAAGATGGGACGCCAGGCGCTTCAGCACGCCGCGCAGGCCCCCGGCGAAGTAGAAATCCTCCATGAGATACTTCTTGCCGGCCGGCCGGATATTGGCGATCACCGGCACTTTCCGCGAGATGGCGTCGAGATCGTCGAGGGTGAGGGGTACGCCGGCGCGGCGGGCCATGGCGATGGCGTGCACGATGCAGTTGGTGGAACCGCCGATCGCCATCTGCACGGTCATGGCGTTCTCGAACGCCTTCCGGGTGAGGATAGCGGCGGGCCTGAGGTCCTCCCACACCATCTCGACGACGCGCCGCCCGGAGGCGGACGCCATGCGGGCATGGTTGGCGTCGGCGGCAGGGATGGAGCTTGCGCCGGGGAGCGTGAGACCCAGGGCCTCGGCGACCGCCGTCATGGTCGAAGCCGTGCCCATGGTCATGCAGTGGCCGGGCGAGCGGGCGATGCCGTTCTCGATCTCCGACCAGTCGGCATCGGTGATTGTCCCGGCCCGGCGCTCATCCCAGTATTTCCAGGTGTCGGAGCCGGAGCCGAGGGTCTGGCCGCGCCAGTTGCCGCGCAGCATCGGGCCGGCGGGGACGAAGATGCAGGGCAGGCCCGCCGAGGTCGCGCCCATGATGAGGGCTGGCGTGGTCTTGTCGCAGCCCCCGAGCAGGACAGCGCCGTCGACGGGATGCGAGCGGATCAGCTCCTCGCACTCCATGGCGAGGAGGTTACGGTAGAGCATGGTCGTCGGCTTGACGAAGGGCTCCGAGAGCGAGAGTGCCGGCAGCTCCAGTGGGAAGCCGCCGGCCTGGAGGATGCCCCTCTTGATCCACTGGACGCGCTCAGGAAAGTGCGCGTGGCAAGGGTTGATGTCGGACCAGGTGTTGATAATGCCGATGACCGGCTTGCCCTTCCAGTCGGCCAGGTCATAGCCGATCTGGCGCAGGCGCGAGCGATGGCCGAAAGCCCGCAGGTCGTCGACGCCGAGCCAGCGATGGCTGCGCAACTCTTCCGGGCTTTTCCGGCGCGTTTCCGAAGTCATCTCGTCCTCTTTTAGGTCAGGCTGTTCCCTCGAAAACGCGTCGACGCGCGTTCTCGAGATGGCTCTCCATGGCGGCGCGGGCGGCGCCCGGGTCACGGCGCTCGATCGCCTCGACGATCGCCACGTGCTCGTCTTGCACGATCTGAAGCCGCGCTGCCGGGCGCAGGAGCGACAGATTGCGGGCGAGGTTCATGCCGAAGGCGATGTGCTGCTGGAGCGAGCGCTGCACGGAGACATGGAAGTGGTTGTGCGTCGCCTCGGCAATGGCAAGGTGGAAGCGCTCGTCCGCCTCGACGCCGAGACGGCCGGTGCGGATGCACTCGTCGAGCTCGGCAAGCGCCGCCTTGATGGCGGCGAGATCATCCTCGTCCCAGCGCTCCGCGGCGAGCGCCGCCGCTGCCCCTTCAAGCCCGACCCGGAACTCGAAGCAGCGCTGGATGTCGGCAATGGAGGCGAGCGGCACGAAGCGCAACACCGCCGCATCGGGGCGCCTTCGCACGTAGCTGCCGGAGCCCTGGCGGGAGACGATGATCCCGTCTTCCCTGAGCCGCGCCAGCGCGGCGCGGATCACCGGCCGCGAGGCCCCGAAGCGCTTCGCAAGCTCGGTCTCAGCCGGCAGGCGCGAATGCTCCGGAAACTCGCCTTCCACGATCAGCGCGAAGATGCGCTCGTAGATCTGGTCGCTCAGCGTCGGCTCGCGCTCGGCGAGGTTCGCGTCCTTGAGGGCGGTGGAGCTCATGGGGCGAGACTAGAGACCGTTCGCATGGCTGTCACATGCGGCGTGATGCAGTTCTCCTCTCCCCGCCCTGCGGGGAGAGGGCTTCGCCTGCGGACCGGCAGGCGAAGCAAGCCCCCGGACTTGATCCGGGGGCGAGGGTGAGGGGGCGTCGCAGGATGAGACTCGTCCGGACACGCCCCCTCACCCGGTTGCTTCGCAACTCGACCTCTCCCCGCGCGCGGGGAGAGGAGAGACGCGCCTGCCGCTCACCGGCCCTTCTTCGCCCGCCACGCCTTGAACTCCTCGCGCACCTCGGGGGAGGGCGGATAGACGCCGAAGATAGAGCGGCCCTCCTCGACCTTCTCCTGGACGAAATCCTCGAACACGGTCTGCTCGAAAGCCTCGTCCGCCACCTCGTCGGCGATGTGGCGCGGGATCACCGCCACGCCCTCCGCATCACCCACCATGATGTCGCCCGGATAGACCGCCACCTCGCCGCAGGCGATCGGCTGGTTGAGGTCCACCGCGTGGTGCTTGATGAGGTTCGTCGGCGCCGCCGGATGGGCGTGGTAGGCGGGGAAGGGGAGCTTCGCGATCTCCGGCGTGTCGCGGAAGCCGCCGTCGGTGACGATGCCGGCGCAGCCGCGCTTCATGAGCCGCGTGACGAGGATGCCGCCGGCCGAGGCGGCCGCGTGGTTCCTTCGGCTGTCGATGACAAAGACGGCGCCCGGCGGGCATTCTTCCACGCCCTTGCGTTGCGGGTGGCTGCGGTCCTCGAAGACGCCGAGATGGTCGAGGTCCTCCCGCGCCGGGATATAGCGCAGGGTGTAGGCAGGGCCGACCATATGCGGCGCGTCCGCATTGATGCGGTGGATGCCTTGGATGAAGGTGTTCCGGAAGCCGCGCTTGAACAGCACGGTCGTCAGCGTCGCGGTCGAGACCGCCTGAAGCTTCGCCCGTGTCTCCGCCTTCATGGCCTCAGCCATCGAACCCTCCGATCATTGTCGGAGCCACTTGTCATTTTCTGCAAAAACATGTCAAGAGTCGTCATCGCCTGGCGGTTGAACCCGCCTTCCACCAGAACAGAGATCCTAGGGAGATGTTGATGCGCTCGATCCTTGCCGCGGCGCTCGCCGCCATCGCCGCTCTCGCCGGACCGGCTCTTGCGCAGGACAACTGGCCGCAGAAGCAGGTCACGGTGGTCGTGCCCTTCACCGCCGGCGGCACCACCGACATGTTCGCGCGCATTCTCGCCCAGCACATGCAGGCGAAGTTCGGCCCGGCCTTCGTGGTCGAGAACAGGGCCGGCGCCGGCGGCAATGTGGGCACGGCGGCGGTCGCCCGCGCAGCCCCGGACGGCTACACCATCCTCGTTGGGACGGTGAGCACCCACGCCATCAACCCGTACCTCTACAAGAATCTGCAGCACAACGTGGAGCGGGATTTCCAGCCGGTGAGCCTCATCGCGCAGCTCCCCAACCTGCTGGTCGTGCATCCGAAAATCCCAGCCAAGACGCTGCCGGAGCTCATCGACTACGTGAAGGCGAATCCGGGCAAGCTGAGCTACGGCTCGTCGGGCGCCGGCACCTCGACGCATCTTGCCTCCGAGCTCTTCCAGATGACCACCGGCACTAAGATGACGCACGTGCCTTATCGCTCCTCGGGCGATGTCATGAACGCCATCAATGGCGGCCATATCGACTTGACCTTCGACAACATGACTCTTGCCTGGCCGCAGGCGCAGGCCGGCAATGTCCGCGCCATCGCAGTGACCAGCCGAGAGCGCAGCGCCACGGCCCCCGACGTGCCGACTGTCGGCGAGACGTTGAAAGGGTTCGAGGCAACCTCCTGGCACGGCGTCTTCGTGCCCGCGGGCACCCCACGCCCCATCGTCGACAAGCTCGCCGCCGAGGTGAAGCGCATCCTCGAACTACCCGAGGTGGCATCGAAGATGAAGGAGATCGGCGCCGTGCCCTCGCCGATGACGCCCGAGCAGTTTTCCGACTTCATCAAGGCCGAGCGCGCCAAATGGGCCGAGGTGGTAAAGGCGGCGGGTGTCAGGATCGAGTAGGCTGATTGTTCCCGGGCGCCGCGGCGCCCTCCCCTGCAGGGGAGGGTGGGGGCACGTCCCCGATCGTGAGAATGGGAACCAGAAGGAGCGTCGCATGAGCATCGATCGGGTCCGGCAGGCGCTGAAGGGCATCTCGGGTGTGCATGTCACGCCTTATGGTCCTGACGGCGAGGTGGATGCGGCGCTCCTCCGGCGCGTCGTCGAGCGCATCGCCGCGGCCGGCGTGCACAACGTGGTGGCAGCCGGCAACACGGGCGAGTTCTACGCCCTGACACCGGCGGAGCTCCGCCTGGTGCATGAGACGGCGATCGCGGCGGCGAAGGGGCGCGCGCTCGTGACGGCCGCAGTGGGCCGCTCGCTTCGCGAGGCCGTCGCCACCGCAAAGGACGCGGCGGCAATGGGCGCCGATGCGGTCATGGCCCATCAGCCCCTCGATCCCTTCGCGGCCCCCTCGGCGCAGGTGGACTACTTTCTCGCCATCGCCGACGCTGGGGCGCTCCCGCTCGTCGCCTATGTGCGCTCCAACGACATCGGGCTCTCAGACCTCACGCGTCTCGCCGCCCATCCAAACGTCGCCGGCATCAAGTTCGCGACGCCGAACCTGATGCTCCTCGCCGACTGCATCCGCGCAACGGCGGATTCGCCCGCCGTCTGGGTCTGCGGCCTGGCCGAGGGCTGGGCGGCGCCCTTCCACGCGCTCGGCGCCCGCGGCTTCACGTCCGGCCTCGTCAACGTGGCGCCCGAGCGCTCCCTCGCCATCCACGCCGCCCTCGAGGCCGGCCGCTACGAGGAGGCGCGCCGGCGCGTCGCCGCAATCGCCGCCTTCGAGGCCATGCGGACGAAGCACAACAACGGCGCCAACGTCACCGTGGTGAAGGAGGCGATGCGGCTCATCGGCTTCCCTGTCGGGCCGGTGCGCGCGCCGGGCCTCGTAGCGCTGGAGCCGGGCGATCGGGAGAGGCTTGCCGCCATCCTCAAGGGGTGGGGTGTTGGAACCGCGACGCTGGCCGCCGCGGAGGAGGAGAGGCTCGGGAGTCAGAACGTCCTCGCGCCGTTGACGGCGAGCAGCACCGAATAAAGCGAGGTCGTGGCGCAGATGAAGAGGCGGTTGCGCTTCGGCCAGCCGAAGACCACGTTCGCCACCCGCTCCGGCACGTGCACCTTGCCGATGAGCGTTCCATCGGGGTGGTAGCAGTGGACGCCGTCGCCAGCGCTCGTCCAGATATGGCCCTCGTCGTCGAGCCGAAATCCGTCGAACACGCCCTCCGTGCAGACGGCGAAGACCTCCCCTCCGGAAAGCCTCCCGTCGTCGCCGACCCTGAAGACGCGCATGTGCCGCGGCCCGTCCGGCTTGTGCGGGGCGCCGGTATCCGAGATGTAGAGGAGCCGCTCGTCGGTCGAGAAGGCGAGACCGTTGGGACGCACGAAGTCGTCCGCCACGATCCGCACCGCGCCGGAGTGCGGATCGACCCGGTACACATGGCAGGCGCCGATCTCGCTCTCCCCCTTGTGGCCCTCGTAATCCGAGTCGATGCCGTAGGCCGGGTCGGTGAACCAGATTGAGCCGTCCGATTTCACCACCACGTCGTTCGGGCTGTTGAAGCGCTTGCCCTCGAAGCGGTCGGCGACGACGGTGATGCGCCCGTCGTGCTCGGTGCGGGTGACGCGCCGGTTGCCGTGCTCGCAGGTGACGAGCCGCCCCTCGCGGTCCACGGTGTTGCCGTTGCTGTGGCCGGCCGGCTGGCGGAAGACGCCGGTCGCCCCGGTGGCCTCGTCCCAGCGCAGCATGCGGTCATTGGGAATGTCGCTCCAGACGAGCGAACGATGGGCGGGGAAGTAGGCGGGTCCCTCCGCCCAACGGCAGCCCTCGAAGAGCTTTTCCACCTTGGCGGCAGGCTTCACGAGCGGCCGGAAGCGCTCGTCCAGAATCTCGAAATCGCCGATCCGCATGCGCATCCTCCGGCAAGCACGTCGCGCCGACGTTCGACGCCCGTGCGCCGACGGTCAAGCCGGAAGCGCGTGCCGCGGCATGAGGCGGACGCGAACGGATGCCTATTGCGCCGGGGCAGGGGAAGCTTCCGCCGCGGCCTCGCTCTCGTCCTTCTCGTCGATAGGACCAATGAGAAGGCAGAGCAGCACCACCGGGATGCCGACCGCGGCCGTCAGGCCGAAGAAGGTCGAGTAGCCGAAGGCCTGGACCATGAAGCCGGAGACGCCGCCGACGAGCTTGCCGGGCAGGGCGTAGAGCGAGCTTAAGAGGGCGTATTGGGTGGCCGCGAAGCCCGCGCCCGTGAGGCCCGACATGTAGGCGATGAGCGCGGTTCCCGCGAAGCTGCCGGCGAAGTTGTCGATGCTGATGGCGAGGATCAGGAGATCGATCCTGTGTCCGGCGAGCGCGAGCAAGGAGAACATCAGGTTCGAGCCGGCCCCTGCCGCTGCGCCGATGAGAAGGGTGGCCTTGAGCCCGATCACCGGGATGATGAGCCCGCCCGCGAAGGCGCCGATCATGCCGATCCAGACGCCGTAGAGCTTCGACACGCTGGCGATCTCCGCCTTTGAGAAGCCGAGATCGATGTAGAGCGGGTTCGCCATCACGCCGGCGACGAAGTCCGGCAGGCGGTAGAGCGCCACGAGCGCCAGGATGAGGGCCAATGCCGCGCCCTTGCGGCGATAAAGATCGGCGAGGGGGGCGACGACCGCCTCGGCGAAGCTGAAGGCCGGCGCGGCCTTGCCGGAGCCGGGGCCCGGGACCGTGATGCTCGGCGCGCGGTCGACGATCGGCGCAAGCAGCGTCGCGATGAGCCCGACGCCCATCAGGGCGGCCATGGTGAAGTAGGCGGCGCGCCAGTTGACGAATTCAGCGATGTAAAGCGCGCCAGCGCCGGCGCAGATGAGGGCGATGCGGTAGCCGAGCTGATAGGCCGCCGCCATCACTCCCTGCCGGGAGGTCGGGGCCGCGTCGATGCGCCAGCCGTCGATGACCACATCCTGGGTGGCGGAGCCAAACGCGACGAGGAAGGCGAAGGCGGCCGTTACGGCGATGTTCGCCGCCGGGTCGGACGATCCCACTCCGAGAAGACCGATCGCCACGAGGATCTGGCACGCCATCATCCACGCCCGCCTGCGGCCGAGAAGCCGCGACAGGAGGGGAACGTCGAAGGCGTCCACGAGCGGCGACCAGAGGAATTTGAAGCTGTAGGCGAGAGCGAGCCAGCTGAACAGGCCGATCGTGGTGACCGGCACACCCGACTCCCGCAGCCAGGCCGAGAGGGTCCCGAACACCAGCAGCAAAGGCAGGCCCGCCGAGTAGCCGAGACCCAGCATCAGCGCGACCCGGGGTTCCGCCAGGAGGCGCCAGTCGCCAAGGGGGGCTTTGAGCATCGCGTCCGGCTCCCGCGCTGACCGAATCAGGCGTCAACGCGTCCTTAACCTTCGCCTGTGGCCTGAAAAAAGCGTGAAGGGACGGCAAGATTGAGACGGCTCGAAGCCTGGCTCGCGCCTGTCGCGCCGACGCGCCTTGCACGCGATGAAGGCCTAGGTTCTGAACTCATAAAGGTTGAAGCGGATTGTGTGGGGTGATTCAAGGCTCCTGGACGGGAGGCTTGGTCATGGCGCGATACGATCTGTCGGAAACGGAGTGGCGGTTGATCGAGCCGCTTCTGCCGAACAAGCCGCGCGGGGTGGCGCGGGTCGATGACCGGCGGGTGCTCAACGGCATTTTCTATGTGCTGCGCACCGGCTCGCCGTGGCGCGACCTGCCGGAGCGCTACGGGCCGTACACGACTGTCTACAACCGCTTCAACAGGTGGGCCAAGCAGGGCGTCTGGCTCAAGGTGTTCGAGGCGCTCGCGGCCAAGTCGCCAGGGTCTCTGCACCTGATCGACTCCTCCATCGTGCGCGCCCATCAGCACGCGGCCGGCGGTAAAAAGGGGGCGCGGATCACGCCATCGGCCGTTCTCGTGGAGGACTGACGACCAAGATCCACGCCGTCGTCGACGAGCAAGGGCTGCCCCTCCGCCTCGTCGTCTCGCCAGGGCAGGCCTCCGACAAGACCCTCGCTCCAGTCCTGCTGGCCGACCTGCCTCCCGCCAAGGCGCTCGTCGCCGACCGGGGCTACGACGCTCAGGCGATCCTCGACCTGGTGCGCCAGGCCGGCGGCGAGGCCCACATCCCGACCTGCCGCGACCGCAAGGTCCAACGCTCCGTCGCCCCGGCGCTCTACCGCCAGCGCAACCTCGTCGAGCGCTTCTTCTGTAAGCTCAAACACTTCCGCCGGATCGCCACACGCTTCGACAAGCTCGCCCGCAACTTCCTCTCAGCCGTCGCCCTCGCCTCAGCCCGTCTGTGGACCCGAGCTAATGAGTCCACTACCTAGTGGCGGAACTTGCTCTCATGAGCGAGAGTTGCGCCAGAGGCGGGGATGGGGCGGTGCACGGCGCATGGTTGTCCCGGAAAGCCAGGCCGCTCGGTCCCTGCAAGAGCGAGCAAGCGATGTCGGATGAGCGAAGGGCGCGGGGCGGCACGGACCTGATGGGCCGAGAGCCATCCAATCGTGCCGGCCTGCGCACCGTCTACTATGTCGCTGCCGCGGTGCTCGCCCTGATGGTGCCCGTGATCCTGTTCGCGGGGTTCTGGGTCCGCAAGGAGTTCGAGAGCAGCCGGCGAAGCCTGGAGCACTATCTTGAGGCACGGGTCGGCGCCGTCCTCGAGCAGGTCGATGCCGAGGTGGAACGGCAGATCACCGTGCTGCGGGCCATCGCCGCCCTGCCCAGTCTCGACGAGCCGAACCTCCTGGCCTTCCACAGCCAAGCGACGCGGCTCATCTCGGCTGTGCCGCAGTGGACGATGCTCGCCGTCGTCGACCCTGCTTCCGGTCGGCCGATCTTGAGCACCTCGAAGCCGGTCGGTGCAGAGATGCCGCCTGTTCCGGCGCAGGATGTTCTCCAACGGGTGGTCGCGACCCGCCGGCCGGGCCTGCGCACCCTCGCACCGGAGCCCGGCGGGCTGTTTCAGGACCATACGGTGCTCCTTCTCGTCCCGGTGGTGCGGGACGAGGCCGTCCGCCAGGTCTTGGCAGCAGGCATGCGGACCGACATCATTCAACGGATGCTTGACCAACAGGGTGAGGAGCCCCGTCTTCTCGCCCTCGTCGTGGATGAGCAGGGCCACGTCCTCGCCCGCTCGCGCTCGCCCGACCAGTATGTGGGACGGCCGGTCCACCAGGAATTGCGGCGCGCCATGACCGGGCAGGGGCAAGGAGCATTCATCGCGCCGACGCAGGAGGGCGGCGAGGTGTTCACCGCCTTCCGGCGGTCCTCGCTGACCGGCTGGACCTCGGTCGTCGCCACCGACCGGGCCGAGTTCGACCGCATCAGCCGGCGCTCCACCTGGGCAATGATTGCCACCGGCGTCCTGAGTTTCACCCTGGCCGCCGTGCTCGCCGTGTTCCTCATCTACAACGTCATGGAGCGCCGCCTTGCGGCCGAGCGGCTCGCGGCCTCCCGGGCGCTGAGCGAGCTCGATGCCCGGCTCCTTGCGACGACGCAGGAGGCGCTCGCCGCCCAGCGCCGCGCCTCCTCGGAGCGGGAGGTCCTGCTGCGCGAAATCTACCACCGCGTGAAGAACAACCTGCAGATCGTCCAGAGCCTGCTTCGCCTTGGCTCGCGCGATCTCAATCCCGAGCAGCGCGAGCCCTTCGAGAGCGCCATCCGGCGGATCGGGGCCATGTCTCGTGTCCACACGCTCCTCTACAATTCGCCCGAACTCTCCTCGATCGAGTTGCGCGAGTACCTCGAGGGGCTGGTGAAGGAGGTGGCAGAGGCTTTCGGCGCCGAGGAGCGCGGCATCCGCACCGTCCTTACGGCTGAGCCGATCCGGGTGCCCCTCGACACGGCGGTCCCGCTCGCCTTCGTGGCGGTGGAGCTCCTGACCAACGCTTTCAAGCACGCTTTCCCGCCTGGACGGTCCGGCACCATCACGGTCAAAGCTGAGAGCGAGGGCGACCGGGGCATCCTCGTCATCAGCGACGACGGGGTGGGACTTGCCTCGGCGACGCAGGCCCGAAGGGCCCTTGGCCTCACCATCGTCTCCAAGCTCGTGCAGCAGATCGATGCCACCCTTGAGCAGCCGAAAGACGGCCGCTCGACGTTCCGGATCGAGTTTCCTCTCGGCGGCCCGACAGCTGCGAGCGCGCGGAGGGACGACCGCGCGAGCGACCGCCTCGCCTCTTGATCAACGCCACCACGGCTACGATATCTTGAGCGCGGACAGGTCTCTGTCCGCAAGGGCGCCGCCTCGGCGGGCCCAATCATCCCGGAGCGCCTAAGAGACAGGGCTTCGACCATGTCGCGTCAGTCGCCGTTCGGCCATCCTTTCTTGTTGGGCTTCGACGAGATCGAGCAGGCCCTCGATCGCGTCGCGAAAGCCGCCGCGGACGGCTATCCTCCCTACAATATCGAGCGCCTGCCCCGGACCGACCGGGAGCCGGAGCGTCTGCGCATCACGCTGGCGGTCGCCGGCTTCACGCGTGACCAGCTCGATGTGACGCTGGAGGAGAGCCAGCTCGTCATTCGCGGCCGACAGAACGAGGACAAGACCCGCCAGTTCCTGCACCGCGGCATCGCCGCGCGGCAGTTCCAGCGGACCTTTCTCCTCGCGGATGGCATGGAGGTGCTCGGCGCCGACCTGTCGAACGGCCTTTTGTCGATCGATCTTGTCCGCCCCGAGCCGGAGCGGGTCATCCGCAAGATCGAGATCGCGTCGTCCGACAAGCCTAACCGCTCCGCTTGAGCGAGGGAGCCATGACTGAGAACGAGACAAAGATGAAGACCACCATCGGGCCGGCCGAGCTGGCGGCCCTGGGGGAAGGTCAAGTGGCCTATGTCAAGGCCATGCGGTCAGACGAGATCCGCGAGTTGTTCCCGCAGGCGCCCCAGATGGCGCCAGGGCTCAAGCTGTTCGCCCTGCTCTCCGCCAGCGGGACGCCGATCCTGCTCGCCGATTCCCGCGACGCCGCCGTCGCGAACGCATGGGCGCACGACCTGCAAACGGTGAGCCTCCACTGAGGCTCACTCTGCGAGCGCAATTCCCTCGATCGCCGCGATCAGCCGCTCAAGATCCTGCGGGCGGGACAGGCGGTGCTCGCCATCCTTGATGAGGGTGAGCGACACCGAGTCGCCGGGCAGGCGTTCGACGAGGGCAAGGGCGTGCCGCCAGGGCACGTCAGGGTCGCGCATTCCCTGCAGGATATGGACCGGACAACCGGTGGTGATGGGACCGCTCAGCAACAGGTGTTGCCGCCCATCCTCGATGAGGCTGCGGGTGATGGGATAGGGACTGTCTCCGTAGAGAGACGGACGCAGATACACGCCGTCCTCTTCGATCTGGCGTCGGACGTCGGGCGGAAAGGCGTCCCACATCAACCGTTCGGTGAAATCGACGGCTGGAGCGATCAGGACGAGCCCTGCCGGCGCCCGCCCCGGCGCCTGCGCCAGGAGAGCTCGCGTCGCAAGCAGCGCGATCCAGCCGCCCATGGACGAGCCGACGAGGATCGGCCGTCCGGCGACGCAGTGCTCGAGGACCGCCAAGCTGTCTTCGAGCCATTGTGAAATGGTGCCGTCCTCGAAGCGGCCGCCGGATTCCCCGTGGCCCGAATAGTCGAAGCGGACAAAGGCGCGCCTGCGCGCCGCTGCCCAGGCGTCGAGGGCTTCGGCCTTGGTCGCGCGCATGTCGGAGCGAAACCCGCCCAGCCAAACGACCGGCGGTCCGGCCCCCTCCCGCGCAAGTACCGCAATGCGCCGTGCCGCCGCGCCGACCCCGACCTCAAGAAATTGCGGCATTGGTTAACCGATCCTAAACCTGACCCCGGGAGGCTCATCCTGTGATTCGCTTCAGGCTCTTACACCTGTGACTCTCAGGGCGCGACCCGGCAACGCGGGATTGACCCAACCGGCACATCCGCTGGCCGGCCGCACCATTCTGCAGATCATCCCAGAACTCGACGCCGGCGGCGCCGAGCGCACCGCGATTGATGTCGCCGCGGGTCTCGCCCAGGTGGGTGCGCGCGCTCTCGTGGCAACGGAGGGGGGGCGGCTCGTCGGCGAACTCCAGGCGAAGGGCGGGATTTGGGTGCCCTTCCCGGCGCGCACCAAGAACCCCCTGACCATGATGCTCAACATCCGGCGCTTGGCGCGGATCTGCCTCGACGAGGGAGTCAGGCTCGTGCATGCCCGCTCCCGGGCGCCGGCCTGGGTGGCGCTCGGCGCCACGCGAGCGCTCAACCTGCCCTTTGTCACCACCTTCCACGGCAGCTACTCGGGCCGCTCGGCGATCAAACGCCGCTACAACGCCGTCATGGCGCGCGGCGATGTCGTCATCGCCAACTCGCATTATACGGCGGGGCTGATCCGCTCCCTCTACCCGGAGGCCGGCGGACGTGTGCGGGTGATCTATCGCGGTACCGATCTTCAGTCCTTCTCGCCCTCTGCAGTCGCCCCGGAACGGGTGGAGGCCTTGAGGCGCGCTTGGGGCGTGGCGCCCCACGAGCGAATCGTCCTGTTGGCGGCGCGCCTGACGGGCTGGAAAGGCCAGAAGGTCCTGATCGAGGCGGCCGCGCTCCTCAAGGCGCAAGGACTGAGCGACGTTGCCTTCGTGCTCGCCGGCGACGCCCAAGGGCGCGACTCCTACGTGCGAGAACTCGATCGCCTGATTGCCGCCAAGGACCTTGCGGGCATGGTGCGGCGGGTCGGACATTGTACGGACATGCCGGCTGCCTTTCTGGCGGCGTCCGTTGTGACCGTTCCGTCGACGGAGCCTGAGGCCTTCGGCCGGTCGGCCGTGGAGGCGCAGGCCATGGGGGCGCCGGTGGTGGTTTCGGAGCTCGGCGCGGTCCCCGAGACGGTGCTCGCGCCACCGGAGGTCCCGGCTCACGAACGGACCGGATGGCGCGTGCCGGCAGGCGACGCCGCGGCGCTCGCGGAAGCGATCGCGGCGGCGCTGTCGTTGGGCGCCAGCGCCCGCGAAGCGATCGCCACCCGCGCGCGTGCCCATGTCGAACGCCATTTCTCGCTCGAGCGCATGGTGGCCGACACACTCGATGCTTATGTTGCGCTTCTCGAAGGCGGAGAACCGCTTGCGAGTTGACTTGTCACATGTTTCTGCGAAATCTCGCACCGTTAGCGTAGTTCGGCAGGCGACGGTGGCGTCCCGCAAGGTGCGGGGTCGCACAGCCGTCGCGCAGCCACGTCAGAAGGAGATCACAGCCATTCGCCGACCCATGAGACCCCTGCCGGTCCCGCAGAAGGAGGGGCCGCGCGCCAACCGAGACATTCGCGGCGTCCGCGAAGTGCAGCTCATCGACCAGGATGGACAGAACAGGGGCGTGATGCCCTTCTTCGATGCTTTGCGCATGGCCGAGGATGCCGGCCTCGATCTCGTCGAGATTGCTCCCAATTCCAGTCCGCCGGTCTGCAAGATCCTCGACTATGGCAAGTATCGCTTCAACGAGCAGAAGAAGCAGGCCGAGGCGCGCAAGAAGCAGAAGACCGTCGAGGTCAAGGAGATCAAGCTCAGGCCCGGCATCGACGACCACGACTACCAGGTCAAGATGAAGGCCATGAAGGGCTTCTTCGAGGACGGCAACAAGGTCAAGATCACGCTCCGCTTCCGCGGTCGCGAGATGGCCCACCCGGACATCGGCCTGCGCGTGCTCGAACGGGTTCGCAGCGATACCGCCGATCTCGCCAAGGTGGAGAGCGAGCCGAATATGGAAGGCCGTCAGGTCACAATGGTGCTGGCGCCGCGCTGAACCGCGCGGTGACCTCTCATTCCTCACCAGGAGCGCTGGGCAGAAGCCGCACAGGGCTGTCGAGCCAGCCACAGGCTGGAGGCTTGGCGACGCCTGCAGTCGCTTTCGCCGTGATCGACCGCCTCGTTCTGTCTGGAGCGTCCCACGAGCGATAGTCCCTGCCGCCGCGTGAACCTTTCCATCCGTGGTCCTCGAGCGGCGTGAGCTTGGGAGTTCCCACGCCGGCAGAGCTGTGCTAGCGGGCAGGGGCGCTGAAGCAAACGCCGGTTGGGCGATCGCATCGCCCGGCCCAATAACGTCATCTCGTGCGCATCCAAAGCGCGCTGCCCACTTTCGGCGGATCGTCATCCGATCCCCTCAAGTCCCATCCCGAGGAGAAGCCATGAAGCGTCGTCAGTTCCTGAAAGCCGCCAGCGTCGGTGTCGCAGCCACGGCCGTCGCCAAGCCTGCCATCGCCCAGTCCATGCCTGAGGTGAAATGGCGCCTGACATCCGGCTTCCCGAAGTCTCTCGACACCATCTATGGGGGCGCCGACACCTTCTCGAAGTACGTCGCGGAAGCCACTGACGGCAAGTTCCAGGTCCAGCCCTTCGCGGCGGGCGAGCTCGTCGGCACCTTCCAGGCCTTCGACGCGGTCGCGAACGGCACGGTCGAAATGGCCCATACCTGCTCCTACTACTATGTGGGCAAGGATCCGACCTTCGCGCTCGGCACCGCGCTGCCCTTCGGCCTCAACGCCCGCCAGATGAACGCTTGGCTCTATCAGGGCGGCGGCAACGATCTCCTCAATGAGTTCTACGGCAAGCAAGGCGTTTACGGCCTTCCAGGCGGCAACACCGGGACCCAGATGGGCGGCTGGTTCCGCAAGGAGATCAAGAGCGTCGAGGACCTCAAAGGCCTCAAGATGCGCATCGCCGGCATCGCCGGCCAGATCATGGCGAAGCTCGGCGTCGTGCCGCAGCAGGTCGCCGGCGGCGACATCTATCCGGCGCTGGAGCGCGGCACCATCGACGCCGCCGAGTGGGTCGGGCCTTACGACGACGAGAAGCTCGGCTTCAACAAGGTCGCGCCCTTCTACTACTATCCCGGCTTCTGGGAGGGCGGCCCCACCATCCATTTCCTGTTCAACCAGGCGAAGTGGAACGAACTGCCGAAAACCTACAAGGCCATCGCCACGCAGGCCGCAATGGCGGCCAACCTCGAAATGCAGGCCAAGTACGACGCCAAGAACCCGGCGGCCCTGCGCCGTCTCGTCGGCTCTGGCGCTCAGCTGCGGCCGTTCAGCCAGGAGATCCTGGAGGCCGCCTACAAGGCCGCCAACGAACTCTATGACGAAATCTCGGCCAAGAACCCGGACTTCAAGAAGGTGTACGAGTCGATCCGCGCCTTCCGGAACGAGGAATATCTCTGGTTCCAGGTCGCTGAATACACCTTCGACAACTTCATGATCCGGGCCCGCTCCCGCGGCTGAAGCCCAACACAACGCCGCCGACGAGGGCCGCTTCGGCGGCCCTCTCTTTTCAAGGCTCCGGCATCGGCCCTGCGCCGCCATATTGCGTTTCACGCCTCCTTCTGCCATAAGCGCGCCTTCCTCGAACCGCCCGGCTCAAAAGGGCTGCCGTGGCGGTTCGTTGCGCTCAAAACCCAGCATCCGCGCCGCTCGCCGGGCCCATCCGGGGCGCGGCGCGTCAGGAGAGCCAAATGCCCAAGCTGAAGACGAAATCGGGCGCCAAGAAGCGCTTCAAGCTCACCGGGACCGGCAAGGTCGTCTACGCCCAGCGCGGCAAGCGCCACGGCATGATCAAGCGGACCAACAAGCAGATCCGCAACCTGCGCGGCACCGCCATCCTGTTCGAGGGCGACGCCGAGAAGGTCAAGAAGTACTGGCTGCCGAACGGCTGACCAGCTTCCGGACTTCCGAAGGTTTAAAGGAGATCAGCCATGGCCCGCGTCAAACGGGGCGTCACCAGCCACGCCAAGCACAAGAAGGTCCTGAAGCAGGCAAAAGGCTTCTACGGCCGCCGCAAGAACACCATCCGCATCGCCAAGCAGGCGGTCGAGAAGAGCATGCAATATGCTTATCGCGACCGTAAGAACCGGAAGCGCACCTTCCGCGCCCTCTGGATCCAGCGCCTCAATGCGGCGGTGCGCGAGCACGGCCTGACCTATTCCCGATTTATCGACGGTCTCGGCAAGGCTGGGATCGAGGTCGACCGCAAGGTCCTTTCCGAGCTCGCCATCCACGAGCCGGCCGCGTTCGCCGCCTATGTGGAGAAGGCGAAGTCGGCGCTGCCCCAGGCGGCGTGAAAAGGATCTGACATCCAGGCGCGGCTCAGGACGGCCGCGCCTCCCACCTTTCCGAGGCCTATCCCCCGGTGGCGCTGACGCCGCCGCGGTCGTTTTTGCGGCCCGGAAGCGCTTGACGGTTTCCGAGCCGCGGTGAAGAGAACCGCCGCAACCCGCTCGCTGGAACCGATGACCGATCTCGCCACATTGGAAAGGGACCTGCTCGCCCAGGTCGAGAGCGCCGCCGACGAGGCGGCGCTCGAATCCGTGCGCATCGCGGCGCTCGGCAAGAAGGGCGCCGTCTCCGAGCTCCTGAAAACGCTGGGCAGCATGACGCCTGAGGAGCGCAAGGAGAAAGGACCCATCATCAACGGCTTGCGCGACAAGGTCCAGGGCGCCATCGCCATGCGCAAGGAGGCGCTCGCCGAGGCGGCCCTCGAGAAGCGCCTGCAGGAGGAGCGGATCGACGTCACACTCCCGGTTCGCGAAGGGCCGGAGACGCGGGGACGCATCCACCCCATCAGCCAGGTCATGGACGAACTCACGGCCATCTTCGCCGACATGGGTTTTTCGGTCGCGGAAGGCCCTGACATCGAGACCGACTATTACAACTTCACGGCGCTGAACTTCCCCATCGGCCACCCAGCCCGGGAGATGCACGACACCTTCTTCCTCGCCCCCGACCACAAGGGCGAGCGCAAGGTGCTGCGCACGCATACGAGCCCGGTCCAGATCCGGACCATGAAGGCCCAGGAGCCGCCGATCCGGGTCATCTGCCCGGGGCGCACCTACCGGCACGACTCGGACCAGACCCACACGCCGATGTTCCACCAGGTGGAGGGCCTCGTCATCGACAAGGAAGCCAACATTGCGCACATGAAATGGGTGCTGGAGGAGTTCTGCAAGGCGTTCTTTGAGGTGGAATCTGTGCGGATGCGTTTCCGCCCTTCCTTCTTTCCCTTCACGGAGCCCTCGGCCGAGGTCGACATTCAGTGCTCGCGAAAGGGAGGCGAGATCCGCTTCGGCGAAGGCGAGGACTGGCTCGAGATCCTGGGCTGCGGGATGGTCCATCCCAATGTGCTGAGGAATTGCGGCCTCGACCCGGACGTCTATCAAGGCTTCGCCTGGGGCATGGGAATCGATCGCATCGCCATGCTCAAATACGGCATGCCGGACCTGCGCCCCTTCTTCGAGGCGGATGTAAGGTGGCTGAACCACTACGGCTTTAGGCCACTGGATATCCCGACGCTGTTAGGTGGGTTAACGAGTTGATAGGATGACAATTTGAGCTGGCAAGAACGAAGGGAATGAGACGATGGCTGACGCCGACGCCTCTGATCTTATCGGCCCGGTACTCCGCAAATGGCTTGCACCGTCCGGGCTTAAGCGCTTCACCATTAGATCTGGTGAGGACCACCACGGAGACCCCTCGCTGTTCATTGAGGCCTATTTCCGTGGCAAGGGCCAAGACGTTGACGCTGAGGCTCTCATAGAGGCCATAAGCGAGATCAGGGACGGGTTACTGGCGCGGGGGGACGGCCGCCATCCCTACATCCGACCGAGGGTTCCTGACGCGCCACGGAGCGAGGCGGCGTGAGCCCGGCCGATCTCCTCGCATTCGCCGCTGACTTAAACAACACGCCGACGCGAGGTGCGCTCAGACAGGCCTATCTGCGGCGCTCAATCAGCACCTCTTACTATGCCCTTTTCCATGCGCTAGCTCGCTTGTGCGCAGATCAGCTTGTCGGCTCAGGGAAAGCTAAGTCCGAAGCTTGGACGATAGCCTATCGAGCTCTGGACCACAGAATGGCGAAGAACGTGCTGGTCGAGCTTGCAAGACGCGATGACACAAAGGAGTTGAAGTGGCTAGCCGACTCATTTGCCGAGCTTCAGCAGCTTCGCCATGAGGCGGATTACGATCCTCATGCACGATATACGCTTGGTGAAGCCGGACCGACCCTGCGATTGGCCGAGCTGGTTATTTCGATCCTGCGTGATCTGTCGCCGGACACGAAACTGCTCCTAGCCGTAACCCTTCTCACGAAGATCCGCCGCTGATCTCATGAAATTCACCTTCTCCTGGCTCAAGGACCACCTCGACACCTCCGCCTCCCTCGACGAGATCGTCGAGACGCTGACCCGCATCGGGCTCGAGGTCGAGGCGGTCGAGGACAAGGCCAAGGCGCTCGCCCCCTTCACGGTCGCGCGCGTCCTCGAGGCGAAGCAGCACCCGAACGCCGACCGGCTCCGCGTCTGCCTGGTCGACACCGGCTCTGGAGAGCCGGTGCAGGTCGTGTGCGGGGCGCCGAACGCTCGTAGCGGCATGAAGAGCGTCTTCGCGCCTCTGGGGAGCTACATCCCGGGCAAGAACCTGACGCTCGGCGTCGGCAGCATCCGGGGCGTCGAGAGCCGGGGCATGCTTGTCTCCGCCTTCGAGCTGCAGCTCTCCGACGATCATGAAGGCATCATCGACCTTCCCGAGGACGCGCCGGTGGGCGCGCCTTACGCCACGTATGCCGGCCTCGACGATCCGGTCATCGAGATCAACCTGACGCCGAACCGGCCGGACTGCGCCTCCGTCCACGGCATTGCCCGCGATCTTGCCGCGGCAGGGCTTGGCACGCTGAAAGCCACCGCGGTGCAGCCGGTGCGCGGCTCTCGCCCATGCCCCGTCACGGTCGCTCTCGACTTCCACCCGGCCGACGCCAGGCTCTGCCCCATGTTCGCACTGCGCCTCGTGCGCGGCGTGAGGAACGGGCCCTCGCCGGAATGGATGCAACGGCGCCTTCTTGCCATCGGCCTTCGGCCCATCAACGCTCTCGTCGACATCACCAACTACGTCACCTACGACCGTGGCCGGCCGCTCCACGTCTTCGACGCCAGGAAGGTGAAGGGGAACCTCACCGTGCGCAGGGCTCGCGAAGGCGAAGAGCTGCTGGCCCTCGACGGGCGCACCTATCGCTTCACCGACGACGTTGTCGTCATCGCGGACGAGGGCGGCGTCGAGTCGATCGCCGGCATCATGGGTGGCGAGCACACGGGCTGCGATGAGACGACGACCGACGTTCTTATCGAGTCGGCCCTGTGGGACCCGCTCAACATCGCCCAGTCCGGCCGCCGCCTCGGCATCGTCACCGATGCGCGGTACCGTTTCGAGCGCGGCGTCGACCCGGCCTTCACCCTGCCGGGGCTCGATCTTGCCACCCGCCTGGTCCTCGACCTCTGCGGCGGCGAGCCGACGGAAGCCTTCGTCGCCGGCGGCCTGCCCGACCGCGACCACGTCATCGACTTCCCCTGGACCGAGGTGAAGCGCCTCTCCGGCCTCGACGTGCCGCGGCCGGAGGCCAAGGTGATCCTGGAAGAGCTCGGCTTCCATATCGCGGGCTCGGGCGACCGCGTGAAGGTGCTGCCGCCCTCCTGGCGTCCGGACATCGAGGGCAAGGCCGACCTCGTCGAGGAGATCGTGCGCATCGCTGGGCTCGACCGCATCGAGCCGAAGCCCATGCCCCGCGCCGAGAACGCGGTGGCGAAGCCGATCCTCACCCTGCTCCAGAAGCGCACACGGCTTGCCAAGCGCACGCTCGCGGCGCGCGGGCTCGTCGAGGCCGTCACCTGGTCCTTCATCGCCAAGGAAGAGGCGAAGCTCTTCGGCGGCGGCGACAAGCGCTTGGCGTTGGCGAACCCCATCGCCTCCGACCTCTCGGACATGCGCCCGAGTCTGCTGCCGGGCCTTCTCAACGCGGCTCAGCGCAATGCCGACCGGGGCTACGGCGACGTGGCGCTCTTCGAAGTGGGTCAATGCTTCTTGAACGATGAGCCAGAAGGCCAAGTCATGAAGGCGGCGGCCGTTCGCCGCGGCACCGCGCGTGCGGAGGGCGTCGGGCGGCATTGGGACGGCGGCGCTGTTCCGGTCGATGCCTTCGATGCCAAGGCGGATGCGCTTGCTCTGCTCACGAGCCTTGGGATTCCGACCGGCGGCTTGCAAGTGGTGGCGGGCGGACCATCATGGTTCCACCCGGGTCGCTCCGGCACGCTCCAGTTTGGTGCGAAGACCGTCATCGGCGCTTTCGGGGAAATCCATCCGAAGGTCCTCAAGGCGCTCGATTTGAAAGGTCCGCTCGTCGCCTTCGAGATCACGCTCGATGCCCTGCCGGCCCCGAAATACAAGCCCACCAAGACGAAGCCGCGCCTTGCCCTGTCCGAGTTCCAGCCGGTGACGCGCGACTTCGCCTTCGTGGTCGACCGGACGACATCCGCCGGTGACATTCTCAAGGCGGCGCAAGGCGCCGAGCGCCAGCTCATCGCCGGCATCGAGGTCTTCGACGTCTATGAGGGGCCCGGTATCGAGTCGGGCAAGAAGTCGGTCGCCATCGCGGTAACGCTGCAGCCGACGGAGAAGACCCTTACCGACCCCGAGATCGACGCCGTGTCGCAGAAGATCGTGTCCGAAGTGGCGAAGCGGACGGGCGCGGTGTTGCGCTCCTAGTCTAACGCCTCTCCCCCTGGGAGAGGCGAGGCGCGTGCCCCGCTCAATGGATTTCCCTCGTCCCACTGATACCTCATCGTCTCGAAGCGCATGGTGAGCGCGTCGACCATCAGCAGGCGCCCGATGAGCCCCTCGCCAAAGCCGACGATCTCGCGAATCACCTCCATGGCCATGAGCGAACCCATCACGCCGGCGAGGGCCCCGAGCACGCCCGCTTCGGCGCAAGTGGGAACGAGGCCGGGGGGCGGAGGGGCAGGGAAAAGACAGCGGTAGGTGGGGTTCGGTCTCCCGTCGGGGCCTGTCTCATGGGCCCGGATGGTGGTGAGCGACCCGTCGAACTGGCCGAGCGCCGCGGTGACGAGCGGCTTCCTCTCGTAGAAGCAGGCATCCGAGAGCGCGTAGCGGGTTTCAAAGTTGTCGGAGCCGTCAGCGACGATGTCATAATCGCGGATGAGCTCGCGCGCGTTCTCGGACGTCAGGCGCGCAGGATGGACATTGACTGCTACATGGGGATTGAGGATGCGGATGGCCTTCTTAGCGCTTGCGACCTTGGGATGGCCGATGTCTCCGGTCCCGTGGATGACCTGCCGTTGAAGATTTGACAGCGACACCAAATCGTCATCCACGATCCCGAGCGTTCCGACGCCGGCGGCGGCCAGATACTGCAGAAGCGGCGAGCCAAGGCCCCCGGCGCCGATGACGAGCACCCGCGCCGCCTTGAGCCTCGCCTGCCCAGGTCCGCCGACATCGCGCAGGACGAGGTGCCGCGCATAGCGTTCGATCTCCTCAGGTGTGAGGCTCATGCGGTCGCCTTTGTGGGGGCTCTTTCTGAGAGCCTTTGCCTCGCGCCTAAACCCATGCCATCGTCGGCGCAACGGGCTTGAATGGCCCACCGAGGGAGCGTCGCTGATGATCCGAGGAAGCCTTGTCGCCGTTGGTCTTCTCATCTCCGCCGCAGCGCTCGCACAGGGAACGCCGGCCCAGCAAGGGGCGGCGCAGGCCCTCAGGCCGGCCATCGTCTATGATCTTGGCGGCAAGTTCGACAAATCCTTCAACGAGGGCGTCCACATGGGCGCCGAGAAGTTCAAGAAGGAGACGGGTGTCGAATATCGCGACTTCGAGCCGCAGACCGATGCTCAGCGTGAGCAGGCCCTGCGCCGCTTCGCCCGCGACGGCCACTCGCCGATCATCGCCGTCGGCTTCTCGCAGGAAAGTGCCCTAAAGAAGGTGGCGGCCGAGTTCCCGAGCCTGCGTTTCGCAATCATCGACAGCGTGGTGCCGTTGCCGAATGTCCGCTCCATCACCTTCAAGGAGCATGAGGGCTCCTACCTGGTGGGTGTCCTCGCCGCGATGGCTTCGAAGACCGGCAAGGTCGGCTTCGTCGGCGGCATGGACATTCCCCTCATCCGCAAGTTCGCCTGCGGCTATGTCCAGGGCGTGAAGGCCGTGAAGAAGGATGCCGAGGTGTTCCAGAACATGACCGGCACCACGGGGGCCGCCTGGAACGACCCGGTGAAGGGGGGCGAGCTCGCTCGCAGCCAGATCGATCGCGGCGCCGACGTCATTTATCACGCAGCCGGCGGCACCGGGATCGGCGTGCTGCGGGCAGCGGCGGATGCCGGCAAGCTCGGCATCGGCGTCGATTCGAACCAGAACGGCCTGCATCCGGGCAAGGTGCTGACGTCGATGTTGAAGCGCGTCGATGTGGCCACCTACACCGCCTTCGCCCAGGCCCGCGACCAGGATTGGGGCGGCCATCAGGTGCTTGGCCTCAAGGAGGACGGCGTCGGCTGGGCCGACGACGAGCACAACAAGCCTCTCATCACGCAAGACATGCGCGATGCCGTCGCCAAGGCCACTGCCGACATCAAGTCAGGCGCGGTAAAGGTGCACGACTACATGGCCGACCAGAGGTGTCCTGTGTGACAGCGCGCCAAGCCTTCCCGGCCGAGTCCCAGACCTGATCCGGGGAAGAGCCGGAATCGCGTGCAGGATATGGCGCTTTTTTCGGATCATGCGCCCGGATGGCGGCTCAGCCGCCCCGGCCGGGGATGACAGCCATGCCCCCGGCCATCGAGCTCATCGGCATCGACAAGCGCTTCGGCGCCGTGCACGCCAACAGGAGCGTGACGCTCGCTATCGAGCGCGGCACGATTCACGGCATCGTTGGCGAGAACGGGGCCGGGAAGTCGACCCTGATGTCGATCCTCTACGGCTTCTACGAGGCTGACGCCGGCGAGATCCGCGTGAATGGCCAGCAGGAACGCATCCGTTCCCCGGCGGACGCCATCCGCGCCGGCATCGGCATGGTGCATCAGCATTTCATGCTCGTGGAGCCCCTGTCCGTCCTCGACAACGTCATGCTCGGCGCCGAGGGCGGAGCGCTCCTGCGCAACGGCGCGGCCCGGGCGCGGGCCGAGATGGCGCGGCTGGCCCGCGACTACGGGCTTGTCATCGACCCCGACTCCGTCGTCGGCGAGCTCTCCGTCGGACTGCAGCAGCGCGTGGAGATCATCAAGGCCCTCTATCGCGGCGCCGACATCCTCATCCTCGACGAGCCGACGGCGGTGCTCACGCCCGCCGAAGCCGATGCCCTCTTCGCACTTCTCAAGGCGCTGAAAGCGCAGGGGAAAACCGTCATCCTCATCACCCACAAGCTGCGCGAGATCATGGCAGCGACCGATCGGGTGTCGGTGATGCGCCGCGGCGAAATGGTCACCACCCTCGACACCGCAAGAACCTCGCCCGTCGAACTGGCGGAGCTCATGGTCGGCCGCCGCGTGCTCTTCAGGATCGAGAAGGCGCCGCACGCGCCGGGGCCGCCTCTGCTCGAGGTGGAGGAGCTTTCCGTGACCGATAGCCGCGGCGTGCTGCGGGTGGACAAGGTCTCCTTCGCCGTGCGCGCGGGAGAAATCGTCGGCATTGCCGGGGTCGCTGGCAACGGCCAGAGCGAACTCCTCGAGGCGCTCGCCGGGATGCGCCGGCCGGCGCAAGGAACCATCCGCCTCGCCGGGCGGACGCTCGCGCCCGCGGAGCATGATCCCCACCGCCTGCGCCGGCTCGGCCTCTTGCACGTACCGGAGGACCGCCTGCGCACCGGCCTCGTAGCGAGCTTTCCCGCCTTCGAGAGCGCCGCGCTGGGCTTCACCGACGACCCGGCCTACGGAAAGGGGCCCTTTCTCGACCATCGCCGCATGATCGCCGACCTTGAACGCCGCATGGCGGCTTACGACGTGCGCCCGCCCGACCCGCGTCTCAAGACTTCCAAGTTCTCCGGCGGCAACCAGCAGAAGCTGGTGCTGGCGCGGGAGATCGAGCGAGGCCCTCAGGTGCTGCTCGTCGGCCAGCCGACGAGGGGCGTCGACATTGGCGCCATCGAGTTCATTCACCGCCGGCTCCTCTCCTTGCGTGAGGCCGGGGTCGCCATCCTCTTGGTGTCCGTGGAACTGGAGGAGATCATGTCCCTCTCCGACCGCATCCTCACCATGTGCGGCGGCCGCATCACGGGCGAGCGCGTCTCGGCTGGCGCCGACGAGCGCGACCTGGGGCTTCTGATGGCGGGGGTGGAGGAGGCTGCCTGATGGAGCCGCGCATTTCGCTGATCACCCTTGGTGTCGCCGACCTCGCCCGCTCCCGCGCCTTCTACGAGGCGCTGGGCTGGAAGGCGTCGCCGGCGAGCACGGCGGAGGTGGTGTTCTTCCAGGCGAACGGGATGGCCCTCGCGCTCTGGGGCCGCGCCGCACTTGCGGCAGACGCCGGGGTCGACGACCGTCCGAGCGGCTTTTCGGGGGTGAGCATCGCACACAACCTGCGCAGTGAGGCAGAGGTTGACGTGGTCTTCGCCGCGGCCATCGCCGCCGGCGCCGAGGCGGTGAAGATCCCGCACCGAACGTTCTGGGGCGGCTACAGCGGCTATTTCGCCGATCCCGACTGGCATCTCTGGGAAATCGCCCACAATCCGCATTTCCCGCTCGACGAGCGTGGCAATCTGCACCTGCCGGAGTGACGTGCAATGGCGGTTGTACACCGGGCTCCGGCCAACCTTCCCTTCCCCCTTGCGGGGGAGGGGAGCCGAGGAGTGCGATGAACCCGCCGCGCGACCTGCCGAAATGGGCTGACGTAGCGCTCGTGCCGGCGCTCTCGGTGGCGGCGGCCTTCCTCGTGGCGGGGCTCGTGGTGCTCGGCATCGGGGAGAATCCGCTCGCTGCCACGCGGCACCTCGTCTTCGGAAGCCTCGGCTCGGGCGAGGGGCTTGGCTTCACCCTTTTCTACGCCACCAACTTCATCTTCACGGGGCTTGCGGTGGCGGTTGCCTACCATGCCGGGCTCTTCAACATCGGCGGTGAGGGCCAGGCGACCCTTGGCGGGCTCGGCGTCGCGATCGTCGGCCTTGAGGCCGGCGTTCTGCCCGCCGTCCTCGCCATCCCCTTGGCGATCCTCGCCGCGGCCGCCTTCGGCGCTGCCTGGGCCTTCATTCCCGGCTACCTCCAGGCGAGGCGCGGCAGCCACATCGTCATCACCACGATCATGTTCAACTGGCTCGCCAGCGTGCTGCTCGTCTATCTCCTCGTGAACGTTCTGCGCGAGCCGGGCTCCATGAACCCCGAGACGCCGGGCTTCGCCCCGCAGGTGCAGATCCCCTTCCTGCATGATGTTCTCGCAAGGCTCGGCATCACGATCCCGCCCTCCCAGCTCAACCTGTCATTTGTCCTCGCGCTGGCGGCGGCCTACGGGGTATGGCTTCTCATCTACCGCTCCCGCCTCGGCTATGCGATCCGCGTCGTCGGCGCCAACCCGCAGGCGGCTGTCTATGCCGGCATCTCGCCGGAGCGCGTCACAATCGTCGCCATGCTGCTTTCGGGCGCGCTCGCCGGCGGGCTCGCCGTCAACGAGCTCATGGGCTACCAGCACCGTCTGCTGCTGGAGTTCACCGCGGGCTACGGCTTCGTCGGTATCGCCGTGGCGCTCATGGGGCGGGCGCATCCTGTCGGCATCGTGCTCGCCTCGCTCCTCTTCGGCATGCTCTACCAGGGCGGGGCGGAACTCGCCTTCGAGCAGCCGAAGATCACGCGCGACATGATCGTGGTCATCGGCGGGGTCATTATCCTCTTCGCCGGGGCGCTCGACGGCCTCTTCCGCCGGCTCGTGGCGCGGCTCGTGGCGCCGGCCCGCCTCGCCGAGGCCTGAGATGGACGCGACCGCGCTCCTCACGGTCCTCGATTCCGGGCTTCGCCTCTCGATCCCGCTTCTCTGCGCCTGTCTCGCCGGGCTGTGGTCGGAGCGCTCCGGCGTCGTCGACATTGGGCTCGAGGGCAAGATGCTCGTCGCCGCCTTCTGCGCTGCCGCGGCGGCCTACGCGGCCGGCTCCGCCTGGATCGGCCTTGCGGCCGGCGTCGCCGGCAGCCTCATCTTCGCCCTCCTGCACGGCTTCGCATCGATCACGCAACGGGGCAACCAGATCGTCTCGGGGGTCGCCGTCAACATGCTGGCGGCCGGCCTCACGGCCGTCATCGGCAACGCCTGGTACGGGCAGGGTGGACGGACGCCGCCGATCGAAGGCCCCCAGCGCTTCGGCGACGCCGTGCTCGGCCATTCGGTCCTCGTCTGTCTCGCCCTCGCCGCCGTGCCGATCACATGGTTCGTGCTCAACCGGACGCGCTTCGGCCTGCGCCTGCGGGCGGTGGGCGAGAACCCCGCCGCTGTCGACACGGCCGGCATCTCCGTCTCCGCCCTGCGCTATGCGGCGGTGATGCTCGGCGGCGTCCTGTGCGGCCTCAGCGGTGCCTATCTCTCCATCTCGCAATCGGCCGGCTTCCTGCCGGGCATGACGGCGGGCAAGGGCTTCATCGCCCTCGCCGCCCTGATCTTCGCCAAATGGCGCGCCTGGCCGGCCCTCGGCGCCTGTTACCTCTTCGGCCTCCTCGACGCCATTGCCATCCGCCTGCAGGGCGTGGTGCTTCCCGGCATCGGCGAGGTGCCGGTCCAGGCCGTCCAGGCGTTGCCTTATGCCATGACCGTCATCGTGCTCGCCGGCGTCATCGGCCGCGCCATCCCGCCCCGCGCTGCGGGCGTGCCTTATGTGAAGGAGCGCTGAGTGGACGTGATCGGCCAGCTCTTCGAGGCAGCGAAAGCCGCGCAGGCCCGCGCCTATGCTCCCTATTCCCGCTTCAGCGTCGGGGCCGCGGTAATGACGCCCGAGGGGGCGGTGTTTGCCGGCTGCAACGTGGAGAACGCGGCCTATCCGGTTGGCACCTGCGCCGAGGCCGGCGCCATCGCGGCGATGATTGCGGGCGGCGGGGAGAGGATCGCGGCGATGCTGGTGATCGGCGACGGCCCAGAGCTTGTCACCCCCTGCGGAGCCTGCCGGCAGCGCATCCGCGAATTCGCCGCGCCCGATGCGCCCATCCACGTCGCCGATGCCACTGGCCTGCGCCGCACCTTCAGCCTCGACGAACTGTTGCCGTTCTCGTTCGGACCGGACAATTTGGGCCGGCAATGACGGATTCGTCCTCAGACGCGGAGAGGCGCATAGGGGAGGCCGCAGCCTTCCTGCGCGGCCGCGGCTTCGATCAGCCGTTCGACTGCGCGATCGTGCTCGGCACCGGGCTTGGCAGGCTCGTGGAGGGTCTTGAGGAGGCGGTGAGCGTTCCTTACGCCGACATTCCGCATTTTCCGCGGAGCACCGTGTCGGGGCATGCGGCCCGTCTGGTGTCTGGGCGCATGGCGGACAGGCGCGTGCTCGCTTTCCAGGGCCGCGCCCACTACTACGAGACGGGCGACGCCGCGGCGATGCGCGTTCCCATCGGCGTTGTGAGGGCGCTCGGCGCGCCGCCCCTTCTTCTCACCAACGCGGCCGGCTCGACGCGGCCCGATCTGCGCCCTTCGAGCCTCGCCCTCATCACCGATCACATCAATCTCGCAGGCGCCAATCCGCTGATCGGCGATCCGACCGACCACCGTTTCGTGTCCATGACCGGCGCCTATGACGAGCGCCTGCAAGGCGCGCTGAGGCACGCCGCATCCGCTGCGAAGGTCGCCTTGTACGAAGGCGTCTACATGTGGTTCGCAGGGCCGAGCTTCGAGACGCCGGCCGAAATCCGCATGGCGCGCCTCCTCGGCGCCGACCTTGTCGGGATGTCGACCGTGCCCGAGGTCATCCTCGCGCGCTATTACGGTCTGAGCGTCGCGGCGGTTTCGATCGTGACCAATCTGGCGGCGGGAGTGGAGGGTGCCTCGCCTTCGCACCTCGAGACGAAGGACGTGGCGGCCCGGGCTGCCGACGACCTTATTCATCTCGTCCGCGCCTTCGTGTCGAGGATTCCCCATGTCTGACGCCGAGGTCGCCCGCAGGGCGCTCCGATGCCTGGATCTGACGGAGCTATCCGACACCTGCTCCGATCAGGCCGTGGATGCGCTTTGCGCCAAGGCCCTCGGGCCTCATGGTCCCGTGGCGGCGGTCTGCGTCTGGCCGCAATATGTGGCCCGCGCCCGCGATGCGTTGAAGGGCTCGGGCGTGCGCATCGCCACCGTCGTCAATTTCCCTGCGGGCGGCGAAGATGTGGAGCGCGTCGTCGAGGATACGGAGGAGGCGCTCGGCGACGGAGCGGAGGAGATCGACTGTGTGTTGCCCTATCGCGCGCTCCTGCGTGGGGAGGCGGACATCGCGGGCGAGATGGTCACTGCGCTCCGCGACGTGGTGGACGGCGGGCGGACCCTGAAAGTCATCCTTGAAACCGGTGCTCTCCCTGATGAGTCGACGATCGCAGCAGCGAGCCGGCTCGCCATTGAGGCCGGGGCGGATTTCCTGAAGACATCCACCGGGAAGTGGCCGGTTTCTGCCACCGCGCAGGCGGCCCAGGTGATGCTAAATGTCATCCATGCCGCCGGGCGGCCGGTCGGCTTCAAGCCCTCGGGAGGCATCCGCACCCTCACGGATGCGAAGACCTACCTTGATCTTGCCGACCGCATCATGGGTCCTGCCTGGGTCACGCCGGGCACCTTCCGCATCGGCGCGAGCAGCCTCTACGAAGCGTTGGTTGCTGCCATCGAGGCGGATCGGACGCCTGCCGCTGGCGATTGACCCATGATGCTTCCGCAAGAAATCATCCGCGCCAAGCGGGACGGCCGTGCACTCTCGGCCGAAGACATCGCCCTTTTCGTCGGGGGACTCACTGCCGGCCGCGTGTCGGAGGGTCAGGCCGCCGCTTTCGCTATGGCGGTGTTCTTCCGCGGCCTCTCCATCGAGGAGCGCGTGGCGCTCACCCGCGCCATGACGCGCTCGGGGGAGGTGCTCAACTGGGATCTTCCCGGTCCTGTCCTCGACAAGCATTCCACGGGCGGCGTCGGGGACACGGTGAGCCTGGCCCTCGCCCCTGCCGTCGCCGCCTGCGGCGGCTTCGTGCCGATGATCTCCGGCCGCGGTCTCGGCCACACCGGCGGCACCCTCGACAAGATGGATGCCATTCCAGGCTATGTCTCCCAGCCCGACCTCGACACGTTCCGGCGCGTCGTGCGCGAGGCCGGCTGTGCCATCATCGGCCAGACGGCGGAGCTCGCCCCCGCGGACAAGCGCCTCTATGCCATCCGAGATGTGACGGCGACGGTCGAATCGATCGACCTCATCACGGCCTCCATCCTGTCAAAGAAGCTCGCCGCCGGCCTTGAGGGCCTTGCGATGGACGTGAAGTTCGGTTCCGGCGCCTTCATGCAGGAAGTCGAGGAGGCGCGGGCGTTGGCGGAGAGCCTGGTCGAGGTGGCGAACGGGGCGGGGTTGCCGACGGCCGCCCTCCTCACCGACATGCACCAACCGCTCGCCTCCGCTGCGGGGAACGCCGTCGAAGTCGCCTATGCCGTCGACTATCTTGTGGGCCGCAGACGCGAACCCCGCTTCCATGAAGTGACCGTGGCATTGGGGGCCGAGATGCTTCTTCTCGGCGGCCTCGCGCCGAGCATCGAGGCGGGGCGGGCGCGGATCGAGGACGTGGTCGCGTCCGGCCGCGCTGCCGAGGTCTTCGCCCGGATGGTGGCGGCGCTCGGCGGGCCCAGCGATCTCCTGGAGCGCCCCGAGCGCCACCTGGCGCGGGCCCCTTTCGTGCGGCCGGTTTACGCTGCGAGGGCGGGCATCGTCGAGGCCATCGCCACGCGGGAAATCGGCATCGCTGTCGTCGCGCTTGGAGGCGGGCGCACACGGCCGCAGGACGCGATCGATCATGCCGTCGGCTTCACCGAGCTCGCGCCGCTCGGCGCCAGGGTCGATCCATCTCAGCCGCTCGGCATCATCCATGCTCGCGATGAGCCGACTGCGGAAGCTGCCGCGGCGGCTCTGCGACGCGCTTATCGCATCGGCCATGATATCCCGGCGATCGGGCCCGTCCTTCTCGAACGAATCACGGCAATGCCATGAATCTCCTCGTCGCCATCACCGGTTGGGAGGTCGAGCCCTGGGTCGAGCGCTTCCGGCGCCTCCTGCCGGATCGCGACATCGTGGCCCTCGGCGAGCCCTTCGACCGGCGCGACGTGCGCTACGTGGCGTCGTGGAAGCATCCGCCGGGCAGCCTCGCGGGGCTGCCAAACCTCGACGTCATCTTCTCCCTCGGCGCCGGCGTCGACCATCTCATGAACGATGATCGTTTGCCGGAGGCCCTGATCGTCCGCGTCGTCGACGAGGATCTCACCAACCGCATGAGCGAATACGTGGTGCTGCACTGCCTCATGCACTTGCGCCAGCAGCGCCGCTACGACGAGCAGCAACGCCAGAAGATCTGGCTCGACGACCGCTTCCAGCCTGCCGCCCACGAGGTCAAGGTCGGCGTCATGGGCCTTGGCGTCATCGGCCAGGACGCGGCGCGCAAGCTGAAGACGATGGGCTTCGACGTTGCCGGCTGGAGCCGCTCGCCGCGCGTCGTGGAGGGCATCGCCACCTTTGCCGGCGAGAAGGAGCTTGGGGCGTTCCTCGCCCGCACCGACATCCTCGTCTGCCTCCTGCCCCTGACCGCGGCCACCCGGGGGCTCCTGAACCGCTCCCTTTTCGCAAAGCTCGCCCGGGACGGGCGACTCGGCGGCCCGGTTCTCATCAATGCCGGCCGTGGCGGGCTCCAGGTCGAGGCCGACATCCTCGCCTGTCTCGAGGACGGCACGCTCAAAGCCGCTACCCTCGACGTGTTCGAGACCGAACCCCTGCCGCCCGACTCGCCCCTCTGGACCCATCCCGCTGTGACCATCACACCGCACAACGCGGGCATGAGCAGCCCCGAATCGATCGGCGCCCAGGTGGCCGAGCAGATTCGCCGCTTCGAGGCCGGTGAGCCCTTGCGCAATGTCGTCAATCCCCAGCTAGGTTACTGACAGGCTCACGGCTGGGCTTGCGCGCCGTGTTAACTTCGCATTAACCATTTGCGCGCTCGAATGGCCCAAAGGGCCGGGGATCGACATGCGTCACATCTATCTTGCCGACGGGGTGCGCCTGCGTTTTCCGAAGCGCAGCGAGGAGTTCGACCTCGGGGTCGAGATCGGCATCATCGCCGCGCAGATGGAAATGGGCTTGCGGGAATTCACTCGACGGATCTTCGCCGACAACCTGGACCAGGTGCGCGCGCTCGCCGAGAAGATGAGCTACCGCTTCGTGTATGAGCCCCTCGAGGACGGTTGGCTCGAGGTTACCTTCCTCTATGGCCAAGCGCGTCCGGCGCTGAAGCTCGTCCATTCCGCGTCTTGATCAGGCAAGGCGCGGCGGGAGCCGCCTGACGCTCGTGATCGGCCCGAAGCTCTTTGTCCGGATCCGTTCCTCCGCGACCCGCAGCGGCTCGACCACCACTGCCATGTGATGCCCGTTGGCATGGATCAGACGCTCGCCGTCGAGCATGATCCCGACATGGCCCCTCCAGAACACCAAGTCGCCGCGCCTCAACCCCTGGAGATCCCTGTTGACGGCGACCGGCGCGCCGAGAGCCTGCTCCTGCAGGTCGCTGTCCCGCGGGGCCGAGATGCCGGCTGCCGCAAGAGCAAGCTGCACGAGCCCTGAGCAGTCGAGGCCCAGGCTCGTCTTGCCGCCCCAGAGATAAGGAGTGCCGAGGAGGCGCTCGGCCACGGCGACGAAATCCGGCTCCACGGCCGTCAGGGGCGCCAAGTGCCCGGTGAACACGAACCCGCCGGTGGCAAGCCGAGAATAGTCGCCCTCGGTTGCGCTCACCGCCACGGCCGCGCCGAGGCTGAAATGCCCCATGGGCGGCAATTTCAGGCTTGGTCCGGGGTAGAGGAAGGTTCTCAGTGCCGTGACACGGTGGGTCGGCGCGATCTCGGCCGATCCCAGCGCTTCGCTCGACAGGTAGCCCACATAGCCGTCCGCTTCGAGCTGCACCCAGGCCCAGCCCTCGTTTTCGTCGAAGACCCTTACCGCCTCGCCCATGAGCGCCTCGGTGTCGACCGGGGCGTCTGGAGAAGGAGACCGATGCAGCCGCGTCGAAGGGACGATGACGCGGCGCGCCACGCCGGCGCTGAAGCGCGGCGCCTCCACACGGCCCCGCAGCCACTCGGCCGCAAGATCGTCGCGGATGGGCGTGACGCGGCGGTCAAGGCTCATCGGGACCGTTCTCCTGGGTGGGCGGGCGGCTCACGCTCCGCGACCATACCGCTCCTTCAGGAGGGCGTAGACGAGGCGGGCGCCCTGCACTTCGCCGCCCTCCGGCCGGCCGGGTTTGGTCGATGGGTTCCAGGCATAGATGTCGAAATGGACATGAGCCCTCGCCGCCTCGACGAAGCGGGCGAGGAACAGGGCCGCCGTGACCGACCCTGCAAAGGGCTTGCCGGAGACATGACTGATGTCCGCGACCTTCGACTCGAGCATCGCCGCATAGGGCGGCCACAGAGGAAGGCGCCAGACCGGGTCGTTGACGCACAGCGCGAGCCGCGTGAGGTCCGCGGCAAGGGCCTCGTCCCGCGTGTAGAAGGGCGGCAGATCCGGACCCAACGCCACCCGCGCCGCACCGGTGAGGGTCGCGAAATCGACGATGAGCTCCGGGTTCTCCTCGTCGGCGAGCGCCAAGGCGTCGGCAAGGATCAGCCGGCCCTCCGCATCAGTGTTGCCGATCTCGACCGTCAGGCCCTTTCGGCTCCTCAGAACGTCGCCGGGACGAAAGGCCGAGCCCGAGACGGCATTCTCGACGGCTGGAATGAGAATCCGCAGCCGAACGGGCAGGGCGGCGCCCATCACCATGTCGGCAAGCGCAAGCGCCGCCGCAGCGCCGCCCATGTCCTTCTTCATGAGGAGCATGGCGCTGTCGGGCTTCAGGTTGAGCCCGCCCGTGTCGAAGGCGACGCCCTTGCCGACGATGGTGATGCGGGGCGCCGTCTCGCTCCCCCAGCGCAGGTCGACGAGCCGGGGCGCCCGGGAGGAGGCGCGGCCCACGGCGTGGATCATCGGGAAATTCTTCTCAAGCAGCGCCTCGCCGACCACGGTCTCGACCCGTGCCCCATGCTTCGCAGCCAGCTGACGGGCCGCCGCTTCGATCTCCTCGGGCCCGAGATCGTTCGCCGGCGTGTTGACGAGGTCGCGGCCGAGGCGCACGCCGCCAGCGATGCGCGTGACCTCTCCGCCGTCGACACCATCGGGCAAGACAAGGCGGACCGCCTTTTCCGTCCCCTTGCGGTAGCGCATGAAGCGATAGCTGCCGAGGAGCCAAGCGAGGGTCGCGAGCGCCGGGTCGGAGGGGGCGTTCGCGAAACGATAGAGCCCTTCGGGCAACAGGGTCGGCAGCTTGCCCACCAGGAACGGGTCGGGGTGCGGGGCCTTGTCCCCGTCGACACCGAAAAGGACCCCCTGCAGGCGGCCCTCGGGATCGGGCAGAAGGCAGGCCGCTCCGGGCTTGGGCTCATAGCCTTGCGCTGCCGCGAAGCCGCGCGCGGCCGCGGGAAGCCGCTCCCGGATGGCGGCGAAGCTCTCCTCGGTGACGAGCCAGATCGGCGTTGCCGCGGCCGCGCCGGTCTCGAGCAGGGGATCAATCATGGCCCTCATCCGCAGCGAGGCATGAACATCTTGCCCCGCAGGTATCGAGGTTCTCCGCGCCTCGCAAGCGCGCCGGCCGGGGGTCGGCCATCGGGCATTCAGAAAAAATCGAGGAATGCGGGAATAGGGTGCCCGGGGCTGGGACGGATGGGAGATTCGACATGATCAAATACGCAATCGCGGCTGGGTTGGCGCTGGTGATGGGCGTATCCGCAGCCGCGCCCGTCGAGGCAGGCTATCGTTACCGCCGCGGAATGGCCCCGGGCGCCGCGGCTGCCGTGGGCGTTCTCGGCGGGCTTGCCATCGGCGCCGCCATCGCCTCGAGCGCTCGTGCCGCGCCGGCCCCCGTCTATGTGGCCCCGCCGCCCGCGCCGGTCGTGGTGGAAGAGGAGCGTTGCTTCGTCGAGAAGACCCGGGAATGGGTGCCGGGCTGGGGTTGGGAAGTGCGCCGCCGCACCATTTGCGAGTGAGTGGCCGAGGGCCGCGAGCAACCGGCCGGACGGCTTGCGCGAACCGGCCGCAGCTCCGCCCGCAACCGGCCAAGAAGCGGCCAAGGAAGGGCCGCGCCTGACGCGGCGACGCGCACGCGGTCGGGAGCCCCGTCGCGAGCAGCGGCGGGGCCTCCATGCCCCTCAAGGTCTCGGGCGGGAGCCGCTTAACGCTCCATTAGGGTTAACGACGTAACAACGGGAGCGAAGCCTGATGCCGCGAGGAGACGCCGCATGCCCGTTCGTTCGTCCGCGCCGGGTCCGGTTCCGTCCCGGACGGTCCGGACCATGGCTGCGCTCTTCGTTGCCCTTTCCACGGCGGGCTGCCTGAAGAAGGGGCCGGAGGTCACCGGCGCGATTGGAGGGGTGAAGCCCGGGGAGGCGCGGCAGGCGGCCGAAAGCTGGGGGGCGCGCTTTGCCGCCAACCCCGGCGACGTCACGGTGGCCCTCAACTATGCCCAGGCGCTGCGCGCCGGCGGGCAGCACGCCCAGGCCGTCGCCGTGTTGCAGCAGGCGGCGATCCGCAATCCGAAGAACCTCGCGGTGCTCGCCGCCTATGGCAAGGCGCTCGCCGATGTCGGCCGCTACACGGAGGCGGCGGACGTCCTCGCCAAGGCCCATCTGCCGGAGCGGCCCGACTGGCGCATCCTCTCCGCGCAAGGGGCCGTGCAGGACCAGCTCGGGGACAGCGCCCGGGCGCAGCGCTACTACGAGGCAGCCCTCAAGATCGTGCCCGGCGAGCCGACCGTCCTGTCCAATCTCGGCCTCTCCTACGCCCTCTCGAAGCGCCTCCCCGAGGCCGAGCGCACGCTGCGCGAAGCAGCTGCGCACCCGGCCGCGGATGCCCGCGTCCGCCAGAACCTCGCCCTCGTCCTCGGCCTGCAAGGCAAGTTCCGCGAAGCCGAGGAGGTCCTGCGGCGCGATCTCTCCGCGGAGGAGGCGAGCGCCAATCTCTCCGCCCTGCGCGCCCTCGTCAGCCAGCCGAACAGCTGGAAGGCCCTGCAGCGGGCGGATGGGGCAAAGCCCCGCGCCAGGACCGCCGAAGCGCCCCGTTGAGCAAGAACAAGGGCACAACCACCACAGGACCGGCAGGGCGCTCTTGCCGACCCCATGGTCACCGAGCCATCCTGCGCCGCTCGGAGGAACATGGATGTCGAAGCTTTCCCGCCGTCAAACCCTCAGCCTCGGTCTTGGAGCTGGCGTCTCGGTCACCATGCTGGGCGCTTCCAAGGAGGCTCATGGCGCCCCGATCACGCCGACCTTCACGCTCCTCCTCGTCAACGACATCTACAAGATGTCCGACGACAAGGGGCGCGGCGGCTTCGCCAAGCTCGCGGCGGTGGTGAAGGCCGAACGGGCCCGGGGCGTGCCGATGCTCTTCTGCCATGCGGGCGACACCTTCTCGCCCTCGCTCATGTCCGGGTTCGATCAGGGCGCTCACATCGTCGAGCTGACGAATTTGATCAAGCCGGACGTGTTCGTGCCCGGCAACCACGAGTTCGATTTCGGCAAGGACGTGTTCTTCAAGCGCATGCGGGAGTCGAACTTCCCCTACTTTGCCGCCAACATCCGTCAGGCCGACGGCTCGCCCGTTCCCGGCATGAAGGATGCGGGCCTGTTCGATCTCGGGCCCGTGAAGGTGGGCATCGTCGGCCTTGCGCTCGCCTCGACTCCATCGCTGTCGCAGACGGGGGATCTGAAGTTCGCCCCCGAGCTCGAGACCTTGCGGACCCAGGCCACGGCCCTGCGCAGCCAAGGCGCCGACCTCGTCGTCGCCGTGACCCACACCGACCGCGACATGGACTACGACATCGTCCGCTCGCGGCTCGTCGACGTGCTGCTCACCGGCCACGACCACGACCTCGCCATCGGCTTCGATGGCAAGACGGTGATGGTGGAGTCGAACGAGGAGGGCAATTTCATCACCGCCATCGACTTCGTGGCCCGCATCGAAGGAGAGGGCCGCAGCCGCAAGGTGACCTGGTCGCCGAGCTTCCGCGTGCACGACTCGATGACGATCGACCCCGATCCGGAAGTCCTCGCCGTCGTGCAGCGCTACGAGAAGGACCTGTCCGCGGAGCTCGACGTGGAGATCGGCGCGACCGCCGTCGAACTCGACAGCCGCACCGCCATCGTCCGTTCGCAGGAGGCGGCGATCGGGAACCTCATCGCCGACGCCATTCGCGATTCCACGGGGGCGCAGGTCGCCGTCACCAATGGGGGCGGCATCCGCGCCAACAAGCAGTATCCCGCCGGCGCGAAGCTCACCCGCCGCGACATCCTGTCGGAGCTTCCCTTCGGCAACGCCACGGTGATGGTGGAGATCACCGGCGCGGACCTCAAGGCGGCGCTGGAGAACGGCGTCTCGCAGCTCGAGAGCCGGGCCGGCCGCTTCCCGCAGGTGTCGGGGCTCAAGATGGAGGTGGACTCCAAGGCGCCGGCGGGCTCGCGCATCGTGCGCATCGAGGTGGGCGGCGAGCCGCTCGATCCCGCGAAGCGCTACCGCGTCGCCTCCAACGACTTCATGCTGGCGGGAGGGGACGGCTATACGGCGCTCGGCCGCGGCAAGGCCCTCATCGGCAAGACCGACGGCAAGCTCATGGCGAACGTCGTCATGTCCTATGTCCGCAAGCTCGGCACCGTCGAGACGCGCCCCGAGGGCCGGATTGTCATCCGATAGACCCGCCGCTGCCCAGGCCGACCTCTTCTCCGGTTTCGACAGCCGCCCGCCCGCCGGCGACGGGCCTTGCGCCGCGGCGCTGGCGGCGCTCCTTGCCGACCCGGCGGCCGCTGGGTGGCGGGAACTGCCCTTCTTCGCAGACGGCACAGCGGGGCGCGTGGTCGCGGCGGTGGATGCCCGCATCGCCGCAGGCGCCCAGGTGCTGCCGCCGCCAGCGGCGATCTTCAACGCCCTCCGCCTCACGCCCTTGGAAAGCGTGAAGGTCGTGATCCTCGGCCAAGACCCCTATCCGACGCCCGGCGACGCCCATGGCCTTGCCTTCTCCTACCAGGGCAAGCGCCGGCTGCCGCCTTCCCTCAAGACGATCCTCGACGAGGCGGCGGAGGACCTGGGCCTGCCGCGCCCCCTCTCCGGCGACCTCACGCCCTGGGCGCGCCAGGGCGTGCTGCTCCTCAACACCGCGCTCACCGTGGAAGCCGGCAAGGCCGGGGCGCATCTGAAGCTCGGCTGGTCCGCGCTCGCCGACGAGGCGGTCGCGGCCGTCTCGGCGCAGCGCCCCGCCGCCGTGTTCATGCTGTGGGGCGGGCCGGCGCGCCGGCGCGCGGCGCTGATCGACCGCACGAAGCATCTCGTGCTCGAAGCGGGCCATCCCTCGCCGCTCAACCGCCGCAACGACTTCCGCGGCACGAAGCCGTTCTCTCAGGCGAACGCCTGGCTTGCGAGCCGCGGCCTCGCGCCCGTCGATTGGCGCCTGGCGCGAAGCGTCGGTTAATCCTCCCCCGTCGCTTGCGACGGGGGAGGGGGACCACGCGAAGCGTGGTGGAGGGGCCCCGCCGCGCCACACAGGCAGGCACGCCGTCACCGTCGGCGCCCCCTCCACCGCCTTCGGCGGTCCCCCTCCCCCGCTTTGCGGGGGAGGATATCGCCGCCGCGTCCTTCCTTCTTGGCGAGCGCGGTCAAAACGTGGTGCGCTGGCGGATGGCGGCGGCGAGGGTGCCTTCATCGAGATAGTCGAGCTCGCCCCCGACCGGCACCCCATGGGCGAGCCTCGTCACCCGCACCGGCATGTGGGCGAGGAGTTCCGTGATGTAATGGGCGGTGGTCTGACCGTCGACGGTGGCGTTCAGCGCCAGGATCACCTCCCTGACCTCCGGCCGCGCGGCGCGTGCGACGAGCTTATCGAGGTTGAGATGCTCCGGGCGCACGCCGTCGAGCGGCGAGAGGACGCCGCCGAGCACGTGATAGCGCGCGGTGAGGGCGCCGGCGCGCTCCAAGGCCCACAGGTCGGAGACGTCCTCCACGACGACGATGATCGACGCATCGCGGCGCTCGTCGCGGCAGATGGTGCAGGGATCGGCCGTATCCACATTGCCGCACTCGGAGCACACGACGATCCGCTCATGGGCGACACGGATGGCCTCGGTGAGGGGGCCCAGGAGCTGCTCCCGCCTCTTGATGAGATGCAGCGCCGCCCGCCGCGCCGAGCGCGGCCCAAGGCCAGGCAGGCGGGCAAGGAGCTGGATCAGACGCTCGATCTCAGGGCCGGCGACGGAGTGGGGCATGGGGCGAAAGAGGGCTCACCTCTCCCGGCTGGAGAGAGGCCAGGTCCGGGAAGCGGAAGCGGGCGAGGGAAAGCGCCCTGTCCGGAGGGGATGAAGCTCCCTCGTCCCAGGCCTCTTCCTCCCGGGCAGCGGGGCGGCGCGGGCGGCGGGCATGATCAGAACAGCTTCAGGCCGGGCGGCAGAGGCAGGCCCTTGGTGATCTCCTCCATCCGCGCCTGCATGGCGCGCTCGGCCTTGGCCCTGGCATCGTTGATGGCGGCAACGATGAGGTCCTCGAGGATTTCGGTCTCGTCGGGGTTCACGAGGGAGCGGTCGATGAAGACGCGCCTTGCCTCTCCCTTGGCGGTCGCCGTCACCTTGACCGCGCCGCCGCCTGCGGTGCCCTCGACCTCGATGCGGTCGAGCTCCGCCTGAACCTCCTGCATCTTCTGCTGCATCTGCTGGGCTTGCTTCATCAGGCCCATGAGGTCGCGCATTTCAAGCCTCCGCTCGTTTCGCGTCATCCCGGACGGCCAGCGGGCCGATCCCAGATGAGGCGGCGTTAGAGATCGTCATCCGCCTCGGTCTCCCGCGCCGCCTCGGCATCCGCCTCGCCCAGGATCTCCGCGGCGGCGTCGGCCGGCTCCGTGGCGCGCTGGCGCACGTCGACGATCTCGGCGCCCGGAAAGGTGGCGAGGACCGCCTGCACGAGGGGATGCCCGGCGGCGTTGCTCTTGCGGTCCCGCTCCAGGGCCTGGCGCTGGGACCAGAGGGTGGGCGCGCCGGGCTCGGAGGAGAGGGCGACCACCCAGCGCGTGCCCGTCCATTCGCTCAAACGCCGGGAGAGGTCGTTGGCGAGGGTGGAACTGCCGCCCGGCTCGAGGGCGAACTCAATGCGGCCCTCTTCGAAGCGCACCAGGCGCACGTCGCGCTCGAGCGCCACCTTGAGCCCGATGTCGCGCTTCTCGCCGGCAAGGGCCACCACGTCCTCGAAGCGTCGAAGGCGCGGCCCCGGGGCGGGCTCGGGGCGAGGGGAGAGGGGCTCCGCCCTCGCCATGGCCAGCGAACCGGCCGGGCCGGTGGAGGGCGACGAGCGCAGGGGGGGCGCAGGCGGCGCCCCCTTCCCCTCCGGCGCCAGCGGCCTGCCCTCGCGGAGGATGCGCAAGGCTTCCTCCGGGCTCGGCAGCTCGGCCGCGTGGCAGAGGCGCACCAGCACCATCTCCGCGGCCGCCAGGGGGCGGCCGGCCGCCTGCACCTCGGGAATGGCCTTGGTGAGCATCTGCCAGGCGCGGGAGAGCGTGCCGACCTTGAGGCTCTTGGCGAACTGCGCCCCCCGCACCCGCTCGACTTCGGTGAGGCTCGGATCGGCCGCCGCCTCGGGCACCAGCTTCAGGCGGGTGACGAGATGGACGAAGGCGGCAAGGTCGGTCAGGACGAGGGCCGGATCGGCACCCGCCTCATATTGGACGCGCATGGCCGCGAAAGCCGCCGGCACGTCCCCGCCCATGACCGCCTCGAACAGGTCGATCACCTGCGCCCGGTCGGCGAGGCCGAGCATGTCGCGCACCGTGTCCGCCGTGACCCGCCCCGCTCCATGGGCGATGGCCTGATCGAGGAGGGAGAGAGCGTCCCGGACGGACCCTTCCGCCGCACGGGCGATGGAGGCCAGCGCCTCCGCCTCGGCCGCGACGCCCTCAAGGGCGCAGATGCGGGACAGATGGGCGACGAGCTTGTCGGCCGGCACGCGCCGCAGGTCGAAGCGCTGGCAGCGCGACAGGATGGTGACCGGGACCTTGCGGATCTCCGTCGTCGCAAAGACGAACTTCGCGTGAGGGGGCGGCTCTTCGAGGGTCTTGAGGAAGGCGTTGAAGGCCCCCGTCGAGAGCATGTGCACCTCGTCGACGATGTAGACCTTGTAGCGCGCCGAGACGGGCGCATAGCGCACCGCGTCGTTGATCTGACGGATGTTGTCGACGCCGTTGTTGGAGGCCGCGTCGATCTCGATGACGTCGATGTGGTTGCCGTCGATGATCGCCTGGCAGTGCACGCCGAGCTCCGGCATGCGGACGGTCGGGCCGGCGTCGCGGTTGCCGGGGAGCTCGTAGTTCAGGCCGCGGGCGAGGATGCGGGCGGTGGTGGTCTTGCCGACGCCGCGTACGCCGGTGAGCATCCAGGCCTGGGGGATGCGCTTCGCCTCGAAGGCGTTGGAGATGGTGCGCACCATCGCGTCCTGGCCGATGAGGTCGTCGAAGCTGCGCGGGCGGTACTTGCGGGCGAGCACCCGATAGGCCGTGGCGGCCGCCGGCGCCGCTGCGAAGCCCGGCAGGGCCGGCTCGTCGGTCAGGGGCGTGCCGGTGGTCTCGTCCATCGGTCCATGGTGCGGGGAGTCGCGCGGCCCGGCAAGCGCCGGAGGTCGGGCAGGCGCGAAGGTGGGAGGCTGGACGAAGACCCGCTCGGGCTCGTTAGGGCTGCTTCCTTCCGGACCTGACCCGGTTGGCGAGTGAAACGTCCCCCGCCAACCTCCCGGAGCCTATATGAGGGGCGCGCGGCGGAAAGGCAAGCGGGGCGGACGCCGCCCCGCCGGCAGGGCCTCTGGCGTCGGCGCGCGCCTCGGATAAGGTGGCCCCATGTCCGACGGATTCTCCCTCGACCCGCGCCTTGCCGCCGACACCCTGCCCGTGGGCGACCTGCCCTTATGCGCCGTGCGGCTCATGAACGACCGGCGCTTTCCCTGGCTCGTGCTCGTGCCGCGCCGGGCGGACACGGTCGAGATCACCGATCTTGGCGAGGCGGACGCCGCCCGACTCGTGCAGGAGGTCCGCCTGGCGACCCGGGTGATGCAGGAGCTGGCGCGGCCCGACAAGGTCAATCTCGGCGCCCTCGGCAATGTGGTGCCGCAGCTTCATCTGCACGTGGTCGGCCGCTTCCGCTCGGATCCGGCCTGGCCGGGGCCGGTGTGGGGCTTCGGCGCGCGCGAGCCCTACCCCGACCATGCCGCCGCGGCCCTCATCGAGCGGGCGGCCGCCCTGTTCCAGGCGGCGTGAGGAAGCGTCCATGGCGCAGCCGTCCGCCCGGGGGCTTGGCTTCACGGAGAACCGCCTCGTCCGCCACAGCGCCGAGCGCGACGCGGGCCTTGTCGAGCGCTATGCCCGGGACGAATCCGCCCGGACCATCGCGATCGCCGGCGACATCCCGATCCTGCGCCGCAACGGCGGCAGCGCCACCAGCCTCCTGCGGCTGTCGGATCTCGCACGGGTCCCGGAGCGCCGGGAGCAGGCCTTCCTCGGGACGCTGTCGGGAGCGCCGGTGTTCGCAACACTCCTCGACGCCGGGGCCGCCGAGCTCTTCACCGACGACGCGGACTTCCTGACGCTGGACCTGCGCTCGATTGCGGTGCAGGGCCTCGTGCCCCCGGACGAGCTCGGCATCCTCGCCGAGGGCAAGGCGCTCCTCTTCTGGCACGCCCGGCACCGTTTCTGCCCGAACTGCGGCGGGCCGACGAGGTTCGCCTGCGCCGGGTTCCGGCGCGACTGCGCCGCTTGCGGCGTGCAGCATTTCCCGCGCACCGATCCGGTGGCGATCATGCTCGTGACGCGGGGGGAGTTCTGCCTTCTCGCGCGCCAGGCGCGCTTCGTGGCGAAGAGCTATTCCTGCCTCGCCGGCTTCATCGAGCCGGGCGAGACGATCGAGGACGCGGTGCGGCGCGAGACCTTCGAGGAGGCGGGAATCGCGGTGGGCGAGGTGCGCTATCTCGCCTCCCAGCCCTGGCCGTTCCCATCATCCCTCATGATCGGCTGCCATGCACAGGCGCTCACCGAAGCCATCCTCCTCGATAGGGACGAGCTCGAGGACGGGCGCTGGTTCTCCAAGGCGGAGGTGCGCCTCATGCTCGCCCGCGAGCATCCCGAAGGCCTCATCACCCCGCCGCCCATAGCTATCGCCCATTTCCTGATCCGGAGCTGGGCGGAGGGGTAGCTCGCGCCCCCCTCTCCTGGAGAGGGAGGGTGGAGGCCCTACTCCCCCGCCGCCTTCACGCTGTCGCGGAACGGGTGGGCCGGGAAGACGCCGAGGATGTTGATCTCCTTCGAGAAGAACTCGAGCTCGTGGAGGGCGCGCCTCAGGGCTGGATCCTCCGGGTGCCCGTCGACCTCCGCGTAGAACTGGGTCGCGAAGAACTCGCCGTCGACCATGTAGCTCTCGAGCTTCGTCATGTTGATGCCGTTGGTGGCGAAGCCCCCGAGCGCCTTGTACAGGGCGGCCGGCAGGTTGCGGACCCGGAACACGAAGCTCGTCACGCAGGGCGACTGGCCCGGCTCGGGCCAGCGCGCCTCCTTGGACAGGATCACGAAGCGCGTCGTGTTGTGGGCCTCGTCCTCCACGTCCTCGGCCAGGATCTTGAGGCCGTAGACCTCGGCCGCGAGGCGCGGCGCGAGGGCGGCCCGGGTCGGGTCCTTGGCCTCGGCCACCTCGCGGGCCGCGCCCGCCGTATCGCCGGCCACCGCGGCCTTGAGGCCGAGCTTGCGGATGATCTTGCGGCACTGGCCGAGGGCATGGACGTGGCTGTGCACCGTCCGGATGGTGCCAAGGTCCGCGTCCGGGGTGGCGAGGAGCTGGAAGTGGATCGGCAGGAAGTGCTCGCCGACGATGTGGAGCCGCGAAGTCGGCAGAAGATGATGGATGTCCGCCACGCGCCCGGCGATCGAGTTCTCGATGGGGATCATGGCGAGCCCCGCCTGCCCCTCGGACACGGCGGCGAAGGCGTCCTCGAAGGTCGGGCAGGGCAGGGCCTCCCAATCGGGATAGACCTCCTGGCAGGCGATATGGGAGTTGGCCCCCGGTTCTCCCTGGAAGGCAATCTTCTTCGGTCCGGTCATCGTGACAGCCTGCGCGCCAGCATCTCCCGGGCGCGGTCGAGATCGTGTGGGGTGTCCACCCCCAAAGGAACGTCGTCGACGCAAACCGCGTCGATGCGCATGCCGGCCTCGAGGGCCCGGAGCTGCTCTAGGCGCTCGCGACGCTCCAGCGGCGAGGGGGGCAGGGCCACGAAGCGGGCGAGCGCGCTCCTGCGGTAGGCGTAAAGACCGATGTGGTGATAGAGCGGCCCCTCGCCCCAGGGGGCGGTCGCGCGGGTGAAGTAGAGAGCCCTGAACCGCCCGGGGGCGATCTCGCTGCCGACCATCTTCACCACATGAGGGTCGGCGCGCTCGGCGTCTCGCGTGATCGTGGCGACGAGGGTCGCGATATCGACCTCACAATCGGCGAGCGGTCCGACGGCAGCGGCGATGGCGGCCGGATCGATGGTCGGCAGGTCTCCCTGCACATTGACCACCACGTCGTAGCGGCCGGACGGATCGAGCCTTTGCAGAGCCTCGAAGATCCGGTCGGAGCCGGAGGGGTGTCCCTCGCCGGTCAGCACGGCCTCGCCGCCCGCCTTCGCCACGGCCTCGGCGATGGCAGGGGCGTCGGTGGCGACCGCCACCGGCCCGATCCCCGCCTCCAAGGCCCGTCGCCACACATGCACAATCATCGGCTCGCCGAGGATGTCGGCGAGGGGCTTGTCCGGAAGACGGGTGGCCTTGAGGCGGGCCGGAATGAGGACGATGGGGGCGGGCACGGAACGGACGAGATTCGGGCGCGCGGTGCTTAGCAGGCGCGGCGGCGCTTGTCATGGCGGCGGAGCTTGGCCACTGCGACCACAAAGAACGTCGCGCCCCATTGTCAAAGCCCCGACTTTGCGGCTAAGCAGCCGCCGCGGGCGTCTCGCCCGATCCCTTCCCTTGCCGTTCAAATCCTGGCTCGTGCGAGCGGGATGGAGCCGCGTTGATGGACACGTTCGAGCTCAACAAGATCGCCGGCGCCGTGCTGGGCGTCCTCCTCTTCGCCATGGGGCTCAACGTCATCTCGCATCTCGTCTTTGCGCCCAAGCCCGCGGGCGAGGCGGGCTATGCCCTCCCCGTGCCCCAGGAAGAAGGGGCGGCGGGCGCCCAGCCGGCCGCCGCGCAAGCCGAGCCCCTGCCCGTGCTCCTCGCCAAGGCTGATCCGGCCAAGGGCCAGGCGGCGGCGAAGAAGTGCGTTTCCTGCCACACCTTCGAGAAGGGTGGGGCGAACAAGGTCGGGCCCAACCTCTACGGCGTCATCGGCCGTCCCGTGGCCTCCCATCCGGGCTTCAACTACTCCGCGGCGCTCAAGGGCAAGGGCGGCAACTGGACCTTCGAGGAGATCGATAGGTTCATCACCAATCCCAAGGCGGCCGTGCCCGGCACCACCATGGCCTTCGCCGGCATCCCGTCGGGAACCGAGCGCGCCGATCTCGAGGCTTACCTGCGCACCCTGTCCGACAACCCGGTTCCGCTGCCGACCCCGTGATTGCCGCCGGAGCTTGGGGCGCTCAAGGCCGGGTTTTGCCCCCGGCACGCCGTCATAGGCGCGCAAGCCCGTGACGGTACTCTCATTGGTCTCTACTACCCGAAGACTCCGCGGCCCAAGTTATTTCGCAAAGCTCCCTAGTGCACCGGATCGAGAAACGGCGTGTCCGGGTCGCTCACGTAGAAGATTACAACCCGCATGGGTTCGTTTGCGCTCTTATTGTAGCCGGTCATCCTGACGTTCGCTGGCTCGACGAAGGACTCACCGGCTTTCAAGACAACAGGTGGGCGACCCTCCAGTTCGAGCGTAAACGTGCCCTCCATGATGTAGACTGTCACCGGAAAGCGATGCGTATGGAACGGCGTCTTGCCGCCGGGCTGGATCGTAGCCGTGAGAACTCGAACCTCTTGCCGATCCCCCGTCGGCATTCCTTGGACAACCTCTTTGAGAAGGAGGTTCGGTCTTGCGATCTCCTGCGCGGATGCGGGCGTGACTGCAAGGGAAGCGATAAAAGCGAAGATTAGGTGACGCACCGCATCCTCCCACCCTGACTGATGGAACAAGCTTACAGGTTTGCGCCGAGCTGCTCAACCGGCGACAGAACAGCGAAAGGCGCGATCGGGCAGATCACAGGCGGGCATCAATATCGTTTGCAGGGGCTGGGCCCTGCCCAGCCTTTTCTTTCGGCCCCTCAAAGCCGACATAATCGCGCGCTTGATCGAATCGGCGGCCGACCTTAGGCCCGTCTGGAGAGCTGCGTGATCCGTGTCCTTGTTGCCGCTGCGCTTGCGGCGCTCACCGCCTTGCCCGCCTGTGCCGAGGAGCTTCCCTGGCGCCACGGCCTTTCCCTGATGGGCGAGCTGAAATACCCGGCCGATTTCCCGCACTTTGCCTATGTGAACCCGAACGCGCCCAAGGGCGGCCTCGTGCGGCTGGGCGCGCAGGGCACCTTCGACAATTTCAACCTCGCTGTCGCCGGGGTGAAGGGCGAGCTCGAAAACGGCATTTCGCTCATCTACGACACCCTGATGGAACCGGCCCAGGACGAGGTCGGCACGGAGTACGGGCTTCTCGCGGAGGCCGTCCGGCACCCTGCCGATGACTCCTCCGTCACCTACCGGCTGCGCCCGGAGGCCCGCTGGCACGACGGGCGCCCCGTCACCCCCGCCGACGTCGTCTTCTCCCTCGAGACGCTCAAGGCCAACAGCCCGCAATACGCCTTCTACTACGCCCATGTGGCCAAGGCGGAACAAACGGGCGAGCGCGAGGTCACCTTCACCTTCTCGGAAAAGGGCAATCGGGAGCTGCCGCAGATCGTCGGCCAGCTGCCCGTCCTGCCGAAGCATTGGTGGGAGGGAACGGGCCCCGACGGACGCAAGCGCGACGTGACGCAAACCACCCTCGAGCCGCCGCTCGGCTCCGGGCCCTACCGCCTCAAGAGCTTCGAGGCCGGCCGCACCGCCCTCTATGAGCGCGTCGCGAATTACTGGGGCCGCGACCTGCCCGTGAACCGCGGCCGCAACAATTTCGGCGAGGTGCGCTACGAATACTTCCGCGACTCCACCATCCTGCTCGAGGCTTTCAAAGGCGACCGCTTCGACTGGCGCACCGAGAACAGCGCCCGCAACTGGGCGACCGCCTACGACATCCCCGCGGTGAAGGAGGGGCGCATTATCCGCGAGGAGTTCCCGATCCGCGCCACCGGCATCATGCAGGCCTTCGTGTTCAACCTGCGCCGCGAGAAGTTCCAGGACGAGCGGGTGCGCCGCGCCTTCAACCTCGCCTTCGATTTCGAGGACATCAACCGCACCCTGTTCTACGGGCTCTATGAGCGCATCGACTCCTTCTTCGACGGCACTGAACTTGCCGCTGAAGGCCTGCCCGAGGGACAGGAGCTCGCCATCCTCGAGGGCCTGCGCGACAAGGTTCCGCCCTCGGTCTTCACGACGCCTTACAAGAACCCGGTCAACGGCAGCGCCGAGAACGTGCGCGCCAACCTGCGCGAGGCTTTGAGGCTGTTGCAGGAGGCCGGCTACGATCTCAAGGGCCGCCAGCTCGTCAATAAGCGCGGCGAGCCGCTCGCCGTGGAGGTCCTCGGCGCCGATCCCAGCACGGAACGCTATGTCCTCCCCTACAAGCAGGCGCTCGAGCGGCTGGGCATCGGCGTCACGGTGCGGATGGTGGATGCGGCGCAGTACCAGAACCGGATGCGCAGCTTCGACTTCGACATCACCACGGACGTGTGGGCGCAGTCCCTGTCGCCCGGCAACGAGCAGCGCGAGTTCTGGGGCTCCGCGGCGGCCGACCGACCGGGCTCCCGCAACACCGCCGGCATCAAGGACCCGGCCGTGGACGCGCTCATCGACCGCGTCGTCTTCGCCAAGGACCGGGCGGAGCTCGTGGCCGCGACTCGCGCCCTCGACCGGGTGCTCCTGCACCGCAACTATGTGGTGCCGCAGTGGCGCTCGGGCGTGACCCGTACCGCCCGCTGGGACCGCTTCGGCCGTCCGGACAAGCTCCCCGACTATGGCGGCTCGGGCTTCCCCACCATCTGGTGGTATGACGAGGCCAAGGCCGCCAGGACGGGAGCGCCGCGATGAGGAAGACGCGCCTCACACACGCCTCTCCCCGCCTGCGGGGAGAGGGCCGCGACCGCGGCCCGGCGGTTGCGGCGAGCCCGAGGGGCGAGGGTGAGGGGGCGCATCCAGTCGCGCTCCATCCTGCAACGCCCCCTCACCCGGTCGCTTCGCGACTCGACCCCTCCCCGCAGGCGGGGAGAGGGCTTTCGCGCCGCGCGCTCCTTGCCGGCGCGGGGGCGCTCGGCGCCGTGGCGTTGTCGCCCTGGCCCGTGCCGGCTTCGGAAGGGGAGGTGGAGAGCCACGGGCTCTCCACCTTCGGCGAGCTCAAATACCCGGCCGACTTCAAGCATTTCGACTACGTGAACCCGAACGCGCCGAAGGGCGGCACGCTGGCCCTGCAGATCAAGCGCACCATCGGCAACCAGAACTTCGACACCTTCAACACCCTGCAGATCTATGTGCTCAAAGGCGACGGCGCCGCCGGCATGGACGCCACCTTCGACAGCCTGATGGCGGGGTCGGGGGACGACCCTGACGGCCTCTATGGGCTCGTGGCGAAGGCCGTCCGCATCTCCCCCGATCGCCTCACCTACAAGTTCCTCATCCGCCCCGAGGCGCGCTTCCACGACGGCTCCAGACTCACGGCGCGGGACGTTGCCTTCTCGATCATGACTCTGAAGACGAAGGGGCATCCCACCTTCCGCACGGTCCTGAGCGAAGTGGTGTCGGCCGAGGCCGAAGACGACGACGTGACCGTGGTGCAATTGTCGCCCCGGCGCAGCCGCGACCTTCACCTCATCGTCGCGGGGCTGCCCATCTTCTCGGCCGCCTATTGGAAGGACCGCGATTTCGAGGCCTCGACCCTCGAGGCGCCGCTCGGCTCCGGCCCCTACAAGGTCGCGCGCTTCGAGCAGGGCCGCTACATCGAGTTCGAGCGGGTGCCGGATTATTGGGGCAAGGATCTCCCCGTCGCGGTCGGCCAGAACAATTTCGAGCGCATCCGCTACGAATATTTCCGCGACCGGCAGGTGGCCTTCGAAGCCTTCAAGTCCGGGGTCATGAACTACCACGAGGAATACACCTCGCGGACCTGGGCGACGGGCTACGACTTCCCCGCCTTCCGCGAGGGGCGCGTCAAGCGCGAGCGCATCGAGCGTGGCGGCGCCGTGCCGACGCAAGGCTGGTACTTCAACACCCGCCGCGAGATGTTCCAGGACCGCCGCGTCCGCGAGGCGATCGCGCTCGTCTTCGATTTCGAATGGACGAACGCCAACATCATGTTCGGCCTCTACAAGCGGCTCACCTCCTTCTTCGAGAATTCGGAGATGAAGGCGCAAGGGGCGCCGGGGCCCGAGGAGCTCGCGCTCCTCGCGCCCTTCCGAGGCAAGGTGCCGGAGGAGGTGTTCGGCGAGCCCTGGGTGCCGCCGGTGTCCGACGGTTCGGGCTCCGACCGCGTTCTTCTGCGCCGCGCCGACGCCCTCTTGCGGGAGGCCGGTTGCCGGCGGGACGGCAACGTGCTGAAGCTTCCCAGCGGCAGGCCCTTCGAGATCGAGTTCCTCGACTTCCAGTCGGCCCTGCAGCCGCACACGCAGCCCTACCAGGCGAACCTGAAGCGCCTCGGCATCGAGGCGCGCTCGCGCATCGTGGACGCGGCGCAGTATCGCCGGCGCATGGAGGAGTTCGACTTCGACATGGCGTCCATGGCGCTCGGGGGCGCCATGACGCCGGGCGATTCCCTGCGTGTGGTGTTCGGCTCTCAAGCCGCGGCGACGCCGGGCTCCCGCAACATCGCCGGCATCGCCGACCCGGCCGTCGATGCCCTCATCGAGGCCATCACTCAGGCCGATACGCGGGAGAAGCTCAACATCGCCTGCCGCGCCCTCGATCGGGTGCTGCGGGCCGGGCGCTACATGGTCCCCATGTGGTATCGCTCCGACGAATGGATCGCCTATTGGGACATGTTCTCGCGGCCAGCGGTGAGGCCCAGATACGCCACCGGCGCCCCAAGCACCTGGTGGTACGATCCCGAAAAGGCGAAGCGGATCGGGCGGGGATGATGGCGAACGGACCATCGGCGCGGTACAACGCCTCTGCCTCGATGGGAGAGGTCGGGCGGACCTCCGGTCCGCCGGGTGAGGGTGGCAGCGCGGCCCTTGCCGAGGTGGCGTTTCCCCCCTCGCCCGGTCGCGGCTTGACGGCTGCGATTCGACCTCTCCCTAGAGGGGAGGGTGATGCGTCGGCGCGTGGCGATCGACAGTAGCGCCATGCTCGCCTACATCGCCCGCCGCGTCCTCCTCATGGTCCCGACCCTGTTCGGGATCATGCTCATCTCGTTCATCATCGTGCAGTTCGCCCCGGGCGGACCGGTGGAGCGCGTATTGGCGCAGCTCCAGGGGCTCGATGCCGGCGCGACCTCGCGGGTGACGGGCGGCAGCGGCGATTTCGCCGGCCAGGCGGCCCAGCAGCGCGGCGGCGGGGAGACGAGCTCGCGCTACCGGGGCGCTCAAGGGCTGCCGCCCGATTTCATCGCCAGCCTCGAGAAGCAGTTCGGCTTCGACCGCCCGGCCCATGAGCGCTTCGCCAAGATGCTCTGGGACTATCTGCGCTTCGACTTCGGCAAGAGCTATTTCCGCGACGTCTCGGTGCTGCAGCTCATCAAGGAGAAGCTGCCCGTCTCCATCACGCTGGGCTTGTGGATGACGCTCCTCTCCTACGCCGTCTCGATCCCGCTCGGCATCCGCAAGGCCGTGAAGGACGGCTCCGCCTTCGACATCTGGACCTCGGGCGTGGTCATCGTCGGCTATGCCATCCCGAGCTTCCTCTTCGCCATCCTGCTCATCGTGCTCTTCGCCGGCGGCTCCTTCTGGCAGATCTTTCCCTTGCGGGGCTTATGGTCGGACAACTGGGCGGAACTCTCCCTTTGGGAGAAGATCCTCGACTACCTGTGGCACATCACCCTGCCGATCCTGGCGATGGCGCTCGGGGCGTTCGCCACCTCGACGCTTCTCACCAAGAACTCCTTCCTTGACGAGATCCGCAAGCAATATGTGCTCACCGCGCGGATGAAGGGCCTGTCCGAGCGGCAGGTGCTCTACGGGCACGTGTTCCGCAACGCCATGCTGATCGTCATCGCCGGCTTCCCCGGCGCCTTCATCGGCGCCTTCTTCACCGGCTCGCTCCTCATCGAGACGATCTTCTCCCTCGACGGCCTCGGCCTTCTCTCCTTCGAGTCGATCGTCAACCGCGACTACCCGGTGGTGTTCGCGAACCTCTACATCTTCTCGCTCGTGGGTCTCGTGGTGAACCTCCTCTCGGACCTCACCTATACCTGGATCGATCCGAGGATCGATTTCGAGACGCGGGAGGTGTGAGGGATGACGCGATACGGTCTCCTTTCCCAGAGGAAGAGGTCGGCTCCGCCGGCTCGGCCTCTCCCGCCGGGAGAGGCAAAGGTCCGGCCATGAACGAGGCCGCCATCCGTCCCGAGCTCGACCGCGTGCCCGTCGCCTCGCCGGCGGCCGCCCCGGTCGCGCCGCCGCTGCCGCGGCAGGGCTTCGTTCGGCTCTCGCCCATCAACCGCCGCCGCTGGCAGAACTTCAAGGCCAACCGGCGAGGCTACTGGTCCTTCTGGATCTTCCTCGTCCTGTTCGTCGCGAGCCTGTTCGCGGAATTCATCGCCAACGACCGGCCGATCGTCGTGAGCTACAAGGGCGAGTGGCTGTGGCCGGTCTTCGTCGACTATCCGGAAGAGAAGTTCGGCGGCTTCCTGGCGCAGACCGACTTCCGCGACCCCCTCATCCGCAAGGAGATCGCCGAGAACGGCTGGGCGGTGTGGCCGCCGATCCGCTTCTCCTACCGCACCCACAATCTCGATCTGCCCGTGCCGGCGCCGGCCCCGCCGACCTGGATGCTCTCCGACGACCAATGCCGGCCGATCGCCGAGCGCAGCGGCGGCACGGGCTGCCGCGACATCGAGTGGAACTGGCTCGGGACCGACGACCAGGGGCGCGACGTGGTGGCGCGGCTGATCTACGGCTTCCGCATCTCGGTGCTGTTCGGGCTGATCCTCGCCGTGATCTCGTCCGTTATCGGCGTCTTCGCCGGCGCGGTGCAGGGCTATTTCGGCGGCTGGGTGGACCTCCTCTTCCAGCGCTTCATCGAGATCTGGACGGCGATCCCGGCCCTCTACCTCCTCATCATCATCGCCTCGATCATCACCCCGACCTTCTGGGTCTTGCTCGGCATTCTGCTGCTCTTCTCCTGGGTGTCGCTTGTCGGCGTGGTGCGCGCCGAGTTCCTGCGGGCGAGGAACTTCGAATATGTGCGCGCCGCCCGGGCGCTCGGGCTCTCAAACGCCACCATCATGTTCAAGCACCTGTTGCCGAACGCCATGGTGGCGACGCTCACTTTCCTCCCCTTCATCCTCAACGGCTCCATCACGACCCTCACTTCGCTCGACTTCCTCGGCTTCGGCCTGCCGCCGGGCTCGCCGTCGCTCGGCGAGCTTCTCGCGCAGGGCAAAGCCAACCTCCAGGCGCCGTGGCTTGGCCTCACCGGCTTCTTCGTGATCGCCCTGATGCTGAGCCTCCTCATCTTCGTGGGCGAGGCGGTGCGGGACGCGTTCGACCCGAGAAAGACGTTCGCCTAGGAAGCGTGATACGATTGGGTCAGCCGAGTTGCAGCCATGAACAAGATCGTACGAAAAATCATCTCTGTCGCTGAACTTCCTCCCCATCTCCAGGCGGAATTCGATCCGGAAGGTCGCGTGGAGATCGTGGGCCCGGCTGCCCAGCAGGCGGATCAGCACCGCAGTCTTCTCGAGGTCATTGAGGAATATCGGCGGACCCGCCCGCCCCGTTTCCGTTCGCCCGACGAAGTCGTGGACTATGTCAGGGCTGTGCGCGACGGCGGTGATCTGGAGCCTTGGCTCGGCCCATGCTCTACATCGACTCCAACGTCCTGATCGGCGCGGTAGAAGCCGATTTGAACAAATCGGACCTCATTGCCTTCCTCCTGTCGCCTGAGGCTCGGACGCATCCTCTCCATACGAGCGAAATCACGCTGAGCGAGGTGCTGGTCGGTCCTCTTCGGCAATCCGATCACGACCTTATCCATTGGTACCGCCGATTGTTCGAGAGAGCCGATCTCCTCCGGCTCTGGCCTGTCACGAGAGCAATCCTAGAAACGGCCGCGGAACTACGCGCCGCATCCGCCATGAGGCTGCCCGATGCCATTCACGTTGCGACCGCGATTGCGGCCGGTTGTGGAACGATCCTGTCGCGAGACAAGCGCCTGTTCCTGACGGCCGGTCTTCGCCAGATCGATCCTTTTGCGAAAGCGGTCGACCAGTGGATGGGAGACATCAGGTGAATGGCGCACCTCTCCTCTCCGTCCGGGACCTCTCCGTCGCCTTCCGGCAGGACGGGCGGGACGTGCTGGCAGTCGACCGCAGACGTTCGCGTGAGGCGGTGCTAGGGTGATCTGGAAAGGAGCCCGAGATGAACGAGATCGTGCGCCGCTTCTATCCTGCCTCGAGGCTTCCCGAGGACCTTCGCGAAGGCATCGATCCTTCGGAGCAGGTAATGGTGACCGTCACCGTAGAAACGCCGCCCGAGAAGGTGATGACTCTCGAGGAGATCTTCGCGACCCGGCGACCTCCCTACATGACGCGAGACGAGATCGACGAGCACATCAGGTCGCTTCGAGGCGAGTGGGATGATTAGGTCACGGGCCCTGGTTTATCTCGACTCCAACATCTTCATTGATGCCATTGAAGGCGACGCGGAGCTCGCCATTCCAGCCCAGGAGCTCCTGAGGCGCCTCCAGGAGCTGCCGGGGGTGGCGATCACGAGTGAACTGACATTGGCCGAAGTTCTTGCTCCTCGAAAGAGCAGGGGCAACGAGGAGCGCGCAGTCGATCCTGATCAAAAAACGGCCTATCTGGATCTCCTGATCTGGAGCCGCTTCATCGTCCTGAAAGCGGTCACGAGAGACATCCTGCTACAGAGCGCGGAGTGCCGCGCCCTTCACAAGCCAAAGCTCAAGCTGCCCGATGCGATCCATCTGGTGACGGCCGATCAGGAGCGCTGCGGTGTCTTCGTCACGCGCGACGCGGGCATTCGCCCACCTGCCGGCATGAGGCAGATGCAGCCGGATCGCGACGGCGCGCCCGCCATCATCGAGGCTGTCCGGTGATGGCGAGCGCACCCCTCCTCTCCGTCCAGGACCTCTCCGTCGCCTTCCGGCAGGGCGGGCGGGACGTGCTCGCGGTCGACCGAATCTCCTTCGACGTCATGCCCGGCGAGACGGTGGCGCTCGTCGGCGAGTCGGGCTCGGGGAAGTCGGTCACGGCGCTCTCGGTGCTGAAGCTCCTGCCTTACCCCGCGGCCCACCACCCCTCGGGCCGGATCCTCTACAAGGGACGCGACCTCCTCGGCCTTTCCGAGCTCGAGCTGCGGCAGGTGCGGGGCGACGACATTACCATGGTGTTCCAGGAGCCCATGACCTCGCTCAACCCGCTCCACACGGTCGAGCGGCAGGTGGGCGAGATCCTCAAGCTCCACCGCGGCCTCTCCGACCGGGACGCGCGGGCCCGCACCCTCGAGCTTCTCGACCTCGTCGGCATCCGGGACGCCGCCTCGCGGCTCGACGCCTATCCCCATCAGCTCTCCGGCGGCCAGCGCCAGCGCGTCATGATTGCCATGGCCCTCGCCAACGAGCCGGACCTGTTCATCGCCGACGAGCCGACCACCGCCCTCGACGTGACCGTGCAGGCGCAGATCCTGAAGCTGCTGGCGGAGCTCAAGGCCCGGCTCGGGATGGCGATGCTGTTCATCACCCATGACCTTGGCATCGTGCGCAAGATCGCCGACCGGGTCTGCGTCATGACGCAAGGCAAGATCGTCGAGCAGGGGCCGGTGGCCGAAATCTTCGCGCGCCCGCAGCACCCCTACACGCAGAAGCTCCTGGCGGCCGAGCCCAAGGGCGAGCCCGAGCCGGTGCCGGCGAGCGCGCCCGTCATCGTCAAGGCCGGGCCGGTCAAGGTGTGGTTCCCGATCAAGCGCGGGTTCCTGCGCCGCACGGTCGGCCATGTGAAGGCGGTCGACGGGGTCTCGATCGCCATCCGCGAGGGCGAGACGGTGGGTGTCGTCGGGGAATCGGGCTCGGGCAAGACGACGCTCGGTCTTGCGCTTCTGCGTCTCATCTCCTCTGACGGCCCGATCGTCTTTCTCGGCCAACGCATCGACGGCCTGCGCTCGAAGGCGATCCGGCCCCTGCGCAAGGCCATGCAGGTGGTCTTCCAGGACCCCTACGGATCGCTCTCGCCGCGCCTCTCGGTGGCGGAGATCGTGGAGGAGGGGCTCCTCGTCCAGAAGCGGGACCTTTCGCTTCATGAGCGCCGCGAGGTGGTCGCCCGCGCCCTCTTCGACGTGGGCATCGATCCGGCCACCATGGACCGCTACCCGCACGAGTTCTCGGGCGGCCAGCGCCAGCGCATCGCCATCGCCCGCGCCATGGCCCTCGAACCGAAATTCGTGGTGCTGGACGAGCCTACCTCGGCCCTGGACATGTCGGTGCAGGTGCAGATCGTCGATCTCCTGCGCGACCTGCAGCGGCGGCGCAAGCTCGCCTACATGTTCATCAGCCATGACCTGAAGGTGGTCCGCGCCCTTGCCAATCATGTCGTCGTGATGCAGGACGGGCGCGTGGTCGAGGAGGGCGAGGCCGAGCGCCTCTTCAAGGCGCCCCAGACGGCCTATACCCGCGCCCTGTTTGCCGCCGCCTTTAATCTTGACATTGCGGAGGCCGGGATCGTTCGGGAGTAGGGGCGCCCATGCGCTCCCTTCGCTTGACCCAGTGCGTTGCTTGTGACGGGTAGAGGCGGGCCGCCCCGGCTCGACGAGGTCTGAACGAAGGTGCGCGTGAGAGACGACATTCCCCGACGGTCGGCGAGCGTCCTTGATCTCATCGGACGCACCCCGCTCGTCGAGGTCACCCGGTTCGATGTGGGCCTGTGCCGGCTTTTCCTCAAGCTGGAGTCCGCCAATCCCAGCGGCTCCATCAAGGACCGGCCGGCCCGGGCGATGATCGAGGCGGCCGAGGCGAGCGGCCGGCTCAAAGAGGGCGGGACCGTGGTGGAAGCCACCGCCGGCAACACCGGCGTGGGCCTCGCCCTCGTGGCCGCCCGCAAGGGCTACCGCACCGTGCTCGTGGTGCCCGACAAGATGTCGCGCGAGAAGATCCTGCATGCCCGGGCGCTCGGCGCCGAGGTCGTGCTGACGCGCTCGGACGTGGGCAAGGGCCATCCCGACTATTATCAGGACCTTGCCGAAGCCATCGCCGCGAAGACGCCGGGAGCGATCTATGTCAACCAGTTCGCCAATCCGGCCAATCCCGGCGCCCACGAGGCGACCACCGGCCCCGAGATCCTCGATCAGCTCCAGGGCGACGTGGATGCCGTCGTCGTGGGCGTCGGGTCCGGCGGCACTTTGACCGGCGTCGGCCGGTACATGCGCTGCGCCTCGCCGAAGACCGAGATGGTGCTCGCCGATCCGGCGGGCTCGGTGCTCGCGCCCTATGTGGAGACGGGCGCGATGGGGCAGGCGGGGTCCTGGGCCGTGGAGGGCATCGGGGAAGACTTCGTGCCGCCGAACTGCGACCTCTCCCTCGTCAAGAAGGCCTATTCGATCGCCGATCCCGAAAGCTTCGCCACGGCCCGCGAGCTCCTGCGTCTCGAAGGCGTGCTTGCCGGCTCCTCCTCGGGCACGCTGCTTGCCGCGGCTCTGCGCTATTGCCGCGAGCAGACGCGGCCGAAGCGCGTCGTGACCTTCGTCTGCGACAGCGGCGCGAAGTACCTTTCCAAGGTCTTCAACGACGCTTTCCTGGCCCAGGAGGGGTGGCTCGGCCGCAAAGCGACCGGCACGGTACGGGACGTCGTCGTCAACCGCTTTGACGAGGGGGCGGAAATCTTCGTCCGCCCCACGGAGACCGTGGCCTCGGCCTTCGCCCGCATGCGCGCCGCCGACATCTCGCAGCTTCCCGTGATCGAGGACGGGCGGGTGGTCGGCATCGTCGACGAAAGCGATCTTCTCGATGCTCTGGCCGCGGGCGCCGATGCCAAGCGCGTATTCGGACAGCCCGTCGGCGAGGTGATGACGCGCGAGCTCGAGACCGTGTCGGCCGATGCTCCCGTGGAGGAGCTCCTGCCCCTCTTTGCCCGCAATCTCGTGCCGCTCGTCATGGAGGGCGGTGCCTTCCTTGGCCTCGCCACCCGCATCGATCTCATCAACTACTACCGGGTCCGCGACCGATGACGACGAAGAAGGCCGCCGGTGAGCGGCCCGCCTTGAACCAGCTTGCGTTCGACACCCGCTGCATCCACGCGGGCCAGGCGCCGGATCCGACCACCGGCGCGGTGATGACGCCGATCTACGCCACCTCCACCTACGCGCAGGAGAGCCCCGGCGTCCACAAGGGCTACGAATACGCCCGCTCGCAGAATCCCACCCGCATGGCCTTCGAGCGCTGCATCGCCGATCTCGAAGGCGGCACGGCCGCCTTCGCCTTCGCCTCGGGGCTTGCGGCCACGGCCACCGTCCTCGATGCCCTGGACCAGGGCGCCCACATCGTCGCCTCCGACGACCTCTACGGGGGCACGCGGCGCCTGTTCGAGCGGGTGCGCCGCCGCTCCGCCGGTCTTGACGTCACCTATGTGGACCTGTCGGACCTCGCCCAGCTTCGTGCGGCGCTGCGACCGCAGACGCGGCTCGTCTGGGTCGAGACGCCGACCAACCCGCTCCTCAAGCTCGTCGATCTCGAGCAGGTGGTCGCCATTGCGAAGCGCCCGGGGCTGTGGCTTGCGGCCGACAACACCTTCGCCAGCCCCTATGTGCAACGCCCCCTCGAATATGGCTTCGACCTCGTCGTGCATTCGGCGACGAAATACCTCAACGGCCATTCCGACATGGTGGGCGGTGTCGCCGTGGTCGGCCACGACGCGGAGCTGAAGGAGCGCCTCGCCTTCCTCCAGAACGCGGTGGGCGCGATTGCGGGGCCGTTCGACAGCTTCCTCGCCTTGCGCGGCTTGAAGACCCTGGCGCTGCGCATGGAGCGCCACTGCGCCTCGGCGTTGAGGGTCGCCGAGTTCCTATCGGGCCATCCGCGCGTCGCTGCGGTGATCTATCCGGGGCTCCCTTCCCATCCGCAGCATGCGCTGGCCAGGCGCCAGATGCGCGGCTTCGGCGGCATCGTCACGGCGCGGATCGCGGGCGGACTTGAGGGCGCGAAGCGGTTCCTGGAGCGCACGCGGCTCTTCACGCTGGCGGAGAGCCTCGGCGGCGTCGAAAGCCTCATCGAGCATCCCGCCATCATGACCCACGCCTCCGTCCCGCCGGAGGTGCGCGCAATGCTCGGCATCGATGACGGCCTCGTGCGCCTCTCGGTCGGGATCGAGGATGCCGATGACCTCATCGCGGACCTGCGGAGCGCGCTGGAGTGAGCAACGCGAGCCGGAATCGCGCATGCACCGTCCCCTTCCAGGGGAGGGCTGGAGCGCGCGGCGGCGCGAGGAGCGCTGAATGACCCGCGCGCTCATCCTCGTTCTCGACTCGGTCGGCATCGGCGGTGCCGAGGACGGCGCGGCCTACGGCGATGCCGGCGCCGACACCGTCGGCCACATGGCCGAAGCCTGCATGCGCGGCGAGGGCGATCGGGTCGGCCTGCGCGAAGGCCCGCTGCATCTGCCGAACCTCGTCGCCCTCGGCCTGGGGCTCGCCTGCGAGGCCTCGACCGGGCGCATGCCGCCGAACCTGGAGCCGTTCGGAGAGCCGGCCGGGGCCTGGGGCTACGGCGTCGAGACCTCGAAGGGCAAGGACACACCCTCGGGCCACTGGGAGATCGCCGGCGTGCCGGTCGCCTTCGACTGGGGCTATTTCCCCAAGGCCGAGCCGGCCTTCCCGCCCGAGCTCACCGCGGCGCTCATTCGGGAGGCGGGGCTCCCGGGCATCCTCGGCAACCGCCATGCCTCGGGCACGGCCATCATCGAGGAACTCGGGGCGGAGCATGTGCGCACGGGACGCCCGATCTGCTACACGTCCGTCGACAGCGTCTTCCAGATCGCCGCCCACGAAGAGGCGTTCGGTCTCGATCGCCTCTATGCGTTGTGCCGGGTGGCGCGCCGCCTGTGCGACCCCTACCGGATCGGCCGGGTCATCGCACGGCCCTTCGTGGGCACCGCCGAGGCCGGCTTCGTCCGCACCGGCAACCGCAAGGATTTCGCCACGCCTCCTCCTGCCGACACCCTTCTCGACCTCGCGAGCAACGCCGGCCGGGCGGTCGCGACCGTCGGCAAGGTCGGCGACATCTTCGCCCACCGGGGGACGGGCACGGAGATCAAGCCTCACGGCAACGACGCCTGCCTCTCGGCGGCGCTCGACGCCATGCGCAGCCTGCCTGATGGGGGCCTGGTGTTCGCCAATCTCGTCGATTTCGACACCGAGTTCGGCCACCGCCGGGATGTGGCCGGCTATGCCGCGGCGCTCGAAGCCTTCGACCGCCGGGTGCCGGAGATCTGGGCGGCGCTGAAGGCGGGGGATCTTGCGGTCATCACTGCCGATCACGGCAACGACCCGACCTGGCCCGGCACCGACCACACCCGCGAGCACACGCCGATCCTTTCCTTCGGGCCCGGCGTTCAGCCGGGCCCGATCGGCCGCCGCGCGACGCTGGCCGACATCGCCGCCACCGTCGCCCGGCATCTCGGGCTTCCGCCGCCCGCCGCGGGGCGGCCGTGGCTTTGAGGCGAAGGCCGCCTCGGACCTTCAGTGGCTCGGGATGACGGTGACCGTGCTGCGGAAGGTAGCGATGCGCCAGGCGCGATGGGCATCCTCCCGCGACAACCCCTCATAGGCGGCCTGGACGGCCATCGATCTCTCGCCCTCCAGGTCGAGCTTGCGGAAGCGCAGGACATGCGCCGCCACGGCCCAGCGCAGGCCCGCCAGGCGCATGATCTTCAAGGCGTCGTCGGGCGTGTCGGCTTCGAGCGCGCGCAGCACGTGGGCCGGGTGCTCTCCGGCGAGCTTGGCGATGACTACCGCGGCGTCGACCCACCGGCCTTCGTCCAGACACCAGAGCACGTCGTGATCGCTCAGCTTCACGTAGCGGCTCATGGCCTCGACGCGCGCCTGCGCTTGGGCGAGCTCCGTCTGCGGCTTCGGAGCGCGGGCCGGCGGCTCGGGCGCGCGCGCCGCCTCGGCGCGCAGCCTGTCGAGGGCGATGCCCGAGTCCTCCCCCCGCTGCTCCAGCCGCTTGTTCTGGATGTGGCTCTTGAAGGTGCCGACCAGCCGCTGCGTCACGTCGGGCGGCACGTCCCGGCGCTTCAGGAGCGACACCGTGATCTGGCCGTCTCCCTCCGCGGCCTGGGCGAGGAGCGAAAGCGTCGAGCGCCCGAAGCACGCGGTGGGGTTGGCGGAGACGGTGCGCAGCACCGGCCATGAGCCCCGTTCCACGACGATCTCCGTCACGCGCGCGCCGAGATGCGGGCGTTCCGCAATCGCCGTGAGGTGCTCCTCTCCCCGCAAGCCGGCGACGACGATCAGATCCTCTTCGCTGACCAGGGGCGACTGGCGCAGCACCGGCGCCGCGACGCAAGCCTCCTCGTCATGCGCGAAGGCGCGCACGGTCTTCTCCGGTCCGCGCGGAACGGGCGCCAGCCTTTCGGCGAGCTCCGCTCTCACGGCCGTCGGCTGCCTCTTTGCAAGGATCGAGACCACCTCGTCATACACTTGCGCCTCGAGCGGCGCGAGAGAGGCGGATGGCTCGGCAAGGCGCCCGGCGAGGCTGTAGAGGACCGAAACACGTGTCTTCGAATCTTCTCGCGCCAGCATTCCATCGATTTCGGCAATCTCACTGTGCAGCAATAGCATCGGCGTACTCCCACCCCCCTGCCTGATGCCCCCTTCTTGTTGGTCTTCGTTATCCTTCTGACTAGGATCGCTGGCTGAGCGGATTCTTAAATCCATCGTTAAAATGCTTGCCATCGCGGGGAGGCCTTGGAAGGCAAGGGTTTCAGATTTTGTCGGAGGGCGCCGGGGCCGCCCCGGGGCGGCGCTCCATTGAGCTTGGCCCAAGGGCCGCATAGCTTCCAGGGTCCACCTTGGACCGTCGGCTTGAAACCCTGACCCGTGCCCCGCCTCGATGAGCTCCATCGCCGCCTTGCGGCCCTGCAAGGGCTGATCGCGACCGTTCCCGATCCCCTCATCCTCGTCGGGCATGACGGGCTCGTGCGGGAGGCGAATCCCGCGGCGCAGACCCTCTTTCCCACCTTGAGGATCGGCCATCCGCTCTCCCTCGGCGTGCGCGCGCCCGACATCCTGGAGGCGGTGGAGAAGGCGCCTGCGGGCGACCACCCGGTGCATGTGGAATACCGGGAGCGCACGCCGACCGCGCGCGCCTTCGACGTGAGGATCTGTTCCTTGCCCCGGGTGAGCGACGGCGGCGAGGAGGACGCCGGCGTCAGTCTCGTGTTCCGGGATCTCACCGCCGCCCGCCGCCTCGAGCAGATGCGGGTCGACTTCGTCGCCAATGTCAGCCACGAGCTGCGCACGCCGCTTGCCTCCCTTGTCGGCTTCATCGAGACCCTCGAGGGCCCGGCGCGGGAGGATGCCGCCGCGCGCGAGCGCTTCCTCGCCATCATGCGGGCGCAGGCCTGGCGCATGACGCGTCTCATCGACGACCTTTTGTCCCTGTCCCGCATCGAGCTGCGCGAACACATCGCGCCCGAGGCGCCGGTGGAGCTCCAGGGGGTGGTGAGCCAAATGGTCGATACGCTCCGCCCCATGGCCGCCGAGCGGGGCGTCACGATCGCGCTCGCGATGCCCGATGCGGCCCTGACCGTCCGAGGCGACCGCGACGAGCTCCTGCGGGTGGTGGAGAACCTCGTCGAGAACGCGGTGAAGTACGGCGAGAGCGGCGGCCGCGTCGAGGTCATCCTCGAGGGCGACGGCAAGGAGGCGGTCCTGGCGGTGCGCGACCACGGCCCCGGCATCGCCCATGAGCACCTGCCGCGGCTCACCGAGCGCTTCTACCGGGTCGACGCCACGCAAAGCCGCGAGAAGGGCGGCACGGGGCTCGGGCTCGCGATCGTCAAGCACATCGTCAACCGCCATCGGGGGCGGCTCGCGATCGAGAGCGAGCCGGGGCGCGGCGCCACCTTCCGGGTGATCCTGCCCGCGGCCGAAGGCTGAGCCTGTCATCCAACTGTCATGGAAGCTTCATAGGTGGAGGAGCGCAGGCGCTCGCCCTCATCCGCGCGCGATCTGCCGGGGACCGTTGATCGGCTCCCGCTTGCGCCCTCACAGGGAGACCCACGATGACGCGACTGTCCTTGGCCCTCGCGGCAGGCCTTGCGGCCGCCATGATGACCGCGCCGACCCTTGCGGCCGACATCACCGGCGCCGGCGCCACCTTTCCGTTCCCGCTCTATTCGAAATGGGCCGAGGCCTACAGGAAGGAGACCGGCGTCGGCCTGAACTACCAGTCGATCGGCTCCGGCGGCGGCATCCGCCAGATCAAGGCCAAGACCGTCGATTTCGGCGCCACCGACGCGCCCCTCAAGGGCGAGGACCTGGAGCAGAGCGGCCTCGTCCAGTTCCCGACCGTGCTCGGCGGCGTCGTTCCGGTCGTCAACGTGCAGGGCGTGCAAGACGGCGAGCTCAAGCTGTCGGGAGAGGTCCTCGCCGACATCTTCCGCGGCCGGATCAGGAAGTGGAACGACCCCAAGATCGCCGCCCTGAACGCGGGCCTTGGCCTGCCCGACGCCACCATCACGCCGGTGTATCGCTCGGACGGCTCGGGCACCACCAGCATCTTCACCGACTACCTCTCGAAGGTCTCGGCCGATTGGAAGCGGGAGCTTGGCTCCGGCACCGCCATCAATTGGCCGGTGGGCCAGGGCGGCAAGGGCAATGAGGGCGTCGCCGCGACCGTCAAGCAGGTCCTCAACTCCATCGGCTATGTGGAGTACGCCTATGCCAAGCAGAACAAAATGCCGGTGGCGCGGCTTCAGAACCGCGACGGTGAGTTCGTCGCGCCGAACGAGGCGGCGTTTGCCGCGGCGGCGGCCGGGGCCGACTGGAAGGCGGCTCCCGGCTTCGGCATCTCCCTGACGAACCAGCCGGGCGCGAAGGCATGGCCGATCACCGGCGCCACCTTCATCCTCCTCCACAAGAGCCCGGAGAAGCCGGAGCAGGTGCGCGAGGCCTTGAAGTTCTTCGACTGGGCCTACAGGAACGGCGACAAGCTCGCCGCCGACCTCGACTACGTGCCCCTGCCGGACAGCGTCGCCGACGAGGTGCGTCGCGTCTGGACGCAGGAGCTCAAGGACAAGTCCGGCCAGCCGCTCTACGCGGCGACCGCGGGCTGAGCCGAAGCAGCCCGGCCGAAGGCGAAGCGGGACGAGCGGGGAGGGGCGGATGACAGCCGTGACGGAGCGTCTCGCGCTCGACCGGCCGGCGCCTGCGGTCCGCCCCTCCGCCCTTGCCGCCGTCGACCGCGTCTTCCGGCTCTCTGCGCATCTTTGCGCGCTCCTGGTCCTTGCCGTGCTCGTCGGCGTCCTTGCCGCCATGGTGCATGGGGGCTGGCCCATCTTCCGCGAGCTCGGCGCGGCCGACTTCCTCACGAGCTCCGTCTGGGACGTGAACACCGACCGCTACGGCGCCTGGCCTGCGATCGCCGGAACCCTGATGACCGCGCTCATCGCGCTCCTCATCGGTGTGCCGGTGAGCCTCGGCATCGCCGTGTTCCTCACCGAGCTTGCGCCGCCCTGGCTGAAGCATCCCATCGCGACGGCGGTGGAGCTCCTCGCCGCCGTGCCCAGCATCATCTATGGCATGTGGGGCCTGTTCGTCCTGGCGCCCCTCGTTGCCCGCTATGTGCAGGCGCCGCTCAATCAGGTGGTCGAGGGCATGCCGATCCTCGGCACGATCCTCTCCTCGCAGGTTCCCTCCGGCACCGGGATCGCGACCGCGGGCGTCATCCTCGCGCTGATGATCATCCCCTTCATCGCCTCGGTGACGCGGGACATCTTCGACCAGATCCCGACGGTGCTGCGCGAGAGCGCCTACGGCATCGGCTGCACGACCTGGGAGGTGGTGCGCCACGTGCTCCTGCCGCAGGCAGGGGTCTCGATCATTGGGGCGATCATGCTGGGGCTCGGCCGGGCGCTCGGAGAGACCATGGCGGTGACCTTCGTGGTCGGCAACGCCAACCGGCTTTCGGCCTCCATCTTCGATCCAGGCTCGACCATCGCCTCGCGCATCGCCAACGAGTTCAACGAGGCCTTCGGGCTGCAGATGAACGCTCTTCTCGCCCTTGGGTGCGTGTTGTTCCTGGTCACTTTCGCCATCCTCTTCGTCGCGCGGCTTCTGATCGCGCGCGTGAGAGCGCCTTAGGAAGGGTCGCCGGTGGCCGCTGTTCCCGCCCATCTTTCGGCTTGCGAGGCCGTTCCCTGGCGGCGCGTCCGCCGACAGCGCCGGGTCGCAGACCGCCTCATGCGGGTGCTGTGCGTCGCCTTCACGGCCGTCGGGGTCTTCGCGCTCGGCTGGATCCTGGCGATGCTGGCCTGGGAGGGCGTGCACGCCCTCTCGCCGCGGATCTTCACCGAGGCCACACCGGGCCCCGGCAGCGAGGGCGGCGGCCTCGCCAACGCCATCGTCGGCAGCCTGGTGCTGACCTTTCTCGGCATCGCGATCGCGACTCCGATCGGTGTCATGGCCGGCACCTACCTTGCCGAGTACGGCAAGGCCTCGCGGCTCGCCACCACCATCCGCTTCGTCAACGACGCGCTCCTCTCCGCCCCCTCCATCCTCATCGGCCTCTTCGTCTACACCGTGATGGTGCAGCCGATGGGCAGCTATTCCGGCTGGGCGGGCGCGGTCGCGCTCGCCATCATCGCAACGCCGGTCATCGTGCGCACGACCGAGGACATGCTGCGTCTCGTGCCGAGCACGCTGCGCGAGGCGGGCGCGGCGCTCGGCGCGCCGCCGGCGATCGTCATCCGCAGCATCACCTGGCGCGCTGCGCGCGCCGGCATGGTCACCGGCATCGTCCTGGCGCTCGCCCGCATCGCCGGCGAGACGGCGCCGCTCCTGTTCACGGCGCTCAACAACAGCTCCTGGTTCAACGCCAACCTTCTCGGCGGCGTCTCCAACCTGCCCGTCACCATCTTCCAGTTCGCGCTCTCCCCCTATCCCAACTGGCAGCAGCTCGCCTGGGCGGGCGCGCTCCTGATCACTGTCGCCATCCTGGCGCTGTCCGTCTCGGCCCGCCTGCTGCTGCGAAGGAGGACGACCCGATGACCCCTCTCGCCGCCATGGCGGAGCCCGGCGCCGCGCGCGGGAAGACCGACGCGCCGGTCCGCATCGCCTGCCGGGACCTCAATTTCCACTACGGCGCCTCGCGCGCCTTGAAGGACATCACGCTCGACTTCTACGACCGGCAGGTGACCGCGCTCATCGGCCCGTCCGGATGCGGCAAGTCCACCCTGCTTCGCTGCTTCAACCGCATCTACAGCTTGTACCCCGAGCAGCGTGCGACGGGCGAGATCATTCTGGACGGGCGCAACATCCTCTCGCCTTCCGTCGACGTGAACGAGCTGCGCTCGCGGGTCGGCATGGTGTTCCAGAAGCCGACGCCTTTCCCGATGTCGATCTACGACAACGTCGCCTTCGGTCTGCGGCTCTATGAGAGGCTGCCGAGATCCGAGCTCGACGGGCGCGTCGAGGCGGCGCTGCGCAGGGCAGCCCTGTGGGACGAGGTGAAGGACAAGCTGAAGGAGCCGGGCACCGGCCTCTCCGGCGGGCAGCAGCAGCGCTTGTGCATCGCCCGCGCCATCGCCCAGCGACCGGAGGTGATCCTGCTCGACGAGCCGACCTCCGCTCTCGACCCCATCTCGACCGGCAAGATCGAGGAGCTCATCGACGAGCTCAGGGCCGAGTTCACCATCGTCATCGTCACGCACAGCATGCAGCAGGCGGCGCGCATCTCGCAGTACACTGCCTTCATGTATCTTGGCGAACTCGTCGAGTTCGGCCCGACGAGCCGCATCTTCATGAACCCGCGCGAGAAGCGCACCCACGACTACGTGACGGGCCGATTCGGCTAGGCCGAAGAGGAGGGGAACGCCATGCCCGACCATATCGTCTCCGCCTTCGACGCCGATCTTGGCGGCCTGCGCCGCGGCATCGCGGAAATGGGCGGGATCGCCGAGAAGATGCTGGCCGACGCCACCGCGGCGCTTCTGCGCGACGACGCCCCTCTCGCCCACGCGGTGATCGCCGCCGACCCCCGCCTCGATGCCTTGCAGCGGAAGGTGGAGGAGCTCGGCATCCTGACCATCGCTCGCCGCCAGCCGCTCGCGGCGGATCTGCGCGAGGTCGTCTCGGCCTTCCGCATCGCCGGGGATCTCGAACGGGCCGGCGACCTTGCCAAGAACACCGCCAAACGCGTCCTCGCCATGACCGGGCACATGCATCCCAAGCGCGTCATGGGGGGCGTCCAGCACATGAGCGACCTGGCGCTCGGTCAGCTGAAGGACGTGCTCGACGCCTATGCCGGGCATGACGCTGCGGCGGCGGTCGCGGTCTGGAAGCGGGACGGCGCCATCGACGCCCTCAACAACTCGCTCTTCCGCGAGCTCCTCACCTACATGATGGAGGATCCGCGCAGCATCTCGTTCTGCACGCATCTGCTCTTCTGCGCCAAGAACCTCGAGCGCATCGGCGATCACGCCACCAACATCGCGGAGACGGTCTACTACCTCGCCACTGGCGAGGCGCTCGCCGGCGAGCGCCCGAAGGACGACCGGTCGAGCTTCGCGGTGGTCGAGCCGCCGGCCGGGCAGGCGCCCTGAGGAAGCCATGGCCGCGCGCATCCTGATCGTCGAAGACGAGGAGTCGCTCACGCTCCTGTTGCGCTACAACCTCGAGGCGGCGGGCTACGCCGTCGAGTCGGTGCTGCGCGGCGACGAGGCGGAGCTGAGGATCGCCGAGGAGCCGCCCGATCTCGTCCTCCTCGACTGGATGCTGCCGGGCGTCTCGGGCGTCGAGCTGTGCCGGAGGATCCGTGCCCGCAAGGGCACCGAGCGCCTGCCGATCATCATGCTGACGGCCCGCGGGGAGGAGGCGGACCGGGTGAGGGGGCTCGCCACCGGCGCCGACGACTATGTGGTGAAGCCCTTCTCGGTGCCGGAGCTCGTCGCCCGGGTCGGCGCGCTCCTGCGCCGCGCCAATCCCGCCCAGGCCGCCAGCCGCCTCGCTGCCGGAGACCTCGAGATCAACCGCGAGACGCGCCGGGTGCGCCGGGGCGGGGCCGAGCTGCATCTTGGCCCGACCGAGTACAAGCTCCTCGAGTTCCTGATGCTGAAGCCGGGGCGGGTGTTCTCCCGCGAGCAGCTTCTCGACGGGGTGTGGGGTCGCGACGCCGAGATCGACGAGCGCACCGTCGACGTCCATATCGGCCGCCTGCGCAAGGCGCTCAGCCCCCGTGGCCAGAAGGACCCGATCCGCACCGTCCGCGGCAGCGGCTATGCCTTCGACGAGACCTATGGCGCAGGCTAAAGCCCTCTCCGATCGGGGTGGTGCACGGTGGGGCTGGGTCCGGCGACGCCATTCATACGGCGCTGCTGCGCAGCAAGCTGCCGCGAAAGCGGCTCCACTTCTGGCGCGCCGACCGACGCAATGCTGCTGCGCCGCAAGCCCCGGCGCTGACGTCCGGCCCTTTGCCCTTGCAGGAAGGAGCGGATGGGCGCCCAGCCCGAGCGGCAACGCTCTCGCCGGGCGTCCTCTCCGGCGTCGAAGAGAGGGTGCGACAGGGCAGGCTTGCCGGGCGCGGGCGCATCCGCCATCAGGCGAAGCATGCGCGCCTTCGTCACGGCCCTTCCGATCGATGGCATCCTCCCTGAGCTTGGCATGGCCCTGCGGGCCGGGCCGAACGCCGTGCTCGTCGCCCCGCCCGGCGCCGGCAAGACCACGCGGGTTCCCCTGGCTCTCCTCGACGAGCCCTGGGTTCAAGGCCGCAAACTCATCCTGCTCGAACCAAGGCGCCTTGCCGCGCGCGCCGCCGCAGAGCGCATGGCCCAGACGCTGGGCGAGACGGTCGGCGATACGGTGGGCCTGCGCGTCCGGTTCGGCTCGAAGGTCTCGGGCCGGACACGCATCGAGGTGGTGACCGAGGGCGTCTTCGCGCGGATGATCCTCGACGATCCGGGGCTCGAAGGCGTCGCTGCAGTTCTTTTCGACGAGTTCCACGAGCGCTCGCTCGATGCCGACCTTGGCCTTGCCCTCGCCCTCGACGCGCAAGGGGCCCTCAGGGAGGATCTGCGCCTCCTCGTCATGTCGGCGACGCTCGACGGCGCCCGTGTCGCCAGCCTCCTCGGCAATGCCCCCGTCCTCCGATCGGAGGGACGCGCCTTCCCAGTCGAGACGCGCTACCTTTCCCGCGATCCGAGCCGGCGCATCGAGGACGAAGTCGCCGACGCGGTGATGCGCTCGCTTCGCTTCGATCGAGGTTCGCTCCTCGTCTTCCTGCCGGGGCAGGGCGAGATCAGGCGCGTGGAGGCGCGCCTCAAGGAGCGCATCGACGATCCGGCGGTGGACATCGCGCCGCTCTACGGAGCCCTCGACCGCGCCGCCCAGGACCTTGCCGTCTCGCCGCCGAAGCCCGGCCGGCGCAAGGTCGTCCTTGCCACCTCCATCGCCGAGACCTCGCTGACCATCGAGGGGGTGCGGGTGGTGATCGATTCGGGTCTTGCCCGGGTTCCGGTCTATGAGCCCGACCTCGGCCTTACGCGCCTCGAGACGGTGCGGGTGTCCCGCGCCTCCGCCGACCAGCGCCGCGGCCGCGCCGGCCGCACCGAGCCCGGCATCTGCTATCGCCTGTGGGAGGAGGCGGCTACGGGAGCGCTGGAGCCCTTCGCCAGGCCCGAGATCCTGTCGGCCGACCTCGCTCCTCTTCTCCTCGATTGCGCCGCATGGGGGGAGCGCGACCCGACGCGCCTCTCCTTCCTCGATCAGCCGCCGGCCGCTGCGCTGAACGAGGCGCGGGCGCTCCTCATCGATCTCGCCGCCCTGGACGATGACGGGCGCATCACCGAGACGGGGCGCCGCCTGCGCGCCCTGCCCCTGCCGCCTCGCCTCGCCCGGATGGTGCTCGCCGCCGGCGAGCACGGCGCCGCCGCGGCCCGTGAGGCAGCGGACCTTGCCGCCGTTCTCGTGGAGCGCGGGCTTGGCGGCGAGGCCGTCGACTTGGCCGAGCGCCTGGAACGTTTCCGCCGCGACCGTTCCCCCCGCGCCGACGAGATGCGCCGGCTGGTGCAAGGCTGGGCGCGGATGGCGGCGGGCCAGAGGCCTGTCCCTGCCGTGCGGAGAGAGGGCACGATGGCGACCGGCTCCCTTCTCGCGCTCGCCTATCCCGACCGGATCGCGAAGGCGCGCGGCCGGCCGGGCGACTATCTCCTCGCCAATAGGCGCGGCGCGACGCTCGATCCCCAGGAGCGCCTGGCCCGCGAGCCCCTCCTTGCCGTCGCCGAGATCGCTGGCGCGGCGGCCGCGGCGCGCATCCTCGCCGCGGCGGCGCTGAGCCAGGCAGAGCTCGAGGAGGTCCTGGGCGGCCGGATCGCAGCCGGCGAGGAGCTTTCCTTCGAGAAGGGTGCGAGAGCCTTGCGCGCCCGCGCCGTCCGGCGGCTCGGCGCGCTCGTCCTGTCCGAGCGCCCCCTGCCGGTGCCGGCGAGCGAGGAGGCGGCACGGTTGCTCGCCCGAGGGATCGCAAGCCTCGGCCTTGACGTCCTGCCGTGGTCCAAGGCCGCGCGGCAATGGCGCGAACGGGTCATGTTCCTGCGCCGCATCGAAGGGGAGGAATGGCCCGATCTGTCCGACCCGGCGCTGACCTCCACGATCGAGCTTTGGCTCGCGCCTCACCTGGTCGGCAAGGGGGCGTTGAGCGATCTTTCGCCCGAGGAGCTGTTCGAGGCGTTGAAGGCGCTGCTCCCATGGGCCCTGCAGCGCCGCCTCGATGTCGAGGCGCCGACCCACATCGAGGTGCCGACCGGCTCGCGCATCCCCGTGGATTATGGCGGCGAGGAGGGGCCGGTGCTGGCGGTGCGGGTGCAGGAGCTGTTCGGCCTCGCCGCGCATCCGGCTATCGCCGGCGGGCGGGTGCCGCTCGTCCTTCATCTCCTCTCCCCCGCCCACCGCCCGATCCAGATCACCAGGGACCTGCCCGGCTTCTGGAGCGGCTCCTGGGCGGCGGTGCGCGCCGAGATGCGCGGGCGATATCCGAAGCACCCCTGGCCGGAGGACCCGCTTCACGCCGCGCCGACCCGGCGCGCCAAGTCAGCGGGGCGGTAGCGGTGCCGCGGCGAAGGTCTGTATGAGGCGTTCCGCGGTGGCGCGGTTCAGGGCCATGGGGATGTCGTAGACGAGGGCGACGCGGGTCAGCGCCTTGACGTCCACATCGTGGGGATGAGGGGAGAGCGGGTCGACGAAGAACACGAGCGCGTCGATCTTCTCGTCCGCGATGAGCGCCCCGATCTGCTGGTCGCCGCCCAGCGGCCCGCTCTTCAGGCGCGTCACGGCGAGGGTGGGGCAGCGCTCCAGGATGCGCCCGCCGGTCGTGCCGGTGGCGTAGAGGTCGAAGCGGCTGAGCACCGCTTCGTGGGCGGCGACGAAATCCGCCATTTCGGCTTTCTTGTCGTCATGGGCGACGAGCGCGAGCGCCGGGCGCCGACGCCCCGGCCGCGCGCGCGTCAATTGCCCATCCGGTCCCGCCATTGCGTCTCCCCGATGAGGCAGTTGGCGCGCGCCTCGGCTTGCGCGGGCTTGATGAGCGGCTCCGCCGGGGTTCGGCCCGCGATCTCGAGCAGGATCTTGGTCTTGATGGCGCTTGGGAACTGGTCCCGCTCGCGGATCGGGATCATGAACGCGCCCTGGCCGCCGATGACGCAGTCGCGGTAATACTCGTCGAGATTGGGAATATCGAGATAGCCCGGCCGCTTGAGGAGGATCGGCAGGCCGTTGATGGTGATGCCTTTCATGAGGGCGTCGTCGCGGGCGAGCGTCACGAGGCGGCCCTGATTGTTCGGCCCGTCTCCCGAGATGTCCATAACCTTCCGCGTCGCCTCGACGCCGCTCTCGCCGATCAGCTTCGTCCCGAAATCGATGGCGCCCGAGATCGAGGTGCGCTGCGCGCGCCGCACCGGCTGCGCCTCGACCTTCTCCGCGAAGACCTGGGCGCTCGCCGGGCCGTCGATGACGGTCCAAGGCACGACCACGCGCTGGTCCCAGGAGCCCGCCCATTCGTAGTAGGCGACGGCGATGCGCCCGATCGCGCCGCGCCGAATGGCGTCATGGACCGCCGTGGCGCGGAAGGCGTCCGCGAAGCCCTGCCGCTGCAGGGCGAGTTCGTCGAGGTCCATCGAGTAGGAGATGTCGACGCCGATCGCGAGGGCGAGATCGACCTCCGTATCGGCCCGTGCCGGTCCCGGCACGAGCGCCAGGATCGCCGCCACCAGCGACCAGCGCCGCAGGCCCCATCGCGCCATGACCGCCTCCTGCCACGTCGTCCTGCCAAGCCGCCCACCAAGCCGTCCACCCAGACGGTTCAGAATGGCTCCGGCAGTGTGTCAGGATCTGGGCGGCGCGCAAAGGGCGCTCCGCGTCCGTCCTCACATCCTGCTGCGGACCCGCTCGACGACGGCGAGCGCGGCCCGGAAGGCGCCGTCCGCGTCAAGCGCCGTGGTGTCGAGGAGGACGGCGTCGGGGGCGGGCCTGAGCGGCGCGACCTGGCGCGAGGCGTCGCGCTCGTCGCGGCGACGGATGTCGGCGAGGATCGCCTCGTAGTCGGCGGCGCCCTCCCGCTCCATGAGCTCGCGGTGGCGCCGCCGCGCCCGCTCCTCGGCGCTTGCGGTGACGAACAGCTTGGCCTCGGCCCCGGGGCATACCACCGTGCCGATGTCCCGCCCGTCGAGCACCGCTCCGCCGGGCTGCGCCGCGAAGCGCCGCTGCAGGTCGAGGAGGGCGTCGCGGACCGGCTGGAAGGCGGAGACGACGGAGGCTGCCTCGCCCATCGCCGCGCCGCGCAGGCGCGCCTCGTCGAAACGGGACAGATCGAGAGCCTTCGCCGCCGCGAGCGCGGCGCCCTCGTCGGTGAGCGGCCTGCCCTGATCGAGGAGGGTCAGCGCCACCGCGCGATACAGGAGGCCCGTGTCGAGATGCGGCAGCCCGTAATGGGCGGCAAGGCGCTTGGCCAGCGTGCCCTTGCCGGAGGCGGCCGGCCCGTCGATGGCGATGATCATGTCAGTCCCGGATGGCGGCGCCTAGCTCGCGCATGAGGGGCACGAAGGTGGGGAAGCTCGTGGCGATCATGCTGCCGTCGTCCACCGCCATGCCCTCCCGCGCGGCGAGGCCGAGGACAAGAAAGGCCATGGCGATGCGATGGTCGAGATGGGTCGCGACCGTGCCGCCGCCCGGCACCCGGCCGGCGAGGCCCTCCACGACGAGGTCGTCGCCCTCGATCCGGTTCGGCACGCCGGCGGCCGACAGGCCGGCCGCCACGGCCGCCAGGCGATCGGATTCCTTGACGCGCAGCTCATGCAAGCCGCGCATGCGCGTCGTTCCCTCGGCGAAGGCCGCGGCGGCCGCCAGGATCGGATACTCGTCGATCATCGACGGCGCCCGCGCCGCCGGCACGTCGACGCCTTGGAGGCGGCTGGCCCGCACGCGCAGATCGGCCACGGTCTCGCCGCCCTCCTCGCGCTCGTTCAGGCGCTCGATGTCGGCCCCCATCTCGAGAAGCGTCGCGATGAGGCCCGTGCGCAGCGGGTTCATCATCACGCCCTCGATCGTCACCTCGGAGCCCGGGACGATCAGGGCGGCAACGAGCGGAAAGGCCGCCGAGGAGGGGTCGGAGGGCACCACGACGTCCGCCGCGCGCAGGGTCGGTTGGCCGAGGAGGGCGATCCGCCGCCCATGCTCCCCATGCCTCTCAACCGATACCTCGGCGCCGAAATGGCGCAGCATGCGCTCGGTGTGGTCGCGGGTCGCCTCGCGCTCGATCACGGTGGTGCGGCCAGGCGAGTTGAGGCCGGCGAGAAGGACCGCGGACTTGATCTGCGCCGAGGCGGCCGGGGTCTCATAGGTGATCGGCACGGTCTCGCTCGGCCCTTTGAGGGTCAGCGGCACGCGGCCCCCCTCCGCTTCGCTCACGACCGTCGCGCCCATCTGAACCAGCGGGTCGAGGATGCGCCGCATCGGCCGCTTGCGGAGCGATGCGTCACCGTCGAAGGTGGCGGTCAGGGGGTGGCTGCCCGCCACCCCCATCATCAGGCGCGAGCCTGTGCCCGCATTGCCGAAGTCGAGAATGCCCTCAGGCTCGGTGAGCCCGCCGATGCCGGCGCCGCGCACCCGCCAGCGCCCGGGCGCGTCGCGCAGGACGGTGGCGCCGAGCGCGCGGCAGGCCTGCGCCGTGCGCAGCACGTCCTCGCCTTCCAACAATCCTTCGATGCGCGTCTCGCCGATGGCCAAAAGGCCGAAGATGAGCGAGCGATGGGAGATCGACTTGTCTCCCGGAGCCCTGAGCCGGCCCTTGAGAGCCTGGCCGGGCGCGGCGGAAAGCGGCGCCGGAACGGGATGGGCCTGCGACACGGTCTTGTCCTGAGCGAGCCTTGATGGTGGGGCGGGTGGTTAGCATGGGGGCAGGCGGCCGTCATCCGGCCGCCATCGTCGCTGCCGGGCTTGAACGCACCGCGGAGGACGCCATTTGACACCTCTCGGCTCTCTGCATTAACGGGAGCACTCTTCCGACATCGAGCGAAGGCTTTCGACCGTGGCCAAACCCGAGCTTGGCACCAAGCGCATTTGCCCCGTGACGGGCAAGAAATTCTATGATCTGAACCGCGACCCGATCGTGTCGCCCTACACCGGTCAGGCCTATCCGCGGTCCGTGTTCGAACCCTTCGCCAAGGGGGGGACGGCGGCCGTGCGGCCGGGTGACGAGGAGGAGGCGGAGGTCGAGGCCGTCGGCCCCGAGCTCGTCTCGCTGGACGACGTGGAGGCCGCCGAGGCCGGCGCCGACAAGGAGGTCGTGGCCGACGATCTCGACCTCGGCGAGGATGTGGCCGGCGAGGACGACACCTTCCTCGAGGAGGAGGAGGAGGGCGACGACGACGTGGCCGACCTGATCGACGGCGACATCGAGGACGACGAGGAGGCTTGAGAGCTCCCGCGACAATCGGGACGGCCGCGAAAGCCCGATGACGGGCTTGAGCCGGCCGCGATCCGCGACTATAGAAACCCGCGCCGCCTTCCGGCGCCTCCGCGGCCCCCAACGCCGCGGTTGATCAAGTGGGGCCATAGCTCAGTTGGGAGAGCGCTTGAATGGCATTCAAGAGGTCGGCGGTTCGATTCCGCCTGGCTCCACCATCTTCTCCTCCTTACCCCGCCGGTCTTCTCGGTTGAGCGATCACGCGCCTGCTTTGGCGCGAGGCCGGCACGTTGCGCCAATCGAGCCGAGGTTCGGCTCCGCGCGACGGGCACCCGGCCCCTGAGGACTGGACGAGGCTCTGCGCCGACGCGATGATCGGCCCGACCATCAGGGGAGGATCGGGTGGCGCGCGGGCTCGCATGGATCCTGGTTGCCCTCACGGCCGGGCTGTTCTTCCTGTCGACGCCGTCACAAGGCGCGGACCGGCCCGAGGTCGATCTTGCCCTCGTGCTCGCCGTCGACATTTCGAACTCGATGGACCCCGAGGAGCAGGCGCTTCAGCGCGAAGGCTTCGTTGCCGCGTTCCGCTCCGGCGCTGTCCATGACGCCATCCGCAAGGGCACGCTCGGGCGCATCAGCGTCGTCTACATGGAATGGGCGGGCGCGGCGATGCAGCAGGTGGTGGTACCTTGGACCCTGATCGAGAGCTCCGCCGACGCGCTCGCCTTCGCCGACCGGCTGGCGGCGCAGCCGATCCGCCGGGGGCCGCGCACCTCGATCTCCGGCGCCATCGACTACGCCATGCTGCTCCTCGACGGCAGCAACGCGGAGCCCATGCGCCAGGTCATCGACATCTCAGGGGACGGCGCCAACAACCAGGGCCGGCCGGTGACCATGGCCCGGGACGAAGCCCTGGCGCGCGGGGTGATCATCAACGGCCTGCCCATCATGCTGAAGCGGGGCGGCTACTGGGACATCGAGAACCTCGACCTCTACTTCCGCGACTGTGTCATCGGCGGCCCGGGCGCCTTCATGGTGCCGGTCCGCGAGCGGGAGCATTTTGCCGAGGCGATCCGCATCAAGCTCGTGCGGGAGATCGCGAACCTCTCCGAGCCGCTTGTGAGGCCCGCCCAGGCCGCCGGCCCGTCCGAGCCGCGGATGGGCTGCTTCGCCGGGGAGATCCAATCGGACCGCTGGTGGCGGAACTGACGGCGCGCCCTTCAAGCCCCACCGCGGCGAGGCCGTCTGCTTGCGCCCGGCCATGGTTCTCCCACATGATAAGGGTGATGGGTTTCTCCTGAAGGATCGACCGACGTCCATGAACCTGTCGCTGCCGCCGGTCCCGCAGGGGCGCGCCGTCGCCGAGCTCAACGAGCGCTCGCGGGAGATCTTCCGCCAGATCGTGGAGACGTATCTTGCGACGGGCGAGCCCGTCGGCTCGCGCAACATCGCGCGCGCCCTGCCCATGACCTTGTCGCCCGCCTCCGTCCGCAACGTCATGCAGGATTTGGAGCAGGCGGGCCTCATCTACGCCCCCCACACGAGCGCCGGGCGCCTGCCGACCGAAGTGGGGCTGCGCTTCTTCGTGGACGCTCTCCTGGAGGTCGGCGACCTGACGTCAGAGGAGCGCGAACGCATCGAGGCCCAGGTGAGGGCGGCCGCAACAGGCCATACCCTGGAGAGCGCGCTGGCCGAAGCCTCCGCCCTTCTGTCGGGCCTCTCCCGCGGAGCGGGGGTGGTGGTCACGACGAAGCAGAACGCGCGCCTCAAGCACATCGAGTTCGTCCGCCTCGATCCGGCCCGCGCCCTCGTCGTCCTCGTGGCCGAGGACGGCTCGGTGGAGAACCGGCTGCTCGACCTTCCGCCGGGCCTCCCGGCCTCGGCGCTCGTGGAGGCGAGCAACTATCTCAACGCCCGCATCCGTGGGAAAAGCCTGGGCGAACTCAAGACCGCCATCGAAGCGCAGCGCAACGCCATCCGCCAGGAGCTCGACGCCCTCACCGCACGCCTCGTCGAGGCGGGGCTTGCGACGACGGCGGGCTCCGCCGAGGAGCGTCATCTCATCGTCCGCGGCCAGGCGAACCTGCTCGAGGATCTCAAGGCGGCCGAGGATCTGGAGCGGATCCGCCTGCTCTTCGCGGATCTCGAGACGCAGACCGACGTCATCGACCTCCTCTCCCGCGCCGAGCAGGGCGAGGGGGTGCGCATCTTCATCGGTTCGGAGAACAAGCTGTTCTCCCTTTCCGGCTCGTCGATGATCGCTGCGCCCTTCCACGACTCCACCCAGACCATCGTCGGGGTGCTCGGCGTCATCGGCCCGACGCGGCTGAATTACGCGCGCATCGTGCCCATGGTCGACTACACCGCCAAGGTGATCTCGCGGGTTCTGGAGCGGGGCCGCTAGAGCGTCGTCCGATGGGGCTGGCGGCTATCTCCGCCTTGCGATGGTGGCGGGCGGAGGGTCAGCGCCAGGACCTGCCGCGCAGCCGCACCGGATGGCTGATGCTGCAGGCGCAGGCCAAGACCAAGAGTGAACCAACCCGATCGGACGAGGCTGCCGCGGCGCTCACGCCCGGATCAGGGCGATGCCGCCGACCATCAGGATGACCGCGCCCCACCGCCAGCGGTTGATGCGCTCGCGCAGGACGAGCGCGGCGATCAACAGGGCGAACAGCATGCTGGTCTCCCGCAGGGCCGCCACGAGCGCCACAGGCCCTTCCGTGATCGCCCAGATGAAGAGCACATAGGAGATGGCCGAGAGGCCCGCGGCGAAGATGGTCACGGGCCAGTGCTTGACCAGCATCCGCGGCACGCTGTGCCCGCGGGCCGCCTGCGTCGCCGCCATCACGAGCGCGTTCAGGATGGCGATGCTGGCGGCGTAGCCGAACGGGTTGGCCCCGAGCCGAGCCCCCTTGGCGTCGGTCAGCACCGAGGCGGCGGTCACGGCGGCCGCGAGCGCCGCAAGGCCAAGGCCGCGGGCGGTCATGGTGCGCGAACGGCGCGCCGATTCCCAGGCGATGACGGCAAGCCCCGCCGAGACGCACACCACGCCAAGGCTTCCCGCAAGGGTCGGCGCCTCGCCGAAGAGCGGGACGGCCGCCAGCGCCAGCACGATGGGGATGAGGCCGCGGATGAGGGGATAGGCGACGGCGAAGTCGCCTTCCCGGTAGGCGGAGGCGAGAAGCTGCAGGGCGACGATGGACAAGGCGACGGTGACGGCCATCCAGCCCCAGGCAGGCGCCGCCGGAGGGCCGGAGAGGACCAGGATGAGGAGGTTCGGGAACCCCGCCCCGATGACGAGCGCCGCCACCGCGGCATTGGCGTCGCCCCGCGACTTCACCCATGCGTTCCAGACCGCGTGGAGGCAGGCGCTCAAGAGCGCCGCGGCGAAGACGACCGTCGTCAAGGAAGGGGCTCCGGAAGGCCTGCCCTCAAAGCATGTTTCCCCGCCCCGCGGAACGGGCTTCGGCGCAACGGAGGACCAAGGCCGAGGCATGGCCTTATCTTTTCGGCGCGGCACGGGGCGGCCCCGCCTTGGAAATGCCGGGCGCGGCTGCTATCTCCGGGCGAGTTTTCCTTGACATGACGCGCCGTGGCCAACGTCGAGAGGCGGTGATCGACCTTCTCGGGGAGGGCCGCGGCGCTCAAGCCTTTTCCCTTGCGCCCTGATGCCCTCAAAGCCGATCGAGCACATCCGCAACTTCTCCATCGTGGCCCATATCGACCACGGCAAGTCGACGCTCGCCGATCGCCTCATCCAGAAGACGGGGGCGCTGGCCGAGCGCGAGATGGTCGAGCAGGTGCTCGATTCCATGGACATCGAGCGCGAGCGCGGCATCACTATCAAGGCGCAGACGGTTCGCCTCGAATACCCGGCCCGGGACGGCAAGACCTACATCCTCAACCTCATGGACACGCCGGGCCATGTGGATTTCGCCTACGAGGTGTCGCGCTCGCTCGCGGCCTGCGAGGGCTCGCTCCTCGTCGTCGACGCGAGCCAAGGGGTCGAGGCCCAGACCCTCGCCAACGTCTATCAGGCCATCGAGGCCAATCACGAGATCGTGCCGGTCCTCAACAAGATCGACCTTCCGGCGGCGGAGCCTGAGCGGGTGAAGGAGCAGATCGAGGAGGTGATCGGCATCGACGCCTCCGGCGCCATTCCCATCTCGGCCAAGACCGGCCTCAACATCGAGGAGGTGCTGGAGGCGATCGTCACCCGGCTGCCGCCGCCCCAGGGCGACGAGGAGGCCCCCCTCAAGGCGCTGCTCGTGGACAGCTGGTACGACGCTTACCTCGGCGTCGTCGTGCTCGTGCGCGTCGTCGACGGCGTCTTGAAGAAGGGCATGCAGATCCGCATGATGGGCACCGGGGCGACCTATGGGATCGACCGGATCGGTGTCTTCCGGCCGAAGATGACCGACGTGGAGCGGCTCGGACCCGGCGAGGTCGGCTTCCTCACCGCCTCCATCAAGGAGGTGGCGGACACCCGCGTCGGCGACACCATCACCGAGGAGCGGCGGCCGACGGCGCACCCGCTGCCGGGCTTCAAGCCGGTACAGCCGGTGGTGTTCTGCGGCCTGTTTCCCGTTGACGCCGCCGATTTCGAGAACCTGCGGGCGGCGCTCGGCAAGCTCAGGCTCAATGACGCCAGCTTCTCCTATGAGATGGAGACCTCCGCCGCGCTCGGCTTCGGCTTCCGCTGCGGCTTCCTGGGCCTGTTGCACCTGGAGATCATCCAGGAGCGGCTCGAGCGCGAGTTCAACCTCGACCTCATCGCCACGGCGCCGTCCGTCGTCTACCGGATCGCCCTCAAGAGCGGCGAGGTGAAGGAACTCCACAACCCGGCCGACATGCCGGACGTGATGAAGATCGAGTCGATCGAGGAGCCCTGGATCCGCGCCACCATCCTCACGCCGGACGATTATCTCGGCGGCATCCTCAAGCTGTGCCAGGACCGGCGCGGCGAGCAGGTGGACCTCAACTATGTGGGCAAGCGGGCGATGGTGGTCTACGACCTGCCCCTCAACGAGGTGGTGTTCGACTTCTACGACCGCCTGAAGTCGATCTCGAAGGGCTACGCCTCCTTCGACTATCACCTCACCGACTACCGCGAGGGCGACCTCGTCAAGATGCAGATCCTCGTCAATGGCGAGCCGGTCGATGCTTTGTCCATGTTGGTGCATCGCTCGCGGGCGGAAGCGCGCGGCCGCGCCATGTGCGAGAAGCTGAAGGACCTGATCCCGCAGCATCTCTTCCAGATCCCGATCCAGGCGGCGATCGGCGGCAAGATCATTGCCCGCGAGACGATCCGCGCCCTGCGCAAGGACGTGACCGCCAAGTGCTACGGCGGCGACATCACCCGCAAGCGCAAGCTCCTCGAGAAGCAAAAGGAGGGCAAGAAGCGCATGCGCCAGTTCGGCAAGGTGGAGATTCCGCAGGAGGCCTTCATCCAGGCCTTGAAGATGGAGAGCTGAGCGAGAGGGCCCGCAGAGGGCCGGCGGCGCGGCGGCTCCGACCCGCTTGGGCGCGACCCGCGGGGCCGGCGTCCGCTTCTCTCCCTCGGCGGTCGACAGCGCGCTTGCGCCAGGCCTGCAGCGAGGCTAGATCACGATCCGGTTCGACGGCTTTCTGTCGAACGCATGGACGTGATCGGCTCCAGGAGCTTGAGCCCGCGCTGATCTGAAACGCGGTCGTCGCCTTTCGGCAGCCGGCTCGCGAGGACGGCCGCGTTGAGGGCGCGGCCTCTTTGCCATGGAGCGGATCGCACCGGGCCTGGCCCGCCCGCGCCGTGCCGGGACGACATGCGGCGCGCGGGCGAGCGCGGGCCTTGAGGAGGGGTGGCCGAGTGGTTGAAGGCGCACGCCTGGAACGCGTGTATACGGGCAACCGTATCGAGGGTTCGAATCCCTCTCCCTCCGCCAATATCCGTTACAACTTTGCGTCTTCGTAGCTTACAGCAGAAATTCTCTTTGATATTCCGCAAGTTTGCGGACGGCGGGTTTACTGCAGAGACAGTCGCATGAGCCGGTTTGCGGTCTCCAAAGCCCTTTTGTCTCTTTCCGCCTTAACTGGCCCTCTTTCGGTAAAGTCAAAAAGAACGCGCCTTTCCAGGGGCTTGGTGAGGCGCCGCATCTTTACTGTTGGAGCCGCACTTCGCTCGACGGAGACGGACGCAACCGCCGCTCAAGCTTGCGTCGCAAGGAGCTTCAGTCGCTCACCGAGCTTCGTCCAGCGGCACCGCGCGTTCCGGTTCCGGACGGCATGGCGACCGCCTTGCGATTATGAACGTGCGGGAGGTCCCGACGCCATGCACGTGCAGGAACCGCATGGTGTCACGAACCGCCTTCTGCTCGGCCCAACCGGCGTCGATGCGCGCCGCCCGCGGCGGGACCGACATCGGTCAACTCGTCCTCAAAGCATTAGCGATTTACGCCCCTCCGTCGTTGCGATCTTCGCGAACCGCTCCGTCAAGTTCAAGCGCATATGAACACCTTGCCGTTGCCCTCCAGACTGAGGCATCAGTGGACGGCGACAGCAGCATGCTCTCGGGACAGTTACGCGAAAACGAGCGATTACGGTCTTGACGAGAGCGTGTCTTTTCTGTCCTGATCCCGGACGAGCCAGTGAACAGCCCCAAGGGCAATCACGGCTGTGGCGAGGCCGATGATAGTCATCGGTTCAGTCTTGCTCGCATCGAGAATGATGAACTTGCGCGCAAGCGCCAGCAGCGCGATCAGCACTACAGTTTTAACCTGCACAATGCTCTCTTTGCGCTCCAGCACACGCAGGATCGAGTGATTAAACTCCAACGCAATTAGTACCGTGAAGATCATGCCGAAGACGGCTTGAAAAACGGTGTGATCAGCGGGATCAAGCAGCCCAAACATCACAAGCATGATGATGTTAAATGTCAGGCTGACGACTGCCGCAGCAATTATAACGCCAATGAGCGCGGTCAAAACGAGCGACACCACCTGCTCGAACCGCTCATAGGTCGACAGTTCTGGCCAAGCCTCACGGGTTTCTCTAAGTGCGTTCCCAATCACGCCGTGAGGGCCGCCTTTTACGGAATGAACGTGCATGCCAAGTCCGTCCGAAGCGGTTTGATCGACGCTGACGTTCTCTTTCACAGAGTCGCACTCCTCATCTCGTAGCGGATGCGCGCCGTCAGCCCCTAAGATCGCTGTTCACGGATTGGCACCCACTTCATCCGCTCCCGACAGCAGGGCCGGCGCTTGCTGTAGCCGTGTTAGTACTGCCCGGCATGGCGACATTGGAGCCAGACAGAGCGGCTTGCAGCCGAGCCTCCTGTTCCGGCGAGAGAGATGAGCGGATAATGCGTCCGCGGAAGCGGGATATTTCTTGCAGCACTTTCTCCGGTTGAGCCTTTCGCACGAGGACGAATAGTGCCGACGTGTTCGGCTGTAAGGTCTCTCCGATCTGCCGGATAAAGTTGTCGTCAATGCCATAGTCAGCAAGCTTGCCGGACAGGGCGCCGGCCCCCGCTCCGAACGCAGCTCCTGTCACCATCCCGAGGAGGGGATTCAGGAAGAGAAGACCCACCAAAGAACCCCACATTGCGCCCCATAGTCCGCCGGTGGCAGCGCCAGCCCCAACAAGGTCCACGCTCTGCTTAAGGCGAAGCTTACCGTCTGGCCCGCGCGTCGCGATCACCGCGTCCTCAAGGTCAACGAGATATTCCTGTTGGAGGCGGACGAGTTCAGACAGCGCACGATCCGCCTCGGTCGGATCATCAAATCCGACCACGACTAGTTCAGGCATTTCAAGAACCTCCGTTAACGATCTTCAAGACTTCGTGGGCTGCTCACCTGCCGCGTCGTTCTGCCCCCCGATGCCAGCTTGTGACCCGCTGGGGGCGCTCTGTTCGGCTTTTTGACCGCCTGGCTGTACCTGAATGCGGCGCGAGCGCTCCTGCTGAGCCGTTTTCGGCAGGGTGATGGCCAGTACGCCGTTCTCGAAGGACGCCTTGACCTGCTCAGGGTCGACCGGAAACGGCAGCCGCAGCGAACGCTGGAAAGCGCCGTATGAGCGCTCCACGAAGTGAAAGTTCTCTTTCTCATTCTGTTGTTCAAACTTCTTCTCTCCGCGGATCGTGAGCACATCCTCGTTGAGCGAGACGTCAATGTCCTGCTCGGAGACGCCCGGTAGCTCTACCGTGATGCGGATCTCGTTTTCCGTCTCCGACACGTTCATGTTCGCATTGATGAATTGCCCTACATTAGCGACTTGGCCTTGTCCGCCCGCGGCGGATAGACCGACCCCACGGAACACGTCATCAAACAGACGGTTCATCTCGCGATGGAGAGAGAGGAACGGGTCGACCCCGCCGAGGAGGCCGCCGGTCCGGAAGGGGGTCAATTGGTTTCGCGCCATGATGATTTCTCCTAAGAGCTCCTGACATACCATTGTGGAAGAATTCTGGGGCTAAGGCGCTTGTCCCGATGAGCTTTTGGGCGGGGATCGAGCCGCTCCTTCCGATTGCGCCGCCGAAGCCCAAGAGTGGACGGCCACCGGTGCCGAATCGTGCCGGGCTGACCGGCATTTTGTTCCAAGCTCGGCCGCCAGCACTGGATTGTCAATCGCACCGTCGCTTGGCTTAACTGCTTCTGGCACCTGACAACTCGATGCTGCGCTGCGCCGACATCCATCTCGCCTTCGTCACCCCTCGGATGCGCCATGTTCTGCTTCCAGCAAATCAACCGGTTATGTTAGAGGCTCTAACTTCGGATCCTTGGTGTGAGCCGATTGGATTGCCCTACCCAACGGTTGCTCCCGTCCATGCAGGTACCATTACTCGGCGGCTGCGGCGGGTGCATCGGGCGCGTGGAGTTGCGCATCTCGGGCGACCTCGACCGCGTTTCGCTCCTTATTGCATGCCGCGCTCTCGGACGCCTCGGCTGAGCCGCCCGGCTTCGCCTGAGGCTCGAGCACGACCTTGTGCTGGCTGCCGTCCCAGCGTGCCAGCACCCGGTCGCCTTCGCGCACCTCGCCCGCCAACATGGCGCGGGCGAGCTGGGTTTCGAGCTCGGAGCGGATCAGACGGCGCAGCTCGCGGGCGCCGAATTCCGGACGGAACCCGGCCGCCGCCAGATGCTCGATGAGGGACTCGTCGGTCACCAGCTCTACGCCTTGACCGTGAGCGGTCCGCTTCACCCGCTCGAGCTGCAACTCGACAATGGCGCGGATCTCGGCCCGGCCGAGCGCGTGGAAGACGATGATCTCGTCGATGCGGTTGATGAACTCCGGCCGGAAGTGGCCGCGCAGCACGTCCATCAGCTCGCGCTTGAGCTTGGCCTGGTCCTCCTCGGCCGTGCCGCGCAGCCGGAGGTTCCGCTGGATGATGTCCGAGCCGAGATTGCTCGTGGCGATCAGGATGGTGTTGGTGAAGTCGACGACGCGGCCCTTGCCGTCCGTGAGGCGGCCGTCGTCGAACACCTGCAGGAGGACGTTGTAGACGTCCGGGTGGGCCTTCTCGATCTCGTCGAGCAGGATGACGCTATAGGGGCGCCGCCGCACGCGCTCGGTGAGCTGGCCGCCCTCCTCGTAGCCGACGTAGCCGGGAGGGGCACCGATCAGGCGGGCGACGGCGTGGCGCTCCATGTATTCCGACATGTCGATGCGGATCATGGCGTCCTCGTCGCCGAACACGACCTCGGCGAGCGCCTTGGCGAGCTCCGTCTTGCCGACGCCCGTCGGGCCGAGGAACAGGAAGGTGGCCACAGGCCGGCGGCCTTCGCGCAGGCCGGCGCGGGCGAGGCGGACGGCGTCGCTCACGGCCTTCACGGCCTCGTCCTGGCCGATGACGCGCTGGTGGAGGCGTTCCTCCATGTTGACGAGCCGCTGGCGCTCCTCCGTCGTCAGCTCGTTCACGGGCACCCCGGTGAGCTTGGAGACGACCTGGGCGATGTGCTCCGTCCGGACCTCCGCTGAGGCGGAGCCGCGCTCGCGGCGCCAGCGCTCGGTCGCCTCCTGCAGCTCCTTGTTCTTGGCGTCGTGCTGTGCCTGCAGCTCCTTGGCGCGGTCGAACTGCTTGCGCGAGGCCGCATAATCCTGCTCGCGCTTGAGCTGGCGGACTTCCGCCTCAAGCTCCTGCACGTCCACCGGCCGCGCCGTGGCCGAGATCTTCACCCGCGCCGCGGCTTGATCGATCAGGTCGATGGCCTTGTCGGGCAGGAAGCGGCCGGTGATGTAGCGGTCCGAGAGCTCGGCGGCGGCGATGATCGCCTCGTCGGTGATCGTCACCTTGTGGTGGGCCTCCATCGTGTCGCGCAGGCCCCGCAGGATCATGATGGTCTGGGCCACCGTCGGCTCCGGCACGAACACCGGCTGGAAGCGCCGCTCCAGGGCGGCGTCCTTCTCGATGTGCTTCTGGTACTCGTTAAGCGTGGTCGCCCCGATGAGGTTCAATTCGCCGCGGGCGAGCGCCGGCTTGAACACGTTGGCGATGTCGAGGCCCCCTTCGCCGCCGCCCTGGCCGGCGCCGACGATGGTGTGGATCTCGTCGATGAAGAGGATGAGGCTGTCCTGGGCGTCCGTGACCTCCTTGAGGATCTGCTGCACGCGCTCCTCGAACTCGCCGCGATACTTGGAGCCGGCCACCATCGAGTTGATGGAAAGCTCCACGAGGCGCTTGTCGCGCAAGGCCTCCGGCACCTCGCCGGCGACGATCCGTTGCGCCAGGCCCTCGACGATGGCGGTTTTGCCGACCCCCGGCTCGCCGATGAGAACCGGGTTGTTCTTCTTGCGCCGGGCCAGCACCTCGATGGTGGTCTCGATCTCCTTGGCCCGGCCGATGACCGGGTCGAGCTTGCCCTCGCGGGCGAGCTTGGTGAGGTCGCGCGAGTATTTGTCGAGGTTGGGGGTATTGGTCGGCGGCTCGACGCGGCCTTCCTCGGCGCCGCGCCCGACCACCTTGACGACCTGCTGGCGGATGGCCTGGGGGGTAAGGCCATAGCGGCGCAACACGTCGGCGGCGATGCCCTCGCCCTCCTCGGCGAGGCCGATGAGGAGGTGCTCGGGACCGACATAGGAATGGCCGAACTCACGCGAGGCGGCGAAGGCGCGCGATAAGGCATCTTTGATGCGCGGCGAGACGCCGATCTCGGCTTTCTCATCAGGCGTGCGGTCTCCCCGCCGGGCCTCCTGGTCAAGCTGCCGGCGGAGGTCGTCCAGGGACACCTTGAACTGGTCGAGGACGGTGCGGACCACGTCGCTGTCGGTGAGCGCATAGAGCAGGTGATCGGTGTCGACCTCGTTGCAACCGAGGTCGGCCGCGCGGCGTGCCGCGCCTTGCAGGATCTCCTCCGCGTGAGCGCTCAGGTTCTCGGCGAGGCCGCTCCCGCGTCCACGCCCGCGGCTCCGGCCGGAGCGGACCGGGATGGGAGTTCGGGCGTCATCGACGGAACCCGGCGAGACCGCCTCGTCCCGTCGGCCGAGCCTGCCGCCGAAGAAATCGTCGTTGAAGAAATCCTCGAACAGGCTGCCGCGGCCGAACAGGGATTCCAGCGGCGAGCTCGGCCGATGCTGCTGGCGCGCCAGCCGGCGGTAGTCGAGATCGCACAGTTCAAGGATTTCGCTCTGGCCGTCGCTGGTGACCCGAGCTCGGACGGTGGCCGGTCGCACGCCGCAGATATCGCAGGTCCCGTTCGCCATTTGTTGCCTCCCGCCAATGAGCACAATAATGAATGGTGACGCAGGAACGAGCAAGGGAGGCCAAGGTTTCATTCGACGTTTCAGAGAGCATCGCTTCGTGCCATGATCCCCGTCCGAACCTCTGTGCCGACGCGCTATCCGCCGCTCGTGACCTCCGGGCTGATCGCAGCCAACGTTCTCGTCTTCCTGTTCCAGAAATCACTGCCGCCCCGCGGCCAGGAGGCCATGATCTATCTTTATGGTCTCGTGCCGGCCCGCTACACGGATCCGGCTTGGGCCTCGCGGGTCGGACTGCCGCCGGACGACTACCTGCCCTTCCTCACGACCATGTTCCTGCACGGGGGCTGGCTGCACCTGATCCTCAACATGTGGACCCTGTGGCTGTTCGGCAGTTGCGTCGAAGACCGATTGGGCTACGTCCGTTATCTGGTGTTCTATCTTGCTTGCGGGCTTGCCGCGAGCTTCGCGCACGCTTTCGTCAACGCCGACTCAGTTATTCCCGCCATTGGCGCGTCGGGCGCCATCGCCGGCGTGACTGGAGCCTATGTGCGCCTGTTCCCGCGTTCCTGGATCATCCTGCTCGTGCCCATCCTATTCATCCCGCTCTTCTTCGAGCTTCCCGCTGTCATCTACATCGCGTTCTGGTTCTTCACGCAGGTCCTACAGGGCACGGTCGGGCTGATGATGCCCGATGTGGGCGGGGTCGCATGGTGGGCTCATATTGGCGGCTTCATCGCTGGCCTCCTATTGGCTCCGGTCATTCACCGCCCCCGGCCGAGCTACCGGCGCTACTATCCCGACGAGGGCGTGCTGGGCTTTGCACCGCGCGGCCAGCGGTCATTGCCCCGGAGATTCTGACGTGAACCTACTCGACTTCTTTTGGATTTTCATCGCGCTGGTCTCTTTGCAGCCTGTGATCAGTCAGCGGCTGCTCATGGCCATGCGTCAACGCAAGATCGCAGAGATTGAGAAGAAGCGCGGCTCGCGCGTCATCCTCCTGGTGCACCGGCAGGAGACCATGCGCCTGCTCGGCTTTCCGCTCATGCGCTACATCGACGTGAACGACTCCGAGGAGGTCATGCGGGCCATCCAAATGACCGATCCGGACACGCCCCTCGATCTCGTCCTGCACACTCCAGGGGGGTTGGTTTTGGCGTCGCTGCAGATCGCCCGGGCATTGAAGTTGCATCGAGCCAAGACGACCGTGTTCGTGCCGCATCTGGCCATGTCGGGCGGAACGCTCATCGCGCTCGCCGCCGACGAGATCGCCATGAGCCCGCATGCCGTGCTCGGGCCTGTCGATCCGCAAATTAACGGACTGCCGGCGGCCTCGATCATCCGGGCGACCGAGGAGAAACCGATCGCCGAGGTCGACGATCAGACCCTCATCCTTGCCGACATGGGCCGTAAGGCCATTGCTCAGATTAGGGGAGCGGTGAGCGACCTCTTGCGGGAGCACATGACGAAGGAGCAGGCCGATGAACTCGCCGACCGCCTCAGCCGAGGCGATTGGACGCATGATTACCCAATCTCACCAGCCGAGGCGCAGTTGCTCGGGTTGCTAGTGAGCACGGACATGCCCATCGAGATCCTCGAGTTGATGACGCTCTACCCTCAGCCGGTTCGGACGCAGCCCTCGGTGGAGTATCTGCCCCGCCAGCGCTCGCGTGGGGACCCGCCGGCCACCGGCGCGCCGTAGGTGTACGGTCCCGGGATGTGGTGTGACGGGTTGAGCCTGAACCGATTGGGGTCTTTCGTCCAGGCCTGACAGGCGAACTCGTAAGGCGTGAGCCCCCTGAGGGTCTTGAGCCGGCGGGCGTAGTTGTAAGCATCCAGGAAGAGCTGCAGGTGCGCCCTGAGCTGGTCGTGGCTGTCGTAGTGATAGCGCTTGACCGTCGCATTCTTGAGGGTGCGGTTCACGCGCTCGACCTCCGCCTTCGCGGGGGCAGGCTCTGGCCGTTGGTCCACGGGTGATTGGGCTTGGTCAGGCGATGCTCGATGCCGTGCTCGCGGCACAGGCGATCAAAGCGATGAACGCGCAGCATGGCGGTTGGGCCTGAGCGGTTCTTCGGGGCGTCGCAGAACTGCACGCCATTGTCGGTCAGCACGGCATGGATCTGGTAAGGCACGGCCTCGATCAGGGCGCGGAGGAAGTCCGAAGCCGTGTCGATGTTTGCTTTCTCCTCCAGGAGCGTGTGGCGCCGGAAGGTGACGATGATCGCTTCCTGTTCAGGGGTGAGAACGTTGGAGCGGACCTCCTTCGGTTCCATCCGGGCGTCAGCGGTCGTCTCCCGCTTGCGCCACTTCTGAACTGTGGTGGGGCTCACGCCGTAGCAGCGGGCCAGCGCCCTCACGCTCTCTTGACGAAGCTGTATCGCGCGACGGACCGCCTCTGTTGTGCGGGCGCTGCCGTGAAGAACTTGGCCCATAACGCATCCGTTGCAGCATGGTCCACCGTACCACCACATCGAGGGATCAAACACCTAGCGTAAGACATATTAGGGCCGAGCGGTCGCGGATATGTCGCGCGGATGCAAGTCGAAGGAGGTGCAATGCGCCCGAGCGCGCTCGAACTCGACTAGTTGCGGCGGTCGCGCCAAGATCATCAAACGCTTGCCCGAAAAAGATGCACTTTAAGAATAAGAACAACTTAGATTCTTTCGTTCTGCAGCCATTCTACATTCTGTAGCCGAGGGGAAAGAAGATCCCAGGAGCAGCCCCGGTTAGTCAGTACTGGCGGCCATCGAACGCGGGCAGCTAGGCCCGCCAAAGATCTGCGCTGCCTGCTGCGCCCAGGGCTCCAGGGCGATCCCGACGAGGCGCTCGAGCGATATGGCGATGCCTTCCCCGTTGCAGACGATCCGTTCGAGCACCATGGGCGAGAGATAAGCGAGACGGATGAAGCGGCTGACGAAGGGCAGCGTCACCTTCTCAGCATTGGCCAGATCCTGGAGGGTCGAAACCTCCCCCGCCTCGAGGCGTCGCCGCCAGTCCCAGGCGCGGGCGATCGCTCGAAGAACTGCGCCGCGGGCCGGGTCGCTCGCATCCGGCTGGGGCGGACCGTCGTCCGGCAGCACGATCTTCGGCCGGCCATTGCGCTGCCGAATGGCGATCGGGACGACAACGGTGATGGTGGATGCCGCCACGTCCGTGATTTTCGTCATGCTGCCCTCCTTGCGCCATCGAGGCTGAGCATCTCGCGGGCGATCTGCCCGAGCCCTGCGGCGTGCAAGGTGATGGCAACGCCGTCGGGCCTGACCACGACCCGCTCAACCAGGAGCCGGATCACGCGCGCCTGCTCGGCCGGAATGAGGGTGGCCCACAGCCCCCAGAACTGATCGAGGATCCCGACGATCTCGCCCTCGGACGTGTCAGGGGCCTCGGCGCGCACCGCCTCGATCGTCTGGGCGACGATCTCGGGCGAGCGGATCAGGCGCAGCACCTCCCTGACCGTCGCCGTCTCGATAAGGCCGGCGGGCAATCGCGCCAGCGATTCGGTCGCGCCCTTTTCGCGCCCGCGCACCACGTCAGTTGAGACATAGTAGCGGTAGAGCTTCGGGCCTTTGCGCGTGTGCGTCGGCGTCATCGCCCGTCCGCTCTCGGTGAAGATCAGGCCCTTGAGCAGGGCCGGCGTCTCGCGGCGCGTGCTCGCCGCCCTTTGCCGGCCGTTGCTCGCGAGGATCGCCTGGGCCCGCTCGAAGATCCCGATTTCGATGATCGCGGCGTGCTCGCCCTGGTAGGCCTTGCCTTTATGCACCGCCTCGCCAACGTAGACCCGATTGTTGAGCACCTTGTAGAGGGTGCCCTTGTCGAACGGCTTGCCCTGCTTCGTGGTCGCGCCCTCCTGCCGCAGTTCGCGGACGAGGAGGGTGACCGAGCCGAGTTCCAGGAAGCGAGCGAAGATGCGCCGGACGAGAGCCGCCTCGTCCTCGTTCACAACGAGCTTACGATCCACCACGTCATAACCGACCGGCGTCCACCCGCCCATCCACATGCCGCGTTTCCGCGAGGCGGCGAACTTGTCGCGGATGCGCTCGCCGATCACCTCGCGCTCGAACTGGGCGAAGGACAGCAGGATGTTGAGCGTGAGCCGCCCCATCGAAGTTGTCGTGTTGAACGACTGCGTGACCGAGACGAAGGTGACGGCGTTGCGATCGAACACCTCGACGAGCTTCGAGAAGTCCATGAGGGACCGCGACAGACGGTCGATCTTGTACACCACCACCACGTCGACCAGCCCGGCCTCGATGTCAGCCAAGAGCCGCTGGAGCGCCGGACGCTCCAACGTGCCGCCCGAGAAGCCGCCGTCGTCATATTCGGTCGGCAGAGCGATCCAGCCCTCGGCACGCTGGCTCGCGATGTAGGCTGCGCAGGCCTCGCGCTGCGCATCGAGCGAGTTGAACTCCTGCTCGAGCCCCTCCTCCGAGGACTTGCGGGTGTAGATCGCGCAGCGCAGCCGCCGGACCGGAGCCTTCGCGTCCTCGCCGCGGACAGCAGCCTGTTTCGCGGAGTGCCTCACGACCGGCCCTCCTCTGCGGCGCGCAACCCGAAGAAGCGCCAGCCGTTCCAGCGCGTGCCGGTGATGGCGCGGGCGATCGCGGACAGGGACTTGTATCGACGACCCTCATACTCGAAGCCATCGCGCAGCACCGTCACGGTGTGCTCCACGCCGGCCCATTCCCGGACGAGCTTGGTGCCGGCGATGGGCTTCCGCGGATCGACGAGGATCGGCTTTCTCACCGAGATGCCCCGGTACTCGTCTGCGAGCGCATCGAGGATGCGAACGGTCGTCTTTGACAAGCCACCGTAGGCAAGTTCCTGGATCCGGTAAGCGAGCCGCAACTCCAGGAACGGGCGGCTGTTGTTGGGCGCCTCGGCGCCGAAGAGCCTGCGCCACTCGGCTTTCAGCTCCTTGACGGACATCACCTTGAGGGCCGCCAAGCGGGCGAGCACCGGCTTGTCGCGGTCCGGGTCGTCGCCGGGTGCAGGCAGCGATGCGTTCTCGGCCCTGCGTGCTGTCGATGCGCCTCTCACTCTCCTGTCTCCCACCGTTGTTCCTGCGGTTGGCAACGACCGCTCTTGGCGGGCGAGAAGTCCAGTCGAACCGGGCTTTGTTCCACTGGTGTCCGCTGCCCGGTTCTCATGCGCAGCCTGAGAAAGCCGGCCGCGAGCAGCCGCGCGACCTCGGCGAGGCGTTCCTCTGGGTTCATGCGATCGGGATGAAGGGCATTGTGCATCGGTGGTCGGCAGCTTTACAGACGCTCGGCGAGCGCATCGCCTGGCGAGAAGCTAGCCAACTCGGGCGCTTTTCATAGCTTTTTCAGACACTTGGCGAAGCGGAGCGCAAACAAAAGCAGGCGTGCGCAAGCCACAGCCGATCCGGGAGCCGAGCCCCGCTGTCCACAGCCGGCGCGCCGCCGCAAGAGCACGAATCAGAATCGACTCGACTCTCCGCGCGATGAGAACATAATAGGAACATCACGCATCGGCGGGTCCGAGCCGGGCGGCCCTGGCCGCGTCCGGAGACGCCCTCGGTTTGCCGGTTTGCGTGAGCGCGCAAACAGCCGGAGGACCCGATGAGCTTTGGCGCCTTCATCCGCGAACGCCGCCTCGCGCGCGGCCTCACCCTCCTCGACGTCGCCGCCGAGGTCGAGCTCTCCGTCCCTTACCTCTCCAGGATCGAGCGGGACCGCGAAAACCCGCCAAGGGACGAGCTGATCCAGCGGATCGCCGAGGTCCTCGACATCCCGTCCGACGAAGCCTTCGCCGCAGCGCGCCGTCTGCCACCCGATCTCCAGGGGCGGGCGACGGAGGTCGTCGCGTTCTACCGCCGCTTCGCCCGCTGAGCCTAGCCGAAAGAGGCTTCATGATGCTCGTGCTCAACTATCCGCATTTCCGGCCCTCCTTTGAGCCGCGCCGGCTGCGCGCTCCCGAGATCTGGGTGCTCGGCGAGGCGGCCCGGCGCCAGATCGTCGGCGCTGCGCAGAAGCCGAAGCTTGATCTTTCGCGCCTGATCGCGCGCTCGCGCCGCCTGCAGGTGAACGGGCTCGCCTTCGAGACGCACTGGGAGCTCGGCCGTGCGATCACGGACCACGCCGGCAACCCCGCGCTGGGCGTCGTGGAGCATGACGAGAGCTGGCCCTCCGCGGCGCTGATCTCGCTGAATGGCGAGTTGATCGATGAACGCGAGGACCTCGCGCGCAGCACGGCCGGGCACGAGCTCGGCCACGCCGTGTTCGAGACACCCGCCTGGATTCAGCGCTCGCGCCAGCCCTCGCTCCGGCTTGAGCTCCATGAACCCGCGCCCGAACGCCGATTTCAGCCTCTTGCGACCGGCGCGGCGCCCGTGAAGGCTGTTCCAGGCGTGCCGGACTGGCGCGAGTGGCGCGCCAACGAGTTCATGGGCGCGCTGCTTGCGCCGCGGCCGCTCCTGCACCGGCACATGTTCAAGCGCGCTGCAGCGCTCGGGATTCCAATGGTTGCCCCCGAGCATGGGCACGAGCTCCCTGTCATTGCCGGGCAAAAGACGGGCTTCGAGGCGATCGAGACGCTCGCCATCGACCTCGCCGAGATCTTCGGCGTGTCGATCGATTTCATCCAGGTACGCCTGCGCAAATATGGCCTCATCAGCGGCCGGTGATTGCCTCAACGTGACTGTTCAGGAGCTATCGATGGCATTGCCGCCCAAAAGCTATTTTCACCTCGACGAGATCGCCAGGCGCTGGGACGCATCGATCCCTGATCTTGCCTGCTACACGCTCGATGGCCTTTTGCAGATCTCGATCATGACGGTCGGCCTGCGGGTCGAGACCGGTGTGTTTGAGACGGGCGAGCACGGCCTGTTCCGTCTGCCGGAAGGCGAGACCGTCCTGTACGGACCGCAGCCCGTCGTCTCGTCCGATCTTTGGCCAGTGTTCCGCACCGGCGCCGGCCGCATCACGCGGCTGAAGCCGAGCGCGCCCGATCGCTATGTGGATCTCGCCGAGGGCGTCGAGCCCACCCTCGTCACCCTGCCGGATCTGCTCGTGACACGATCGGAGCGCGACCGCTTCGAAGCCGCGCACGGGCTCGGCACTCGCGAGCCCGTCGATGCCTCGGCGTCAAGTGAGGTGTCCAAACCCCCGGCGGAGCCCGGCTTCATCCATCGCAACGGCTATTCCGAGGTGGTGCTGAACGGGGAGCTGTTCCGGCTCGGGCCGCTGCAGGCTTCGATCGTCCGCCAGCTTCACGAGGCCGCGCTGACCGGTAATCCCTGGCGGCACGGCAAGGAGCTCCTTGGCAGCTCGAACGCGCAGACGCTGCGCATGGTCGACCTCTTCAAGGCGAAGCCGAACTGGCGCACGCTGATCGTCTCGGACGGACGCGGCTATTACCGCCTCAACCTGCCGGACCGGCCCGCCGCGCGGCTGTCCCACCGAGCCTACCGCCGATGGCGGCTTGCGAGCGCTGGTTGAGATCTCCCCGAGACGAACGCGCCCAGACCAACGGACTATCGCGCGGCGCTGATTTCCTGGTTCCCTGGTCGGACCGCATGCGCGTCTTCGGGGCCAGCGCGTCGCCGCGAGGCGCGCGTTGGCGATCACGAACGCCAAGCCTGTTTGCCGACGACTCTGGCTTTCGCAGGCGTGATCCCACCCTGCATCCCATCCGTCCCACCCCGATCCCACGCTCGATCCCCCACTCCATCCGTCAGAGCATCCCGCGCCGCCTCCCACGGTCTAAAGCGCCGGGAAGTGCTTAGCTCCGGCTCGCAGTCGTTCGCGACCCGGAGAACAAGAGTGTCGGAGCAGTTCCTCAATCAGATCACGCTGGCGCGGCGCTGGGGCATCAGTCCGCGCACGCTCGAACGCTGGCGCTGGCTGCGCCAGGGGCCGGTCTACCTGAAGCTCGGCGGCAGGGTCGTCTATCGCCTTGCCGACATCGAGAGCTTCGAGCGCGAGCACATCCGCAACATGCCCGCCGATGCTGGTCGCACTCAGGCGAGGGCGGCGTGATGGCTCTGCGCATCGTCACCGCCGACGAGCGGCTCGCCGTCGCCAACGCCAAGACCACGGTCGCGATCTTCGGACCGGCGGGAGCCGGCAAGACCTCGCTCGCTCGTTCGCTGCCGCCAGCCGAGACCGTCGTCATCGATCTCGAGGCCGGCATGAAGTCGCTCCAGGGCTGGGGCGGCGACTCGATCCCGGTGCGCTCGTTTCAGGACGCAGCCGACATCGCCTGCCTGATCGGCGGCATCGATCCCGCGGCTGATGCGCAGGGCTTCTTCTCGGCCGCGCACCATCAGCATGTGATTGGTGAGTATCCGGACCTCGCGAGCATGATCGCGACGAAGCGCTACGTGTTCGTCGACTCGATCACGGACCTCACCCGCCAGGCGATGGCCTGGGCGAAGACGCGACCCGAGGCCTTCTCGGAGCGGACCGGTAAGCCAGACACCCGCGGCGCCTACGGTCTCCTCGCTCGCGAGACGATCTCGCTCCTGAAGCACCTGCAGCACGCGCCCGGCCGCACCGTGATCTTCGTCGGGATCCTGGAGCGGGTGGTCGACGAGTTCGGCCGCGAGACCTTCCAGCCGCAGATGGAAGGCGGGAAGGCCGCGCGCGAGCTGCCCGGCATCGTCGACCAGGTGATGACGCTCTCGCTGTTTGATCCCGATGGCGAGACCTGGCGGCATAACCCCGCGAGCGGGTCGACGCGCCGCCTCGTCTGCTGCTCCGGCAATCCGTGGGGCCTGCCGGCGAAGGACCGCTCCGGACATCTCGATCCGACCGAGCCGCCGGACCTTATGGCCCTGCTCGCGAAGGTGAACGGCGCGGCGACGCCCCGCCGCACCTGACTCCCGAACTCATCCCGAATCCAGACCGCACGCAAGGACCACGCGCCATGTTCGACCTCAACGACGCCGAGCCGCAACGCTCCTCCGACCTCATCCCCGACGGGACCTTCGCCAAGGTCTCGCTCGCGATCCGCCCGGGCGGTGTCGACGGCGCCACGTCATTGGATGCTGGCCTTCTCAAAGCCTCGTCGCAGCCGGGCTCGGACGTGCTGATGCTCGACTGCGAGTTCACGGTGGTCGAGGGCCCGCACATCCGCCGCAAGTTCTGGCAGGCGCTAACCGTGTCGGGCGGCAAGGTCGACGAGAAAGGCGTCTCGCTCGGCTGGTCGATCACCAAGCGCACCATCCGCGGCATCATCGAGAGCGCGCACGGCATAGACCCGAAGGACGAGAGCCCGCAGGCGAAGGCCAAGCGCACGCTCCCCGGGCTCAAGGCGCTCGACGGCATCGTCTTCATCGCGAAGGTCAAGGTCGAGACCGGCCGCGACGGCCAGTCCGAGCAGAACCGCCTCGACATCGCTGTTACGCCCGACATGCCCGAATGGGCGAAGGTCATGAACGGCGAGGACGTGCCGCCGCGTCCTGCCGCCCGGCGGGCGCCGAAGTCCGCGACCGCGGCCCCGGCCGACACGGGCCCCGTGTGGCGCAGTCAGGCGGCGGCCGCCCCGGTACCCGCGCCCGCCGCCTCACCGCCGCGTGTGGTCGCGACAGGGCCGACGAACGGGAACACGGCCACCGGCGGACCCGGGCCGGCGTGGCGCCAGGGTCAGCCTGCCGCGCCACCGCCGGGCCAGGCGCCTCAGCAGCGCCCGGGTCCCGCCTGGCTCAACGAGTGAGCCATGGCCGATCGCGATCAGAGCGGCCGCAATCCCGATGACGTCTGGGCCGATCACGTGAGGGCCGAATGCGCAAGGGCCGTTGGCGAATGGCTCGAAAACTCGGTGCGGCTGGACCGGCCCGTCCGAAGCCTGACCTCCTCGGAGCTGCAGGGCATCGCCGAAGCCGCGACGAGCCGCTGGATTGTGCTGGCGTCGGAGCGGATCGCGCGGGCGCCCCACGAACCCGGGTCGCGGAGGCTCTCGACGCTGCTCATGGGGTGAGGGTCTGCCGGATCTGCGGGAGAGAGGCGCGAGGCTTCCTCTACACGCACCGGCTGCGGGCCGACCGCCACCCAACCTACGCCTTCTGCTCGCGCCTTTGCCAGGACGCGGGCGCCGCCATCGCCAAGAGGCTGAACGGCATGATCGACAAGACCGAAACCGAGACGAAAGCCATCAAGGAGGCCCGGCGGCCCTTCGCCGAGGTCATCGACGAGCTCGGGCTGATGCCCGCCTTCGAGGAGCGCAGTGCGGCAGAGATCGACCGCATCATCGAGGCCTGTGTCGACGGCTTCCGCGAAGCGATGGGCCGGCTCGCGCTCAACGACGATCTTCCCTGGTGAGGCTGCAATGAGCGCTGCATCCTCTCAGCCTGAGATCGCCACCATCAATGGCCGCGCGGTTGTCCGTCGCCGCAAGAAGGGTCTTGTGGCCCGCTTTTGGACCAAGGTCGACCGCCGCGGACCGGACGAGTGCTGGCTTTGGACGGGCGGCCTCAAGAGCAACGGGTACGGCCAGATCAGCGGGGATCCCGGTCCCGACGAGTATGTCGGTCGCAAGCTCAGCGCCCATCGGCTCGCATACGAGCTGACACATGGGGCGATACCGGACGGGCTTCACGTCCTGCACCGTTGCGACAACCGGGCCTGCGTGAACCCCGCCCACCTGTTCCTCGGCACGCACCAAGACAACATGGCCGACATGATGGGGAAGGCCAGACACGCCCATGGCGAGCGGCAGCCGACCCGCAAGCTCGATCGACATCGCGTCCGGTCCATCCGCTGGCTGGCGGAGCATGATCCAGGGCCGAAGCGTGACCTTGCCACCGAGTTCGGGGTCACGGCCGGAGCGATCACGAACATCCTCAAAGGCAAGAGTTGGAGGCTGGATTGATGATCGATCTGAACTCCGGCTCAGGATATGCGTACGGCGGCGTCCCGGCCCGAATGGCGACGGCTGCGTTCGTGAACGGCCTCGTCGACCGTGCGCTTGAGGGCGAACGTGCTGCGGCGGGATGCCGGGATTATCTCGGCGCCTCCAGAGTTGGCGAGCCCTGCGCCCGCCGCCTCTGCTACGAGGTGGCGGGAACGCCGGAAGATGATGGCGCTCGACCGGGCGGCCGGCTGCTTCGGACCTTCGAGGCCGGTCATGTCTTCGAAGACCTGTCGATCCGCTGGCTGCGCGCCGCAGGATTCGATCTGCGCACGCGCAAGCGCAATGGAGAGCAGTTCGGCTTCTCAACGGCCGACGGGCGCATTCGCGGCCACATCGACGGTGTGATCGTCAACGGCCCCGATCTCGGCCTGCCTTGGCCGCTCCTCTGGGAACATAAATCAGCGAGCGCGAAATCCTGGACCGACTTCGTGAAACACGGCGTCAAAGTCTGGCGCCCGCTCTATTACGCACAGGTCCAGCTCTACATGGCGTACATGGAGCTGGAGCACTGCCTGTTCACGGCAGTGAACAAGGATACGCTCGAACTCCACCATGAGCTGATCGCCTTCGATCCGGCGGCCGCGCAGGCGCTCTCGGACCGTGCCGTGGCGGTGATCCGCTCGGTCGAGGCTCGCGAGCTGCTGCCTCGCATCGCCGACGATCCCGACCACCACTGCTGCCGCTTCTGCCCGTACCGCGTGCGCTGCCACCATCTCGACGGAGGCGTGGCATGACCATCTCGCTGTCGGACAAGCAGCGCGCGGCCATCGCGACCATCAAGGACTGGTACCTGAACCGCACCAAGGAGCAGCAGGTCTGCCGCGTCTTCGGGTACGCGGGGGTGGGAAAATCGACCATCGTCAAATACGCGATCGAGGAGCTAGGCCTATCGACCGAAAAGCCCGGCGAGATGCTCTACGCCGCCTTCACCGGCAAGGCCGCGCTCGTGATGACGCGCAAGGGGACCCCGGCCTCGACCATCCACTCGCTGATCTATCGCGTCTCGGAAGCGACGCCGCAGGAGATCGAGAAGCTCGAGAAGGAAGCCGCGGAGATCCGAGGCGGCCTGCATCGGCTCGGCGTCGCCGAGCGGCTGTTCGAGGAGGCGCGCCTGCGCTCCCTCGAGCTGAGGCTCAAGGACGCGCACAAGCCCCGCTTCGTGCTCAACGCCGAATCGGCGGTGCGCGACTGCAAGCTCCTCGTCCTCGACGAGGTCTCGATGGTCGGCGAGGAGATGGCGCGCGACCTCCTCGCCTTCGGCAAGCCGACGCTGGTGCTTGGCGATCCCGGCCAGCTCCCGCCAGTGAAGGGCGAAGGCGCCTTCGATACCCGCACGCCCGACGTGCTCCTCACCGAGGTGCATCGCCAGGCCGGCGAGAGCGCCGTGCTGCGGCTTGCGACCCTCGCTCGAGAGGGCAAGTGGATCCCGTACGGCCACCATGACGACTTCGTCTGGAAGATGCGCCGCACCGATGTCGGACCGGAGCAGCTTCTCAAGGCCGACCAGGTGATCTGCGGGCGCAACGCCACGCGCATCCAGCTCAACCTCGCCATGAAGCGCGCCGCGGGCTTCGAGAACGTCTTTCCGGCCGGCGCCGGCGAGAAGCTTATCTGCCTCAAGAACCGCAACGACGTCGGGCTCGTGAACGGGATGTTCGTATCACTCGACGACATCGAGGACGATGGCGACGAGATCGCCTTCACGGCCTCGATCACGTCCGAGGACGGCAAGCGGATAGGAGGCGGTACGAACGCCAAAGGCGAGCGGTTCCGCGTCTGGCGCGGGCCGTTCCTCGACCATGTCGCGCCCGACCCGGACCGCGAGCGGCGCGAGTACCACAAGAAACGGACCGCGGTCGAATGCGTCTGGGGCTGGGCGATCACCTGCCACAAGTCCCAGGGGTCGAGCTGGCCCAACATCGTGATCTACGACGACGGGCTCGGGCGCACGGCCGAGGACCGAGCACGCTGGCTCTACACCGCCATCACCCGCGCCGAGCGCGGCCTCGTCCTGCTCGATTGAGGTCCTCACGATGAAGAACAGAGACAAGCTCGCCCGCGAATGCGGTGTGTCCGTGAGCCAAGTGGCGGCGCTCGAGCGGCGGCTCGCGGCGATGCCGATGGACACTTTCCTGGCCCGGGTCTTCGGGCCCGGCGAGGTCGTCTACGACGCCGCGACCGACCTCTGGATTGCTCGCGACAAGAAGCATCGAGGACCCGGCTTCGGCTTCATCGCGATCCGTCGCGACAAGAGCTGCTTCACCGGCGTGATCCCGACGGAGTCCCTGCAATGACCGGCAGTCCTGCATCGATCGATCTGAACACGGCGGGGCCGCAGCTGATCGCACCGATCCGCGTCGACCTCGACGAACTCAGCGACGCCCTGCGGCGCACGGCGTATCGCTGGGCGCCGCGGCTCTTCCCGAATGGGCGGATCGTCGACGGGGTGCTCCGGCTCGCCAACATCCGCGGCGACGCCCCGCGCAAGACCGGCTCCTGCATCATCCATCTCAAGGGTCCGCATGCGGGAGACTGGTTCGAGTTCGACGGCAATGTCGGCGGCGGTCCGCTGTCCACCATCGCGGAAGCGACCGGCCTTGAAGGCCAGGCACTGATCGCCTTTGCGGCCGAGCTCGCCGGCCTCACGCTCGACGGCCCGCCTGCGCGGCGCTCGACCGGCCCCAGCGAGCGCGCCGAGCCGTTCCGGGCCACCCCGGAGGCAAGCGAGCGCGAGATCGCCTTCATCCTCTCTCGCGCGGCGCCGCTCACGGGCACGCACGGTGAAGCGTATCTGCGCGGGCGCGGTCTCGATCCGAGCGGCGCGGAGGATCTTCTCTTCCATCCCGATCTCACGCACTTCCAGACGCGCGCCGGCTATCCGGCCCTCGTCGGCATCGTGCGGGATCCGGCCGGCGAGCCGATCGGGGTGCATCGGATCTGGCTCGATCCAGCAGCGCCGACGAAAGCAGCGCTCGGGAATCCCAAGAAGTCGCTTGGTTCAATCCGCGGCGGTGCGGTCCGGCTGTTCCCGGCGAGCACGTTCCTCGTCCTGACGGAGGGGATCGAGACGGCGCTCGCTGTACGTACGGCTCGGCCGGACCTGCCGGTCTGGGCGGCGATCGCCGCCGGACATCTCGCCGAATGCAGGCTGCCGCCGGGCATCACGGAGGTGGTCATCGCCGCCGATCATGATGCGAACGGCGCGGGGCTGAAGGCCGCTGAGCGCCTGGCCGAGCGGCTCGTCGGCGAAGGCAGGCGCGTTTGGATCGTGCTGCCGCCCGCCGTCGATACCGATTTCGCGGACGTGCTGGCGACGGACGGCGCAGATGCGGTGCGCGTGATGCTCGCCGCGGCCACCGAATTCGTGCCGGCCTCACCCGTGCTCGGCGCCGCGATCGTGGACGACTCGGCGCCGGAACGCCGCACTATCGAGGAAACCAGGAAGCTCTACCCGCTCCCCCGGCTCGAAAACCTCCTGCTCGATTATCGCGAGGCGAGCGACCGCTCGGTGCGGCTCTATAAGCATGCCGGCAAGGACAAGCGCGGCCAGGACCGCTGGGAAGCGGTGGCGACGCCCTTCGGACCGGTGGCGCGGCTCCGCTACATGGACCACGACGAGGCCTTCGGGCTTCGCGTCCATGTCGAGGCGATGGACGCGCGGGTGCGCGCCGTCGACTTCGACCGCGCTTCGCTCGCCCGCGTCGGCGCGAGCGAGATCAAAGGCGCTCTGTTCGCGGCAGGGCTGCGCACCGAAAGCGACGGCGACAGCCTCGCGGTGCAGATCCTCAAGGCCGCCGATCCCGCCGACGAGATCCTGGTGGTCTCACGTCCGGGGTGGCATCGGGTCGAGGGCCGCGACCATCCGCTGTTCGTGACGCCCGGCGGCACGGCGATCAGCGATGGCGAAGCCCGGCTCGAACTCGCGACGGCAGCACGCTTCGGCCAAGTCGCCAAAGGGACGCTCGACGGCTGGAAGGCCGCGGTCGCCGCGGCCGCGGAGGCAAAGGGCTGCCCGCACTTCCTGCTCGGTGTGCTCTGCGGCTTCGCCGGCGCGGTGCAATCGCTCGCCCGACTCGACAGCTGCGGCATCAACCTCTCGGGGCTCTCCTCGAGCGGCAAGACCACCGCTCAACGGCTTGCCGTCTCGGCATGGACATCGCCTTCTATCGGCGCCGGGCTCCTGCAGTCGATGCGCTCGACCGAGAACGCGGTCGAGGTGTTCGCTCAGGGCGCATCCGGCACGGTGCTCGCGCTCGACGAGCTCGCGCATGCTGACGGGCGCGCCATTGCTCGGCTGATCTACGCGATCGCGGGCGGACAGGGCAAAGCCCGGCTGACCGCCGGCGCGATCCTGAAGCAGCGCTATGCTTGGTCGACCTACGCCGTCCTCTCTAGCGAGTGCTCGCTCGAGGAGAAGGTGCGGGCCGACGGCGCATCCTGGATCGCCGGCATGGCGGTGCGCATCGTCGACGTCGACGTCACGGATGTCGATCGCAACGTCCCGGTCAGCCTTATGCGCGGGATTGCTGGCGTTGAAAAACATCACGGGCACGCCGGACCCGCCTTCGTCGCGAAGCTGATCGAAGGCAAGCGGCATGAAGCGCCCGACGCGCTCCGCGAGTTGGTGATCGAGGCGGCGCGGAAGATCGCCGGCGAGAAGGCGGATGCCGCGCGGCTTCGGGCCGCGACGTGCCTTGCGCTGCCGCTGGTGGCCGGTCGCCTCGCGCAGGACTTCGACCTGATCCCCTGGTCGCTCGATCTCGATGGCGTGGTGCATTGGGCTTGGGAGCGCTTCACACGGTCGTCCGATGCCGATGCGCTCACGCCCGACGAGCAGGCCATCGCCAACATCCGCGCCTGGATCGCGGAGCGCTGGGACGTCACGATCAAGTCGGTCGACACCGGCGCGGACGGCTTCGACCGCAAGCTCAACAACCGCGAGGCGGTCGCCTGGTACGACGAGACTGCGATCTATCTTCCGGTCCAGCGCATCCGGGAAGCGAGCGGCGAGACGCTGAAAGCCCAGCAGGTCGCGAAGGCGCTCATCGATCGTGGGCTGCTCGTCAGGCGCCATGACAACCAGCGCGCCACGATCCGCTGGGTGCCGAAGGTCGGCAAGATCGACGCCTATGCGCTGAAGCGCAGCGAGTTCGGCCGCGACATGTCCTGGCGCTCCGACCAGTTCGACATGGAGGATGCGCGATGACCGGCGTCCTCTTCCAGATCGGCACAACCGGGGATCCGCGACTGGCTACACTGGCCACTCTGGCTACTGACCACCCAGCAAGCGGGCTGCTTGTAGCCAGAGTCGCCAGCCCGCAAAATGCGGTGGCTCCGGCTAAGCCATTGACGATGCAGAGCACTAGCCAGAGTCGCCAGCGGAGCCAGTCCGAAACAAGACATCTCGGAATCCGTGTTTCCTCCCCTGGCCATCCGGGGAGAGAAAGGGTCGCGCGTAGAATCTCTTCTAGAGAGCTGGCTAGTGTGGCTAGTCTGGCTACTCGCCTTTGTTCTCAGGCACTTAGCCGCAGCCAGTGCGAGAATCCGACTGGCTACTCTGGCTACTCGCTCCGCCGAGCCCGTCCGCCTCCCTGATCCCGGCTGGATGAACCGTCCGCGCGGCTGAGACCGCGCGCCTTCGATCCACCGACCTTCAGGACATCATCATGATCGCCACAGCAACGCGCGCCCTTGGCGCCGCGAACACCCCTGCTCGTCCTCAGCTCGTCGTTGTCACGGCAAGTCCGGACGTCCTCCTTGCCCTCGACCTCGGCTCCACGACAGGCTGGGCCCTCCATGGCCGCGACGGCGCCATCACCAGCGGCGTGCAGCAGTTCCGCCCGAACCGCTTTGAAGGCGGAGGCATGGCCTTCCTCCGTTTCAACCATTGGCTCAGCGAGCTTAACGAGACCGCCGGCCCGATCGGGGCCGTGTTCTTCGAAGAGGTGCGTGCTCATCGCGGCACGCTCGCGGCACACATCTTCGGCGGCTTCCTCGCGCACCTCGCAAGCTGGGCCGAATTCCGACAGGTGCCTTACGAGGGCGTGCCCGTGGGCACGATCAAGCGCTTCGCGACTGGGAAGGGCAATGCGGGAAAAGACGAGGTCATCGCCGCCGTCCGCCGGATGGGCTTCGACCCGGCCGACGACAACGAGGCGGACGCGATCGCGCTGTTGCGCTGGGCGCTCGCTCACAGGGCTGGAGGCGCGCGGTGATGGCGCGTCCTCTCCCGCACGGTCCGATGCCGCCCCGCTGTGCGCTCGGACGAACTGTCCCGACCACCATCGAAGCCGAAGCCATCAAGCGCAACGGCTGGCGGGATCACGGACTCCTCGTGATCGCCGTCGACGACCCGCGCCTGGGCTGGGATGAGCGCGCCCTCGTTCGTGCGCTCGGCGACAAGCTCTACGGCCGAAAGGACACCGCACGATGAGCGCCCGCAAGAAGAAGACTCCGAAGCAGCGCAAGCCCTCGCCGCCTCGCCCGCTCATGACGCGAGAGGTGACCGAGAACGATCCAGACGGCCTGCGCGTGGTGCATCACCGCGTTGTCGACACGCTCGGTCGCATGCGCGAAGCCGGCACGATCACGCCCGAGATGCATGACGCCGCTCGCGACTTCCAGGCCGCCTTCACGATCGCCTCGCTCGACCGCATGCCGTCCGCCTCGCTCGTGCTGGTACAGCCGCCCGGTACCCGGGGCAGCGGCGATCTCAGCGACGCGCAGGTTGGGGCGCGCGAGCGGGTCGGCCGCGCCATGGATGCACTCGGCGGGATCAGCTCGCCGGCGGGCTCATGCGTCTGGCACATCGTCGGGCTGCAGTGCTCGATCCGTGAGTGGGCGCTCCGCAAAGGCTGGGGTGGACGGTCGGTGAAGCATGAGCAGGCGCAAGGGATGCTGGTGGCCGCACTCGGCGTGCTCGCGAAGCATTACGGCTACGGCCGTGGACGTGATCGGCGATGACCGTGCCGAAAAAAATGCATCGAGCGAAAACAAAGGAAGCTGCGAGTGATCGTGCGGAATTGTCCACGTCCCTCGCAAGATGTAGCGTCTCTTCATGGCCGGGAGATGCGAGATGGACCTAGCGAGGCGAAGGCAATGCCCGAGCCTCGCGGGTCCTCCCGGGCCGATATCGTAAGCGGGCGGCAAAGGCGCGGGACTTCGCTACCGACAGGCCGCGCAGCTTGGTTCACACCCGGCAGGTTCACATCATCCCGCTTGCGTCCGCTTTCGCCGCCAGCAAGCGCTTGCGGCCGTGCCGGGTGTGAACAGCGAACCATGTGAACCACGGCTCTGGTTCACGCCGTCCCGGCTCGAAGTTCACACGGACCTCAGGTTCACGGGGGCCGACGATGCCCCGGCTCTCGGCTCGACAGTACGCGCAACGCATCGGCGTCTCCGGTTCTTACGTCAGCCGGCTCGTCCGGGAGGGCAAGCTTCCGGTCGATGCGGAAGGCCGTATCGATCCCGATGAGGCGGATCGCATCCTGGCGGCGAGCCGTGAGCCGGCGCGTAGCGCCAAGCGGACCCTTCCGGCTTCAGCTTCATCGAACGATCGCTCGACCCCTGCTTCGGCTTTCCGGCCGGCGTCCGGGGCACCCGGGGCGGGCAGCGGTATCACCAACCTGCCTAGCGGGTCGGACCTGCCGACCCTGCTCCTCAGGGCGCGGACCAAGACCGAGGTCGAAAAGGGCAAGCTCCTCGAGCTGAAGGCGAAGGTCGAGGCCGGCAAGTTCGTCGACGCGGACGAGGTCAAGGTTGCGGCGTTCAACAAGGCGCGGATCGTCCGCGACGCGCTCATCAACATCGCATCGCGCCTGGCGCCGCTCGTCGCAGCGGAAAGTGACGAGCGCGTCTGCTTCGACCTGATCGACCGCGAGGTGCGCCAGGCGCTCGAAGACCTCGCCGGACCGACCTGATCGTTCTTCGCGGCTCCGGCCTCGGCCAGCCGCACGGCCCGACGAGGGCCGCTCATTTCCCAACCCTGGAGAACACCATGGACTGGCCCGCGTGGCACCGCGAGGCGGTGAAGGACCTCGGCATCAGGGAGGTGCCCGGGCCCGCCAACAACAAGCGCATCCTCAAGCTCTTCGGCGACGGCGGCTTCGGCTACGTCAAGGATGAGACCACGCCCTGGTGCGCGATCGGCCTCAACGGCTGGCTCGCGCGCGCCGGCGTCCCGGGCACCTCGCGCCCGAACGCCCGCTCGTTCCTGGACTGGGGCATCCGCCTCGACGGTCCCGTGCCCGGCTGCATCGTCGTGATCGCGCGGCCGCCTATTCCCTGGCAGGGCCATGTCGGGATCTACGAGGGCGAGGACGCGACCCACGTCCGCCTCCTCGGGGCCAACCAGAACGACTCGGTCTCGCGCGGCTGGTTCCCGAAGAGCCGCCTCATCCGCGAGGGCGGCCGCATCGTCTCGTACCGCTGGCCGAAGGACGTGCCCGTGCCAGCGGGACTCGGCCCCGTCCGCCTCGTGCGCGGCGCGGCCGCCGGCGACACGAAAGCCGCCTGACACCCGACCCAACACACCTCCTCTTGCACCAACGGAGCATCCTCATGCTGACCGACACCAAATCCATCTGGGCTTCCAAGACTATCTGGGGCGGCTTGATCGCTCTGCTCGCGGCGCTTGCCGGTCTGCTCGGCTACGCGATCACGCCCGAGCAGCAGGCTGAGCTCATCGAGACCGGCTCCCTCGTCGTCTCAGCGATCGGCGGCCTTATCGCACTCTGGGGCCGCATCGCGGCGACGAAGCGCATCGGCTGACGCGTGCCTTGGCTCGGCCTCGTCCGCGCGCTCGTCGCGCTCGCGCTCGCCGTCTTCGAGCACGTGCGCGGCCGGCAGCTGATCGAAGCGGGCCAGGCGATCGAGATCGCTGCATCCCTCAAGGCCGCCCATGACCGGATCGATCAGGCTCTGGCTGCGCGTCGCGCTGCTCGCGATCGCGACAGCGACCCTCAGCGGCTGCGCGACGATGACGGCTATCGGCGGGAGGACTGACGTGTCCTGCACGGCGTTCGAGCCGATCCGCTGGTCGCGCCGGGACACCGACGCGACCATCAGGGCGGCGAAAGAGCATAACGCCGCCTGGGACGCGCTCTGCCGCAAGCGCGAGGGCGCGCGATGACCGCGCTTGCTGTCGAGACCTGGCCGCTCGCGCGCCTCGCGCCTTATGCCCGGAACGCGCGTACACATTCGGACGAGCAGGTCGCGCAGATCGCCGCCTCGATCGCGGAGTTCGGCTTCGTGAACCCGGTGCTGGTCGACGAGGCAGGCGAGATCATCGCCGGACACGGCCGCGTCATGGCGGCGAAGTCGCTCGGCCTCGATACCGCTCCAGTCATCGTCTTGGCGCATCTGAACGAAGCACAGAAGATAGCCTTCCGAATCGCGGACAATAAGCTCGCTCTTGAGGCGGGCTGGAACGAAGAGCTTCTTGCGGCAGAGTTCGCGACCCTCCGCGACCTCGATTTCGATCTCGATCTTACCGGCTTCGACGCCGGCGAGATCGAGCGCATGCTCTCCGGCGGCGACGATGCCGAAGCGGAAGGCCTCACCGACGAGGATGCTGTCCCGGAACCCGAGGACGAGCCGGTCACTAAACCCGGCGATCTCTGGATCATGGGGCAGCATCGGCTGCTCTGCGGAGACGCAACGATCCTCGCCGACATCGAGCGGGCGCTCGGCGGCGTCCTCGCCGACATGGCGTTCGTCGATCCACCTTACCGGGTCGCCTACGAAGGCAAGGGCTCGACGAAGGAGAACCGCAAGCGCATCAAGAACGACGATCTCGGCGCGGCCGAGTTCGAGCGCTTCCTGACCGACGCCCTGACCGGCATTCTCGCGGTCACCAAAGGCGCGGTCTACGTCGCGATGTCCTCGTCCGAGTTGCACACCCTGCGGCGCGCGTTCGAGGCCGCCGGCGGGCACTGGTCGACGTTCATTGTGTGGGCCAAGAACACGTTCACGCTCGGGCGCTCCGATTATCAGCGCCAGTACGAGCCGATCCTCTATGGCTGGAAGAAGGGCGTCGACCGCTTCTGGTGCGGCGCGCGTGACCAGGGCGATGTCTGGTTCGCGAAGAAGCCGCGCGCCAACGACCTGCATCCGACCATGAAGCCGGTCGAACTCGTCGAGCGCGCCATCCGCAACTCATCAAAGTCGCGCGACGTGGTGCTCGACACCTTTGGCGGCTCGGGAACGACGCTGATCGCGGCCGAGAAGCTCGGGCGTCAAGCGCGCCTCGTCGAGATCGATCCCGCCTTCTGCGACGTCATCGTGAAGCGCTGGCAGGAGTTCACGGGCCGGACAGCGACGCTCGACGGCACCGGGCAGTGCTTTGCCGAGGTCTCGGCTGCGAAAGTAGCGGCGTGATGCGCCCCGTCCAGAGCCGCGCGATGTCGCTCGTCGAGGCGCTTGCGAACGTAGCGGTCGGATTCGTGGTTGCGGTGCTGACCCAGCGTGCGGTGTTCCCGCTGTTCGGCATCCAGACGGATTGGTCCGTCGACTTCGCGATCGGCGGCCTGCTCACGGTGATGTCTATCGTCCGCTCGTACATCATGCGACGGCTGTTCGAGAGGATTGCTGGACGGAGCAGAGCCGCCGAGGCGGGCCTCGGCGGCTCTGTCGAGCCGATGTGCTCCGATCAGCTGGCGATGCGGTAGACCGTGCCGCGACCCTCGATCTTCTCGCTCGCGATCGTCAGGCCGTACTTCTTCTTGAGCGCCCCGGCCACCGCGCCGCGCACCGAGTGCTCCATCCAGTCGAGCGCCGCCGAGGCTTCCTTGATCGACACGCCCTCGGGCCGGCGCAGCAACTCGATGAGCTGGTCGAGCTTCGTGCCGGCGCGAGGCTGCTTCGCCTCTGAGCCTTTATCCTCGTCATCACCGCCTTCCGCTCCCGCGGCCTCTTCCTCCCGAGTGGGCGCGGCAGACTGCGGCGCGCCGCGGCTCGGCTTTTCGGCCCGGCGCGCTGCCTTTTTCTTCGGAGCGGATGCTTCCGGCGCAGGCGCGGGCTCCGCAGGCGCGACCGCATCCGCAGCATCGGCGTTCAGCGCCTGCCGCGCGAGCGGCGCGATGCGCAGCATGGTGGGCTCCTCGTCCTCAGCGGTGCGGAAGACCTTCTCGGGCGTGGTCCGCGCCGCGTCGCGAGGCAGAGCGATCTCCTCGGCCAGTCCCTTGGCAAGGAGCGCGGAGCAGACCTTGGCCACGGCTCCGCCCTTCAGGTTTGCTGGGAGCGGCAGGATGGAGCCATCCTCGCGGCCGAGCGCGGCGGAGAGGACGACGAGCTGAGTGTCGGTGAGTTGCATGTGAGCCTCCGTGGGCGTCTGGCGAGCGCCGGACTTTTCCGGGCTCTTCCACGGGGCTGAGGTCCGGTTCCGCGCGAGCGCGGCCCGGACCGTGCAGTTTGATGCTAATTGCTTAGTCGACCTCGGCCTCGAGCAGAGCCTGGTGCATGAACACGAAGCCGGTCAGGTAGGGCAGCCCGCGCGGGATCCCGAGCTCGTGCTCGATGCTGCGGCTGATCCGCCACTCCATCCAGCGCTCGATGGCGCTGTCGATGGCGGCCGTCAGGTTGAGCCCGCCGAAGAGCGCGTTGGCGACGTCGTCGGCGAAATGCCGGCCATAGCGGCTGTCGAGGAAAGCCCGGACCGCTTCCTCGGACGCGCCCGTCTCGGCCGCGATGCTGAGGGATGCGAGTCGCCAGGCCTCAGCCGGATCCGCGTTGTGCCGGATGCTGCCATAGAAGCCCCAGGCTTCGTTCGCGGTCGGCAGAATCGTTGAGCTCGTCATGGTCTCGTTCCTCCCTCAGGCGATGAACCGGGCCCAGCGGCGCAGCCGCGGCGGTGTATCGGCCTTGATCATCTCGATGGCGTCGGCGGCGGTTGCGGCCTCCACGCTCCGATCCTCGAAGGTGCCGTCCGCATAGATCACCTGCACCATCCAGGTCCGCTGCATCGGTTTCGTTTTGCTCATCGCCGGTCTCCGTTTCGGTGACCGCATACACGCTCTTTCCGGGCGGGAAGTGAAGCGAATTCTGCAACGATTCCAATTCTTTATTCGCGCCGCGCCGATGCTCTTTGCGGCAGCCCGGGAGTCCCCGTCATGACCTCAGCCGAATGGGCGCTTCTGGTCGCGATCGGCGCACATGCCGCCGCGATGGTGGCTGCGATTGTCAAGCTTGTCGCCTGGGCGGCCTCGACGCACTCCCGCATCGAGGCGCGTCTCAACGCCATCGAAGGGAAGGTCGACAACGACATCGCCGGACGTCGCATCGTGGCGGAGATGAAGAGCGACGTCGCCGTGATCAAGGCGACGATGACCGACCTGAAGGAGCACGTACGCGTCCAGATCGCGCGACTTGACGAAGCCGACCGCCAGCGTTGTCGAGCCGACCGTGATGAGCCGTGACCTCCGCTGTCGCGCTCTACTCGGAGGCGTTCGACCAGGGCCTCAGGCCCGACCCGCGCCTCACCGTCTCGGAATGGGCGGATACGCACAGGCGCCTGTCGCCGCGCGCCTCCTCCGAGCCTGGCCCGTGGCGCACGAGCCGCACGCCGTACCTGAAGGAGATCATGGACTGTCTCTCGGCGGGCTCGCCGGTCGAGCGCGTCGTGGTGATGAAGGGGGCGCAGGTCGGGGCGCCGCTCGCCCTCGACACCCCGATCCCGACCGCCGCCGGCTGGAAAACGATGGGCAGCCTCCTCGTCGGCGACACGGTATTCGACCAGCGCGGCCGGACCTGTCACGTAACCGGTGTCTCGCCGGTGATGATCGGGCAGCCCTGTTATGAAATCGCCTTCGACGATAGTGAGACCATTGTCTGTGATGCGAGCCATCGCTGGCCGGTCTGGGATTTCACCGACAACGAGAACCCGAAGGCAAAGGTGCTGCGCACTGACGAGATGCTCGGTCGCGTGCGGATCGGCCGAAGCAAGCGCTACCGGTTCGCAGTTGATTGCTGCGAGGCGTTGGATCTGCCCGAGCAGGACCTGGTGATTCACCCATACGTGCTCGGGCTGTGGCTTGGCGACGGCTCGTCGGTGATGAACCACATCAGCGTGCACGAGGATGACGGCGAGGTCATCGAGCATCTGCGCGCCTGCGGCGTCGAGGCGGAGTTCAGGCTGCCGCGCTGGCGCAAGGGCAAATGTGCCAACGTGGTCATCGACCCGACCTTCAGGACCATTGACGATGCCGGACTGCCGGCGAGCGTCCAGCACCGCTCGCGCTTCACGACGAGGCTGCGGCAGCTCGATGTTCTGGACAACAAGCACATACCAGCCCCGTATTTGCGCGCCAGCCGAGAGCAGCGGCTCGAACTCGTGCGCGGGCTCATGGACTCGGATGGAACCATCACGCCCGATGGCAAGCGCTGCGAGTTCTCGAACACCGACGAGCGGTTGGGCGGCGGCCTCATCGAGCTGCTCCGCGGCCTTGGCTACAAGCCAGCCGTCTACCGCACCGAGGCGCGCCGGCGCGCGGTCGGCGGTCGGGAGCACGAGTGCCTTGCCTATTGGCGGGTGTCATGGACGGCCTATCGCGAGGAGCCGATGTTCCGGCTCTCCCGCAAGGTCGCCCGGATGCGGTCGATCGAAGGGGGGCGGCCGTCGCGCAGCCGGCGCCGGCGGATTGTCGCGATCACCCCGGTCGCGAGCCGCCCCGTTCGCTGCATTGCGGTCGACTCGCCGAGCCATCTCTATCTCTGCGGCCGTGGACTGATCCCGACCCACAATACCGAAGCCGGCAACAACTGGATCGGCTACGTCGTCCATCACGCCCCGGGGCCGATGCTCGCGGTGCTCCCGACGGTGGAGATGGCCAAGCGCAACTCGCGCCAGCGGATCGATCCGCTGATCGAGGAGAGCCCAGCCTTACGCGAGCGCATCGCGCCATCCCGCGCACGCGACAGCGGCAACACGGTCCTGGCGAAGGAATTTCGGGGCGGCGTGCTCGTGATGACCGGCGCCAACTCGGCCGTGGGGCTCCGCTCCATGCCGGTGCGCTATCTCTTCCTCGACGAGGTCGATGGCTATCCAGGGGACGTCGATGGCGAAGGCGACCCGATCGCGCTCGCGGAGGCGCGCACGCGCACCTTCGCGCGGCGCAAGATTCTCGTCATCTCGACCCCAACTATTGCCGGCCTGTCGCGCATCGAGCGCGAGTACGGCCTTTCGGACCAGCGGCGGTTCTTCGTGCCGTGCCCGCGCTGCGAGGGGATGCAGTGGCTCAAGTTCGATCGTCTGCGCTGGCCGAAAGGTAGGCCTGAGGCTGCGGCGTATCACTGCGCCGATTGCGAAAGGGAGATCCAGGAACATCACAAGACGCGCATGCTGGCCGCCGGCGAGTGGCGGGCGACCGCGACGGGACCGGCCGATCCGAGAACGGCAGGCTTCCACCTCTCGTCGCTCTACTCGCCGCTCGGCTGGCGCTCCTGGGCCGAGATCGCCGCCGCCTGGGAGACGGCGCAAGGCTCGGACGCTGCGCTCAAGTCGTTCCGCAACACGGAGCTCGGCGAGACCTGGACCGAGCGGGGCGACGCGCCGGACTGGCAGCGCCTTTACGAGCGGCGGGAGGAGTTCTCGCTTGGCACCGTCTCGCTCGGCGCGCTATTTCTGACGGCCGGCGCTGACGTGCAGAAGGACCGGATCGAGGTCTCGGTCTGGGCCTGGGGACGCGGGCTCACGAGCTGGCTCGTCGACCACATCGTCATTGATGGGGGACCGGAGAGCGCGGAGGCCTGGGAACGGCTCACGGCCCTGCTCGGCCAGACCTGGCCGCATGCGAGCGGAGCGCGGCTCGGCCTCGCGAAGCTCGGCATCGACACCGGCTACGAAGCCCCTGCGGTCTACGCGTGGTCGCGCAAGGCGGGGTACGCGCAGGTCGCGCCCCTCAAGGGGGTCGAGGGCTTCCATCGCGCAGCGCCCGTGGTGGGGCCGAGCTATGTCGACCTCACGGAGGGCGGCAAGAAGCTCCGCCGCGGCGCACGGCTCTGGACCGTCGCGGTCGCGACCTTCAAGAGCGAGACCTATCGCTTCCTGCGCCTCGCGCGGCCGACGGACGAGGAGATCGCCGAGGGCGCGACCGATCCGCCGGGCTATGTGCATCTGCCGCGCGGGACCGAGGCGGAGTGGCTCCGTCAGCTCACCGCCGAGCAGCTCGTCAGCGTGAAGACGCGCCGCGGATTCCAGCGGCTCGAGTGGCAGAAGATCCGCGAGCGCAACGAGGTTCTGGACTGCCGGGTCTATGCCCGGGCCGCGGCCTGGATCGTCGGCGCCGATCGCTGGGGTGAAGCGCGGTGGCGCGACCTCGAGGCGCAACTCGCGACCGATGATGACCGTCCGTCCGAACAGGAAACATCGGCCCGCACAGAGCAGCAGTCTGCATCGGCGGGGCGCGTGCGCACGGCGCCGCGCTCCGGACGGCGGGTCTTCCGATCCACGTATCTGACCTGAGGCGGCCGTCATGACGCCTGATCAGATGATCGCGCAGCGCGACGCGCTGCTTGCCGCCCGCTGGCGCGGCGTGCGCACGGTAGAGGTCGAGGGCCGCCGCGTCACCTACGCCACCGATGCCGAAATGGCGGCCGCCATCGCCGATATTGAACGCCGCATCGAGCGTTCCGCTGAGCCCGTCCGCCGCCGCCGGATCCTGACCTCGTCGAGCAAGGGCCTGTGATCGATGCTTGCAACGCTGCAGCGCCTGCGCCGCCGCGTGGGCGCGATGGTGGGCGGCTTCGAGGCGGGCTACGCCAACCGTCGCCTGCGCGGCTTCCAGCCGAGCCGTGCGCACCTCAACACGCTGATCGCCGCGGCGGGCCCGGACATCACGGCCCGGGCGCGCTTCCTCGTGCGCAACAACGGCTATGCCGCCAACGCCATCGAGAGCTGGGCCGGCAACGTCGTCGGCGCCGGCATCAAGCCGTCCTCGCTGGTGCAGGATGCGAAGCTGAAGGCAGCGCTGCAGCGCCTCTGGCTCGACTGGACCGACGAGGCAGACTCGGAAGGCTTCACCGACCTTTACGGCCTGCAGCGGCGCGCAGCACGCGAGGTGTTCATCGCCGGCGAGGTGTTCTTCCGCTTCCGCCCGCGCCGGTCAGAGGACGGGCTGGTGGTGCCGCTACAGCTGCAGATGATCCCTTCCGAGATGCTGCCCTCGACGCGCTCGGAGCGGCTCGCCAATGGCAACGTCGTGAGACAGGGGATCGAGTTCGACGGCATCGGGCGGCGCGTCGCCTACCACTTCCTGCGCCGGCATCCAGGCGACACGACCGATCCGGACGTCTCGGGCGAGGTCGTCCGTGTGCCGGCGAGCGAGGTCGTGCACCTCGTCGATCCGGTCGATGCGGGACAGCTTCGCGGGATCTCGCGCTTCGCGCCCGCGATCGTGAAGCTGTTCCTCCTCGACCAGTATGACGACGCCGAGCTCGACCGGAAAAAGGTCACGGCGATGCACGCGCTCTTCATCACGACCCCAGCTCCCGGCGAGCCGTTCGATGCCAGCGAGGGCAAGGACGAGGCCGAGGAGCGCACGATGGACCTGCAGCCTGGGCAAGTCGTGATGCTGGAGCCGGGCGAGGAGATCCAGACCTCGGCCCCGGCCGACGTCGGCGCGACCTACGAGCCGTTCCAGTATCGGACCCTGCTGCAGGTCTCGGCCGCGCTCGGCGTGCCTTACGCCTATCTGTCCAACGACATGATCCGCGCGAACTACTCGAACGCGCGGCTCGCGCTTCTCGAGTTCCGGCGCCGTGTCGAGGCCTACCAGCACGCCGTGATGGTATTCCAGTTCTGCCGCCGCGTCTGGGCGCGCTTCGTCGACACGGCGGTCGTGTCCGGCGCCCTCGAGGTGCCGCGCTACGAGCGCCGCCGGCGCGAGGTCCTCGCCTGCGCCTGGTTGCCCCCGAAGTGGGACTGGGTCGATCCCGCCAAGGACACCAAGGCCGAGGTCGAACAGATCGCGGCCGGGCTGAAAAGCCGCACGCAGGCGCTCGCCGAGCGTGGCTACGACGCCGAGCAGGTGGATGCCGAGATTGCCGCCGACCAGGCGCGTGAGCGCCGGCTCGGCCTATCGTTCATCCAGTCGAGCGCCTCGGCCGATCCTGCGCCGCAGGACGACACCTCCGGGGAGGACGCGTCTCCTCCCCCGACGGACGCGACCCCCGTAACCTGAGACCCCGCCATGCCGATGATCAGCGCACCGGCGGCCGCGAGGCTCGCCGGTCGGCCGCTCGCGTTCGCGCGCGACCGTCTCGCGGCCCTGCTCGCGTTCCCCGCGGACGAGGCGTGGCCGGAGCCGCGTCAGGAGGCGGCGCCCTATGCTGTCGTCGACGGCGGCATTGCGGTCGTGCCGGTGCTCGGGCCGCTGGTCGCCCGGAACGACTGGCTGTCGGCCCTGTTCGGTGCGATCGCATATGGCGACCTGGTTGGCGCCGTCGCCCAGGCTTTTGCCGATCAGGATGTCCGCGCCGTCGTGCTCGAGGTGGACTCGCCGGGCGGCGAAGTCGCCGGCCTCTTCGACGCGGTAGGAACGCTCCGCGATCTGAAGGAACGCTACGACAAGCCGCTCCATGCGGTCGCGAACGAGGCCGCGCTCTCGGCGGCCTATGCCGTCGCATCCGCCGCCGATCGGCTGATCGTTACGCGGACGGCGGAGGTCGGCTCGATCGGCGTTGTCGCCGTGCACGTCGACGAGAGCGGCGCCGACAAGCAGGCCGGGCTCGCCTGGACCTACGTGTTCGCGGGCGACCGCAAGGTGGACGGCAACGAGCACCAGCCTCTCTCGGACCGCGCCCGCGCCGCCATCCAGGCCGACGTCGATCGCCTCCATGCCGAACTCTGCGCGATCGTCGCCGCGAACCGCGGGACGACGCCGGAAGCGATCCGCTCGACCGAGGCCGCGATCTACCGCGGCGAGCTCGCCGTCGCCGCGGGACTCGCCGACGGCGTCGGCACGCTTGAGAGCGTCGTCGGCGACGTCGTCGCCGATCTCGACCGCTCCCAACCCGCCCTAACCACCCTCGTCGCACCAATCCTTAGGAGGAGTTTCGCCATGGCAGAAGACAAGCAACCCAAAGAGAAGGGACCGGGCCAGACCGACCCAGTCCCGCAGACACCGGTCTCTGAACCGGTCGAGCCGAAGCCCGGCACTCCGCCGCAAACGCCAACCCCACCAACGCCAGCGGGCGATCCGGCGCCACCGCCGTTGCCTCCGGCGCACGATCCCGCCGAGCGCTATCGGGCCGAATACGCGGAGATCGCGGATGTGGCGGCGCAAGGCGCGCGGCTTGGCGTGTCGGTCGACGCGGCTGACGCCATGCGCAAGGGCATCAAGCCCGACGCCCTCCGACGCACCGTGCTCGACACGCTCGCGGAGCGCAGCGCCGCGGCGGATGTCATCGCGGCCGCCCCCGCGCCGGGAAAGCCGACGGCCGAGAGCCCGATCGTCAAGCGCGCCCGCGAGCGCGCGGCGGCCCGTAGCTGAGGGAGGCGCGCATGGCTGTTCTCACCAAGGGTCCGACCCTCGGCGATCTCGTCAAGTGGGAGGTCTACCCAGCCTACACCCGCGAGGTGATCACGCTGCTCGCCGGCACGAGCTATCCGCTCGGCGCCGTGCTCGGGAAGATCACCGCCTCCGGCAAGCATCGCCTCTCGCCGGCTGCCGTGGTCGCCGGAGCGGAAGGCGCGGAGACTGCGGTCGCCGTGCTGGTCGAGGCCGTCGACGCGACCGCGGCCGACAAGCCCGGAGTCGTCGTCGCGCGCGGTCCCGTCCTCCTGTCGCGCGCCGGGCTTCGCTTCGACGCATCGGTCGACACGGCGTCCGAGCGGGCCGCCAAGGAAGAGCAGCTCGCCGCGGCGGGCCTCGTCGTCCGCACCACCGTCTGACGAACACCCGTCCCTAAATCCCTCGGAGCCTCACGATGCCCGTGATCACGAACCCGTTCGACGCGGGCGGATACTCGCTCGCCGAGATGACGGAGGCCATCAACCTCCTCCCGAACATTTACACGCGCCTCGGCCAGATGGGCCTGTTCCGCTTCGAGGGCGTGACGCAGCGCAGCGTCATCATCGAGCAGATGGAGGGCGTGCTGAACCTCCTGCCCACGGTCCCGCTCGGCGGGCCGCCCACGGTCGCGAACCGAGACGCGCGCTCGATGCGCTCATTCACTATCCCCTGGATCCCGCACGACGACTCGATCACGCCGCAGGACGTTCAGGGCGTGCGCGGCTTCGGCCTGTCGGACGCCGCCGACCCGCTCGCCACCATCATGGAGCGCAAGCTCACCAAGATCCGGGCGAAGCATGCGCAGACCCGCGAGTACATGGAGGTCAACGCGCTGCGCGGCATCGTCAAGGACGGCGCCGGCATCACGCTCTATGACTACTTCAGCGAGTTTGGGCTGGCGCAGCAGTCGGTCGACTTCCTGCTCGGCACGGCGACGACGAACGTGCAGGCGAAGGTCCGAGAGGTCCTGCGCAAGGTGGAAGGCGAGCTGAAGGGCGAGACCATGACGAGCGTCCTCGCGCTCGTCTCGCCGGGCTTCTTCGACAAGCTCATCGGGCATGCCAAGGTCGAGGAGGCCTACAAGTACTATTCCTCGACGGGCGCGCAGCCGCTGCGGGAGGACACGCGTCGGCGCTTTCCCTTCGCCGGCATCGTGTTCGAGGAATACAACGCCACGGTCACGCTTTCCACCGGCGCAACCGAGACGCTGCTGCCGGCGAACGAGGGGCTCGCGTTCCCGCTCGGCACGCTCGACACCTTCGTGACCTACGGCGCGCCCGCGAACCTCATCGAGACCGTCAACACGGTCGGCCTGCCGATGTATGCCCGGCAGATCGCCCGCCTCGACGGCAGCGCCATTGATGTCAAGACCGAGGCGTCGATCCTCCCCGTCAATAAGCGCCCCGGGCTTGCGGTCCGGATTTTCTCTAGCAACTGATGACCCGGACCGGCTAGCGGTCCCAGTCGAAGGCTGCAATCCGGGGATCGGCAGCGAAGGCGTTTCGGTCGAAGCCGATCCGCATCTCGGGGAACTCGCAGATGGCTTGAACACCAGATGCGCTCAAGCGGATGCGCCAGGTCTGCCGCTCGACGGGTCGGGGCTCGGCGAACGCCACGCAGGTGAGGAGCGCGAGGTTCGCGCCGGCATGCGGATCGCGCACCGACTCGTAACGGATCATCTCGATTGACGCCGCGCGCGCGGCTTCCGCGAGGTCCTGCGTCTCTCGGTAATCGGTCAGGTGCGTCCAGCGCGCCCTATCTGCCGCGAACGGAGACGTCGTGAGGTCGATGCAGCGCTCACTCGCGACCGCGGCGGCGAAGGCGGTGTACTCGCCGGGATCGGACGGCCAGGGCGTGCCCGGCGACTCGGCGAAGAAGAGAAGCCGGTAGAAGGCCATTTCGGCGACGGCCGTGCGGGGCTCCTCGGCCGCGTAGTAGACGCCGAGCGTCCGCCCGGCGCGACGGAACCGCGACCCGTGCGGGTAGAGGGCGCCATATCGGAACGGGGTGGAAAACAGATAATCGAGATGCCGGCACTCCGGTGGAACCGGCGGCTTGGTCTCTTCGATCAGATCCTCGAGAAGGGTCTGCTCGTCGAGCGTGTCGACGAGCTTCAGGGTCGAGACGCGATGCTGCGCTTCGACCAGGCGCCAGCACCGCCCCTGATAGGCCCGCGCCTCAGACGATAGCGCGTCGGGCGTCCAGGTAGGCGATGGCATCGACGAGCCCCGGCACGGTCTGAATCTTCTCGATCGGCTTGCCGCCGAGCACGGTGTTCTCGTTGCGCAGCCACGCCTTCGCGACACTCTCGTCGCCGCCGACGATCGCATCGAGGGAACGGTAGAGCCGCACGAACAGCACGGCGAGCTCGAACGGCTTCGTGCCGCGCTCGAGAGTGAACTCCCCCCGCTTCAGGCGCGACACGGTCGGCTCCGAAAGTCCGACCACGGTTCCCAGCGTGCGGGCGGTGAGCCCAAGGCGCTCGGCGGCTCGAACAACGGCCTTTCCGAGGACCGGCCCTTCGACCGGCGCCGCGCCCCTCTCAACCTGGGCTGTGGCCATCGGATCCCTCCTGATCTATGGAAACTGTAGCACGCAATCCTTTCTGTGGAAAGAGAAGGCCTGAAGAAGGTTAAGGTTCCGTGGACAACCTCAAAGCCGCGTTGGACGCGATCTTCTCCGACCCGAATATTGGGGAGGAGGCCGTCTGGCGGCCGGGCGGCATCGGGGCCACCCCTGTCCGTGTGGTCCGGAAGCAGCCGAGCGGGATCGCGGAGTTCGGGTCTTCGCGTGCAATCATGCCGGCGATCCTCATCGAGGTCCGCCGGTCGGAGGCCCCGGACATCGCCGAAGGCGACCTCATCCAGATCGGGTTGCAGACGTTCCGCCTGATTGCCCCGCCGCTTTCCGGCCCGCTCGGGCTGGTCATGACCTGCGAGGCCGCCGAGGTCTGATCCGATGCGCTTCACAATGCAGCGTCCCGATCTCGGGAAGGCGCTCGCCGGGACCGAGAAGGCGATCGAGCGCGCGGTCACGTCAGGGATGCGCGACGCGGCCGACGCGCTGAAAGGCGAGCTGCGCGAGCAGGTCGTATCCGCCGGGCTCGGCGACCGGCTCGCGCGCACCTGGCGCGGCAAGGTCTTTCCTGAAGCGGGCGACAGCATGGAGGCCGCGGCCTTCGCCTGGTCGCGTGCGCCGAAACTCATCGACGCCTTCGACCGCGGCGTCACCATCCGCTCGGGGCGTGGCCTCTTCCTCCCCATCCCGACGCCAGCGGCCGGCGCAGTCGGGCGCGGCGCCACCGGCAGGCGCGAGCGCATCACACCGGCAGGCTGGGAGCGACGTACCGGGATGAAGCTCCGCTTCGTCTATCGCCGCGGCCGCCCCTCGCTGCTCGTCGCCGACAGCGCGCGCGTCACTTCGCGAGGGCTCGCGGCGCGCAACCGGCGCAAGACCGGTGACGCCACCGTCGTGGTCTTCATCCTCGTCCCTCAGGTCTCGCTCAGGAAGCGGCTCGACATCGGAACGGTCGCGAGGAAGCAAGCCGCGCGCGTGCCCGGCTACATCGCCCGACACTGGACGCTCTCATGACCAGCCGCCGCGAGCAGGTGATCGACGCCGTGAAGGCGCTCGTCGCCGGCGCGCTGCCCAACGCCGAGGTGAAGCGCAACCTTGCGAAGCCTGAGCGCATCCCGCCCGGCGGGCTCGTGGTGGTCCGCGACGGTGATCCCGGCGAGCCGGAGGTGCTTCTCTCGCCGCTGACCTACGTCTATTCGCACCGGGTCCCGATCGAAGTGGCGGCCTACGAAAGCTCCTCGCTGCCCCGCGAGCAGATCCTCGACGGCATGCTTGGCGCAATCGGAGAGGCCGTCCAAGCGGACCGGACGCTCGGCGGACTTTGCGACTTCCTCGAGGTCGAGGCGCCCGCAACCGACGACGCCGAGACCCTCGGGGCGATCCCGGCTCGCTTCGCCGAAGCCTTTGTGGTGGCCGTCTACGGCACGACCGACCCGCTGAACTGACCCTGACCATCGTTGGAGATCTTCCATGGCACGCGCGCGCGGCGCCAACGCCGTTATGGCGGCGGCGTTCGAGACCACCTACGGCACCGCTCCGGTCTCAGGCTTCAAGAAGCTCCCCTTCGTGTCGGCGGCGCTCGGCGACGAGCAGGGCCTGATCGCAAGCGATCTCCTCGGTTACGGCCGCGAACCGCTGCCGCCGAGCCGGGATGTCGTGAACAACGAGGGCGACGTGGTCGTGCCCGTTGACCTTCGCAACTTCGGCAACTGGCTGAAGCTGCTGATGGGGTCGCCGACCTCGGTCGAGACGACTGGCGTTTATGCCCACACCTTCGTCTCGGGCGCGCTCACGCTGCCCTCGATGACCGTTCAGATCGGCATGCCGGAGGTCCCGAGTTATGGCCTCAATGTCGGCGTGCGAGCAAATACGATGCAGATCCAGTTGCAGCGCTCGGGTCTGCTCACGGCCACCATGGGCCTGATCGCGCAGGGCGAGACGCGCTTTGCCGCTTCGCAGTCGGGCTCGCCGACCGAGGCCGTGATCGAGCGCTTCAGCCAGTTCCAGGGCGAGGTGAAGCGGGACGGAACGGCAGTCGGGAACGTCGTCTCGGCCGAGTTCAGCTACTCGAACAACCTGGACAAAGTGGAGGTGATCCGCCCGGACGGACGCATCGCCGACGCCGATCCCGGACTCGTCGCCGTCACCGGCACGGTCACGGTCCGCTTCGCCGACACGACGCTTCTCGATCAGTCCGCCTCGGGCGACCCGTGCGAGCTCTCCTTCGGCTGGTCGATCGACGCGAACAAATCGCTGCTATTTACGTTTCACAGCGTCTTCCTGCCGCGGCCGAAGACCCCGATCCAAGGACCGGCCGGCGTGCAGGCCGCGTTCTCGTGGCAGGCGGCCAAAGACCCGGTTCTCGGTAGGAGCTGCACGGTCGTGCTGACGAATGACGCAGCGACCTATTGAATATCCTTAATCTCCTAGGAGAAGAACATTCGACCGCGAACTGAGCGTCAGCAATTCAGCGTTGTTTCAGGGATACCACGTTCGAGCGGTCCCGAGAACGCGCTCGCAATTCAACCAACGCTTTGGCGAGCGCTGTTTGGGTAAATGGTTTTGCAAGGCGGGGGAGGTCCAGCTCCGCGTCATCAGGCAGCTCTGCATAGCCAGTCATCAAGATCACTTGTAGGCTCGGCCGAATGACGCGGACTTCTGTTGCGAGTTGAAGCCCATCCATTCCCGGCATGGCGTAGTCACTGATGATGAGGTCGATGCGCGCACCCGTCCGCACCATTTCGAGCGCCTCCTGACCAGAAGAGGCCTCGATCACGGCATGGCCGAGATCTTCGAGCATACCGCTGGTGCCCGAGAGCACGAGTGGATCATCATCAACGAGCAGCACCGTATGAACTGTAGGCCGCCCGATCGCTTGACTTGGTGTTTCGACGACTTCGGTCGCAGGAACGGACACAAGCTCCGCGACCTCGGCCCGAGGCAACCATAGCTCGGCTGTCGTGCCCTCGCCCTTTCGGCTTTTTAAGATAAGACGCCCTCCTGATTGCTCAGCAAGACCATGCACCATGGACAACCCGAGACCCGTACCCTTGCCCACGCCTTTCGTGGTGAAGAACGGTTCCGTCACCCGCGCCAACGTCGCCTCATCCATGCCCTCGCCAGTGTCGGTCACCGATACGCAAACAAAAGAACCCGGCTTGAGCCCGGCAGAGTGGTTAAGGCCGATGGTCTCCTCGTGCGCGGAAATCGTGATCTTTCCGTCCCGGCTTCCCCCGGCCATGGCATCACGAGCGTTCACCGCAAGGTTGAGGAGGGCCATCTCTAGCTGGTGGGGATCGACATGCGCCGGGGGCAGATTGATGGAGAACCGCGTCTCGACATCTACCAGCGGGCCAAGCGAGCGCCGCAACAGTTCGGACATGCCGCGCACCAACTCAGGGACATCGACAGCCTGAGGCTGGAGATCCTGGCGCCGTGCAAACGCTAGCATGCGCTGCGTCAGGACTGCCCCCCGTTGTGCCGCCTGTTGAGCATTGTCGAGAAGGCGCACGACCCGGGGATCGTCGCCGTTCCCGCCCATAACAGAGAGCCGTTTGCGAAGCAGTTCCAAGCTGCCGGTCATCGCCATGAGGAGATTATTGAAATCGTGTGCGACGCCGCCCGTGAGCTGCCCCAATGCTTCCATTTTCTGGGCCTGCCGGAGCTGGGACTCGGCCTCAAGCCGCCGTGCCAGCTCCGCTCGGCCCTGCCGGGCGGCAGCCTCTTCGCGCCTGACCCACCACATGGCTGACGCGCTTACGCTAACGAGAGCCAGAGAGGCCAATACCGCAGTGAACCCATAAACGAGGATCGCCTCGCGCCAGGGTCGAAGCACCACGTCCTTGTCGAAGCTCGTAAGCGCAACAAGCTCCCAACGCGGGAGAGCCTTCCACGCCCGCACCCGCTCGACTTCGTCGAGCGGAGAAGGGCCGATGACCACACCTTCCGGCGCTCCGGCCCAGGTCGTGGCAGTCCGCGATTCCAACGCCGGGTTCGGCTGCTGTACCTGTGGCTCGGCTGAGCGCGCAAGGAGCGCTCCGTCCGCCCGAAACAGCGCGATCCGCTGCCTCATATTGGGGACGGCGATCCCACGCCAGTAGGAGATCATGTACTTCAGCTCAATGGCCGCAAGCACAACCCCCTTGAACTCACGCTCGTCTGCATCCAGCGCGGAGCGCCGGCGCGCCATGGAGAAGAACGGCACATTGCCGATACGCCCGATGAGGCCTCGCCCGATGTAGAAGGCCGGCTCGCCCGTTTTTTGATCAAGCGGAGCCTCGCGAGCGCCACCAAAGTAATCCCGGTCGGCCCTGCTGCTATTGTCGATCCTGTCAGCTTGGCTCGCGGTGCAGATGGTCCCCCGCTCGTCGAGCACGAAGACGGTCTCGATCTGAGGGGCGTGTCGGATCATCCGAGCCATCGAGGCCGGGATGTCGGTCGAGGCGCGAAGTTCGGCGCAGGAGAGGCCACGCGTAGCCTCGTCGACCATGTCGAGCACAAGGCCGTTCGTCTCGATAACTTTAAGCGCGTGCTCGGCCACGGTGGCAACGCTGCGGAGCGCGTCTGCCTGCGCGTCTGCAAGAGCTGCGCCCCTCGTGTGCCAGGCTGCAAAGGCGAAAATCGAAAGCGGAATAAGGAGTGATGCAACAATCGAGAGACGCAGCCAGCGGATCGCTCGCGAGGCCCGGCGCCGATCCTTACTCGGACCTTCAGAAACCAGATCGTGCTCGAACTTCGCCGCGGCTTTCATGAACACCGGCTCCGCGGAGGAGTGAACGCTATCGATCACACCATCCCAAGGACAACCGTATCTGCTTCGAGCGATACCGCAAAGGCAAATAATAAGGCGACCCGCCCTGGGAAAGCTGCCGTGATATCAGCGTCTTAGGATCAATGCCCCAGCGGCGGCCCCCTCAGCTACTGTGATCGTAGTCTCCTGACGCGGGCTGCAAGCCAGCGCCAATCCGGATGTGCCGCATTTAGAACCAGCTTCAATCCTCTTGAGGAGAACACTCCATGCTTAGGCTGGAACCTACTTCGCGCGACCCCTTTTGGCTCGACCTTCTGCCCGGCGTGCGGGTCCAGGTCAGGCCGGTTTCCGTTGCGGCCATGCTGCTCGCGCGCGCGGCGGCTGCGGAGATCCTGAAGGAGAAAGGCGAAGCTCCCGATGCCACTATTACAGCCGGAGAAGCTTTCACGCGCGCGCTCGCCCGCTCCGGCATCGTCGGTTGGGAAGGCATCGGCGACGCCGAGGGCCAGCCGGTGGAGCCGACACCGGAGCGCATCGACCAGCTTCTCGAACACTGGCCGGCCTTCGACGCGATCGACCGCCTTTATGTCGGCCCAGCCATCGCGCAGGACGCGGAAAAAAACGCCTGACCGCTCTCGCCGAGTGGCACTTCGGCGGGGGCGAGAACTATTGCGCCGCCTGCCCATCGCGATGCGAGGGCTGCCCCTATGACGAGCATGCGCCGCGAACGTCGGAAGGCATTCTCGCCTGGAGCGTGATCCGTCGCTCGGCCGGCCAGGTCCGCGCCGTGATGGGCGGCGTCTACGCCCTCGACTTCGGCGCCATCCTCCTCCTCGCCGACGCCATGGGCGCGCTCTCGCCGCTTCTGGTGGACGCCCTCCCCGAAATCGAGCCGATCGTCGTCGCCGCCTATCGCCGGGACGCTGACCTCCCATGAGCGCCACTTCCGTCTCCATCCGTCTCGGGGTCGAGGGGAAGGCGGAGGTCAAGCGCGCCTTCGATGAAGTCGGCCAGAGCGGGCAAGCGGCGCTCGGTCGGGTCGAGGCGGCGCTCGATCGGGCCGGCGCAGCGACCGACCGCGACGTCGCGCGGCTGAAGCGCCTGGCCGAAGCGGCGCGGCTGGCGGGCGAAGCCGACGCGGCGCAGCGCCGCTACAACGCGGTGCTCGGGATCGATCGTCCCGCGCCGAAGTCGGCGCGCGACTCGGCCGAGGTCTTCGAGCAGGCGGCGAGGGAAGCGGCCGACTTCGAGGCGCGCGCCAAGGCGGTGCGCGCCCAGATCGACCCGCTCGGGGCCGCCCAAGCGCGCCTCAACGCCGAGCTCGCGGAATACGCGGCGCTCGCGCAGCGGGGCGCGATCACGACCGCGGAGCATACGGCGGCGCAGGCGCTCGCCCGGCAGCGGTTCGAGGCGACCGAGAGAGCGATCAAGGGCGTGGGCGGCGCGACAGGCCTCACGCGCAACCAGCTTCTCACGCTGCAATACACCTTCAACGACGTGGTGGCGTCGCTCGCCTCCGGCGCCAGCCCGATGACGATCCTGCTCCAGCAGGGAGGACAGGTGACGCAGGCCTTCGGCGGCCTGCGCGGCACGATCGCGACGCTCGGCTCGTCCATCGGCGTGGTCGGCGGGATCATCGCCGGCGTTGCCGTCGCGGTCGCCGGGCTGACTGCGGCGTGGATCTCCCACGACGCTTCGGCGCGCGCGGTCGAGACCGCGCTTTCCGGCGTCGGCCGGGCGTCGGGCGCGACCGCCGGTGAGCTGGAGCGGGTCGCGCAGAGTTCGGCGGAGGCGGGCAAGGTCTCCGTCCGCGCCGCCCGCGAGATGCAGGTCGCGTTCCTGCGCACCGGCAAGGTCGGCGCGGAGGAAATGGGACGGGCGATCGCCATCGCCCGCAACTACGGCGTCACCCTCGGCGTCGATGCCAAGGCCGGGGCAGAGGAGCTGGCCAAGGCGCTCGCCGATCCGGCGCGCGGCGCGGACGACCTGAACGCGAAGCTGTCGTTCCTCGACGACCGCACGCGCCAGTACGTCCGCACGCTCGTCGACCAGAACCACCGGACCGAGGCGCAACGCGTCCTCCTCAACGCGCTCGGGCCGGCGCTCGCCGATGCTGAAGCCGCGACAAACGCGTTCGGCCGAGCCTGGGGCTTCGTCGCGCGCCAGGCCTCGAACGCTTGGGATGCGATCGGCAAGTCGGTGGACCGCGCCGCCCTGGGGCGCTCGCCTACCGAAGAGCTCGACCTGCTAAGATGGCAACGCGACCGCCTGCGCGAGAACGCCCGCGGCAACGTCGTGCCGCTCATGCTGCCGCAGGTCGAGCGGCGCATCGCCGAGCTTGAGCGCCAGCTCGACGAGCAGCAGCGGCGCGCGGCGCAGATCGCAGCAGACGCGCGCGCGAACGAGCTGTCGGTCCGCGCCGGCGAGGTCGCCCGCGACTTGGTTCCGGGCGCACGCGAGCTGGAACGCCTCCTGCAGCAGCAGCGCCAGCTTCGAGCCGCGCTCGATGACCCGCTCACCCGTTCGAAGCTCGCCGACGTCGGGCAGGTGGAGGCGGCCTATGCCCGGGTCACCGCCGAGCTGGCGAGGTATAGGCCGGCCGTGGACGCCGCGACGCAAGCCGTCGTTGCGCAGAACTCGGCCGCCGAGGCCTCGATTCGGGCGACCCTCGCGCTTGCCGACGCGTATCTTCAGAGCGGGGAAGCCGCCGAGCGCACCGAGGCTCGGCGACAGGCGCTGGTCGAGCAGGCGCGCGAGGGGATTGACGCGGAGGCGCGCGCCCGGCAGGCGCTGCGCGAGCGCATCGCCGAGACCGCCGCCCAGGCGGCAAAGCAGGTCGGTGACCTCGCGAGCCAGGCCGGCGCGCAGAAGCGCGTCAACGATCTCGTCGCCTCGGGCGCGCTCGTCTCGTCCGAGGCGCAGCAGGCGATGCAGGTCGAGCAGGCCCTGCGCCCGCTCCTGACCGCACAGGCGCTTGCCGAGGGCGACGCTCGTGAGACCCTGACCCGCGTCATTGAGCGCCTCCGCGAGGCGTACGGGCGGCTGTTCGCGGAGGAGAGCCGTAGCCAGACCCTGTCGGCGACCGAGGAGAAGCGTCGCGAGATCGAGCTGCTGCAGCGCCAGGTCGCGCTCGTCGATGCTTCCGTCGCGCGCCGCGGCCAAGCGCTTGCGGTCTTGCGGGTCGAGCAGGAACTGCGCCGGCGCGGCGTTGATCTCGCGTCGGAGGAGGCTCGGGCTTACATCGATGCCGCGCGCCAGGCCGAGTCTCTGGGCCGGACGCTCACCGGCCGCGAGGCGCTGCAGGACCGTCGCGACGAGATCGCCCTCCTCGAGCGCCAGATCGCGCTCGTCGGCGCCTCGGTCGCGAAGCGCTCGGAAGAGCTGGCGGTGCTCCGCGCCATCCAGCAGCTCCGCCAGCGCGGCATCGACGCCGACAGCGCCGAGGGACAGCAGGCGATCGCCGATGCCCGGCGCGTTGACGAGCTCACGCGCCAGCTTGCCGGCAGGCAGGCGCTCCGGGACCAGGAGGACGAGATCGGCCTGCTCCAGCGGCAGATATCGCTGGTGGGCCAGAGCGCTTCCGAACGCAACGTCGTCATCGCGCAGCTTAGGGCCGAGCAGGGTCTGCGCCAGCGCGGCATCGACCTCGCCTCCGAGGAAGGCCGCGCCATCGTCGAGAATGCGGGCAGGATCGAGCGGCTGACCCAGGAGCTGCAGCGCCAGGACGCCGCCTATCGCGCTCTCGAGAGCGCCGTTGGCTCTGCCCTCGACCGCTTCGCCGACGTGCTGACGCAGGGCAAGACGGATTGGAAGAGCTGGTCCGACGCCGGACGCGCCGCCCTCCAGGACATCACGCGCGAGCTCATCAAGCTCGCCGTCATGAACCCCCTCAAGAATTTCCTGTTCGGGTCGAACCAGCCGACCCTCTCGGACGCAGGCGGCCTCATCGGCCGGCTCTTTGCCGGGCTGTTCCACGATGGCGGCCTCGTCGGGGCCGGCGGGCCTGGGCGCATGGTCCCAGCGCTCGCCTTCGCCGGCGCGCCGCGTCTGCACGAAGGCGCGTATCTGCGGCCGGACGAGGTGCCGGCCATCCTGCAGCGCGGCGAGCGGGTACTCAGCCGGGCCGAAGCCCGCGCCTACGCGTTCGGCCGCTCTTCCGGAGGTCAGCCCGTGATGCTGACCTTCAACGTGACTACCCCTGATGCGTCCTCGTTCCGGCGTGCTCAGGGCCAGATCACCGCCGAGATGGCGGCCGCGGTCGAGCGCGCGAGGCGGAACCTGTGAGCACCGGCTTCCACGATGTCCGCTTCCCGGATGCGATCGCTCGCGGCGCGACCGGCGGTCCGGAATACTCGACCGACATCGTCTCGGTCGCCTCCGGCTTCGAGCAGCGCAATGTGAACTGGGCGGCCGCACGCGCCCGCTATGATATCGGCACCGGCATTCGCACCCGCGAGCAGATGGCGGAGGTCATCGCGTTCTTCCGCGCGCGCAAGGGCCGCGCCTATGGCTTCCGCTTCCGCGACTGGACCGACTTCGACGCCACGGACCAGCCGCTCGTCGCGACGGCGGACCCGCTCGTCTGGAAGCTCGCCAAGACCTATGCCAGCGGACCCTCGGCAGACCTGCGCCTGATCACCAAGCCAGAGGCCGGCAGTGTCGTCGTGCGCGTGAGCGGCGCGCCGGCGCCCGGCGTCTCGATCAATCATCTGACAGGGCTCGTGACCTTCCCGTCCGCGCCGTCTGCGCAGCCCTATGCCGATTTCCGCTTCGACGTGCCATGCCGGTTCGACACCGACCATCTGCCGGTGGTCGCGACCGCCTACCACCTCCAGCAGGTCTCCTCGATCGCCATCGTCGAGATCCGGGCCTGATCATGAAGACGCTGACGCCCGAGCTCGCCGCGCACATCGCCGGCGAGGTGACCACGCTCGCCACCTGCTGGCGGCTGGAACGCACGGACGGCTGGGTGCGGGGATTCACCGATCACGACCAGGACCTCGTGGTCGACGGTCTCGTCTACACGGCCTCGACTGGCTTCCTGCCGTCCGCGATCAAGTCCGGCTCAGACCTCTCGGTCGACAACCTCGACGTCGATGGCTTCCTCGACGACGAGGCGCTAAAGGCGCAGGATCTCTCCAACGGTCTCTATGACGGCGCGCGCATCGACATCTTCATCGTCAACTGGGCCGACCTCTCCATGGGCCGCGTCGTGCTCCGGCGCGGCTGGCTCGGCGAGGTCAAGCGCGCCGACCAGCGCTTCTCGGCCGAGGTGCGCGGGGTCGCCAACAAGCTGCAGCAGACCTCGGGCCGGCTCTATTCGCGGCTGTGCCGGACGGATTTCGGGTCGAGCGAGTGCAAGGTCGACCTCGCTCCACTCACCGACATGCTGGCGATCAACGCCGTCGCGGCCGGCGACACCTTTACCGTCCCGACTGCCCGGCCGTCCGGCTTCTACACCTTCGGGACCTGCACGTTCCTCTCGGGCGCGAACGCGGGCGCCTCGACCGAGGTGCTGCAGCATCTCAACCAGTCGGTCCAGCTGTTCACGCCGATGCCGCGCCCCATCGCGGTGGGCGACCAGGTCCGGCTCGTGGCCGGCTGCGACAAGACCCCGGAGACCTGCAGCGGACGCTACGGGAACATCCTGAACTTCCGCGGCGAGCCGCATATCCCGGGCAACGACAAGGTCTTCTCCTATCCGGTGAAGGGCTGATGGCGTTCACGCGCGAAGACGTGATCGCCGAGGCGCGGACGTGGCTCGGCACGCCCTGGCACCATCAGGCGTCGGTCAAAAGCGTGGGCTGCGACTGCATCGGCTTCGTTCGCGGCGTGGCGGAAAAGTTCGTCGGGCCCGTGCCGCTCGCATTGGATTACACGCCGACCTGGCACCTCTACCACGCCGAGCCGCGCATGTATTTCGGCTTCAAGCAGCACTGCCAGGAGATCGCGCCGGAGGACGCGAGCGCCGCCGACATCCTGCTGTTCGGCGCCGGCAAGGGACCCGCGCATCATTGCGCCTTCCTCACACCGGAAGGCGGGCTGATCCACTGCTACCAAGAGGCCGGGCGTGTGGTCGAGCACGGCTTCTCGCCTTTGTGGCGGCCGAGGCTCCGGCATGCGTTCAGGCTCCCTGGGATCGGCGACTGACCCGTGGCGCGCATCGTCCTCACTGTCGGCGGCTACGTCCTTGGCAACCTGCTCCTGCCGGGAATCGGAGGTGCGATCGGCGGGGCGGTCGGCGCCTATGTGGGAGGCATCGTCGATCAGCAGCTGTTCGGCTCGGACACGCCGGACCAGACCGTCTATGGCGCGCGTCTTCAGGACCTTCGCGTCCAGTCCTCGTCGTACGGCAGCGTCATCCCGGTGCTCTACGGCAGAGGACGGCTCGCCTCGAACATCATCTGGATGCGCGGCTTCGACGAGGAGGTTCGCACCGAGACGCAGACCGTCGGCGGTGGCGGCAAAGGCGGAAGTGGCGGCGGCGGGCAGACCACCACGAACGTGAGCTATCATTACTACTGCGATGTCGCCGTCGCATTGTGCGCCGGACCGATCCAGGCGGTGCCGCGCGTCTTCGCGGACGGGAACGCCTTCGATCCCGCCCATGTCGGCGAGATGCGCGTGCACGCCGGCGACGAAGCGCAGATGCCCGACCCGCTGATCCAGGCCGTCGAGGGCGCAGACCGCACGCCCGCATACCGCGGGCTCGCTTATGTCGTTATGGAGCGCCTCTATATCACGCCCTACGGCAACCGACTGCCGCAGCTCTCGTTCGAGGTGGGGGCGTGATCGGGAGAGCGGCTCAGAGCGGGACCCAGCGATCCTCGGCATAATCGAAATACCGCGACACCCGTTCGCCGTCCCACTCGTATTTGAGGTGCCGCTCCTGGACGGGGATGCCCACCACGTCGGGCCAGAACGCGCCGACGCATCGGCCGCCCGGCTCGCGGACGCTGGGATAGACGAGGCCGTTGCTCCCGCCGTCCCTCAACGCTCGGGCGAGCGTCCGGCTGGCCACGTACGAATCCGGATCGAGCACGGCGGTGCGCTGGTGAACCGGCAGGCTGTCGACATCATGGAACTCGTTCGCGACCGCGCCGACCAGCACGCGCATGTCCTCGCGCCGAGGCGGGTCGTTCGAGTCGCTGGCGAAGCGTGCGAAGTGGTGCGCCGTCTCGGCGATGGCGGTCGAAAGCCGATCCGCCGCGTAGTAGACGCCGTACGAGCCATCCGAGAAGCGCGAGCCTTTCGGGTTGAGATGCGTGAAGGGCGCCATGACCCAGGAGGCGTTCGGGCCGCTCACCCGACGTTCGGGAGGCACGAGGCCGATCTCGCCGACCGCGTCGCGCACGCGCGGATTGACCAGCTGCTCGAGCTCGATCAGCGCGTCCCAGACCGCAGGGTTCGGTGAGACCCGCTCGAAGAGGTCGATCGGCGGATAGCGGGTGGCGATGATCCGCCAAGCCTGCCGCCAGTCGATCCTCGTCGTTGCAATTTCAGGACCAGGGTGCGCGCGCGGCATCGAGATAGGCCCGGACCGCCGCAAGGTCGGTCACGTCTCCGGCCGCCATGCGTTCGAGCGGCGTTGTGCCCCCGAAATGCGCGTTCGGCCGCTTCACCCAGCCATCAGCAAGATCCGGGTCGGAATAGAGGATCTCCAGCGCCTTCCAGATGCCGGCGACGTAGCCGATCCGCCGCAGGGTATCCTCCGGCACCCGCCCGGCCTTGCCCCTCTTCCACTCGAAGAAGGTGCGCTCGGGCGGCGACCCGAGGATCCGGCGCGCCGTGCCGTTGTCCACGCCCCAGCGCTGCATGATCCCGAAGAACCCCTCGAGCGCGAGGCGCTGCCGGTCGGCCGGCATGCAGTCTGTCACGGGCTGCTGAAGAGCGGTCATTACGGCACCTGCATACATGCACTAAATAGCTTGTTTTGTGCAGATATGCAACGGCTGGCTTAACCCAAGGTTCCCGCCCGGTAAACAGGATGGCACAGCTCGTCTTGACGATCGCTGGCGGCGTCGCCGGGAATGCCCTCGGAGGGGGGCTTGGGCAATCTCTCGGCGCCCTGATCGGGGCCGTCGCGGGCGGCTTCATCGACAAGGAGCTGTTCGGGCCTCAATCGGAGCGCAGGAAAACCGAGACCGGGAAGCTCTCGGATATCCGCCTCTCCGGCTCGGCCTATGGCCAGACGATTCCGCGAGTTTACGGCCGCGGCCGCGTCCCCGCGAACGTCATCTGGACGCGCGGCATTCGCGAGGAGGTCCGCACCGAAACGCAGCCGGTCGGCGGAAGCGGCGGCGGAAAAGGCGGCCTCGGCGGCGGAAGCGGCGAGACCGTCACGACGACGAGCTATCACTACTACGCCGATGTTGCCCTTGGGCTCTGTGAAGGGCCGGTCACCTCGATCTACCGCATCTGGGTCGACGGGCAGCCGCTCGACCCCGAGCACGTGGGCGAGGTCCGGCTCTACTATGGCGAGGAGGATCAGGCGCCGGACCCGCTCATCGAAGCGGTCGAGGGATCAGACCGCACGCCGGCGCACCGCGGCCTTGCCTACCTGGTGCTCGATAACCTGTACCTCACCGCGTTCGGCAACCGCTTTCCGAACTTCGAGATCGAGGTGTTCCGGGGCTCGGGCCCGGAGGTGGCCGATGCGCGCCACCTGATCGAGAGCGTGTGCCTGATCCCGTCCTCGGGCGAGTGGGCCTACGATCCGGCGATCGTCAGCTCGAGGCGCCACGGCGCCGCATCGAATGGCCGCGCCGCCCTCAACGCGAACGCGGCCTCGAAGAAGGCCGACTTCGCCGTCGCGATCGACAATCTGAAGCGCGAGGTCCCGAACGTCGCCTGGATCAGCCTCGTCTACGCCTGGTTCGGCACCTCGCTCGACTGCGGCGCCTGCGCGATCCGGCCGGCGGCCGAGACCGGTGTTTATGCCGACCACTGGCCCGACACGGCCCCGCACGTCTGGTCGGTGATGGGCATCGGCCGCCCGCGCTACGACCTCGACGGCACGGTGCTGCCGACGCCAGCCTGGCCGCTTGTGTCGTCCTTCACGAAGGAGGACGGCTCGCTCGGGCTCTATTACGGCGGCACGATCGCGGACGGCTCGGTCGTGCGCGCGATCCAGCACCTGAAGGCGCAGGGCTACAAGGTCCTGTTCTATCCCTTCCTGATGATGGACATCCCGCCGCCGGCCCCGGCGCCGTTCCCGTGGCGCGGCCGGATCACCGGAGCGGCTTCGGCGGTTCCTGGCTTCTTCACCCGCAGCGACGGCTACCTGCGCTTCGTGCGCCACTGCATGTCGTTGTGCGAGCAGGCCGGCGGCGTCGATGGCTTTGCGGTCGGCTCCGAGATGGTGGCCCTTAACCGCATTCGGGACGGGAGCGGCAATTACCCCGCAGTGCCGTTTTGGCGACAGATCGCGGCGGAGGCCAAGGCGCGGCTCGGCTCGGGCTGCATCGTCACTTATGCGGCCGACTGGTCGGAGTACCGCTACCACGACCGCGGCGGCGGGAACGTCGAATTTCCGCTCGACGCGCTCTGGGTCGACCCGAACATCGATGTGGTCGGGATCGACGCCTACTTCCCACTCACGGATGAGCCGCGCGCCGTCCATGACAAGGAGGCGATCAAGGCCGGCTGGGCCGGCGGCGAGCTGGTGCACTACTACTACGCCGATCCGGCAGACCGGGATCTCGACCGCCGCGGCTACGATCCGGTGCGCTCGCCCATCGACGATCCGCTCTATGCCATCAAGGCGATCCGGCACTGGTGGGAGACGAGCCACGTCCCGCGGGTGAACGGGATCCCGACCGGGCCGGCGACGGCCTGGACGCCGCGCGGCAAGCCCATCTGGTTCACCGAATACGGCTTCCCGACCGTCAACTGCGCGACGAACCAGCCGAACGTCTTCATCGATCCGAAGAGCGCCGAGAGCTTCGCGCCCTACTACTCCAACTTCGCCGTGGACCGCGTCATCCAGCGCGCCGCGATCGAAGCGACCGAGGAGTTCTGGCGCGACCCGGCCAACAACCCCGTCTCCCCGGTCTATGGCGGGCCGATGCTCGGGCGGCGTTTCGTCTGGTGCTGGGATGCGCGGCCCTATCCCTGGTTCCCGGCGCTGACGAAGGTCTGGAGCGACGGCACGAACTTCCGGCTCGGGCACTGGATCGAGGGAAAGATCGGCAACATGCGCCTGTCCGAGATCGTCGCGGACCTTTGCCGCAAGGCGGGCCTTGGCGATGACGAGTTCGACGCCTCCGCGCTCGACGACGAGGTGGTCGGCTACATCGTGACCGAGCGCAAGCCCGTGCGGGACATGATCGGCGTGCTGCAGACCGCCTACTTCTTCGACGCGGTCGAGCGTGACGGCGTGCTCGTCTTCGTGAAGCGCGGAACCGGGAGCATCGTCCCGATCGATGCAGACGACCTCGGCGCGAACGAGAACGATGGCGACCGCTCTCGCGTGAAGCTCGAGCGCACGCAGGACACCGAGCTGCCGATCGCGGTCGACGTCGTGCACATGGACGAGGGCCGCGATTACCAGTCCTCGACCATCACGGTCCGGAAGCAGGTCGGCCGCTCCGATAGCGTGACCACTTTCAGCCTGCCGCTCGTCCTCACGGTGGAGCAGGCGCAGGTCATCGGGCAGCGTGCGCTCCGGGAGATGTGGCAGGGCCGCGAGGCGATCGACTTGCGCCTGCCGACACGCGCACTGGCCCTTGACCCAACTGACACGGTCGCGGTGCCGGTCGACGGCGTCCTGCGCCGCTGGCGTGCCACCGCCGTAACCTATGGCCGGCCGGGGCTCGTGCTGGTGCGCGGCGTCGCGACCGACGGCGGGATCCCGGAGTTCGCGACCGTGCCGACCGACAGCGGCACGATCCCGCCATTGGCGCCCGAGCCGGTCACGCCGGTCCGGGTCGAGCTCCTCGACATGCCGCTCATGATCGAGGGCCATGAAGCATCGTCCGCTAGCTTCTACCTCGCCGCTTGTCCGCTCGGCGGCGGCCGCTTCCGGGGCGCCACGCTGTTCCAGCCCACGGCGGACGGGCTCGACTACACGGTCGCCGCCGTCGCGAGCCTGCCTTCGGTCATCGGCAGCACGGTCACCACGATCGGGCCCGGGCCGGCCTGGCGCTGGGACACGCTCAACAGCTTCGAGGTCCAGCTCGATTACGGCGCGCTGCAGAGCCTGTCCGACGAGCGCGTGCTTGGAGGCGCCAACGCTGCGCTGGTCGGCGATGAGGTCGTTCAGTTCACGACCGCCGAGCTGATTGCGCCCGGACGCTATCGCCTGAGCCGGCTTCTCCGCGGCCAGCGCGGGACCGAGCAAGAGATCGCCCTACATCCCGCCGGCTCGCGCTTCGTGCTGCTCGACCCGGCGCGCCAGCCGCGGCCCACCTTCTCCGTTGCGCGGATCGGGACCGCGATCGCGTGGCGCGTCGCTCCGGTGCCGCAAGGCCCGAGCGGCGATCTCGCGCAGGAGGTGACCTTCACCAACACAGGGCGAGGTCTGCGCCCGTTCTCGCCCGTACACTTAGCTGCGGTCCGCGAGCAGCCGTCCGGCGACGTGCGCCTGTCCTGGATCCGCCGCACACGCCTTGGCGGCGACTCCTGGGTCGCCGAGGTGCCGCTCGGTGAGGAGGTCGAGGACTACGCCGTCACGATCCTGAACGGCGCGACGCCGGTGCGAACGATGCGCGTTGGAGCACCTGAGGCGCTCTACACGGCCTCCGAGCAGACCACGGACTTCGGGGCGCTCCCCTCGTCACTGACCTGGACCGTGGCGCAGGTCTCCCGCGTCTACGGCACCGGCGTGCCGGCCGAGATCACCAGCACCCTCTGAGGACACCATGCCGACAACGAACTTGGGCCTGCCGCTGCTCGCAGCGGACCAGGCGCAGAAGCACGTCACCGTCAACGAGGGGCTCCTCGCGATCGACGGCATCGTCCAGTGCGCCATCAAGGAGCGCAATCGCAACGATCCGCCCGCCACACCAGCGGATGGCGACCGCTACATCATTGGCAACGCTCCGACAGGAGCCTGGTCCGGCAAAGCGTATAAGCTGGCCGTGGCGCTCGACGGCGCCTGGCGCTTCCACGAGCCGCGGCCGGGCTGGCGCGTCTACAACCTCGCCGACGACACGCTCTATGTTCTCGACAGCGGATCGGTGTGGCGGAAGGTCGTCGGCGTGCCCGACAGCGGCGCGGTCATCCAGAATGCTGCCCGTCTCGGCCTGAACACGACGGCCGATGCGGCGAACCCGCTCTCGGCGCGGATCAACAAGGCGCTCTTCACCGCGCTCTACACGGCCGATGGCGGCGATGGCTCGCTCCTCTATACGATGAACAAGGAGACCGCCGGGGACGACGTCGGCCTGCTGCTCCAGACCAACTACGTCCTTCACGCCATGCTCGGGCTGATGGGCGGGAACGATTTCTATTTCAAGGTGTCGCCGGACGGCTCGACGTTTTTCGACGCGATCCGGATCCTGAAGGACAGCGGTATCGTGCAGATGGCGCGACTGCCGCGGTTCGCCGCCAACGTCAACTATGATGCCTACATCCCAAGCGCCGCGTGGACCACGGTGCCGCTGAATAACGGCACCTACAACGACCAGGGCATGTTCGACGGCGGCGCCAACAAGGCCGTCGCACCGATCGCGGGCACCTACGTGATCGGTGGGAGCCTCGCTTGGCACCAGAACGACACGAACCTGCCGACTGACATGCGCGCTCGGCTGCTCAAGGGAGCTTCGACAATCGTGCACGGTCCCGTGCAGACGAAGGTGCTGACGGAAGGCGTGATCACCCTGGAGTTCGCGACGATGCTGCAGCTCGCGGCATCCGACGAGATCAGGCTTCAGATCTGGTTCTCAGGCGCGGACGGCTACGCGGCTCAGAACCTGTCGGGAATGTGGGGGCACCTCGTAGGTTAGTCCGAGCCACCATGTAGCAGATGCGATAGTCGCACATGCCGGAAACGAGTTACCCCGCCGATTATAGCGCGCGCCGAGATGATCAGTACTCTCAGCATTGCGTCCGCTCCGGCCACTATCCACTATTCCGCAGCCCTGCTGAAATTCCGTTTATCGTGAGTTGGATGGACGGAAGCAGTGTCTCGTCTTCTGAGCAACGCTGCTGCTTCAACAACTCGACTTGTACGTGATTGAGTGGGTCGAGATAAGGGAACCGGTTCTGGATAGACCGCGCCAGCAGTGGGTTCCCTTCAAGAAGCGTGCGGTGGCCCATGATCGCGAGCACAATCTCTACGGCGGCCTCGTACTCGGCCTTGATGCGGCCGAAGATGCGCGCACGGAGTTTTTGATCCGACACTAGCTCGGCGTAGCGAGACGCGATCGCGATGCTGCTCTTGGCCAATACCATATCCATGTTCGAGAGCTGGGTGCGGAAGAAGGGCCATTCGCGATACATCGATTGTAGGAAGGCGAGATCCTGGTCCGGATGCGCTGCTAGCCAAGTATTCACGGCCGATGCAAAGCCGTACCAGCCGGGCAACATGAGTCGACATTGTGCCCAGCTGAACACCCATGGGATGGCGCGCAAATCCTCAATGCGCCGCGTATTCTTGCGCGAAGCCGGCCGACTACCGATGTTCAACGTGGCGATCTCAGTGATGACACTGGATTCCCAGAAGTAGTCCTCAAAGCCGTCTGTTTCGTAGACTAGGTTGCGGTAGGCGCAGAAGGCAGCCTCGGAAAGCTCCTCCATCGCTTGGTGGTAGGCGTCCACGGTGCCGGAGCGGTCTTGCTGGAGAAGGCTGGCCTCCAGGGTGGCGGCTGCGAGGATTTCCAGGTTGCGACGCCCCAATTCGGGGTTTGAGTACTTGCTCGAGATGCTCTCGCCCTGTTCGGTCAAGCGGATCTGGCCGCGCACGGCGCCTGGGGGCTGGGCGAGGATGGCCTCGAAGCTCGGGCCGCCGCCTCGCCCGACCGAGCCACCGCGGCCATGGAACAACCGCAGTCGGATACCGTGGCGCCGGAACAGTTCCACAAGCCCGACCTCGGCTTTATAGAGTTCCCACCCGGATGTGACGAAGCCGCCATCCTTGTTGCTATCCGAGTAGCCGAGCATCACCTCCTGCAAGCCTCCGCGGCTCGCGACGATGCGGCGGTATTCGGGGCACGAGAACAGCCGTTCCATGACGGAGACGCAGCCCCGCAGATCCCCGATGGTTTCGAAGAGCGGCACGAGATTGACCGAGCTGCCGCCCTCCGGATCGAGGAGCCCAGTCTCTTTCAGTAGGACCGCTAACTCCAGCACGTCGGAGGCGCTTCGGCATTGCGAGATGATGCAGGTTCGAACGATGCCGCGACCGAGCGATTGCTGCGCCTCCCGCGCCGCCTGGAATACGGCCAATTCTCCCGTCGTCGTCTCGGAGTAGGGCCGGTAGCGAGAGACCAAGGGGCGCGACGTACCGAGTTCTTGCAGAAGGAGCGCGATCCGCTCGTTTTCATCCAGGTCGGCGTAGCATAGGCCCGGCGTCCCCGCTGCTACGAGTTCCGCAACGACTTCCTCATGAATTGCGGAACTCTGGCGCAGGTCCAGGGTGGCGAGGTGGAAGCCGAAGCAATCGACGGCACGACGCAGCCGACGCAGGCGCCCCCCGGCCAGGATCCCCGATCCGTTCGCTTTCAGCGATGCATCAATAACGTTCAGGTCAGCCAGGAAGTCTCCAGCGCGGGCATAAGGTTCGGCATGAGCGGTAGGTGGAATTGTGACCGCCTCGTCGGAGAGAAGGCGGGCTGTTGCAGCAAGGCGAGCGTAAATCCCAGAGATTGCCCGCCGGTAGGGTTCCAAGGCTCGGTGGGGCGAATGGTCCGGCGAGCGGTCCGCCAAGGCCCTCAGAGCGTCAGAAACGGGGACCACGCTCTCCGACAAAGAGAGCTCGGCGCCGAGCTGGTGCACTTGACCAATGTAGAAGCGGAGAGCTGTCCCTGCATGCAGGCGTGCCGTTTGGCGCAACACCTCCGCCGTTACGAATGGATTGCCGTCCCGATCGCCGCCGATCCAGCTGCCGAGGCGCAGGAAGGAAGCCACCTCCCGCCGCGCCTCCGAATCTTGGTTCCTATCAAGGCGGGACAAGGCGTCGTCCACGGCGCAATGAAGGTCCGGCACTTCTTCGAAAAAGGTTTGCGGATAGTAGGACAGTCCGTTCATGACAGAGGTGGACCCGCTTGGTGAGACAGTTTGGCGGCTTGGCTAAGGTGGATCGGGTTGGTTTTTACGCCGCCAATTTCTCCATCATTTCTGCCGTAGCATAGACCTCGTCGGGTGTCCTGCCGTCGAAGGTCGAGTGGGGGCGTCGCCGGTTGTAATAGTCGATCCATGAACCGATGCCAGCCCGGGCCTCACCGCCTGTCTCGAAGGCGTTGAGGAAGACGCACTCGTATTTGAGGCTGCGCCACAGCCGCTCGATGAAGACGTTGTCCATCCACCGGCCGCGCCCGTCCATGGAGATGCGGATGCCGGCATCCTTCAACGTCGTGGTGAAGGCGAAGCTGGTGAACTGGCTCCCCTGATCGGTGTTGAAGATGTCGGGCCTGCCATGGCGGGCGATCGCCTCTTCCAGAGCGGCGACGCAGAAGTCGGTATCCATCGTGTTCGACAGCCGCCAGGCCAGCACCTTGCGACTGAACCAGTCCATGATGGCGACGAGGTAGAGGAAGCCGCGCCGCATGGGGATGTAGGTCACGTCGGCGCACCAGACCTGATCGGGGCGCTCAATGTTGAGATGCCGCAGCAGGTAGGGATAGATGCGGTGCTGGGGATGCGGCTCGCTGGTCTTCGGCGCTTGGTAGATCGGTGACAGGCCGATCTTGCGTATCAGCCGCCGGACCCGCTTGCGGCCTACGCACCAGCCCTGACGGCGTAGGTGCCGCGCCATCTGTCTCGAGCCATACCACGGCATTTCCGTGAACGCCTCGTCAATGAGGCGCATCAGTTCGAGGTTCTCGGGCGTCTCGCCCGCCGGCTGTCGATAGAACGAGGCCCGCGAGATCGAGACCAGTTCGCACTGGCGGCGGATCGAGAGCCGTTCGTGATCGGGATCGATCATCATTCTCCTCCGATCCAGGCTCAGCGATCGAAGGCTTTGGCCAAAAAATCCCGCTCCACGACGAGCTGGCCGATCTTGGCGTGCAGCTTCGTCACCTCGGCTTCCCGGCCGGCCTGCGCATCCGAAGCCCTGTCGTCGAATGCCTTGGCCAGGTTCTCGATGGCCTGCCGTTTCCACTGCGTGATCTGGTTCGGATGAAGCTGGTGCTTCGTCGCCAGTTCCGAAATCGTCCGCTCGCCGCGGATCGCCTCAAGCGCAACCTTGGCCTTGAACTCGGCCGTAAACCGTCTGCGTGTCTTCATGCTGGATCGTCCTTTCCATCGGGCGATCCACCTTATGCCCCTGTCTCAGAAACCGGCACCACCTCTACCAAGCAGGGAGGAGATACCTGGTACTTCCTCACCAGCGATTATGCCTTTGGTCACTTTCTTCAAAGAGACGCCAGTCATTTCGTCGAGCAGAGCGGCGGGAAGGTTCTCGGGAGCACGAGATTTCCTTTCGGAACAATGGACTTCTCGTCGTTCCTGCTGCAAGCTCAAGCCTCCAAGGCGAAAGTCATCGGTCTGGCAACATCCGGGACCGATCTCCTGAACGCGATCAAGCAGGCGCGTGAGTTCGGGATCGTCCAATCCGGCCAGAGCCTTGCCAGTCTCGTTATCTATATCAACGACATCGAAGGGCTGGAGCTCAACGTTGCGCAGGGATTGACACTCACGACATCGTTCTACTGGGATATGGATGAGGAGACGCGTGCTTGGGCCAAGAGATTCATGGAGCGTTCCGGCGGGTTCATTCCAAATCTCATCACGGCAGGCACATACGCGGCCGTACATCACTACCTCAAGGCTGTAGAAGCTGCGGGAACCGATGAGGGCAAAGCGGTAGCCGCAAAGATGAGGGAGATGCCCATCAACGACTTCTATAACAAGAACGTCCAAATTCGGGCCGACGGACGTGTTATGCACAAAACCTATCTGATGAAAGTGAAGGTGCCAGAAGAGTCGAAGTACCGCGGAGACTTCTATAAAGTTCTTGCTCAAATGTCTGGCGAGAAATCCTTCAAGCCGCTTCCCGAGAGCGAGTGCCCCCTGGTCTCCAAGAAGTAATTCGCAAGCAAATGGGTCGAAATAAATGCTAGCAGGTTCCAAGTGCACTCATTTCAGCCGCCAATGTCCGCTGCAACTTTACGATCACCTAGCGGACAACAGAAATTCTCTTTGACATTCCGTAGATTTGCGGACGGCGGGTTTACTGCGGAGGCGGCCGCACAAGCCTGTTTGCGGTCTCCAAAGCCCTTTCGTCTCCTTCCACCTTAACTGGCCCTCTTTCGGTAAAGTCAAAAAGAACACGCTTTTTTCAGGGGTTTGGCGAAGCGTCGCAAACGGATTAACCTTGTTGGCGCTTCCGCCTGCGTTTTGGAACGCGGGAGGCGCGGCATGGCCGGGAGGCGAGCAGAGTGGGAGGGTGATCTCGATCGCTGGCTTGAGCCGTTTGTCGCCCACTGATCCCATCGGGCACGACGGGCCATGTGCCCACTCTACGTGGCAGGTCTGATCGGGACAGGCGATCGCAAGAGCGTGCAGCCCATGGCCGAGCGGCTCGGGCTGGCGGCTTACGACCGCCTGCACCACTTCGTCTCGTCGGCCGCTTGGGACGCCGCTCCGCTTGAAGCCGAGCTCCTGGCCAAGGCCGACGCGCTCGTGGGCGGGCCTGACGCCTACCTCGTGATCGACGACACGGCGCTGCCCAAGAAGGGCACGCGCTCGGTCGGGGTCGCACCCCAGTACGCCTCAGCCCTGGGGAAGAACGCCAACTGCCAGACCCTCGTCTCCCTCACCCTGGCCCGGCGCGAGGTCCCGGTCGCCGTGGTGCTGCGGCTGTTCCTGCCCGACACCTGGGCGAGCGATCCCGAGCGCTTGGCCCGCGCCGGCGTGCCCGAGCCCGAGCGCGTGCCCCGCCGCAAGCCCGAGATCGCCTTGGCTGAACTCGACCGGGTCCGGGCCGCCGGGGTGCAGTTTGGGGTCGTTCTCGCCGATGCAGGCTATGGGATCAGTGCCCCCTTCCGCGGCGCGCTCTCGGCCCGTGGCCTTATGTGGGCTGTCGGCATCCCGCGCATCCAGAAGGTCTATCCCGCCGCTGTTCTGATGGTGCCACCACTGCCCTCTCGCCGTCCCTCAAGCCAACCCCTCGTGCCTGCAACCGAGGCGGTGAGCGCGGAGGCGCTGCTGGAGGGAGAGGCTTGGCGCGCCGTGACCTGGCGTCAGGGCACTAAAGGCCCGCTCAGAGCGAGGTTCGCGGCCAGCCGTGTCCGTGTGGCGGACGGGCCGGCGGTGCGCCTGCACGGGCGCGCCAACCAGCACATGCCGGGCGAGGAGGTGTGGCTCGTGGGCGAGCGTCGGTCGTCCGGCGAGCGGAAGTACTCCCTCTCCAACCTGCCGGCCGACACGCCGCTCAGGCGGCTCGCGGCCGCCATCAAGGCGCGCTGGGTGTGCGAGCAGGCGCACCAACAGCGGAAGGAGGAGCTTGGGCTCGATCACGCGAGGGCTGATCCTGGACGGGCCTGCATCGTCACGCGCTGATGACGCTGGTCGCCTTCGCCTACTTGCAGCACCGGCGCCTCGCACAAGCGGGGCGGGGGAAAAAGAATCGGACCTCCGCCTCAGCCGAGCCTGCCGGCGATCCGCTCGGCCCTCGTCCGCCACATGGCGCGCCTCCTCTGGCCGCCAACCAACTGCCCCCACTGCCGACGAACGATCACCTCGCCCCAGTCCAGACCTAAAGTGCCAAAGTAGTGCTACCCCGAAGTCTGCTTCCTATGAAATGTAACACTCGCTTTTGCGCGGGAGACCTTCGAGGCCGAACGAGATCGAAGTCAGGCTACGAAAACTTTCCCGTAACCGCCTCAAGAATGCTCCACGCCTCCTCGCCGTACTTACCTCTCCATTCTGCGTAAAACCCGTCTTTGCGCAGCTTGTCGCGAAATGGGCCGAGCTCGGGTCGATTGAATACCATGCCCTTTCCGGCGAGTTCATCCTGCAACGAGGCGTTCAACTTCGCGACGTCGGTTCGCTCTTTCTCGCCCGCGGAGTTGACATCCTTGGCGACGATGGTTTGCAGGTTCTCGGGCAGGGCCGGGCGCGCGTCGGCGCAGGTCGCCAATGGGCCGGTGCTGGGGTCGTCGACCGGAAGCCGCTGATCGTCAGGACCGGCGCCCGCGCTTGCCTCTGCGTCTTAGAGAGCGGCGTCGAAGGCTTCGGCGCGCAGGCTCACGAACGCGCGCGTGATGGCGAAGGCCCGCTGCTGACGGGCGCGTCCGGCAAGCAGCGCTGGTTCCACGCCGCACTCGACCGCTTCCAAAGCGGCATCCTGGGCAAGGTCGAGGCAAATGCGCACCGCGTTCGACGGGACGGTGGGATCCATGTCGCGCACCGGCTGGCAGACCCAGTCCGGAACCGGCGCGCAAACGGCGAGGGAGGGCAGGGCCAGCGCGGTATCGATCGTCTCGGCATGCTCAAACAGCAAGCTGCCGAGCCGGTCGAGGGCGTCCTGCTGCCAGCGCGCATGTGCGGCGAGAAACGCGTCTCCGGATGTTTGTAGCTCGTCGAGCTGATTCAGACAGGCGAGCTGGTGCACGATGTAAAGCGCATCGGACACGGTCATTGCTGCGGCGGCAGGGGAGGGCATGTTCGTCATGGATGGATCTCCGCGACGGATCGGCCGAGAGCCTCTCTCCCGACCCCTCGATCCGTCACGAGGCCCTCCGCCCTCCTCTCCCTTTCAGCGCGCCTCCATCCTGATCGGATCAGGACCGCACCTTCAGCTGTGAGCTCCGGAGACGCTTGCCTGCACCGCCCATCGGGCTTACATTCGGGCTTACATACAGTACCGTCAGGAGTGAGTTACGGGCTTTGGCCATGACCCGCGCGATCAGCATGCGCGATCTGCAGAAGATGTCGGCCGGCGCGATCCAGGCTCTGCCGCATGCCGTGGCGATCAAGAACGGCACGGCCACCGTGGGCGTGCTGCTGCCGGTCCACAGCGCCTCGAAAGAGTACCTTCGCAAGGTGCTCGCCGACATCGACGCGGCCGCAGCGCGGCGCTCGCCGGAGGAGAACGAGGCGATCGATCGCCTTCTCGCCGAGCGCGGGGCCGAGTGACGCTCCCAGGTTCGGCCGAAAGCCCCGCAAGTGGCGCCGACGGTTGGGGCGCACCGCGAACGCCGTCGTCGATCTTGGCCATCGACGCGAACATCATCCTCAGCGTCGTGCTCGGTCGGCGGTCGCGTCCTGTGTTCGAGAGGGTCGTCGAGCACCGCACCGTTGTGACCTCGGCCCGGGCGGCCGAGGAAGTCCGAAATGTCCTTACGCGGTTTCCCGAAGACCGGAAACGAGCCGAGGCGCTCCTGAACGGGATCGGGATCGTCGAGGAGGGGGTCTACGCCGGTCTTCTCGAGAATGCTGCGAAGGTGCTGACGAACGCCGTAGCGTCCCGCAACGGATCGCCGGCCGACGCCCATTTGCTCGCCTGCGCCTGGACGTTCGACGCCGACCTCTGGAGCCACGACCGCGACTTCGCAGGCACGAGCTGGGTGTCATGGTCGAACGCGAACCTGAATGGCAGCTTAGCTCCGGATCCGGCCTGAGAGCCGGACCCGGAGGTCGTCGCGGCTCAGGGTGCGACCTGATCCATCAGGCGCTTCGCTTTCAGCTCCATATCGAGGCGCGCATCCTGATGCTTCTCGGTCCTGGCTATGGCGGTGATGCCCTGCACGAAATCGAACACCGACTCCGGCGGACGGCCCTCTTCGACCAGCACCGCATCGATAATTTTGGCCGTATCCGGCTTGGAGAAGCCGCGCTTGCGCAGGAACTCCGACCGCTCCTCGTCCGAGCGCGCGACGATCTGCGCCCGGGCCGCCTGGATCACGGCAACGAAGCCAGACGCCGAGGACTCGGCGAAGCTCTCCAGCGCCGGCGCGGCCTCCTGGGCAAAGCGCGAGGCTGCATATTTGGAGTGCCGGATCGTGATCTCCTCGAAGTTTTCGGCGCCCCAGATGTTCCGGTTCTGGCACACCGCCCGGAAATAGAAGCTCGCGACACCGAGAGTGCGCGAGCCCACTTCCGAGTTCCAGCAATAGAAGCCGCGGAAATAGACGTCGGGCGAGCCGTCGGCGAGCCGGCCGGCCTCGATCGGGTGGGTGTCGTCGACGAGGAACAGGAAGACGTCGCGGTCGGAGGCGTAGAGGGTCGTCGTCTCCTTCGTGATCGCCACATGCGGGTTGTGGACCATGGTGCCCCAGTCGAGCACGCCCGGCACCTTCCAGCGGGTGTCGCCTGTGCCGTTCCCGGCGATGCGCATGACGGCCTCAACGAGCTCGTGGTCGTGGATGCGGCCGTAGTCGGGGCCGGTCACGGCGCGGAGCTCCGTGCGGCCGTTCTCGGTCGTGTAGGTCTTGACCATCTCGGCCCGGTGATGGGCAAGGCCGTACTGCAAATTCATGCCGGCGATCGGCGCCGGGAGGTGGCGCAGGTAACCTGCCGGTGCGCCGACCAGGCTCGCGAGCTGGCCGAAGCTCCAGTGCGTCGGCGCCACGGGCTCCGCCGCACCGGGCAGCACCAGGGCGAGGCGCTCCGGGTTGTCCCGGGCGGCCTCGACCCGCACCGCTCGGCTCTCGAGCGTGCGGGCCTGCGAGCGATCGGCGCGGGCCTTTACGGTGCGGTGTAGGTCGCCAAGGCTGAGGTAGCGCTCATCGGCCGGGCGGGAAAACCACTCGGAACTGACTCGGCCGATACGCTGACCCCGGCTGAGGTCGGCTCTGTACGCGGGCTGCCGGACGGGGCTCGTGCTGAGGGCAGGGCTCATCATGGGAAATTCTCCGCGACGGGCCGGCCGAGAGCCTCTCTCTCAACCTCTCCTCCCGTCGCGAAAGCCCAGGTCTGGCTCTCCCTCTTCTTGAACCGCCAGGGTTGAGGCGGCGCGCACCGTCTCGATGACCTTAGGATTGGCGTCGCCAAACTTCGTCGTCGTGAAGAGCTGCCCCTGTGTCAGCGGCCCGCCGATGATCTCGGGCGATTGCACGACGATGTGCGCGCCCGGCATGGTCTTGAGCTCGATGTATTGGAAGGGCGGGGCCGCGAAATGGCTGCGGATCTCATGCTGCGGGTTGGCCATGGCGGCGGCCGCTTCCGGATGGCCGAGCTGAACCGTGTTGGCGTCGAGCTTCGCCCATTGGTCGGGGCCGAAGAGCTCGGCACACGCTATCTGCTGCAGGATCGCCCGTGTCGAGACCTTGACGGTCGCACCGCGATCTTGTCGCCGGAGCCGAAGTCCTTCAGCGTCTTGATCTTGGGCTCGCGGCTGATGAGGGCCAGCAGCAGGGCCGAGGTGGCCACGACGCCTTTTATGCCCCCGCGCGTCCGGTCCCACAGCAAGAGCAGGTTGCCGACGCCAATGTTGACGACATCGACGCCGCCGGACAGCAAGGCGTCGGTCTGGGCGCCGCCGCTGAGGTTGACCCACTTGGCCTTGACGTTCGGGGCGCCGAGCCGCGCCGCATGCTTCTCGATGAGCTGCTGCTTCTCGATCACGTGGGTTCCGGTCAAGCACGAGGGCAGTACGCCGGGCAGCTCATGCGTATTCCGGCCGCCGCGGCGTGAACACGTCGAGGTTCATGACCGGCTCGTCGCCGACGACCTCGCCCCAGTGGGTCACGTTGGGCGGAATCACGAGGAGCCCGCCGGGTCCGACGAGATGCTCCTCCTCGCCGACGTGGAAGCGCATGGTTCCGCTCATAATGTAGGCGATCTGCTCGTTGGCGTGGCTATGCGGGCGCGGCTCATGGCCCGGCATAAGCCGGTGCAGCGCCACCGTCGCCCCCTCCCCCGAGAACGCCTTCTGCTCGACGCCGGGCCGGATCTGCTTCCAGGGAACAACATTCCAGTCTATCTTGTGGACGTTCATGGCGTCTTCCTCTCAAAGGTTATTTCGCGGCGCCCAGGATGCCTTGCGGACGCAGGAACAGAAACACCAGAAGGACCGACAGCGCGGCGATGTTCTTGAAACCCGCGTCGAGCGCGAACACCGCGACCGCCTGTGCGACGCCGAGCGCGAGGCCGCCCAGGAAAGCGCCGAACGGACGCCCAAAGCCGCCGACGATCGCGGCGATGAAGCCGCTGATCGCGAACGGCAGGCCGACGTTGAAGGCCGTGTACTGCGTCGGCGTGATGAGGATGCCGGCGACCGCGCCGAGCGCGGCGCTGAGCGCGAACGATAGCGCCAGCATGGTCCCGACCGGGATGCCTTGGAGCGCCGCCGCCTCCCGGTTGATGGCGCAGGCGCGCATGGCCTTGCCGGTCCGCGTGCGCGCGAAAAAGGCCGCGAGGCCCAGGATGATCGCGGCCGAGGCGCCGACGATCCACAGGAACTGGAAGCTGATCGCGACACCCGCGATGCGTAGCGGCGGTAGGTCCGTGAAGGCCGGCAGCGTCTTCGGCTGGTCGCCGAAGAGGATGAGGGTCGCGCGCTCGATCACGATCTGCGCCGCGAGCGTCGCCAGGATCATGGCGAACATGGTGGCGTTGCGGACCCATAGCGGCCGCACGACCACCCGCTCCACCACGATCCCGAGCGCCGCCACCAAGAGGATCGCGCCGACCGCGGCCGGCAAGAGCGGCAGGCCCATCCGCTGGACCAGCGCGTGGGTGATCATGCCGCCGAGCATCACGAAGGCACCTTGCGCGAAGTTCACGATGCCACTGGCGTTGTAGATGACGCAGAAGCCGATGCCGATGAGGCCGTAGATGCAGCCGACCCCGAGGCCGCTGACCAGGATCTGGGCGACGTAGGCCGGATCAGGCATGGGCAGCCTCCGCGCCGCCGAGATAGGCCTCGATCACGGCCGGATCGGCGCGCACCGCCGCGGGCGCGCCCTCGGCGATCTTGCGGCCAAAGTCGAGCACCACCACGGTGTCGGCCGTGGTCATGACGAGCGGCATGTCGTGCTCGATGAGGAGAACCGTGGTCCCGCGCTCGGCGATGCGGCGGATGATCTCCGAGAGCGCGCGCGTCTCGGCGGCGTTGAGGCCGGCGGCCGGCTCGTCGAGCATAAGCAGCTTCGGTTCGGCCGCCAGCGCGCGGGCGATCTCGAGCAGCCGCTGCTGGCCGTAGGGCAGGACGGCGGCCGAGGTCTCGGCGCGGTCGCCGAGGCCGACGAAGGCCAGGAGATCCCGCGCCCGCCGGTCGACCTCCGCCTCCTCGCGCCGCGCCCAGCCGGGGCGCGCCAGCGCCGCCCACAGGCCGCCGCGCGTATGCAGATGGCGGCCCACGGCGACGTTCTCGAGCGCCGACAGGTTCTGGAACAGCTGCACGAGTTGGAAGGTGCGGATAAGGCCGCGGGCGGCGATCCGCTCCGGCGGTCGCCCGGTGATGTCCTCGCCCTCGAACAGGACCCGGCCGGCGCTCGGCGGCACGAACCCGGAGATCATGTTGAACAGCGTCGTCTTGCCGGCGCCGTTCGGGCCGATAACGGCGGTGACGCCTTCCGCGGCGACGTCGAGCGTCACCGAGTCGACGGCGACGAGTCCGCCGAAGCGCCGCGTGAGACCCTCGAGCCGCAGGCGAATCATGCGCGCCGCCCCTCCCCGGCCCTCCGCCGCAACAAATCGGCGAGCGAGGCGAGGCCGCGCGGCGCGTAGATGAGGAGCAGGATCAGGGCCGCGCCGTAGGCGAGGTCCTGATAGTCCTTGAAGGCGCGGAAGGTCTCGGGCAGCAGCATGATGACGACTGCGCCAACGAGGGGTCCCATGACGGTGCCGATGCCGCCGACGTAGAGCATCGTGAAGGCGAGGTTGACCATGTGCAGCCCGAACACCTCGGGGCTGACGAAGCCGACCACATGGACGAAGAGGGAGCCGGCGAGCGCCGCGTAGACGGCGGCGATGAGGAAGGCGAGGAGCTTGTAGCGCGCGACGTCGATGCCCAGCGCCCGGGCGGCGTCCTCGCTACCGGCGATCGCCGCCATGGCCCGCCCTACGCGGGAATGGCGAATGAGCGCGGCGGCGGTCACGCCCAAAGCCGCGATGGCGGCGAGGAATAGGAGGTTGCCGCGCTCGGACGTGATCTCGAAGCCTGCGATCCCGAGCGGCGGCACGCCCGAGATGCCCATATAGCCCTGCGTCACCGATTGCCACTGCACCGCAACCTCATAGGCGATGAGGCCGATGGCGAGCGTCGCCATGGCGAGATAGTGGCCCTTGAGCCGCAGGGTTGGATAGCCGACGACGAGCGCGACCGCGAGCGCGCCCGCAAGCCCGGTCGCGGTCGCCAGCAGCGGCTCCCAGCCGTAGGTCGCGGTCAGGATCGCCGAGGCGTAGCCGCTGATCGCCGCAAACGCGTTCTGACCGAACGAGACCTGGCCCGTATAGCCCATGAACAGGTTCAGCCCGGTGACAAAGATCGCGTAGATGAGGCCGAAGGACACGACCGAGATCAGGTATCCGCCCGCGAGCAGGGCGTAGGCGACGAGCGCGATCCCGATCGCGCCGGGCAATAGGCGCAGAAGCGCCCGGACCCGGTCAGGCGAAGTAGTAATGCGCAAGTTCGTCATGGGACTTGATCTCGCGCGGGTCGATCTCGGCGATCACCCGCCCGACCGAGAGGAGATAGGCGCGGCGCGCGAGCTTGAGCGCCAGCGGCGCCTTCTGCTCGACCAGGACGATCGGGAGCCCTTGCCGATTGAGTTCGCCCAGCGTCTCCAGGATCTCGGCCGTGACGCGCGGGGCGAGGCCGAGTGAGGGCTCGTCGAGGAGCAGGACGCGGGGATCGGCCATTAGGGCGCGACCGACTGCGAGCATCTGCTGCTCGCCGCCGCTGAGCGAGCCCGCCGTCTGCGACAGCCGCTCGCGCAAACGGGGGAAGAGCGTAAGTACGCGCGCTCGCCGCGCCTCGAACTCGGCCGAGCGGTCGCCGAGGAGATAGGCGCCGAGCTCCAGGTTTTCCTCGACACTCATCGGGCCGAAGATGCCCCGGCCCTCGGGCACGAGCACGACGCCGAGCGCCGCCATGGCGGCCGGATCGCGCCGGGGCAGCGGCGCGCCGCGGAAGCGGACGATGCCCGCGCTGGGGACGAGCCCCATGATGGCGCGCATGAGCGTGGATTTCCCGGCGCCATTCGGCCCGAGCACGGCGACAAGTTCGCCCTCATCGACGTGGAGGTCGGTCGGGCGCAGGGCCTCGACGTGGCCGTAGCGCGCCGAGAGCCCTTCGGTTTCCAGAATGCGCATGCGGCGCCCCCGGACGAGCGCCGCTATTGTACGATCTCGACCTTCGCGTCCCGGATTCGGGCGAGATACAGCGGGTTCTCGGTGATGCCCTGATGGTTCTCGGGAGAGAAATTGTAGACGCCGGTCGTGCCCTGAAAACCCGTGATGGTCTCGAGCGCATCGCGGACCTTCGGTCCGTCGAACGACTTGGCCTTCTCGATCGCCGTCTTGGTCAGCATGACGGCGTCCCAGGCGCGGCCGGCCCAGTTGGGGTCGCGGTCCTGGTATTTCGCCCGCCAGGGAGTGAGAAATTTGGCGATCTCCTGCTTCAAAGCGCCCTCGGGCAGCGCCTCGTAGACCTGGGCGGGAGAGGCTACGAAGAAGAACTTGTCGCCGAGCACCTCGGCGACGGGCCGGAACACGGCCAGATCTTCGAGGCTCGTCAGCATCAGCATGTCGAGGCCGAGCTGCTTGATGTTCTTGGCCGCCGTGAGCGTGGTGCCGCCGAGGCCGATCTTGAGGATCGCGCGGGCGCCGGCCGCGTGCATCTTGCTAATCGGCGGACTGAGGTCGGCGTCGTCCTGCTTGTACTGCTCGATGCCGACGACTTCGAGGCCGTAGTCCTTGGCCTCCTTCTCGGCGATGTTTTTCTGCAGGATGGCGTAGGGTGAGGGATCGTGCAGCACGCCGATCTTCCGGATCTGCGTCTTATCCTTCAGATACGCGAGCCGCGTCTCGACCTCGAAGCGGGGCGGCGGAATGGTCGTGAAGGCCCATTTCACGTGATCGGGCTGCTGCGGCAGGATCGAGCATAGCACCATCGGAATCTGCGCGCGCACGACGAGACCCGCCGCCGCGAAGTTGCCGGCCGAGACGCAGCCGCTGAGGAAGGCGTCGACCTTGTCCGAGCTGATCATCTTCCGATAGACGGTCACGGCCTCCTGCGGCTCGGAGCGGTTGTCCTCGACGACGACCTTGATCTTGCGGCCCATGATGCCGCCCTGTCCGTTGAGGGTGTCGGCCGCGAGCCGGACGGCGTCGCTCCAGGCCCGGTCGACGGTCGCCGCGTAGCCGGTCAGTCCGGCCGAAATCCCGATTTTGTACGGCTCCTGCGCCGACGCGGGCGTGGCCGCGAGGCACCCGAGCGTCAGCGCGGCGAGCAGGGCTTTCCTTGGCATCGGCGATTCCTCTCCTGTGTTCATGTTCTATGATGCGCCATCGTCCGGCGGCGGACCGAACCCGCCCCCGCCAGGGGTCTCCATATACACGACATCGCCCGGCGCCAGGGTGAGCTTGCGGGCGGCCTTCACGGGCTCGCCGTTGATCAGGAAGCGGCCGGGGGCGCCCGGGCGCCCCCCGCCCAGACCCTCTGGCCCCTCGTCGAGCCGGCTCGGCACCGCGTTGAGCAGCCACGGATACCGGGTGCGCATATGGAACTGGATGATCTGCCCGTCCCCGCCGCGCGAGCGCCCGGCCCCGCCGGAGCCCGGCCGCAGCTCCTTGCGGTCGAACACGATCGGCATCGCGGCCTCCAGAACCTCGACCGGCACCGCCGCGACCCCGGTCGGGTAGCAGGTGGCGCTCGGGCCGGGCTTCGTAGCGCGCGCGCCCATGCCGCCGGAATAGTTGAACATCGACGAGGTGAACGGCTCGCCATCGGCTCGACGACCCTGAATCTGGATGGTCCAGACGGCGCCCGCGCCTTCGGCCAGCACGCGCTCCGGCATGACGTGGTAGAGCGCTTTGAGGATCGGCATCGGCACGTACATGCCGACCACGTGGCGGGCGTTGACGGGCGCCGGGTAGCGGCAGTTCACGATCGATCCCTCGGGCGCGACCACCCTAATCGGCGCAAGGCTGCCGCTGTTGTTCGGCAGTTCCGGATTGAGGCAGGAGCGGATCGCAAAGGTCGTGTAGGCGTGCGTGTAGTTGAGCACGACGTTGATGCCGGTCGCGGTCTGCGGCGAAGAGCCGGCGAAATCGACCGTGATCTCGCCCGCTTCGGGATCGATCGTGACAGCGGCGTGCAGGGTCACGATCTCGCCCCCCGGCACGTCGAACCGGCTCTCGCCGTGGTAGGTCCCGGCCGGCAGAGCGCGAATCGCGGCCCGCGTCGCCTCCTCGGAGCGGCGGATGATCTCGTCCGACAGCCCCTCGAGGTCGGGCAGGCCGTGCTGGCGGCAAAGGCCGATCAGGCGCTCGCTCGCCGCCTCGCCGCTCGAGACCTGGGCCGCGAGATCGCCGAACACGGCGTCGGGCGTGCGCACATTGGCGCGGATGATGGCGTGCAGCATTGCGCTCGGCTCGCCGCGCTCATAGAGCTTGAGCGGCGGGATCCAGAGGCCCTCCTCGTGCACGTCGCGCGCGCCCGCCCCGATGCCGTAGCCGCCGATATCGGTGTGATGGATAGTCGAGCCCACGAAGGCCAGGAGTTTGTCGCCGTTGAAGATCGGCGTCAGCACCGTGATGTCGAAGAAATGGCCCGCCGACAGCCACGGATCGTTGGTGATGAGGACGTCGCCCGGCGCGACCCGACCGGCGAAGATGCGCGCCAGATGGGCGCCCGCGATGGCGAGGGAGTTGATGTGTCCGGGGGTGCCGGTGTTGGCCTGCGCGACCATGCGGCCGCGCGCGTCGAACACCGCGCAGGCGAGATCGCCCGCCTCGCGCACGATCGGGCTGAAGGCGATGCGCTGAAGCGCCTTGGCGCGCTCGGTGACCATGCCAATCAGGTTCGACCACAGGATCTCGAGCTCGACGCCGTCGAGCGGCGGATGCGCGGCCGTGCGGGATGGCCCGGTCATGCGGCGGTCCTCCGGCCGGCGGCTGCCGTCTCGTCGGAGACGAGGTTCGACGCTTCCTCAGCGGCGCGCGCAACGATACAGCCGACGCGGTCGATCGAGGCCGTCCAGCCCGGCGGCAGGACAGTGGTGGTCTCGCGCTCCTCGATGATCGCCGGGCCGCGCAGCGTCTGCCCAACGCCGAGATCCGTGCGGTCGTAGACCGGCACCCGCTCGTCGTCGCGCCAGGCGTGCGTGATGCGCCAAGCCTTCGGTTGGCCCTCGCCGGCCGCGACCTCGGCGGCGCGGTGGAACGGGATGGCGGGGCCGCGAGCGGTGAGCCGCCAGGTCACGATCTCGATCGGCACATGGGAGGGGTTGACGCCGTAGAGCCCACGATAGGCATTCTCGAAAGCGGCTCCGATCCAACCCGCCTCCCGATACTCGCGCGGGTCCCGATCGAGCGTGACCGTGACCTCGTGCTGCTGGCCCGCATAGCGCAGGTCGGCGCCGAAGACGAAGGCGATATCGCCGCGCGGACACCCCGCCTCGACAAGGGCGGCCGCGGCGTCACGCGCCAGTTCGTCGAGGATCGTCGCGGCCCGATCCCAGTCGAGGTCTTGGAGCTTGGCGAGATCGGAGCGCACGAGGTCGAGGCGGACCGGGGTGACGAGCGTCCCGAAGGCCGACAGCACGCTCGATTGTGGCGGGATGATCACGGCGGTGCTCTGGAGAAGGCGCGCGACCTCGCAGGCGTGCACCGGCCCGGCGCCGCCGAAGGCGAACAGCGGCAGCCCGCGATAGTCGACGCCCCGATCGGTGGCGTGCGTGCGGGCCGCCGAGGCCATGGCTTCGGTGACCACCCGGTAAATGCCGCGCGCTGCCTGGACCGGGGTGAGGGCGAGATCGGCCGCGAGCCGCGCCATTGCGGCCTCGGCCGCCGGCGCGTCGAGCCGCATGTCGCCGCCGAGGAAATTGTCGGGATCGAGCAGCCCCAGCACTAGGTCCGCGTCGGTCACGGTGGCCTCGCGCCCGCCGCGGCCGTAGCAGGCCGGGCCAGGATCGGACCCGGCGCTCTCCGGCCCGACCTTGAGTAGCCCGAGTGCGTCCACGTGAGCGATCGAGCCCCCGCCGGCGCCGATCTCGATCATGTCAATCGACGGCACCGTGACCGGCAGCCCGCTTCCCTCCTTGAACCGGTAGCGCCGGTCGACCTCGAACAGCCCGGTGACGAGCGGCTCCCGGTTCTCGATGAGGCAGGCCTTGGCGGTCGTGCCGCCCATATCGAAGGACATCAGCCGGTCGAGGCCGAGCACCTCGGCGTAGTGGCAGGCGGCGAGCGCGCCCGCCGCAGGGCCGCTCTCGATCATGCGCACCGGGTTGCGGCCGGCCGTCTCGGCGCCGACGACGCCGCCCGAGCTCAGCATGATCAGCGGCGCGTTGGCGAAGCCCTCGGCCGCGAGGCGCTCGCTCAGGCGCTGGAGGTAGGGCCGCGAGATCGGCATTGCATAGGCGTTCACGGCCGTCGTCGAGGCGCGCGGGTACTCGCGGATCTGCGGCGCGACCTCGGACGAGGCGCACACAAAGGCGTCCGCCATGAGCCGCGCCAAAGCCTCGGCGACGGCGCGCTCGTTCGCCGGATTGGTGAAGCTGTTGAGGAACGCGATCGCGACCGCGCGCACGTCCCTCTCGCGCAGCGTCTGGGCGAGGCGCTCGATCGCTTTGGGATCGGGCTCGCGGATAACGGTCCCGTCCGCGAGCGTGCGCTCGGCGACGCCGAAGGTGAGCTCACTCGGCACGAGCGGCTCCGGGAACTCGATCTGCGGATCGTACATCTCGTAGCGATGCTCGTTGCGGATGATGAGCACATCGCGGAAGCCTTCCGTCACGAGGAGCGCGGTCGGCAGTCCCTTGCGCTCGATGAGCGCGTTAGTGACGATGGTTGTCGCGTGGACGACGACGCCATCGACCGCGGTGGGCCCGACGCCTGCCTTGGCGAGCACCGCGTGGACGCCGCGGAAGAAGCCATCGAGGAGGTCGCGGTGGGTGGTGAGGGTCTTGTCGACGATGAGCCGCCCGTCCGAATGGCGCAGGACGATGTCCGTGAAGGTTCCGCCGATGTCGACCGCGAGCGAGTAGGTCATGCTCAGCCCCGCCATCCGAGGGTTCGGGAGACTTCGCGCGCCGTGCCGATCAGCGCCTCGACCTGCTCGGCCGCGGGCTCGGCCGCAATGAACTGGGTCGCGCCGACGATTGCGAGCGAGCCGACCATTGCTCCGCGATGGTCGAAGACCGGCGCCGCGAGCGCATTGACGCCGGTGATGACCTCGTCCGGCGCGGTCGCCCAGCCGCGGGCGCGGACCCGCTCCACCTCGCGCCGGAGCGTCGCGCCATCCACGATCGTGCGCGGCGTCCAAGCCTTGCGCGGGCCCGCGAGCACGCGCTCGATCAGGTCGGGGGGGCCGAACGCCAGCCAGGTCTTGCCGTGCGCGCTGGCGTGGACATCCATCCGGGTCCCGGGACGCGTCCCGAACTCGACGACCGTCTGGCCCTGGATCAGATCGAGCACCACGAGCTCGTTCTCGATGAGCGAGCACAGGGTCACAGCTTGCTGCGTGTCGTCGCGCAGCCGCATCAGCGCGCTGCGTGCGGCCCGCGCCACGTCGAAGCGGTCGCGGGACGCCTCCCCGAGCACGAGCAGCCGAATGCCGACGTCGTAGCGGCCAGTAGAGGCATCCTGGCGGGCGAAGCCGTGCCGCACCAACGTCTGCAGGTGTCGGTACACGGTCGGCTTGGGAGCCGACAGCCGGCCAGCAAGAGTGCCAAGGGAGATCGGCTGAGAGCCTGTGGCAAGCTCTTCGAGAACGCGCAAGCCGAAATCCAGCGTGCTCGGCCCAGGCGCAGCCCTTTCGGCCGAAGCGCATCGGGATGCGTGGATTGGGCGTGGGCTGGCGAGTTGAGGGCGTTTCATATCGTGAAACGACATTTCAGATATTCTGAGTAAAGCCTACCCACTGCAGTTTGTCAATCGACGTCCTCAAGGTAGGGCCGTCCGTATAGCGAGCATGCCTGGGGGCACATTCGCATCGAGCCCTCTCGACCGGACACTTAGGTATCGAATCCAAGAACGTTGTTCAGCCTTGTAATCAGTGGGTCTCCGCCGAGGGCAGAGTGGAGTCTGAGGTGGTTGTAGGCGTTGATCGAGGGCTGCATGGCTTTGGTCCGCTCGGCGGAGGTCGGATAGGTTCGGGCGTAAGCCCACTCCCGAAGGCATGTCTGGAAGAAGCGTTCGGCCTTGCCGTTGGTCTTGGGGGTGTAGGGGCGGGTGCGGATGTGGCGGCATCCGGCCTGGGCCAGGATCTGGCGAAAGAGGTGGCTGCGGTAGGCATTGCCGTCGTCGGTCATGCCGCGCTCGACTATGACGCTGTGCGCCGCGAGGAAGGTGAGGACGCGGGTCAGGAGGGCGGTCGCTTCCTCCTTGCGCTCGCCCGGCAGGACCTCGGTGTAGGCAAGCCGAGAGGCATCGTCGACGGCGACGTGGACGTAGTCCCATCCAGCGCCCTTGACCCTGTCGCGCCGATTGCCGATGACCCGGTGGCTTGGGCGCACGATGCGGCCGAGATTCTTGGTGTCGAGGTGGATGAGTTCGCCCGGGTTCTCGCGCTCTTAGCGAACGAACGCCGGCTTGGGATCGAGTGCTGACAAGCGGCCGCGACCGAGCCGGCGCGGGATCCCGCTAATGGTGGAGCGCGGCGGGCCGAGTTGCCGGGCGATGGCCTCCCCGGTCAGCCGTTCGCGCCGGAGCCGCTCGATATCGGCGACGGTCTCGGCCGGCACGGCATGGGGCGAGCAGGCGGGCGTCGAGCGCCGATCCTGGAGGGCGCGCTCGCCGCCCGCCCGGAACCGCTTCAGCCACTCATAGGCGCGTCGCTCCGACAAACCAGCTGCCGCGGCGGCATCCGCTATGCGCTGCACGCGGGCTGGTACCGGGCGGTCCACGTGAAGAGCCAGGCGACGCACAAGCAGCGGGCGCTCTTGCGCAGCCGCGAGATGCTGATCAAGTGCCGCATCGAGCTCGAGAACCATTTGCGCCGGATCTTGAAGGCATTCGGCCTTAAGGTCGGCACGCCGGTCAAGAGCGGCTTCGAGGCAAGGGAAGGGTGCGCGAGCTTACGGATGGCGACGCGGTGCTCGCGCCGGTGGTTGACGCGATGCTGGGTGTGCGGCGCGAGCTCTTGCAGCACCTGGATGATCTACATCGCCTGCTCTTGGCGACGGTCCGGACCGATCCGGTCTGCGGACGACTGATGAGCGTGCCGGGCGTTGGACCCGTGACAGCCCTAGCCTTCCGCACCGCGATCGAGGACCCAAGCCGGTTCGCGAAGTCGTCGCTGGTGGGGAGCTACTTCGGCCTGACGCCGCGCAAGTACGCCTTCGGGGAAACGGATCGCAACGGCAGCATCAGCCTGTGCGGCGACAAGATGGTGCGCTCGCTCCTGTGCGAGGCCGGCCAATGTGCTGCTCACGCGAGTGCAGCGCTGGAGCTGGCTCAAGCGGTGGGGCGTCGAAGTCGCCCGCCGGCAGGGGCATATGCGGGCCCGGGTGGCGGTCGCGCGTCGGCTCGCGGTGATCATGCATCGGATGTGGGTCGACGGCACCTCCTTCCGTTGGACGCGGGTTGGAGGCTGCCGAGGCGGCTGCGGCATAGCCTGAAGGAGAGCGCTCACAGACGAGATATCAGGGATCCGCTCCGGCGGATGCGTCCGGCAGGATGTCGGGCCCGGCAATATCGTCAAACCTTCTGCGCGGCCGCCTCGCTCTCTTGGCGACGAGCACGCTCTCAGAGATTGATGTGCCGTCCCTTTCTGGCCCATCTTGCGGCGGTTTGGCGCCGACCGCGGAGCGAAGAATGAAAACTGCCTGCTGCAATCAAAGCCGGACGTGGAACCTCACAGAGGACCTTGCGCCAATCACCCCGATTAGCGAAGAAGGTTTGTTTTCAGGTCCTCTCCCTCCGCCAATATCTCCGTCAACTTTGCGAGCGCGCAGCGTTCAGCAGAAATTCTCTTTTACATTCCGTAGGTTTGTGGACGGCGGGTTTACCGCGGAGACAGCCACATGAGCCTATTTTGGGTCTCTGAAGCCCTTCCGTCTCTTTCCGCCTTAACTGACCCGCTTTCGGTAAAGTCGAAAGAGCCGTGAGCTTACAGAGCCTTGGCGAGGCACGGCATCTTTACTGTTAGAGGCGCACATCGCCAGACGGAGACGGACGCAACCGCGGCTTAAGCCTGCGACCCCATACGCCTGAGCCGCTCGCGGAGCTTCTCCAACGGCGCCTCGCGTTCCTACCCGGACGGCGATGGGTCGTCTACGTTCCCTGTCTCGAATGGCGGACGTCACCATCTGCGTACGCCTCCAGCACGACGGCTTGGGCGACCAATCGTCAATGCTGCGCATACGATCAATGATATCCGACGTTCATCACGTAGTCCCTGAGCAGGGATTCCTCGTTCTCGACTTCGTGGAGGAGCGTCTGCAATGCATCACGTGCATTGAGCACGCCCAGCGGTCGGGACTCGGAGTCTGTCACCGGAACGTTTTTCAACCCGCGCTGCTTCATTGTCGACCACACCTCTTTCAGCCAGTCGCCGGGGCGACACACAGCAACGCTCCGGGTCATCACCAAGGAGGCTGGGGTGACGCAACTCGCGCCCTGGCAATGGCTGATCTGCCCAACCACATCCGTCTTTGTGATGACTCCCGCCAAGAGCCCTTGCGGATCGCAAACGACAACGATGTCCGTTCCAGCCCGAAGCAGCCTCGCAGCCTCGATCAGCGGCGCCTCGATCCCGATAGTGACAAGTCTGTCGCGCGCTTGGGGCAGCAATCTCTCGACCAGGGTCAATTCAGTCCTCCCCGCCAGATGAGGCGTCGTTTCGCCAAAAGGCGTCGTCAGCCGCCGAGAGCAATACGGAGCGTTGCGACAATTCCAGCAATAGCGAGCAAAGAGCAGCCAAGCTGGGTTCCAATAATGCCGGCGAACTTCGTCCAGGAGTGGCGGTAGTCCTCTATAATGACCCGCAGCCCGAGAGCCGTGTGATAGAACAGCGCGATCAGCAGCGCGATCATCAGGACCGCCACATAGGGTCGCCGCAGCCAGGCAACGAAGCCGGCATGGTCGCTGCCCGTATGCGCGATGATCGAAGCGACGAACCAGAGCGTCAGCGGAACGAGAGCGACCGCAGAGACCCGCTCCGCCCACCAATGCTCCACGCCGGATTTCGCGGAGCCAAGCCCGATGGCGCGGGCAAGCGGCGAACGCGTGGTTTTCCGGTCCATCATCAGCCTTGACTCCGGATGAGGAGGCTGGCGCCCCAGGCCAGCACGGTGAGCAGGACGCTCGCTGCGACGACCACCCACCCCCAGAGATAGATCGAGCGGAGCTCAAAACCGTGGACGGTGTCCCAGACGAGGTGCCGGATGCCGCCGCACAGATGGAAGAAGAAAGCGAAGGTGAACCCGAACAACACGACTTGGCCGATCCAGGAGGAAATTGCGCCCTGGACGGCCGCATAGGCCTGCGGTCCGGAAGCCGCCGCCACAAGCCAGGCGACCAGACCGACGGCTCCAATGCTCAAAACGACGCCGGTGATCCGGTTGGCGATCGACAGCACCGATGTGAGCTGCGGGCGATAGATTTGAATGTTCGGGGAAACGGGGCGGGCCCGCTCTGCTAGCAGAGCGGGCCGGTCGCCCGCTCGCGCCGGGGTCCTGCCGAAGCGGTTTGCGATCGCGCCGGTCTCAAGCTCCTTGCGAAGGGCGCTCGTGATCCGGGGTGGCGTTTCTGGCTTGCCGGCGGCTTCGTCGTCGGTCCCAAGGGGAGAGGCCGCTGGATCGAAAAACGCGACCTTGTCGCCCGTGTGCCCGCGGTCGATGGCGCCTTCGAGCTCCTGCGCGGTCGGTCTCGTGCTTTGGGCAGGTCTGGAGCGTGGGGGATCGGACTCCCTGGCCATCTCTCCTCCATCGACATCCACGGCGCAGCGGCTGTTCGAGCGTCCCGATCAGCTCCGGCGTTCGATCATCATCCTCTTGATCTCGGCGATCGCCTTGCCCGGGTTCAGCCCCTTCGGACAGGTGCGCGTGCAGTTCAGGATCGTGTGACAGCGGTAAAGCCGGAAGGGGTCTTCGAGCTTGTCGAGCCGTTCCTCGGTCGCCTCGTCGCGGCTGTCGGCCAGCCATCGCCAGGCTTGGAGGAGCGCCGCGGGACCGAGAAAGCGATCGGGATTCCACCAATGACTCGGGCACGCCGAGGTGCAGCAGAAGCAGAGGATACACTCGTAGTAGCCGTTGAGCTCGCCGCGCTCCTGCGGCGACTGCAGCCGCTCCCGATTAGGCTCGGGCGTCTTGGAGTGCAGCCACGGTTCGATCATCTCATATTGTGCAATGAGGTGCTCGAGGTCAGGAACGAGGTCCTTGATGATGCTCATGCCGGCCAGCGGGTAAACCCGTGCGGGGTCGCCAAGGTCAGAGATGAACCGCGTGCAGGCCAACCAGTTCGTGCCGTCCATGTTCATGGAGCACGAACCGCAGATACCCTCTCGGCACGAGCGGCGGAAGGTCAGCGTCGAGTCTACGTTGTTCTTGATCCAGAAGAGCGCATCGAGAACCATCGGGCCACAATCGTCGAGATCGACGTGGAACGTGTCGAGGCGAGGGTTCTCGCCGGACTCTGGATCGTAGCGGTAGATCTCGAACGCCTTCACCCGCTTGGCTCCGGCCGGCGCCGGCCACGTCTTGCCAGGCCCGATGCGGGACTGTGGCGCCAAGCCGAAATTCTTCGGGATCGGAAAGCGCTTGAACAGTGTGGTGCGCGGGACCTGGTCTGACGACTCGATGATCATCCTTCCGGGCTCCCCTCTCGCTTTCGGGCTTGGGGCGGGCGCCGCAGCCCTGGCGGCGCCGGATGGTCCCCGAAGTCGACCACCGAGCGTTGAACCACGTTCCCAGCTTCGTCGACGGTCAGAGACAAGCGCCGGTTGTCGGAAAAGAATGTAATCCGATGGCGGCCCGCGTCTTCGTCGACCCCACGCTCATACCGGCTCGTGATCTTCCCCTCGCGCATACGAGCCTGAACCTGCGAAGGCTCGATTCCGAAACCCTCAGCGATTATGGTCGCATCGATCTGAACGGCGCCGTCTTCGAATTCGATCATGGGCATGGGCGGAGCATAGCCCGGTCGGCGCCGAGTGGAACCTTATTTCGCCGGCGGAAGCGGCTCAGCGAAGGATGACGGAATGGCCGTGCATCATGCCCGTCCGGGAGAAGTCGTCGATCTGAAACCGCTTGGGGACGGACTCCGGGATGCGCGGACGACGGCGATCGTCAAGTCGGAGGCCTTCGAGGCTGTCCGCCTGGTGGTGCTGGCCGGCAGGGAGATCCCGCCCCACCAAGTGCCTGGACCCATCATGCTTCACTGTCTGGAAGGGCGCGTGCTGCTGGGTCTCGGCGACTTAACCCTGGAGGTCGCGGCTGGCCAGTGGGTCTACCTTGATGGTGGCGCGAGGCATTCTGTGAAGGCTATCGAGGATTCGTCGCTGCTGCTCACGATCCTGTTTGACCGGTAAGCGGCGGCGATTAGCCACAGTCCGGAATAGGTCGGGATGCCCATGCGCCAACCAGCGCTACACCGGATGCCCAACCGGAGGAAAGATGATGTCCGAAAGCATATATCCAGCGTCGACGAGAGAAATTGCGCAGAAGCGCCGCGAGCTGGCGCCGCAGGCTGAAGCGGCCTTCCAGGCCTTCAGCAAGGCCGTGTTCGCGGAGGGGGCGCTACCGGCGAAGATGAAGCAGATCATCGCCGTGGCGGTCGCACATGTGACGCAGTGCCCTTATTGCATCAGAGGACACACGAAAGCGGCGCTCCGACATGGCGCCTCCGAGCAGGAGCTGATGGAAGCGATCTGGATCGCGGCCGAGATGCGCGCCGGCGGAGCTTATGCCCACTCCGCCCTCGCGATCGAGGAAATGGCGAAGGCGGGCGGGCAGACCGCGTGAGCTTAACCAGTATTCGAGAAGAGGGGCCGCTCGGGTCATCAGGCGCCCAGGAGAACGTCCCGCAGCACAACTGCGTCGTTGTGCTGCTCGTCGCGTGCCGCGTATACCAACGTAATCCGTCCCCGCTGCGCTAACTCCCGCAGCTGATCCAGCTGCTCGGCGTGGTGGCGCAGTTCGGCAGAGTAGCGCTCCCGAAACTCCGGCCAGCGCGCCGCCTCATGACCGAACCACTTTCGGAGTCCGGTGCTAGGCGCGAGGTCCTTCGCCCACTGGTCAATGGCGGCCTTGTCCTTCTTGAGACCGCGCGGCCATAGCCGGTCGACAAGGATGCGGGTCCCGTCCTCCGGAGCAGGGTCCTCATACGCCCGCTTGAGGCGCAGCCGATCCGGTGAGATCCTTTTCACCATGCTCGAACCTCTCCACCAGCATGCAGCCGATCAGGCTGAGAGCATTCATACGCCTTCATCGATATTGAGCTGCCAACGTCGTCACGATCAATGCGCGCGCCATTCCAACCGGCTGGAAGCCGGCGATAAATGGCCCCCGATGACGCCGACGGCGAGCACTCCGCACGACCTTGGTGTAGGCGACGAGAGCTGGGCTCACGATCTCTTCGACCTGTTTCTCTTCTGGCGGCGGGACGAACCATTCCATGCTCCGCGCTTCCGCCTCTCCGGCCCGAGCGCGGCTAGCGCTCGGCTGCCGCTTCCGGCCTTTGCTCCTCGGATGGGGTTGATAGCGCAGCCCTTCGCTTGAGCGCGCGCATCTCCTCGAAGCGCTTGGTCACGTCACGCAGGATCGCGGCCATTCCCTCCATCTCGCCGGCCTCGTTATGCAACGGCACGATCGTAAACTCGACCGAGATGCGTTTTCCGTCTTTGCGAAGGCCCGGCACCGACAAAAGGTCTCCATGTCCGTACCGGCTCTCGCCCGTCGCCATAACCTGCCGATAACCTGCCCAGTGCCGGGCACGGAGGTTCTCCGGGATAACGATATCCAAGGTTTGTCCGATCGCCTCGGTCCCGGCGAAGCCGAAGATGCGCTCGGCGCCGGGATTCCAGAACCAGATTACCCCATCCCGATCCGTCGCTATGATCGCGTCCGCTGCGGCCGCCAGGATGGCAGACGCCAACCGCTCGTTCGTGGCAGTTTGGCGATCTTCGGCGTTCATTGAACTCACGACCTTCCGGCGCTAGCGGCCGAGTGCTGGGTGTCCACGATGCGCGGCAGCTCGTTGAACTGGTGGAACGGCGGCGGCGAGGAAAGCGTCCACTCAAGCGTGGTTGCGCCCTCCCCCCAGGGGTTGGCTGCCGCGCGCTGCTTGCGCACGAAGGCGTAGATGACGCCTCCCAGGAAAACCAGCAGGCCGGACGCGAAGATGTACGCTCCGACGGACGAGACAAAGTTCCAGCCCGCGAAGGCGTCCGGATAATCGGCGTAGCGGCGCGGCATGCCGGCAAGGCCGAGGAAATGCTGGGGGAAGAACAGCACGTTCGCGCCGATGAACGAGATCCAGAACTGGACCTTACCGATCCACTCCGGGATCACGTAACCGGTCATCTTCGGGAACCAGTAGTAGGTGCCGGCAAATATGGCAAAGACGGCGCCGAGCGAGAGCACGTAGTGGAAGTGCGCCACGACGTAGTAGGTATCGTGCACATATCGGTCGATCGGCGCGTTTGCGACCACGACGCCTGTCACGCCGCCGATTACGAACAGGAGGATAAAGCCGACGGCCCAGTGCATGGCCGCCGTGAAACGGATCGAGCCGCCCCACATGGTCGCAGTCCACGAGAAAACTTTAATGCCGGTCGGCACTGCGATCACCATTGAGGCGAACTCGAAATAAGCCTGCGTCTGCAGCGACAGCCCGACCGTGAACATATGGTGCGCCCACACCACAGCTCCTACGACGCCGATCGCCGTCATTGCGTACGCCATGCCGAGATAACCGAAGATCGGTTTTCTGGAGAAGGTCGAGATGACGTGGGAGACGATTCCGAACGCGGGCAGGATCATCACATAAACTTCAGGGTGGCCGAAGAACCAGAACAGGTGCTGGTAGAGGATCGGGTCGCCACCCCCGGCCGGGTCGAAGAAGGTAGTGCCAAAATTGCGGTCGGTGAGGAGCATCGTGATCGCGCCAGCGAGCACCGGCAGCGTAATCAACAAAAGGAAGGACGTAACCAGCATCGCCCAGGCGAACAGTGGCATCTTGTGCAGTGTCATGCCGGGCGCGCGCATGTTGAGGATCGTGGTGATGAAGTTGATCGCGCCGAGGATCGAGGAGGCGCCCGCGAGATGAATGGATAAGATCGCAAAGTCCATTGCCGGACCGGGGTGACCGGCTGTTGAGAGGGGCGGGTAGAGCGTCCAGCCGCCGCCGAAGCCGAGCGAGCCCGGCGCGCCTTCGGCGAAGAACGAGATCACGAACAGGGCGAAGGCGGCGACCAGAAGCCAGAATGAGATGTTGTTCAGGCGCGGGAACGCCATGTCGGGCGCTCCGATCATCAACGGCACGAACCAGTTGCCGAATCCGCCGATCTGCGCGGGCATCAGCACGAAAAAGATCATGATCAGGCCGTGGCCGGTCACGATGACGTTGTACATTTGCGGATTCGAGAAGATTTGCAGGCCGGGCTCCTGCAGCTCCATGCGCATCAGAATCGAAAATGTTGCGCCGACGAGGCCCGCGCAGAACGCGAAGATGAGGTAGAGTGTGCCGATGTCCTTGTGATTGGTCGAATACAACCACCGCCGAAAGAACGTCGGGCGATCGTGCTGAGCCGCCTCATCGGCGTGTACTGCAAAGGCCATGGCCCAACCTCCTCGTTCAAAGTGCCACGTCGGCCTGCGCGGGTGCTGGAGGGCCTCAGGAAGCGCACCTCATCCGTGCCGTCGCGCAGCCTGCGATCGCGCTTGCTGCCACCGCGCGGCCGCCTCTTCAGTCGGCATGTTACGCCGCTCTTGCACTAAAGCAATATCTCAGATACATGTTTATAGATTGGAGGCACCCGCTTGCGCCTGACCGTCTACACCGACTTCTCGCTGCGCTTGCTGATGTATCTGGCCGTGAAGGAGGACGGGCTCGCCACGATCGCGGAGGTCGCGGAGAGTTACGGGATTTCGCGTAATCACCTGATGAAAGTCGCGCACCAGCTAGGGCTCGCGGGCTATGTCACGAGCGTGCGCGGCAAGAATGGCGGATTGCGCCTGGCGCGCGCGGCCGAGACGATCGTACTCGGGGATGTGGTGCGTCGCACGGAACCCGACTTGGCGCTCGTCCCCTGCTTCCATCCGGTCGACGCGCCGTGCGCGATCTGGCCGAAATGCGTTCTGCGCGAAGCGATGCAAAACGCTCTGGAAACCTTTCTCGAGACTCTTGACGGCTACACTCTTGCCGACCTCGCGCGCCCCGAAGCTCAGCTCCGTGCGCTGCTATCGATGGTTCCGAGCGATGGCGCACGCCGCACCTCCGGCCGGCGCGCGTCGCGGCTATCGTAACCAGGGACGTGTGTCCCGATCAGCAGGAGGTCGCCATGGGATCGTGCGCTTCAGGTGAGACTGTCCTCCCCTCCTCGGCCGAGCACCAGCCGCCTCCCGAGTCCGGCCGAAACCAGCGCGCTGTCCTGACCCAAGTCGAGTTTCGAGACGGGGACATCGAGCTCGATGCAGAAGTCATTGCGCATGGTTTAGACCTTCAACCTTTCGAGGTACCAGGCCTAATACGGTGCGGCGAGATTACGAGCTTGTGCGAACGCGGTGCCGACGAGGACACCGGGCGCTACCGGCTGACGTTCTTCCACAAAGCCCGACGGTTTCGGCTCGTGGTCGACTCGAGCGGACGCGTCATCCAGCGAGGGATCATCGACTTCGGTGATCGGGAACTGCCGGCCTCGCTGCGCAAGCCGAGCGCCTGAACCGGTCGAGGCGCGACCCAAAGAGCCGATCAGGCCAGCGCCGTCAGCGCCAGTAGTCGTTGGCGGCGGCGATGGTTTGGTAGTGGATCGCAACGACCTGCGAGACCGCGATGAGCTGAGCGGTGTCCTGTTCATAGGCTGCCCGGAGCTTTCCACGAATCTCGTCGGAGGGCTGCGTGACCTTCACGCCCATGCGCGCGAGCTTGACCGCAAGCTCGAATCCAGCCTGCGGCGTTGGCGTGGTCAGCGAAGGGAGCCAGGTCTCCGACATTCTATGTCTCCTTCCCGTACGGAATCGCCACCGTTTGGCGGCGTGATTGCTCGGCCGTATGCGCGCGGCCATGTGCTCCGATGAGCCCGAGGCCGAGAAGCAGCGCCAGCTTCGCCAGCTCCACGCCGACATAGACTTGATGCAGCGGGGATGGCTCCGGGACGCCACCAGCCATCATCTGCTCAACCCTCGCATCGAGCATCGGAAGCAGCCACGCCGCTTGCACGACCGCGAGTAGCCCCGGCATCACCCAGATCAGCAAGCGCGCGGATCGGGGTGCCGATGACCACAAGGGAACGGTGGCGAGCACGAGGCCGAGTATGAGTTCGACGCGGTTGAGCACGAAAAAGGTTTGCCGGCCGACATCGAGAGCGGGAAGAAGGGAGAGCGAGGGCGCGAGGAACTTCGCCGGCGTTGCCAGGAAAGATACCCCAATCACCAGCCCTGCCCAGATCAAACATACCTGGCGCGCGACCGCTTTTACGGTGACCGCGCAGATCACGAAACCGCCCGCGGCTGATGCTCCTCGGGCCGGTAGAACATGCCAAATTGCAGGCTTTGCGCGATGCGTCCAGCCTTCTCGCGAAAGGCGGCGGCGATTTGATCCGTGAAGAGTTCCTCGCATGTCTCCTGGAAGAGCACGAGCCAGTGCTCGAAGTCGTCTGGCCGAACCCCCTCAAGTCGCATGTGGGCGAGCATCGGGTTGCCCTTGTAGCGGCCCGTCGTCAGCATGACCGAGGACCAGAAGGCGCGCATGGTCGCCAGGTGTCCCGGCCAGCCCTTGGCTGCGATGACGCCCTCGAAGATCGGCCCGAGCCGCGCATCGGCGCGGATCTTGGCGTAAAAGCGGTCCACGAGGTAAGCGATGCTCTCGTCCGACACATCATCGAAGCGCTGGTGCATGTTGTTGCTCACGAGATGAGGCCTCACGGCAGCTTCCCTGAAGATGCACTTCGGATACATATTCAAGAGCTGAGGCCAAAGCAATGGCCGGACGGGCCTCGCCGGTGCGAGGATCTCTCATGACTATCAAAGCGGGCGTCCCCGGACGATCGCGCTGGTTAACCGGCATCGGCTTCGGAGCGGTGCTGTTCGGCGTGCTGACTGTAGTCGCGGGCGGGCGCGTGTTGTTCGGGTCAGAAGCCTCACGATTGGCGGCCGGCGCCTACGTTCCGTTTGTGCTCTGGTTCAACTTCTTCTCTGGTTTCGCGTACGTGCTCATCGGGATCGGGCTGATCCTTCGCAATCGTCGGGCTGCCCGAGCAGCCGTGCTGATGACCGTCGCCATTTTAGTCGTGTTCGCCGCATTCGGATTACATGTCGCTCAGGGCGGCGCCTTCGAAGCCCGAACGGTCGGAGCAATGACGTTTCGCGCCCTTGTCTGGCTGACCATCGCGATTGTCGCGTGCCGCAGCCTGGGCTGCCGCTCTACGCGACAGGGCGGCAGGGGGTCGACACGCTAGCGGACGTATTTGAATCCTAACTGGCCCACACCAGTTGCGGCCTCGCTTGACCCAGCCAAGGGCTGCGAGCCAAAATCAATCGTGCAGCAACGTCGAGCAGAGGATCGCGTCGCTGAATGGAGTAACGAGACGCCCATCCTGGAAGCTGACTGTCAGTGCCCTCCTGACCTTCTGGCCTGTTCGCGCCCACGGATGCGGGCTGCTCGTTCCAGTGCCCGGCCTCGACATAGATCGAGCTGTTCGATCACGCTCAATTCAAGGACGTACGATGAGTAGTCCAGATCAGATCGCTCTTGATACTGTTCGGCAGTTGGAGAAAGTTCGCCTCGACGCAATTCGCCGCAATGACGCCGATGCAATGATGAACATTCTCCACGATAAATTCATCTACATCAACAGCAGGGGGATGATCTATGACAAGCAAAGCTATATCAATGCGGTTCGCTCTCATGGCCTCACCTACTCCGGCGATCTTGATCTGACGGAAACAGAGTACCGCGTAGACGGCAATGTCGTGATCCTGGTCGGATTGATGCGTGGACATGCTCGCCTCGACAGAGAGCAGGACGTCTTCAATCATAGGAACATGCGCGTGTGGCGAGAGCACGAGGGTAAGTGGAAGCTCCTCGCTTGGCAGTCGACGGAGCGTTTGTGATCCTCGTGGCGGCGACGGCCTGCGGAAGACCTCGAGGCTCTCGACCGCGCCATCGAGCAGGGAGATACCCGCGTGATCATGTTTCCCGGCGTTCACGCCAGCCCGAGCCCGGAGGTCGCCGCGGCTCAAGCACAGGTGCGGCGTCTCCTAGAAGCGGTGATCGACGAACTCCCGGAACCGTTTCGTATGGGTCGCGGCCGAGATGCGAGCCGGGACGGCCTACGCGCACTCGGCAGTAATGCTGGCGGCGGTGGTCGAAAAGCCGCAGGAGTGAGCAGACGGGCCGTTGTAGCATTGGTCCGGAGGTGGAGAGTGCCGCTCGAATGCCTTTGCGTCGCTCGAACACGAGAAGGAGCCAGCCATGATCCGATACCGATACACGCTCGCCTGCATCTTAACCGTCGCGCTCTTCGCGGCTGCACCTGCGGTTGCGCAGGATAAGCCGTCCTGGCTGCCCAGCCTGATCACGCAAACACCGGAACAAGGCTTCGATCTCGCCGTGACGATGGCGCGCAAGGCAGTCACGACCACCCAGAAGGACATCGACACCCTACGCAAATTGCGTCCTGCCTACGCCCATGATCCAGACAGCCTAATCGCCGTATCGGGTGTGGTCGCGACGTATTTCGCGACAATTGCCGAGGCGAACAACTATTGGCGAAAGTAGACATGGCACCGCTGCGTAGCACGCGTAACATCGCCGGGAGCAATTACGTGGCGCTGGTCGCAACCTGAACCGAGACCGCCTTTTTAGGTGTTGCGGCAAGCGCCACACGCGCTGACGTTCCACCCGCTGTGCCCACCGGGTCGGGCGCGGCATCGCAGAGCGCCGAGGCGATCAGCGCGCCGAGGGCCATGTCCTCCTCTTGCCCGAACCCGTGGTGGCGGATCGTGCCGTCGCGACCGATCAGGATCGAGGTGGGCGTGCCGCGCATGCCATAGCGGCCCATGGTGACAGGAATCGGCGTGCCGTCGCCTGGTGTGTCTACGCCGATCGGGAAGGTGAGGCGATATTCGTGGATGAACGCTTCCAGCGATACGGGCGTCATCGCAGCATGGTGCTCGAACACCGTGTGGAGGCCGATCACCTGCAGATCGGTGTTGCGGAACATACGGTGGGCGCGCTCCGCCTGCGGGGTGCCGTGAGCGACGCAACCGGGGCACAACATTTGGAAGGCGTGCAGAAGGATCACGCGTCCCCGCAATTGTGCGAGCGTCAGGGCGTCGCAACTGTTGAACCACCGCGTTACCGAGAGCTCGGGGGCGAAAGGGAGAGCGGTTTCGATCATTCTTGCACCTCGTTGATCAGCGGTCTGATCCAAATTCCTTGAAGCCTATGCGCGCATGCTAACGCGCGAGTGGACCTCGATCACCCGGCCTCGGAACCCGGCGCGTCCGCGTCGGGACCGGGCAGATCGAAGACGAGAGCCGGTTGCCGCGCCCAGGGCTCCAAGGCGGCGGCGGCGAGATGATCGAGCGACACGGCTATACCTCCCCCTTTGAAGACGATCCGTTCGACCACCAAGGGGGATAGATAAGCAAGTCGGATGAAGCGGCTGACGAAGGGGAGCGTCACCTTCTCGAAATCGGCGAGATCCTGGAGCGTCGAGACCTCCCCCGCCTCGAGGCGCCGCCGCCAGTCCCAGGCTCGGGCGACAGCCCGAAGGGCCGCGCCGCTGCCCGGGTCGCTCGCATTCGGCTGGCGCGAACCGTCGTCCGGCAGCACGATCTTCGGCCGGCCATTGCGCCGCCGGATCGCAATCGGAACCAGGACCGTTACGGTGGATGCAGTCACATCGGCGATTGTCGTCATGCGGCTCTCCGCCCGCCATCAGACCCGAGCATCTCGCGGGCGATCTGCCCGAGCCCGGCTGCCTGCAAGGTGATGGCGATGCCATCAGGCCTGATCACGACCCGCTCGACCAGGAGCCGAATGAGACGCGCCTGCTCGGCCGGAATGAGGGTGGCCCACAGCCCCCAGAACTGATCGAGGATTGCGACGATCTCGCCGTCGGACGTGTCGGGGGTCTCTGTGCACACGGCCTCGATCGTTTGGGCGACGATCTCGGGCGAGCGGATCAGGCGCAGCACCTCCCTGACCGTCGCAGTCTCGACGAGGTCGGCCGACAAGCGCGCCAGCGGTTCGGTTGCCGCCTTCTCGCGCCCGCGCACCACGTCGGTCGAGACATAGTAGCGGTAGAGCCTCGCGCCTTTGCGCGTATGCGTCGGCGTCATCGCCCGCCCGCCCTCGGTGAAGATCAGGCCCTTGAGGAGAGCCGGCGTCTCGCGGCGGGTTGCAGCCGCGCGCTGCCGGCTGCTGCTGGCCAGGATGTCCTGAACCCGCTCGAACATAGCGGGCTCAATCAAGCCCTGGTGCTCGCCGGGATAGGCGAGTCCCTTGTGGACCGCCTCGCCGATGTAGACTCGGTTATGGAGCAGCTTGTACAGCACGCCCTTGTCGAACGGCTTGCCCTGTTTCGTCGTGGCTCCCTGCCGTTGCAGCTCGCGCACGAGCAGCGTGACCGAACCGATTTCGAGGAAGCGCGCGAAGATGCGCCGGACGAGGTCGGCCTCACCCTCGTTCACGACGAGACGACGGTCGACCACGTCGTAGCCGAGCGGGGTCCAGCCGCCCATCCACATCCCGCGCTTTCGCGAAGCGGCGAACTTGTCGCGAATGCGCTCCCCGATCACCTCCCGCTCGAACTGCGCGAATGAGAGCAGGATGTTGAGCGTCAGCCGCCCCATCGAGGTGGTGGTGTTGAACGACTGCGTCACCGAGACGAACGTGACGGCGTTGCGATCAAAGATCTCGACGAGCTTCGAGAAATCCATGAGCGAGCGCGACAGGCGGTCGATCTTGTAGACCACCACCACATCAACGAGCCCGGCTTCGATGTCCGCCTGGAGCCGCCGCAGCGCAGGCCTCTCCAGGGTACCGCCTGAGAAGCCGCCATCGTCATATTCGGTCGGCAGGGCGATCCAGCCCTCGGCCCGCTGGCTCGCGATGTAGGCGGCGCAGGCCTCGCGCTGGGCATCGAGCGAGTTGAATTCCTGCTCGAGCCCTTCCTCCGAGGACTTGCGCGTGTAGATCGCGCAGCGCAACCGCCGGACCGGAGGTTTTGCATTCTCGCTGCGCGCTGTTGTTTGCTTCGCGGAGCGCCTCACGACCGACTCTCCTCCGCCGGGCGCAAGCCGAAGAAGCGCCAGCCGTTCCACCTTGTTCCGGTGATCGCGCGGGCGATCGCGGACAGCGACTTGTATTTGCGCCCATCGTATTCGAAACCATCGCGCAGCACCGTCACGGTGTGCTCCACGCCGGCCCACTCGCGGATGAGCTTCGTGCCGGCGAGCGGCTTGCGCGGATCGACCAGGATCGACTTCCTCACGGAGATGCCCCGGTGCTCGTCCGCGAGCGCATCGAGGATGCGGACCGTCGTCTTGGACAAGCTCCCATAGGCGAGTTCCTGGATGCGGTAGGCGAGCCGCAGCTCAAGGAAGGGCCGGCTGTTGTTGGGAGCGTCGGCGCTGAAGAGCCTGCGCCACTCGGCTTTCAGCTCCTTGACGGACATCACCTTGAGGGCCGCCAAGCGGGCGAGCACCGGCTTGTCGCGGTCCGGATCCTCGCCGGGTGCGGGCAGCGATGCGTTCTCCGCTCTGCGTGCTGTCGCTGTGCTCCTCACTCTCCGTCCCTCCACCCTTGTTCACGCGGTTCGCAACGACCGCTCTTGGTGGGCGAGAAGTCCAGTCGAACCGGGCTCCGTTCCACTGGTGTCGCGCGCGTCCCGGCCGCTCTCCTCCGCATCCGGAGAAAGCCCGCCGCGAGGAGGCGAGCGACCTCGGCGAGGCGCTCATCGTTACGCATGCGGTGGGGATCAAGACCGATGGCCATGCTGAGGAACGGCTCCGGCAGGTGTTCCCCATTCAGTAGCGGCCGATCGGCCAAATCATCCCAGGAGGCCGCCGCGAGCAGCTTTCCACACTGGTCCACGGTCGTTCCGTCATCGCGCGATTCCGACTCGACTCTTGCCTGCCGATGTGAACAAAATAGGAACGAAGGTCGGAGTTGCTGATGTCCTCGCTGATCGTGACCTATCCTCACCTGCCCCTCTTCGGGGAGCCGGACCGCCTGAATGCCCGGCAGGTCTGGGCCGTTGCCCAGGCCGTCCGCAAGCAGCTGACGGACGATCCCTGGCAGCGCCGCATGGAGGTCGACCTCATCGTCGCGAAGACGGAGGCGCTCGCCGTCAACGAGGTTGCGTTCGGAGCACACTGGGATCTGGACCATGATGTCCGGAACGAGCGGGGCCGCCGCGTGATGGGCATGGCCGACTTCGATCCGGCCGAGCCCGACAGCATCTACGTCTCGATCAACGGGGTGGCGCTTGCCGGCAGGGACGACCTGCTGCGCTCGACCAGCGCACACGAGCTCGGGCACGTGGTGTTCGACGGCCCGGGTTGGATCCGGCGCGCGAATGCGTCCTGCACGGCGAGCTTCGACGCTCGCGCCCCCGCGCCGGACAACAGCGATCCCTCGACGCTTGCGGGACCTCGCGGAGATGCCCTGCGCGACTGGCGCGAGTTCCGCGCCAACGAGTTCATGGGCGCGCTGCTGGCACCGCTTCCGCTCCTGCGCCTCGACCTGCAGCGCTTCGCCAAGCGCCACCGGATTCCGCGCTCCGCCATGGGATCGCGCGTCTCGCGTGGCTCCCCCGCATACGACGCGTCCGCTTTCGCGGAGGATGCCCTCATTGAGCTCCTGTTCGCGCTCGCCGAGCGCTACGGCGTGTCCGAGCCGTTCATCCGCGTCCGGCTCGAACGCTACGACCTTCTGCGCACGAGGAGCTTCTCCCATGTCGAGTGACCCGCCTCTTCACGTCCATTCTATTGCGCATCGACGAAACGAGGTACGAGCATGCGAGCACATGAATCGGAGGCTAGCCGTGCCCTTCGGACCTTGGATTAGGGCTGAGCGCGAGAAGGCGGACATCTCGCTCAACGAGTTCGCGCGCGCGATCCATATTTCGCCGGCCTACTGGTCCCGCATCGAGCGCGGCATGGAGAAGGCGCCGAAAGACGAGCTGATCCTCGCCGCATGCCGGAAGCTCGGGCTCGACACCGACCGCGCCTTCATCGAGGCGCAACGTCTCCCGCCCGACGTCCAGGACGACATCGCAACCGCCGTGAGGGCCTACCGGGCGTTCAAGAGCGTCGGCCGCGGCTGAACAAGAGTAGCTGCCCAAGGGCAGAAGCGCCCCTACGGGATAACTGTGACTAGAGCATTGCTAATTTAGTCAACGCACAAAGGAGAGCGGCCGATGGGCGGACCCGCCACCCGGCTTCAACGATCCGGGACGACAGAGCGCGCGCTCGACGACCGCGAGCTTCGCATCATGATGGCGACCGCCGCCTATCATGCCCGCCGGGTGGCGCGGACCATGCGCCTCAATGAGACCGATCGCGAGGACGCCGAGCAGGAAATCCTGCTGACCCTTCTTGACCGGCGCCGCTTCTTCGACGCGGCCCGAGGCGCCTGGTCATCCTTCGCGGATCGGGTCGCCCGTCAGGCGGTGCAGGCGATCGCGGACGGGATCGCGAACGAGCGTCGACGGCGGGGTCCATCCCTCGACCAGCCGGTTGGCGACGGCGACGATGCTCTCACGCTCCTAAGCCATGTCGGAGCAAGGCTCGCATCGGATCCCGATCCAGAGGCGGCTGGCGTCTTCGCGCTCTCGCTGGAGCGATCCGTCGTCGCCCTGCCGGACGACCTCCGGTCCGTCACCATGCTCGCCTTGCATGAGGATGGCGACCTCGGCGAGGCCCAGCGCCGCTCCGGTCTGTCGACGAGCGAGTTCTATCGGCGTCTCAGGGAGGTCCGCTACCGGCTCGTCTCGCTCGGGATCGTCCAGTTTCCGCCCTCACCGGGCCCGCCATCGTGAACAATCGTAGCCGAGCGTAATTGCGAGTCCTTGTCACCTCCAGGACCTCCTGGGAAAATCCGGATCACTCGTCGCTACCAAGCAAATAAAGCCAAAGAGAAAGCATTGAGACGAAGCATTCGCGACAGCGGAAGGACCTCCTGGGAAACCTGAGCCTCTCGTCCGCTACTGAGTGACCCGAGAGCCCGCCCGTTGAGGCGGGCCCCTCCCGAACCCCGATCCGACCACGGCCGCGGCAGAGCGCTTCGGCCGAACGCCCGAGGCTTGCCCGATGCATTACCCGCACCCGAGACCGCCTGCCGCTCTCCGTCCGCCCGCCCGCTTCGCCGTGCCGCTCGACGAGAACGGCTTTGTCGACTGGCTCGTCGACGCGGAGCCCGGCGACACGATCGCGTACTACCGCGGCCACCTCGCGCACGACCGGATGCCGAGCACCGACGTGCTCGGGCGACGCGCTCGCTCGGAGCTGCACGCCGTCGCGAACCGGGTCATGGCCGCATCCGACCAGGGGCTTGTCATCCCGGTGCAACGGAGGCTCGGCCCGGAGGACTTCCTCTACCTCGCCGTGAAGGCCGTCGGCGGCATCCGGCGCCGGCCCGCTTCCATCGCGCGCAGCGCCCCGCCGCTCGCTCGCGAGCCAGCCCCGATCCCAGCCGCACCCAGTGACGTGCTTGCAGCGCTCGCCGCCTGAGGAACTCCCCGATGCAGAAACCCGCCATCCTGACCGAGCACGTCCGCGATCTCGAAGTCGGCCAGGTCGTCGCACTCTCCGCGCCCGAGCTTGCCTGCGTGCTCGACGACCTCGCCGAGCAGAAGGCGGCGCTCGCGCTCCTCGAGGACAAGATCCGCGACGCGCTCGACCTCAAGTACGGCGCCCGCGCTCATCAGCGCCGCGCCGAGGAGGGCAAGGACACCGGCACGGTCCGCTTCGAGGACAACGGCTTCGTCGTGATCGCCGATCTCCCGAAGCGGGTGAAGTGGGACCAAGCGAAGCTCCAGCACGCGGTCGAGATCATCCGCTCCGGTTGGGGCGACGATCCCGCCGAGTACGTCAAGGTGAAGCTCGAGGTCTCGGAAGCCGCCTTCGCGCATTGGCCGCGCCCTGTGCGCGAGCTGTTCATGCCGGCCCGCACCGTCGAGACCGGCCGTCCGGCCTACCGGATCGAGACGCCGAGCGCGGCGCCGACGCGGGAGGCCGCGTGATGGCGCTTCGCATCGTCACCGCCGACGAGCGGCTCGCCTCGGCGCACGCCAAGACCACGGTCGCGATCTTCGGGCCGTCGGGGGCCGGCAAGACCTCGCTCGCCCGCACCCTGCCGCCGGACGAGACCGTCGTCATCGACCTCGAGGCGGGGATGAAGAGCCTGCAGGGCTGGGGCGGGATCTCTGTCCCGGTCCGCACCTTCGGCGAAGCCGCCGACATCGCCTGCCTAGTCGGAGGCCTGAGCCCAACCGCGGACCCGGCCGGGTTCTTCTCGCCCGCGCATCACGAGCACGTCCTCGCGAGCTATCCGGACCTCGCGGAAGCGCTCGGCGCGCGCCGCTTCGTGTTCGTCGACTCCATCACCGACCTCACACGGCAGGCGATGGCGTGGGCGAAGCTCAGGCCGGAGGCCTTCTCGGACCGCACCGGCAAGCTCGACACCCGCGGCGCCTACGGGCTTCTCGCCCGCGAGGTGATCGGGCTCCTCAAGCACCTGCAGCACGCGCCCGGCAAGACCGTGATCTTCGTCGGCATCCTCGAGCGCGTGCTCGACGACTTCGGCCGCGAGACCTTCCAGCCACAGATGGAGGGCGGCAAGGCCGCTCGCGAGCTGCCCGGCATCGTCGACGAGGTGCTGACGCTCTCGTTGTTCGATCCCGATGGCGAAGGCTGGCGTCACAACCCGCAATCGGGAGCCGAACGCCGGCTCGTGTGCCGGTCCGGCAATCCGTTCGGCCTTCCGGCCAAGGACCGCTCGGGCAACCTCGAGGTGACCGAGCCCGCCGACCTCGCAGCCGTCATCGCAAAGGCGAACGGGCCGCGTCCCACGCCTCCGACAACCTGATCCGTTCACGCCGCTCCAGCGAGGTCCGACCTCATGCTCGACTTCAACGACGCCGAACCCTCAAGGCCGAACGAGGCCATCCCCGACGGCACATTCGCCAAGGTGATCATGGCGATCCGCCCCGGCGGGCTCGACGGCGAGAGCCCGGCCGATCGCGGGCTCCTGACGCCCTCGCGCGCGGAGGGCTCCGACGTCGTCCAGCTCGACTGCGAGTTCACGATCCTGGAGGGGCCGTTCGCCCGCCGCAAGTTCTGGCGCCGCTTCGTCGTGAGCGGCGGCAAGATGGACGAGCACGGCGTCTCGATCGGCTGGAAGATCACGAAGTCCGCGCTCCGCTCGATCATCGACTCCGCGCATGGCCTCGATCCCAACGACGAGAACCCCGCCGCGGCGGCCAAGCGACGGATTGGCGGCTTCAGCGACCTGAACAACATCGTGTTCGTCGCCAAGATCGCGACGGACGAGGAGGGCCGCAGCGAGCTCGACGCCGCCATCACCATGGACCGCCACGAGTGGGGGAAGGTGATGGCCGGCGAGAGCGTCCCGGCGCGGCCCGGCGCGAAGCGGCGCAAGGCAGCCTCGACCGCGCCCGCCCAGCCGCCCGCCTGGCAGCAGGGCCATGCTGCGCCGGCGCCGACGTCCTCACCCGGCTTGGGCGCGAGCGGCCGCGGCGCGCCACAGCCCGCCACAGGCGCGAACCCACCGGCCTCCGCCCCTGTCCCCACCCGCACCGGTCCGCCGCCGCACGCGCCCGCGACAGGGCCGGCGTGGGCGGCTCCCGCGCCGGCGCAAACCGGCGCGCCAAAGGCCGGCCCTGCATGGCTCAACGAATGAGGGGCGAGCCATGCCAGCCGAGCCCGCGCGCAGCCCCGACGATGTCTGGCTCGACCATGTGAGGGCGGAATGCGCAAAGGCCGTTGGCGCCTGGCTCGAAGGGTCGGTGCGGCTGGAGCGGCCGATCCGCAGCCTGACCTCCTCCGAGCTGCAGGGCATCGCCGAAGCCGCGACCAGCCGATGGATCGTGCTGGCGTCGGGGCGGATCGCGCAGGCTCCCGACGCGCCCGGGTCGCCGAAGCTCTCGATGCTGCTGGGATGAGGGTCTGCCGGGTCTGCGGGAGGGAGGCTCGCGGCTTCCTCTACACGCACCTGCTCCGCCCCGACCTCCACCCGACCTACGCCTTCTGCTCCCGCCGCTGCCAGGAGGCGGGAGCCGCCATTGCCAAGAGGCTGAAGGGCATGATCGACAAGACGGACACCGAGAAGAAGGCCATCAAGGAGACGCGGCGGCCGTTCGCCGAGATCATCGACGAGCTCGGGCTGATGCCCGCCTTCGAGGGGCGGAGTGCGGCCGAGATCGATCGCATCATCGAGGCCTGCGTCGATGGCTTCCGCGAGGCCATGCGCCGGCTCGCGCTCAACGACGAGATTCCGTGGTGAGCGCTATGATCACCGGAGAAATCTGGCGTGACGTGCCGAGCGTGCCCGGGATCCTGGTGAGCAGCGAGGGGCGTGTCATGCACATCCCTCATCGCGAGCCGATGCCGAAGGGCGGCGTGCGCCCGTATGGCGGCCAACCTACGTTCGGCGTCTGGAATAAGAGCGACGGCCGGTTTGTCACGGTCGTGCGCGGCACGAATTACAAGATCCATCGCCTCGTCGCCGAAGCGTTCCATGGACCGGCCCCGTTCGAGGGTGCGGTAGTCATGCACCTTGACGAGAATGCCGCCAACAATCGGGCCTCCAACCTGCGCTGGGGCACGCAGAAGGAGAACCTGAACGCCGAGGGCTTTCTCAAATACTGCCGTTCGCGCGTCGGCGAGCGTCATCCAGCCGCGAAAGCACGCGCGAGGTCGTGATCATGATCGACCTCAACAGCGGCTCGGGCTTCGTGTACGGCCGCCCGGAGAGCGGGCCGACCGTCGGCGCACGCCTTCTGTCCCTGATCGACGATGCCCTCGCGGCGGAAAGGGCAGCATCGCCGCCGCGCGACTATCTGGGCGCTTCCCGCATCGGCGAGCCTTGCGCCCGACGGCTCTGCTTCGAGGCGATGGCCGTCCCGATCGATCCGGACAAGGCCTTCTCCGGCCGGATCCTGCGCGTCTTCGAGACCGGGCACCGCTTCGAGGAGATGACGATCCGATGGCTGCGGCTTGCCGGCTTCGACCTGCGCAATGCCCGCCGTAACGGATCGCAGTTCGGCTTCTCGACCGCGGGGGGCCGGTTCCGCGGCCACATCGACGGCGTGATCGTTGCAGGCCCCGACCTCGGCTTTCCGTATCCGATCCTGTTCGAGCACAAGGCGGTGAAGGACTCGACCTGGACCGAGATCGTCAAGCGCGGGGTGCGCGTCGCCGCTCCGGTCTACTGGGCGCAGGTCCAGGTCTACATGGCTTATCTCGCGGTCGAGCGGACGCTCTTCGTCGCGCTGAACAAGGACACGCAGGCGCTCGCCTTCGAGGTCATCGAATTCGATTCTGCCGCCGCGCAGGATCTCTCGGACAAGGCGGTGGCCGTGCTGCGCGCCGTCGGGTCGGGTGAGCTGCTGCCGCGCGTGGCCGCGACCCCGGATTTCCACCTCTGCCGGATGTGCCCCTTCGAGCGTCGGTGCTGGGCCAATGAGGCGGCGCCAGAGCGCGGCGCCATCCTTCCACCTTGGCGGAGGCCGTCGTGATCGATCTCAACGACGTCGCTCCAGCGCGGCCGGACGAGCGCTACGATCTCCACGGGATCGTCGACGAGCTGCGCCGCACGGCCGCGTCATGGGTGCCGCGGCACTTCCCGAACGGCCGGCGCGATGGGCACGAGTGGCGTCTCGGCGCGATCGACGGGCGGCCGCCGCGCAAGCAGGGCTCGTGCGTCATCGCGCTCGACGGAGCCAAGGCCGGGGACTGGATCGACTTCGACGGTTCGGGATCGGGCGGCCCGCTCTCCGCGCTCGAGCATGCAATCGGGCTCACGGGCCGCGACCTCTTCGCCTACGCAAGCGAGCTGACCGGCGTCGCCGGAGCGAGCGCGGGTACGCGAGCCCGGGAGAACGTCACGGCGGCAACCCGCTCGAGCGCCGCCCGCGAGACTGCGGTCGCGACCGAGATCCGGCACATCCTTGCGCGCGCCGCTCCGCTCGCCGGCACCGTCGCGGAGACCTGGCTGCGCAGCCGTGGGCTTGCGGTTCCGGCGAGCGACGACCTGCGCTTCGCGCCGGACCTCACGCACTTCGACACGAAGACGGGCTGGCCCGGCATGATCGGCGTCGTACGCGACCCAGCCGGAACGGTGCTCGGCGTGCACCGGACCTATCTGGCGCTCGACGGCGCCGCGAAGGCGCCGGTGCCGAAGCCTCGCATGGCCCTCGGCGAGATCCATGGCGGAACCGTGCGCCTCGCCGAACCGGCCGATGGGCTGGTTGGGCTAGCGGAAGGGATCGAGACCGCGCTCGCCGTCATGACCGCCTGTCCGGCGCTGCCGATGTGGGCTGCTCTCTCGGCCGGTAACCTGGCGGAGCTCAGTCTGCCCGACGGCATCGCGCGCGTGGTGATCTGCGCTGATCACGATCCCGGCGGCGCCGGGTTGGACGCCGCCCGCGCCCTGGCGGGCCGGCTGATCGAAGGACGCAAGGTCTTCATCGCCTGTCCGCCAAGCGCCGGCGACGACTTCAATGATGTCCTGCTGCGCGATGGCCCCGACCCCGTCCGCGCAATCGTCGAGGCCGCGATGCCGTTCGGTGCGGAACCGACATCATCCCCCGGCCCAGAGCCGATCGATGACGCCGACGCGCAGCTCACGTTGCCGTTCGTCCCGAACCTGCCGGTCGGCTTCGTCGGGCCGGACGGCAATCGGCCCGTGCTGCGCGCCGACGACCTCGACCTCAAGCGCATCGCCCGCAGCACCTGGGATCTCATCCTCGCCCTGAACGAGCGCAACCCGAGCGTCTTCCGGGTCGGCGCCGATCTCGTCTGGCTCGAGCGCGACGCCTTCGGCCATCCGCACACCGTGGTGCTGACCGAGCCGCGTATGGGCGTCGTGCTCGCCGAGATCGCGGACTGGCGCCGCCAGCGCGGCAAGGCCGCGCTCGCGCATGACTATCCCCCGGTGCGCGTGATCCGGCACATCCTGGCGACACCCGAGCCGGAGGTGCCGTACCTTTCGGGCGTCATCACCACGCCGGTGTTCGGCCCTTCGGGCGATCTTGTCGCGACGCCCGGCTACCACGCCGAGACAGGCCTCTTCCTCGACCTCCCGCGGGGCCTCGACCGCATCCATGTGCCCCCGCGCCCCGATCCCGCCGCTGTGGCGATCGCCCGCGACTTCGTGCTCGAGGAGGTGTTCGGCGAGTTCCCTTTCGTCTCGGATGCGGAGCGCGTGCACGCGCTGGCGCTCCTCCTCCTCCCGTTCGTGCGCCCGATGATCTCCGGGCCGACACCGCTTCACCTCGTCGAGAAGCCGGCCGCCGGCACCGGCGGCACGCTCGTCGTCGAGGCGGTCGCGATGATCGCGACCGGCGCACGCGCCAACATCATGGTGGCGGGGCGCGACGACGAGGAATGGCGCAAGCGCATCACCTCGAAGCTCCTCGAGACGCCGACGATCGTCCTCCTCGACAACATCCGCGGCGAGCTCGACTCCGCCTCCCTTGCGGCCGCCATCACGGCGACGATCTGGGAGGACCGGCTCCTGCAGCGCTCCGAGATTGCGCGCCTGCCGGTGCGGTGCGCCTGGGTGGCGACCGGCAACAACCCGAGCCTCTCGAACGAGATCGCGCGCCGCACCGTCCGCATCCGCCTCGACGCGCAGACCGACCAGCCGTGGCGGCGCTCCGGCTTCCGCCACCCCGAGCTCCTCAATTGGATCGGCGAGAACCGCAAGGCGCTCGTCGAGGCGGTCCTCACGATCGTGAGCGCCTGGGTCGCCGAGGGGCGGCCGTCTGGACGCAAGACGCTCGGCAGCTTCGAGGCGTGGTCGCGCATCCTCGGCGGCATCATGGAGGTGGCCGGCGTCGGCGGCTTTCTCGCCAACCTGCAGGATCTCTACGACCGGGTCGACGACCGCGAGGCGACGGTGCGCGCCTTCGTCGGCCTCTGGTGGGATCGACACGGCATCGGCGAGGTCGGGACCGCGGACCTCATCGCGCTCACAGAGGAGATCGACCCGCCGCTCGCGCTCGGCGATGGCAGCGAGCAGGCGCGCCGCACGCGGCTCGGCCGCATCCTCTCGGAGAACTCCGATCGCGTGTTCCTGGTCGGACACGTGCGTCTGAAGATCAGCGCCGGCCGCATCGTCCACCAGGCGCGCCGCTGGCGCCTGGTCGTGGTCACGACGGCGGCGACCGGGCCGCATGTCGATGATGACGCGTCGGACGGCCGCGAAAGCTTCGAGAGCGTGGGAGGTATGGGAGGTAGGCCCAATCAACCTCCCACCGGCCAAGTCATTGAATTCAGAGGCGAAGGGGAGGTTTGGGAGGTTGGGGAGGTAGTTTTCGCCTTACGCATGCGTGTCTTTTTCCATCATCACGCACATGCGCGCGCATGTGTAAGGGCCGCGAGAACCTCCCAAACCTCCCCAACCTCCCCAAAGCTCGATGCATCAACGGCTTACGGCGGGGAGGTTGGAAATCCGAACCTCCCACAACCTCCCATGCCTCCGCGGCGGTCACATCGCGCGCTCGCTTGCCGAGGCCCGCCTGTCTGCGAGTCCGGGCACACGTCCAAGCCCATGAGCGGGACGGCGGCCCATCGGTCGCCAAACACGTCAAGCCACCGCCCCGCGACCACAACGCTCCACGAGGACCATCATGATCGCCGCAACTATCGCGCATCCCGAAGCGGATGCGAACGCCCCCGCTCGCCTCGCCGTCGCGCACGCTCACGTCGCCTCGGGCGCTTTCCTCGCCCTCGACCTCGGCTCGTCCACCGGATGGGCGCTGAAGCCGAGCGCCGGCCCGATCGTGTCCGGCACCCTCGCTCTCAAGCCCGGGCGCTTTGAGGGCGGCGGGATGGGTTTCCTGCGCTTCGGCCGCTGGCTCTCGGAAATCCGGGCCTCCGCTCATCTTGAAGGCGTCTGGTTCGAGGAGGTGCGCGCTCACGCGGGCACGATCGCCGCCCAGGTCTATGGCGGATTCCTCGCGACCCTCACCACCTGGTGCGAGGAGCGCGCCATTCCCTACGAGGGCGTGCCGGTCGGCACCATCAAGCGCTTCGCGACCGGCAAGGGCAACGCCTCCAAGGCGGACGTGATCGCGGCCGTGAGGCGGCTCGGCTTCTCGCCGGCTGACGACAACGAGGCCGACGCCCTCGCGCTTCTGCACTGGGTGATCGCGAACCGTCGGGGGCAGGCATGAGCGCGCCGGCTCTCCCCCGCTGCGCGCTCGGGCGGCTCGTACCCCACGCGCCCACCTCCGAGACCGAGCTCTTCCTGATGCGACGGCGCGCCTGGATGGAGCAGCGCGTCGCCGTCCTCGCCATCGATCGCATCCGCGACGAGTGGCTGCGTCAGGCCGTCACCAACGAAGCGAACCGCCTCTATGGCGAACCGATCAAGGGAGCCTCCCGATGAGCAGGAAGAGCAAGCGCTCGAAGGAGGTCAGCCTCGCCAAGCCGGGGTTCAAGCCGCCCGGGCTCACGACCCGCCGAGTGACCGAGCGCGACCCCGAGGGCGTCCAGGTGACGCACCACCGCACGGTCGACACGTTGCGACTGATGCTCGATGCCGGCAACATCACCCAGGCCATGCACGACGCTGCCCGCGACTTCCAGGCGGCCTTCACCATCGCGAGCCTCGACCGCATGCCCTCGGCGTCGCTGGTCCTGGCGCAGCCGCCCGGAACGAGGGGCACCGGCGACCTGACGGACGCGCAGGTCGGGGCGCGCGAGCGCGTCGCAAGGGCGCTCGATGCGCTTGGCGGGCCAGGATCGCCGGCAGGCTCCTGCATCTGGTTCGTGGTCGGCCTGCAGACGTCTCTGCGCGAATGGGCACTCCGGCAAGGCTGGGGCGGAAGGCCGGTAAGACAGGAGAGCGCGCAGGGCATACTCGTCGCCGCGCTCGGCGTGCTCGCGAAGCACTACGGCTACCGCGACGGTGAGCGACGGCGATGCGCGTGAGACCTCGGGGGTGGCGTTGTTATCGCAGTACTGCTATAAGGATCGCAGATGGAAGCTCTGAAGCCGCTCGTCTGGATCGGTTGGTCGCTCGACGACCTGCGCGGGTTCCCGGCCGAGGTGCGGCGCGTCATGGGTCAGGCGCTCGATGACGCGCAGCGCGGCGGAGAGCATCCCCGGGCGAAGGCGCTCCAGGGCTTCGGCGGGCGCGGCGTGCTGGAGGTCGTGGACGATCATGACGGCGACACCTTCCGGGCGGTCTACACCGTGAAGTTCGCCGGGGCGGTCTACGTGCTCCATGCCTTCCAGAAGAAGTCGAAGAAGGGGCGCGCGACCCCACGGCACGACATCGAGGTGGTGAGGACGAGGCTCAAGGCGGCCGAGGCGCACCACCGGGAAGCAATGAAAGGAAAGCGGCCATGAGCAAGGATGTCGCCGTCACCCCGAGCAGCGGGAACGTCTTCGCCGATCTCGGCTTCGAGAAGCCGGAGGAAGAACTGCTCAAAGCGCAGCTCGTCCGGGAAATCCGCGCCCTTCTGAAGCGCCGCCGCCTGACGCAGGCGAAGGCAGGAGACGCTCTCGGGCTCGCGCAATCCGACGTGTCCGCGATCGTGAACGGCAAGGTCGAGCGCTTCTCGCTTGAGCGCCTGCTGCGCTGCGTGCGCCGGCTCGATCAGGAGGTGGCGATCGTCGTCCGGCCGAAGCGGAAGCCGCGTGCGACGCGCGCGCCCAAAGCGGCATAGGAAGTCGACTGCAATCGATATTCTTCCGTAGTAACAATGCCTTGCAGGCAAAGTGCACGCGGCGATCCGTTTCGAATTGACGGACGGCCGATGCAAGTCCTAGCGTTTCTCCATGGCCCGGAGATGGGCAAGCGATCGCCCGGGCCGCGGCATCGCGGTTCCTCCCCGGCGCATATCGTAAGCGGGCGGCACAGGCGCGAGAGTTCGCTACCGGCAGCCCGCGCAACTTGGTTCACACCGGCAGGTTCACATTATCCCGCTTGCGTCCGCTTTCGCCGCACCAGCAAGGGTTTGCGGCCGTGCCGGGTGTGAACAGCGAGCCATGTAAACCACGCCTCCGGTTCACGCCTTCCCGGCTCGAAGTTCACACGGACCTCAGGTTCACGGGGGCCGACGATGCCCCGGCTCTCGGCGCGTCAGTACGCGCAACGCATCGGCGTCTCCGGCTCCTACGTCAGCCGGCTGGTGCGTGACGGCAAGCTCCCGACCGACGCCGACGGTCGCATTGATGCCGAAGAGGCCGACCGTATCCTCGCAGCAACGCGCGAGCCGGCGCGTATCGCAAAGCGAACAGTTCCGTCCTGTACGCCCTCACCGGCCCGCTCCGTTGCAGCTTCATCGCTCCGCCCGGCTCCGACGCCCCCTAGGACCGGAAGCGATCTCGCCGGCCGGACCGCGCCCGGCGGTTCCGATCTGCCGACGCTGCTTCTCAGGGCCCGGACTAAGACCGAGGTCGAGAAGGGCAAGCTCCTCGAGCTGAAGGCGAAGGTCGAAGCCGGCAAGTTCGTCGACGGCAACGAGGTGAAGGTCGCCGCATTCAACAAGGCGCGGATCGTCCGCGACGCGCTGCTCAACATCGCCTCGCGCCTCGCCCCGCTTGTCGCTGCGGAGCCCGACGAGCGCGCCTGCTTCGACCTCATTGATCGCGAGGTGCGCCAGGCGCTCGAAGAGCTCGTCGGACCGACGTGATCGTTTTCGCGGCTCCGGCCTCGGCCAGTCGCACGGCCCGACGAGGGCCGCTTCTTTCCTGAACCCTGGAGAACACGATGGACTGGCCCGCGTGGCACCGCGAGGCGGTGAAGGACCTCGGCATCAAGGAGCTGCCAGGGTCTGCCAACAACAAGCGCATCCTGAAGCTCTTCGGCGATGGCGGGTTCGGCTACGTCAAGGACGAGACCACGCCCTGGTGCGCGATCGGCATCAACGGCTGGCTCGCGCGCGCCGGCGTCCCGGGCACCTCGCGTCCGAATGCCCGCTCGTTCCTCGACTGGGGCATCCGCCTCGACCGCCCCGTTCCCGGCTGCATCGTCGTGATCGCGCGACCGCCCGTCCCGTGGCAGGGCCATGTCGGGATCTACGAGGGTGAGGACGCGACCCACATCCGCCTTCTCGGCGCCAACCAGAACGACAGCGTCTCGCGCGGCTGGTTCCCGAAGAGCCGGCTCATCCGCGAGGGCGGGCGCCTGATCTCCTACCGCTGGCCGAAGGACGTGTCCCTTCCCGCCGGCGCAGGCCCGGTGAAGCTCGTTCGTGGCGCCGCGGCTGGCGACACCAAGGCGGCTTAGCTCCGATCAGGATGCCGGCGCCACGGAGTTGATCTCCGGCGTGACGCTTCCTCTCCGCGCAGCCGCAACCGCCTCATCGAGATTGCTTCTGAATTTCGCGTTGGGCGGACGTACACCGTGCGTGAGGAGCACGCGCCGGACAGCCGGGCGCGCACCCGCTATGTAGACCGCGGCGCCGTGTCGGTGCGCTTTGCGAGCAAAGCCGTCGATCGTTGCGGCGGCTGTGGAATCGAGGATGGGCACGGCAGAAAAGTCGATGACGTAGGCTTTCGGATGCTCTCCGATGCGGTCGAGCGCAGCTCCGACGTTGGCCGCGGCACCGAAGAAGAATGCTCCGGAAATTCGGTAAACCACCAGGTCTGGATCCGTGGCGAGCGTCGCATCGTAGGGACCGCGGCCGTTTCCATTGACGGTGTCGGGCAGATCCTCCTCCACAATCGGTCGCGGCTGCTCGACCTCCACCGCTTGCGCCATCCTGTGAAGGAAGAGAAGCGCGCCAATGCCGAAGCCGACCAGAATGCCTTCCGTGAGGTCTCGGAATACGACGAGACCGAACGTGACGAGAAGGACGACGGCATCGCCGCGCGAGGCCCGCACGAGCGTTGCAAATTCGTGCTTCTCGGCCATGTTCCAGGCCACCACGGCAAGAACCGCCGCGAGCGCCGCGAGTGGGATGTAGCTCGCCAGTGGCGCCGCCAGCAGCATGAAAAAGAGCAGGAAGAGGGAGTGCAACATCCCGGCAACGGGGCCGCGTGCGCCGGCACGAACATTTGTTGCCGTCCGGGCGATGGTTCCTGTGACGCAGATGCCCCCGAATAGTGACGAGGCGATATTAGCGGCGCCCTGGGCGACTAGCTCGCAGTTGGAGCGGTGACGCCGTCCGGTCATGCTATCGGCCACTACCGCCGAGAGTAGGCTCTCGATTCCCCCGAGGAGCGCGAATGAGAGGGCAGCCGGGAGGACTTCGAGGACCCTCTGCATCGAAAGCGCCGGAAGGTGCGGGGCGGGCAGCGCTTGCGGGATACCCCCGAAGCGAGTGCCGATGGTTTCGATCGAAAGCCCAAAGACGGTCGCCAGAGCTGCGGCTAGCCCGACTGCGATCAGGTAAGCCGGCCAGTGTGGTCGCAACCGCCGGGCAAGGATGATGACGCCGACTGAAACGGCGGCGACTGCCATCGCAGCGGGGTTGATCGTCGGCAAGGCCGCAAAGAGCGCTTCAAGCTTCGGGATGAACGGCCCAGGCTCCTTGCCCGGCAACGTCACGCCGAGCAGCTCCTTGAGCTGGCTGGCGAATATGATGACCGCGATCCCAGCAGTGAACCCGACCGTGACAGGATAGGGGATGTACTTGATGAAGGTGCCGAGTCGCAGGTAGCCGACCGCGAGCAGAATGAGCCCCGAGAGCATGGTGGCGAGGATGAGTCCGTCCACCCCGTGTTGCTCGACGGTGGCGGCAACCAAAACGATGAATGCGCCAGCCGGGCCGCCGATTTGGAACCGGCTACCGCCGAGCGCGGAAACCACGAACCCACCGACGATCGCCGTGTAGAGACCTCGGTCGGGCGTCACTCCGGAGGCGATCGCGATGGCCATCGAAAGCGGCAGAGCCACGATCGCGACAGTCAGGCCGGCAACGATATCGGCCTTGAGTTCAGCGATGCCATAACGCTCGCGGAGAATGGTCACGAGCTTGGGGGTGAACAGCTCCGCAAAGCTTGGTGCTCGAGCGTCAGTCTTGATGGTCATGCGCTTCTTCGCGGTTAGTGCTGGGATGCCGAATAAGGGCGGCAGCAGCAGCGTTGAAATCTGCCGATCACCCTGAGCTGCCGTTTGAAGGCTTTGGGTTCTTCAGCCGGACCCCTCGGCCGCCCTCACGGCTAAAGGCATTCTCGCCGATGAGCTCGATGCCCGCGCGGTCGAGGGCCTCGATCACTTTCGTGAGCGTGTCGACGATGCCGCGGACATTCCCCTCGCTTCCTTCCATCCGCTGAATGGTCGGAAGGGATACGCCGGAAAGCTCGGCAAGCTCGCGCTGGTCGATGCCCAATAGAGCGCGCGCGGCTCGCATCTGGGGTCCGGTGATCATGCCTCCGTCGCTGTACCAGCATGAAACCTTGATGTCTAGAACATCATAGTTGCCGTTCTACCCCACATTCTGGGCGCTCTGTCCTGCTCCGAGGCATGCCTGCCTGGGTAGATCATCACGCGCCTCGGGCAACGGCCTGTGATGCTCGAACGACGCTGTTTTCTTCTTCCCACTAGACCAGAGGAGCACTCCCATGCTGACCGACGCAAAATCTGTCTGGGCCTCGAAGGGCGTCTGGGGCGGCGCGATTGCCGTGCTCGCCGCGCTCGCCGGCCTGCTCGGCTACGCCATCACGCCCGAGCAGCAGGCCGAGATCGTCGAGACCGGCGCCCTGATCGCATCCGGCATCGGCGGCCTGGTCGCGCTCTGGGGTCGCATCGCCGCGACCCGGCGCATCGGCTGACGCTTGTCCTGGCTCAGCCTCGTCCGCGCGCTCGTCTCCCTCGCGCTCGCCGTCTTCGAGCACGCGCGGAGCCGGCAGCTGATCGAGGCCGGCCAGGCGATCGAGATTGCCGCATCTCTCAAGGCCGCCAATGACCGGATCGACCAAGCTCTGGCTGCGCGTCGCGCTGCTCGCGATCGCGACAGCGATCCTCGTCGGCTGCACGACGACGACGGCTACCGGCGCGAGGACTGACGTGTCCTGCGCCGCGTTCGAGCCGATCCGCTGGTCGCGCCGCGATACGGACGCGACCATCAGGGCGGCGAAGGAGCACAACGCCGCATGGGATGCGCTTTGCCGCAAGCCGGAGGGCGCGCGATGACCGCGCTGGCCGTCGAGAGCTGGCCGCTCGCTCGCCTTGCGCCCTACGCCCGGAACGCGCGCACCCATTCCGACGAGCAGGTGGCCCAGATTGCCGCCTCGATCGCCGAGTTCGGGTTCGTGAACCCGGTGCTGGTCGACGAGGCCGGCGAGATCATCGCCGGACACGGCCGCATCATGGCGGCAAAGTCGCTCGGGCTCGATGCGGCACCCGTCATCGTACTCGCGCACCTGACGGACGCGCAGAAGATCGCTTTCCGCATCGCCGACAACCGGCTCGCCGAGAATGCGGGTTGGGATGAAGCACTGCTGGCGGCGGAGTTTGCCTCTCTTCGCGACCTCTCCTTCGATCTCGACCTGACCGGGTTCGACGCCGGCGAGATCGAGCGCATGCTCTCCGCCGATGAGGAGGACGCAGAAGGTCTCACCGACGAGGACGCGGTCCCGGAGCCTGAGGACGAGCCGGTCACAAAACCTGGCGATCTGTGGATCATGGGCGAGCACCGGCTTCTCTGCGGTGATGCGACCGTGCTGGCCGATGTCGAACGCTGCCTCGGCGGCGTTCTGGCCGACATGACCTTCGTCGACCCGCCGTACCGGGTCGCCTACGAGGGCAAGGGCTCGACGAAGGAGAACCGCAAGCGGATCAAGAATGACGACCTTGGCGCGGCCGAGTTCGAGCGCTTCCTGACGGACGCCATAACCGGAATCCTGGCGGTCACGAAGGGCGCGATTTACGTCGCGATGTCGTCGTCCGAGCTGCATACGCTGCGGCGCGCCTTCGAGGCTGCCGGCGGTCACTGGTCGACGTTCATCGTCTGGGCGAAGAACCAATTCACGCTCGGGCGGTCCGACTACCAGCGCCAATACGAGCCGATCCTCTACGGCTGGAAAAAGGGCGTCGACCGCTTCTGGTGCGGCGCGCGCGACCAGGGGGACGTCTGGTTCGCGAAGAAGCCGCGCGTCAACGACCTGCATCCGACCATGAAGCCGGTGGAGCTGGTCGAGCGCGCCATCCGCAATTCCTCGAAGTCGCGTGACGTGGTGCTCGATACCTTTGGTGGCTCGGGAACGACCATGATCGCAGCCGAGAAGCTCGGTCGGCAGGCGCGGCTCGTCGAACTCGATCCCGGTTTCTGCGACGTCATCGTGAAGCGCTGGCAGGAGTTCACCGGAAAGACCGCGATGCTCGACGATGATGGTCGGAGCTTCGCAGAGATCGCCGGCAGCACTCCGCAGCCGTCATGAGGCGGGCCGGCCAGAGCCGGACGATGTCGCTCGTCGAAGCGCTCGCAAATGTCGCAGTGGGCTTCACAATCGCCGTCCTGACGCAGCGAGCCGTATTCCCGCTCTTCGGCATCGTGACGACAGTGTCGACCGATCTCGCGATCGGCGCGGTGTTCACGCTCGTGTCGATCGTCCGGTCTTACCTGATGCGACGCTTGTTCGAGCGCCTGCTTCGCTGACGAGCGAAGCCGCCGGAGACCGGCGGCTTCGAGAACGTCGCGGCTGGTCAGTTGGCGACGGTGTAGACGGTGCCGCGCCCTTCAACTTTCGCTGTCGTGATGGTCAGGCCGTACTTCTTCTTCAGCGCGCCGGCGACGGCGCCGCGGACCGAGTGCTCCATCCAGTCGAGCGCCTGAGCCGCCTCCTTGATCGACACGCCCTCGGGCCGGCGCAGCAGCTGGATGAACTGCTCGAGCTTGGTGCCCGAGCGAGGCTGCTTGCCGGATGCATCGGCGCGATCACCTTCCTGCGGCGCATCTGGCGACGGCTGATCGGGCGATGCGGCGGCAGGCTGGCTGCGCTTGTCGTCCTGATCAGCAGGAGCTTCGGCTTCAACCTGCTCGATCGCCGGCTCGGTCGCATCTGCCGCGGAGGGCGTGTCAACGTTCAGCGCCTGCCGCGCCAGATCCGTGATCCGCAGCGTGACCGGCTCCGCATCCGTGTCGGAGCGAAAGACCTGCTCGGGCGCAGCGCGGGCCGCTTCGCGATCGAGCGCGATTTCCTCGGCGAGGCCCTTTGCAATGAGGGCGGCGCAGACCTTGGCGATCGCGCCGCCCTTCAGGTTGGCCGGGAGCGGCAGGACCGATCCATCCTCGCGGTTCAATGCGGCTGAGAGAACGACGAGCTGGGTGTCGGTGAGTTGCATGTGAGCCTCCGTGGGTTTGGGCCAGCCGGACCATCCGGCTCTTCCACGGAGCTGAGGTCCGGCGTGGCGCAGCCGCGCTCCGGACCGGCGACCGGTCTGCCCGGCCGCGATCGCACACACGCTCCTCTCGCGCTCGAAGTGAAGCGAATTCGACAGCCGTTCCCGTGCTTTCTGGCCGGCCGCCGATTGCAGTTTGAAGGCCCCGTCATGACCTCAGCCGAATGGGCCCTGCTGGTCGCGATCGGCGCCCATGCGGCGGCCATGGTGGCCGCTGTCGTGAAGCTGGTCGCCTGGGCCGCCTCGACGCACGCCCGCATCGAGGCGCGGCTCAACACGATCGAGGGGAAGGTCGACAACGACATCGCCGGACGCCGCATCGTCTCCGAGATGAAGAGCGACGTCGCCGTCATCAAGGCGACGATGACCGACCTCAAGGAGCACGTCCGCATCCAGGTGGACCGGTTGGACGCCGCCGACCGGCATCATCGCGGCGATCGGCAGATGCCGTGAGCTCCGCGGCCGCGCTTTACTCGGAAGCCTTCGATCAAGGCCTCCGTCCGGACCCCCGCCTCACGGTCTCGGAATGGGCGGACGCGCACCGGCGTCTATCGCCGCGCGCTTCCTCCGAGCCCGGGCCATGGCGCACGAGCCGCGCGCCGTATCTGAAGGAGATCATGGATTGCCTCTCGGCGAGCTCGCCCATCGAGCGCGTCGTCGTGATGAAGGGAGCGCAGGTCGGCGCGACGGAAGCCGGCAACAACTGGATCGGCTACGTCGTCCATCACGCGCCGGGGCCGATGCTCGGCGTTCTGCCGACAGTGGAGATGGCGAAGCGCAACTCGCGCCAGCGCATCGATCCTCTGGTCGAGGAAAGCACCGTTCTGCGCGAGCGCATCGCACCATCCCGCGCGCGAGACTCCGGCAACACCGTACTGGCGAAGGAGTTTCGCGGCGGCGTGCTCGTCATGACGGGCGCGAACTCGGCCGTGGGGCTGCGCTCCATGCCGGTGCGTTATCTCTTTCTCGACGAGGTCGACGGGTATCCCGGCGACGTCGACGGCGAAGGCGACCCGATCGCGCTCGCCGAGGCGCGCACGCGCACCTTCGCGCGGCGCAAGATCCTCGTCATCTCGACGCCGACCATCGCCGGCCTGTCGCGGATCGAACGCGAGTACGGGCTTTCCGACCAGCGGCGCTTCTTCGTGCCGTGCCCGCGCTGCGAGGCGATGCAGTGGCTCAAGTTCGAGCGGCTGCGCTGGCAGAAAGCCAAACCAGACACCGCCGCCTATCATTGCGAGGACTGCGAGCGCGAGATCGCCGAGCACCACAAGGCGCGCATGCTCGCAGCCGGCGAGTGGCGGCCGACCGCAACCGGGCCGGCGGATCCGAGGACAGCCGGGTTCCATCTCTCGTCGCTCTACTCGCCGCTCGGCTGGCGCTCGTGGGCCGAGATCGCGGCGGCCTGGGAGATGGCGCAGGGCTCCGACGCCGCCCTTAAATCCTTCCGCAACACCGAGCTCGGCGAGACCTGGACCGAGAGCGGCGATGCGCCGGACTGGCAGCGCCTCTATGAGCGCCGAGAAGAGTTTTCGGTCGGCACGGTCCCGGCAGGCGGGCTCTTCCTCACGGCGGGCGCCGACGTCCAGAAGGATCGGATCGAGGTCTCGATCTGGGCATGGGGGCGCGGCCTCACGAGCTGGCTCGTCGACCATATCGTCGTCGATGGCGGCCCGGAGAGCGCTGCCGCGTGGGCCGCTCTCTCAGCGCTGCTCGGACAGACATGGCCGCACGCCGGCGGCGCGTGCCTGGGTCTCGCCAAGCTCGGCATCGACACGGGTTACGAGGCGCCCGCGGTCTACGCCTGGTCGCGCAGGGCGGGATACGCGCAGGTCGCCCCGGTGAAGGGCGTCGACGGCTTCCATCGGGCGGCGCCCGTCGTCGGACCGAGCTACGTTGACCTCACCGAAGGCGGGAAGAAGCTCCGCCGCGGGGCCCGGCTCTGGACCGTCGCGGTCGCCACCTTCAAGAGCGAGACCTATCGCTTCCTGCGCCTTGTGCGGGCCACGGACGAGGAGATCGCGAACGGGGCGGCCGATCCGCCCGGCTATGTGCATCTGCCGCGCGGGACCGAAGCCGAGTGGCTCCGTCAGTTCACCGCCGAGCAGCTCGTCAGCGTGAAGACGCGCCGCGGATTCCAGCGGCTCGAATGGCAGAAGATCCGCGAGCGCAACGAGGTGCTCGACTGCCGGGTGTACGCCCGCGCGGCCGCCTGGATTGTCGGCGCTGATCGCTGGGGCCAGGCGCGGTGGCGCGACCTCGAGTCCCAGCTCGCGACGGAAAACGTTCGCCTGATTGAGGCCGATCCTATGGACCGCACGGATCCCCAACCGGCTTCCGCCGGCCGCGTGCGTGCGGGGCTGCGGCAGGGCCGGCGCGTGTTCCGATCGACCTACCTGAGTTGAATGCCCCGATGACGCGCGACGAGATGATCGCACAGCGCGACGCGCTGCTCAGCAGCCGCTGGCGTGGCGTCCGGACCGTCGAGGTGGAGGGCCGGCGCGTGACCTACGCGACCGACGCCGAGATGGCGGCCGCCATCGCCGACCTCGAGCGCCGGATCGAACGCGTCGCCGAACCGGTCCGCCGCCGCCGGATCCTGACCTCGTCGAGCAAGGGCCTGTGAGGGATGCTCGCCACGCTGCAGCGCCTTCGCCGCCGCGTGGGCGCCATGGTCGGCGGCTTCGAGGCGGGCTACGCCAATCGGCGCCTGCGCGGCTTCCAGCCGAGCCGGGCGCACCTCAACACGCTAATCGCGGCCGCCGGTCCGGACATCACGGCCCGGGCACGGTTTCTGGTGCGCAACAACGGCTATGCCGCCAACGCCATCGAGAGCTGGGCCGGCAACGTCGTCGGCGCTGGCATCAAGCCATCCTCGCTCGTCTCGGACCCGAAGCTGAAGGAGGCACTGCAGAAGCTCTGGCTCGACTGGACCGACGAGGCGGACGCGGAAGGCTTCACCGACCTCTATGGCCTGCAGCGGCGTGCCGCGCGCGAGGTGTTCATCGCCGGCGAGGTGTTCTTCCGCTTCCGCCCGCGCCGGCCCGAAGACGGGCTCGTCGTGCCCCTGCAGCTGCAGATGATCCCCTCCGAGATGCTGCCCTCGACGCGCTCCGAGCGTCTCGCGAGCGGCAACGTCGTCCGGCAGGGCATCGAGTTCGACGGCATCGGGCGGCGGGTCGCCTACCACTTCCTGCGCCGGCATCCCGGCGACACGACCGACCCGGATATTTCGGGCGAAATCGTCCGCGTGCCGGCGAGCGAGGTCGTGCACCTCGTCGACCCGGTCGACGCCGGGCAGCTGCGCGGGATCTCGCGCTTCGCGCCCGCGATCGTGAAGCTCTTCCTGCTCGACCAGTACGACGACGCCGAGCTCGACCGGAAGAAGGTCGCGGCCATGCACGCGCTCTTCATCACGACGCCCGCACCCGGCGAGCCCTTCGATACGACGGAGGGCAAGGACGAGGCGGAGGAGCGCACGATGGACCTGCAGCCCGGGCAGGTCGTGATGCTGGAGCCCGGCGAGGAGATCCAGACCTCGGCCCCGGCCGATGTCGGCGCCACCTACGAGCCGTTCCAGTACCGGACGCTCCTGCAGGTCTCGGCCGCCCTCGGTGTGCCTTACGCCTACCTGTCCAACGACATGATCCGCGCAAACTATTCGAACGCCCGGCTCGCGCTGCTCGAGTTCCGCCGCCGGGTCGACGCCTACCAGCACGCCGTGATGGTGTTTCAGTTCTGCCGCCGCGTCTGGGCGCGCTTTGTTGACACCGCCGTGGTGTCTGGCGCGCTCGAGGTGCCCCGCTATGAGCGGCGCCGGCGCGAGGTGCTCGCCTGCGCCTGGCTGCCCCCGAAGTGGGACTGGGTCGATCCCGCCAAGGACACCAAGGCCGAGGTCGAGCAGATCGCGGCCGGCCTCAAGAGCCGAACGCAGGCGCTCGCCGAGCGCGGCTACGACGCCGAGCAGGTCGACGCTGAGATCGCCGCCGACCAGGCGCGTGAGCGCCGGCTCGGGCTCGCGTTCACCCAATCAAGCGCTGCAGTCGAAACCGCGCCGCAGGACGATACCTCCGGCGAGGACGCAGCTTCGTCTCTCGCGGAAGCGACAGCCGCAACCTGAGAGCCCGCATGCCGATGATCAGCGCACCGGCGGCCGCGAGGCTGGCCGGGCGGCCGCTCGCGTTCGCGCGCGATCGCCTTGCAGCCCTGCTCGCGTTCCACGCGGACGATGCGCGGTTGGAGTCGCAGCGGGAAGCAGCGCCCTATGCTGTCGTCGACGGCGGCATTGCGATCGTGCCGGTGCTAGGGCCGCTCGTCGCCCGGAACGACTGGCTCTCGGCCCTGTTCGGCGCGATCTCCTACGGCGACCTGGTCGGCGCGGTCGCGCACGCCTTCGCGGATGATGCCGTCCGCGCCGTCGTGCTCGAGGTGGACTCGCCCGGTGGCGAGGTCGCCGGGCTGTTCGACGCGGTCGCCGCGCTCGGCGATCTGAAGGAGCGTTCCGACAAACCGCTCCATGCAATCGCGAACGAGGCCGCGCTCTCGGCAGCCTATGCACTCGCATCCACGGCCGATCGGCTGACCGTCACACGCACGGCCGAAGTCGGCTCGATTGGCGTCGTTGCTGTGCACGTTGACGAGAGCGGTGCCGACAAGCAGGCCGGGCTCGCCTGGACCTATGTGTTCGCGGGTGACCGCAAGATCGACGGCAACGAGCACGAGCCACTCTCGGACCGTGCTCGCGCGGCCATGCAGGCCGATGTCGACCGGCTCCATGCCGAGCTCTGCGCCCTCGTGGCCGAGAATCGCGGGACGACCCCGGAAGCCATCCGCTCGACCGAGGCCGCGATCTACCGCGGCGAGCTCGCTGTTTCGGCCGGCCTCGCGGACGGCATCGGCACGCTCGAGAGCGTGGTCGCCGGTCTCCTGGCCGGTCTCGACCGCTCCGAGTCCGTCATCCCACGTCTCACCGTCCCGTCCACCAGGAGGAGCCTCGCCATGGCTGACCAGAACACCACGAAGCCGAAGGACCCCGGCCAGACCGATCCGGTCCCGACGGTTCCGCCGCAGAACCCGCCGTCTCCTGAGCCCGTCACGCCGCCTGCTCAGACGCCCGCGCCGGCGCTGGCGCCCGGCTCGCCCGCGCCGCCTCCCTTGCCGCCGGCCCACGACCCTGCCGAGCGCTACCGGGCCGAATACGCAGAGATCGCAGACGTTGCCGCGCAAGGCGCGCGCCTCGGCGTTTCGGTCGATGCGGCCGACGCCATGCGCAAAGGCATCAAGCCCGATGCGCTCCGCCGCACCGTGCTCGACACGCTCGCCGAGCGCAGCTCCGCCGCCGACGTCATCGCAGCCGCTCCCGCGCCGGGGAAGCCGGCGGCCGAGAGCCCAATCGTGAAGCGCGCCCGCGAGCGCGCCGCGGCCCGTAGCTGAGGGAGGCGCGCATGGCTGTCCTCACCAAGGGCCCGACCCTCGGCGATCTCGTCAAGTGGGAGGTCTATCCGGCCTATACCCGCGAGGTGATCACGCTGCTGGCCGGCACGAGCTATCCGCTCGGCGCCGTGCTGGGGAAGATCACCGCCTCCGGAAAGCATCGCCTCTCGCCAGCAGCCGTGGTCGCCGGAGCGGAAGGCGCCGAAACCGCCGTCGCGGTGCTCGTCGAGGCTGTCGACGCGACCGCGGCCGACAAGCCGGGTGTAGTCGTCGCGCGCGGCCCCGTCCTCCTGTCCCGCGCCGAACTTCGCTTCGACGCATCGGTCGACACCGCGCCCCAGCGGGCCGCCAAGGAAGAGCAGCTCGCGGCTGCTGGCCTCGTCGTCCGCACCACCGTCTGACCAACACTCAGCCAAACGCCTCGGAGCCTCACGATGCCCGTGATCACGAACCCGTTCGACGCGGGCGGATATTCGCTCGCCGAGATGACGGAGGCCATCAACCTCCTGCCCAACATCTACACCCGGCTCGGCCAGATGGGCCTGTTCCGGTTCGAGGGCGTGACGCAGCGCAGCGTCATCATCGAGCAGATGGCGGGGGTGCTTAACCTCCTGCCGACGGTCCCGCTCGGCGGGCCGCCGACGGTCGCGAACCGCGACGCGCGCTCGATGCGCTCATTCACGATCCCCTGGATCCCGCACGACGACTCGATCACGCCGCAGGACGTTCAGGGCGTGCGCGGCTTCGGCCTTTCGGACGCCGCCGACCCGCTCGCGACCATCATGGAGCGCAAGCTTACCCGGATCCGGGCGAAGCATGCTCAGACCCGGGAATACATGGAGGTCAACGCGCTGCGCGGCATCGTCAAGGACGGCGCCGGCATCACGCTCTACGACTACTTCAGCGAGTTCGGGCTGGCGCAGCAGTCCGTCGACTTCCTCCTCGGCACCGCGACCACGAACGTCCAGGCCAAGGTCCGGGAGGTGCTGCGCAAGGTCGAAGGCGAGCTCAAGGGCGAGACCATGACGAGCGTTCTCGCACTCGTCTCGCCCGGCTTCTTCGACAAGCTGATCGGGCATGCCAAGGTGGAGGAGGCCTACAAGTACTACTCCTCGACCGGCGCGCAGCCGCTCCGTGAGGACACGCGCCGGCGCTTCCCGTTCGCCGGGATCGTGTTCGAGGAGTACAACGCGACCGTCACACTCTCGACGGGCGCGACCGAGACGCTGCTGCCCGCAAACGAAGGGCTCGCGTTCCCGCTCGGCACGCTCGACACCTTCGTGACCTACGGCGCGCCCGCGAACCTCATAGAGACCGTCAATACGGTCGGCCTGCCGATGTACGCCCGGCAGATCGCCCGGCTCGACGGCAGCGCCATCGACGTCAAGACCGAGGCCTCGATCCTCCCCGTCAACAAGCGTCCCGGACTCGCGGTCCGGATCTTCTCGAGCAACTAGAAGGCTCGGACGTGATCGACGTGTTCACGGCCGCGATCGATGCGATCTTCGAGGATCCGAACATCGGAGAGGACGCGGTCTGGAAACCGGGCGGCCTCGGCGGGACGCTGGTCCGCATCATCCGGAAGCAGCCGAGCGGGGTCGCGGAGTTCGGGTCTTCGCGCGCGATCATGCCAGCCCTCCTGATCGAGGTCCGGCGCTCAGAAGCTCCGGACATCGCCGAAGGCGACCTCGTCGAGATCGGCACACAGACGTTCCGGATCATCGCATCGCCGCTCTCGGACTCGCTCGGGCTGGTGATGATCTGCGAAGCCGCCGAGGCCTGATCCGATGCGGTTTTCGGTCCAGCGTCCCGATCTCGAGAATGCCCTCGCCGGGACCGAGAAGGCGATCGAGCGCGCGGTCACGTCAGGGATGCGCGATGCCGCCGATGCGCTCAAGGGCGAGTTGCGCGAGCAGGTCGTCTCCGCCGGGCTCGGCGATCGTCTTGCGCGCACCTGGCGAGGCAAGGTCTTTCCGGAGACTGGCGACAGCATGGAGGCTGCGGCCTTCGTCTGGTCGCGTGCGCCGAAGCTCATCGATGCCTTCGACCAGGGCGTCACGATCCGCTCAGCGCGCGGCCTGTTTCTCGCCATCCCGACGGCGGCCGCTGGGGCAGTCGGGCGCGGCGCAACGGGCAAGCGCGAGCGCATCACGCCAGCAGGATGGGAGCGGCGCACCGGGATGAAGCTCCGCTTCGTCTATCGCCGCGGCCGTCCCTCGCTCCTCGTGGCCGACAGCGCGCGCGTGACGTCGCGAGGGCTCGCCGCACGAAACCGACGCAAATCGGGCGATGCTACAGTTGTCGTATTCATCCTCGTCCCGCAGGTCTCGCTGAGAAAGCGGCTCGACCTCGATGCGCCTGCTCGCAAGCATGCCGCGCGGGTGCCTGCCCTCATCGCGCGGCACTGGACCCTCTCATGACCAGCAGGCGCGAGCAGGTGATCGAGGCCGTCAAGGCGCTCGTGGCGGAGGCCCTGTCGAACGCCGACGTGAAGCGCAACCTCGCCAAGCCCGAGCGCATCGCGCCTGGCGGGCTCGCGGTGGTCCGCGACGGCGATCCAGGGGAGCCCGAGGTGCTCCTCTCTCCCCTGGCCTACGTCTACACGCATCGCATCCCCGTCGAGGTGGCGGCTTACGAGAGCGCATCGGTACCCCGCGAAGAGGTCCTGGACGGGATGCTCGGCGCGATCGGGAACGCGGTGCGCACTGACCGGACGCTCGGTGGCTTGTGCGACTTCCTCGAGGTCGAGGCGCCAGCGCCGGCCGACCTGGAGACGCTCGGCGCAGCGCCTGCCCGCTTCGCCGAGATCGCGGTCGTCGCCGTGTACGGCACGACCGACCCGCTGAATTGAGAGCCGCACGGAAGCGCCGGTTATCGAGCGGAACGGCTTTCCCGCGGACCCATAAGCCACCCGATCAGCGTCGCTCCGGCGAATGCCCCGGCAATCTGCGCCATGATGAAGATGACGACGTGCTCCGGAGCAATGCCGGCAAAGGTGTTGGTCAGCGCGCGAGCCATCGTGACCGCCGGATTGGCGAATGAGGTGGACGCCGTGAACCAGTAGGCGGCCGTGATGTAGAGCCCGACAGCAAACGGGACCGCATCCATCCTGAAGCGTACGACGGCCACGATGGTGAGCAGCAATCCGAAGGTCGCGACGAACTCGGCGAACCATTGCGCCGGTCCGGTCCGGATCTTGGTCGCGAGCTGAAGCAGCGGCAACTCGAACATCCCATGCGCCGCCAAGGTGCCGAGACAGCCGCCGACGATCTGGGCTATCACGTAGGGCAAGAGGTCGCGCCACACCAGTTCGCCTCTCGCGGCCATGACAAGCGAGACCGCCGGGTTGAAGTGCGCGCCTGAAATCGGCCCGAGCGCCAGGATCAGAACGACGAGGATGGCTCCCGTCGGAATCGTGTTCCCGAGCAGGGCAATGGCGACATTCCCGCCTGCGAGCTGCTCGGCCATGATGCCGGATCCGACGACGGTCGTGACGAGAAGGCCGGTGCCGAGCGCTTCTGCGACGACGCGGCGCAACAGCGTTGCGGCACTCACGCGATCGACACGCGCCGGCCGTGCTCGTCGATCACGGGCTCGCCGTCCTCCTTGGAGAACGGGCCGCGCTGCGGCGCCGGGAGAATGTCGAGGACGACCTCGGAAGGCCGGCAAAGCCTGACACCCACGGGGGTGACCACGATCGGCCGGTTGATCAGGATCGGGTGGGCCATCACGGCGTCGAGCAGGTCGTCGTCGCTGAGACGCGGATCCCCGAGCCCAAGCTCAGCGTAGGGCGTGCCCCTCTCGCGGATGATGTTGCGCACCGAAGCGCCCATCCTCTCGATCATCTGCTTCAGCAGGGTCGGCGTGGGCGGCGTCTTCAGATATTCGATGACGTGCGGTTCGATCCCGGCGTTGCGGATCAATCCGAGCGTGTTGCGCGAGGTGCCGCAGTTTGGGTTGTGGTAGATGATGACATCCATTTCGGGACCTCTAGGCTACGTCCGGACGCCGCGTCGTTGCGCCCTCCGACAAGCCGATCTCCTTCAGCCGGCTCGCGAGCGAGAGCTTGTCGAGCGACCCCAGGGGCAGGTTCAGGAAGAGCGAGATCCGCGTCTTGAGATATCTCGCGGCCTGCGAGAAGGCCCGTTCCTTCTCGATCTCCGAGCCCTCGACGGCGGCTGGGTCCTCAATCCCCCAATGTGCGGTGATCGGCTGGCCGGCCAGACGGGGCAGGCCTCGCCGGCGGCGCTGTCGCAAACCGTAAAGACGAAGTCCGCAACGGGCGCTCCGGGCCTCGCGAACTCCTCCCAGCTCTTCGAGCGGTAGCCCTCCATCGGGTATCCGAGAGCGCCCAGCACTTTGATCGCGAATGGGTTGACGACACCTTTCGGCTGACTTCCTGCCGAATAAGCGTTGAAGCGCCCGGCGCCGTCCCCGCGCATGATGCCTTCGGCGAGGATCGAACGAGCCGTGTTCCCGGTGCAGAGGAACAGGACGTTACGAACGCGATCAGGCATCGGCAGGCTCCTCCGCGCAGCATGGCTTCAGGTCGGCGACCAACGGAGTACAGATCTCCGGGCGACCGCCGCAGCAATCTTTCAGCAGGAAGGTTGCGAGCGCCCGGACGGTGTCGAGATCGGCACGGTAGATGATCGAGCGACCATGGCGCTGTGATCGGATCAATCCGGCACGGGTCAGGATCGCCAAGTGGGTCGACATCGTGTTGTGCGCAACGGCGAGCTCTCTCGCGATCTCGCCGGCGGGCACCCCGGTCGGCTCGCGCGACACGAGAAGCCGAAACACGTCGAGCCGCGTCGGCTGCGCAAGAGCCGCAAGGCCCAAGATCGTGGTCTCTTTTTCCATTTGTCGAGACATATCGAAACAATTGTCTGAGATCAACCTGGCGGTTCTCGCTGCGCAGGTGTGATCCAACTGAGATTTCGCCCGCTGTCTAAGCGACAGCCGGTCCGCTCAAATCAACTTCACCGCTGGAGGACTCCAATGGCACGCGCGCGCGGCGCCAACGCCGTCATGGCGGCGGCGTTCGAGACTACCTATGGCACGGCTCCGGTCTCCGGCTTCAAGAAGCTGCCCTTCGTGTCGGCCGCGCTCGGCGACGAGCAGGGCCTGATCGCGAGCGACCTCCTGGGCTATGGCCGCGAGCCGCTGCCGCCGAGCCGCGACGTGGTCAACAACGAAGGCAACGTGGTCGTGCCCGTCGACCTGCGCAACTTCGGCAACTGGCTGAAGCTGTTGATGGGCTCGCCCACCTCTGTCGAGACCACCGGCGTCTACGCCCACACCTTCGTCTCCGGCTCGCTCACGCTGCCCTCGATGACGGTCCAGATCGGCATGCCCGAGGTCCCGAGCTACGGTTTGAACGTCGGGGTGCGCGCGAACACGATGCAGATTCAGCTCCAGCGCTCGGGCCTGCTCACCGCCACCATGGGCCTGGTCGCCCAGGGCGAGATCAAGTTCACCACTACGCAGGCAGGCTCTCCGACGGAAGCTGTGATCGAGCGGTTCAGCCACTTCCAGGGACAGGTGAAGCGCGAGGGCACCGCGCTCGGCAACGTGGTCTCGGCGGATTTCACCTATTCGAACAACCTCGACAAGGTCGAGGTGATCCGCCCGGACGGCCGCATTGCCGATGCCGATCCCGGCATGGTCGCCGTCACCGGCACCATCAACGTCCGCTTCGCCGACACCACCCTGCTCGATCAGGCCGCATCAGGCGGTCCGTGCGAGCTCTCGTTCGGCTGGTCGATCGACGCCGACCGCTCCCTGCTGTTCACGATGCACAGCGTCTTCCTCCCGCGCGCGAAGACGCCGGTGCAGGGCCCCTTGGGCATCCAGGCGGCGTTCGCGTGGCAGGCGGCGAAGGATCCGACGCTCGGAAAGACGTGCACCGTGGTGCTCGAGAACGACGTCGCGAGCTACTGAAGTGGCCCGCACCCCACCCGAGGATTTCGTCGCAGCTATCTCGGGGCTTTGTCAAACCGGCTCTCGACCATGATAAGGCCGGCGAGCGCCAGGACCGTAAACCCCGCACCGGCAAGAAACGTGGCGAGCGGGCCATAGGCGTCCCAAAGGGCGCCCGCGATCACACTCGCGACGAGCATCGCAATGCCGCCCGCGAGGTTGAAGATTCCGAACGCGGTTCCTCGCAGCTCCGGCGGGGCAGTGTCGGCAACAAGGGTCGCGAGCAGCCCCTGCGTAAAGCCCATGTGCAGGCCCCAGAACACGACGCCGAGCATCACCATCGGAATGGTGGGTCCGAGCGCGAGGATCAGATCGGCCGCGACGAGGAAGCTGATCCCAACAACCAGCACGCCGCTTCGGCCGAGGCGATCCGAGAGCACGCCGGCGGGGTAGGCAGCCGCCGCATACACGACATTCATCACCACCATCACGGCCGGCACGAGGGCGATCGGCATGCCCACGTTCTGGGCCCGCAGCACGAGGAACGCCTCGGAGAACCGGGCGAGGGTCAGCACGGTCGCGACGGCCACGACGACCCAGAACGCGGCGCCGAGCCGCCAAGCGTCGGCCAGCCGCAAACGGGGCTTGGCTGCCGCCTCGTGGCGCGCCGGTTCTTCGACCCCGAACACCATCAGGCCGAAGGCGATGAAGGCGGGGATGACCGCCACCCAGAAGACCAGGCGGAAATCGCCTGACGTCAGCGCCATCAGGCCGATCGCGGCGAGCGGCCCTAGGAACGCGCCCACTGTATCGAGCGACTGCCGCAGCCCAAAGCTCGCCCCCCGCAGATGCGCCGGAGCGATGTCTGCCACGAGCGCATCGCGTGGCGCACCGCGGATCCCCTTGCCCAGCCGGTCAACGAAACGCGCCGCCACCAGCCAGCCGACCGTGGTGGCAAGCGGGAACACCGGTTTGGTGAAGGCGGCGAGGCCGTAGCCGATGGCCGCCAGGAGCTTGCGCTTGCCCAGCCAATCCGACAGCGTCCCCGAGAAGATCTTGGTGATGCTGGCGGTGGCCTCGGCAATGCCCTCGATCAAGCCAACGGTCAGCGTGGAGGTGCCGAGCACGGTCACCAGATAGACCGGCAAGAGCGCATGGATCATCTCCGAAGAGAGGTCCATGAACATGCTGACGAGCCCGAGTGCCCAGACCCCGCGCGGGATCTGCGCGAGCTTCGAGGAGGGAACAATCGTCTTGGCGGCTACTTCGTTGGCCTTGTTCGGCGTTGAGCTCTCCTCCAGCATGTCGACCTTCTCAGCGTGGCGATTCTGACGCCGACTTCACCTCACCGGCGGTCCAGCCATCGCGTCGCCGCGTCGACGCCGTAGCCAATCCCGAGTCGCTTGGCGAGCTCGCGACGGACCGCCTGATTGAAACGCCGGTCCTCCTCGGTCTGCACATGCTCGCGCGCACGGGAATAGGCAACCCCGTAAGCGTGCTCGCCATGGCGAGTGACGAGCCGCGCGATCTCCGCGTCGATCGCGCGTGAAAACTCCCGCCGGCTCGGCAGCCACCCGATCACGGTCAGCCCCTCCACCCCAAACGTGCTCGGGGCGCCGCCACGCGTCCAGCTCAAACTCGGAGAGAACACCATGCTCAAGCTCACGTCTAATTCGCAGGAGCCGTCCTGGCTCGACCTCCTGCCGGGCGTCCGCGTCCAGGTCCGGCCGGTGTCGGTCACCGCCATGCTGCTCGCGCGCGCCGCGGCAGGCGAGGCGCTCAAGAATGGCGGGGAGCGGGACGACGCGACCATCAAGGCGGGCGAGGCCTTCACGCGGTCGCTCGCCCGCTCCGGCATCGTGGCCTGGGAGGGGATCGGGGACGCGGAGGGCGTTCCGGTCGAACCCTCGCCCGAGCGCATCGAACAACTCCTGGAGCACTGGCCGGCCTTCGATGCGATCGACCGGTTCTACGTGGCGCCCGCCCTGACCCAGGATGCGGAAAAAAAACGTCTGATCGCCCTCGCACGCTGGCACTTCGAGGGCGGCGAGGCCTATTGCGCGGCTTGCCCCGCCCGCTGCGAGGGCTGTCCTTATGACGAGCACGCGGCGCAGACGCCGGAGGGCATTCTGGCCTGGGCCGTGATCCAGCGCTCGGCCGGCCAGGTCCGGGCCGTCATGGGCGGCGTCTACGCCCTCGACTTCGGGGCGATCCTCCTCCTGGCCGACGCGATGGGCGCGCTCAGCCCGCTCCTGGTGGACGCGCTCCCCGAGATCGAGCCGATCGTCGTCGCCGCCTATCGCCGGGACGCTGACCCCTCATGAGCGCGACACCAATGTGACCGGCAGCGAACGATGTCTGCAACAAACGTCTCCATCCGCCTCGGCGTCGAGGGGAAGGCGGACGTCAAGCGCGCCTTCGAGGAGGTCGGACAATCTGGCCAAGCGGCCTTCGGGACTGTCGAGAAGGCGCTCGACCGTACGGGCGCCGCGACCGACCGCGAGATTTCCCGTTACAAGCGGCTCGCCGAGGCCGCGCGGCTCGCTGCCGAGGCCGATGCGGCGCAGCGCCGCTACAACGCCGTGCTCGGCGTCGATCCTTCGACAAGCTCAGGAGGCGCTCCCAAATCCGCCCGCGACTCCGCGGCGGTTTTCGAGGAGGCCGCGCGCGAGGCCGCCGACTTCGAGGCGCGCGCGAAGGCGTTGCGGGCCCAGATTGATCCGCTCGGCGCCGCCCAGGCGCGCTACAACGCCGAGCTCGCCGAATATGATGCGCTCGCCAAGCGAGGCGCGATCACGGCGGCCGAACACGCGGCCGCCCAGGGCCTCGCGAAGCAGCGGCTCGATCAGACCTCGCAGGCGATCAAGGGCGTCGGCGGCGCGACGAGCCTCACCCGCCAGCAGCTGCTGACGCTGCAGTACACCTTCAACGACGTCGTCGCCTCGCTAGGCTCCGGCATCTCGCCCATGACGATCCTGCTCCAGCAGGGTGGGCAGGTGACGCAGGCCTTTGGCGGCCTGCGCGGCACGATCGCGACGCTCGGATCCTCCATCGGCGTGGTCGGCGGCGTCATTGCCGGTGTCGCCGTCGTGGTCGCCGGGCTGACCGCGGCCTGGATCTCCCACGATGCCTCGGCCCGTGCGGTGGAGACCGCTCTCGCCGGGGTCGGCCGGACCTCGGGCGCGACCGCCGGCGAGCTGGAGCGGGTTGCGCAGTCCTCGGCGGAGGCCGGTAAGGTCTCCGTCTCGGCCGCCCGCGAGATGCAGGTTGCCTTACTGCGGACAGGCAAGGTCGGCGCGGAGGAGATGGGGCGGGCGATCGCGATCGCCCGCAACTACGGGGCGACGCTCGGCATCGACACCAAGGCCGGCGCCGACGAACTCGCCAAGGCGCTGGCCGACCCCGTCCGCGGCGCGGACGATCTGAACGCCAAGCTGTCGTTCCTCGACGACCGCACGCGCCAGTACGTCCGCACGCTTGTCGACCAGAACAACCGGACCGAGGCGCAGCGCGTCCTCCTGAACGCGCTCGGGCAGGCGCTCGCCGACGCCGAGCAGGCGACGAACGCGTTCGGCCGCGCCTGGGGCTACGTCTCGCGGCAGGCCGCCAGCGCATGGGATGCGATCGGCAAGGCGGTCGACCGCGCCATCGAGGGCCGCAAGCCCGCTGAGGAGCTTGATCTCCTGAAGTGGCAGCGCGACCGCCTGCGCGAGAATGCAAGCGGCAACGTCGTGCCGCTCATGCTGCCGCAAGTCGAGCGGCGCATCGCCGAGCTCGAACGCCAGCTGGAGCAGCAGCAGCGGCGCGCCGCGCAGATCGCCGGGGACGCGCGCGCGAACGAGCTCTCGGTCCGCGCCGGCGAGGTCGCCCGCGACGTCGTCCCGGGCGCGCGCGAGCTGGAGCGGCTGCGTGCGCAGCAGGGCGCGCTCCGCGCTGCGCTCGATGATCCGCTGACGCGCTCGAAGCTCGCCGATGTCGGCCAGGTCGAGGCCGCCTATGTCCGGATTACGGCCGAGCTGGCGCGATATAGGCCCGCCGTCGACGCCGCGACGCAGGCGGTGGTCACACAGAGCACGGCGACGGAGGTGTCGATCCGGGCGACGCTCTCCCTCGCGGAAGCCTATCTCCAGAGCGGCGAGGCGGCGGAGCGTGCCGAGGCCCGCCGTCAAGGCCTCGTAGAACAGGCCAGGGAAGGCATCGACGCCGAGGCGCGCGCCCGGCAGGCGTTGCGCGAGCGCATCGCAGAATCCGCTGCACAGGCCGCGAAGCAGGTCTCGGACCTGACGAACCAGGCCGGCGCGCAGAAGCGCGTCAATGATCTCGTCGCCTCGGGCGCGCTCGTCTCCACCCAGGCGCGCGAGGCCATGCAGGTCGAGCAGGCGCTTCGGCCTCTTCTCACCGCACAGGCGCTCGCCGAGGGCGAGGCGAAGGAGACGCTCACTCGCATCATCGAACGGCTGCGCGAAGCTTACGGTCAGCTGTTCGCGGAGGAGAGCCGCGGCCAGACGCTGCAGGCGAACGAGGAGAAGCGCCGCGAGATCGAGCTGCTCCAGCGCCAGATCGCGCTGGTCAATTCATCCGCTGCGGCGCGAGGCGATGCGCTCGTGACGTTGCGGGCCGAACAGGAACTGCGGCGGCGTGGCGTCGACCTCGCTTCCGAGGAGGCGCGGGCCTACCTCGACGCCTCGCGCCAGATCGAGACGCTCGGGCGCACGCTCCGTGGCCGGGAGCATCTGCGCGACCAGCAGGAAGAGGTCACGCTGCTCGAGCGGCAGGTTGCCCTCGTCGGCGCGAGCGTCGCCAAGCGGAGCGAAGAGCTCGCCGTCCTCCGCGCCATCCAGAACCTGCGCCGCTCGGGCATCGACGCCGGGAGCGCCGAAGGCCAGCAGGCCATAGCTAGTGCCAAGCGGATCGACGAGCTGAACCGGACGCTCGCCGGCCGGCAGGCGCTTGAGGACCAAAAGGACGAGATCGCGCTCCTGCAGCGCCAGATATCGCTTGTGGGCCAGAGCGCCTCGGAACGCGCCGTCGTCATCGCGCAGCTCAAGGCCGAGCAGGGATTGCGCCAGCGCGGCATCGATCTCGCCAGCGACGAGGGCCGTGCCATCGTCGAAAACGCTGGCCGCATCGAGCGGCTGACGCAGGAGCTGCAGCGCCAGGACGCGGCGTATCGCGCGATCGAGAACGCGGTCGGCTCCGCGCTCGACCGCTTCGCCGATGTGCTCGCCCAGGGCAAGACCGACTGGAAGAGCTGGGCCGACGCCGGTCGCGCGGCCCTCCAGGACATCACGCGCGAGCTGATCAAGCTCGCGGTCATGAACCCGCTCAAGAACTTCCTGTTCGGGTCGAACAACCCGACGCTCGCGGACGCGGGCGGCATCTTCGGCAAGCTATTTGGCGGGCTCTTCCACGAAGGTGGGGTGGTGGGTGCGGGCGGGCCCGGGCGAATGGTCCCGGCCCTCGCCTTCGCGGGGGCCCCGCGCCTGCACGAGGGCGCCTATCTGCGCCCGGACGAGGTGCCGGCCATCCTGCAGCGTGGCGAACGGGTGCTCAGTCGGGCCGAAGCTCGCGCCTACGAGTTCGGCCGCTCGTCCGGCGGCCAGCCGGTCATGATGACCTTCAACGTGACCACGCCAGACGCGTCGTCGTTCCGGCGCGCCCAGGGGCAGATCACCGCCGAGATGGCTGCGGCCGTCGAGCGCGCGAGGCGGAACCTGTGAGCACCGGCTTCCACGACGTGCGCTTCCCGGACGCCATCGCCCGCGGCGCGACCGGCGGCCCGGAATACTCGACCGACATCGTCTCCGTCGCCTCCGGCTTCGAGCAGCGCAACGTCAACTGGGCGGCCGCGCGCGCCCGTTATGACATCGGCACCGGCATCCGCACCCGCGAGCAGATGGCCGAGGTGATCGCGTTCTTCCGGGCCCGAAAGGGGCGCGCATACGGGTTCCGCTTCCGCGACTGGACGGACTTCGAGGCGACGGATCAGGCGCTCGCCGCAACGGCCGACCCGCTCGTGTGGAAGCTCGCCAAGACCTATGCCAGCGGACCGTCCGCCGACCTCCGCCTGACCACCAAGCCGGAGGCCGGCAGCGTCGTCGTGCGCGTAAGCGGCGCCCCCGTTTCAGTCTCCATCGATCATCTCACCGGCATCGTAACCTTTCCGTCCGCGCCGGCCGCGCAGCCCCATGCGGACTTCCGCTTCGACGTGCCGTGCCGCTTCGACACGGACCATCTGCCCGTCGTGGCATCCGCCTATCACCTGCAGCAGGTCTCTTCGATCGCGATCCTGGAGATTCGGACCTAACCCGTAAGGGCGCGGGGTGCGAACAGGATCACGGCTGCTCCGAGCAGGCAGATCGCGGCACCGATGAGGTCCCAGCGGTCAGGTCGCAGTCCCTCGATCGACCATAGCCAGGCGAGCGAGGCTGCGATGTAGATGCCACCATAAGCGGCATAGGCTCGTCCTGCGGCGGGTGCGTCCACGAAAGTCAATACGTATGCGAATGCCGCGAGCGAGAGAATCCCTGGCCCAAGCCAAAGGCCGGATGCGCCGACGCGAAGCCAAGCCCAGAACGCATAGCAACCGGCGATCTCAGCCAGCGCCGCTAGTGCATAGACGGCGAAACTCCGCACCGCTGCTCCCGCAATCAACGACGACTCGAAGCGATATCTAGCATGAAGACGCTCTCGCCCGAGCTCGCCGCCCATATCGACGGCGAGGTGACCACGCTCGCGACCTGCTGGCGCCTCGAGCGCACGGATGGATGGGTGCGCGGCTTCACCGATCACGACCAGGATCTCGTGGTTGACGGTCTTGCCTACGCGGCTTCAGCCGGGTTCCTGCCGTCAGCCATCAAGTCGGGTGCGGACCTTTCGGTCGACAACCTCGACGTGGATGGGTTCCTCGATAATGAGGCACTCAGGGCCGAGGACCTCTCCAACGGCCTCTACGACGGCGCGCGCATCGACATCTTCATCGTCAACTGGGCCGACCTCTCCATGGGCCGCGTGGTGCTCCGCCGCGGCTGGCTCGGGGAAGTAAAGCGCGCCGACCAGCGCTTTTCGGCCGAGGTGCGCGGCGTCGCCAACAAGCTTCAGCAGACCTCGGGACGGCTCTATTCGCGTCTGTGCAGGACGGATTTTGGCTCGGACGAGTGCAAGGTCGACCTCGCTCCGCTCACCGACACGCTCGCGATCACGGCAGTGGCGAGCGGCGACACGTTCACTGTCGCGACCACGCGACCCTCCGGCTTCTACACCTTCGGGACCTGCACGTTCCTGTCAGCCGCGAACGCGGGCGCCTCGACCGAGGTGCTGCAGCAAGTCAACCAGTCCGTCCAGCTGTTCACGCCGATGCCTCGCCCGATCGCCGTCGGCGACCAGGTTCGGCTCGTCGCGGGCTGCGACAAGACTCCGGAGACCTGCGGCAACCGCTACGGAAATATCCTGAACTTTCGCGGCGAGCCGCATATCCCCGGTAACGACAAGGTCTTCTCGTACCCGGTGAAGGGCTGATGGGGTTCACGCGCGAGGAGGTGATCGCCGAGGCGCGCACATGGCTCGGCACGCCCTGGCATCACCAGGCTTCGGTGAAGGGTGTGGGCTGCGACTGCATCGGGTTCGTGCGCGGCGTCGTCGAGGTCTTTGTCGGACCCGTACCGCTCGCGCTTGATTACACGCCGACGTGGCACCTCTACCGCGCCGAGCCGCGCATGTATCTCGGCTTCAGGGAGCACTGCCAAGAGATCGCGCCGCAGGACGCCCGCACGGCGGACATCCTCCTGTTCGGCGCCGGCAAAGGCCCCGCGCACCATTGCGCTTTCCTCACGCCGGAAGGTGGCCTGATCCACTGCTACCAGGAAGCTGGGCGCGTCGTGGAACACGGGTTCTCGCCATTGTGGAAGCCGCGGCTGCGGCATGCGTTCAGGCTGCCCATGATCTCCGATACGGAGGCGATTTGCCCGCCACCCCGACGGAATGAACTCGACCAACTTTGACCGGCAGAGAGGAAATCAGCTAAGGTCGATCCGTGTGATGGGGATGGGGCTCCCCGACAACCGCCTTGAAGAAGGCTGATAGCTCCTGCTGCGTGAGGCCTCGAAAGGCCTTGCCGTGGCGGGAGCGTGCCCAGAGCAACCCGCAGCGGCGGGTTTTTTGTTGCCTCTCGTCAAGAACGAAAGGCACTGAAATGGGCTCACCTGTCACCTCGGGCACGACGCGATTTTCCCTCATCGCCGATCTGGCGCGTCGCGAGATCGGCCTCATCGCCGGGCTGTTCCTCGCGGCCGCTCTCGCGCTCGGATTCGGTCTCCTGGCCGAAGAGGTCCTCGAGGGCGACACGTCCCGCTTCGACCAAGCGGTCATTCTGGCGCTCAGGACCAACGGCAATCCAGCAGATCCGATCGGACCCGCCTGGCTGGAGGAATTGGGGCGCGACGTGACGTCGCTCGGAAGCTTTGCCTTCCTCGGCTTCGTCTTCCTGGCATCGCTTGGCTACCTGTTCCTCATCCGCAAGCGCGCGTTGGCGTTGCTTATGGCTGTCGCTGTGCTCGGGGGCGTCGCGCTCAGCACAGCTCTGAAAATGACTTTCGACCGACCTCGCCCCGAAATCCCGCACGCCGCTCGCGTGTTCACGGCGAGCTTTCCGAGCGGACACGCGACCCTTTCCGCCGTGACGTTCTTGACCCTTGGCGCGCTGCTGACCCGCGTGAACGCCGATCGGCCGGTGAAAGCCTACTTCATGAGTCTAGCCGTGTTCTTGACCATTATGGTCGGGCTCAGCCGGCTTTACCTTGGCGTGCATTATCCCACCGACGTTCTGGCCGGATGGTGCGTTGGCGGCGCGTGGGCGATTCTGTGCTGGGCAATCGCGCTCCGGCTTCAACAGCGGGGCAAAGTTGAGCCGCCATCTCCCTCTGCGCTCAGCGGCGAAGGGAGGTGATGGAATGGCCTACCTGGTGGTCTTTCTCGGCGCTGGATTGGGCGGGGCGCTCCGCCACGGGACCAATCAGGCGGCCCGCCTCCTTGGTTTGGGCTTTCCATTCGGGACGGCGACGGTGAACATTGTCGGGTCCCTGATTATGGGTCTGCTTGCCGGGTATTTCGCATTGAAGGGCGGCGCTGGGCAGCACTGGCGCCTGTTCTTCACCACGGGAATCCTCGGCGGTTTCACGACCTTCTCGGCGTTTTCGCTCGATACGGTCTTGCTCTTCGAACGGGGCCAGCTCGGGCTCGCTTCGCTCTATGTGCTCGTTTCGGTCGGAGTTTCCATCGCTGCTCTGTTCGCGGGGCTCGTCATCATGAGGGCGCTGACATGAAGCCGTTGCTGTTGTCGTGGCAGCTCTGGGCGTTGCTCTCGGCTGCCTTCGCCGCACTGACGGCGATTTTCGCCAAGGTCGGCATCGAGAACGTCAACTCGGATTTCGCCACCTTCATTCGAACGATCGTCATCCTATGCGCGCTCGGAGCGATCTTGGTGGGTACCGGTCAATGGCAGCCTCTCTCGTCGGTGTCCGGCCGAAGCTACATCTTCCTGGTGCTTTCCGGCCTCGCCACGGGCGGGTCCTGGATCTGCTACTTCCGGGCCCTGAAACTCGGCGACGCCGCCCGCGTCGCGCCGATCGATAAGCTGAGCGTCGTACTCGTCGCCCTGTTCGGCGTCGCCTTTCTGGGGGAGCGGCTCACGTTTCCGAATTGGCTTGGGGTGGCCTTCATCGCTGCCGGCGCTGTTCTGGTCGCTTACAAGGGCTGAGGAGATGCTTGCGGACGAAAGGCTCGCCTTACTTCGGCGCTGGCGCGCCGCGTTCGCGATACGAGAGCAGATCAGGCGCATTGCTGGCGGGCGGATTGCGCTCGAGATCAGCGATTAGCGCCTTCATCTCGCCAATCTCACGGACCTGCGCCTCGATGATCTTGTCGGCCAACTCACGCACCCGCGGGTCGCGGATGTGAGCTCGTTCGCTGGTCATGATTGCGATCGAGTGGTGCGGGATCATCGCCTTCATGTAGCTCACGTCATAGACGGTCTGCTGGCTCCGGACGAGCCAGAGCGATCCTGCGAAGACAATGGCGCTGCCGACCAGAATGGCGACGTTCGCGCGCGGGTTCTTGTACATCCCCCACATGAAGCCGAGCATGATGACCGCCATGACGGCGCCCATCAGCAAGGCCATCCATGTGCGGGTCTGGCTGTAGAGCACGTGATCGAGCGCGTAGGTGTTCAGGTACATGAGCCCGAACATCACGACGGTCGAGGTCGCGATCATCGCGGCGAAGCGCTTGTAGGACATCATTGTTTTTCCTTTGCGTTAGTGCACAAGCATCCAGATCGCCATCGCGACCATCATCACGTTCTCGGTCAGGGACACGAAGCCGAGCGGCACGTTGCTGGAGCCGCCGACGCAGGCGCATTTCAGGTCGCGCTTGTCGATATAGACGGCCTTGAACACCGAGACCGCGCCGATGGAGCCGATGAATAGGGCGACCGGAATCGAGAGCCACATCAGCGCTCCGGCGATCATCAGGATACCGGCCAACGCTTCGGCGAACGGGTAAATGTAGCTGTAGCGAACCCAGCGCTGCGCCAGCAGGTCGTAGCCCAGGAACATGTTCGAGAAGCTCTCGACATTCTGGAGCTTCAGGATCGCGAGGACGCACATCGAGAAGGCGATGAACCACTCGCCGGCCCGGATCGTCAGGACTGAACCGTAGGCGGCCCAGCTTGCCGCGAGCGCCATGAGCGCCGTCGTGGCGAAGACCGCGATGACCGGCTTGTAGCTGACGGCTTTCGGATCCTGGACCTCCAGGCCGAAGTGCCGTCGCAGATCGTCATAACCGCCGACCCGCTCGCCGGCGATGAAGGTCTGCGGCGTCGTCTTGACTTGGTGTTCGGCCTTGAACGCGTCCGTCTCGGCGCGAGTCTTGAGGTGATGATCCTCGACCTCGAAGCCCTGCCGCTCGAGCAAGTCGCGGGACTTCACGCCGAACGGGCAAACGTGCTCGTCCGTGACCATCCTGTAGAGATTGGCTTTCTTCGGAACTGTCATATCCATGACGCGACCTCACCTTTTGGTCTTGTCGAACAGGTCGACGATTTCATCGAGCTTGGTTTGCTGCGCGACCGGATCGCCCGAGGCGATTGCTTCGGCGACGCAGCAGGCGGCGTGATCCCGCAGAACCTCGCTCTCCGCCCGCGCCAGCGCCGCCTTCACCGCCTGGATCTGGTGCAGGATCTCAATGCAGTAGCGGTCGTCTGCGACCATCTGCGCGATGCCTTGCACCTGACCCGAGATCCGCCGGAACCGGTTCACCTTCGCTGTCTTGCGATCGGAACCCATGTCGGACTCCTAAAATACCCTCTGGGGGTATCTAGGAAGCCCGATTGGGACGTGCAACCCCGGCCTCCAACGTTCGTGTGTGGCCCCGACTTGGAGCCCTAACTGGTCATGGCTCGGATCGTCCTCACCGTTGGAGGTTACGTCCTCGGCAACCTGCTGCTGCCCGGCATCGGAGGGGCACTCGGTGGGGCCGTCGGCGCTTATGTCGGCGGCATCGTCGACCAGCAGCTGTTCTCCGATACGCCGGATCAGACCGTCTATGGCGCGCGCCTGCAGGACCTGCGGGTCCAGTCGTCCTCCTACGGCAGCGTGATCCCGTTGCTCTACGGCAAGGGGCGGCTCGCCTCGAACATCATCTGGATGCGCGGCTTCGACGAGGAGGTCCGCACCGAGACGCAGACCGTCGGCGGTGGCGGCAAGGGCGGAAGTGGTGGCGGCGGCCAGACCACTACGAACGTGACCTATCACTATTATTGCGATCTCGCCGTCGGGCTTTGCGCCGGACCGATCCAGGCGGTGCCGCGCGTCTTCGCGGACGGGAACGCCTTCGATCCCGCGCATGTGGGTGAGATGCGCGTGCACGCCGGGGATGAAGCGCAGATGCCCGACCCGCTGATCCAGGCCGTCGAGAGTCCCGACCGCACGCCCGCCTACCGCGGGCTCGCCTATGTCGTGATGGAGCGGCTCTACATCACGCCGTACGGCAATCGGCTGCCGCAGCTCTCCTTCGAGGTGGAGGCGTGACCATTGGCTCAGCTCGTCCTAACGATCGCAGGCGGCGTTGCCGGTAACGCGATCGGCGGCGGGCTCGGGCAGTCCCTTGGCGCGCTCCTCGGGGCCGTCGCGGGCGGCTTCATCGACAAGGAGCTGTTCGGGCCGCAATCCGAGTGCCGGAAGACCGAGACCGGCAAGCTCTCCGACATCCGCCTGTCGGGCTCCGCCTACGGGCAGACCATCCCACGCGTGTACGGCCGCGGCCGTGTCCCCGCGAACATCATCTGGGCGCGCGGCATCCGGGAGGAGGTCCGCACCGAGACGCAGCCGGTCGGCGGGAGCGGCGGGGGAAAAGGCGGCCTCGGCGGCAGCAGCGGCGAGACCGTCACCACGACGAGCTATCACTACTATGCCGACGTGGCGCTGGGCTTGAGCGAAGGCCCGGTCACCTCGATCTACCGCGTCTGGGTCGACGGGCAGCCGCTCGATCCGGAGCACGTCGGAGAGGCGCGGCTCTACTACGGCGAGGACGACCAGGCTCCGGATCCGCTCATCGAAGCCGTTGAGGGCTCCGAGCGCACGCCGGCGCACCGCGGCCTCGCCTATCTCGTGCTCGACAACCTGTACCTTACGGCCTTCGGCAATCGCTTCCCGAACTTTGAGGTCGAGGTATTCCGCGGCTCCGGGCCGGACGTCGCTGACGCGCCCCATCTGATCGAAAGCGTGTGCCTGATCCCGTCCTCGGGCGAGTGGGCCTACGACCCTCAGATCGTCAGCTCGAGGCGCCACGGCGCTGGCTCGAACGGGCGCTCCGCCCTCAACGCAAATGCGGCGTCGAAGAAGGCTGACTTCGTGGTCGCGATCGACAACCTGAAGCGCGAGGTCCCGAACGTCGGCTGGATCAGCCTTGTCTACGCCTGGTTCGGCACTTCGCTCGACTGCGGCATCTGTGCGATCCGGCCGGCGGCGGAGACCGGCGTCTATGCCGACCAGTGGCCCGACACCACCCCGCATGTCTGGTCAGTAATGGGCGTCGGCCGCCCGCGCTATGACCTCGACGGAACGGTGCTGCCAACGCCGGCCTGGCCGCTCGTGTCCTCGTTCACGAAGGAAGACGGCTCGCTCGGACTCTACTACGGCGGCACGATCGCGGACGGCTCGGTCGTGCGGGCGATCCAGCACCTGAAGGCGCTGGGCTACAAGGTCCTGTTCTATCCCTTCCTGATGATGGACATCCCGCCGCCCGCTCCAGCCCCGTTCCCGTGGCGCGGCCGGATCACCGGAGCCGCTTCAGCGGTCCCGGGCTTCTTCACGCGCGCTGACGGATATCTCCGCTTCGTGCGCCACTGCATGTCGCTATGCGAGCAGGCGGGCGGCATCGACGGCTTCGCGGTCGGCTCCGAGATGGTGGCCCTGAACCGCATCCGAGACAACACCGGAACGTATCCGGCCGTGCCGTACTGGCGGCAGATCGCGGCGGAAGCCAAGGCGCAGCTGGGCTCGGGCTGCATTGTCACTTACGCGGCCGACTGGTCGGAGTACCGCTACCACGACCGCAGCGGCGGTACTGTCGACTTCCCGCTCGATGCGCTCTGGGCCGACCCGAACATCGACGTCGTCGGCATCGATGCCTACTTCCCGCTCACGGACGAGCCGCGCGCCGTCCACGACAAGGAGGCGATCAAGGCCGGCTGGGCCGGCGGCGAGCTCGTCGACTACTACTACGCCGCTCAGAGCGACCGCGATCTTGACCGCCGCGGCTACGATCCGGTGCGCTCGGCGATCGACGATCCGTTCTACGCCATCAAGGCGATCCGGCACTGGTGGGAGACGAGCCACGTCCCGCGCGTGAACGGGATCCCGACCGGCCCGGCGACGGCGTGGACGCCACGGGGCAAGCCGATCTGGTTCACCGAATACGGCTTCCCGACCGTCAACTGCGCGACGAACCAGCCGAACGTCTTCATCGATCCGAAGTCGGCCGAGAGCTTCGCGCCCTACTACTCGAATTTCGCGGTCGACCGCGTCGTCCAGCGCGCCGCCATCGAGGCGACCGAGGAGTTCTGGCGCGACCCCGCCAACAACCCCGTCTCCCCGGTCTACGGCGGCCCGATGCTCGGCCGCCGCTTTGTCTGGTGCTGGGACGCACGGCCGTACCCCTGGTTCCCGGCGCTGACCAAGGTCTGGAGCGACGGCACGAACTTCCGGCTGGGACACTGGATCGAGGGAAAGATCGGCAACATGCGCCTCTCCGAGATCGTCACGGACCTCTGCCGCAAGGCAGGGCTCGCGGATGACGAGTTCGACACCTCCGCGCTGGAAGACGAGGTGGTCGGCTATGTCGTGACCGAGCGCAAGCCGGTGCGCGACATGATCGGCGTGCTGCAGACGGCGTATTTCTTCGACGCGGTCGAGCGCGATGGCGTGCTCGTCTTCGTGAAGCGCGGGAGCGGCAGCCTCGTTCCGATCGATGCGGACGACCTCGGCGCAAACGAGAACGACGGTGACCGCTCGCGGGTGAAGCTCGAGCGCACCCAGGACACCGAGCTGCCCATCGCGATCGACGTGGTCCACATCGACGAGGGCCGCGACTACCAGTCCTCGACCGTGACCGTGCGCAAGCAGGTCGGCCGCTCCGACTCGGTCACCACATTCAGCCTGCCGCTGGTGCTCACCGTCGAGCAGGCCCAGATCATCGGCCAGCGTGCGCTCCGCGAGATGTGGCAAGGCCGCGAGGCCATCGACCTGCGCCTGCCGACGCGCGCGCTTGCTATCGACCCGACCGACACGGTCGAGGTCCCGGTCGACGGTGTCCTGCGCCGCTGGCGCGCAACGGCCGTCACCTATGGCCGGCCCGGGCTCGTGCTGGTCCGGGGCGTCGCGACCGACGGCGGCATTCCGGAGTTCGCAACCGTTCCGACGGACAGCGGCACGATCCCGCCATTAGCGCCCGAGCCGGTCGCGCCGATCCGGGCTGAGCTCCTCGACATGCCGCTCATGATTGACAGCCACGAAGCGTCATCGGCGAGCTTTTACCTCGCTGCTTGTCCGCTCGGCGGCGGCCGCTTCCGCGGCGCTTCGCTGTTCCAGCCCACGGCCGACGGGCTCGACTACACGGTCGCGGCGGTCGCGAGCCTGCCCTCGATCATCGGCAGCACCGTCACAGCGCTCGGACGTGGGCCGGCATGGCGCTGGGACAAGCTGAACAGCGTCGAGGCCCAGCTCGACTACGGCGCGTTGCAGAGCCTGTCGGACGAGCGCGTGCTCGGAGGCGCCAACGCCGCGCTCATCGGCGACGAGGTCGTCCAGTTCACGACCGCCGAACTGATCGCGCCTGGACGCTATCGCCTCAGCCGCCTTTTGCGCGGCCAGCGCGGGACGGAGCATGAGATTGTTCTGCATCCGGCGGGCTCGCGCTTCGTGCTGCTCGACCCCGCGCGGCAGCCGCGGCCCACCTTCTCCGTGTCGCGGATCGGGACCGCGATCGCGTGGCGCATCGCTCCAGCGCCGCAAGGCCCGAGCGGCGATCTCGCGGTGGAGGTCACCTTCGCGAATACCGGCTCCGGCTTGCGGCCGTTCTCGCCCGTGCATCTGAAAGCGATCCGCGACCAGGGAACCGGAGACGTACGCCTGTCGTGGATCCGCCGCACACGCCTCGGCGGCGACTCCTGGGTCGCCGAGGTGCCGCTCGGCGAGGAAGTCGAAGATTACGCCGTCACGATCCTGAACGGCGCGATGCCGGTGCGGACCATGCGCGCTGGAGCACCTCAGGCGCTCTACACAGCCGCCGAGCAGATCTCCGACTTTGGCGCGTTGCCCGCCTCCCTGACCTGGACCGTCGCGCAGGTCTCGCGCGTCTACGGCGCCGGCGTGCCGGCTCAAGCGATCGGCGTTCTTTAGAGGATCATCCATGCCCACCACCAACTTGGGCCTGCCGCTGCTCGCAGCGGACCAGGCGCAGAAGCACGTCACCGTCAACGAGGGGCTCCTCGCGATCGACGGCATCGTCCAGTGCGCGGTTCAGGAGCTCAGCCGCAACGATCCGCCGAGCGCGTCGACGGACGGCGATCGCTACATCATTGGGAGCGCCCCGACGGGAGCGTGGACGGGTAAGGCGTACAAGCTCGCCGTCGCGCTTGACGGCGCGTGGCGCTTCCAAGAGCCGCGGCCGGGCTGGCGCGTCTACAACCTCGCGGACGATACCCTCTATGTGCTCGACAGCGGGTCGGTGTGGCGGAAGGTGGTGGGCGTGCCCGACAGCGGCGCGGTGATCCAGAACGCCGCCCTACTCGGCCTGAACACGACGGCGGACGCGACCAATCCGCTGTCCGCCCGCATCAACAAGGCGCTCTTCACCGCGCTCTATGCAGCCGATGGCGGAGACGGCTCGCTCCTCTACACCATGAACAAGGAGACCGCGGGCGACGACGTCGGCCTCTTGCTCCAGACCAACTTCGTCCTTCGTGCCATGATCGGGCTGATGGGCGGAGATGATTTCTATTTCAAAGTCTCGCCCGACGGTTCGACGTTCTTCGACGCAATCCGGATCCTGAAAGACAGCGGCATCGTGCAGATGTCGCGGCTGCCGCGCTTCGCTGCCAACGTCAACTACGACGCGTACATCCCGTCTGCCGCCTGGACCACGGTGCCCCTGAACAATGGCACCTACAACGACCAGGGCATGTTCGATGGGGCGGCCAGCAAGGCTGTCGCGCCGATCGCCGGGACCTATGTGATCGGCGCGAGCCTCGCCTGGCACCAGAACGGCACGAACGTGCCTACCGACATGCGGGCGCGACTACTCAAGGGAGCTTCCACCGTCGTTCACGGCCCGGTCCAGACCAAGACGCTTACGGAGGGCGTGATCACATTGGAGTTCACGACCCTGCTGCAGCTCGGGGCATTGGATGAGGTCAGGCTGCAGATCTGGTTCTCGGGCACGGACGGTTACGCGGCCCAGACCCTCACGTTGATGTGGGGCCACCTGCTCGGGTGATTGATCCGAGCAGGGCTATGCGTAACTTGAGCCGAGACCCCGACAACTATCTTCGTGCGTTGCGTGAGCGAGCACGCGCCTCCGCGACGACTTTTTTCAGGTCCTCATAGCTAAGGCCCGGCACCTTGAACGGCCCGACCAGGAGGGCAGGCGTGCCGCTCAGTCCGAGGGCGCCCGCCTGCTCTGCATTGCGGGCGAGCACTGCTGCGATCTCGGGTCCCCGCGTCTTAACATCGGAATCGACCTTGTCGAGGTCGAGACCCGCCTTCACGGCCGCCGCCCGGATCTTGTCCTGGTCGAGCCTGCCACTCGTATCCATCAGGGCTGCATGTGTCTCGGCATACTTGCCCTGGTATCTCGCCGCGAGCGCCAACTTGGCGGCGACCTGCGAGAACTGCGTAAGGATAGGCCAATCCTTCAGGACGAGGCGGATTTTCCCGTCCTCCGCGACGAGACGCATGAGGTCGGGATGCATTTTCCGGCAATAGGGGCACTGGTAGTCGAAGAACTCGACAATGGTGACGTCGCCCTTGGGATTGCCGAGGACGGGCACGGCGGGATCGTGCAGGACGGCCCTCTCATTGAGGATCGGATGCTCCTTGGCGGCTTGGGCGATGCTCTGCGTCGCCCCAGCAAGCAGGCCGGCGAGGCCGAACGCGCTTGCGATGGCGGTTACGATGGCGGTCGTCTTCTTCATGACGAATTGCCTCAGTTGCTGGAGGAGAGAGTGGTCTGGCGGGCCGCGGCCTTGTCCAAGGCCTCGACCACCGCGCGCGTGGTCAGGAGTTCGGGGAGGACGATCCCTTGCGGAGCGCCGGGGCCGTAGACGACATCGAAGGGAATGCCGTAGCGGCCGAAGCTCTGTAGATAGGCCGCGATGCGCTCGTCCGGCTTTGTCCAGTCGCCCTGGATCGGCACGACGTCGGCCGAGAGCCGGCGCTTCACCTCGTCATCGCCGAGAGCGAGCGCCTTGTTGACCTTGCAGGTGACGCACCAGGCGGCAGTGATGTCGACCAGCACGGTCCGTCCTTGGCCGACGAGCGCTTTGATCTGCGGCTCGTCAAATCGGCGCCAGGGAACGGCGTCCACAACTTTGGCTGCGTCGCTGTCTGTGAGGCTGACGGCGCCGATCACCGCCGCCGGGACAGCGATGAGCGCGAGCGACAGCCCCGCCTTGACCAGGCCCGAGGCGCCTTGCCGGATGCGCAACGCGGCGATGATGGTAGCGAGAGTGAGAGCGACGCCCGCCGCCGTGAGGAGACCCGCCGTGGTGCCGACGATCGACAGGAGCCACAGCGCGGTCGCGAGGAGGCCGAACGCCATGACCCTCTTCACGACGAGCATCCAGCGGCCCGGCCGCGGTAAAAGCGTGGCGAGTCTCGGGACCGTAACGATAACAAGGTAAGGCAGCGCCATCCCGAGCCCGAGTGCCGCGAAGACGAGATAGATCTCACCCGTCCCTCGCGAGAGGGCGAAGCCGACCGCCGTTCCAACGAAGGGCGCCGAGCACGGGGTGGCGAGCAGCGTCGCGATGAAGCCGCTCCCGAAGTGGCCCGCAAGCGAGTGACCCCGACCCGCACCCCCGAGCGCGTTTGCAATCCAGGACGGTAGGACGATCTCGAACAGCCCGAGGAGATTGGCTGCGAAGAGTGCGAGCAGGGCGGCCATGACCGCCAGGAACACGGGCTGTTGGAACTGGATGCCCCAGCCTACGGTGGCGCCGATACCCTTGAGGACGACCATCGTTGACGCAAGGACGAGAAACGAGGCGATGATACCGGCGGCGGAAGCAGCAAAGCCCGCTCGGATGCTGCGCGCTTCGCCGCGATCGTGACCCACAAAGGCGAGGAGCTTCAGCGAGAGAACCGGGAAGACGCACGGCATCAGGTTCATGATGAACCCGCCGAGGAGCGCGATCCCGAGCACGAGCCAGAGACCCTGGTCCCGCGGCTGCGGCGCGCTCGACACGATTCTCTGCACCGAAGGCGCCGAAAACCCGGACGATGCCTCCGTCGCGTGTTCGCCGTCGACGAGCGTGACCCGTAAGGGTCGGTTTCGCAGATCCTCGATCTTTTCGCCGTCAAGCCGAACCGTGAAGGTGGCCGAGCCGTCCCAAGCAAATACGATGTCCGGCTTCCCTCCGAACACCGGCGGATCGCTTTCGACGAACAGGTCAGGTGCCCGGAAACCGTCCGTTGCCCTCGCAACCACCTCGAGCTCGGGCGGGCTCGCCTCCTTCAAACGTATGGATGCGATCGCGAGAGCGTCCGAGGCGGCGCCCGGCACGCGTTTCCGCCAGAGGTCGATCGTCGCCTGCTCGCCGGAGCGGCTATCCCCTGGAGAAATGGTCCCCGTGAGAGCGTGATCGTCGCGTACGCAGATCGTGCTGCAGGCGTACAGCGCGAGAGCGAGCGAGACATGCGCCGGAGCGTTCGGGTCCGGAATGCGCGCCTTGATCGGAAAGACGACCTCCCCGGTGTAGCCGATCGTCTCGACTCCGAGGATCTCCATGCGGTGTGGCGCGGGCCACAGCGTTTCCGCCGTTTCGAGGTTAGACGATTTGGACCAGTCGAACTCGGACGGAAGACCGCTGTCGCCCGGCGAACGCCAGTAGGTCTTCCATCCGGGACCGAGCCTCACCTTTACGCCGAGCCAGACGGTGCCAGGCTCGAGCGAGTCGTATCCACCGACCAGGAGATCGGCTTTGATGTCGGGGCGTACGGGCGGGATGCCGACCTGAGCGATGCCGGGGCTGACCCAAGCGAGATAGGTCGCGCATATAGCGACGAGCCAAGTTAGGGTTCGCATGATTGAGTTCCTTAGTCCGCTGCTCAGGCGCGCCGGCCGTGTGGAAGCACCACGACCTTTGAGCCGGTCGGGATGCGCTGATAGAGGTCGATCACGTCCTGGTTCAGGAGGCGGACGCAGCCGCTCGAGACGTCCTGGCCGATGCTGGACGGATCGTTGGTGCCGTGCAGGCGGTAGAGCGTGTCGCGGCCGTTCTGGAACAGGTAGAGGGCCCGTGCGCCAAGCGGGTTATCCGTGCCGGGTCTCATTCCGCTCGCGTATCGTTTGAGCTCGGGCTGCCGCTTGATCATCTCTGTCGGCGGCGTCCAGGTCGGCCATTGGGCCTTGCGCTCGATCGTCGCCGTCCCACTCCAGCCGAAACCCTCGCGACCGACCCCGACGCCGTAGCGCATCGCATAGCCGCCTTCCTCGACGAGGTAGAGGAACTTGGCGTCTGGATCGACGATCACTGTTCCGGGCGGATGGCGGGTCTCGTAACGCACGCGCTGGCGGGCGAATTTGGGCTCGAGTTCACTGGAATGAACCGCCGGAATGGGGAAACGCTCGTTAGGGAGCGCTTGATATCTGGGTTCGACGGCAGCGATCGCCCGAGACTCGGGGACTGCCAGGGAGACCTGAGCCGGGATTGTCTGATTGCAGGCGACGAGACCGAGGCTCGCGCCCGCGATCAAGGTCGGGCGCAGGGCAAGGCCCACGCGCCCCGGCGTGCGTGATGATGGCATTGTGGTGAAAACTCCTGAGTTCGCGTTGCATGACGGAGGGTGCGCGCTTGAGGCGCGCCAGCGTCAGGCTGCGAACCGAGGAGGACGGTCAGGAGGGGCGCCGCAGCATTGCGTCGCCAGGGTCACGTCATAGTGCGGCGTGATGATGGAGCGTTGCGCCAGGGGCGCCGGCGCGACGCCCCGATCACCGAGGCCCGCGACCGGGGCACTCGCCGAGGCGCAAGCGTTGGGCTGACCGGGCAGGCTTTTTTTCGGGCAGCCCTTGTTCGCCTTGCTCTGATTGGACACGATCTGAGTGTTGTGCGGAATCGCCGCATTCTGCGGCTTTCCAATTGTCGCGATGAACGGCGCAAGTAAGAAGGTGGCGAGCACCAGAAGGATCGCGAGCGCACGAGCGCCGCCGGCCGGCGATGTCGCCTGCCTGGTCGGATTCCGATGCTTGTGCGTCAGGACCATCGCTTCGTCTTCAAGAAGAGCCGGCATGGAGCATGCTTCGGGTCGCGCGGGCAACCGGTCGCAAGGTCACATCCCGGTGACATCGGCAGCTCCTTACCCTCCGCACGCGATCGCGTCGCAGCGGCGGACCGAGGTCACGATTCGGGCGAGCGATTTCGGCCCCGGATAACCCAGCACGCCTGCTCCCGCGATCAGGAAGGAAGGAGTCGCCGCGAACCCGAGGGAGGCTGCCAATCCAAGCTGGCGCTCAAGCGCCTTTTCTACGTCGTGCCCAGCGGCGATCCTGGCAATCTCGTCACGGCTGATCCCGAGTTCGAGAGCGACCGCCACGGCCTTTTCGCCGCCGATCTTGCCGGGAACGCGGTAGAGACGCTTGTGAAATTCATAGGCCAGCTTGGGTCCCCGCAACTTCAAAACGGCGAGTTCGATCCGGGCGGCGTCCTTCGATTCCGGCGATAGGACGGGGTTGTTGACGAGGGCGAGGCGCAGGCCTTTGTCGGCCGCCACCAGCGCTTCGAGATCCTTCGCGGCTTTGCGGCAGAACGGGCAATTGTAGTCGTAGAACTCGACGATCGTCACGTCGGCCGTCTCCGATCCGACCCGAAACAGTCCCGGCAGCTCGTCCACCTCCGAGAACAGCTCCACGGGCAGGCGGAGGTTCTGAACTGGGTTTCCGTCATCCGAAACGATCTTGTACCACCCCTCCTCCGCCGTCGGAGCGCTCGCTTGGACCATGCCGCTGCCCAGCGCCGCCGAAACAGCGAGGAAGCCTCTCCGGGTCAGGAGCACGCGATGACCGTTCTGGACCGCAGCGGGCGCGTTGGGGTCAGCCATTTCCGACTCCGACATGTGGGCCTCACCGGCGCAAGAAGACGTATTTGCCAAGCGCGATGGCCGCGAGAACAAGGACAACGATTACGAGGAGGCCAAAGAGGCCCATGCCCCACATCATTCCGCCACCCATCATTTCGTGCATCATCGCTTGGCCTCCTCTTCAGGAACGCCCGCTTGCTGGAGCGCCGGGAACCCCCCAGCTACGTGCGCCACGTTCGTGATGCCCATCTCCTTCAAAGCCTTGGCAGCAAGCGCGGAGCGGTTGCCTGAGCCGCAGTAAAGCACCAGCTTCTTTCCGCCGCCGAGTTCCGGCTTGTGGGTCGGGCTTGTAGGGTCGGCTTGGAACTCGAGAAAGCCCCGGGGCACGTGCACGGCCCCCAGAACTTTCCCGGTCTTTTGCAGCTCTTCGCCTTCGCGCACGTCGACGAAGACCACATTCGGATCGCGCGCCAGCTTCACCGCCTCCGCGCCTGTAAGTGTTTCCAGGTCCCGGCTCGCCTCAGCGACCAGATCTTTTGCGCTCTTCGTCATCATGTCCTCCTTCAATCGTCCCACGCGGCGCCCTCGAGCGCATCGAGTGGGATCTTGAGATAGCTTCTGCCGTTGCTTTCGGGCTCTGGAAGTCGCCCGCCGCGGATGTTGATCTGAAGCGAGTGCAGGATCAGCTTCGGCATTGCGAGCTCGCTGTCGCGCTTCTCTCGGAGCGCGACGAACTCCTCCTCGGTCTTCGCTTTGGTGAGGTGGATGTTCTCGGCCCTTTGCTGGGCGACCGTGCTCTCCCACCGCGGCTTGCGTCCGGCAGGGCAGTAGTCGTGCCCCGTGAACAGGCGCGTGTCGTCGGGCAGCGCCATGATGCGCTGAATGCTGTTCCAAAGCACACGGGCGCTGCCGCCGGGAAAGTCGGCTCTTGCGGTGCCGCCGTCGGGCATGAAAATGGTGTCGTGGATGAAGGCGGCGTCGCCAACCACATAAGCGATCGACGCGAGCGTATGCCCGGGAGTGAGGAGCACCTCTACCTCCATGTTGCCGATCTTGAAGCGCTCGCCGTCGGCAAAGAGCTTGTCCCACTGCGAGCCGTCAGCCGGGAAGCTATCCGGAAGGTTGTAGAGACCCTTCCAGAGTTTCTGGACCTCCACGACCTTCTCGCCAATGGCGGTCACCACGCCCGTCTTGTCCTTCAGATAGCCCGCTGCCGAGAAGTGATCGGCATGGGGGTGCGTGTCCAGGATCCACTCGAGCGTGTAGCCCTCCTGGTTGATGTGTGCGAGCAGCTGATCAGCCGAGTGAGTGGCCGTGGCGCCGGACTTCGGATCAAAGTCGAGCACCGGGTCGATGATCGCGGCGCGCTTCGTCTCCGGATCGGCGACGACATACTGGACGCTCGACGTGCGCTTCTCGAAGAAGCCCTTCACGATGGGCCTCCCCTTCAGCGAGGAAGACGAAGCAGGCATGGGGTTACTCCCTTCAATTCTTGGCTCAGGTGCCACCTGTGAGGACAAGGAGCCCTCGGGCGACGATGTAGAGGCCGACCACAATCACGAGGCTGGCGAAGAGTGTGCCGAGCGTCTGCTTGCGGGCGGCGAGATGCTTTCCGAGCCGCGACCCGAGCAAGCCGCCGAGCACGCCGCCGAGCACGAACAGGCCGGCGAGCCACCAGTCGACCAGGCCGGAGATCGCGTAGCTGGCAGCGGTCGCGGCGCCGAAGGCCGCCACCCCGACAAGTGAGGTCCCAATAGCGAACGTGAGCGGCATCCCGGTCGCGAGCATGAGGCCCGGCACGATCAGAAATCCCCCGCCGATCCCGAAAAACCCGGAGAAGAGACCGACAGCGAATCCAATCCCAAGGAGAAGTGGCAGCAGCTGTCGTGCCGTCTCAGACGAAAGGCGGACATTCGGATTGCCTTCCCCATCCCGCCTACGCAGCATGATGGCGCCAACCACGACCATCACAATGCCGAACAACGCGAGCAGCTTCTGGCCATCGAGCGCCTTAGCGGCAGTCGCGCCGGCAAACGCGCCAAGAACGCCCGCGCCGGAGAAGACGGCCGCACACCGCCATTTGACATTGCCCGCGCGCCGGTGGGGTAGAAGATTCCCGAGCGCGCTTGCGGATACGGCGACGGCGCTTGTGCCGATCGCCACGTGAGGCGAGGCTACGCCGACGATATAAACCAGGAGCGGCACGGCGAGGATCGAGCCGCCGCCGCCCATCAGCCCCAGAACCAGCCCGACGATCCCACCCGAGCCGGTGGCCAGGAGAGAGGTGACGAGGTCGGGCATCAGCCGTCCACTCCTGCGGGCTCGCGCCGGAAAGTCACCTGCGGCCAATCGTCGGGCACGAGCCGGAACAGAGCCATGCCGGCGATCATCGCCGCCACGAAAACGAACACCTGCCAAGGCCCGAACGTGAGCGCGGTGAGCGCTGGGCCCGGGCAAAGACCGACAAGGCCCCACCCGATTCCGAACAGTGCTGCCCCGCCGATCAGGCGCGGGTCGAGGTCCCGCCGCGTCGGGATCTCAAGCCGGGGCGCAAACACCGGGACACCCCGGCGCTTGGCGATAAAGTATCCGAGCGCAGACGCCGCGACGGCACCGCCCATCACGAAGGCAAGGCTCGGGTCCCAACTGCCGAAGACATCGAGAAAGGCGAGCACCTTTGCCGGATTGACCATCTCGGACACGATCAGCCCGAAGCCGAAGAGGAGACCGGAGGCGAAAGCCGAGATGATCACCGACACGGGTCAGCCTCCGAGAACGTGGCGCGTGATGAAGACGGTCAGGATGGCCGTGATCATGAAAACGGCCGTCGCAGCGAGCGAACGTGGGGAGCCGCGTCCAATGCCGCACACGCCGTGACCGCTCGTGCAGCCCGCCCCAAGACGGGTGCCGAAGCCGACGATCAGGCCCGCGACGATCAGAAGCCCGATCGAGGGTGTGACGCGGATAGGTGGCAGTGCTCCACCCAGCGCGACGTAGAGGAGCGGCGCAGCAAAAAGGCCGGCGAGGAAAGCCAACCTCCAGCCGATCTCGCTTCGCGCAGGATGAATGAGGCCCCCAAGGATGCCGCTTACGCCAGCAATGCGGCCATTCAGGACGAGAAACAGAGCCGCAGAGGCGCCAATCAAAAGGCCGCCGAGGAGCGCCGAAATCGGATTGAAAGTGTCCATCGCCGGCCCGTTATCATTAGATGATGCTTAATTAGCGACATCTAACATAACATTCAAGACCCTCCGGCTGCTCGGTTGCAGGATCGGCGTTTCTGACTCGATTAGGCGGTCAGCAGATCCGGGCAGAAAAGGTCCTTGAGCAGCTCGATAACGCGCGCTGCTTTGGGGTCGGCGACGCGATAGAAAATCGTCTGCGACTGGCGGCGGAACGCGACGAGGCCATCGTCCCTCAACTTGGCGAGGTGCTGCGAGAGAGCAGACTGGCTCAGCCCGACGGCCTCAACGAGCGCTCCCACACTCATCTCCCCGTGCACAATCAAATAGCAAAGAATCAGCAGCCGCTTCTCGTTTGCGAGAAGTCTCAGGAGCTGTGCCGCTTCGCCGGCCCGCTGCTCGAGGTCCGCGAGCCGGTGGAGATCCTCAACACCCATCCGACATCCAAGATTAGCATCGCCTAATGTAGACCACACTCAAATAGGATCATGCAAGGCCCTCTGAAACGACACAAACTGCTCACTGGAAACAATCCCGCCGTTCAACCGCGGGATCAGGACTGCATGGCCTCAGTTGTCACGCGTATTGAGTCGGAAGGCGTCGATCGCGGCACCCAGATCGCGTCACTGTGGCTTGCTGGCCTTGGTTCCGTGGCGGCCAGTATGGAGCGGGCGCTCGCCCGCTCCATCTCTTCAGATTACCCGCCGCTGAGGACAGCGGGGGCGCTCACCGGGGCGGACTCGCCTTCGACTATCAGCACCCGCGTGCCCGTAGCGGGTTGAGCGCTACCACCGGGCCGCACCTCGCGCATCGGCCCGATCGCCGAAACAGTGCCCATGCCCTTTGGGTTGGTCTTGAGCACCGCAACAGGTACATCCCGCCCTTCGAGGAAGACGCGGTACACTGTGTCGGGCTTGAGCTTCGAGACGTTCACTTCGAGGATGTCGACCAGGCCCAAGTTACGGGACACGACGAAGCCCGTGCCTTCGGAGCCTTGCGCGGGTTTCAGGGCGATGTTGACGTTCTCGGGCCCGGACGGGCGCGGGGTCAGGTTCGCGCGAGGATCGCCGCCGCCCGCGCTATCACGCACGAACACGAGCGCCTGCGGCGCCTGCCCGACCGGGATGCGCGCCATCGTCTCGTTCTTGGCCGTGTCGATCACGTCGACCGCGTCCCCGTTCTCCAGGCCGACGTAGATCCGGCTGCCGTCGCCGGACGCCCAGATCCCGTGCGGGAGCGCGCCGACCGCAATCGTCTTCACGAGCTTGGGTGTCGCGTCCATCGTGAACGCCTTCACGACATTCTCGCCGCCAATCGTCACGTAGGCGAGGATCTGCCCGTTGCTTTTCCCAAAAGCGAGGTGGTTCGTGATCGGCCCGGTGTCGATGGTCCCCTTCACATCGAGCGTCTTGGCGTCGATGCGGGTGACCTTGCCGACGTCCTTGTGGGTGAGCCAGACCTCCGATCCGTCTGGCGTGACCTGGATGAACGGTGAAAAGGGCGAGACCACCGGGATTTTCTTGATCACCTCGCGCTTGGCGACGTCCACCACCTCGACCACCGGGTTGAAGCTGTTGCACACGAAGGCGAGCTTGCCGTCGGGCGAGAAGATCGTCATGCCCGGCCCGCTCGTGGTCGGAATCCGGCCGGTCTCCTTGTAGGTCGTCGCGTCGATCACAGCGAGGTGGTCCTCGCCGCGCACCGTCGCCCAGACCTGCTTTCCGTCCGGCGTGAAGAATGCCTCGTGCGGATTGCGCCCGATATATGCCGTGCCCTTCACCTTGTTCGTCGCCGTGTCGATGAACGTCACCGAGTTGGTTACGGTCGAGACCGCGACAAGCGTCTTGTGGTCGGGCGAGAAGCCTAGGCCATGCACGTTGACCTCCCCTCGGTAGAGCGGGCTCAGCACGTCGGGGCGCGGGTTGCCGAGCCTGATCTGGCCGAGCAAGGCATTGCTGGCGGGGTCAATCACCGACACGGTGTTGCTGTTCTGGTCCGCCGTATAGACACGGTCGCGCTCGCTTGGCAGCGCAAAAGCAGCCGTGCTGGCGAGGAGCAGGACAGTAAAGGGGGCAAGGCGTCTCATGGGTGTTTCTCCGGGGTCGACGAGTTTGCGGTGAGGGGCTCTGCAAGCAGCATCTTCATCAGTTCGATTTCGTACTGCTGCTCGGTGATGATCGATTGGGCGAGGTTGCGAATGCGGGCATCCTTCGTCACCAGCAGGACGGCCTTGGCCATGTCGATGGCGCCCTGGTGGTGCGGGATCATGGCGCCGAGAAAATCACGCTCGGGCTGTCCCGTTGCCGGTACGGCCGCCATGGCGGCGTGCATCCGCTCCATCGCTTCGGCCATGGAGGCCTTGAATGGCTCATCGGTTGCGACTGGCGAGGCCTCCGTCGCAGCGGGTGCCGTCTCGTGATGATGCGCCTGCGCCCATGCAAAACTGCTCACGGTGAGCGCAGGGACGAGGACAATCTGCCAAGGAATCCGCATCTTTGCTCCTTTTGGGGCCGCAGCAGAGACGCTCGCCTCCACGGTCTATTCCGCTGCTGTCAATGGATGTCGCTCACAAACCCGTGATCGTGAACGTTCGTGACCACCCGGAATAAACGGGTCTGGAAAGCATCTCTTGGCTGCGGTTGCACATGGACCGCGGGAGAATGACCATGAGAATCCTTTTCACGTCCGCGCTCGCGTTCGGCCTCATGGCGGGGGCCGCACTCGCCGGACCAGCCGCCGACAAGGCGCAAGCTCATATCGACGCGATTGCCAAGGGAGACGTCACCGCCATCACGGCGCATTACGACAACGCGTCCACCCTCCAGTGGGTCGGCGGTCCCCTCGATGGAGCCTATACGGGCCCAGAGAAAATCAAGGACGTCTGGGCCAAGTTCACGAAGGGCCAAGGGCCACTCAAGGCAAGCGTGGCCAACGTGATGGAGAGCGCGAACCCCAAGGGGTCCACGGTGATCTCGAACGTCACCTTCCAGGGCCAGAGCCCGATCAAGGTTCGATACGTGATGACGTTCCGCGAAGACAAGCTCGTCAACGAGGTGTGGCAGATCGATCCGAACCTGTAAGCCTCTGGTCTTCTCCCCTGGCCCGACCAATGGATGAGTTCGCCGCACTCCTCGAGCCGCAGATCCCGTCCCTTCGACGCTATGCATGGGCGTTGTTGCGGAGCGAGGAGGCCGCGGACGATCTCGTCCAGGACACGTTGGAGCGCGCCATCAGCCGCTGGCATCTGCGGCGACGTGATGGCGACCTTCGGGCCTGGCTGTTCACCATCCAGCGGAATCTGTTTCTCACGGCCATGCGCCAGCGCGCCCGTCGTGGGCCGCATGTCGGGACAGAGGCGTTGGAGAATTTAGGCGCCGACGAAGGCCACCCGGACCACGCGCTCGGCGCGCGTGACGTGTTGGCCGGGCTTAACCTCTTACCCGAGGAGCAGCGGAGCGTGCTGCTCCTCGTTGGGGTCGAGGATCTCTCCTATGAGGAGGCCGCGCGCGTGCTCGATCTCCCGATGGGCACCGTGATGTCTCGGTTGAGTCGGGGACGTGAGAAGCTGAGGCAATATATGGAGACGGGTCGTAGCGTGACGCTGAGGAGGGTGAAGTGAACCTAGAGCGCCCCGTCGGTGAAGACGACCTGCAGGCCTATGTGGACGGCCGCTTGGCGCCAGAGCTCCAGGATTCCGTCACGGCCTACCTTGCAGCAAACCCGGCCGCTGCCGAACGCCTAGCGTCCGACCGGGAACAGCGGCAAGCCTTACGGGACCGCCTTGCCTTCAAGGCGGACGAGCCGATCCCGGCAAGGCTGCGGATCTCGAACATCCTTGCCGAGCGGAAGCGCGCCGGCGGCCGGCGACACATGGCTGTTGCGGCGGCTTTGGGATGGCTCATGGTGGGCGGAATCACGGGCTGGTTTGCCAACACGGTGCTAACCGAGACAAGGCCCGGCACGACAGCCCTGAACCTTCCTCCCATGGCGAACGCCGCCGTCGCGGCACACCGAACCTTTGTCGTCGAAGCCGCTCATCCTGTCGAGGTAAGGGCGGACCAAGAGGCGCATCTTGTTCAGTGGCTCTCCCGTCGCCTGGGCCAGCCGATCTCTGCCCCAAATCTGACTGGGAAAGGTTATCGGCTCATGGGCGGGCGCCTCCTCCCCTCCGGTGACAGCCCTGCTGCCCTATTCATGTATGACGACGACCAGGGCACCCGGCTCACTCTCTACGTGCGGGCGGGCGACAACAAGGAGACCGGGTTCCGATCCGAACGGCAACACGATGTCTCCGCGTTCTTCTGGACGGATCGCGGCCTGGGATATGTCGTGACCGCCGCGCTCGATCAGGACCGCCTTCTGCCGATCGCGCAGGCCATCCATGAGCGGCTTGGTTCGGCGATGCCGCCTACTCAGCGTAAGACGTAGCTTAGGACGTGTGAAATCGAAACGCTCATCTCGCCCGGCATCCGGCTCACGCTGCCAGACGAGCTCGCCACGGCTCGGGCCCATTCACGCGCTCGCGAACGGTTGCGGGGCTGGCGGCTGACCCGCAGAAAGCATCGCCGGCACGTCCGGAAGCTCGCGCAGTGACGAGATCACGATATCCGGTCCATACCCGTATCCCTCCTCCTGCATGCGAAGGGCCTTGAACATCGTCTTTGGACCGATTGTCGAGGCCGACTCGATCTCCTCCTTCAGGGCCTTGGCCGGCACGCGTTCAATACGCGCGACGCGGAATCCGAAGCTCTTGGCCCCGCTCACGTCGAAGCCGTTCGAGGAGACGAAAAGCACCTCCTCAGGGCGGACTCCCATCCGGTCTTCGACGAGTTCATAGGCGCGCGGGTCCGGCTTAAATACCCGTTTCGGCTCGGTGCTGATCGTCGCCTCGAAATGACGCTCCAGTCCCGAGTTGCGCACGAGAGCCGATAGCATGGTGGGGCTGCCGTTCGAGAGGATAGCCAGCCGGTAGCCGCCAAGCGTCGCGAGCGCTTCCTCTGCGTCGGGATAAGTCCGCAGATGATTATAGGCCTCGGTCATTTCCTCGAAAAAGCGCTGATCTGGATCAAGTCCGACGGTCTTCAACGTGAAGGCGAGCGACTCGCGCGTTACCATCCAGAAATCCTGATAGCGGCCCATCATAGAACGCAACCAGCTGTACTCGAGCTGCTTCAGCCGCCAGACCTGTGTAATGTATTCGCCGTGGCCGGGAAACGCGGCCTCGGTCATCTCAGCTACCGACTGCACGTCGTAGAGTGTACCGTAGGCGTCGAAAACGAAGGCCTTGATCATTGGGGTTGCTCCCGCGTGCGGCTTCCGAACCAATGCTGCTCCGCGAGCACGATGATACAGCAGCATGCCGGTGCAACGTAGTGTGGCGGCAAGCCTCCCGTAGAGGATCAAATTGTCGGGAATCTTTTCCGAGTTGCCTCGATGGCAAGACCGGCAGTCGCCGCGACCGAGAAGTCCGCGCCCGCCAGAAAGGCTGCAACTAGGGCTGGACGGACTGCGGAACGTCGACGGAACACACGAGCCCCGTTGGTGCGAACTCGACGGTCACCTCTCCGCCGAGATCATTTGCGAGCCCCCGCTCGATAAGGCGTGTGCCGAAGCCGCGCCGAGTCGGCGCTACAACCGGCGGACCTCCGCTTTCAGCCCAGCGTAACCGAACATGCTGAGAGGCGGCTTCCTCCCAAGCGATGCTGACTTTGCCGACCGAGTTCGACAGAGCACCGTATTTTACAGCGTTGGTCGCAAGCTCTTGGAGCGCCATGGCAAGGGCCAGCGCTGCTCTCGGGGAGAGCCGGATGTCCGGGCCACGACAATGGAACCGTGCGTCCCCGCTTCGATACGGTGCAATGGCCTGCAAAACGATATCGCGCAGGTTTGCGCCTTCCCAGCTCTCTTCCGTGAGCACGTCGTGGACTCGCGCGAGAGCGAACAAGCGCGCCTCCAGACTAACCTTGGCTTGGTGCGTTGAGGGTGCATTGCGCAACGTTTGGCTTGCGATCGATTGAACTGTCGCGAGCGTGTTCTTCACTCGATGGTTCAGCTCATTGATGAGCAATTCGCGATGTTGCTCGGCACGTTTCCGCTCAGAGATATCTCGCACCACGCGCACACCGTAGAGCGGGTGGCCGTCCGCATCATCGACTCTCGAGGCGGAGAGCTCGATCCATACAGTGCGGCCGTCCTTGTGCATGTAACGCTTCTCCGCAGCATAATCCTTGATCTCGCCTTCCATTTGGAGGCGAAAGCGCTCCAGATCGGAATCCCGCTCATCTGGATGGGTAATCTCACTGAAGGTGCGTTCCAGGAGCTCTTCTCGGCTGAACCCTGTAATCGACGTGAGCTGCTCGTTGACGCGCAGGAACCGACCGTCTGCGTCTACTTCGGCAATGCCAACGAATGCGTGCTCGTAAGTGGCCCTGAGTCTCTGCTCGCTGTCGCGCAGCGCCGCTTCCGTTCGCCTGCGTTCGGTGATGTCGCGTAGATATGCGGTGAAGTGCGGCTGTCCTTCGATGCTGATCGGGTTAATTGCAAGCTCGACAGGAAAGCGGGATCCATCAGCTCTGAGCCCCTCGAGTTCGACGCGCTGGCCTAGTACCGGGCCGTGCCCGGTCGAGAGATACCGGGCCATCCCCTCGTAATGCCTCTCCCGGAACTCAGGTGGGATAATCAACTGGGCCAAGTCTTGACCGAGCGCCTCTTGGGTCGGGTAGCCGAACGTTCGTTCAGCCGCCGGATTCCATTCGACGATCCGGCTCTCGTCTGTGATCGTGACGAGGCAATCTAGCGCGGCCTCGAGGACGGCCCTCTTGAGGGTCTCGCTTCGTCGCAGCTTCAGCTCTCCAGCGTTGCGCGCGGTATCGTCCCGAAGCGTGAGGACAGCCCCCATGTGGGTGCCATCGGGCCGAAACAGCGGGCTTGCCGTACCGATCGCCAGTACCTCGGTCCCGTCAGGCCGGCGAATACGCCAGCGGGCGTCCGTTACGGTCTCGCCTTTCAAGACCGCACGGGCCAAAGGTAGTTCATGTGACGGATAGGGGTGCCCGTCTTCGGTGAAGAGGTGATAGGTGTCGCTGTAGTGCTCCGGCGCGATGTCCAGCTTGGCGGCCCCATGGATGCGTGCAGCGGCCTCATTGACGAAGATGAGCTTCCCAGCGGCGTCAGTAACGATGACGCCTTCAGCGAGCTGGCCCAAGACGGCTGCCATCTCGGCTGCGAGCTGCTCTGCGTGCGCTACTGCTCGGGAGCGTGCGGCTTCAGCCTCGACTCGGTCCGTGACGTCGACTTGGATGCCATCCCAGATCACCTCTCCGTCCAAGCCGGGCCGCGGCGCGGAGGAGATGCGGTGCCAACGGACGACGCCGTCCGGGCGCTGCATGGCCACCTCGCAATCGAATGCGATGCCGGCGACCAGGGCCTTTTCCTCGGCTGCGACGAACGCCTGCCGGTGTTCGGGCAGGATCATGTCGTACAGAATGGTGGGGTCTCGCATCACCTCACCGGCTTTGACCCCGTTGAGGCGCTCGCAGCTTTCGGCGACGAAACTGAAACGGCGCTCACGACCACCCCCTGAGACGATGATCTGGTAGACCATAGCGGAGGGCATGTTTGCGGTAAGCGAGCGCAGCCTCTCCTCGCTTTCGCGCAGCGCTACCTCAGCCTGCTTGCCATTGCGGTGTGCACTCCCGTTCGCCTCGAGACACCGCAGAGCTTCCCGGACCACCTCGCTCGTGCTGCGGTACCGGCCAGAGCCGACCCTTTCGGCGATAAAGCGCTGAAGCTCGGGGGTGAGGGAGACGTTCTGGCTATGTTGCGATGGCATTTGGGCCTGGGTGGCAGTTTCTGCCACCCAGGCCTACCGGAGAGCCGCACCCTCTGTCGAGTGAAGGATCACCTAGCGTCACCGCTCTCTTCGGAGAAGGCTCGCAACACAGCGTATGTTTGAGTGCCCAAGGGTAGAGGACCAGCGGCAGAGATTGGCTAATCGGGGTGATTGGGAAACGGCGTGCCGATGACGGCGTGTCGAGGGTCCTCCACAACGGGAGCGGGTCATTTGATCCGCATCGGGCAGCCACCGTGGAGGACGGTCATGAAGCACTATGCCGGTTTGGACGTCTCGCTGAGGGAGACCTCGATCTGCGTCATCGACGAGAGGCGCAAGATCGTACGCGAGGCGAAGGTTGCGTCCGAGCCGGAGACGATCGCCGCCTGGCTCGAGAAGACGGGCCTTGAGTTCGAAGCCGTGGGGCTTGAGTCGGGCCTGCTCTCGCCGGCGATCCACGACGGGCTCCTCGCTGCCGGGCTGCCGGTGGTGTGTCTCGACGCCCGGCACCTGAAGGCGGCAACGAGCGCGATGCCGGTGAAGACGGACCGCATCGATGCCCGCAACATCGCTTATGCGCTGCACGCGGGCTGGTACCGGGCGGTCCACGTGAAGAGCCAGGCGACGCACAAGCAGCGGGCGCTTTTGCGCAGCCGCGAGATGCTGATCAAGTGCCGGATCGAGCTCGAGAACCATTTGCGTGGCATCCTGAAGGCGTTCGGCCTCAAGGTCGGCACGCCGGTCAAGAGCGGCTTCGAGGCAAGGGTGCGCGAGCTTGTCGATGGCGACGCGGTGCTCGCGCCAGTGGTCGACGCGATGCTGGGTGTGCGGCGCGAGCTCTTGCAGCGCCTGGATGATCTGCATCGCCTGCTCTTGGCGACGGTCCGGAGCGATCCGGTTTGCGGGCGCCTGATGAGCGTGCCGGGTGTTGGACCCGTGACGGCGCTCGCCTTCCGCACCGCGATCGAGGACCCGACCCGGTTCGCGAAGTCGTCGCTGGTCGGGAGCTACTTCGGCCTGACGCCGCGCAAGTACGCCTCCGGGGAAACGGATCGCAACGGCAGCATCAGCCTGTGCGGCGACAAGATGGTGCGCTCGCTCCTGTGCGAGGCCGCCAACGTGCTGCTGACCCGGGTGCAGCGCTGGAGCTGGCTCAAGCGGTGGGGCGTCGAAGTCGCCCGCCGGCGCGGGCATATGCGGGCCCGGGTGGCGGTTGCGCGGCGGCTCGCGGTTATCATGCACCGGATGTGGGTCGACGGCACCACCTTCCGGTGGACGCGGGACGAGGCTGCCGAGGCGGCGGCATAGCCTGAACGAGGGAGAGCGCTCACACGCACGAGATATCAGGGATCCGCTCCGGCGGATGCGTCCGGCAGGACGTCGGGCCCGGCAACATCGTCAAACCTTCTGCGCAGCGCCTCGCTTTTGGCGACGAGCACGCGCTCAGAGATAGATGTGCCGGTCCCCTTTTCTGGCCCATCTTGCGGCGGCCGCTCGCGCCGACCGCGGAGCGAAGAATGAAACCTGCCTGGCGCCATCCAACGGATGCGGGACCACCCGGAGGACCTTGCGCCAATCACCCCGATTAGCGAAGAAGGTTTGTTCCCAGGTTTTCTCCCTCCGCCAAGCGCGCTATCAAACTCCGCTATCCTCAGTCCCCCGCTCGAATTCTCTTTTGATTTCCGAAGGTTTGCAGGCGGGAGGTTTAGCTCGGAGACGGCTGGCACACCCCGTTTGCGGTCTCCGAGGGCCCACTGTCTCTTTCCACCTTAACTGGCCTCCCTCCGGTTAAGCTGAAAAAGCCGCACGCATTCAGGCACTTGGCAACTCGCAGAAGGTTTACTGTTTGAATCGCACATCGACCAGCGGAGACGGCTGCAACCGCCAGCCAAGGGCTCCGGCGGATCGCGGCCGGCATCCACGTAGCGCTTGAGGCGCTTTGCCTCGTCGCGCGCGGCCACAACGCTCCAGTCTGGATAGTCGCCGATAAGATACCGTCGGCGGCGCCCTTCAAAAGTGTAATCGAGCGTGAAGGTTTTACGGCCGTTATCGCGGACCTGAAGCCCGCGGCCCTCCGTCGTTGCCGCTTTCGCGAGCCGCTCCGTCAAGTTCACGCGCATCTGAACACCTTGCCGTTGCCGTCCAGACTGAGGCGTCAGCCGGCGGCGGCAGCAAGATGCTCTCGGCGGATCAGGGCTGGCAGGCGGAACCGGACGGAAACGGGCTCGGCAAGCCGCCGGCAACAATGCTCGCCGGCCTTCGATCACCCGTCGAGGCCTTAATTAAAACGCGTTGGAAGCACCCAGTGCGCGCCCCCGAAGGAGGAACTGATGCCGATGATTCGCGATAAGAAAATTCGTCTCTCGGCGGAAGAGCAACTCATATTCGGGCGGTCCCTCAACGAGGTTATGGCCGCCCGGAACGAACTTAAGGTGAGCCACCCCGACAGCTTCCTCCTCCAGCTCGTTAATGAAAAGATTGCCCGTATGCTTGCGCGGGAGGCAGGCCCGACAAGTCCGTGGGCCGCATAAAGAAACGAATTGACCAGCGACGCCCAGCAACGGGGCGAGCCCGTTTGCGCTTACTATGATCGGTGCGGCGGCGCTGCATCCCACGTCCCGATTCGCTGCCCGTTGTCGGCGTCCCGCTTGGCCTGCGCGAGCGCGTCTTGCAAGTTCGTGTACCGAAACTCCCGGTAGCGGAAGCTATCCGCCGGCACGCGAACGATTCCATACCTCTCCATCTCTTGCCGGGCTTCTAGGCTCAGCGCCGGCCGCTGCTCTTCAGTGCCCATGATCGACATTTCGAATCTCCTCAGCCGCTTCAGAATTGCTTGCCATCCATCCAGGCCTGAACGTCACGCTTCGCCTGCTCCTCTGTGATGCTGGAACGATCCCTGACCATGGAGCTAAGCTGAGCCTTATTCTTGATCGTCGAGAGATCGAAATGGGTCAGAAATGGCCATCGCTGTTGGGCGTCCTTCATGTAGCCCTTCTTGCGAGCAACCGTGTCGGCGCTTTCGCCGCCTCGGAACCCGAACATAGCGGTTCTCCACGGAGAGCGGTCGGCCGGAGGCCGGGCGAACAGTGGTGAGGTTCTCTCAAAGACCGTTCGGCTAAAACGCTCTCACCTACAATCGTATATGGTTACGACCGACGACGTTTGACAGGTACCGTTCATAACCTTTCGGAGGTCGCAAGCCCCGCTCAGCGGCCTGCACTCCCGCTTGTTACAGGTAGTAGCGCTACATAGGACGACATCTCACGCACTACGCCCGCTCTGATGCCATTGGATCGAACCCCAAACTCTCTCGTGAATGTAGTAGAGGGCCATCTTGGTGATCACCTCCGTGATGGCAATCGACCCGGCAAGCTTAAGACTTGCAGTAAAGATGTAGCTTAAAACGAAGGTATCGAGGCTACCAGTCATTCTCCAGCTGATCGCCTTTGCGAAAGATCGAGGATGGGAGTCTCTGGTGCGAACAAACATGATCCAGCCTCTTGCCGCGTGTTGTAAATAGCTGGCTCTACGCGGCTGGTTGTTCGAAGTTCAGCCGCATCGTACTGATGAACGGCTGCCATCGACTACGCCGCGTTCACCGCGTCCTCTTGCTGCCAGACCGTTGGTCCAGCTCTCTGTCTTGCCTCGGTGGTCATCCCACACGCGCCGGTCGGCGGGGACGTGCATGCGGACGCGCCTCCTGATGCGGAGCATATGCGATTGAGAGCTCAGGCCCTTGGTGCGCCTAGCGACCGAATTTTGATCTCCGCCAGTTTCTGGAACTCGCCTTCCGGGTACTTGGCCAAGTAGGCCTGAAACATCTCAGGATCGTCGCTTCGCTTCACGGTGTCCCAAAACGCGAGTTCGAGGTCATGGCTGCCGGGACGCTTTGAGGCCCTCTCGATACGAGCCTGGGCGAGCGCGGCAAAGGCGCCGTTCGGATAGTTTTCGAGATAGGCCTTGTACTCACCGCTTTCGTCGCACGCCTCGATCGATTGCCAGAACGCCAGCTCCATCTGGTCTAAGCCCACCACCGCCCCGACGGTACGCACGTCGAGTTCTGTTTTGCCGGCACCATCGCGCCGCGCGGGCATGACGTTGGGCGCGATCTCCGCTTCACCTTCGCGATTGAACAGAACGCGAAAGGCCCGGATCGGCCGCGGTATGTTTTTCACGGTCTGGTCGCCAAGATCCTCGAATTGAAAATCGGTCCGGTCGCGAACGTGATCCCGCACTCCGCGCGTCACGCAAACCCCACCTGGCTCAGCCAGAGCTTCGAGACGCGCTGCGACGTTCACCCCGTCACCGAAGACGCCACCGTCCTTGACGACGACATCGCCGACGCTCACTCCGATGCGGAAATACATCCGCTGGCTGTCCGGAAGCGCGGCATTCGCCTTATCGAGGGCCTGCTGGATCGCCACCGCGCAGGTCACCACGTCGACGACGCTACCGAACTCGGCTAAAACCCCGTCGCCCGCGGTGCTGGCAATCCGTCCGTTAGCTCGCGCGATTAGCTCGTCGACGATCACTCGGTGGTCGCTCATCGTCGCGAGCGTGGCTTTCTCATCGGCGTGCATGAGCCGACTGTAGCCTGCGATGTCGGCGGCCAGGATGGCGGTGAGCTTGCGCTCTAGTACGGTTGGCAAGATGCCCTCCCGTAGTAAATAACCCTCAGAGAGGTCAATGCGGCCGGCTGCTCTCCCTGTCGTGTGCTCCAAGCGGATGATTCAAAGCCATCGGTCAGGGTAGACGTGCCGTTCGGATCGGGCGGCAGTTCATTGGGCTGGGCTGGTGCAGCATCCACCGGCAGATGACCCGAAAGCGTTGCAGGATTCAGCAGCGGGTTGGCGGGATCAGGTCGGGACCGACCGAGAGAACGGGGTCGGACACGGTTCTCGCCCAAGCGCTGTCGTGATGGCGGCGCGCCGCCCTCGTCATCCCAGCGATCGATCTCTCCGCGATGTTCCTCATTCCTCAATAGATTGGCCATTTGTGCGCTCCTCTTAGCACGCGCCCCCGGCAGGGGGATGCCCGGTGGCCCAGGCGCTAGCGGGGTCACTGCCCTCGCACGCGCGCTCCCAGGTCCTCGCAGAGCTCGTGCTCCCTCACGATACGATCATACGACTGGTCCGCGCTCCTGATGGCGTATTGCGGTTCGCAGGCACTGGAATCGCAAAGCATGACGATCTCATAGCCACCTTTCCAGATTTCCGGCTTACCGTCCTCGGCATAGGAAACGGGCTGTCCGACATCGAAGCGATGGCGGCGCCGAGGAGCCGCCGTCGTCTCTTCACGTCTGTCTGCTCTTTCGACTCTCAATGGCGACGCTGGCCGGGAGTCGGCGACGATGCGTTCCCCGACGGGCCTTCTGACAGGCGTTGTCGGCTGCGCTGCTGTAACTGGCACCATCCAATTGATCAGCGTGCGACCACCATCATCCATGACCCGTAGCGCGTCGGTTCGCATCGGCCAGACCCGCGTGCCGACGAGACGCTGGGCTGAGGCCAAGGCGGCCGACTCGTCCGCGGCTGCGCAGCGAAGGGTATGCACGACCTCTGGTACGCCGCGTCTGAACTTTAAGAACTGGATGATAAATGCCATGACCAACCTCCTCGAAGACGCGGTCTATGGAGCGGTTGCCGGACGCTCGGCGCATATCGCTTCCAGAGACCCTCGCCCTCGCGGTTGGCGGCAAGCTACCCTGAACCGAAAACAGCGGCGGTATGTGCCTTCGATACATGGGGGTGCAGGGCCGCGATTATCAGGCGGGCAATCGCAAATAATCGAATTTGGTGGGGGAGTGAGTTTGCCGGCCCCACACATAAGCTTTGAGTCCGCATTCGGCTGATCGCTGCTCATCTTTGGCGAGCACTCGGTTGATTTCACCCCCTTGTAATCGGCGTCCGCGCTCCTACATCCGGCTCATCGACATTGGCCGGACAATCGGGCCGTTTCGCCTCGGGCTCTGCCGGGCGCACGTTCAGGCTCTCTTTCCAGATATCGATCAGCCGGATGCGGTGGCGAGTTCAAGTGCGCCATTGCGCCCATGTGCATCCAAGCGACCATGAGGATACCCCGATGAATACGGGTACTGTGAAGTTCTACAACGACCAGAAGGGCTTCGGCTTCATTCAGCCGGAAGACGGCTCCAAGGACGTGTTCGTCCATGCCACCGCCCTGGAGCGCGCTGGCCTGCGCGGACTCTCCGAAGGCCAGAAAGTCTCCTTCGACACGGCGGAAGACCGCCGCTCCGGCAAGATCGCGGTCAACAACATCCAGACTGCGTGATCCGCGATGGGCAGCGCACGATACGATCTGCGCCGTCTTACAGCGAAGGCCGCTCCTCGTGAGCGGCCTTTTTGTTTGCACAAACGATTGAGGGCTCTGAAGGCGGTAAGCCCGCATCTCCGTGATCCTGCCACTCCCGCCATAGAGCATCCGAACCGTGGCTGAGCATCCGACCTCTCTCGATGCCCACCGGGGCATGGCACCCCAGAAGGCAACCGACCTTCGTCGCTTGCGTGCCGAGGTGGAAGCCGATCAGGCCGCCTTGCGAGCCCGTCAGGCGGACCTTGAGAGGATGCTGATGGATCTTCCGGCCTCCACTTGGGGCGAGGCGGTTGAGAAGGCGCGTTACCTGCTCGGCCTTCTTGCTACGAGCCCCGCCGGGGATGACCCGCGCCGGCGCAAGTTGATCGACCAAGTCCTGGCCGATTTCGACCACCTGCTCAACCTTGCCGACCAGGGCTGAGCCTCGGGACGGGTTCTCCGTCCCCACCACGAGAGGAATGCACTATGGCCAGCGGCGAGCGACGCGGCAATCGCGAGGCGAAGAAGCCGAAGAAGGAGAAGCCGAAGAATCCGCTCCCGGTCTCCCTCTTCGCGAACTCGAACGACAGCAAGGCACCGGCCGCACCAAGCGGCAGAAAGTCTTAGGGAGTAGGCACCCTTCGGGATGAGCACCGTCCAGCATATCTACTGCAGCGCAATCATCTCCAAGAAGATGTGCGACGTGCTGACCGGATACGTGCTCTCGGTGGCTTCCAAAGGGTCCATCGCTGAGTTCGTGCTCTACTTGATCACCGGCGGCGGCCACCCTGGCTCGGGAATGGAGCTCTATTCCTTCTTCAAGGCTCGGCCCGAGCGCACCACGGCCTACAACATGGCCAACGTCGACTCGGCCGGCGTCCTATTCTTTCTCGGCTTCGGGCAGCGGTTCGGGACGCCGGCGTCGAGCTTCATGGTGCACCAGACCAAGTTCTCCAAAGGCATGCTGCCGGACTGGTACAGCCATTCCGACCTGAAGCGCTCGGAACTCGAACTGCTCGCCGTCGACCAGAAGACCCACCGCCTCATCGCGGCCGAGACGGCGCCGAGGGCCGAGGTGCCGCTCTCGGTCGAAGAGATCGAGCAGGCCGCCGCGCGCACCACAGTCTACTTCGCCGAGGACGCGAAGCGGCACGGCTTCATCGATGACGTCGTGACCCCGTCCATGCCTGTCGAGAACGTGTATTACCTCACCGATCAGTACCTCGCTGGGCTGCCGGGATGATCTCTGCGTTCCCGCGCGGAACCGCCGATGCCCGGACTTCTCTCTGAGCGTCACACAGGAGCGACACGTTATGACCTCGATCCATCACCGGGGGTCAATCAAGTACCTAGGGTCGCTGCGCGGCCATGGGCACCTCACCATTCAGGGCGGTGAGCAGGAGCCTAGCGCGATCGTCTACGAGATTGATGGCTTCCTCGAGAGGGGCCGCCGCTCCGCCACCGGGCATATTGACGGCGACAGAGCCACGCTGGCGCGGGTCTTCCAGGCCGGCCGGGCGCATCTCACCCTCGAAGGTGGCCTCGCGCTCGATATCTTGCTCCTCGACCCGAACGGCGGTCCAAGCGCCGAAGTTACGGTCACTGGCGCCTTCCCGCTCTAGAGTCTGTTATGGACTGAGGGTGCGGCTATGGTGCGGGCATGATTGCTCGCAAGTCTTATCCCTCGGACGTTTCGGATGACGAATGGGCGCTGGTTGCGCCCTATCTTGCGCTCTTGCCTGAGGCGGCGGGGCAGCGGGAGCACTCGTTGCGCGAGGTGTTCAACGGGCTGCGCTATGTTGTCCGCAACGGCATTGCCTGGCGGGCGATGCCGAATGATCTGCCGCCTTGGGCGGCCGTGTATCAGCAGGCGCAGCGCTGGCTGCGGGCCGGTTCGTTCGAGGCGCTCGCCCACGACCTGCGCGTGCTGTTGCGGGTGGCGGCCGGGCGCCCGCCCGCACCCTCGGCCGCCATCCTCGACAGCCGGACGCTGCGCTCCACGCCCGAGAGCGGCCACCGCGCCGGCTATGACGGCGCCAAGCGCAAGAAGGGCTCCAAGCTGCACCTGGCGGTCGACACGCTCGGCCACCTCCTGGCCCTCCACGTCACCCCCGCCACGGCGGACGACCGCGCCGAGGTCGGGCGCCTGGCCGCCGCCGTGCAGCAGGCCACCGGCAACAGCGTCGAGATCGCCTTCGTTGACCAGGGCTATACCGGCGACAAGCCGGCCGCGGCCGCCAGCGAACACGGCATCGCCCTGGAGGTCGTGCGCCTGCCCGAGGCCAAGCGCGGCTTCGTCCTCCTGCCCCGGCGCTGGGTCGTCGAGCGATCCTTCGCTTGGGCCACCCGCTGCCGCCGCCTCGTCAAAGACTACGAGCGCCTGCACACAACCCTCGCAGGCCTCCACGTCGTCGCCTTCGCTTGCCTCATGCTCCGTCAAGCCGCAGAACTGGTCCATAACAGACTCTAGGCGCGAACATCCACGGAGGCCGTCATGAGGGCAGCAGGAATCGGCGGGGCCGACACGATCGAACTCCAGGAACGCCGTGTCCAAGCGCCGAGATATACGCCAGGCCAGCACGTCACGGTCGTTGATCCGCGCGACATAAAGGCGGCGTGGAATGGCGGCTTCATGGTCACGACGGTCATCCCCTCGGCGGATGGCGTCCTTCCGGCGCGCTACCACATCCTGAGTTCGGGTGGCGCGCACAGCCGCTGGGCCGAGGAACATCAGCTCAGCAGCGCTTTCCTCATTGAACGCGCTTAGGGGCCCTGCCGCGTCGACAATCTGGCACATAAGGAGACACCATGACCGAGCACATCAGCCGACTGTGCGATGAACTACGTATCAAGCTTCACGGCATGGATCGCCGCCTTGAGGCCCTGCAGACGAACGGCTCGGACTTGTCGGACAAATCCCAGCACAAGATCGAAAGTCAGATGGACTCGGTGCAACAGCGCATATTCGAGCGCAGGCGCACGGTCGAGGCCGCCAACGCCCGCGTGACGGCTTGGATCGACGAGAAGCGCCCGAGCTTTGATGCCAAGGTAGTGGCGTGGCGGGAGGAGCGGAGCTTCCTGAAACTGAACACTCGTGCCGACGATGCCGAAGCCTACGCTCTCGCGGTTTTCGATCTCGCCATCGCGGCGGCCGACGAGGCGTCGCAAGCGGCGCTGGAGGCGCTTCTTGCGCGCCGCGATGCCACGGCCGCCGCCCTGCCGCCCGGCTTGGGGGCGGGTCACGGGTGAGACTCAGCGCCAGATCAGCGCGACGGCGATTAGTGCAACGAGAACGGCAATCGCGACGCTGAGCCAGCGGGTGAGAGCCCGCTGCCTCAGGCGCTCCTCGCCCTCCCGGTCGCGTCTTGGGCCTTCGTGCGGCTGCATGGTCTCTTATAGCTTTGGATTACCTGGAGAACATAGACGCGGGCGAGCGGACCGTGGCCGTGAATGAACTTTCGTTGTTCGGACAGGCAAGGCGCGCTACCCGCGTGGCTGCGGAACAATCCTAGATCGGGTCCTAGAAAGAACCTAAAGAAGACTGGTCGCGGATATGTCGCGCGGCGGATGCGAGTCCAACGAGGTCGAAGGCGGTCTCTTGCTGTCGAATGCGGCCCCTGCGATGGTCGCGCTAACGACATCAACGGCTTACCGAAAAACTCCAGTTATCTGAGTGACTTAGATCGAAAGTTCTGGCTTCGTTCTACGAACTACGAATCTGGGGGTCAGAAGATCACCGGAGAAGCCCCGGGTTTAGTCACTGCTGGCGGACAACCGGTCCCGATCACGGCAGCCAAGTCCATCAAAGATCCATGCCGGCTGTCGCGCCCATGGCTCCAGGGCGGCGGCGGCGAGGCGATCGAGCGACACGGCGATGCCTTCCCCTCCGGAGACGATCCGTTCCATCACCATCGGCGAGAGATAAGCAAGCCGGATGAAGCGGCTGATGAAGGGCAGCGTCACCTTCTCGACATCGGCAAGATCCTGGAGGGTCGAAACCTCCCCCGCATCGAGGCGCCGCCGCCAGTGCCAGGCCCGGGCGATCGCCCGAAGGACCGTGCCACTGGCCGGGTCGCTCGCATCCGGCTGGTGCGGACCGTGGTCGGGCAGCACAATTTTCGGCCGGCCATTGCGTCGCCGAACCTCGATGGGGACGACGACCGTGATGGTAGATGCGGTCACGTCCGTGATTGTCGTCATGCCGCCCTCTTTGCGCTGTCAAGGCTGAGCATCTCGTGGGCGATCTGCCCGAGCCCTGCGGCGTGCAAAGTGATGGCGACGCCATCGGGTCTGACCACGACCCGCTCGACCAGGAGCCGGATCACGCGCGCCTGCTCGGCCGGAATGAGGGTGGCCCACAGCCCCCAGAACTGATCGAGGATTGCGACGATCTCGCCATCGGACGTGTCTGGGGCTTCTGCGCGCACGGCCTCAATCGTCTGGGCGATGATCTCGGGCGAGCGGATCAGGCGCAGCACCTCCCTGACCGTCGCAGTCTCGATGAGGTCGGCCGGCAAGCGCGCCAGCGGTTCGGTTCGCGCCTTCTCGCGCCCGCGCACCACGTCGGTCGAGACATAGTAGCGGTAGAGCCTCGAGCCTTTGCGCGTGTGCGTCGGCGTCATCGCCCGCCCGCTCCCGGTGAAGATCAGGCCCTTGAGGAGAGCCGGCGTCTCGCGGCGGGTTGCAGCCGCACGCTGCCAGCCGTTGCCGGCCAGGATGTCCTGAACCCGCTCGAATATGGCGGGCTTGACCAAGCCCTGGTGCTCGCCGGGATAGGCGATGCCCTTGTGGACCACTTCGCCGGTGTAGACCCGGTTGTTGAGCAGCTTGTAGACCGTGCCCTTGTCGAAGGGCCTGCCTTGTTTGGTCATTGCGCCGTCCTGGCGCAATTCGCGCACGAGCAGCGTCACCGAGCCGAGTTCGAGGAAGCGAGCGAAGATGCGCCGCACAAGATCGGCCTCCGCCTCATTCACCACGAGCTTGCGGTTGACCACGTCGTAGCCGAGCGGCGTCCACCCGCCCATCCACATGCCGCGTTTCCGCGACGCTGCGAATTTATCGCGGATGCGCTCGCCGATCACCTCCCGCTCGAACTGCGCGAAGGACAGCAGGATGTTGAGCGTGAGCCGCCCCATGCTGGTCGTCGTGTTGAACGACTGCGTGACCGAGACGAAGGTGACGGCGTTGCGATCGAACACCTCGACGAGCTTGGAGAAGTCCATCAGCGAGCGCGACAAGCGGTCGATCTTGTAGACCACCACCACGTCAACGAGCCCAGCGTCGATATCGCCAAGGAGCCGCTGGAGCGCCGGACGCTCCAGGGTACTGCCCGAGAAGCCGCCATCGTGATACTCGGTCGGCAGTGCGATCCAGCCCTCGGCGCGCTGGCTCGCGATGTAGGCCGCACAGGCCTCGCGCTGCGCATCGAGCGAGTTGAACTCCTGCTCGAGCCCTTCCTCGCTGGATTTGCGGGTGTAGATCGCGCAGCGCAGCCGACGGACCGGAAGTTTTGCGTTCTCGCCGCGTGCTGTTGTGTGGTTCGCGGAGTGCCTCACGACCGGCCCTCCTCTGCGGCGCGCAACCCGAAGAAGCGCCAGCCATTCCAGCGCGTGCCGGTGATGGCGCGGGCGATTGCCGACAGCGACTTGTAGTGACGGCCCTCATATTCAAAGCCGTCGCGCAGCACCGTGACAGCGTGCTCGACGCCTTTCCACTCCCGGATCAGCTTCGTCCCGGCGATCGGCTTGCGCGGATCGACCAGGGTCGGCTTTCTCACCACGATGCCCCGGTACTCGTCCGCGAGCGCATCGAGGATGCGAACGGTCGTCTTTGACAAGCCGCCGTAGGCAAGTTCCTGGATCCGGTAAGCGAGCCGCAACTCCAGGAACGGGCGGCTGTTGTTGGGCGCGTCGGCGCCGAACAGCTTGCGCCACTCCGCCTTGAGTTCTTTCACCGACATGGCCTTCAGGGCGGCCAAGCGGGCGAGGACGGGCTTGTCCCGATCCGGGCCCTCGCCGGGTGCAGGCAGGATTGCGTTCTCCGCCCTGCGCGCTGTCGATGCGCCTCTCACTCTCCTGTCTCCCACCGTTGCTCCTGCGGTTCGCAACTACCGCTCCGGGGTGGCAAGAAGTCCAGTCGAACCGGGCTCTGTTCCACTGGTGTCCGCTGCCCGGTTCTCATGCGCAGCCTGAGACAGCCGGCCGCGAGAAGCCGCGCGACCTCGGCGAGGCGCTCCTCTGGGTTCATGCGATCGGGGTGAAGGGCATTGTGCATCGGTCGTCGGCAGCTTTGAAGACGCTCGGCGAGCGCATCGCTTGGCGAGAAGCTAGCTAACTCGGGCGCTTTGCATAGCGATTTCAATGGCTTGGCGAAGCGGAGCGCAAACAAAAGCAGATGTGCGCAAACCCAGGGCGTATGTGGATCCGCGTCCTGCTGTCCACAGCCGGCGCACTGCGCAAGAGCACGCGTCAGAATCGACTCGACTCTCGCCGCGATGAGAACATAATAGGAACATCACGCAACGGCGGGTCCGAGCCGGGCGGCCCTGGCCGCGTTCGGAGACGCCCTCGGTTTGCCAGTTTGCGTGAGCGCGCAAACGACCGGAGGACCCGATGAGCTTTGGCGCCTTCATCCGCGAACGCCGCCTCGCACGCGGCCTCACTCTCCTCGACGTCGCCGCCGAGATCGACGTCTCGATCCCCTACCTCTCCCGCATCGAGCGGGAGCGGGAGAACCCGCCGCGCGACGAGCTGATCCAGCGGATCGCCAAGGCCCTCGACATCCCGTCCGACGAAGCCTTCGCCGCAGCGCGCCGTCTGCCGCCGGATCTCCAGGGGCGGGCGACGGAGGTCGTCGCGTTCTATCGCCGCTTCGCCCGCTGAGCCGGCTAGACGAGGCTTCATGATGCTCGTGCTCAATTATCCGCATTTCCGGCCGTCCTTTGAGCCGCGCCGGCTGCGTGCTCCCGAGATCTGGGCGCTCGGCGAGGCGGCCCGGCGCCAGATCGTCGGCGCTGCGCAGAAGCCGAAGCTCGATCTTTCGCGCCTGATCGCGCGCTCGCGCCGCGTGCGGGTGAACGGGCTCGCCTTCGAGACGCACTGGGAGCTCGGTCGAGCGATCACGGACGACGTCGGCAACCCCGCGCTGGGCGTCGTGGAGCATGACGAGAGCTGGCCCTCCGCGGCGTTGATATCCCTGAACGGCGAGTTGATCGATGAACGCGAGGACCTCGCGCGCAGCACGGCCGGGCACGAGCTCGGCCACGCCGTGTTCGAGACACCCGCCTGGATCCAACGCTCACGACAGCCCTCGCTCCGGCTTGAGCTCCATGAACCCGCGCCCGAACGCCGATTTCAGCCTGTTGCGACCGGCGCGGCGCCCGTGAAGCCTGTTCCAGGCGTGCCGGACTGGCGCGAGTGGCGCGCCAACGAGTTCATGGGCGCGCTGCTTGCGCCGCGGCCGCTCCTGCATCGGCACATGTTCAAGCGCGCCGCAGCGCTCGGGATTCCGATGGTTGCCCCCGAGCGCGGGCAGGAGCTTCCTGTCATTGCCGGGCGAAGGGCGGGCTTCGAGGCCATCGAGACGCTCGCCATCGACCTCGCCGAGATCTTCGGCGTCTCGATCGACTTCATCCAGGTGCGCCTGCGCAAATACGGCCTGATCAGCGGCCGGTGATTGCCTCAACGTGACTGTTCAGGAGCTATCGATGGCATTGCCGCCCAAGAGCTATTTTCATCTCGACGAGATCGCCAAGCGCTGGAACGCCTCGATTCCTGATCTTGCCTGCTACACGCTCGATGGCCTTTTGCAGATCTCGATCATGACGGTCGGCCTACGGGTCGAGACCGGTGTCTTCGAGACGGGCGAGCACGGCCTGTTCCGCCTGCCGGAAGGCGAGACCGTCCTGTACGGACCGCAGCCCGTCGTCTCGTCGGACCTCTGGCCGGTGTTCCGCACGGGCGCCGGCCGCATCACGCGGCTGAAGCCGAGCGCGCCCGATCGCTATGTGGATCTCGCCGAGGGCGTCGAGCCCATCCTCGTCACCCTGCTGGATCTGCTCGTGACACGATCGGAGCGCGACCGCTTCGAGGCCGCGCACGGGCTCGGCACTCGCCAGCCCGTCGACGCCTCGACACCTGGTGAGGCGTCCGGGGGCGCGGCGGAGCCCGCCTTCATCCACCGCAACGGCTATTCCGAGGTGGTGCTGAACGGGGAGCTGTTCCGGCTCGGGCCGCTGCAGGCTTCGATCGTCCGCCAGCTTCACGAGGCCGCGCTGACCGGCAATCCCTGGCGGCACGGCAAGGAGCTCCTTGGCAGCTCGAACGCGCAGACACTGCGCATGGTCGACCTCTTCAAGGCGAAGCCGAACTGGCGCACGCTGATCGTCTCGGACGGACGCGGCTATTACCGCCTCAACCTGCCGGACCGGCCCGCCGCGCGGCTGTCCCACCGGGCCTACCGCCGATGGCGGTTTGCGAGCGCTGGCTGAGATCTCCCCAAGACGAACGCGCCCAGACCAACGGACTATCGCGCGGCTCTGATCTCCTGGTTTCCTGGTCGCACCGCATGCGCGTCGTCGGGGCCAGCGGTCGCCGCGAGGCGCGCGTTGGCGACCACGAACGCCAAGCCCGTTTGCCGACGACTCTGGCTTTCGCAGGCGTGATCCCACCCTGCATCCCATCCGTCCCACCCCGATCCCACGCTCGATCCCCCACTCCATCCGTCAGAGCATCCCGCGCCGCCTCCCACGGTCTAAAGTTCCGGGAAGTGCTTAGCTCCGGCTCGCAGTCGTTCGCGACCCGGAGAACAAGAGTGTCGGAGCAGTTCCTCAATCAGATCACGCTGGCGCGGCGCTGGGGCATCAGCCCGCGCACGCTCGAACGCTGGCGCTGGCTGCGCCAGGGGCCGGTCTATCTGAAGCTCGGCGGCAGGGTCGTCTATCGCCTTGCCGACATCGAGAGCTTCGAGCGCGAGCACATCCGCAACATGCCCGCCGATGCTGGTCGCCCTCAGGCGAGGGCGGCGTGATGGCTCTGCGCATCGTCACCGCCGACGAGCGGCTCGCCGTCGCCAACGCCAAGACGACGGTCGCGATCTTCGGACCGGCGGGCGCCGGCAAGACCTCGCTGGCGCGTTCGCTGCCGCCCGCCGAGACCGTGGTGATCGACCTCGAGGCTGGCATGAAGTCGCTGCAGGGCTGGGGCGGCGACTCGATCCCGGTGCGCTCCTTCCAGGACGCGGCCGATATCGCGTGCCTGATCGGCGGCGTCGATCCCGCGGCGGACGCGCAGGGCTTCTTCTCCGCCGCGCACCATCAGCATGTCGTCGCCGAGTACCCCGACCTCGCGCAGATGATCGCGACGAAGCGCTACGTGTTCGTCGACTCGATCACGGACCTCACCCGCCAAGCGATGGCGTGGGCGAAGACGCGGCCCGAGGCCTTCTCGGAGCGGACCGGCAAGCCCGACACCCGCGGCGCCTACGGCCTGCTCGCCCGCGAGACGATCTCGCTCCTCAAGCACCTGCAGCATGCGCCGGGGCGCACCGTCATCTTTGTCGGCATTCTGGAGCGGGTGGTCGACGAGTTCGGCCGCGAGACCTTCCAGCCGCAGATGGAGGGCGGGAAGGCCGCGCGCGAGCTGCCCGGCATCGTCGACCAGGTGATGACGCTCTCGCTGTTCGATCCCGACGGCGAGACCTGGCGGCACAACCCGGCAAGCGGATCGACGCGCCGCCTCGTCTGCTGCTCCGGCAACACTTGGGGCCTGCCGGCCAAGGACCGCTCCGGCCACCTCGACCCGACCGAGCCGCCCGATCTCATGGCGGTGCTCGACAAGGTGAACGGTGCGGCGGCGCCCCGCCGCACCTGACTCCCGAACCGGATCCCAAACCCAGACCGCACGCAAGGACCACGCACATGTTCGACCTCAACGACGCCGAGCCGCAGCGCTCCTCCGACCTCATCCCCGACGGGACCTTCGCCAAGGTCTCGCTCGCGGTCCGCCCGGGCGGTGTCGACGGCGCCACGCCATTGGATGCTGGCCTTCTCAAAGCCTCGTCGCAGCCGGGCTCGGACGTGCTGATGCTCGACTGCGAGTTCACGGTGGTCGAGGGCCCGCATATCCGCCGCAAGTTCTGGCAGGCGCTAACCGTGTCGGGCGGCAAGGTCGACGAGAAAGGCGTCTCGCTCGGCTGGTCGATCACCAAGCGCACCATCCGCGGCATCATCGAGAGCGCGCACGGCATCGACCCGAAGGACGAGAGCCCGCAGGCGAAGGCCAAGCGCACGCTGCCCGGCCTGAAGGCGCTCGACGGCATCGTGTTCGTCGCGAAGGTCAAGGTCGAGACCGGCCGGGACGGCCAGTCCGAGCAGAACCGGCTCGACATCGCCGTGACCCCCGACATGCCCGAATGGGCAAAGGTGATGAACGGCGAGGACGTGCCGCCCCGTCCGGGCGCTCGCCGTGCCCCAAAGCCCGCGAGCGCCGCCCCGGCCGACACGGGGCCGGTGTGGCGCAGTCAGGGGGCCGCCACCCCGGTAGCCGTGCCTCAGGCGCGTGTGCCCGCGACAGGGCCGACGAACGGCAACCCGGCCGCGGGCGGGCCTGCGCCGGCGTGGCGCCAGGGTCAGCCTGCCGCGCCGTCGCCGGGCCAGGCGCCTCAGCAGCGCCCCGGCCCCGCCTGGCTCAACGAGTGAGCCATGGCCGATCGCGATCGCAGCAGCCGCAACCCCGATGACGTCTGGGCGGACCACGTGAGGGCCGAATGCGCAAGGGCCGTTGGCGAATGGCTCGAAAGCTCCGTGCGGCTGGACCGGCCCGTCCGCAGTCTGACCTCCTTGGAGCTGCAGGGCATCGCCGAAGCCGCGACGAGCCGCTGGATCGTCCTGGCGTCGGAGCGGATCGCGCGGAGGCCCCACGAACCCGGGTCGCAGAGGCTCTCGACGCTGCTCATGGGCTGAGGGCCTGCCGGATCTGCGGCAGGCAGTCGCGCGCTTTTCTCTACACGCACCGGCTCCGCGCGGACCTCCACCCGACCTACGCCTTCTGCTCGCGCCAATGCCAGGACGCGGGCGCCGCCATCGCCAAGAGGCTGAACGGCATGATCGACAAGACCGAAACCGAGACGAAAGCCATCAAGGAGGCTCGGCGTCCCTTCGCCGAGGTCATCGACGAGCTCGGGCTCTCGACCGAAGGCTCGGGCGAGGTGCTCTACGCCGCGTTCACCGGCAAGGCCGCGCTCGTGATGACGCGCAAGGGGACGCCGGCCTCGACCATCCACTCGCTGATCTACCGGGTCTCGGAAGCGACGCCCCAGGAGATCGAGAAGCTCGAGAAAGAAGCCGCGGACATTCGGGGCGGACTCCATCGGCTCGGCGTCGCGGAGCGGCTGTTCGAGGAGGCGCGCCTGCGGTCGCTCGAGCTCCGGCTGAAAGACGCCCACAAGCCCCGCTTCGTGCTGAACGCCGAGTCGCCGTGCGCGACTGCAAGCTCCTCGTCCTCGACGAGGTCTCGATGGTCGGCGAGGAGATGGCGCGCGACCTGCTCGCCTTCAGCAAGCCGACCCTCGTGCTCGGTGATCCCGGCCAGCTCCCGCCGGTGAAGGGTGAAGGCGCCTCCGATACCCGCACGCCCGACGTGCTGCTCACCGAGGTGCACCGTCAGGCCGGCGAGAGCGCGGTCTTGCGGCTTGCGACACTCGCACGGGAGGGAAAGTGGCTTCCCTACGGCCACCATGACGACTTCGTCTGGAAGATGCGCCGCACCGATGTCGGGCCGGAGCAGCTTCTCAAGGCCGACCAGGTGATCTGCGGGCGCAATGCCACGCGCATTCAGCTCAACCTGGCCATGAAGCGCGCCGCAGGCTTCGAGAACATCTTTCCAGCCGGCGCCGGCGAGAAGCTCATCTGCCTCAAGAACCTCAACGACGTCGGCCTCGTGAACGGGATGTTCGTGATGCTCGACCACATCCGGGACGACGGCGACGAGATCGCCTTCACGGCCTCGATCACGTCCGAGGACGGCAAGCGCATCGGCGGCGGCGCGAACGGTAAGAGCGAGCGCTTCCGAATCTGGCGCGGGCCGTTCCTCGACCATGTTGCGCCGGACCCGGATCGGGAGCGGCGCGAGTATCAGAAGAAGCGCACCGCGGTCGAATGCGTTTGGGGCTGGGCCATCACCTGCCACAAGTCGCAGGGCTCATCCTGGCCGAACATGTTTTATCCTGCGGTGTGGTGTTACGCTGAGCGATGCTGAGAGGGATGCGCTATGGGCCAGGTGCACACCAAGGACGGCCGGCTCTACCTGTTCGTGGCCATCGATCGCCCGAGCAAATTCGCCTTCGTCGAGCTGCACGACAGGGCAACGTGGCGGGTCGCAGGCGACTTCCTCCGCCACCTCGTTGCGGCTGTGCCCTACACGATCCACACCGTGCTCACCGACAACTGCACCCACTTCACCGACCCGACCGGCGACGGCTGGACGCCCGAGGATATCCGAGCCATGCGGGCCGAGAAGATACCCTTCCGCTGCCACTCCTTCGAGGCGGCCTGCGCCGATCTCGAGGTCGAGCATCGGCTGACCAAGCCCAGGCACCCTTGGACCAATGGTCAGGTCGAGCGCATGAACCGCACGATCAAGGACGCGACGGTCCGGCGCTACCACTACGACAACCACGACCAGCTCCGGGCGCACCTCCAGCTGTTCGTGGACGCCTACAACTACGCCCGCCGCCTCAAAACCCTACGCGGCCTCACACCCTACGAGCTCGTCTGCAAGACCTGGACAGAGCAGCCCGCTCGCTTCAGAGTCGATCCGACACACCTCACCCCGGGACCGAACACTTAACGTTGCGGTCGACGCGCTTCGTGCCGGCGATGAGGGATTGAAGATCTTGATGACGGTCTCGCTCAAGAAACCCCGATCTCTCCGCAGATACGTGTCATCGGCTCGGTCCATACGGCCACAGAGGTGACGCTTGTTCCGGTAACATCAGGAACGATCAGCGCCGCTGCCTGTCCACCGCGCTTGGCTGAAACGGCGAACCGCTACGGATGCGTCGATCCATGGTGATGGACAGGGATGGGATAGCTATGCGGAAAGGCCGTGCCCGGACCGTGATGGGCCAAGTACGGGATATAATCGTGGCCCGTCGAGCGTCGGCCGAAATCGAGGTCGGTGTCCCGCTTGACGTCGGCATAGAGGGCGTTCGGATAACGGTAGAAGCGGTCGAAATGGGGTGCGGCAGGCACGCCGGCGCTTTTCGAGAGCTTGCTCTGGGTCGCCACAATGGCGGTGCGGCGCGCCCATTGTCCGAGCAGCGGATTGATGCACTGCCCGCTTGCCGTTCGGCCTTCCGAGCAGATGCGCGGAAGGACCACGGCCGGTCGGACCGTCGGTGCTGTCAGGACAGGGGAGGAGACGATCCCTCGCGTGCGGGCCGGGCCCGGTGCCGGCTGCGCCGCAGCCATGTCGGTCGCGAAGATCGCCAGCGACAAGACCGCGATGAGCGTCAGATGGTAAGAGCGTGCCATGTCGCTACTCCTCAAAACCGAACGCTCATGCCGCCGGACACCTGCCACCCCTCGTAGGACAGGGCTGGAAGGCCCGTACCGGGAAGGAAGGCCTCGAATGCCGGCTCATACTTGTCTGGGCTCTCCTTCTCGCGGGTCCAGATCCGCTCGATACGCGCGTTGAGGGCGACGCGATCGGTCATGGTGTAATTCATGAAGGCGCCCACGGCATAGCGGGTCTTCGCCGGCACGAACTGCACGGTGATGGGGCTGAACGCGTTCTTGTCCCGATAGAGGATGCTCGCGGACGGGCCGACCCCAAGGGCAGGGCTGATGCGATAGGTGGGCTCGAGCCCGAGGCGGAAGACGTTGCTGTTGGAGTTCAAGGCCTCCTGCACCAGTGTCGGCAGGACTTGGCCGGGGTCGACGATGTCGTTCGGCCGGCTGTGGCTCCAGGAGCCGGTGAGGGTGGCGCTGAAATCCTGGGAGAAGGCGTAAGCCAAAGCGCCGTTCAGCGCGATGCGATCGCCCGCCCGGAAGGTGCGTAGCCTGTCGATGCTGGTTGCGCTCTCGAACACGTAAGAGAGGCCGAGTTGCGCCGAAAACGCCCCGTCCTGGAACGTCAGGGACGAACTCAAGGTGAGGTTCTCTCCGGGATCGAAGGCCGAGCGGCCTTGGATTCCGAGGAGCGGGTCGATGACGCCCTCGCGCGTGTATCGGCCGCGCCAAGTGTAGCCGACGCTCAGATTGAGGAGCAGGTTTTCCGAGAGCGGCACGTTGGCGCCAACCGTGGGCCCAACGTTCAGCCCCTCGCCAAAGGTCGGTACATCGACGAAGTCCGGGTCGAGCCGTGCGCGCCCGCGCGTCCCCAACAGGACGGTTTCGCCGGTCGGCAGGTTCAGGTTGAACGATACGAAGGGCTGCACACCGGCAAAGCCGAGATAAGTCATCGTCGCCGAGGCGATGGTGTCCGTCGGCCCCGAGTAGCTGCCCTTGAAACCTGCCGTCGACTGCTTCGAGGAGACGAAGCCTGACCGCGTCATGAACTCGAGCTTCACTTCGTCCGTGGGCATGCCCGTCACCGACAGCCCGATGGGCGCATAGAGCTGCGAGCCGCGCCCACGATTGGTCGCGGGAGCGCTGGAAGCGGTCGTCCCTCGTGTGCCGCGATAGGTGAAGTAGCGCAGGTCGCTCGTGAAACTCGCCTCCCAGCGCTTGTCCTCAGATGATTGCTGAACCTCCGTGGGGACTGCCGGGTCCGCTGCAAGAGCGCCGCTTGCAGGCGCAAGCGCCAAACACAATCCGAACGCCGCCTTACGCATCTTGTGAACTTCCCCCAGCCACATGCAGGTCCCAAGTTCAAGCTCTTAGCGGGAGCTCCCTCAACTGTTCAACCGATCGATTCCATTTTTTTCCAGGAGCTCGTCGATGTTGCAATGCCGTGACAGTCTGTCAACCACCCAAATCTCGCGCCATCAACACAGGCTTACCGTTGAGGAAGAAGGAAAAAATAGGAAAAACGCTGCCTTGATCCACGGTGCAGAATTTTGCTGCGGTCTCTCAAACTCTGTCTTCAGGCGGATAGAAGCAAGAAGAAATCAGTTGCACTGGTTTTTTCATTCTGTTCTAAATAGCGAGATTGGGGGGTACAAGATGTTCCTCGCCGCTTATGCCGAAGACGCGGCCGAAGGACTGCGACGGAAGCGGCTGTCGCTGCTGCCGACCGGGAGTCTTGATCGTGGGGGCGGTGCTTGATGTCGAGCCGCCGTCGGACCGCCCAATTCCTTCCACACCAGGCCTCGAGGAGAGCCCTATGAAAAAGGTTGTCATCGCCACTGCCATTGCCACGGTTGCTCTGGGTCTTACGGCCTTTGGTGCGTTCGCGCAGGCACGGAAGCCGAGCCAGGGGCTTCTCGGAAATCAGTCGAATTCCTCCCTGCTCAAGGGCAAGATCAAGCCCGGCACGCCGACCATCGTTAAGCAACCAGGGATGGCCGTTCAGCCCGGCGGCGGCGCTGGCCTGATCGGCCAAGCTGGCGGGAACGTCATCTCCACCGGAGGCGGGAACGCCCTTGGCGGTGGGCGGCGCTGAGCAACGAACGCGTCCGCGGGCGCGTGACATCAAGAGCGATACAATGGCCGGCCAAAGCCGGCCATTGTCGTTTCAGGAACTTCACTCCTAGGGGTGCCGCCGGTGGCCGGGCTTCGGCAGGAAGTCAAGCTCCCGCCGCCGCTCGCGGGCAGCGTCATTCGGATACCGAAACGAGCGATCCTCATTCGGCATCGCCGCCGGCGCCGAGTGGGAGAGGTTCGATTGCGTGCGCGTGATCGCTCCCCTGCGGGCGGCCGCTCCGCCTTTGGCCTCGGCACACGCGCTCAAGCGTTGAGCGGGCTTGCAGCGGGCCTGAGCAGATTGCGCCGAAGCTTCTTGTGCGAAGAGTAGCGCTGCTGCAATCACGAGGAAGGCTCGGCCACAGAGAGTCTGGTTCATCCGTCCTCCGTCGACCGAGTTCGGCGTCAGCAATCGCCGCACCAAGCTTGTTATAGCGTTCTTGCTGCGTTGTCGCGGGCCTTCTCGCCACCAAGGCAAGGGCGGCAAACGTTCTTGACGAGGAAACCCGGGAGGGGGGCTCAGTTCTGCGCGGTGACGATGGGTCTTGCCGGGACAAGAGCCGGCGGCAGGATGTGGACGGAGCCCGCGAGCGTCGCCGGCAGGAAAAGGCCGGAGGCAAGCGGGAGCGCAGCGAACACTGAAAGCTCGCCGCTTGGCGGCGACACGCCGACAGAGGGCGCGTCGGCGAGGGCGGGCGCTGCGGTCGCAAGCACCGGAGGCTGCGATGCCCCACTTGCCGTCTCCGTCGCACATTCGGGCGCTCCGTGGCAGGCAGGCTTCTTGCGGCGAGCCGGCGTCACGACGATGTCGCGACCGGCGAAGGCGAGCGCTTCGGGGCGGCTGACCTCGCCAAGAGGCGCGCCCTGACGCATCAGGAGGCGGAAAGAGGGATGCTGGCCGCCATCGGCATAAGCCGTGCGGAGGGCGACGCTGCCCTCCTCGATCAATGTCGCGATGCGCTTCATCTCCTCCGCGTGGCGGGCCTGCGCCAGCGCTTCCTTCTCGGGGCTTGACGCTTTGAAGGCGTAGCGCCCGCCGGAGACCTCGACGAGGGGCTCCTCGCCCGTCGCTTCGAACCAGTCGGAGCCCTGCTTCAACTGCCGCCAGAAGGCGATGTGCCGATCCGACCGGTACTTCGCCAAGTTCTCGGCCGTCATGCGGAACGGGAAGGATTGAAACTGAATGGCCTGCTGGCCGCCCCGGAATGCCTCGCGCGCCAGCGCATAGATCTCCTCGACCGCCTTGTCCGTCATGGCGAAGCAACCGGCAGAGGTGCAGCTTCCGTGCACCATGAGGTGGGAGCCCGTGGCTCCGTGCGCGCGGTCGTAGGCGTTGGGGAATCCAATGTCGAACGACAAGTGGTAGGAGGAGTTCGGGTTCATCTGCTTCGGGGTGACGACGTAAAACCCCTCTGGCGCCTGCCGATCTCCCATCTGTTTCTTCGGCCCGAGCTCGCCCGACCAGCGGCAGATCGGGAAGGTCTTCAGATGCACATAGCGGCCGCCCGTCGTGCGCTTCCAGACCTCGAGCTCCGATTCCTTCTTGTAGACGCGCATCAGGATGGGGGCGGCCGGATTCGTTCTTCGCGCCTGCATGAGCGCGACGGTCGCCGCCGGGATGGGCGCCTCGTGCTTCGGCAGCGCCGATGCCGGCGCGGCGCCCACCATCGCGGCTGCGATGAGAAGCGTGAGCCACACCGTCCTTTTTGCCCTGCCCGTCATGGACCCATCGATTCGCGCGTGGCCTTGAGTGTGAGAAGCATTCGTTAATGCCGAGGTGCGTGTTGCATGGGATTGCGGCGAGAATCGGCGGAGCCCGCGGCGCAAGCAGGGCTAGCCTCGCTCAGATCGAGCCGATCGATCAGTGCATTCCGGCGGGCCTTGCAGGCGTCGATCTTCAGCGCGATGTCCCCTTGCGTCCGGTGATTGGAGCCGAACAGGGCAACGCCGGCGAGAGTGCCGCCGATCGCCAAGATCGGCCCGGCGGGGCCCATCGGCACGAGCCCTGCAAGCGTGACGAGGAGCAACGCACCTCCAAGAATGATCGATGCCTGCGCGGCAAGGCCGATCTTGCGTGCCCGCTCCTGAGCCTCCCGCAGGAGTTCGATCTCCTCGTCGAGCCTCACGATCTCTTCATGCAATGCAAGCATGCCTGGCTGGCCACCTTCAGGAGCGCGTCCAGGGCTGGCGTGGACGCGACTGCATCATGTCTGGCCAAGAACCAGGCCCCCGTCCAGGGCCACGGCTCAGCGCTCTTCCTTATGACCCTCCTATGCTCCCGAGCCGCCTGCCGGGCAAGCCGTTCCGGGGCGCGCGACAGAGTGAGGACGCCTATCGCTCAGCAGGCTCAGGGCGGAAGGATCGACGCCGACCAGCCGACGGCACGCGATGTTGAGGACGAGAGCAAGCGCGAGCGCCGAGCCAGCGCTCGCCAGGGCAGCGCCGAAGCTGCCGAAGAGCGGTACCAGCACGAAAAGCGCGATGATGCGGATCGCCAGGCCGACCGCAATCAGCGCGGAATAAGCCCCTTCGCGACCAGTCAAGAGAAGAACGGTCGGCGCCGGTCCGGCCAGCGCCGAAGTCAAGGTGCTGGCGAGCAGGATCGTGAGGAGATCGTAATGGTGCCGATACGCGGTTCCGAACATGGAAAGGAGCCACTCGCCGCCGACCAGGAGCGTCGCCGCCCCGCCCCCTACGACGCAGAGCGCGATCCACGCCATTGACCGCAGCATGCGCTGCAATCCTGCGAAGTCCTGAGCGTAGTAGAGGGTTCCGGTCGCCTTCGACGCGTAGATATTAAGCCCGCTCGCGGCCATGGTGAGCACGCCGGTGAGGCGGGCGGCAACGAAATAGCCGCCTGCCGCGAGCGGACCGATCAGCACGCCGAGCACGATAACCTCAAGATGCTGAGTGGCGGCTTCGATGACGGAGGCGATCCATATCCTGAAGGATCGTCTGAGCCACGGTTTGTGGTCGCTTTGCGGCACCGAGGCCCGAACGGGCTCGGGCAGGGCTCGCCGGATGGCGATCAGCTGCAGGCCGACGCTGACGAGGAGACCAAGCCCGCAGAGCATGAAAAGCTGTTCTGCCGTCAGCGCCCAGCTCGAAGCAAGCGCCGCCAGGACCCCGATCAGCGGCAAGAGCCGCCAGGTGATCTCGCGGTGACCGTCGCCGCTCGGAATTCCGGCGATGGTGCGGGCGGCATGCGAGACGAAGAGCAGCCCCGTCTGCGTAACGAGGAAGAACGCCGCCGCCCAGGCGAGGCTGGCGGGGAGCCCGGCGATGCGGGCGCCGATGATCTCGAGGAAGCTGGTCAGGGCAGCAAAGAGGATCGTCGCCCGGGCGCCGAAGCGCAGTGCTCCGTGGGCGAGGCCGTATTCCCGCGCGTGGACATATTCGTTCCACGATCGGACGAGGAGCAGCTCCTGCCCCGCAGCCGCGAGGACGGCCAAGAAGGACATGGCACTGAACCAAGCCGCGAAGGTTCCGAAGGCCGCGGGCGACATGCTGCGCGCGGCGAGAGCGAAGAGCACAAAGCCAAGAAGCGCGCCGCAGACCTTGAGGAGAAGCGCGAGCACGGCGCCGCGGGCAACTTCGTGCCTGGCCACGCGCCGCGCCTCTGCCAGCAAACGCGCGTTCAGCCCTGCTACGGTCGATCTTGCCATTGCTTGTTCCAGCCCATCCCGGCGTTCCTGTGCTCGACCGGTCGGGTCCAAAAGGGGCATCGCTGCCCGGAAGATCCTGGACGTCAGTGAGGGTGCAAGCCTCGCGCCAGAAAGGGCGAGAGGCGCCACGGCGCAGAGCGACGCTGCTCAGCCGACCTCGGCGACGTTCTCGACGAGCAGCGGCGCGGCGTGGAGATATCGGGTTGCTCGGCGCTTGGCGCGGATGTCGCGATAGACTGCCTCGATCCGATCCGGGGTGAGGCCCGTGGCGCCCGACAGCGCCGCTGCCGGAAACCCGTGGTTCAGGCCGTAAAGGCAGAGGTCCATCAGCTCGTGAGGAAGCGCGAAATAGAATTCCTCCTGCGTCTGTGCAAGCGACCAAGTGTCGGTCGTCGGCGGACGGGTACGGATGTCCTCGGGAAGGCCGAGCCATTCCGCCAGTTGGTAGACTTGCGTCTTGTAGAGATGGGCGATCGGCTTGAGATCGGCCATGCCATCGCCGTTCTTGACGAAGAAGCCTTGATCATATTCGAGCCGGTTCGGCGTGCCGGCGACGGCATAGTTGAGCCGATCCGCATGGTAGTATTCGATCTGCTTGCGAGTGCGCTGCTTCATGTTGGTCGCCGCGACGATGCCGAGATACACCTCGGGCGACAGGCGGACGCGGTGGCTTGTTCCGCTCGGTGACTGCACGACCAGATAAGAGACGTTATAGGCTGCTCCGCTCGACAGGCCGGGCAGAACGACCTTGCAGCGCCAGCCAGGCCCGTAGTGCGGCACCGCCTTCTGGATGAAGGCATCGCGCCGCCGGTAGCAGCCTGCGGCCTCCAGCATCGGCGCGATGTCCTCGACGACGCTTGCGATTCCAAGCGTATCCGCCACATGCCTTCCAAGCGTGAGGCTGTCCGGATCGGAGTCACGCTCGGGCATGAGGACGCCGAAGACCCGCTCTCGGCCCAACGCCTCCACGCAGAGGGCTGCCGTCACGCTGCTGTCGATGCCGCCGGACAGGCCGACGACCACGCCGCGCCGGCGCAATTGGCGCAGGACTTGGTCGCGAATGGCCTCAGCGACGGTTCGCACCGCGCTCGCAGCATCGAGGCGCAGGACCTCGCGCGTGATCGGCCGCGCCTGAACAGTGCCCGCAACGAGCAGACGATCGTGCATGAGGTTGGTCCCCTTTATGCGTCGGCGAGCTCGACCTGAACTTCGCTCCGCCTGATCTTTCCGGTGTCGGTCTTCGGCAGCTCGGCGCGGAACTCCACGTGGCGCGGGACCATGAAATCTTCGAGGTGCCGCGCGCAGTGGCGGAGCACCTCCTGCTCGGTGAGTTGCACGCCGGGCGCGAGGGCCAGGACGGCCTTGAGCGCCATGCCGAGCACCGGGTCGGGCACGCCGACGACGGCGGCCTCGCGCACGCCCGGCATCGCGTAGAGAACGTTCTCCACCTCCTTCGGAGAGACCTTCTCGCCGCGCGTCTTGATGATGTCGTCCTTGCGACCGACGAAGTAGAGAAAACCCTCCTCGTCCATGCGGAAGAGATCGCCGGTGTAAAGGACCTTCTCCCAAGCGTAGGGGCCAGGGCGCAGGGCGCGCGCCGTGGCCGTCTCGTCCTCCCAATAGCCCTTCATCACATGCGGACCGCGGATGACGAGCTCGCCCACGACTCCTGGGCCGACGCGCCGGCCTTCCTCGTCCACCACATAGGCTTCGGTGTTTGGGATGGCTTTGCCGACGGAGCCCGGACGATGTGAAAGCTCCTCCGGCGGTAGCCAGGTGCAGCGCTTGCATTCCGTCAGGCCGTACATGGAGAAGATGCGCGTTTCCGGGAACAGTTCCTGGAGACGCGCGATATGGGCGGGCGGCAGGGCGGCGGCCGTGTTGGTGAGGTACCGCAGATGCCGGAAGGCGCCAGGCTTCAGGTCCTTCAATTGCAGGATGAGCGCCGCGATGGTCGGCACGATGGGAAAGCCGGTGACTCGCTCCTCGGCCATCCGCTGCAAGACTGCTTGTGGGAAGGCGAAGTTTTTTTCGAGGATGAGGGTCGCGCCCACCTGCGCCGCCATCAGCACCTGATAGAGGCCGTAGTCAAAAGAGATCGGTAGGACGTTGAGAATGATGTCGTCGGCGGTGTTCTCGAGATAGGTGGTGATCGAGGTCGCCGCGGCGACCACGTTCTGATGGGTCATCATCACGCCCTTCGGCGCGCCGGTGGAGCCGGAGGTATAGACGAGCATCGCGAGGTCGATGTCGATGCCCGGATCGATTGCTTTCGTCGCGTCCTCTCGCAGAAGATCGTCGAAGGAAGCCGTCTCGGCGGCAATGCCGCCGACGGCGCTGCCGGCGAGCACCGCGAGACGCACAGTTGAGGTCGAGGCGAGCGCCGCCGCGACGTTGGCCGCAAGGCGCTCCTGCGAGACGATCGCCGCGGCGCGGCAGTTGTTGAGGATGTAGGCGAGCTTGTCCGGCTTCGTTGAGGGGTTGACGGGGCTGAACACGGCGCCGGCCTTCAGCGCGCCGAAGATGGCAACGACCGCTTCCCAGCGGTTCTCCATGAACACGACCACCCGGTCGCCGCGCGTGACGCCGCGGCGGGCGAGGCCTGCTGCGAAGCGGTCCGCCTCGCGGTTGAGCTCTCGGAAGCTGATCCGGCGCCCGCCCGCCACAAGCGCCGTCTTGTCAGGATGCCGGAGCGCGCTCTCGGCAAGGAATTGTTCCACGCGCATGGACGGTTTCTCCAGAAATGTTCAGGCGACCGCGTGCGCGAGCTTGCTCTCTACATACGTCACGATGGCGCCGATCGAATCCATGTTCGCCGGCACGATCTCGTCATCGGCGACCTGGATGCTGAAGCGGGACTCGAGAAAGGCGACGAGCTCGAGAATGCCCATGGAGTCGATCAGGCCGGCGTCGAGAAGCGACTCCGTATCGGGGATGACGGCGTCGTCCTGGAAAAGGAAGTTCTGGGCGATGAAGGCCCGAACCTCGCGGTCGATGCTCAGCTGCATGGTGAACCTCACTGCTCGAGACCGAGAGAAAGCGTTTCACGCGCGGACGGCGCGGGCGTATAGCCCGCCTCGGCGGCGCAACGCAGGAAGGTGTAAGCCCAAAGCTGGGTCGACAGGATGCCGGTGAGCGCCATGCCGTCGCGGGCGCTGACGGACGAATTGCGCTTGCACTTGCCGACGAGCCGCGCCACCGCAGACGGGTCGAACAGCCCCGTATCCGCGAGCGCCGCGGGCGAGAGGAGTTCCTCCACATAGGCCGGGGCTTCAGGGCCGAGGAAGGCAGCGGCATCAGGGGCACGGTAGGGCTGCTTCGTCCGCGCGCCGATGGCGGCCGGGAGCAGATCTTTCGCGCATTCCCTCAGGATGTGCTTCTCGCGCAAGCCCCGCAGCTTCATCCGTGGTGGCAGGCGGGCGGCAAACGCCAGGATGCGATGGTCCAGGAAGGGGAACCGCCCCTCGATGCCGTGTGCCATGGCGACCCGGTCGCCCTGAGAGGAGAGAATGTAGCCGGGCAAGAGATGGGCGGTTTCGAGGTATTGCGCCTGCGAGAGCGGATGCCATCGAGCGAACTCGGGCGGCAGGCTCTCGCGCAACTCGGTGACGGGTTCTGAGTCACGGAGCGCTGCGCGCAGATCGGCCGAGAAGAAGGTCTTCAACTGCGTCGTGCTGCGGAAGCGGGGCAGATGCGAGAACAGCGGGTCGCCGAGATCATCCGGGCGCACGCCGAAGAACGCATTCAGATAAGAAGCCGGCTGCGACTGCAGTCCCGGGAGATAGGGATACAGGCGGCCGAATAGCTGTGTCCGGTAGGAAGAAGCCGGAAAGCGAGCGCAGAAGCGGCGGACCTTCGCTTCCTTGAAGATGTCGTAGCCGGCGAGAGCCTCGTCGGCGCCCTCGCCCGTAAGCACCACCTTGAAGCCGCTGTCGCGCACCAGGCGCGACAGGGCGAAGAGCGGCGCCGGTGCAGTGCGCAGCAGCGGACGCTCCGTATGACGGATCACCTCTGGAAAGACCTGGGCGATGTCGGCGCTGGAGCAGGTGATAGCGCGATGCTCGGTGCCAAGTGCTCGCACCATTGCCTCCTGGTGGGCGCTTTCGTCGAACTCCGCCGCTTCGAAGGCCACGGAGAAGCTCGAAAGCCGCGCCGGCGCCAGGCGCTTCGCTAAGGCAGTGACGATCGACGAATCCAGCCCGCCGCTGAGATAGCTTCCGACCGGAACGTCTGCCCGCAGGCGAATGCGCGTGGCGTCTGTCAAAAGGTGCCGAAGCTCCGCAGCGATGTCGTGTTCATCGCGCGTATCGTGAGCGGACGCATCATCCGCATCCGGGAACTGCAGCCGCCAATAGGCGCGGAGCATGATGCCCTCGGCGGTCGCCGTCAGCACATGGCCCGGTGGCACCTCGACGATGTTCTTGAAGGCCGTTCGCGGCGAAAGGGGCGCCCAGAAGGTGAAGATCTGGTCGAGTGCCCTGGGATCGAGCTCGGCCGACACTGCTGGGTGCGCGAGCAGGGCTTTCACCTCCGACGCAAAGACGAACCCGCTTGCGGTGTTGCTATAGAAGAGGGGCCGTACCCCGGCGCGATCCCGGGCGAGCATGAGGCGCTTGCGGCGACGATCCCAGAGCGCGAAGGCGAAATCGCCGTTGAACGATTGAACGCAGTCGAGCCCTCGCTCCTCATAGAGGTGGAGGATGACCTCGGTATCCGATGCCGTGCGGAAACGGCGTCCACGCGCCATCAGTTCGGTGCGCAACTCCACGTGGTTGAAGATTTCGCCATTGAAGACGATCGCAAGGTCGCCATCGGCGCTCAACATGGGCTGACGGCCGCCCGCAAGGTCCACGATGCTCAGGCGAGCGTGTCCGAGCCCCACCGGCTCGTCGACGTGGATTCCCCGGTCGTCCTGTCCGCGATGGCCGACCGCGGAGACCATGCGCTCGAGGACGAGCCATGGCGGCAATAGTCCCGCAGGGCGACCAAGAAAGCCGGCGATGCCACACATCCAGCAACGGTCCTCAGAAAGGCGAAGGTAATGTCCCGAATTATGAGAGGTTAAGATGATTTAGAAAGCTGATATGCGCGTCATTCTGAAGATTAACCGTTAATATGCGGACCTTCCGTGCTTGCGGAGAGCTCAGTGGAAGCTGTCGCTCACAAAGCGCGTCCACCATTCGCCCGCCAGCCCGCCGAACATGACGCTGTCGGTTTGCACCGCCCGTGCAAGCTCTGCGCGTTTTGCATGGGCAACCACGGACCACGGGTGACGGAAGTAGCAGCCGCGGCGGATGAGGTCCGGCATCAAGGCCGGCTCCGTCTTGCCGCGAATGCCAACACAGACGGATTCCTGCGCATGCGCGAAGAGAGCATCGATCACCGAGCCCGCAGCTCCGGGAGCGGCGAAGATCTGCAGGACCTCTGCCACGCCGTTCACTTGTCCGTAGTAGAGATAGCAGCCGAGCGCATCGCCACGCGCGCCGCGAACGATGCGGCTGGCCAGGGGGCCATAGCGCTCCTTCCGGCGCGCCTGATGGAGAAGCCACCGCAGCGTGGACTGATCCCAATCCGGCCGCAGATCATGGATGTCCGCGAGGCGAGGAATCAGGGTAAGGAGTTCGTCGTCGCTGGCCGGCTCGTCGTGCCATCGCGAGGGCTCGCGCCGCGACGCAGTCCTCGTTGGTTCCATCCCGCCGAGCGTCCGGTCGATGAGCGTCGCGGCAGGCCTGAGGAGCCGCGTCGGCATCCGCTTCAGCTTCACGCCCGCATAGGCGAGCGCGAAGCCGGCGGGACGGAAGACCTGGAACCACTCGAGGCTCAAGGACGGGACCATCCATCCCCCTAACCGTTCCCACATGGAACGGGAGAGGGCGTTGGCCGTGTCGCTGTACGACAGGTCCTGCGGGCCGTTGAGGAACGCCCGCAGGAGCCTTGCGCCGGCGAGCGGGTTTTCGCGCGGGCGATCCACCATCAAAGCGCCGGCGACGGCCGCCTGAATGGGGCGGCCGCGATGGCGCATCCGTAGCGGCAGAATGCCGATGAAGCCGTCGATGGTCCCATCCTCCCGGGTCGAGACGAGCGAACAGAGATCTGGCGTGAAGGACGGGTGGTCGAGATAGACCTCGCGGATATAGGCGGCGAGCGAAGGCGGCGCCGGCGCAGCCTGGCCGCGAAACACGGTCTGGAACAGCTCCGCGACCCGCGCCACATCGTCAGCTTGAAGCCGCCTGACACCTTGCATCGGCGCTCTCACCCTCAACGCACGCGCGCCTCGACGCGCGTCCGTAGGCGGCGCTCGCAAGATCGAGGCCGCCCACGACCATTCCAATTCGAGACGCTTCCAAGCCTTTCGCTCACGCCGAAGGTGAGGCGGCTGGCCGAAACGGGACAATCCGGCCCTTGAGGGTCCAGAATGGCTCATGAGGAGCCGGTCGATCTCGCTGGCACTTGTCTTGCTCTCTCACAAGGAGGAGGGATCACGACCTTTCATGCGCACAGGCTTGATGGCAGGAGAGTTGAGAACCACGCATTCCGCTCCGGCCGTGGTTGAGACGTCGTTGGCGGTCGGCCTTGCGCTTGCCGCAACGGGCTTGCCCGTTCTCGCCCATCTCGTGGGTCAGCCGTTCGGTGTTGTGATTTGCGCAGCGCTTGGCGGATTGATCGCCTTGTTCGCGCCGGCCATCCTTCCGGCTGCCCTGATCGCATCGTATCTCTTCCAGAACTTCTTTGTCAGCCTAATCTCGCCTTGGGTGGCGGACCCGGCCGATTTCGACGCGGTGAGAGCCTACAACTTCGTTTTCACGACCGTCGTGTGGCTCATCGTCGTCGGGCAATATCTGACCCGGGTGGAACGCTTCACGCCGCCGACCCGCAAGCTGATGGCGGTCGGCTTCGCGGCGCTTGGCGTGATCGGCTTCTACTTCGCCCTTGGCCTGCTCTCGGCGCCCAAGGACGCCGCCGTTTACTTGCGCAACATCGCCACGCCGTTCTTCCTGTTCCAGATCGGGCTCGTGGTTTCGACGAGAGCCGGAGCCGTCGGCCTGCGGCCTCTCTTCGTCATGGGGTGGCTTCTCCTCGCCTATGGCCTCTCCGAATTGCTCCTCCGAGAGGAGCTCTTCTACCTCATCAATGGCGATCGCTATCTCGAAATGCGGATGCGCCATTCGATCGAGTCCGGGGAGTGGGTCAAGATCATGCAGGAGACGGGTCGCGTCATCCGCGACATTGCCGACACTCAGAAAGTGGCCCTCTTCAACACGCCGCTCCTCGACCTCGACATTCAAGTCTATCGTCTGCTCGGGCCCAACTTCCACAGCATCAGCTACGCCTATGCGCTCTCTTACATCTGTCTCTTGTTCTTCGCCGTGAAGCGCCCGGCCTACATCCTGATCGCCCTGCCGCTGATGCTCGTCGTGGGCTCGAAAGGCGCCCTCATCCTGCTCTGCCTGACCATCGCCTTCGTCCATCTCGCTCGGGTCCTGCCCGGCAATGCCGTCCTTGGCGTCCTCGCCGCCGTGCTGGCCAGTTACGCGGCCGCCACGATCGTGATCGGTCTCCAGATCGGCGACTACCATGTGATCGGGCTGATGGGCGGCATCGATGGCTTCCTCCGGCAGCCGATCGGGCGAGGACTCGGCGTCGGCGGCAATCTCTCAGTGAACATGGCCGTCATGGACATGAGCCGCGGGCAGGCGCTCGGGCGCACCGATGTGGCGGTCGAGAGCGCGATCGGCGTGCTGCTCTACCAGATGGGCATCGCGGCCCTGGCGGTCTGCGCGGCCTATGCCGCGGTCGCGCTCGCTGCTTGGCGGCGATATCTCGCGACCGGCCGGCGGGAGCTCGCCATCGTCGCGGTCAGCCTTCTTGCCCTCACGACAAACGGCCTCTTTCAGGAGGAGGCACTGTTCGCACCCCTTGCTGCGGGGGCCTTGATGCTTCTCGCCGGGATCGGGCTCGGAAGCGCGCCGGTGGCCTGGAGCCGCGCCCAGCGGCCTGCTCCGGACGCCGAGGGTGGGACGATCTGCGGCGGTAGCCAGGCCGGCCTCGCAGCCGGGGGCGCTCGTTGAGGAAGCCGCCTTCCGAACCTACTCAACGCGCAGACGGGTTTCGACCCGGCGGTTCACGGGATCGAAGGGATCGCGGGCCCGCGGCTTCGATTCGCCGTAGCCCTTGGCGACGAGCCGCGACGTGTCGACCCCGTTGTCGCGCAAATAGCGCAGGACCGCATTCGCCCGGCGCTGTGAGAGGTCGGTGTTGTAGGCTTCGCTACCTTTGGCATCCGTGTGTCCTTCGACGACGAAGGAGCGCGCGGCAAGGCGCTCGTCCCGCAAGGCCTTGGCGAACTCGTCGAGATTTTGCCTCGCCGCCGGGGTGAGCACGTCCGAGTTGAAATCGAAATTCACGACGAGATCGAAGCCGCCTGCCGGCTTCGGCTTCGGGGCCGCGCGGGCGCATTCAGCCTCCGTGCCGATGCACAGGCCGCGCGTTGCGCCGAGGCTCGGCTGCGGCGCGAAATGGGCGATGATATCAGACGCCCGATAGCTCGGATCGGCCATCGCCGTGGCGCTGAAGGGGCCGACAGAGACCATGGCGAGAAGCATCGTCCACATGTGGCGCATGGGCTCAACTCCTTGGACAGAGTTCCGACGGTATCGGATCGGACACCGCCATAGCCGGGAGTGTCGGCGGTTCAGCGCCGTCCGGCTGTGCAAAGCCGCACATGGCCTCATTCTGGTTGGATCTTGGGCGGCCGGGCGCGCTATGGATACCGCGAGAAGATCGGGCCGGGAGCCATGTGCTTCCTCGTCTTCGCCCCACAAGGACAAAGCCGCATGAATGCCCTTCTGCGCCGCATCGCCGCCGAGTTTGGCACGCCAGCCGTCGTCGTCGATCTCGCCAAGGTCGAGCGGAATATCGCCCGCGTGCAGGCGGCGTGCGATGCGGCGGGTGTGTCGATCAGGCCGCACATCAAGACCCACAAGAGCCCTGTGTTCGGCAAGATGCAGCGGGACGCCGGCGCCAAAGGCATCACCTGCCAGAAGATCGGGGAGGCGGAGATCTTTGCCGACGCCGGCTTCGACGACATCCTCATCAGCTACAATCTTCTGGGCGAGGAGAAGGTGGGGCGCCTCGCCAGGGTGATGCAGCGCGCGACCGTCACCGTTGCCGCCGACAACCCGACGGTTGTGGCTGGACTGCCGCGGGCGGCGGAGCTGTCCGGGCGAACGCTCGACGTCGTCGTGGAATGCGACACAGGTCGCAAGCGGGCCGGCGTCGAGACGCCGGCCGAGGCGGTCGCGCTTGCGAAGGACATCGCGTCGAGGCCCGGCCTCACCTTTGCGGGATTCATGCTCTATCCGCCGGAGAACGCCTGGCGCGAGACGCAGGCTTTCCTCGATGCGGCCATGGCCGGGGTGCGAGCGGCGGGCCTCCCCGAGCCCCGTATCGTCTCGAGCGGCGGCACGCCGAACCTTGCGGGGCTCGGCAAGATCGCTGGCGTCACGGAGCACCGCGCCGGCACCTACATCTTCAACGATCGCATGATGGTGGCCTGCGGTGCGGCCAGCCTCGACGATTGCGCGTTGACCGTCGTGGCAACCGTGGTGAGCCGCGCCGCGCCGGAGCGCGGCATCCTGGACGCAGGCTCGAAGACGCTCACCAGCGACACCGGCGGGCTCGATGGCTATGGGCTCATCCTGGAACATCCGGAAGGGAGGATCGCCAAGCTCGCCGAAGAGCACGGTTTTCTGGACCTCTCCCGCTGCAACGAACGGCCGCAGATCGGGGACGTGGTGCGGGTCATCCCCAACCACGTCTGCGTCGTCGTGAACATGGTCGACCGGCTTGTCGCCACCCGTGGCGATGACATTGTTGGTGAAATCCCGGTGGCAGCCCGGGGCAGGATCGCGTGACGTCTCTCTGCTTCTCCCAAAGGGAAAAGTCGCTCACGGCAGCGGCGACCGGGTGAGGGGAGGGCCCTCTCCCCTCAGGGAGAGCGGCCTGCTATGCCCAAGGCTCGCCTCTTGCCAGCCGCTCCGCGATCGCTTCCGCCGCAGCCTCGAGGAGGCGCTCGCCCTTTTCCGCGCTTGCGCGGCGTGCATCGCCGATCACGCCGCTTGCCGTGATCTCCTTGAAGGACCGCCAACGGTGCAGGGGACGGTTCAGAGTCTGCCCGGCCTGCCGCGCCATCGGGCCACGGGCGTCGGCGAGGCGCTCGCGATCCACGAGGTCGGGGTGGAGCGCCATCATCATGGAGGTCTCGGCCTCGCAGGCATGCAGCACCGAGCGCTGATCCTCCAGAAGGGCGCCGAACGGCTCTTCCGCCAGGAGCCAATAGGTGGTTACCGCGATCGGGTTGTCGAGCTCACGGGTCAGCTCCTCGGAGAAGGCGTTGAGCGCGGTCATATTGCCGCCGTGGCCGTTGACGATGAGAATGCGCTGGAAGCCCGCCCGCAGGATTGAGCGGCAGAGATCCTTGAGCACCGCCAGATAGGTGGGCAGCGTCAGAGTGAAGGTGCCCCCGAAGGCGGTGTGGTGCTCGGCAAGGCCGCACCAGAGGGTCGGGGCCACCACGGCGGGCCAGCCGCCGGCCACGAGCTTGAGTGCTGCCCGCCGACAGATTTCCCCACAGAGATCGGCGTCGACGCCCACCGGGAGATGAGGCCCGTGCTGCTCCGTCGAGGCAACCGGGAGAAGGACGATGGCGCCACTCTTTGCTTGCTCGTTGAGCTCCGATGCCTTGAGCCGCGCCCACTCGATATTGCTCATGGTCATAACCCTTGCCGCCGGCCACGCTTGCGTCCACCTTAACTGAGAGACAGCGTGAAGAAGAGTGCGCTGCCCTATCACCGCTCGGCCAGGGGTCGCCGCCATGAGGAACTTTCTTGTCCCCACCTCGCCCCACGATCTGATGCCCTCCGTGCTGACCACCGCTTGGCTCGCGGCCAAGCGTTTCGACGGCTACATCGAGGGCTTCGCTCTGCGCCCAGCGCTCACGGAGTACATCCCCTTTGACATGGTCGGCGGGCTCACCTGGGTTCGCGACGAGGCCGCCGACGAGGAGACCGTCGCCAAGTCGCGACAGATCTTCGAGGGGTTCATGAAGGACAACCAAGTCCCTCACGCCGACAAAGCGGAGGGGCTCACCTATGGCTGGCGCGACAAGGCTCCGCCCGGCGACGATTTCGTCGGCTCCTATGCGCGCGTGTTCGACGCCACCGTGCTCGGGCGGCCGGGTTCGGACACGGTCTATCCGTCCATGGCCACCCTGGAGGCCGCCCTGTTCGAAAGCGGACGGCCGATCCTGATCGCGCCGCCCTCGCCACCGGGCTCTCTTGGCGAAATCGTGGTCATCGCCTGGAACCGCTCGACCGAGACGGCCCGCGCCACGGCGTTCGCGATGCCGTTCTTGCGCAAGGCGAGACGGGTCGTCGTGTTGGAGATCGAGGGCGGGGTGGTTCCTGGTCCGAGCGCCGAAGAAATGGCGCGCGCACTCCGGCGCAACGGCCTTCCGGCGGAGGCAATGACGGTAACCCCGGAGCGCCGCTCCCACGGCGAAGCCGTGCTCGCCCAGGCCGCGGCGCTCGGGGCCGACTTGCTCATCAAAGGAGCCTACACCCAGAGTCGCTTGCGCCAGATGATCTTCGGGGGCCAGACAAGCCACATTCTGGCCGAGGCGCGCCTGCCGGTGCTCATGGCCCACTGAGGGGCCCGTCGGCAGGCAAGAACGGCCTGCGCCTGATTTGGGGCCGTCCTTCGGTGTCGCCCCAATCTTGGGGACGAGCTCCCGCCGGCGGTATTTGACATTCCGGCCAAAGGACTTATCTGTGCGAAGATCATGGTGAGCTTTGCGATCTTTCGCCGTGGCCTGCAGCGGGCAGGTAACCTAATCGCGGGCAATTAGCCCCGGGCTCAACGCGCGCCGTCGCATCCCGAGCTCGGGGCCATCGCCAGGACAGCCGGACGGCTCGGGCTCTTGGTTATCCGAGTGCTCGAGCGCTCGGAGACGGCGCACTCCTCAACCGCATCCTTGACCCTTTGCGAAAGATCGCGGGCGCTTGCCTTCGGGAACGGCGGGGCCGCGACAACCTCGCCCCTCCGCGAACGGGAGATTCGCGACGCAGGATTTGGAGAAACGGCCATGACCCGTCACCCTCATGCTCAGGGCCGCCTGAAGCCTCGCATCACGCTCACTGCCGCCGATCACGAGCGCCTTTCGAGCTTGGCTGCGGCAGCGATGAACACTATGCCTGACGCCGCGGAGCGCCTCGTCGAGGAGATCGAGCGCGCGCAGGTCGTCGGCAACGGGCGGCGTCCCGCGGACATCGTGTGTATGGGTTGCGAGGTGGATTTTCGGGATGAAACGACCGGAAAGGTCCAGACCGTGACCCTTGTCTATCCGGACCAGGCGGACATCGCCCAAGGGCGGATTTCGGTGCTGACCCCGATTGGGACGGCCCTTATCGGACTTCACGTCGGGTCGTCGATCACCTGGGAAACACGCGCCGGCGACATCAGGCGCCTGTCAGTGCTGGCTGTGCGCCAGCCTCAGCCGGCCTAAGCCGCCCGCCGGCCTGCGACACTGGTTTGGGCCGCGCGACCGAGCGGTCGCGCAGCACCCGCTTTCAATCGTGCTCATGGAGAATCTGGAGGATTGAATGGATCAGGTATCCCCCCTCGGCATGGCTGCGCCTTCGCCCTGTCCCCCGTGGCACGGGCATGAACGCCCCCAGCATGTCGATCGGGGGCGGACGCGCGATCCGGCCCCCCGGACGGCGGGCGAACCAGCGATGAACCTCGACCACTTCGTCGAGCGCGACGGCCTGCGTTTTGCCGGCACGCACCTTATCGTCGATCTCTGGAAAGCTTCCCGTCTTGATGACGTCCCGGCCATCGAAGCGGCGCTGCGCGAGGCTGCCTCTGCCGCCGGGGCCACGCTTCTGAAGATCGATCTCCATCGCTTCACGCCGAATGGGGGTGTCACGGGCGTCGCCATCCTGGCGGAGAGCCATATTTCCATTCACACTTGGCCGGAATGCGCCTTCGCGGCCGTGGACGTCTTCATGTGCGGCGAAGCTCAGCCGCACAAGGCGATCGACGTGCTGCGGCGCGCCTTCACGCCGGGCATGCTGAGCATCGCGGAGCACCGCCGGGGGGTGATGCCGTGAAATCCTTCCAGGAAAGGCTCTACGAGCATTTCGCCCAGGTCTTCACGGTCGATGCCGTGCTGTACGAGGGGCGTACCGATTTCCAGGAGGTCCTCATCTTCGAGAACCGGATCTTCGGGAAGGTCCTCATCCTCGATGGCGTGGTCCAGCTCACCGAAGGCGACAACCACATCTACCACGAGATGATCGCCCAGGTGCCGTTGATGGCGCATGGATCCGCCGAGCGCGTGCTCATCGTCGGAGGCGGCGACGGCGGCGTCCTGAAGGAGGTGCTGAAGCATCCGGTCGCCGCCGCCGTCCTGGTGGAGCTCGACGGACAGGTGATCGAGCTGTCGAAGCGGTACCTGCCCGCCGTCTCGGGCGGCGCCTTCGAGGACCCTCGCGCTACGGTGATCGTCCAGGACGGCATCAAATATGTGGCCGAGGCGCGGCAAGCCTTCGACGTCATCATCGTCGATTCCACTGATCCGATCGGGCCGGGGGAAGTGCTGTTCTCCGAAGCGTTCTACCGGGACTGCAAGCGCCTCTTGCGCCCTGGCGGGATCCTGACTGTCCAGAGCGGCGCGCCCTTCTTCCAGCCGGCCGAGCTCGACGATGTATGTCGGCGCTTGAGCGCCGTCTTCGGGGCGGCGCGGCCCTTCCTCGCGCCTGTGCCGACCTACGCTGGGGGCATGCTGGCCCTTGTCGCGGCAGGCGAATCCCGCGAGGCGCTGCGGCCGCCGGCCAAGGTGTTGCGGGAACGCATGGGGCGGATCAAGGGCGGCACGCGCTACTACACGCCCGAGGTGCACCGCGCCGCCTTCACCCTGCCCCCCTGCGTCGTTCCGCCCGCGCTTCGCGGCGATCCGGCGAAGGCCTGACGGCCCGCGAGGGGCGCCAGGCCGGAGCTTGGCGCTCCGGACCGGGGTCGTCAGAGGAGGTCGTCAGCGGATGAACTGATCGATGTAGCCCTCGCCAAGCCCATTCTTCGCATAGTGGGCGCGGCACTTGTCGATGCGGGTGAAGACGTCGTCGTAGCCGGTGGTCTTGCCCTCCGGGTCCACATAGATCATGGCGCCGTTGACCTGGAAGAGGGTGATCATTTCCTCCACATGCGGGTCGACGACGAGGGTGTGGGTCTCGCCCGGCGCCTCGTAGACGTAAGAGCCCTCGCGGGCGACCCAGTCATGTTCAAGGTAGCGCCATTCCCCCTTGAGGACGAAGCCGTGCACGGGCAGGGGGTGACGATGGCGGGAGAGGACGCCGGACCTGCGCACCCGCAAGAGGTTCATCCAGTAGCCCCGCGATACGCACATGAGGAGCGGCCGGAACCAGACGTTCTCCTCGACCGGCACCCAGATGCGCTCGTCCGTCGGGATGGCGTTCGGGACGACGAGCTCGGGCGGGGATTCCTTGGGCTGCGGGTGCTTGTAGGGGATCCATTTCTCGTCGGCCGGTGTGCGGGTTTCGGTCGCGCTCATCGTGTCTCTCCGGAAAGCGGCCATCATGAAGCGGCCGAACGGCTTACGGGAAGCGGCCGTCATGCCGCCAGGTAGCCGCCATCGACGGCAAGAAGGGCGCCCGTGATGAAACGCGCCGCCGGCGAGGCGAGAAAGACGATCGCGCCGGCGACCTCCTCCGGCGTGCCCCACCGTCCCATCGGCGTGCGCGACAGGATCGGGCGGCTCTTCGCCTCGTCCTGGCGCAGGGCCTCGGTCAGGGGCGTCGCGATCCATCCCGGGGCGACGGCGTTGACCCGGATCCCGTCCGCGGCCCAGGCGGCGGCGAGGCTCTTCGTCAATTGTCCGATCCCGCCCTTGGAGGCGCTGTAGCCCGGCACGCGCGGCCCGCCGAAGAAGGTCAGCATCGAGGCGATGTTCACGACGCAGCCCCCCGTGGCTGCAAGCTTGCCCCTGGCGGCGGCTGAGACGCGCATCGTGCCGGTGAGGTTGACGGCAAGGACGTCGGCGAAGACCTCGGGGTCGTGCTCGAGATCGCGCCGGATCACGCCCGCCGCATTCACCACCACGTCGAGGCGGGAAAGCCCCTCCACGAGGGCCTCGACCGCCGCTCCCTCGCGCACATCGAGGGGGGCGAAGGCGATGCCGGCATTCGCCGGCTCAGAGGCGGCGCGCTCGCATTCGGCCGCCGTGGCGCCGGTCGCCGTGACCAGGGCGCCGAGCTTGCGGAAGGCGAGCGCCGCCCCGAGCCCGATGCCGCTCGTGCCGCCGGTGACGAGCACGGCGCGGCCGGCGAAGAGATCCGGTGCAAAGGCGTCGGTGACGGATGGGTCGGCTGGCATGGGCGGATCGACGGGTGGCGACGCAGCTTTAGCACAGCTTCGGCCGAATGAAGCTTCCGACGCCCTCCTTTTTCGGCTTTGATGGCGGAAAGCCGTCACCCGACCCGAAGGGAGGAGCCATGCCGGGCCGTCTGTGGAGGAGCGCCGCCGTCACCATCGCCCTCGCGCTTTGCGCGAGGGGAGCGTTGGCGCAGGAGCTCATCGTCGAGAAGAAGGTGTTCGAGTTGCCGCAGTACACGACGGTCGGCGGCGCCACCGTCAAGGGCGTCAAGGTCGGCTGGGAGAGCTACGGCACGCTGAACGCCGACCGCTCCAATGTGGTGCTGATCACCCATTACTTCTCGGGCACGAGCCACGCGGCGGGCAAGTACAAGCCGGATGACAAGCTGCCGGGCTACTGGGACGCGATCATCGGCCCCGGCAAGGCGATCGACACCAACAGGTATTTCGTCATTTCCTCCGACACCCTCGTCAATTTGAGCCCCAAGGACCCGAACGTGGTCACCACGGGGCCGGCGAGCATCAACCCGGAGACGGGCAAGCCCTATGGGACGACCTTCCCGATCGTCACCATGCGCGACTTCGTGAACGTGCAGAAGGCGCTCCTGGAGAGTCTCGGCATCCGCCGGGTGAAGGCGGTGGTGGGAGCCTCCATGGGGGCGCTCCAGGCCTATGAATGGGCGGTCGCCTATCCGGAGATGGTGGAGCGCATCGTCCCGGTGATCGGCGCCGCCGGGGGCGACCCATATCTTACCGCCTGGCTCGACGTCTGGGCCCAGCCGATCCGGCTCGATCCCAAGTGGAAGAACGGCGCCTATGACCCGAACGATCCGCCGAAGGACGGGCTCGCCGCCGCCCTGAAGGTCGTCACGCTCCACGCCCAAGGCCCGGAATGGGCGGCCACGGCCTTCGGCACCGCTCCCGCGGCCGAAGGCAAGGATCCGGGCGCGGCCCTTGAGAACCGCTTCAAGATCGAGGCGGCGCTCGAGGCCGCGGGGGCGGCGCGCGCCGCCGTCGCCGACGCCAACCACATGCTCTACCTCGTGCGGGCCAACCAGCTGGCCGCCGCCGATCCGGCCAAGATCAGGACGCCGGCGCTCATCATCTACGCCCCGACCGACCAGGTCTTCCGGCCGGAATGGGTCGAGCGCACCGCCGCGGCCATCCGGGCGAACGGCGTTCCCGTCGAGACCGCGACCGTGTCCGGCCCGAACGGCCATCTCAACGGGGTCCTGCACATCGCCAAGGCAGGGCCTGCGATCGCGGCCTTCCTCGCCAGGTAGACGCCTTGCCCAAGAGGAGCCGTGTCCAAGAGAATGTCCGCCAGGCTGAACGGGGACGCCCCTTCCGGCCTCGCGGCCGAGCCCTGTGAGGTGTGATGGCCGGGCCGGGCCCGGCCATCCAGAGCGCCCTCGCTCTCACCCTTTCCATTGTCATGGCCGGGCTTGATCCGGCTATCCAGAGCAACGGCGCTGCTGCGCAGCAAGATTCTTGCGCTTCCGTCCCGGACTGCGCTTCGGCACTCCACGCCTCCGGGAAAGGAGGGGGAGGGTGGGGAGGGGGGCGCCTGAACCTACGCCGCCGGTTGCCAACACCTTCGGCGCACCGCCCGGTTGACACCGGGCGAGCCCCCATGCTGCATTGCGTCAACCCAAAATTCGAACAAGAAGAGCCATATGGTAGCGGGAGGAGGATCGGCGCCCGACGTCATTCTGGCGACGGAGGGGCTCGCCATCGAGTTCAAGGGCTTTCGGGCCGTCGACGGGGTGTCGCTGAGGGTCAAGCGGGGCACGATCCACGCGCTGATCGGTCCGAACGGCGCCGGCAAGACGACCTGCTTCAACCTTCTGACCAAGTTCCTGACGCCGACGGAAGGAACGATCACCTACAAGGGGCGCGACATCACGCGGATGAAGCCCGCCGACGTGGCGCGTCTGGGGCTCGTGCGCTCCTTCCAGATCTCGGCGGTGTTCCCCCACCTCACCGCCTGCGAGAACGTGCGTATCGCCCTGCAGAAGAAGCGAGGGGATTCCTTCGATTTCTGGCGTTCCGAGCGGGTGCTGAGCGCCCTCGACGAGGAGGCGCTGCGGCTGCTCGATGCGGTCGGCCTTGCGGGCTTTGCCGAGCTTCCGGCGGCGGAGCTCTCCTATGGCCGCAAGCGCGCGCTCGAGATCGCCACCACCCTGGCCCTCGACCCGGAGATGCTGCTCCTCGACGAGCCCATGGCCGGCATGGGGCGCGAGGACGTGGACCGCATCGCGGCGCTCATCCGCAGCGTCGCCAAGGACCGCACCATCCTGATGGTGGAGCACAACCTCTCCGTCGTGGCCTCCCTGTCCGACTTCATCACCGTGCTCGCCCGCGGCAAGGTGCTGGCGGAAGGGGACTACGCCACCGTCTCCAAGGATCCCCGGGTGATCGAGGCTTATATTGGGGTTGGCCATGGCTGAGGCTGCGCTTGCCACCCGCGCGCCGGCGGCGGCCGGCGCCGCCCTCCTGTCGGTCCGCGGTCTCGAAGCCTGGTATGGGGAGTCCCACGTCCTGCACGGCATCAGCTTCGATGTCGGCGAAGGCGAAGTCGTGACCCTGCTCGGCCGCAACGGCGCGGGCAAGACCACCACCCTGAAATCCATCATCGGCATCCTGCAGAAGCGCCGCGGGTCGATTGTCTTCGAGGGCGTCGAGACGATCCGCATGCCCTCGCGCCAGATCGCCCGGCTCGGGATCGGCTATGTCCCGGAGGAGCGCGGCATCTTCTCGAGCCTTTCCGTCGAGGAGAACCTCTTCCTGCCGCCCCAGGTGCGGCCGGGCGGCCTGCCGGTGGAGCGGATCTTCGAGCTCTTCCCGAACCTGCGCGAGCGGCTCTCCAGCCAGGGCACGAAACTGTCGGGAGGCGAGCAGCAGATGCTGTCCATCGCCCGCATCTTGCGCACCGGCGCGCGCATGCTCCTGCTCGACGAGCCGACGGAAGGCCTGGCGCCGGTGATCGTCGAGCAGATCGGCCGCACCATCGCCGAGCTCAAGAAGCAGGGCTTCACCATCATCCTGGTGGAGCAGAACTTCCGCTTTGCCTCGACGGTGGCCGACCGGCACTATGTGGTCGAGCAGGGTCGTGTCGTCGACATGATCTTGAACAGCGAGCTCGACCAGAACGTCGACAAGCTGCACGCCTATCTCGGCGTCTGATAACCAGAGGGCTCTTACAGGAGGAAACCCATGAAGCTGAAATCACTGTTGGTGGCTTGCGCCATCGCGGCCCTGTCGGCCGGCGCGGCCCAGGCCCAGGTCAGCGTCAAGATCGGCGTCTTGAACGATCGCTCGGGCCTTTATGCCGACATCTCGGGCGAAGGCTCCGTGATCGCGGCCCGCATGGCGGCCGAGGACTTCAAGGCCAAGGAGAAGGGCATCAACGTCGAGATCGTCTCGGCCGACCACCAGAACAAGCCGGATGTAGGCTCCAACATCGCCCGCCAGTGGTACGACAACGAAGGCGTCGACGTGATCATGGACGTGCCGACCTCGTCGGTGGCGCTCGCAGTCAACCAGATCACCAAGGACAAGAACAAGATCTTCATCAATTCGGGCGCCGCCTCGTCCGACCTCACGGGCCCCCAATGCACCCCGAACACGGTGCACTGGACCTACGACACGGTGATGCTGGCGAACGGCACCGGCGGCGCCATGGTCAAGGCCGGCGGCGACACCTGGTTCTTCCTCACCGCCGACTATGCCTTCGGCCATGCGCTCGAGCGCGACACCACCGCCGTGGTGGTGAAGAACGGCGGCAAGGTCCTCGGCTCCGTCAAGACGCCGTTCCCGGGCCAGGACTTCTCGTCCTTCCTCCTCCAGGCACAGGCCTCGAAGGCCAAGGTCATCGGCTTGGCCAATGCCGGCGGCGACACCATCAACTCGATCAAGCAGGCGGGCGAGTTCGGCATCACCCAGGCCGGGCAGAAGCTCGCCGGCCTCCTCGTCTTCTCGAGCGACGTCAAGGCGCTGGGCTTGCAGACGGCGCAGGGGCTCGTGCTGACCGAGTCCTTCTACTGGGACCTGAACGACCAGACCCGGGAGTTCTCGAAGCGCTTCGCCGCCCGCAACAACGGCAAGATGCCGACCATGGTGCAGGCAGGCGTCTATGCGGGCCTCCTCCACTACCTCAAGGCGGTCGAGGCCACGAAGTCGAAGGACACCGCCACCATCATGGCCAAGATGAAGGAAATGCCGACCGACGATCCTCTGTTCGGGAAGGGCACCATCCGCGTCGACGGCCGCAAGATGCACGACGCCTATCTTTTCGAGGTCAAGAAGCCGAGCGAGTCGAAGGGCGAGTGGGATCTCTACAAGCTGATCTCCACCATTCCTGCCGAGCAGGCCTTCCGTCCGCTCGACCAGGGCAACTGCCCGCTCGTGAAGAAGAGCTGAAGCGTCGCGCCGGCTCTTCCCGCATGCGTCGTCCCGGACGGCCCTTGAAGGCCGATCCGGGATCGCGCAAGGCATCTCTCGAAACGATCCCGGCGGCGGGCGAGGCCCGGCCGGGATGACGACCAGGTTCAGCTGGCAGGCCGCATGACAACCATCCTCGGGGTTCCCACCGCCGCCCTCTTCGGTCAGCTCCTCCTCGGGCTGATCAACGGCTCCTTCTATGCGATCCTGAGCCTTGGCCTTGCGGTCATCTTCGGGCTCCTCAACATCATCAACTTCACCCACGGCGCCCAGTACATGATGGGCGCCTTCGTGGCCTGGATGCTGCTCAACTGGGCCGGCCTCGGCTATTGGTGGGCGCTTCTGATCGCGCCGATCGCCGTCGGCATCACCGGGGTCATCCTCGAGCGCAACCTGATCTCGCAGCTCGCCAGCAACGACAAGATCCGAAGCCTCCTCTTCGTGATCTCGGCCATCCTCACCTTCCTCCTGTGCTATGTGGGGATCGGCTGGAGCGAGGGCACGAGCCTTGCCGCCGCGCTCCTCGTCGGCGCGGTCTTCGGCGCCGTCTGGGCGCATGTGGCCCGCGAGCGCATCTCGACGGCGGAAGGCCATGTGGACCACCTCTACGGGCTCCTCCTCACCTTCGGGCTTGCCCTCATCATCCAGGGCCTGTTCCGCAACGCCTACGGCTCCTCGGGCCTGCCCTACCAGATCCCGCGCGAGCTCACCGGCGGCCAGAACTTCGGCTTCATGTTCATGCCGAACTACCGGGGCTGGGTGGTGGTGGCCTCCCTCGTCGTCTGCCTCGCCACCTGGTTCGTGATCGAGAAGACGCGGCTCGGCGCCTATCTTCGCGCTGCCACGGAGAACCCGACCCTCACCCAGGCCTTCGGCATCAACGTGCCGCGGCTCGTCACCATCACCTACGGCTTCGGCGTCGGGCTCGCCGCGCTCGCCGGCGTGCTCGCGGCGCCGATCTATTCGGTCAATCCCAACATGGGCGCCGACCTCATCATCGTCGTCTTCGCCGTGGTGGTGATCGGCGGCATGGGCTCGATCCTCGGCTCCATCGTCACCGGTTTCGGCCTTGGCCTCATCGAGGGCCTGACCAAGGTGTTCTATCCGGAGGCCTCGAGCACCGTGATCTTCATCATCATGGCCATCGTTCTGCTCATCAAGCCGGCCGGCTTGTTCGGGAGGGCCGCATAATGGCGGACGGAGCTGTCGCTGCGTCGGATGTGGGAGCAACGGAGTTCGCGCTTCGCGAGAGGCGCGACACCGGGGCGCTGCACCGCGCGATCTTCATCGGGCTGGCCGGGCTGCTCCTCGTGGCGCCCTTCCTCGCCTATCCCGTCTTCCTCATGAAGGTGCTGTGCTTCGCGCTGTTCGCGCTCGCCTTCAACCTTCTCCTCGGCTACGGAGGCCTCCTCTCCTTCGGCCACGCCGCCTATTTCGGCATGGCGTCCTATGTCTCGGCCTATACGGCGAAGCACTGGGGCATGACGCCCGAGCTCGCCATCCTCCTCGGCGTGGCCGTGGCGGCGCTGCTGGGCACCGCCTTCGGCGCGCTCGCCATCCGCCGCCAGGGCATCTACTTCGCCATGATCACCCTGGCGCTCGCCCAGATGGTGTATTTCTTCTCGTTGCAGACGCCCCGCTTCACGGGCGGCGAGGACGGCATCCAGGCGGTGCCGCGCGGCAAGCTCTTCGGCCTCCTGAGCCTCGCCGACGACCGCATCCTCTATTACGTGGTGGCGGCGATCTTCTTCGGGGGCTTGCTTCTCATCTACCGCATCATCCACTCGCCCTTCGGGCAGGTGTGCAAGGCGATCCGGGACAACGAGCCGCGCGCCATCTCCCTCGGCTACCGGGCAAACCAGTACAAGCTCGCGGTGTTCGTGCTCTCGGCCTCGCTCGCCGGGCTTGCAGGCGCCACCAAGGCCATCGTCTTCCAGCTCGCCTCCCTGACCGACGTGCACTGGACCATGTCCGGGGAGGTGGTGCTGATGACGCTGGTGGGCGGCATGGGCACCGTGTTCGGCCCCATCGCCGGCGCCCTCGTCATCGTCGCCATGCAGAACTACCTCGCCCATCTCGGCGCCTGGGTGACGATCATCCAGGGCGTGATCTTCGTGGTCTGCGTGCTCGTCTTCCGCGAGGGCATCGTCGGCGTCATCGCCAAACGCGTGAAGCAGCCTCTGTAAAGCCAGCGCGCCTGCCCGTTCGCCCGGCCTCGCATCCCTCGGGCGCAGCCGCGTCGGGCCGTGATCGCGAAAGGCCGTGACTTCCGCGCCGGAACGGAGGCAAGATAGCCGCAAGGTCTTGCTTGACTTGCCCAAAGCAGTCGGAGGAACCTTGCGCGAGGCCTGCGAGTCGGAGCGTCCGGCCGGAGGCCCCTTTGAACTCCGCCGCCAGAAGCGGAGCGCGCGACAGCGCGAAGAAGCGAGGGAACGATGCCCGGTGCCGTGAGTACCCGCGCCGATGCCGCTCCTGGCGAGCGGCCGGCGGTCGGCGAGGCCAGGTCCGTCGGGATGCCGCCGACCGATATCCGTGATCCCGACTACTTCCACAGGGTCGTCGATTGCCAATGGGCCTGCCCGGCCCACACGCCGGTGCCGGAATACATCCGGCTCATCGCCGCCGGGCGCTACACCGACGCCTACATGGTCAATTGGCGCTCCAACGTCTTTCCCGGCATCCTCGGGCGCACCTGCGACCGCCCCTGCGAGCCCGCCTGCCGGCGCGGCCGGGTCGAGGCCGAGCCCGTCGCCATCTGCCGCCTGAAGCGCGTCGCCGCCGACTACAAGGACGACATCCGCCGCTTCCTGCCGAAAGCCCCGGCCGCGTCGAACGGCAAGCGCGTGGCGCTCGTCGGGGCCGGTCCCGCCTCCTTAACGGTCGCCCGCGACCTCGCCCCCCTCGGCTACGAGATCGTCATCTTCGACGGCGAGGCGAAGGGCGGCGGCATGATCCGGACGGAAATCCCGCGCTTCCGCCTGCCCGAGGAGGTGATCGACGAGGAGGTCGGCTACATCACCGGCCTCGGCCACGTCGAGACCCGCTACGGCCAGCGCGTCGACAGCCTGAAGCGCCTTCTGGCGCAGGGGTTCGATGCCGTCTTCGTCGGCTCGGGCGCGCCGCGCGGGCGCGACCTCGACGTGCCCGGCCGCCAGGAAGCGGCCGCCAACATCCATATCGGCCTCGATTGGCTGGCGAACGTCTCCTTCGGCCATGTGAACCGGATCGGCCGCCGCGTCATCGTCCTCGGCGGCGGCAACACCGCCATGGACTGCTGCCGCACCGCGCGGCGCCTCGGCGGCGAGGAGGTGACGGTGGTCGTGCGGTCGGGCTTCCACGAGATGAAGGCGTCTCCTTGGGAGAAGGAGGACGCCATGCACGAGGGCATCCCGATCCTCGACTACCTCGTGCCCAAGGAGGTCAGGCATGAGGGCGGCCGCCTCACGGGCGTCGTGTTCGAGAAGGTCGCGGCGCGGTACGACGAGCGCGGCCGCCGCCAGCTCGTGCCGACCGGCGAGCCCGACCTCTTCCTCCCCTGCGACGACGTGCTTGTCGCCATCGGCCAGGAGAACGCCTTCCCTTTCATCGAGCGCGACATCGGCCTTGCGTTCGAGCCCTCGGGGCTGCCCAAGGTCGACCCGGTCACGATGCAATCCACCTTGCCCCAGGTGTTCTTCGGGGGCGATGCCGCCTTCGGCCCCAAGAACATCATCTGGGCGGTGGCGCATGGCCACGAGGCGGCGATCTCCATCGACAGGTTCTGCCGGGGCGAGGACGTTTCCGAGCGGCCGCCGCCCAGGACCACCCTCCTCAGCCAGAAGATGGGCATCCACGAGTGGTCCTACGATAACGAGATCTCGCTCGACCTGCGCCATAAGGTGCCGCTGCGCGACCCGGCGGTGGCGCTGAAGGACGTGCGCGCCGAGGTCGAGCTCGGCTTCACCCCCGAGCTCGCCTATGCGGAGACCCAGCGCTGCCTCAATTGCGACGTGCAGACGGTCTTCACGCGCGATCTGTGCATCGAGTGCGACGCCTGCGTCGACATCTGCCCGACCGACTGCATCACCTTCACCGGGAACGGCCCCGAGGAGAGCCTACGGCCGCGCCTGCGCGCTCCCGCCATGAACCTCGCGCAGCCCCTCTACGTCTCCGACACCCTCAAGACCGGGCGGGTGATGGTCAAGGACGAGGACGTCTGCCTGCATTGCGGCCTGTGTGCCGAGCGCTGCCCCACCGGCGCCTGGGACATGCAGAAGTTCCTCCTCGAGATGGCCCACGCCTACGGGACGAAGCCATGCCAATGCGCCTAGAGGCCACCAACGACTTCGTCGTCAAGTTCGCGAATGTGAACGGGTCGGGCTCGGCGTCGGCGAACCGGCTGTTCGCGCGCTCCATCCTGCGCATGGGCGTGCCGATCGCCTCCCGCAACATCTTCCCCTCCAACATCCAGGGCCTGCCGACCTGGTACGAGATCCGGGTCACCGAGGCGGGGCACCTCGGGCGGCGCGGCGGCGTCGACCTCATGATCGCCATGAACCCGCAGACCTTCGCCCGGGACCTGGCCGAGATCGAGCCCGGCGGCTACCTCTTCTACGATTCCACCCGGCCGATGCCGCCCTCCAAGTTCAGGAGCGACGTCAACGTGGTCGGCATGCCGCTGACCGAGATCGTCAACGCCCGCTACACGGACGCTCGCCAGCGCCAGCTGTTCAAGAACATCGTCTATGTGGGTGCGCTCGCCGAGCTCCTCGGCATCGACCTCGCCGAGGTCGAGACGCTGATCGGCGAGCAGTTCCGCGGCAAGGAGAAGCTGATCCCGGCCAATCTCGAGGCCCTGCATATGGGCCGCGACCATGCGGCGGCGCATCTCAAAGACGCCGTTGGCCTCAAGGTGAGGCGCGCCGATGCGGTCGGGAACCGCATCTTCCTCGAGGGCAACGACGCCGCGGCGCTCGGCGCCGTCTATGGCGGGGCGACGGTCTGCGCCTGGTACCCCATCACCCCCTCGACCTCCATGGCCGAGGCGTTCACCAAGCACTGCCACCGCTTCCGCATCGACCCCGACACCGGGCAGAAGCGCTTCGCCATCGTCCAGGCCGAGGACGAGCTTGCCTCCATCGGCATGGTCATCGGCGCCGCCTGGAACGGGGCGCGCGCCTTCACGGCCACCTCCGGCCCCGGCATCTCGCTCATGCAGGAGTTCATCGGCCTCGCCTATTTCGCCGAGGTGCCGGCGGTGATCTTCGACGTGCAGCGCGGCGGCCCGTCCACCGGCATGCCGACGCGCACCCAGCAGTCGGATATCTTAAGCGCGGCCTACGCCTCGCACGGCGACACCAAGCATGTGCTGCTCTTCCCGGAAGATCCGCGGGAGTGCTTCGCGTTCGGGGCGCTCGCCTTCGACCTTGCCGACCGGCTGCAGACGCCCGTCTTCGTCATGCTCGACCTCGACATCGGCATGAACGAGTGGCTGTGCGAGCCGCTCGCCTGGGACGACGGCCGGCGCTACGACCGGGGCAAGGTGCTGACCGCGGAAGAGCTCGAGGCCGGGCGCGACTTCGGCCGCTATCTGGACGTGGACGGGGACGGCATTCCCTACCGCACCTATCCGGGCACCCATCCGAGCCGCGGCGCCTTCTTCACCCGCGGCACCTCGCGGGACGCTTATGCCCGCTACACGGAGGAGGGCGCGGCCTATGTGGACAACATGCAGCGGCTGCTGCGCAAGTTCGAGACGGCGAAGTCGCTGGTGCCCAAGCCCGTGCGCGAGGACGCCGCGAACCCGACCCGCCACGGCGTCATCTATTTCGGCTCCACCGCCCCGGCCATGCGCGAGGCCCTCGCCGAATTGAAGGCCCGCGGCATCGAACTCGACACCTTGCGCGTGCGCGCCTTCCCCTTCGCGGAGGAGGTCATCGACTTCATCCTCGAGCACGACCAGGTCTTCGTGGTCGAGCAGAACCGGGACGGGCAGCTGAAGACGCTCCTCGTCAACGAGGGCGCCATCGACCCGGCGCGGCTGATTTCGGTGCTGCACTATGACGGCGCGCCCATCACCGCCCGCTTCCTCATCGATGAGATCGCCCGCCGCTGGGCGCTCCTGACCGGGGCCACCAACCGGGAGGCAGCGGAATGACCTATCTCGCCAAGCCGAAGCTCCACCACCCCAGGCTTTCGACCAACGCCCTCGGCTTCACGCGGCGCGATTATGAGGGGGCGGTATCGACGCTCTGCGCCGGCTGCGGGCACGACTCCATCTCCGGCGCCATCATCCAGGCCTGCTTCGAGCTGTCGCTTCCGCCCCATCGCGTGGCGAAGCTGTCGGGCATCGGCTGCTCGTCGAAGACGCCCACCTACTTTCTGGGCGCCAGCCACGGCTTCAACTCGGTCCATGGGCGCATGCCCTCGGTGCTCACCGGCGCCAGCCTTGCCAACCGCGAGCTCGTCTATCTCGGCGTCTCGGGCGACGGCGACTCGGCCTCCATCGGCCTCGGGCAGTTCGCCCATTGCCTGCGCCGCGGCGTCAACATGGTCTACATCGTCGAGAACAACGGCGTGTACGGCCTCACCAAAGGCCAGTTCTCGGCCACCGCCGACAAGGGCTCCAGATCGAAGAAGGGGGTCGGCAACCAGGATTCGCCGATCGACCTTATCGGCATGGCCATCCTGCTCGGCGCCACCTTCGTGGCGCGCTCCTTCTCCGGCGACAAGGCGCAGCTCGTTCCGCTCATCAAGGCCGCCATCGAGCACCGGGGCGCCGCCCTCATCGACTGCATCTCCCCTTGCGTCGCCTTCAACAACCACCCGGACTCGACCAAGTCCTACGACTATGTCCGCGCCCACAACGAGGCGGTGAATTTCCTCGACGTGATCGAGCGGCGCGAGGAGATCACCCTGGAGCAGGAGCCGGGAACGGTGGAGCTCGTGCGCCAGCACGACGGCTCCTACCTCAAGCTGCGCAAGCTCGCGCCGGACTACGATCCGACCGACAAGATCGCTGCCATGACTTATCTGAAGGAGCGCGAGGCGGCGGGCGAGATCGTCACCGGCCTTCTCTATCTCGATCCGCGCTCCGAGGACCTCCACGACCGCCTCGGCACGGTCAGAGCGCCGCTCAACGCCTTGGGCGAGAAGGAGCTGTGCCCCGGCAGCGCGGCGCTGGAGACGATCAACGCCAGCCTGCGTTGAGGGCCTGCCGCGTCTACGGCGCTGCTGCGCTGCAAGGTTGTCGCGCTTCCGTCCCGGACTGCGTTCCGCGCCCTTCAGGCGCTCCACACATCCGGGAAAGGGGTAGAGGGTGTGGAAAGGGGCGCCTGAACCACTCCCGCTCGCCCGGATGGCAGCGTTAAGCCGGTCCGGGAGGGGCGCATTTCCGGAGCGGGCTTCAGGCGGCCGCCTTCACGCCCCCGTCCGTGAGGCGGTACCAGGCGATGATGGCGGAGACGTAGGCCTTGTGCAGGGGATGGAGGGGCAGAGGCTTGATCGGCAGCACGGGGAACGGGAGGGCGTCGCGGTTGCGGGTCGCCACATAGTCCGCGAGCCGCGCGCCCATCGCCGTCTGCAGGCCCACGCCGCGGCCCATGCAGCCGATGTCGATGACAAGTCCCGGCTCGGGCTCGTGCAGATGGGGCAGGAAGTCCCGCGTCAACGCCACGCGCCCGCACCAGCGATAGGCGATGGGCACGCTTTTGAGCTGCGGGAACATCTTCTCCACCACCCGCTCGAGATGGGACCAGTCGGCGGCCGAGGTCGGCTCGCGGAACGGGCCTCGTCCGCCGATGAGGAAGCGGCCCTCGTGGTCGAGGCGGAAATAGAGGAGGAGCTGGCGCGTGTCCGACGACACCTGCCCGAAGGGCAGGATGGATTTGCGGATGTTGTCCGAGAGCGGCTCCGTCGCGATCTGGAACGAGTTCGGGGCGATGATGCTCTGCCGCAGCTTCGGCACAAGATCGCCCGTATAGCCGTTGGTGCAGAGGACGACCTGATCCGCCGTCACGGAAATGCCCTGGCGGGTGGTGACGATCCACCTCCCGTCCCTGCGCGCGAGGCTTGCGACCGGGCTGTCGCCATGGATCGTGGCGCCGGCCGCGACAGCCACGCGCGCCAGTTCACGGGCGTAGGCGAGGGGCTGGATGGCGCCGCCGCGGCGGTCGATCCAGCTCGCCTCGTATTGGCGCGTGCCGAGGTGCCGCTCGGTCTCGGCCTTGTCCAGGAAGGCGGCTGAGGCGCCGCGCTTCTCCCATTGCGCCGCTCGGGCCGCGACAGTCCTCGCCGAGGCCGGCGTATGGGCGCCCTGGATCCAGCCCTCGCGCACATGCGGCACGTCCATCTTGTGCTTGGCGATGAGATCGAACACCGCATCGGCGGTCGCCCCGGCGAACGCCACGAGCCGGCCGCCCCGCTCCTGGCCGAACATCGCCTCGAGCTCGTCGGGGTCGTATTTGAGGCCCGGAATGACCTGGCCGCCGTTGCGGCCCGAGCCGCCCCAGCCGGGTTCCCGCGCTTCGAGAAGGATCGTCCTGACGCCGCGCTCGGCGAGATGGAGCGCCGTCGACAATCCGGCATAGCCGCCCCCGATGACGCACACATCGGCCGTGGCGGGCTCCGCGATCGGCGGGGTCGGAAGGGCGGCTGGGGCGGTGGCGGCCCACAAGGATGGTGCAAGCGGAAAGGGCGCCGACATGGGATGGTCCTCAATGAGGTCTGGTCAAAGATGCGGCCGGTGAGCGCGATGCTCGTCGGATAACACCTGCATTGAGCTATCGGAAGGAGACGACGCCGGTGGCTCGGGCATTGACCTCCTCGCCGCCTCTGCGCGGTCGGACCCGTGCGAGGGGGCTGCCGAACCAGCCGCCGCCCGAGAGCCCCGCTCACTTGAAGAAGAGGCTCGGCAGGTAGGTGGACAGGGACGGGAACAGGGTCACCACCATGAGCGAGGCGAGGAGGGGGATGAAGAAGGGCATGGTGCCCCTGAGAACCTGGTGGACGGGGATCTTGGCGATCGAGCTCACCATGTAGAGGCTCATGCCGACGGGGGGCGTGAGCAGGCCGATCATCAGGTTCAGGACCACCACGACCCCGAGATGGATCGGGTCGACGCCGACCTGGGCGAGGGGCGGCATGAGGATCGGCGCCAGGATCAGGATGGCCGCGATCGACTCCATGAACATGCCGACGATGAGCAGGAGGACGTTGACGAGGAAGAGCAGCACCAGCGGGTTCGTGGAGATGCCGAGCAGCGCCTCGCTGATCACCGCCGGGACCTGCTCGATGGTCAGGATCCAGGCGAAGAGCCCGGCGGTCGCGACGATGAACAGGATGCTCGCAGTGGCCCGCGTCGTCTCCCGCGCCGTCTCGAACAGGACCTCCCAGGTCAGCCGCCGATAGGCGAGGCCGAGGACAAGGCCGTAGAGCACCGTGATGGCCGCGACCTCCGTCGGGCCGAAGATGCCGGTCAGCATGCCGCCGATCAGCAGCACCGGCGCGAGCAGCGCCGGCAGGGACTTGACCACGATCGACCGCGCCTCGCCGGGCTTCAGCGTCATCTCGTCCCGGGGCAGGTTGTACCTGCGCGCCATCCACGCGACCTGCAGCATCAGGAAGGCCGCGATGACGAGGGCGGGCAGGACGCCGGCGATGAGGAGCTTGACGGTCGAGATCTCGGCCGCCGCCGCGAAGATCACGAGCGGGATGCTCGGCGGAAAGATCGGCCCGATGGTGGCGGCGGCGATGGTGATGCCGGCGGCGAATTCGGGCGTGTAGCCCTGCCGCTTCATGAGGCGGATCTGGACGCTGCCAAGGCCGCCGATGTCGGCGAGCGCCGCGCCCGAGACGCCGGAGAAGATGAGGTCGGCCATCACCGCCACCTGGGCGAGCCCGCCGCGAAGCCGGCCCATCAGGAGGCGCGTGAAGTCGTAGATCTGGTCGGTCAGGCCGACCGCGTTGAAGACGTTGGCGGCGAAGATGAACATCGGCACCGCCAAGAGCGGCAGGGAATCGATCGCGTTCACGGTGCGCTGCGCGACCACCTGCAGCGGCAGGTCGACGACGAGGATCGTCACGATCGACGCCAGCCCGAGCGCCACGGCGATCGGGGCGCCGACGGCAAGGAGGACGAGAAAGAGGATGAGGGCGCCGAGGCTGATCATGGCGCCTGCTCCTCATGGGAACGGGCCGGAGCCTGCGGCCGCGCCACCATCCCGGCGAGCGCGACGATGCCGGTCAGCAGCACGCCGAGGAAGACCGGAGTGTAGAAGATCCAGTTGGGGATGCCGAGGGCCGGGGTCGCGAAGCGATAGGCGCGTGCGAGGAACTGCCAGCCGGCGACGAGGAACAGGGCGCAGAACAGGGCGGTGAGGGCGAGCGTCAGCCGCTCGATCGCTCCGCGCCAGGAGGCAGGCAGGCGCTCGACCAGGAAATCCACCGCGATATGCGCCTTGTCGGCGAGGAGAAGCGGCGCGCCCAGGAAGACGAGCGCGACGCTGAAGAAGCGGGCGAGTTCCTCGGCCCAAGGCAGTCCGGCGGAGAACAGGTTCCTCCCGAACACCATCAGGAGAATGAACGACGTCATCAGGAGCATGGCGATGGTGGCGACGTTCTCGCACAGCATGGCAAGGCGGCGGATCATGGGTGTTCCCGGACGGGCAGGGGCGAAGGAGCGGCCGCCCGAGGGGCGGGCGGCCGCAGGCGCGTCACGCGACCTTGGCGATCATGTCGTAGATCTCGCCGTATTGAGCGCTGAAGCGCTCCTTGACGATGGCGCGGCTCGCCTCGGCGAACTCGTCGATGTTGAGCCCGTCCTCCGGCCCAACGACCGTCATCCCGGCCGCCTTGATGGCGGCGAGGTCGGAGGCCTCCGAGTCCAGCATCAGCCTGGTCGAGGCGACGCGGACTTCCTCGCCGGCCTCCAGGACCGCCTTCTGCAGCTCCGGCCCGAGGCCCTGCCAGGCCTTCTCGTTGATGGTGACGAGCTCCGCGCCGACGATGTGGCCGGTCAACATCATGTATTTCTGCACTTCATAGAGCTTCGCCGAGTTGATGACGTTGACCGGGTTCTCCTGGCCCGCGACTACGCCGGTGGCCAGCGCCGTGGGCACTTCGGACCAGTCGACGGGCACCGGCACGGCGCCGAGCGCCTCGACGGCGGCCATGTAGATGGGGAACGGAATGGCGCGGATCTTGATGCCCTTGAGGTCGGCCCGCGTCTTCACCGGCTTGTTGGCGGTGAGATGGCGCTTCCCGAAATAGAAGGCGTAGAGCACGCGCACATTGGCGCTCTTGATGAGCCCCTCGTTGAGCTTCTTCATCACCGGCGAGCCGATGTCGACCACCTTCATGAGATGGTCCACGTCGCGATAGAGGAAGGGCGTGTCGAGGGCGGCGACCGGCGCGTAGAGCGAGCCGACGCCTGCCGCGGTGTTGTGGGTGATCGCGATCGTCCCCATGGAGTTGCCCTCGGCGAGCTCCTGGAGCTTGCCGAGCTGGGAGGAGGGATACACGGTCACCTTCACCTTGCCGCCGGTCTTCGCCGCCACGGCCTTGGCGAGGAGGTCCGCCGACTGGCCGGCAACGCTCGCCGGCGTGTGCATGTGCCCGTAGCGCAGGGTGGTCTGGGCGAAGGCGCTTGTTCCGCCAAGCGCCACGGCGCCGGCCGCTCCCGCCGACGACAGCAACAGCTCGCGACGATTCAGCTTCATCTCTTCCTCCTTGGTGCCCGCGGGGGCGGGGCTTCTCCCGTTCAACTGATCTTGGGAAAGGCGCGGACCGGGTTCGCGCCGTTCCAATCGACAGCCGCCTCGCGGATGGTGCGAAACAGCTCACCCTTGGCGCCGTTGATCTCCGAGAGCTCGACGACGGTGCCCGGATGGAACTCGGTGTCGAAATAGGCGTAGCGCCCGCCCGCGCCGACCTCGCCGCCCATCACCGGGTGGAGGCCCTGCTTGGCGAGCCGCGCCATGTCGGCGTCGTAGGAGGTGGTCCAGAAGGCGACGTGCTGCAGGCCCTCGCCATGCTTCTCGAGGAATTCCAGATACATGCTGGGGGCGTCGTTGCGCTGCTGGATGAGCTCGATCTGCAGCGCGCCCGAGTTGGCGAGCGCGACCGAGCGCTCCGCGGACGAATCCTGACCGCGATGGAAGAACCCGGTCGGCGGCACGCGCTCGGCGTAGAACCAGGGCCCGACGCCGAGGATCTCGATCCAGCGGCGCATCTCGGCCTCGATGTCGCGGACCACATAGCCGAGCTGCCTGACCTCTCCGAAGAACCTGCTCACGAAGCTTCCTTCCGTTGACGCATGCCGATGTCCGATGGGGCTGGCGACGCCGCCGAGGCGCCGGCGCGGGCCGCGCTGAAGAAGCCCGCCTCGCCGACCTGGCCGCCCTTGAGGACGAGCTCGAGCCCATGGCCCTCCGGGTTTGCGGCCGTGGCGACGCACAGCGGCGCCCCGCGCACGAGGGGCGCCCGGATGCGAAGGGAGGTGACGCCGAGCTGGCCGACGATGCGGCCGGAGGTGTCGCCGCCGGCCACGACCACACGGCGGACGCCGATGCGCGGCAGCACGCGGCGAAGAAGCTCGCCGAGCGCCGTTCCGAGCGCCTCGTTGCCGGCCTCCGCGGACAGACCGCGGCTCCGCAAGGCGGCCGCGAAGGAGGCCAGCGCCGGATCCTGCGGTCCGCGCGCCGTGTAGATGACGGTGCTGCGTCCGCGCGCATGGGCCGCCGCGACCTCTGAGGCAAGGCGGTCGAGACGGTCCGGCCGCTCCGGGCCGAGGACGTCTTCGGCCGCAAGACGAAAGGACGCGAAGCCGTCCTCCTCGGCCCGCGCGATCTGGGCCGCGGTCGCCGGCGAGCAGCTTCCGGAGACGACGACGATCTGCTCGGCGGCGGTGGCCTGCGGGAGGGCGGAGGCGCCCGGCAGCGTCCCCGTCCGCCGCCAGTGCAGGAGAAGCGCATATTCAACGCCGGAGGAGCCGACGACGAAGGCGGGATGCGGCAGCGCCTGCCAGATGAGCTCGCCCGCGCGGGCGCTGGTCTCGTCGTCGGCCACGTCGAGGAAGAGCGCGCCGAGGCTCTCGCCCATCTTCGCGGCGAAACGCTTCGTCGCCTGGTCAGACGAGAGCTCGACGATGTCGAGGAGGCCGAGGGGGAGGTCGGTCTGGGCGGCGAGGTGCAGGCGCAGATCGGCCTCGGCCATCGGCGTCACCGGGTGCGCCTTCATCGTCGGATGGCGGTCGATGCGGAAGATCTCGCCTCCCGCCCGCGCGAACAGGTTGCCGAAGACCTGGTAGCGCCCGAGGTCCGGCGCGCCGACGATGATCGGTACCGTCCTGCCGCCATAGATCGCGCGCCCGATCTCGAGCGCGGAGCCGATGCTGCCGATCCGCGGAGCGGAGTCGAAGGTGGAGCAGACCTTGTAGTGGCAGATCCGCACCCCGAGGGCCTGCAGGAAGCGCAGATGCCGCGGCAGATGCTCCCGCATCCATTCCGGCGACTTGCTCCGGCTTAAGCCGGCGATACCGACGGCGCGGCTGCAGGCAAGGTCGGGAACGTCGCCGGCGCGGTCAAGGTCGGTGATCAGGACCGGATCGAGGCCTGCGAGGGCCAGGATCTCGAGGGCGTCGGTGGAGCCGGTGAAATCGTCCCCGTAGAAGCCGATCACAGGCCCGTTGCCGGCAGCGGATGCGCTCATCCGAACGCCTCCACGGCGGCGGCGAGCTCGGGGTGGCGCGCCGCCGCATCGTTCAGCGGCTCGCCCGCCATCGCGGCCGTCCAGGCTTGGCGCAGCGCCGCAACGCCCGCCGCCGCGCCCATGGGATGTCCGACGATGCCGCCGCCGCACATGAAGAGGAGGTCGGTGCCGATCGCCGCACAGGTGTCGTGGGCATGGAGCGCCGTCTGTCCGGACGAGACCACCGGCATCACCGTGCAGGGCTTCTCCGGCGCCGGGAACATCGGCGTCAGGCACGCCTTGGCGGAGGCGATCACCGACGCGTCGCTCTCGTAGAACTTGTTGCGCAGCCCGTTGACATGCATGTGGTCGGCGCCGGCAAGCCGCCAGATCTTCTGCCAGGCCACGTAGCCGAAGCCGAGCATCGGGCAGCGGGTGAGGGCGCCGAAGCCGTTGCGGTGGGCGTGGATGGGAAGCTGGCAGTGGCGGCGCAGGGCGCTGAAGCCGGCGAGCCCCACGCTGTTCAGGCTGACCATGACGCAGGTGCCGCCGGCCGCGAGCACCGCGTCGTGGCGGCGCTTCATGTCGTCGAGCTCGCCCGTGATGTTGATCGCGTACATGACGCGCTTGCCCGTCCGCTGCGCGTGCCGGTCGATCGCCGCGCTCACGCAGGCAAGGCGCTCCGCGAAGGGCGAGACGGGCCCGTCCGACTGCAATTCATCGTCCTTGATGAAGTCGATGCCGGCGGCGCAGAGCGTGGCGACGAGCTCCGCCGTCTCCTGCGGGGTGAGGCCGATGCTCGGCTTGATGATGGTGCCGAGCAGCGGTCCCGCCTCCACGCCGGTGAGCCGGCGCGTGCCGGCGACGCCGAATTGCGGCCCCGGATAGGCCCTGGCGAATGCCGTCGGGAGCCGGATGTCTTCGAGCCTAAGCCCCGAGAACTGACGCAGCTCGAAGAGGTTGCCGGCAATGGTGGCGAGGAGGTTCGGCAGGGAGGGGCCGGTGTTCTCCAAGGGCCACGAGATCTCGAGGCGCGCACGGCGATAGCATCCGTCGCCCGGCGCAGCGCCGGGAAGGCTCGGGCTTGCGACGGTGTCGAGCTCCTCGATCCCCTCCACCCGCGCGGCGTAGCGCGTAAGAAACCCTTCCGTCTCCTCCTTGAGCGCCACGAAGGTGCCGGTCGATTGCTCCCCGGCGAGCGCCGCCGCCGCCTTGGCGAGCGGCAGCGCCGTTTCGACGAGGTAGACGGCATGGATCCGCTCGCTCATCCGCCGGCCCCGAAGCAAAGCCGCCTAGGGGCGCTCGTCGGAAGCTCGTCGATCACAGTCCGCGGGAGAAGCGGCGTTTCCATGGCGCAAACTGCGCTTCCCTGATGTTTTTTGATGATCGTCGACGGCGCCGACGACTTGAAGACAACCCTAGGAAAGGTGCAGACAGGGCGTCAGAGGAAATCTTCTGATGAATTCTGATGAAAAAAGCGCCTGACGCCGGCCCTCCGGTCGTGCTCCCGAACGGCGGCCGTCGCGTTCGCGCGCAGGATGTGGCGCGGGCGGCAGGCGTTTCGCCCGCGACCGTCGACCGGGTCCTCAACCGCCGCCCGGGGGTTCGCGCCCGTACGGCGCAGCAGGTCGTCGAGGCGGCCGCGGCGCTCGGATATCTGCCGCGCGAGGAGCTGTTCGAGGCCCTGCGGCCGAAGCCCCTGCGCCTGGCCTTCCTGCTTCCCGCCGGCAACAACCGCTATCTGCGGATGCTTGGCGAATACATTGCCTCCACCGGCGAGCAGTTCGCGCCCTTCAACGTGATCTGCCAATGCCGCTTCGTCGAGCAGTTCGACCCCAGGGCATTGGCCGCCGCCTTGCGGTCTCTGCGCCGGCGGGCCGACGGGGTCGTGTTCATGGCCCTGGAAGATCCCCATGTGCGGGAGGCCGTGGAGGAGCTGTCCGCCAGCGGCATGCCGGTCCTGACCCTGATCTCCGACCTCTCCCATTCGCGGCGCGACGCCTATGTGGGCCTCGACAACCGGGCGGTCGGCCGGACGGCCGCGCGCCTCATGGGCCGCTTCGTGGGAGACCGGAGGGGAAAGGTCGCGCTCATCGCCGGAAGCCGCCGCTACCGCGCCCATGAGGAGCGGGAGATGGGCTTCCTCGGCCTGATCGAGGAAGAGTTCCCGCGCCTTTCGGTGATCGGCCTGCGCGAAGGGCACGACGACGCCACCGAGAACTACCGCCAGGCGCGACGGCTCCTCGCCCAGCATCCCGACCTCGTCGGCATCTATAATGTGGGCGGCGCCTCGGACGGGGTCGGGCGGGCCCTGCGCGAGGCGTTGCGGGCCGAGACCGTCGTCTTCATCGGCCACGGGCTGACCCCCGACACGCGCACGCTCCTCATCGAAGGGACCATGGACGCGGCGCTCACGCAGGACCACGCCGCCATGGTCCTGAACTGCGTGCGCATCTTCAACAACCTGAGGGACGGCCGGCCGGCGCTCGCCGGCATCGAGCCGCTGCGCATCGCGCTCTTCGTGCGGGAGAACCTGCCCTGACAGCGTCGCGATGCCTCAGCGCAACGGACTATGATCACATAGACTTCGGAGCCGCGCGCCATACGGCCGACCACGACGTCGTCGCCTGCGCCAAGGTGGACTGCGACCCGGTTGGCGCGCTTTGGACCGACCTGCCAGCCCGCTCGGGCAATACGCTACCCGTCAGTCTAGGGTGTCTGGTCCCCGATCGGCGATCTTCGCTCACCGTTCCAAGCCATCCCTTGATCGTCAAATGCATAATGGCACAGTCTTCATGACATGATGTTATGGGGAGGATCGGGCGTGGCGCGCGCATCAATCTGAGGCAGGTGGAGGCGTTCCGCGCGGTGATGCTGTGCGGCAGCGTCACCGCAGCTGCGGCCATGATGGGGGTGACGCAGCCGGCGGTGAGCCGGCTCCTGCGTGACCTGCAGGCGCTGCTGAAGCTGCCCCTGTTCGAGAAGCGAGGGGCCGGGCTCGTGCCGACCGCGGCGGCGACCGCTCTCTATACGGAGGTCGAGCGCTCTTTCGTGGGGCTCGACCGCATCGCAGCGGCCGCGGAGGAGATCCGCACCCGCCGCACGGGAATGCTGCGCATCGCCGCGCTGCCCGCCTTGGCCAACGGCTTCCTGCCGCGCTTCGCCGGCCGCTTCGTCGCGGACCGGCCCAATCTGAACCTCGCCCTCTTCGGCGTCATCTCGCCGCTCGTCATCGACTGGGTGCTGAACCTTCAGTGCGACCTCGGCTTTGCGGAAGCGGCGATGGCGCACGCCGGCCTGCGGACGATCCCCATGCCTACCCTGCCGCGGGTCGCCGTGCTGCCGAAGGGGCATCGTCTGTGCGCCAGGTCGACGCTGCGCCCGCGCGACTTCGGGGGCGAGACCTTCGTGTCCCTGACGGCCGGCAGCGCCGGTGGACACCTGATCGATGCCGTGTTCGCCAAGCACGGCGTCTCGCGCGTCCTGCGCCTCGAGACACCCCTGTCGGAAATCATGTGCGGGCTGGTCTCCTCGGGCGTTGGCGTCGCCATCTGCGATCCGTTCACGGCCGACGAATTCGCCTCCCGTGGCGTGGTCTCGCGTCCATTCCTGCCGCGTATCGACTTCGAGTTCGCCGCCGTGTTCGCCCCGCAACGCAGCCCCTCCCCGGTGGCGGAGGAGTTCGTCGAAGCTTTCGCGGAGCACGTGCGCGCAGTCGCCGCCTCCCTCCGCCCCCGCTGATGGACGTCCTGTTCGAGCCCGAGATCAAGGCCGAGCAGAACGCCTGCATCCTCGGGATCGGCGGAACGAATGCGATGTCAACGAAGGAGAAAGGGCTGGCCGGGCGCTGGCGAGGTGGTAGGGTCGGTGCTCTGTCCGTGAGCTGCGCTGGGTCAGGAGGTCGCCGGCAGGCGCGGGGAGGGCGCCGCGAGGGGAGCCATGACCTCCGAGACGAGCTTCTACGAGAGCCTCACCCCATTGAGCAGCTTCGCTCGGCTGGCGGAGGCGTCGGCCTACGCACCCCTGCCCGCCGGCTGGGTGCTCGGGCTGTCGGACATCGTCCGCTCGACGGCGGCGATCGAGGCGGGGCGCTATAAGGCTGTGAACACGGCCGCGGCGGCGGTCATCGCGGCGGTCGCGAACACGCTCGGAGAGGACGATTTCCCCTTTGCCTTCGGCGGCGACGGGGCAAGCTTCGCTCTGCCGCCAAGTCAGGCGGAACGCGGGCGGGAGGCGCTCGCCGCCGTCGCCGGATGGGTGCGCGACGAGCTCGACCTGACCCTTCGGGCGGCGCTGGTCCCGATCGAAACGATCCGCGCCGCCGGCTTCGACGTAAAGGTCGCGCGCTTCGCGCCCTCGCCCGACATCGCCTATGCCATGTTCGCAGGCGGCGGGCTCGCCTGGGCGGAGGGGCGGATGAAGGCGGGCGCCTTCGGGCTTGAGCCTGCGCCGCCCGGGGTGCGCCCGGACCTCACCGGCCTCTCCTGCCGGTTCGACGAGATCAGGGCGGAGCGGGGCGTCATCCTCTCGCTCATTGTCATCCCAAGTCCAGCCGGTGATGCGCGGCGCTTCGAGGAACTCGTCCGCGCGATCCTGCAGCTCATGGACGGCGCCGAGGCCGGGCGGCCTGTGCCCGCGCAAGGTCCGCGTCCGCGCTGGCCGCCAGCGGGCTTCGACCTCGAGGCGCGCTCCACTGCGCTGCACCGGCGCTCTCCGCTCGCCGCGCGCTTGTGGCTCGGAGCGCGCACGCTCGCCGCGCATGCGATCTTCAGAACGGGAATCAGGGTGGGCGGCTTCGATCCTGCCCGCTACCTGCGCCAACTGGTCGAGAATACGGACTTCCGCAAGTTCGACGACGGACTGCGCATGACCCTCGACTGCACGCCGGCCCTCGCCGACCGGATCGAAGCCTTGCTCAGGCAGGCGGAGGACGCCGGCATCGCCCGTTGCGGCGCCTATCGGCAGGACGCGGCGCTCATGACCTGCTTCGTGCCCTCGCCGACCCGCAGCGACCATGTCCACTTCGTCGACGGCGCGGGCGGCGGCTATGCCGCTGCGGCTCGCGCAATCAAGCTTGGATCGTGAGGGACGAACCTCGCGGATCGGCAAAGAGCGGTCTCGAAATGGACGGCACCGTGCCTTGGCGACCTCGAAACCTGGCGGGGACGACCGGGAGCGAAATGGCTACGAGGCCGTCGACCGAGGCGCCTGCGACACCTGCCCCGACGCAGTCCCACAGGCATGGCTCCGCGCATCGCGCATCCGGGAAAAAGGGGGAGGGTGGGGGAGGGGGCGCCTGGATCACGGCCATTCGAGTCCTCCCGGCAGAACAGTTCCGCCGCGACGCTGCACCTTTCCATCCCGGCAGGCCAACCCATATCGAGAGGACCTCTCCTCCTCGCGAAGGGAAGAGCCGGATGGATCGCCACTCGATCGAGGCCTTCGAGCACAAGCACGTCTTCTTGGGCGAGAAGCACGACCGCAATGAACGCCGGACCTGGCGGGTCGTCGCGCTAACCGCGGCGACGATGGTGGCGGAGATCGTCGGCGGCAGCGTCTACGGCTCCATGGCGCTCGTGGCAGATGGCTGGCACATGTCGACCCATGCGGCGGCGCTCTCGATCTCCGCTCTCGCCTACCGCTTCGCGCGCAGACACGCGCACGATCCGCGCTTTTCGCTTGGCACCGGCAAGCTCGGGGAGCTGGCCGGATTCTCCAGCGCGATCATCCTGGCGGTCATCGCGCTGTTCGTCGGCTCCGAGTCCATCGCCCGTCTCCTTGCGCCGGTCGTGATCAGCTTTGACCAAGCCATCCTGATCGCCGTGCTCGGACTTGTCGTGAATCTCGCCAGCGCTTGGCTGCTGTTCGACGAGGAGCACCACCATCCCGGGCACGGTCACGGCCATGACGAGCACCACCCGCACCATAGCGTGCACGACCACAACATTCGCTCCGCCTACCTGCACGTGCTCGCCGACGCGATGACGTCCGTGCTCGCCATTGTCGGGCTGCTCGCGGGCAGGCTCTATGGGTGGGTCTGGATGGACCCCCTGATGGGCATCGTCGGCGCGCTCGTCATCGCGCACTGGTCCTGGGGGCTCATCCGGTCGTCGGGCGCCGTCCTTCTCGACACGGTGCCCGACCCGAAATTGGCCAGGCTCGTTCGCCAGCGGATCGAAGTGGAGGGCGACAGGGTTTTCGACCTTCACCTCTGGCGTCTCGGACCAGGACACCTCGCGGCCATCATCGCGGTCGTTTCCGATCACCCGCAGGCCCCGGCAGAATACAAACGACGGCTGGACGGCATCCCCGGACTGTCGCATGTGACCGTCGAGGTGCATGCCTGCCCCGGGCACCCGGCCGTCCCGCGAGCCGCCTAGGTAGTGGACTCATTAGCTCGGGTCCACAGACGGGCTGAGGCGAGGGCGACGGCTGAGAGGAAGTTGCGGGCGAGCTTGTCGAAGCGTGTGGCGATCCGGCGGAAGTGTTTGAGCTTACAGAAGAAGCGCTCGACGAGGTTGCGCTGGCGGTAGAGCGCCGGGGCGACGGAGCGTTGGACCTTGCGGTCGCGGCAGGTCGGGATGTGGGCCTCGCCGCCGGCCTGGCGCACCAGGTCGAGGATCGCCTGAGCGTCGTAGCCCCGGTCGGCGACGAGCGCCTTGGCGGGAGGCAGGTCGGCCAGCAGGACTGGAGCGAGGGTCTTGTCGGAGGCCTGCCCTGGCGAGACGACGAGGCGGAGGGGCAGCCCTTGCTCGTCGACGACGGCGTGGATCTTGGTCGTCAGTCCTCCACGAGAACGGCCGATGGCGTGATCCGCGCCCCCTTTTTACCGCCGGCCGCGTGCTGATGGGCGCGCACGATGGAGGAGTCGATCAGGTGCAGAGACCCTGGCGACTTGGCCGCGAGCGCCTCGAACACCTTGAGCCAGACGCCCTGCTTGGCCCACCTGTTGAAGCGGTTGTAGACAGTCGTGTACGGCCCGTAGCGCTCCGGCAGGTCGCGCCACGGCGAGCCGGTGCGCAGCACATAGAAAATGCCGTTGAGCACCCGCCGGTCATCGACCCGCGCCACCCCGCGCGGCTTGTTCGGCAGAAGCGGCTCGATCAACCGCCACTCCGTTTCCGACAGATCGTATCGCGCCATGACCAAGCCTCCCGTCCAGGAGCCTTGAATCACCCCACACAATCCGCTTCAACCTTTATGAGTTCAGAACCTAGAGGGACGGCCTGAGCATCGGACGAGCCTCCAGAACGTATCGCGCCGCCGCCAGGATGATCCGCCGCGACGAGGCGGTTGGGCCTACTCCCCGGCGGAACGCAAGACGAGCGGCTCGACCTCCGCGCCACAGCCCTCCCTTTGCGGGAGGCCCTGGAATGGCCCTCCCGACCATGCTAAAGCCCGGTCCCGAGCCGGTCCCGTAGCTCAGCAGGACAGAGCAGCGGTTTCCTAAACCGTTGGTCGGAGGTTCGAGTCCTCCCGGGACCGCCATCCATCTCCGGTCCATTCCGGTCACATGGGTGACGGTTTATACCGGAGACATGGGTAACACTTTCGGGCCGAACGGGTTAGGCTCCGGACCCATAAAGGGGGACCGGATAGATGTGAGTGGATGCAAGCTTCTGTGGGCGCGGAGCTTGCGCATGGCGGACCTTTTCTGGCTGACGGACGAGCAGTTTGAGCGCTTATCGCCGCTGCTGCCGGCTGACACGCGAGGCGTGCCGCGGGTCGATGATCGGCGGGTGATCTCGGGCATCGAGCAGGTGCTCCGCTGCGGTGGGCGCTGGGCCGATGCGCCCCCCCCATATGGTCCGAGGAAGACCCTGTATAACCGCTTCGTGCGCTGGGCCGCGCGGGACATGTGGCGCGAGGCGTTCGAGACGCTGTCGCGCGCAGGCGGACCACCCAGCGCTCTCTTGCTCGGCTCCACGCACGCCAAGGCGCACCGCTGCGCGGCCGGAGGTAAAGGGGGGCGGACGCGCAAGCCATCGGGCGCTCGCGCGGCGGGCACACGACCAAGATCCACTTCGCCGTCGACGAACACGGACGACCTCGCGCCATCCAGCTGACGCCAGGCCAAGCGCGGCGACGCCCGCGTCGCGCCGGCCCTCATCGGCGATCTTGTGGCTCCGTCGCTGTGCATCGCCGATGCGGCCCTACGACAGCGACGGCCTGCGCGCCTTCCTGATCGAGCGGGGCACAAAGCCCGTCCATTCCCAACAATCCGACCCGCAAGCGCCTCCACCCCTTCGATGGTGCTCTCTAGAGCACGCTCTGTTTAGACGGAAGCATAGCCGGCGTTTGTCAGGTAGTTGGCGCATTCCGTGGGTGGGAAGAGCTCGAGAAGGTCGCCCAGCTTTCGCCAGGTGGCCTCGACGGTGCGGGCTTCGGCCCTGCGGATCAGGTGCTTGAGCTTGGCGAAGAGCTGCTCGATCGGGTTCAGGTCGGGGCTGTAGGGGGGCAGGAACAGAAGATGGGCGCCGGCGGCCCGGACGGCGCGTCGCGCGGCTTGCCCTTTGTGGCTGCCGAGATTGTCGAGGACGACGACGTCACCCGGAGCGAGCGTCGGAACGAGCACCTTCTCGACATAGAGGGTGAACAGCTCGCCGTTGATCGGGCCGTCGATGATCCAGGGAGCATCGATGCGATCGGCGCGAAGCGCGGCGATGAAGGTGAGCGTCTTCCAGTGGCCGTGCGGCACGCGGGCCGCAAGGCGCTGGCCGCGCGGTCCCCAGCCTCGCAGGGGCGCCATATTGGTCTTGACCCATGTCTCGTCGATGAAGACGAGCCGCCTTGCATCGATGCGGCCCTGATGGGCCTTCCAGCGCGCCCGCCTGCGGGCGATGTCAGGCCGCGTCTGCTCGGCCGGCAGCACGGTTTTTTTTGAAGCTCAGTCCTTCGGCGTGCAGGAAGACCCAGACGGCGCGGCGGTCGCTCTTAATGCCGCGTTCGGCCAGTTCCATCACCAAGCCGCGGGTCGTAAACGGTCCGGACCGGCAGCGCTCGCGCAGCCACTCGGCCAGCTCTCCGCGGAGCTTGGGTTTCTTGTGGCCGCCGACTTGGTCGGGCGCCAGCGAGCCCGTCTCGCGCTTGCGCTTCATCCACTTCGAGATGCAGGACGGGCTGATCCTGAGCGCCGCCGCCACCGCCCGCGTCGTCGCGCCCGCCTCGTAGCGGGCCACAGCCCGTTCGCGCAAATCCTCAGAGTAGGGTCGTGTCATCCAATGCTGGCCTCCCCCAGCACGGATCTTGAATCACACCCCGACCTCAAACGGAATCCAATTCCGCTAAACCGAAGCGCGCTCTAGCGAGAGCGCAATCGGATCGAGCGCCGGATCTGCCGCTTCAAAGACTGGCGGCGCATCGCAACCCGCTACGACAAGCTCGCCCAAAACGACCTCGCAACCGTCCACCTCGCAGCAATCGTTACTTGCTGGTTATGGGTCTGGAGCCTAACCCCGGTCTTGATCCCTTCTTCATCAGGTCGGTTCTTCAGACGGTCTGGCTTTCGCAGTTTTGTGTGGCAGCCGACGAGTCTTGATCCCTTCTTCATCAGGTCGGTTCTTCAGACCCTGCCTTGCCGGCTGGCTTCGACATCAATGCCATCGTCTTGATCCCTTCTTCATCAGGTCGGTTCTTCAGACGCGGAAAAATGTGAGGTGGGCGCGAAATGGCGCTTGGTCTTGATCCCTTCTTCATCAGGTCGGTTCTTCAGACAACCGTCCTGTCGGTCTCTTACTTGGCCGCAAAGGTCTTGATCCCTTCTTCATCAGGTCGGTTCTTCAGACCTGGGGACTGGCGCAACGCCGATGGTACGCGGCCGGTCTTGATCCCTTCTTCATCAGGTCGGTTCTTCAGACAGAATCTTGACTCTGTTATTCTTGCGGTCGCCATTGGTCTTGATCCCTTCTTCATCAGGTCGGTTCTTCAGACCTTGGACCTTGCCACCATGAGCAAGGACACGTTGGTCTTGATCCCTTCTTCATCAGGTCGGTTCTTCAGACTGCAATGCAGAACCAACGTCGGCTCGAAGAGTCGGTCTTGATCCCTTCTTCATCAGGTCGGTTCTTCAGACCCCGCGGTTACGGGGACGACGTGTTCGTTCCCCGGCGTCTTGATCCCTTCTTCATCAGGTCGGTTCTTCAGACATGAACAACCGCCGCTTTGAGATTACCGATCGGGACGTCTTGATCCCTTCTTCATCAGGTCGGTTCTTCAGACCGATGACCTTGGGGTCATCGAAACATTAACTCAGGCGGTCTTGATCCCTTCTTCATCAGGTCGGTTCTTCAGACGCCGAGATGGAGCGGCGAGCCCGTCGGCTCGCCACCAGTCTTGATCCCTTCTTCATCAGGTCGGTTCTTCAGACCGAGATCGTCCGCGTCAAGAGCTTCGAGGAAGCCCGCGGTCTTGATCCCTTCTTCATCAGGTCGGTTCTTCAGACTCAAAGCCGCTCGCATCCGTTTTGAGTCTGTGTCTTGATCCCTTCTTCATCAGGTCGGTTCTTCAGACCTATGAGAATTATTAATTTTACCCAACATCCGGCTGTCTTGATCCCTTCTTCATCAGGTTGGTTCTTCAGACTGAATTTATCCGCGCCACCTATGGCGCTAACCTTGGTCTTGATCCCTTCTTCATCAGGTCGGTTCTTCAGACAGCCGACGCCGCACGTTGGGCCGATCAAATGGCCGTCTTGATCCCTTCTTCATCAGGTCGGTTCTTCAGACCTCGCGGTTACGGGGACGACGTGCTCGTCCCCCGGTCTTGATCCCTTCTTCATCAGGTCGGTTCTTCAGACGCGTTCCTCTTGACATGTCCGACAGTCTCACGGGCGTCTTGATCCCTTCTTCATCAGGTCGGTTCTTCAGACCGGCGCCGGACGGTGCGATCGCGGTTCCTCCGGCGGTCTTGATCCCTTCTTCATCAGGTCGGTTCTTCAGACACGCATGACCCTTGTCGAACAGTTGCTGAAAGGTCTTGATCCCTTCTTCATCAGGTCGGTTCTTCAGACCGGAAACGTGGTCAGCATCTGTTCGCGGGACGAGACGTCTTGATCCCTTCTTCATCAGGTCGGTTCTTCAGACCGTAAGCGCCGAGGAAAGGCAGCCGGACGGCTCCGGTCTTGATCCCTTCTTCATCAGGTCGGTTCTTCAGACCAAATATGCTCGCCTCGTATTTATAGACTCGGCGTCTTGATCCCTTCTTCATCAGGTCGGTTCTTCAGACTTGGTGATCCTCAAGCGCGTATGAGCGCTTGGGGTGGTCTTGATCCCTTCTTCATCAGGTCGGTTCTTCAGACTTTTGCTTGCGGCGAATGATCAGGTGGTGGCTGTCTTTCGTCTTGATCCCTTCTTCATCAGGTCGGTTCTTCAGACTTTGGAGGATGCCATGCAGATCGTGTGGTGGGTGGGTCTTGATCCCTTCTTCATCAGGTCGGTTCTTCAGACCGCGGACGCGTGTCGCGCGTCTTCGTCGCTCCGCGCGTCTTGATCCCTTCTTCATCAGGTCGGTTCTTCAGACGGTTGTGCCCGGCCGTAAGGGGCCGGCGGTAACGGTCTTGATCCCTTCTTCATCAGGTCGGTTCTTCAGACCCCCGAGGAGGCACCATGGCGACGGAGCGGTTTATTGTCTTGATCCCTTCTTCATCAGGTCGGTTCTTCAGACCTTCATCAGGTCGGTTCTTCAGACATGGATTTACGGGTCTTGATCCCTTCTTCATCAGGTCGGTTCTTCAGACTCACCGCACGCGGCGGGCATCACCGCCACATGCGTCTTGATCCCTTCTTCATCAGGTCGGTTCTTCAGACGCCCGTGAGGCCAACTTCTCGAAGGCCGCGAAGGTCTTGATCCCTTCTTCATCAGGTCGGTTCTTCAGACTTTGAGCGCGCTTTCGCTTACGCCCAACGTTGAGGAGGTCTTGATCCCTTCTTCATCAGGTCGGTTCTTCAGACCCGCTATCCGCGCCTAATCCGCGCCATGCGCGCCGGTCTTGATCCCTTCTTCATCAGGTCGGTTCTTCAGACCGCGAAGACTACACTGGGTATTCATTGTCCGTTCCGTCTTGATCCCTTCTTCATCAGGTCGGTTCTTCAGACCAACGCCCCGGGGTTGTAAGGGGCGGCGGCCTGCCGTCTTGATCCCTTCTTCATCAGGTCGGTTCTTCAGACATCAAGATCATGATGCACACGGCCTATCATGCGGGTCTTGATCCCTTCTTCATCAGGTCGGTTCTTCAGACGATGGACGCAAAAGCGGACTCGGCCAAGGCCGTCTTGTCTTGATCCCTTCTTCATCAGGTCGGTTCTTCAGACCTCGGGCCATGTCACCTCTTGACGTGGCCGTGCGTCTTGATCCCTTCTTCATCAGGTCGGTTCTTCAGACCCGGGCTCGCCGTCATCGTTTCGGGTCTCCAAGGGTCTTGATCCCTTCTTCATCAGGTCGGTTCTTCAGACACACTGCGGTGGCCACGTTTGTCGCTTTCTGCAAGGTCTTGATCCCTTCTTCATCAGGTCGGTTCTTCAGACCGTGCTGGCACAGTGCGCGGATGGATCTACGTCACCAGTCTTGATCCCTTCTTCATCAGGTCGGTTCTTCAGACCCTGGGGACTGGCGCAGCGCCGATGGCACGCGGCCGGGTCTTGATCCCTTCTTCATCAGGTCGGTTCTTCAGACCCAGGGTAGGCCGCAAACCTGGGGACTGGCGCAGCGCGTCTTGATCCCTTCTTCATCAGGTCGGTTCTTCAGACGACGGAGGCCGTCCGGGCCGGCCTCATTGACGCCGTCTTGATCCCTTCTTCATCAGGTCGGTTCTTCAGACCCGAAGCCGCGTAATCAGCCCCCCCCCTCCTGCGTCTTGATCCCTTCTTCATCAGGTCGGTTCTTCAGACCTAACCTTGTGGGCCGCAAACGGACGCGGCCCGGAGGTCTTGATCCCTTCTTCATCAGGTCGGTTCTTCAGACGGCAGGCGCGGAAAGGCGCGCAACCCGTCACGGAGTCTTGATCCCTTCTTCATCAGGTCGGTTCTTCAGACCCACCGATGGAGGACGACATGCTGCACGTCGTGTTCGTCTTGATCCCTTCTTCATCAGGTCGGTTCTTCAGACGAGCATGGGGGAGCCGACGATGACGGTCGGTGCGGGGTCTTGATCCCTTCTTCATCAGGTCGGTTCTTCAGACCCTTCTCCGCCCCTCCCACGCTCTCTGCATCGCGTCTTGATCCCTTCTTCATCAGGTCGGTTCTTCAGACTCGGGTGAGACGCGGGTGCAACTGGCGCGCCGGCGTCTTGATCCCTTCTTCATCAGGTCGGTTCTTCAGACCCCCCTCCCACCGGCGCCCTTTCCCGCCACCGATGGTCTTGATCCCTTCTTCATCAGGTCGGTTCTTCAGACGAAAGCGACGCGACCATGAATGCACAACATGAGGCGTCTTGATCCCTTCTTCATCAGGTCGGTTCTTCAGACCGCCTCCTCGGCCATCATCGCCAGATCGACCGCGGTCTTGATCCCTTCTTCATCAGGTCGGTTCTTCAGACGGTAATACCTCCGCTTTACTTTCAAAAGTCTTTGTCTTGATCCCTTCTTCATCAGGTCGGTTCTTCAGACGAATGGCCGGTGCGGCCATTGCCTACATCGCGGCGTCTTGATCCCTTCTTCATCAGGTCGGTTCTTCAGACTTGAGAAGGCAGCCGAACAGGCGCGGCTTGCTGCCGTCTTGATCCCTTCTTCATCAGGTCGGTTCTTCAGACGCTATCTGGCATGACTAGGCTGATCCCCGAGGAGGTGTCTTGATCCCTTCTTCATCAGGTCGGTTCTTCAGACGCGGGTGGCATCACAGGTCGGCGTGTCGCCGTCAGTCTTGATCCCTTCTTCATCAGGTCGGTTCTTCAGACAGACGGCGAAGCGGTGACAATGTTGGCGGGGCGCGTCTTGATCCCTTCTTCATCAGGTCGGTTCTTCAGACCAGCGCGTCGAGCTACGGCATCCCGCGCTAGAGCGCGGTCTTGATCCCTTCTTCATCAGGTCGGTTCTTCAGACCCGCCGCCATACGACAAGTTGGCATGGCGATATGTCCTGTCTTGATCCCTTCTTCATCAGGTCGGTTCTTCAGACCGCCGATGGTCGGGACACCGATCGCTCCGCCCGGTCTTGATCCCTTCTTCATCAGGTCGGTTCTTCAGACTCCTCGACGGGCATTGATCGCCGCAGTGGCAAGGTCTTGATCCCTTCTTCATCAGGTCGGTTCTTCAGACGACCGAAGACTTTGACCTTTTCGCGTGAGGTAGAAGTCTTGATCCCTTCTTCATCAGGTCGGTTCTTCAGACGATGGCGTTTGGGGATGACCGATACGCGCGGCCGCGTGTCTTGATCCCTTCTTCATCAGGTCGGTTCTTCAGACCGCGCCGGCCCTCTACCCTTATGAGGGTGAGACCGGTCTTGATCCCTTCTTCATCAGGTCGGTTCTTCAGACGGGCACAATGGTAGAGAAGTTTATCGGCCGGGTACAGTCTTGATCCCTTCTTCATCAGGTCGGTTCTTCAGACCTACCTCGCTCAACAGGCGGACGAAGCCGCGGCCGTCTTGATCCCTTCTTCATCAGGTCGGTTCTTCAGACCGGTCGCAGGCGCGAGGCGTAATGCCCTCAACGAACTGCGTCTTGATCCCTTCTTCATCAGGTCGGTTCTTCAGACCAACAGGCGTACCACAGGTTCCACGCCTGTTGTCGCGGTCTTGATCCCTTCTTCATCAGGTCGGTTCTTCAGACTGCTGGCATGGACGTGCTTCAGCGGCGAACTACGGTGTCTTGATCCCTTACGCATCCGCGCCCACCGTCTTGATCCCTTCTTCATCAGGTCGGTTCTTCAGACGGCCGCAAAGCCGCAGGGGAGCGCAGCGCCGATGGGTCTTGATCCCTTCTTCATCAGGTCGGTTCTTCAGACGGCGACTCGAGGCGCTTCCATGGCGCGCGTGGTGGCGGTCTTGATCCCTTCTTCATCAGGTCGGTTCTTCAGACCCCTCTGTTCGATTTCAGCAGCGATCCCAAGCGCTTGCGGCGGCGGTTGCCAAGATCCGGCGGGGCGGCGGGAGCTGTGGGGTCAGAGCCTCGTATGGCGGGGCGGTGGGGTCAAGCCCATCAACGACTTGGCGCCCAACCGAGGCCCGGCGGTCTCCAAAGCCGCGGCCGTGCATGGTCATCCCCCCTCCGAGCGCGCCAGGAGCCGGGAAAGCGCGCCGTCGCACACGCCTTCCGGCGCCGGCCGCCGGCCTCGGAACCGCACCCAGGCGTCATCAGGAAGATGATAGAAACGCACGTCGTCGGCGGCCGGGTCGATCATACGCGCCAGGTCAGCGGCGAGCGCGTCCACTTCGCGGGGCGTCAGCTCGCCGTAGAACAGCGAATATTGCAGACGGGCCGCATCGCGGCGCACGCGGGCGTAAATGCGTCGCCACCGATGAGGCTCGACGATGTCATAGGCGATCAACCATCCCACAGGTCGTCTCCTTCGGCCAGGTCCCGCACCATCCGCTCGAAGCGCGCCCAGGCGGATTCAAAGCGGCGCGAAAGACGCGGCGCCTCGGCCTCGAAGCCCTCGACGACCTGCCTTGCGAGCTGCGCCTCGGTGGGCGCCCCCGGCCGCGGACCCGTTGCGGACAGGCGCGCAGCGAGGGGATGAAGGCCTCCGCCGAGGGCCTGCGCGAAGGCCGCGGCGAGGTTCGGCCCTGCGCTCGACGCCCCGAGGCAGCGCGGCGGGACGCCGAGATCGACGAGACGCCGCCGCAGCCACAGGTCGAAGACCGGCTCCAGCCGGCGCCGGATCGCGTGAGGACCAAGGCCTCCGACGGCCCGCGGGCGATGGCGCGGCATGCGCCTCTCAGCGTCGAGCCGCGCCAGGCTGGCCTCATGGCGCATCCAGTCCTGGAAACGGTCCGGGAAGTTGGGCCGCTCGGCGGCGCGCTCAAGGAGCGCGGCGATGGAACGGTCGCGGGGCTGGCGGGGCAGGACGAGGGCGGCCAGCTCGCGCCCCTCGTGAAAGGCCACCGGCACCCGGGCCCGGCCGCACGCGGCGAGCGCTCGCGCGCTCCACCATACCTCGCCCCAACAATGGACGCGGTCGAGGCGACCGACGGGGCAGAGCGCGTCGGAGGCGTCCGGCGTGCGGACCACGAGGGCAGCCTCCAGGAGGTCGACCTCGATCGGCTGCCGCCGGCCGTCGACATAGAGGGGCTTGCCGCGGCTCATGGCTCGTCCTCCGGCGCGGGCATCGACAGGGCGAGCGGCGCGTCGACCCCGTCGAGCCTTGCGGCGAAGGCCCGCGCCGCCCGGGCGAGAAAGCGGCTCCAGAGCGGCATGCGGGCCTCAAGCGCTTCATAAAAGGCGCCGCGCCCGGCCTTGCCGAGGAGGCAGCGGCCGTCGGCGTCGGTGGAGAAATGCTCCGGGCGCAGGGTGCGGGCCCGGAATAGCTCCCAAGTCCACAGGTCAATTCGCGGCCGCAGCGGCTCGACGAGATCGCAAGCCAGGCTGTCGCGTCCGAAGGCCGGCGCATGGAGGGCGCCGAGCATCGGGTCGAGGCCGGCGAGCTGCGCGCGCCGTCCCGCCTCGAACATGACGAGCGTGTAGGCGAGCGACAAGACGGCGTTGACCGGATCGCGGGGCGGGCGGCGGCTGCGTCCCGCGCAGCCCAGGGCCGGGGCGAAGGCGGCAGCGAAGGCAGGCCAGTAGGCCGCGGCGGCGGCGCCTTCGACGCCGCGCGCCGCGTCCACGGTCGCGACAGCGTCGAGGGCGACGCCCAGCTCGGCGATGCGGCGGCGGGCGCGCTCGATGTCGAGGCGGGCGTTCGGCCGGGCGGCGGCGAGCCGATCGAGGCTGCGCCCCTGCGCCGCGACTTTCGCGGCCACCAGGCCGCGGGCGAGCCGCAGCTTCGCATCCTCGTCGGTCTGGAGGGCGTATTGCGCGAGGCGCCGGCGAACGTCGTTGTGGGGACGGCCGTAGAAGCGGGCCGTGGGCTCGCTCCGCCGGCCTGACAGCACGAGCACGCCGGCGCCTTGCGCCCAGAGCCGCGCCAGCACCGCGGCGTCGATCACCGCGGGCGAGCGCACGATCAGCCGCTCGACGCGCGCGACGGGAAGCAGGGCGCGTCCGTCGGCGGCGGCGACGACCAGGCTGTCGGCCTGCAAGGTCAGGCGCGCGTCGCGCCGATCGACGACAAGGGCGGTCATCGCTCGCCTCCCCAGCCGAAGATGAGCGCCGGCGGATCGTTCGGCGCGCGGGCGCGTCCAAGGACCCGGAAACGGGGCTCACGACCCAGCATGAATAGCGCCCAGGCGTCCTCCTCCTGCTTCAACGCCGCATCGAGCGCGGCGCCGAGCGCGGCCTGCTCGGCGCGGCTCGTCCAGGCCTCGTGGCAGGATTTCTGGCCGCCGCTGGAATAGGCGGTCGCCACCTTCAGCGCCCGACGCAGGCGATGAGGCGCGGTGACGTCATAGGCGGCGAGCACCAGCCGGCGCGACGACATGAGTTCCTCCCCTTTCTCGCAGGGAGTCCTTCATAGACACGGCGCCGAAGGAAATGCAGCAACGACAAGCTTGTCGTCCGCGCGGGGGCGGCAGACTCCGCATTCTGCGCCGCAGCATCCATTCCGCCGCGTCTTCGGGACCATCCCGTCTTGCGCTGGCCGACCCCGCAGGACAGAACATCAATTGCCGCGCAAAGGGGCAATCCAGGACCAGGTACGCGGCGCTTTCCGGTGGTCCCTGGGCTCCGCCTCCACAGGGACGAGCGGGCAAGGCGAACGTCATCGCCTCCGGCGTCTTCAACCGGGACGCGGGTCAGCGCGGCGTGTCACAAGCCCGCCGGCAGCGCGTTCGGGAGTTGCGGGAACTCGGCGTCTTTCCACAAGCGGGCGAGGTTCTGCTGGACCCAGCCCTTAGCCCCGCCCCACACCCCCGCCTCGATGGGCGCGAAGCCATGCGCGAGGATCGAACTGTTCCGCGCCGCGAGCCAGCCGGGACCCTGAAAGGATCCCTCGCGCAGGCTCGATTCCGCATAGAGCGCGACGAACTCATCGGAAGGATCAAGGTGATGAAGCATTTTGACGGTGCCATGGAGAGCGAGATCGACGACCTCGCGACCGTTCTGACATCTTGGTCTCAGGCCGAAACGCAGACGATCGGGCACCTCGTCCCATGGAAACGCCTTACTGTGGCGGCGATGCCGTTGCCAGAGCTGAGTCTGTGCCGCCGCTTCAACGAGCCGGTAAAGCCGGGCCACCCCATCATCGTAACGGCCTCGCTCGCCGCGGCGCAGGGCGTTGAGCCATAGGTCGGCGCAGACGCGCCAGCTCGGCTCCTTCTTGGAACTCGCGAGGTCCTGCAAAGGCTCAAGGTGGCCGGAATCAGCGAGTTCGCGCAGAACGGAGTCCTGGCTCTTGTCTTTCGCCTGTACCGAGTTCCATGCCTGCGGGTGATGGAAGGCGTCCCAGTAGGCGAGCGCCCCCGTCCAGCGATATGCGAGCTCGAACCGCTTACGCCAATCCGCTGGCGGTGTACGATGCGATTTCACCAGTCGACGGCGCAGATCGTCGAGTATGCGGCGTGCGGCGGCATAATCGTAACTCTTGACGGCTTGAGCAGCTGCGGCGAAGTCCCGGTCGGCCGTGACGAGATCGGCCAGCATGGGCCGCGGTTCTTCGCTTCCGGGCACGACCTGATTCAGATTATTCCGCTCGCCCGCCATGAACTGAACGATGACGCCCTCTTCGGCGAAAGCCGCCATCAGGAGCGCGCCCGTCATGCTCTTCGTACCTCCGGTATAGTCGGCCACCAGGCGGTGATCGGGGTGCTCGCGCCTCGCAGCGCGGAGGTAGCCCCTGCACAAGCTGTATGCGGCGTCGGGGTCGTCCGGCGGCAAGCTGCGGATGTTAATGTCGGCAGGGCAATTCGGATCGAACTTCAGTCCCTTTCCTGCATCTGTCACCTCTCCGAGCGATGACTTGGAGTTGTTGCTGCCGTCGGACGTGAGAAACCAGACAGCGGCGGGCTTGAGCCGCATCATCGCTTTCCGGATCGGCGCGTCGCTTCCCCCGACTGTGCAGATCAGCACAGTTGGAGGGGGGGCTTGCTCCTCGGCTTCGCTCACACCTTCCTCCACCCTTTGACGGGGACCGGTTCAAGGTCGCCCTCGAAGTTCACCAACATCTGCACCTGGTTCGGTCGGACGTCCTCCCCGACAATCCCAATCTCGTCGCCATTCGTGACTTTGTCGCCCTTGCGGAAGAGGAAGCTCGTCGGCGGACTTGCAGCGGGCGAGGAGCCAGGGCGAGGAGCGCCGCCGGCACGGGCCGGCCCGGGCCCGCCCCGCCGCGAGCGGCGGCGGGGAGTCGCGGCGCCTCGGCAGGGGCCTTGTCTTCGGGCAGAAGCAATATCCAGCCGAATGGGAGGGGGCTTCCCGACGCGTCCGTCGCCACTGTGCGGCTGCCGCCTTCCGTCATGTGCCTGGCGGAGGAGGCTTTCGTCCCGCGCTTCTCGCCATGCCGAAGGCCGGCGACGGATTTCGACTCGAAATGACCGTACCGCCCGATCTTCAAGAGCCAGGCGTCCTTGGCCTCCAGCGCCGCGAGGAGATCGCTGCCCGCCAGGCCGAACGCGGCCAAGAGCGCATCGAGCGTCGCATCGGCGCCGGTCCCGGCATAGAACCTCCGCCGCTCATAGGCGAAGAGGGCGGCGTGATGCTCATTGGCCGCGCGCCGCAGGGCGACATAGGTCGGCGAGCGCCGCGGAAGCGCCCGTCGCGGCCCGTCGCTGCGTTCTCCGGCCCGCTGCCGCCGCGCCTGCAGCCCCTCCTCGCTGGGCAGGGAGAGCGCGATCGCGAATCGCGACGGCGGATAGGCGCCGCGATCGGCAAGCGAGGCGAGGCGCTCGACATGGATCTGCATCTTGGTCTCGGGGCCGAAGGCGATGCCGCCCTTGGCGCCGAGATTCGCGACCTGGACGCGGTCAATCACCGTGACGCCGGACAGCATCAGCGCATCCGAGACCGACACATCGCGCAAAGGATCGCGCTCGGTCTTGCCCGCCTCCGCCTCGAAGGCGCGTTGCGCGAGATCGTTTGAGACCCGCCCGGTCTTGCCTGGCCGCTCTCCATCAGCCTTGGCATTGATCTCGCGCATAAGCGCAGGGTTTCGGCCAGCCTCCGCCGCAAGCCACGCCGTGCGCAGCGCGCCTTTGAGCGAAGAGCCCGGCAGGTACGGACCTGTTCCGGAGCGGACGAAGGGGCGGACCTCGCCCTTCCGGCCCGACTCCTCGATCACCTGCTCCAACTCCCTTGTGGAGTGCGGCGAGACGACGATCCTTTCGCGAATGTGCTCGTCGCGGACGTGGTTGCGGATCAGCTTCTGCCCCGCCTTCAGCGCATCGTGGCTGCGCAGGGCTTTGGTGAATTGCTCCCGCACGCCGTCGCTCATGGAAGCGATCACGGCCGGCGGATCGAAGCGCTCCAGCATCCCGTTCGCGAAGCGGTAGCCCTCCGGCGTCATGACCGTGCCGTCGCCCACATGCACCGGGGTGAGCGCGAAGCCGACGAGGCGGTGGGTGTCACGCCGCATGGGCCGCCTCCCGGAAGGGCACGACCACGTGGAAGGCGTTATGGCCGATCTCCTTGCGCGTCGGATGGACGTTGGTGAGCCAAGCGCCGTGGCGCGCGGCGGCCGAGCCTTTGAAGGTGGCCCCGGGTAGGGTGAGCAACAGCGGCTTCTTGAAGGGCGAGGCGCCCGCCGCGACCGCGACGCCCGGGCCCGCCTTGCCGTAATGCGGGGCGAGGCGGCAGCGCAGATCCTCCATATCGGGCGTCGCCGCGCCGCAGGAGAGCGACATCAGGCGGCCCTCCGGCCCGCCGGCGAGCTCGCGATCCTCCGCGACCGAGTCCACCCGCCAGCGCCCTCGCCCGAGGGTGGCGTCGCGGCCGAAGCCCTCCTCGCCGAGTAGCGTGAAAAGCGCCTCGATCTCGCGGCGCTCCTCGGGCGCGGCGGCGACGTAGATGTCGCGCCGCGGCCCGGGTGGCAGCAGCCTCTCCGCTTCGGCGTCGTCGTCCCGTCGGGTCGCGCAGCTCCAGTCCTCGTCGAGAAAGTAGAGGCCGCCGCTTTCGGGCGTGGAGCCGGTGCGGCGGTCGATGGTGTTGTGGGCGATGCGCGCGGTCGCGTCTTCGACCTTGCGCAGATGCGGCCGCAGCGCGTCGGCGCTCAGGGCGTTTCGGGCGCGCAAGAAACCCTCGCGCGTGACGAAAGCCTTCTTCTTGTCGGCTTTGATCGTCGCGGCAAGCTTCGGATCCTCGCTTGGAAGGACCGGCCGCAGCACGGGCCGTGGCAAGAGGCCCGCCGGGAAGCCGTCGGAAACGGCCCAGAGACGCTGAGGGTCGGCGAGCCAGGCGACGAGGGCCGCCTCGCCGTCGCGGGCCCGCTTCATCCAGCAGAGCTGGCCGAAGAGCGTGCCGGAGGTCAGCGGCGTGCCGAGCGGCGCGGTGAGGGTGAGTGTTACGCGAAACAGCGCCACGGCGGCCTCATGCAGCCATGGGGGCTTCGCGGGTCGCCTCCTCGATGAGAGCGAGGAGCTGCGGGTCGGGCGCCTTTGGATTGAAGCGCGCGCCGCGGAATGTGTTGTCGAGGCTGTGCGTCGCGTCCTTGTCGAAGCCATGCAGGGTGAGATTCGAGAAGCGCACCCGGCCGTATCCACGGGAGCCCGAGCCGCCGAGCGCGTCCTGCTCGAGAAGATCAAGCCCCTGGATCAGCCAGGCGAGGCAGGCCCAATCCCGCGCGCCGCTATCTCCGGTGTCGTAAAGGCGGAACACCATCTCCACATCGAACACGGCGCCGGCCGGGACGCGTTCAGTCTGACGGGGTCCGACCCTGTCGTGAGCTTTGCCGGAAATCCGGTCGATCACGACCTCCGTCTTGTCCTCGGTCAGAGCAAGGCCTCGCTTGAGCTTCTCGTCACGCCACTTCGGGTCAAGAGCAGCATCTCGCACGATGAGACGCGTCGGCCCGGCTTCCCACGTCGTACGCTTCGCCGGCGTGCCGAAGATGCGCAAGACAGGGTCGCCGCTGTCGAAGATCTGTTGCCGATCGTTTTCGTTGAACCCCCAGGGATGTCCGTCCTCCCGCACGGTGTTGAATGCCCATTCGAGGAGGTAACGCAACTTGCCCTTGAGGCTCGACCCGGGCACGTAGGGCTCGCCCGTGTGCGGGTTCTTGATCACAGGGTTGTCGATGCCGCCGATTTCGATCGTGTCTTTGCCGGCCCCTATATGGAGTCCCGAGAGAACGTCGAGGTTTGCGGTCAACCTGGCGCGGCCTATCAAGCGCGGGATCGTCATCGGATCAGTCTCTCTTATTTTCGACGGCATAGACCTTGTGGAAGGCGACCACCGCCTCGAAGTGGCGGGCGAAGGCCTCGAAGTCCTCGCGTTTCTTGATGCTGTTGGTGGCCGCGACGAAGAACTCGACCAGCGCCTTCGGCTGCTTGCGCGCGCCCGCGTAGGCCGCGCTCGCCTTGAGGTACGCGGCCTGCGCCTCGACCTCGGCATCGCTAATGTTCCGGTCCAAGCGCAGCCGCTGGCGAAAGGCGACGACGGGCGCATAGAACCGGCGCAACTGCGTCGTCGGCAAGTCTCTCAGCTTCTGCGCCGTCTCCTGCGCCTTCTTGTCCAGGAGCTCGGCCCGCAAGGTCTTGCGCTCGCCCTCGCCCGTCCAGAATTCCAGCTTGGCATCGCTTTGCAGTGCCTTCGCGATCTCGTTGTCGATCAGCTCGTTGCGAGACCCGTCGGGTCGACCGGGGTGCTGACCGCCATACCCCAGCCCGCCGCCAGCTCGCGGCCCCTGTTGAAACGGCGGTCGCCCGCCCCGGTATTGCTGCATCATCCTCCCCTTCCTCAACGGTTGCGGTAAATCGCGATCGACAGAGCAAGCCGCGCCGCCGCGCGATCGTCCGGTTGGCCGGCGGGCGAAAGGTCGTCTTTCAGCCTCATGAGTTGCAGCAGGAAGGCGCGAGTCTCGTCGTTGCGCTGTCCGGCTTCGCCTCCGTGGCGCGGCACGGCGCGCCAGAGGTGATAACCGAGTTTCGCGCGCCAATCGGCGGCCCGCATGTCTTTGTCCTCTTCGGCGCGGCGGCGTTGGTCGTCGAGGTGGAGGAGGCGATACACGAGCGCGGTGGTCACGCCCGAGGACGGGTCGCGCAGCAGGTCGTTGAGGCGCTCCGAATCGGCGAGCGCCTTGCCGTAGGCCTCCCAGGTCACCGCCGCGGTCCCGATCGGCAGCACGGCATGAATGCGGTTGCGGCCGCTGTCCTTGGCCCGATCGAGGCGCTCATTCGCCTCATCGGCGGCGCGCGCCACCGGCGTCTTGGGGTCGAACAACGCGACGCCGGCGGAGAGGGTCACGTGCGGGCTGCCGCCGACGAAGCGTCGAAAATCCTCGCGCAGGGCGTGGGCGAGGCGGAGCATGTCGAGCCATGGCCCAAGCAGGAAGAGGTCGTCGCCGCCGGCGTAGACGGTGTAGATATGCCTGAAATCCCTCTCCAGCCGATAGGGCAGGAAGCCGGAGAAGAAGGCGTCCATCATCCGCGATAGCGCCGCGCTGCGGGCGAGGCTTCGCCGGTCGCCAAGGCCGCGGCTGAACACCTGCCCGAGATGGTCGACGTCGGCTTTCAACGCCGCCAGCATCGGCCGCCCTATGAGACGTTCGTCGTGCTCCTCTCGCGAGAGCTCTGCGAGCTCGGCGAAGGTGAGCACGTCGCCTTCGCGGGCCTCGTCCTCGCCGTCGATCTCCTTCCGAACCCGCCGCAGACGATCATTCGCGAGCGTCGTGGTGGTATGGCGAGGCACATAGGCTCCCGCGAAGCGGTCCGCCGCCGGCAGGTTCTCGTGGTCCTGTCGCCCGCGCAGGCGCCAGCCGCGCGCGGCGCGCAGGGGATAGGCGCCGTCAGGCAGGCCGATATTGAAGCCGAGGATGCTGTCGACCTTCGAACTATCCGGGATGCCGCGCTGGTCGAGCACGATGGCCGCGGCCTTCGGGAAGGCGCGTCCGATCCGGATCTCGGCGTCGCAGGCGACGCAGCGCGGCGGGTTTTCGGTGTCAGGAATCCCCGTCGCGGCGGGGCGCGCCCCGCAGGTTCGGCAGACGCCGAGGTCCGGGTTCCACCCCGCCTTGCTGACCGGGTGGCGCGCGCCGGCGAGCGGCCGCTGCTTGGCCTCTTCGGCCGCCAATCCGATCGAGGCGAGCACGCTCTTCTGGCCGGCCTTGTCCAGCATCTCGGCGGCGGAAAAGGCGGGAGTGAGCGACAGGTTGAGGACGAGGTCGCCCTCATACTCCGTTCGCAGCCACTCGTCGACGTCGGTGCGCAGGCCGTCGAGGTCGGCCTGCTGTCGGTCCGGATCGGTCGCAGGGAGCAGGATGAGAAACCGGCCGCCCGCGACCTGCAGGAGATTGTAGGGCGGCATGTCGAAGGTCGCGAGCGCTTCCCGCGCCGCCGCCTCGGCGATGAGCTGGATGCGCAACGAGCGACCCCGCAGCACCCGCGCCAGGCCGCTCGCGCCCTCGCTCGCCAGCCGAAATAGGGCGTTCTGGATGCCGGAAAGATCGCCGACGAGAAAGCGCAGCTTCGGCCGTCGCCGATCGCGAATCGCGGCTTCGTCCGTGAGGTCGCCGGCGTGCTCGTGGTGGGCGTGAAGCGCCGCCGCCACCGCCGCGACTGCGCGGGCGTGGTCGTGCAGACCCACGTCAGGATCGTCCACCGTCGAGGACGGCACGGCCCAGAGGAAGCGTTCCGAGAGTGCGATCAGCCCCTCGTGGAAGGCGCCAAGATCCCCCTTTGTGCGGACCGCGAGATCGCGGTATCCCGCGGCGAAGCCTTCCCAGAGGCGGCCATAGGCTTCCGGAAGCTTGGGATCCTGTCCGCCCGGCCGCGTCTCGGGATCAAGGGCATCGGCCGCGATCTCCCGCAACGGCTGAAAGAGGTCCTCGGGACAAGGTTTCGTCAGATCGATGCTGACGCGTCCGAACAGGCTTGCAAGCATGGTCCGGCGAAAGGCGTCCCGGCCAGCGCCCGGCGCCTCTCCTTGGGCCTCCGCCTCCTCGTCCTTGCTCTTGCGCTCCATGCCCGACGCAATGCGATCGGCCTCGGCGATGAGCCAGCTGATCGAGCCGTTCGGCACTGCGATGCCGTCGCTCAAGGGCCGGTGATGATAGACGGCGCAGTCGCGGACCCAACGCGGGTCGACCTCAGGCGGAGGCGCCTTATCCACGAGCGTCTCGAACACCCAATCCGACCACAGCGCATGCCAATGGGTGGAGAGGCCCTTGAAGGACGGCAGGACGTCGCTGGCGCGGGCGAACACGGTGGGCCATTGCTCCCGCAACACGCTGGCCGGGCCATGCGCGCGCTGGGCCAATTTGCCGATGTCATGGAGGAACGCGCCGAGCGCGACCTCGTCGCGGGTTGGAAAAGGAGAACGGGAATGCACGCCGGTCAGTCGGTTAGGTCGCAGGTTGCCCCCAGGCGATAACGGGCCTGCGACCAGGGCCCGCTTCGCTCCACGAAGCTACGAGCCGTTGGCCAAGCCTGGCAAGCCACGACAAGCTTGTTAAGGCGGGAGGCCCATTCCTGGACGCGCTCTGGATCGAGCGGGTCCGGCCAGCATTGGGAGCGCGCTCCGCTGATGCGGGCATGCAGGCGGGCAATGCGGCCGCGGGAAAGACCGACGCGCGGCAGACCCGCATTCGGCCCTGCTGCATCGTCAGCAAGCGCCGCAGCGAAAGCCAGGAGGACTGGCGGCGGGCGCAGCGTCTCTTCGCCAATGGTGAGTTCGCCGCGGCATAGCCGAATGCGACAGTGCGGCGGATCAATCCGCCGCTGCGCCGCGGCGACGGCCGCGGCGAGGGTGACCTCCGTCTCGTCCAAAGGCTGCACGGGTCGGAGCCGCGGAAACGGAATCACCGCCATCTGCAGATCACTGTCGTCAAGCAGCGATGGGAAGAAGCGCTCAGGCCGAGCGAGGCCGGTCGGTCCAACCGTAACATGGGACATCCGGTCCTTTGGGCGGGCATAGAGGGTCATCGCGATAGCGAGCAGAGCCGACATGGACTTGCGTCCGCCGGCGATCGACAGATGCAGTTCGGTCGAGCTCTCGATGAGCCTACGCACGAAGCGCAGCGCCGCATCGCCGGCTGCGCGCACGGCCTCGTCAGTGGCAAGATCATCAAGCGGCGTGCCGTCCGGAGCTGCCATGACCTCGATCTCCACCCGTTCGGCAAGGCAGGCGAGATCGGGACGGCGGTAAGTCCGCGCCAGCGCTGCAATGGCGCCCATTTCGGGGTCGATCAGCGTCTTGCGGGCCGCACGAGCTCCGGCCGTCGTGGTGAAAAGGGCAACCCGGTGAGGCATCCAGCCGTCGCGGAGCGCCAACACCCATAGCATCTCAGTGACGATCTGAGGCGTCAGCCCGACGGCGCAGGCGAGCACCCGTCCATTTTCGCTCACGCTGGTTCCGTGGTGATGGCGCCCAAGCCCATAGTCGTCGCCTTGCCAATGCCGAAGCGCCCCGCGGCACCGAGGAATGGCCACAGCTCCGGCGATCGGCTTATGTCCAAGATAATGTGGCCCGTCAGCCCGCCCACCTTCAGCGCCGTCTGCTGTCGCGTAGAATAGCGGCCTGCATCCCGCCAGCCGAGGTTGGCATCGCGGAGGGCGACCCGGCTACACGCTTCCTTCAGCGCCTTGAAGTCGAAGGACGTCGGCGGAGCGTAGAACTGGGCGAGCAGGCCGATGCGCCGCACCGCAGCCATGCAGAAGCGCGCCGCCTCGAAGCGCTCGGGCGTAACGAGGACGCCGTCTCCCTGAAGGCGCACCGGGCTGTCGAAGGTGACCCTGACGTGTTGCGGCGCCACGGGAGCGACATCCTCCACATGCGCCATCGCTATGAGCCGGCCGTTCTCGTCCACTGCCCTTTCCCCTCGGACGTCGAGGATTTCCTCGAGGGAGAAGGGGGCGCGGGCTGCTCCCAAACCGTTCTCCCCCGCCTCGGCGAGGGCGCGCAACACGAACGGTGCCGACCGCGCTGCGGATCCAACGAGCAGGAAACGCACGATCAGCGCCTCCCCTGCTCTCATAGGCCCTCCGCCTGCCCGGATCCGGAAGGCGAACGGTGGCGGCGCCCGCTCGTACAGCCGCATGACACCTGCGCCTTCCGGAGGTGCGGGCGCGAAAATCGCCGGGAAGTGGCAGGCCGTTTGGAGCGTGCAGCCCTCGCAGGAGCGACCTCGCACGACGCAGACAAGTCGCTTCAACGCAAAACCGAACGCTCCGCGCAAGGCCGGTCCGACAGGCTGCGGTAAGCGGCAGTCCATCCTGGATCGAAACACAAGGTCGAGCGTCAGTGCGGGAATCATGGACGAGGCAAATACTAAATAGGCGAAATAACACTCGCAATCCGGTATATTCCTCGCAACCGATCGCTGGCTAGCGAGACTGAATCACCAAATAGCGCTTTCTGATCATGGCGCGGCGAGATCGATGAAGCGCGATCGAATGCGAGCGGTTGCGGTGGTCGCGCCAACAGCACCAAAGGCTTGCTGAAAATCGATTACGCAGGCCGGCCAGGAAGACGTCCGACACGCCCGGTTCGCTATGGAGGCTCGGCGGCAGCTGCACCAGCAGAGGCCCGAGCTTGTCGCCAAGCCCGCTCACCTCCGACAGGAACCGCTCCAGAAGGTCGCCAGCATCGCGCAGCCGGCGCTCGGGTGATGGCGCGTGGCACCTTGACGGTAAGCCGGAATTCGTCCGGCACGCTGGCAGCCCAGCGCTCGTATGTCGCCTTCCGATGCGGCCGGTAGAAGGAGGAGTTGATCTCGACGGCGTTGAGCCGGCTGGCGTAGTTCAAGATGCTTGCCTTGGGCTTTGAGCGCGCCGGCATGGCTCTTCGGGATGCTCCAGCCGGCGGTGCCGACGCGGACCTCAGGCATTGCCGTCGGCGTGGGCGTCTTCTCCGGCATTTTGACCCTCAGGAGCGCTTGCGCCGGGCATGCAGGGCCGCGGCCTCCAGCCACCGCGACCAGTAGCCGTCGATGGCCCGGCGGGCGGCGAGATCGCTCATGCGATGACCCGCGGCGCGCGCCCCTGGGAGGCGCTTCACCCGCGCATCTCCCAGCGCCAGCGGCCTGCCTGATCGGGATCGGCATCAATCACCGCCGCGACGAGGCGGCAATCTCAAGGTCCGGCGCCTCCGTGAGCTCGACCATTCACTCCATCACTGCCAATAACCTCCACCGCGCCTGGCGCGAATTCGTCGTCCGCAAGGATAAACGTAGGAGCGGCCGGCCTGACAAGAAGGCGGCGGCGGACCCGAGCCGACACTGGAGGTAGTAGCGCCCGCCCCCGCGGCGGGTGAGATAACTTGGACGCCCCATGCCGGTCTCGTCCCAGGGCCGATCTTCTGTGCGACATCCGTGTGAGACGTCTCACAGCGACTCGAGCCCCCATTAGGGCGAAACCATTACAGAGGGTCTTTTGGACGTTAGGAAAGTGGTAGCGGAGGAGGGACTCGAACCCCCGACACAAGGATTATGATTCCTCTGCTCTAACCAGCTGAGCTACTCCGCCCCGCTCCTGCCGCGGTGCGCGGGATATAGGGAACGGCCACGAAGACTGTCAAGGAATGATCCGGGCTGCGGCGGCGTCCTGCCCGCAAGACGCGCCTCTAGCAACCCTTGCGCAAGCGCATGAGCTTGAAGAACCCCGCCGGGAAGACCGGCTCCACGCCCAACACCTCCATATCACCGCGCCGTTTGGCCCAACGGGCGATCCGGCTGATCTTGAAGGCGGAGCTCCAGCCGACGCGCTTCATGAGCGGGGCCACCACTTCCTCGACGCGCGGGATCAGGCCCTCGTCGTGCCCAAGCTTGCTGGCGATGACGATCTCGCCACCCGCCTTCAGCACCCGCGCGAATTCGTCGAGCGCCCGCTCCGGATCGGGCACGAGCGTGATCACGAAGGGCACGGCCACCGCATCGAACACCCCATCCGCGAAGCCAAGCCGGCAGGCGTCCATGGCGGCGATGAGCTTCACATGCGGCAGGGGGGTGCCGCGTACCTTTTCCGCCGCCTTGCGCAGCATGTCCTCGGAGAGGTCGACCCCGACGACCCGGCAATGGGCCGGATAATAGGGCAGCACCAGCCCCGTCCCGACGCCGACCTCGAGGATGTCGGGGCCCGCCGCCGCCGCCGCCGCCGCGGTGCGCCGCTGGGCGTCGGCGAGGAGCCTGCGGTAGACGGCATCGTAGATGGGCGCCCAGCGGGCATAGATGCGGCGCTGCCCCTCAAGGTCGTACTGCACGTCCGGCATGGATCGCTGTGGTCAGGCGGCTTGCGAAACAGGAGCGGCGGCCGCCGTGCGGGCGATGGTGCCGCCGCCCAGCACCCGCGCCCGGGGCCCGTCGCTGTCATAAAACACGCAGGCCTGTCCGGGGGACACCCCGTCCTCCGGCGCGAGGAGTTCGACCTCCGCGCCGCCGGGCAACGCCCGCAGCAGGGCCGGCTGAGGCGGGCGGGTGGAGCGCACACGCACCGCCGCCTCGATCGGCTCTGGTCCGAGGGGGCGGTCGCCGAGCCAGTTGAGATCGGCAACGATGATGGTCTTGGTGGCAAGAGCCGCGCGCGGGCCGACCACCACCCGCGCCGCGTCCGCGTCGAGCCGCACCACATAGAGCGGCTCGCCCGTGGCGAGCTTCAATCCGCGCCGCTGGCCGACCGTGTAGTGGACGATCCCCTCGTGGCGCCCGAGCACGCGCCCGTCCACATGCACGATGTCGCCGGGGCGGATGGCGCCGGGCTTCAGGCGCTCGATCACGTCGCTGTAGCGGCCCTGCGGGACGAAGCAAATGTCCTGGCTGTCCGCCTTGTCGGCGACCGACAGCCCAAGCTCGCGGGCAAACGCCCGCGTCTCGCTCTTGTCGCGCTCTCCGAGCGGAAACCGCAAGATCTCAAGCTGCTCCGCGGTGGTGGCGTAGAGGAAGTAGCTCTGGTCGCGCTCCGGATCGGCGGCGCGGAAGAGGGCGCGCCGGCCGTTCGGCAGGCGGCGGCTCGCCACATAATGGCCGGTGGCGAGGAGATCGGCTCCGAGATCGCGCGCCGTGGCGAGAAGGTCGCGGAACTTGATGCTGCGGTTGCACTCCACACACGGAATGGGTGTCTCGCCCGAAAGATAGCTTTCGGCGAAACGCTCGATGACCTCCTCCCGGAAGCGGTCCTCGTAATCGAGCACGTAGTGGGGAATGCCGATCGTCTCGGCGACGCGGCGCGCGTCGTGGATGTCCTGGCCGGCGCAGCAGGCGCCCTTGCGGTGGACGGCCGCCCCATGGTCGTAGAGCTGGAGGGTCACGCCGACCACGTCATAGCCCTCGCGCTTCAGGAGCGCGGCCACGACCGAGGAGTCGACGCCGCCGGACATGGCGACCACGACCCGCGTCTCATGCGGCGGCTTCGGAAGGTCGAGCGAGTTCAACATGCCAGTCCCTGGCGGCGGCGCTGGAGGAGGGAGGCCAAGCCGGCTTGCGGCTTGTATAGCCGGCCGAAGGCGCAAGTTCCAGAGAAGGACAGCCGCGGCAACCGGCAATTCCTGCCCACCGGCGACGGAAAATGCCGGCCGGTCCACCCAGCCTTCGCTCCTCAGATCGGCGGCGTTTGACGGGTTTTCAATGGCTTAGCCCCCGCCCCGGGAGCAGCACACTTGGCTCGGCTCTTGCGCCGGAGCCCTTCGCTGTCCGCTCATATAGCCAAACCTGTGATGGGAAAATCTCTGCTTTTGCCTCCCTCGGTCTCGAACCCCCTCCGCCCGGCGACGCCGGAGCGTCCTGTTGCGGCGGCGCGCCGCTCCGAGGCGGCCGTGCCGCGCTTCGATATCGAAGCCGCTTCGGAACGGACGGCGCCACAATCGCCAGGCCGTGAGCACACCACCCGTGAAGGCAAGGGTGCCGAGGGCATGCGCTCTGCGCGGATCGGCGAGGCGGCTGCGCGCCCTTCTTTGCCGGAGCCTGCCGAGGCCGAAGCGGGCGCCGAAACCTGCCTCCCGGACGCCGCAGGGGAGGCGAGCTGGAAGCGCGCGGAGGCGGCCGGTCCTGCCGGGTGCGAGGCGTCGGATAAGACGGGCTCCGCTGCCCCGCCCGACAAGGACGCGGCCGAGCCTCCGCCATCTGGCCTCCAGGCGGCCAGCGCCACCTCGGGCGAACCTCTCCCGCTCTCCCAGCCCATTTTCGTCCCTGGGCCAGAGCCGTTAGCGGCCGGTTCCGCGGCGGGCGCCAACGGACCTGACATCGTCGGGGAGGCGCCGCGCCCAGGCGCGGACGGCGCGGCTCTCCCGGCAGGCTTGGGATCGCCACAGGGGGCCCCCGAGGCGAACGCCCTGCAAGCGGGGCCAGACGCCACCGGGCCGCAAGAGGCAGACGCTATCGAGCGCTCAGCGCGGCCTCTGTCCAGCGGCGAGGTCCTTCATGAAGCCCTTGCCGCCCGCCGCGACTCCTCAGCCCCTCGTCCCTTCCAGGCGCCCGCTGGATCAGAAAGCACGGCCGAAGCCGGCGCCGAGGGCCCAGCGGAACAGCCGGCGGAGGACGGCGGCTCGGCGGCTCTCCCCGCGGGGGAGAAGGCGGGGCAGGCGCCGGCGAGGTTCATCCGCGACGGGCAGGGTCCCGGCCGCCATGGTCAGGGGGATGGCTTGAGGGCGGCCGCGCCGAGAGGTGATCGCGCCGCCGAGCAGGTCTTGCCGCCTGCCCTCGATCCAGGGGGTCTCTCCAGGGCCGCGAGCTTAGCCCCGCCCGCCGGCGCGTCCCTTGCGGAGCAGACCAGCGCTGCTCCCGAGGTTCAGAACGTGCCCCTGGGAGCTGTTCCCGTCGAGATTGCGGCCAGGACCCTCTCGGGGGTGAGCCGTTTCGACATCACCCTCGAACCGCGCGATCTCGGGCGCATCGAGGTTCGGATCGAGATCGGCAAGGGGGGCGAGGTCACGGCGCAGCTGACCGTCGAGCGGGTCGAAACCGTCGCTCTCCTGCAGCGGGACGCCAAGATGCTGGAAGCGGCCTTCGATCAGGCGGGTCTCAAGACCTCTGAAGGCGGTGTCCAGATCGGCCTGCGCGATGAGGCTGGCCACCGACAGGGCGAGCAGCACCGGGGCCAGGGCCGCGAGGACCAGGCGGGGCACGAGCGGCCGAACCGCCCCTCAAGACCGCTTCCCGAGCCGGAGCCGCCGCCTCCGCTGCGAACCCTATGGCGTGCCACGCAAGGCGTGGACCTGTGCATCTAGAGGACCTCACGAGGCTGCCATGACAGACGCCATCTCCAGCACCGCAGGCACCGCGAGCACGCTCGGCGCCACGTCGAGCAATGCCAGCAAGCGCAGCGGCATTGCCGACAACTTCGATGCCTTCCTCATGCTGCTGACCACGCAGCTCAAGACGCAAAGCCCCCTCGACCCGCTCGACAGCAACCAGTTCACCGAGCAGCTCGTGCAATTCGCCTCGGTCGAGCAGCAGATCCGGTCGAACGACACGCTCAATGCGCTCCTGACGAGCGCCAAGGCCTCAAGCGCGCTCAGCGTGGCGAGCTTCATCGGCAAGCAGATCACCGCCGACGGAGCGACCACCCGGCTCGCCAACGGGCAGGCCAAATGGCTCCTCAATGCCGGCCGCGCCGCCACGCAGGCCACGATCACGATCAGGGGCAAGGACGGAGTCGTCGCGACGTTCACCCAGCCCCTGAAGGCCGGAGCGCAGGAGTTCACCTGGGACGGCAGGACCTCCTCGGGCGGTCCCGCACCGGACGGGGACTACACGATCACCGTCACCGCAAAGGACGCCACCGGCCAGGGAGTGACCGTCAAGACCGAGATCAGCGGCAGGGTCGATTCTGTCGACCTTTCCGGCGAGACCGCCATGCTCGCGGTCGGCTCGTTGCGCATCCCGATCGGCAACGTGAAGTCGATCGGCCCCTCGACGGATTAAAGCGGCGAACCTTGGCTCTCTCGACGATCCATTTAGGCAAATCTTAAGCGCAGCCGCCCTATGGTCCCCTGCGACGTGGTCAGTCGAGTGTGTGAGCGTATCATGACCGAACCCCATCGCCCGAGGGTCAAGTATGTGATCGGGCCCGACGGAAGTCCCCTGACGATCGCAGATCTCCCCCCGCCCAACACCCGCCGATGGGTCATTCGCCGCAAGGCCGAGGTGGTGGCCGCCGTCCGCGGCGGTTTGTTGAGCCTCGAGGAGGCCTGCAGCCGCTATACGCTGACCACCGAGGAATTCCTCGCCTGGCAGCACTCCATCGATCAGCACGGGCTGGCGGGCCTGCGCACGACGCGCATCCAGCACTACCGCCAGTAAGCAGATCAAGGCCGCATCTCCGCGCCGCTCCTTCGGAAGGAGCGGCGCTTTTTCGTGCCGCTGCGCCATCGTTTGGTGAGGCGCGAAAGAGCCGACGGCTCCCGCCCGGCACCTTCCTTGCCCGGCCACCTTCCTTGCACCGAGACGAAAGGGCGGTGAGCCCCTGTGGGACGTCAGCCTCTGCCCGCCCTTGTCCGCTCCGCGCAAGAGCTCGCAACCAGATATCTTTCGCCCATCGCGGCTCCTTAACCATCTCGTAACCTTACACCCGGAAATTCTTGCCTAGCGCGAAGCAGGTTCGCGCCTTTGAGTGTGATGGCAGGGATCCCGGCGTGAACGGGGCATTGGACTTTCTGCAGCGGCTCGGTGCGGCGCGTCTTGCCGCCATGGGCGTGGTGACGCTCGCCCTCGTCGGCTTCTTCGCCTTCGTGATCATGCGCGTGTCGCAGCCGGCGATGGGCGTGCTCTATACCGACCTTTCGCTTCAGGACGCGAGCGCCATCGTCAAGGATCTCGACGCGCGCGGGGTGAAGGTCGAAACCCGCGCCGACGGGCAGACCATCCTCGCCCCCCGATCCGAACTCGCGCGCCTGCGCATGGAGCTTGCGGGCAAGGGGCTGCCGTCCGGGGGCGGCATCGGCTACGAGATCTTCGACAAGGGCGATGCCTTCTCGTCCACTAGCTTCGTCCAGAACATCAACCATTTGCGGGCCCTCGAAGGCGAGCTTGCCCGCACCATCCGGACCTTGGGGCAGGTGCAGTCGGCCCGCGTGCATCTTGCCTTGCCGGAGCGCCGCCTTTTCGAGCGGGACCGCGAGCCGGCGCGCGCCTCCATCGTCCTGAAGCTCCGCGGCGAGCTCGATCAAGGCCAGGTGCGTGCCATTCGCCACCTCGTCGCCTCGGCCGTGGAGGGGCTGAAGCCGGAACGCGTCTCGATTGTCGACGAGCACGGCCGCCTTCTTGCGGATGGCGCCCTGGCGGACGGGTCCGGTGGCGCGTTGTTGGAGGAGAAGCAGGCGAGTGTCGAGCGGCGGCTGCGCAGGCAGGTGGAGGAGATCGTCGCCGGCGTCGTCGGAGCCGGCCGGGCTCGGGTCCAGGTCGCGGCCGAGATGGACTTCAACCGCGTCGAGAGCCGCTCCGAGACCTTCGATCCAGAAAGCCGCGTCGTGCGCTCGACGCAGACGCGGAGCGAGAACCAGTCGACGGTGAGCGGCGACGCCGCCGTGAGCGTCAGCCGCGAATTGCCCAATGCCAGCCAGCCGAACGGCGCCGCCGGCGCGCCCCGCGACGCTTCGAGCAAGAATGAGGAGATCGTCAATTACGAGATTTCCCGCACGACGCGGACCGAGGTGCTCGAAGGCGGACGCCTGAAGCGCCTCTCGGTGGCCGTCGTCGTCGACGGCGCCTACGCCAAGGGCGCGAACGGCGAGGTGGTCTATCAGCCGCGCTCCCAGGAGGAACTCGATCGTATCGCCGCCCTGGTGCGCACGGCCGTGGGCTTCGACAGGAACCGCGGCGATCAGGTCGAAGTGGCAAACCTTCGCTTCGCCGAGGCTCCGCCGATGCTCGAGCAGAAGGAGGAATCCCTCCTCACGACGCTCCTCAACCCCACCAAGGAGGACATCCTCCGCCTCGTCGAGAGCGCCGTCATCGCGCTGCTCACCATCATCGTCCTGCTGACGGTCGTGCGTCCGCTGCTGAAGCGGGTGCTCGAGGCGGAGAAGGAGCGCCGCGCCGGGCTTGCGACGGCAGGCCCCTTGGCCGCCTCTGAACCGGCCTTGGACATGGCCACCGTCACCCGCGACAACAAGACGGCGCGCATGCTCCAGATCGCCAAGGTCAATGGCGAACTGCAGGCGGAGGCCATCGAGAGCTTGGGAGAGATGGTGAAAAGCAACCCGCAGGAGACCGTCGCCGTGCTCCGCAGCTGGATCCACGATTGAGCAGCCTACCGACCATGCCTTCGGAAAACGCCATCGATGTCAATGAGGTCATGGACGGGCCGCAGCGGGCCGCCGTCCTGCTCCTCCTGCTCGGAGAGAAATACGGCGGGCAGATCTGGTCGATGCTCGACGAGGACGAGGTCAAGAAGGTCTCCCTCGCCATGGCTCAGCTCGGCTCCATCGACTCCAAGACGGTCGAAAAGCTGATCGTCGATTTCATCTCGCGCATGTCAAGCAATGGCGCGGTCACGGGAAGCCTCGACAGAACCGAAGAGCTGCTGAGCAAGATCTTCCCGCCGGAGCAGGTCAACGCCATCATGTCGGACATCAAGAGCGCGTCCGGCAAGCGCATGTGGCAGCGCCTCTCGCACATCGATCCGGAGATCCTCGCCAATTATCTGCGCAACGAATACCCCCAAACCGTGGCGGTGATCCTCTCGCGTCTGCGCACCGAGCACACGGCGCGCGTTCTCTCCATTCTTCCCGACGACTTCGCCATCGACGTCGTCAACCGGATGCTCAAGATGGAGACCGTGCAGAAGGAAGCCCTCGAGCACATCGAGGAGACCCTGCGCACGGAGTTCGTCACCACCATCTCGCACACGACGAAGCGCGACGCGCATCAGCTCATGGCCGAGATCTTCAACGCCTTCGACCGCCAGACCGAGGGGCGCTTCCTCGCCGCGCTCGACGAGACGAACCGCGACGCGGCGCGCAAGATCCGCGACCTCATGTTCACCTTCGACGATCTGGCCAAGCTCGACCCGGGCAGCGTGCAAACCCTCATGCGCCAGGTGGACAAGGACACGCTGTGTCGCGCGCTCAAGGGCGCGACCGAGACGACGCGGCAGTTCTTCATGTCCAACATGTCCACCCGGGCCGCCAAGAACCTGCAGGACGAGATGGCCTCCATGGGGCCCATCCGCCTCAAGGACGTGGACGAGGCGCAGACCCGGATCGTCAATCTCGCCAAGGAGCTCGCCGACAGGGGCGAAATCCTCATTTCCAAGAACAACGCGGAGGAGGAGCTCGTCTACTGACGGGCGGGAGACATGGCGCACGCAAGCCCCTTCATCTTCGAGCACGACTTCCGCGGCCCGCGGCGGGCCGACCCGCAGCAGGCGGCCGCCCTCGCCCAGGCCGAGGCGCGCGGCCGCGCCGAGGGCCTCGCGGCGGGCCTCGCGCAGGCGCAGGCGGCGACCGAAGCCCGGCTCGCCGACGCCATGTCCCGCCTTGCGCAGCAGATCGGGGCGCTCCTGGCGGAGGCGGAAGCGCGCCAGGCCGAGCTCGAGGAGCGGGCCGTCGCCTTCGCCCTGTCCTTTGCGCGCAAGCTCGCCGGAGAAGCGCTGCGGATCAATCCCGTCGGCCCGATTGCCGAGGCGGCGCGGGCCGCTTTTCAGCACCTGCGCGGCGTGCCGCATGTGGTGGTGCGGGTCAATGACGGCCTGGTCGAGCGGGTCGACACCCTCATGGGCCGGCTTGCCCGCGAGCATGGTTTCGAAGGCCGCGTCATCGTCCTCGGCGAGCCCGATATCCTGCCCGGGGACGCCCGCATCGAATGGGCGGACGGCGGACTCGTGCGCGAGCGCGAGCGCACCGAGGCCGCCGTGACGGCGACGATCTGAAGCAATCACTGAAAACGCGAGACAACCCATGGCCAACGACGCCGATCTGCCCCTCCCCCAGCTCGACGAAACGGATGTCGCCTTCAGCGCCGGGAGCACGCTCGACGCGCCCGTGACGCCGAAAAGCGCCGCCGATCTGGAGCAGGTCTTCGATGTGCCGGTGACGGTATCGGCGGTGCTCGGCAATGCCCGCATGCCGGTCGGCGATCTCCTTCGCCTTGCCCCGGGGGCGGTCCTCGAACTCGACCGCAAGGTCGGCGAGGCGATCGACATCTTCGTCAACAACCGCCTCGTCGCCCGCGGCGAGGTGGTCCTCGTCGACCAACGCCTCGGCGTGACCATGACCGAGATCATCAAGCACGACAGTTGAGCCCTTGAACCGCGTTCCGTTCCGGGAACACGGCGCTTCCTTCGGGCCGCAGGCCGCCGGCGAACAGGACCCCTTCGCCCGACGATGTTCTAGAGAGCAAGGATCCCTGCCATGCGTCTTCTCATCATCGGCCGCCTCAATGGCGAGCTCGTCGCCGCCTCCAAGATCGCCATGAGCCGGGGCGCTGCGGTGACGCAGGCCGACAGCATCGCCCATGGGCTCACGGTGCTGCGGGCGCGGGGCGCCGATCTCATCATGATCGACGTCGGCCAGCCGATCGCCGAGCTCGTCGCCGCGCTCGAGGCCGAGCGCATCCGCACGCCCGTTGTCGCCTGCGGCGTCGGCTCCGACGCGCGGGCCGCGGTCGCCGCCATCCAGGCCGGCGCCAAGGAGTACATCCCGCTGCCTCCGGACCCGGAGCTCATCGCGGCGGTGCTGGAGGCGGTGGCTGCCGACGCCCGCTCCTTCGTCTGGAAGGATCCGGCGATGGAGCGCGTGGTGAAGCTCGCCGAGCAGATCGCCCGCTCCGAGGCGAGCGTCCTCATCACCGGCGAGAGCGGCACCGGCAAGGAAGTGCTGGCGCGCCATGTGCACCAGAAGTCGACGCGGCGGAACAAGCCCTTCGTTTCGGTCAACTGCGCGGCGATCCCCGACAACCTGCTCGAATCCGAGCTGTTCGGCCATGAAAAGGGCGCGTTCACGGGCGCTGTCGCGCGGCGCATCGGCAAGTTCGAGGAGGCGAGCGGCGGCACGCTCCTTCTCGACGAGATTTCCGAGATGGATGTGCGCCTCCAGGCGAAGCTCCTGCGGGCCATCCAGGAGCGGACGATCGACCGGGTGGGCGGTGGTCCGCCGGTCAAGGTCGACATCCGCATCATCGCCACCTCGAACCGGAACCTTGCCGAAGAGGTGAGGAAGGGGACCTTCCGCGAGGATTTGCTCTACCGCCTCAATGTGGTGCATCTGCGCCTGCCGCCCTTGCGCGAGCGGCCCGCGGACGTGCTCGAGCTCGCCTCCTTCTTCGCCAGAAAGTATGCGGAGCTCAACGGGCTGCCGCCCCGGCCCCTCTCAGCCGAAGCGAAGCGCCTCGTGGCGCGCAATCCGTGGCCGGGCAATGTGCGGGAACTCGAGAACACGATTCACCGGGCGGTGCTGCTTGCGAGCGGGGCGGAGATCGAGCCCGAGGCGATCCTGACGCCCGAGGGCGAGGCCCTGGGCGCCGTGCCCTTGGATCCGGCAGCGCGGGCGGCGCGCACGGCGGAAGCCGTGACGCGGGCGCTTGTCGGGCGCACGCTCGCCGACGTCGAGCGCGACCTCATCCTCGATACCCTCGACCACTGCCTCGGCAATCGGACGCACGCGGCGAAGATCCTCGGCATCTCCATCAGGACGCTTCGCAACAAGCTCGCCGAATACGCAGCCGAAGGCGTGCGCGTGCCCGAGCCCGGGCAATCGCGACCAGCGGCGGCGTGAGGACAGGGCGCCGCAAGACGGCAGATGCTTCGACGAAGGCTTGAGCGAATGGGGGCTGGGAAGAAACGCTCCCGAAAAAGCCTAGGCGCTCTTGAGCGCCAACCGCTGGGTGCGTTCGAAATCCTGCAGATCCATCGCCAGCCTGAGAATTGTCGCGCTTGTGACCTTCAGCGGGTCGAGATGGCTGCCGATGCCGTGCCGGAGATAAATCGCCTGGTTCTCGGGCGACCGCATCGACCCTCCCATCGACCATTCCGGGAACGAGCGCCCTCTGATCGAGCGGATCTCAAGACGGCGCACCTCCTTGTGGCGGGGATCCGCCCCGATCCGCGCAAAGGCCGCCATGACCTTGTCGCGGTCGCCCTCGAGCACCTGGAAGAAGAAGGAGCGGTCAAAGGCGAGGAAGCCGGTGATCCCATCGCGCTGGTTGTTCTTGCGCGAGGTCGACAGGATAGACCGCAGGCCGTGGAGCTGCTCCCGCTCGCTGCCCTGGATGTTGCTTGTGCTGATATAGACCAGCTGGATGTCGCCCATCGCCACCTCCCGCAAGCGGCGGAACGACACCATAAATCCTCTAAGAGACCCTAAACGAGGTCGGAGACGGCGGCTGCTTCACAGCCTCCCAGAGCCTTCGTTCCACCGACGGGGCGCGTGGGCATCAGCAGAACCTGGTGGAGCTGAGGGGATTCGAACCCCTGACCTCTGCAGTGCGATTGCAGCGCTCTCCCATCTGAGCTACAGCCCCGGCCGGATCACGGCCATTTAGGGACCGGATCTGATCCTGTCAATTGCGCCGAACCGGCCAAGGGGGCTCACCGCCTATGCGCTCGCTGTTGTGGCTGATCGACACCGTCATCACGCTCTATGTGTGGCTCCTGATCGCGAGCGCGGTGCTGAGCTGGCTCATGGCCTTCAACGTGGTCAATATCCGCAACCCCATCGTCGGCCAGATCGCAGACTTCCTCGACCGCATCACCGAGCCGGCCCTGCGGCCCATCCGCCGCATCCTGCCGAATCTCGGCGGCATCGACATCTCGCCCATCATCCTCATCCTGCTGCTCTATTTCTTGCGCAACATCATCTTCGAGATCTTCGGCAGCTTCGCCTATGGGCGGGTGTGAGCCATGGCGCAAGGCCGCCCCACCGCGCCCGTCCCCTGGGAAGCTGGCCCTGACGGGGTGACCCTCGCCCTGAAGCTGACGCCGCGCTCCGATCGCGACTCCGTCGATGGCGTCTCGACCCTGCCCGACGGGCGCCCGGTCCTCCTCGCCCGCGTGCGCGCCGTCGCCGAGAAGGGCAAGGCCAATGAGGCGGCGCGGCGCCTCGTGGCGGCGGTCGCGCGAAAGCCCGCCTCCGCCGTCGACCTTGTCTCCGGTGCCACGAGCCGGCTCAAGCTGTTCCGCATCGCGGGCGAGCCCGCTGCGATCGCGACCGCCCTCGAAACCACCCTGCGCGATCGGGAGGCGAAGGGATGAGCGCAGCGCTGATCGACGGAAAGAGGCAGGCCGAGAGCCTTCGCCAGCGCGTGTCCGAGCGCGTGGCGGAACTCGCCCGTCAGGGCGTCACGCCAGGGCTCGCCGTGGTGCTCGTCGGCGAGAACCCGGCAAGCCAGGTCTATGTGCGCAACAAGGCGCGGCAGACGGTCGAGGCGGGCATGCGCTCCTTCGACCACACGCTGCCGGCCACGGCGAGCCAGGCCGAGCTCCTTGCGCTCGTCGCCCGTCTCAACGCCGACCCAGACGTGGACGGCATCCTGGTGCAGCTGCCGCTGCCGCCGCAGATCGACGCCCAGAAAGTGATCGAGGCGATCGACCCGGCAAAGGACGTGGATGGCTTTCATCCTGTCAACGCCGGGCGCCTCGCAACCGGCGCGCCGGGGCTCGTGCCGTGCACGCCGCTCGGCTGCCTCATGCTCATCCGCTCCGTGCGCCGCGACCTTGCCGGGCTCGAGGCGGTGGTGGTCGGACGCTCCAACATCGTCGGCAAACCCATGGCGCAGCTGCTCATCGGCGAGAGCTGCACCGTCACGATCGCCCACTCTAAGACCCGCGACCTGCCGGCCGTGTGCAGACGCGCCGACATCCTCGTCGCCGCGGTCGGCCGGCCCGAGATGATCCGCGGCGATTGGATCAAGCCCGGCGCGATCGTGATCGACGTCGGCATCAATCGGGTGCCGGCCGCCCCCGAAGGCAAGACGCGGCTCGTCGGCGACGTCGCCTATGAGGAGGCCCGGGAGGCGGCGTCCGCCGTCACGCCCGTGCCGGGCGGCGTCGGGCCCATGACCATCGCCTGTCTTCTTGCCAATACGGTCACGGCGGCCTGCCGGCGCCGTGGCCTCTCCGATCCCTTCAAGGACGGCCCGTGATCCGCCTGGCGCCGGCTCTCGCCATGGCGCTGGCGCTCTCCTCCAGCGCTGCTCAAGCGGCGTGCCGCGGGGCGGACCTCTTCCCCTCCCTCAAGCAACAGGCGCCGGCGTTGATCGCCGACGTCGTCCGCGATGCGGAGCATATGCCTTACGGTCGCGGGCGGCTGTTTCGCGTGACGAAGGCCGGGGTCGCGCCCTCGCATCTCTTCGGCACCGTCCATCTCGCCGATCCTCGCGCGGCGCTGGGCGCAAGGGCGCAGGAGGCGCTGCGCCAGGCCCGCGTCGTAGCGCTCGAACTCGAGGCGGCGGACCGCTTCGCCCATCCCGAGACCTGGGGCGTGGGCGGCAGGGGGCTGCTTCGAGCGCTGCTGGCGGCAAGCGAGGAGCGTGCGGAGCGCCTTCTTCCTCCGGACGCCGTGGCGCGCCTCGAGGCGATCCTCCCGACCTATCGCCTCCCGGCATCAGCGGCCCGCAGCTTCAAGCCCGCCGTTCTCGCCTTTCTCTTGTCCGCGCCTCCTTGCCTCATGAAAGGCGGCGCGACCGATCTTTTCCTCGACGCCGCGATCGCCCGGGAGGCGCGCGCCCTCGGCATCCCCGTTGTCGGCCTTGAAACGGTGACCGAGCAACTCGACGCGGTCGCCGGGCTCCCGCTCGCCGTGCAGCGGGATCTGCTCGTTGTCGCCATGGCCCTGCACTCCCATGGAGAAGACCTGGTCGAGACGGCGCTTCGCCTTTATGAGGCGGGTGAGCTGGGGCTCCTGTTGAGCTGGATGCGCCACCCGCGGCCGGTCCCGGGCATGACAGCCGATCTTCCAGCCGCTTTCCTCGAGACGATGCTCGACCGGCGCAATCGGGTCATGCACGAACGGGCGCTGCCGCTCCTCGCTGAAGGTCGCGCCTTCATCGCCGTCGGTGCGGCGCATCTGCCGGGCGAAGCCGGCCTTGCACGGCTGATCGCGCAATCCGGCTACCATGTTGAGGCCATCGAATGAGCAAGACCAACCCCGGCCGCTTCTTCGAGGATTTTCGCCTCGGCGAAACCATCCGCCACGCGACCCCGCGCACGGTCACTCTTGCGGATGCAGCGCTCTACACCGGCCTCTATGGATCGCGCTTCGCGGTGCAGTCTTCCGACGCCTTCGCGCGCGCCATCGGCTATCGCCAAAGCCCGCTCGACGACTGGCTCGTCTTCCACATCGTCTTCGGCAAGACGGTGCCGGACATCTCGCTCAACGCCGTCGCCAATCTCGGCTACGCGGACGGGCGGTTCCTGAAGCCCGTCTATCCGGGCGAGACGCTCTCCGCCATATCCGAGGTGATCGGGCTCAAAGAGAGCTCGAACCGGCAGACGGGCGTCGTCTATGTGCGCTCGACCGGCTTCGATGCGGGCGGGGAGGCGGTGCTCAGCTATTGCCGCTGGGTGCTGGTGCGCAAAGCCGACGCCGACGCGCCACCGCCAAGCGAGCGTGTTCCAGACCTGCCGAAGGCCGTAGACCCGTCGGCCCTCGGGGCCGCCTGCCCCGCCCTCGCGGCCGAGGCCTACGACGATGTGCTCGCGGGAAGTCCGTACCGGTGGGGCGACTATGCGGTCGGCGAGCGCATCGACCATGTGGACGGTATGACCGTCGAGGAGGCGGAGCACCAGCTCGCCACGCGGCTCTACCAGAACACGGCGAAGGTCCATTTCGACCAGCACGCGGCCGCGGCGGGGCGCTTCGGCCGGCGCCTCATCTATGGCGGCCACGTGATCTCGCTTGCCAGAGCGCTGTCCTTCAACGGGCTGGCCAACGCCTTCCACATCGCCGCGATCAATGGCGGCCGGCATGTTGCCCCGCTCTTCGCCGGCGACACGGTCTACGCCTGGAGCGAGGTCCTGGCCAAGGCGGAGCTGCCGGGGCGGACGGATGTGGGCGCCCTGCGCCTGCGCACGGTGGCGACCAAGAACCAACCCTGCGCCGCCTTCCCGGACAAGGCGGGCGAGGGCTACGACCCGTCGGTCATTCTCGATCTCGACTACTGGGCGCTGGTGGTGCGGTGACGTTACGGCTCATTCCGCAGCGAAGTCGCGGGCCGGGACCGCAAGTCCCAGAAACACCATAACGGCTCGATTCAGCCGGATCATGTCTTCATGGTCGAGCCGCCCGATGTGTGCGCCAAGCTTGGCGCGAGGCATGGTCGTGATCTTGTCCACCATCAGGCGAGATGGACCGCGAAGCCCGTTCCGGTCGTTCGGCTCTATGAGAATACGAAACAAGGGTGCATCCGTTCGGTCGGTCGTGAAGGCGCAGACCGTGACAGAAGCCGTCGCCTCGAAACGATCGTCCTGCAGGACGACCACGGGTCGCGGCTTTCCCGCGTCGTCCTTGCCCCCGGACGCGGTCCAGATTTCGCCGCGCCTCACGTTTCCTCCCACGAAGATACGGCGTCGATGAACTCCTGGTCGGCGGCAGCGTGAGGACTTGCGGCAACGGCAAGCGATTGCCGCCGGGCCTCTTCCGCGAAGGTGGGCGAGCGTACGTCTGGAACCCAGATCTGAATGGGCCGCAGACCCTGACGCCGCAGGCGTTCACGGTGCGCCCTGACCTTTTCACGAGAGCGGCGCGGCGGGGGGAACGTCCTCATATCCGCGATGACCTTGGTTACATGTAACCTATCAGAGGGCGCCGGCGAGGTCCATGCCCTCGATGAAGATCGCATCATGCCTCACGCCGGATGCATCATCGTTGCATTATGTCCCTGCCGCAGGCTCTCGACCAGCTCCTGTGCGAAGGGCGGCAGCTCGGCGAGGCTGCGGACGCAGATCGTGAGCTCGCGTTCGGCCCAGGGCTCGTCGAGGTCGATGATGGCGATCCCCATGGTATGGGCGGCCCGCCGCGCCGTGGTCTCCGGAACGATGCCAAGCCCGACGCCGCACTCGACCATGCGGCAGACCGCATCGAAGCTGCGCAGCTGAACCCTCAGCTTCAACGGCCGCCCGAGCCGGCTCGCCTTGTCCGCCAGGAAGCGCTGCAAGGCGCTCGCCCGGTCGAGACCGACGATGTCGTGATCGAGCACCTCCGCGAAGCTCTTGCTTCGGCATTGCGCGAGAGGATGAGCGTTGGGCAACACCACGACGAAGCGGTCGCGGCGGAAGGGAAAGGTCTCGAGGCGGCCGGTGTCGACGGTGGCGGCGACGATGCCCACATCGGCGACGCCTTCCGCGACGAGCCCGACGATCTCGTCGGACAGGCGCTCCTCCAGATCGACGCTCACCTGAGGACGAGCCGCAAGAAAGGCGCTCAACGCCTCCGGCAGGAATTCGGTGAGCGCGTTGGTGTTGGACAGGAGCCGCACTTGCCCCGCATGGCCACCGGCGTAAGCCGCAAGATCGTCCCGCAGCCGCGCGGCCGCATCGAGAATGGTGCGCGCGTGCTGCAGGAGCGTGCGACCGGCCGGCGTCAGCTGAACGCCCTGACGGCCGCGCACGAGGAGCGCGGCGCCAAGCGAGTCCTCCATGTTGCGGATGCGCGTCGAAGCGGCGGCGAGCGCGAGATGGGCGCGCTCCGCCCCGCGGGTGATGCTCCCGGCTTCCGCCACATGGCGGAAGAGACTGAGGTCGGTGAGGTCGAAATACATGTTCGCCTTCGTTGAATGCGAAGGCATCATATACCAAGCGCTAATTGCGCAAAGGACGTCAAGCATCGTACTTCGCCGCCAACGAAGCATCGACGGGCGCAGCGCGAGGTCCCGAAGCCGTCTTCCCGCATTGCAGCATCGCCAGGCTTCGGATAGGAAGCGCGCGCCAGCCGATGTCTTCTCTCCCCAGCAGGAGCCGCCCATGGCCGAGGTGAATGCGCCCAGCCGGCCTCTCTCGCCGCACCTTCAGATCTACCGCTGGACCTGGACGATGGCGATGTCGATCGCCCATCGCGCCACCGGCGCCGCCAATTACGTCGGCGCGGCCCTCGTCGCGACCTGGCTCGTGGCCATGGCCTGGGGGCCGGGCGCTTACGAGAGCGTGCAAGGGTTCTTCGGCTCCTGGATCGGCCGGCTCGTCCTGTTCGGCTACACTTGGTCCCTCGTCCACCACATGCTCGGCGGCGTGCGCCACCTCGTCTGGGATTTCGGCCACGGCATGGAGCCGGGCCAGCGCATGGCCATGGCGCGCTTCACCCTGTTCGCGTCGGTCCCGCTGACCCTCGCCATCTGGATCGTGACCTATTTCGTGATGCGCTGAGGAGCTTGAGCCCATGGTCGACAACAGACCCGATCCTCGCCTGTCGATGCGCACGCCCTTGGGGCGGGTGAAGGGGCTTGGCGCTGCGGGGCACGGCGTCGAGCACTGGTGGGTTCACCGGCTCACGGCCGTCGCCAACATCCCGCTGATCGTCGCCTTCATCATCATCGTCGCGAGCCTCACCTTCCAGCCCTGGGACGCGGCGGTGCGGACCGTTTCCCACCCTCTCGTCGCGATCCTGCTCATCCTGACCGTGCTCTCGGTGACGAACCACATGCGGCTCGGCATGCAGATCATCATCGAGGACTATGTGCACGACAAAGGGTGGAAGCTCGTGGCCGTGGTGGCCAACAACTTCTACGCCGCGGTGATCGCGGTCGCCTGCTTGTGGGCGATCCTCAAGATCAGCCTCGGTCGGATCCTCGCATAGGAGCTTCGCCTCATGCCCGCGGAGAACGGATTCAGGCAAGCCGTCGGCGCGCCCCGGATCAACGGCGCCGCCTATCCCATCATCGACCACTCCTTCGATGTGGTGGTCGTCGGCGCGGGAGGAGCGGGTCTGCGCGCCACCGTCGGCTGCTCGCAAGCCGGGCTTCGCACCGCCTGCATCACCAAGGTCTTCCCCACCCGCTCGCATACGGTGGCGGCCCAGGGCGGCATTTCGGCGGCGCTCGGCAATATGGGGCCGGACGACTGGCGCTGGCACATGTACGACACCGTCAAGGGGTCGGACTGGCTCGGCGATCAGGACGCCATCGAATATCTCTGCCGGAACGCGCCGGCGGCCGTCTATGAGCTCGAGCATTGGGGCGTGCCCTTCTCCCGCACCGAAGAGGGCAAGATCTATCAACGCCCCTTCGGCGGCATGACCACCGACTACGGCAAGGGCATCGCCCAGCGGACCTGCGCTGCCGCCGACCGCACCGGCCACGCCATGCTGCACACCATGTATGGCCAGGCGGTGAAGCATAAGACGAACTTCTTCGTCGAGTATTTCGCCCTCGACCTGATCATGGACGAGGAGGGGCGCTGCCGAGGCGTGATCGCCCTCGACATGGGCACGGGCGAGATCCACCGTTTCCGCGCCCATATGACCATCCTGGCGACAGGCGGCTATGGGAGGGCCTATTTCTCCGCCACCTCCGCCCACACCTGCACGGGCGACGGCAACGCCATGGTGCTGCGTGCGGGGCTGCCGCTCCAGGACATGGAGTTCGTGCAGTTCCACCCGACCGGCATTTACGGCGCCGGCTGCCTCATCACGGAGGGCGCCCGCGGGGAAGGCGGCTATCTCACCAATTCCGAGGGCGAGCGCTTCATGGAGCGCTATGCGCCTTCCGCCAAGGATCTCGCCTCCCGCGACGTCGTCTCGCGCGCCATGACCATGGAGATCCGCGCTGGCCGGGGGGTGGGCAAGAACAAGGACCATATCCACCTGCATCTCGACCACCTCGACCCCAAGATCCTGCACGAGCGCCTGCCCGGCATTTCGGAATCGGCCAAGATCTTCGCAGGTGTGGATGTCACCAAGGAGCCGATCCCGGTGCTCCCGACCGTCCACTACAACATGGGCGGCATCCCCACGCACTTCCACGGCGAGGTGGTGACGCTGAAGGGCGGCAATCCGGACCACGTGGTGCCGGGGCTCATGGCGGTCGGCGAGGCCGCTTGCGTGTCGGTCCATGGGGCGAACCGGCTCGGCTCGAACTCGCTCATCGATCTTGTCGTGTTCGGGCGCGCCGCGGCCCTGCGCTGCGCGGAGATCGTCACCCCTGGCGAGAAGCACGCAGACCTGCCGAAGGACTCGGCGGAAAAGGCGCTCGCCCGCCTCGACCGCCTGCGTCATGCGAATGGCGGCACGCCCACCGCCGTGTTGCGCGAACGCATGCAGCGCACCATGCAGAACAATTGCGCGGTCTTCCGCACCGGCGAGGTGCTGGAGGAAGGCAAACAGCTCATCCACGAGGTCTGGCGCGGCGCCGCCGACATCCGCGTCACTGACCGCTCGCTGATCTGGAACACGGATCTCATCGAGACGCTCGAGTTCGACAACCTCATCGGCCAGGCGGTCGTGACCATGGAGAGCGCGCTCAACCGCACCGAATCCCGCGGTGCCCAGGCGCGCGAGGACTACCCCGAGCGGGACGACAAGAACTGGATGAAGCACACGCTCGCCTGGCTCGACTATGCCGAGCACCGCGTCATCCTCGATTACCGGCCCGTGCACACCTACACGATGACCAACGAGGTCCAGTACATCGAGCCGAAGGCACGGGTGTACTAGGCGCGCGTGCTGCCGCACGGACGGCTCGACAAGATCGCATGAGAGAAGGCCGATGGCCCAATTCACCCTTCCCAAGAACTCGAAGATGACCGAAGGCAAGGTCTGGCCGAAGCCCGCCGGGGCGACGCGGCTGCAGGCCTTCCGGATCTACCGCTGGAACCCGGATGACGGGAACAACCCGCGCATCGACACCTATTATGTCGACCGCGACGATTGCGGCCCGATGGTGCTCGACGCCCTCCTCTGGATCAAGAACAAGGTCGACTCCACACTGACCTTCCGCCGCTCCTGTCGTGAGGGCATCTGCGGCTCCTGCGCCATGAACATCATGGGGCAGAACACGCTCGCCTGCACGATGGGCATCGACGATTGCCAGGCCGAGACGATCAAGATCTATCCTCTGCCCCACATGCCGGTGCTGAAGGACCTGGTGCCCGACCTGACGGCCTTCTTCGCCCAGCACGCCTCCATCGAGCCCTGGCTCAAGACGGAGAGCGCGGCGCCCGAGACGGAATGGCGGCAGACGCCCGAAGACCGCGCGAGGCTCGACGGCCTCTACGAGTGCATTCTCTGCGCCTGCTGCACGACCTCCTGTCCGAGCTACTGGTGGAATGGCGACCGCTTCCTCGGCCCCGCAGCGTTGCTGCAGGCCTATCGGTGGCTCATCGATTCACGGGACGAGGCGACCGGGGAGCGGCTCGACAACCTTCACGATCCGTTCCGTCTTTATCGTTGCCACACCATCATGAACTGTGCCAACACCTGTCCGAAAGGGCTCAATCCGGCCAAAGCCATCGCCGAGATCAAGAAAATGATGGTCGCCCGCACTGTCTGATCGGTCGTGACGACGGGCGCTCCGCCTCGGTTTTTCCATGAGAGGGCGTTGCCCTTGATCTTCCTGAGGCAGGTTGCGCACCGGCTATAAACCTGCCTCTGTCAAGACTCACCATCGCGATTCGGGGGCAGGCGGAATGCGGACGGTCAGACTCGCTGTCGTTCTCTGTACGGTCATGGCGCTCGGCGCCTGCGCTTCGGCACGGCTCAACGAGACGACGCGTTCATCTCCTCGTTCCGCGAGCCCGGTCTATAACGGCCCGGGGCCGATCGAGCCTGAGCCCGGCATTGCGGTGCCCTCGGACCCTGTCGCCTCGGCTCCGCTGCCGCCTCCCCCCGGCGCTTCCGCCGATCCCAGCCAATCCACCCTTGGCGGGCCGGTGGTTGCCGACGTGCCTTCCATGCCGGCGTCCCCCTCGCCGACCGGACCAACGCCGACCATCCCGGCACCTGCCGCGCCGACGCCGCAGCTCGCCGCCGTTTCGCCCACGCGCTCATCCATGGTCGGCGGGTGGACGGCCCGGGAAGCGGCTGGAACCTGCCGCGTCCAGCTCTCAAGCAGCCCGGCGCTCGATCTCTATCGCGCCTCGACGTCAGGCTGCGCCAACCGCGATCTCGCCCGCGTTTCGGCGTGGGATTTCCGGGACGGAGAGGTGTTCCTCTATCAGCCCGGCGGGGCGGTCGCCGCGCGTCTTCGCCCCTCCGAAGGTGCGATGACGGGGGTTCTTGCCAAGTCCGGAGCACCGTTGACGCTCACCCGCTGAACCCGCCGCCTTGGCCCGGCTGGGCCGCGCGCCCACCGGTCCTTCTTGGCGGTGCCGATGGGTTGGCCGAGGCGTCAGCCGTTTGGCCGTGCGAAGGCGGCCTCCATCTCGCGCCGGGTCCTGACAGCAAGGTCGCTCTCGTCGATCTCGACATCGCTCCATCTCAGCCGCTCGCCCTCCTCCACATCGCGCTTGAGCTTGACTTGGTGGGCGATGCCAAGCGGCAGGTAGCCCTGCTCCAGCGAGGCTTGCGCGGGCGTCTGCTTGCCCCAGACGCAGAAGCCGCCCTCACCGTCCAGGATCTCCCCGGCCTGCAAGCGGCGCTTGGCGGTCGCAACCACGTCTGACTTGAAGCAGATCGGCGCGCCGGTCGGCTCCCGGCGCAGCGCCGCGCTGGCGACCGAAATCCCAAGCTCCAGGCCGATCATGTGGATGGGCCGGTAGAGGGCGGCATAGCGCCCGGTCCTGTCCGGCAGCATGGAGTACTCCCGAAAGCAGCGGCGGCTGTAATCGTTGTCTTCCGCCGCCTCGAAGACGACATAGGTGCCCATCACCAAGTTGTGCGGCACGTCGGCCCCGTCGCGATTGAGCGAGGACACGACCTCGGTGACACCCGCCCTCTCGAGGGTGCCGCCGGCGCTCCTGGGCTTGCACACCTCGGCAAGCTCGAAGCGGCTTGCAGGCGGGAAGCCCAAGCCGTCCGCTTGCGATTCAAGACCGGTGGCGTTGCAGATCGCCGTCATCTCGATGCCGGACTTGGTGCCATCGACAAAGGAGTTGAACATCTTCGGGTTGATCGAGCCGCGGTCCTCCTCCTTGATGTGCATGTACTGGGAGAGGATGTCCCAGACCGTGTCCGGGGTCGATCGGTGGTAGGTCGGGTGATAGCGCGTGCCCTTGCCCGCCGCGACGATGCGAAAACCGCAGGCCCGCGCCCAGTCGACATGCTCGCACACGAGGGCCGGCTGATCGCCCCAGGCGAGGGAATAAACCACCCCCGCCTCCCGCGCCCTTTGGGCCAGGAGCGGTCCGGCGAGGGCGTCCGCCTCCACATTCACCATCACGATGTGCTTGCCGTTGCGGATCGCTGCAAGGCAAAGGCCGATCCCGGTCTTAGGGTCGCCCGTCGCCTCGACGATGACCTCGACAGCCGGATGGGCGATCATCGCCTCGGCATCGTCGGTCAGAAAGGTGCGGCCGCTCCGCACGGCATCGTCGAGGGAGAGGGCGGTCGCCTGCTCGCCCGGCCAGCTCGCCATCTTGAGCTGCGACCGGGCGCGAGGGATGTTGAGGTCGGCGACCGCCGCCACATGCATGCCAGCGGTCGTACGCGCCTGGGCGAGGAACATGGTGCCGAACTTGCCGGCGCCGACGAGTCCCACTGTCACCGGCCGGCCCTGGGCCTCGCGCTCCAAAAGCATTTTGTGAAGGTTCATGGACCGGGCCCTTTCAAAGCTGCATCCGCCAGACGGAATGCGATCACAGCCGCAGCTGGCAGACAAGCGTGAGGGCTGGCGAGCGACCCTGCCCTTGGAATCGGGGCGCCCTCTTGATCATCCTGCCGCTATTCGCTTGCCGTCGCCCGGCTCGCTCGCTGGCCTTCGGTCTCAGCGGCCAGTGCTTGCGCGAGGGCCTCCATGCGGTAGGGCTTGGCCAGAACCCGCGTGCCTTCGAGGCGGGCGACGCCCTCGCTGTAACCGGTGGTCAGGATCACGGCGAGGTCAGGACGGATCGCGCGTGCCTGCTTCGCCAGTTCAACGCCGCTGAGCTGCCCAGGCATGACGATGTCGGTGAAGAGCAGGTCGATCTCGACCTCGTCCTGAAGAACGTGCAGCGCCTCTTCGCCGGTGACGGCGCGCATGACCTCGCAACCGAGGTCTTCCAGGGCGGCGCCGACCATCGTGCTCACCACCGGATCGTCTTCCACCAGCAGAATTTTCAGACCCTCCACCGCACCATGGGTGCGGGATGTCCACCGTTGAGCGCTCGGCACGCGTTCCGAGCGTGGGAGCAGGAGGTGGACATGGGTCCCCTGGCCCGGCGTGCTTTCGACCTCCACCGCCCCGCCGGATTGCCGTGCAAACCCGTAGACCTGGCTGAGCCCGAGGCCGGTGCCCTTGCCCACCTCCTTGGTCGTGAAGAACGGGTCGAAGGCCCTCGCCAGCACCTCCGGAGGCATTCCGGAGCCGGTGTCTGCGACGGTGACGCGAACGAAGTCTCCCTGAAGGCCGTCCGTGCGCTCGCCTTCGGCGAAGGTGACGTTCTCACCCCTGATCCGGAGAACGCCGCCGTTGGGCATGGCATCCCGCGCGTTGGCGGCCAGGTTGAGGACAGCCACCTCGAACTGTGTCGGATCGACGAGAGCAGGCCAGAGGTCGCGCTCGAACTTGACGTCGAGCCTGATGTTCTCGCGAAGGGCTCGGGCGAGAAGCTCAGACATGCCGAGGACTTGATCCGGCACATCGACCGGCTCAGGCCGCAGCGCCTCCTTGCGCGCGAAGCCCATGAGCTGCTGCGTGAGCTTCGCGCCTCGGTCGATCGCCTGCTGCCCTGCCTCGAGGATCGTCTTGAGTTTCGGCTCGGACACCCGCCGGTCGATCATCTGGAGGCATCCGGAGAGGGCCTGGAGAAGATTGTTGAAATCGTGGCTGACGCCGGCCACGAGCTGCCCGATCGCCTCCATCTTCTGAAGCTGCGCCAGCGCCAGTTCGGCCTTCCTGCGCTCGGTCACATCGACGAGGGCGCCGAACGTCTTCACAAACCGGCCTTCATCGTCGCGCTCGACCCGGCCGGACCACAGGACCGGGATCCTCTCGCCTGAGGCACGCTGGATCTCGAACGGCACGTCGCGGACGGCGCCGGTGGCCATCAACCGAGCGCGAGCATCTTCGAAGAGGGCCTGCTGGTCCTTCGGGAGGAAGTCGCGCAAGGGTCGCCCGATCACCGCCTCCCGCTCGTATCCGACAAGCTCCAGCCACGTGTCGCTCACATTGAGGAGTCTACCCTCGGCATCAAGCGACTGCTGGGGGATGGGAGCCTTGTTGTAGAGGGTTCTGTAGAGATGCTCGGCGCGCTCGCGCTCGAGGGCCTCAGAGCGCCAGCGCCTGACGGCCGATTGCTCGCGAAGGGCTTGGCGCAAGGCAATGCTCGTGACCACGGCAAGCCCCACCGAGGCCAGCGAGGCGAAGAGGCCGTAGATGACGACGTTGCGAAGCCAATCGCGGCGCAACGCGGAGAGGTTCACGCCGTAGCTCACATAGAGCGGATAAGGGCCGACCTTCTCGTAGGCATGCAGCCGCCGCACCTGGTCCAACTCGGACACCGTCTCGTAGAAACCCGTGCTCGCGACAGCGATTCCGCGCATCAGCCCGCTTTGCGGCGTCAGCCGCTCCACGCCTGTCGTGATCGGCGGCTCCCGGACCAGAACCGTGCCGTCGGCGCGGGCAAGCGTCACCGAATCCATGCCCTGCGGGTGCAGCGTGCGGTAAAAACGGTTGAAGTACTCGAGAAAGACCGCGATGGCGATGACGCCGTCGAACTCGCCCGACGCGCTTGGCCGCCGGCGGCTCACATTGATGATCGGTTCGCCGCTGACCCGTCCCCTCACGGGCTCGTCGATATAGGTGCCCACATTCGGATCCGACTGAGGGACCCGGAAGTAGCCCCGGTCTGCGTTGTTGACCGGTGTACGGAGGGGAAACTGGCGCGTGTTGTTGGAGAGCCTTCCGTCCGGGCGGACGAACAACAGCGAACTGAGATGGTCATAGCCCATCGCCATGCGCTTCAGGTCGCGGTGCAACTCCTCGGACCGGTCGATGTCCTCCCAGGTCATGCCGCGCGTACGCTCCTCCATCCGGTCGAGGATGAGCTCGTGGGTCTCGAAGACCTTCAGCGCATGTTCGCGCAGAACAATCGCCGTTCTCTGCGCGCGCTGCTCGGCGGCCGCGTGGAGCTGACGCCAGTCCTGAGCCGCTACCGCCGCCAGCAGCACCATCGGCACGACGATCGACGCCACGATCAACAGCCGGAGCGCATGGACCAAGGTGGGCTGGCGCGCGTCGGACGCTGCGATGCGTGTTCCTGACGTGGACTCGGTCACGATCCTTCGGCCCAGATTCCCGTCGCGGGTCCATGTTCTTTCGAGGCGGGACAGGGCAGCAGAACGGCACAGCTGTCAAGCTCGGCAGAAATGCCGTGGATCATCCGCACTTTCTTCAGGAGGGGGGTCAAGGCAGGGGGAATCGGTCGAGCGGTGTTTGTCCGTCGGGTGTTCTCACCTTCTCTTGCGTCTTACCCGAAAATACTTGAATTGCTCTTCCACGCATCCGGTGTTTGAAGGGAACATGCCTGTGCAGTTCGCCCTCGGCACCCAAAGAGTCCCGGCCCTTCCACACGGGCCAGCTCCGGAAGCAAGGACGGCGGCATCCCACGGGAGCGGCGCCGATCCTCGCCTGAAGGCGCGCTCAATGCGCGAGGGAAACGGGTCCAAGTCCGCTGAGCCGCAGGGCGGGCGCGAGCGCCGACGTCTTCTTTCCGCTGGTATCGAATTGTTTGAGGAAGGCGATGAGGTCTTTGATGCGCTGCTCGTCTTTGAGGCCGGCATAGACCATCTTGGTGCCGGGGATCTTGGCCTTGGGGTCCTTGATGTAGTCGGTGAAGGTGGCCTCGTCCCAGGTGATGCCGGAGTTCTTGTTGGCCGCCGAATAGCTGTAGCCCTCGACCGTGCCGGCCTTGCGCCCGAACAGCCCGTTCAGATGTGGCCCGACCGCGTTCTTGGCGCTCTCGCCAATCTGATGACAGGCCCGACACTGCGCAAAGACCTTCTCCCCATTCGCCGCATCCTGGGCATAAGCGGAGGAGGCGGCGAGGACGGCCGCGGCGATGGCAAGCAGGCGCATGAGGGCGTCTCCCTTCCTGAACAAGGCATGGTGACTCAGTCGGACTTCTGGCCCGGGTTCCGTGAGCCGACGCTGCCGGTCCCGCTCGGCTGCTGGCCGGTTTGGCTTGCGCTCGCGCTCTGCAAGATCCGCTGCGCATCGGCGAGCTGCCCCTTCATCTCGGGGATGCTGGCGGCGGCGACCTCGCCGAGGCCCGGGCTGCGGCCGAGCCGCTCCAGCGTGGCGATCACCTGCGGATACCGCTCGGCGACCCACTGCGCGATGCTCGCTGCGAAATCATTCTCGTTCGAATGGCGCGCGAGTGCGTCGAATTGCGACCGCTCCGCGGACGTCATCTGCTCGGCGTCCCGAAGCTCGGGCAGCGCCTCGGCCAGAGCCTTGTTGATGCGGCTATTGGTGGCGACCATGCGGTCCCCGAGCTCGTGCACCGCACCCGACGTGTGACGCATCGAGGCGAGGTTGCCGTATTGCTGCGCGGTCAGGGTGACCCGCGAAAGGGCTTCCGCCGCCGACCGCAGCTCTGCCGGCAGGGGCTGCACCGATCCGCCGCCGCCAGGCTGCTGCACATGGCCGGCGTTGCTTTCAGGGCGACCGGCGTTCTTGAACGGATCCGCGGGGGGTGCGCTCGTGCCCTGCGTATCGGCTTTGGGGGCGGTGACCGGAGCCTGCTGGGCGAGGGCGGGCGAGATGGCGAGAATGGCGACAAGCACGGTGGTGGTGCAAAGGCGCATCGTAGGACCCTCCTCGCGCCACTTAAGACATTTCCGGGCCCGTTAGTTCCGACTGTCCAGCCCAAGGCCGGCCACGCCGACGCTCATGACCGTCAAAGGGGCGGTGCGGACAGCCATCGGCGCTCGCCGCTGTTCAGCATCAGCCGCACCTCCACATCCGGAAGGGCCAGCAGGGCGCGCGCGATTGCATCTGGTTCCATCAGGCTGAAGGCCGTCGAGAGGCCGTCGGCGACCGTCGCTGTCGGAGCGACCACCGTGACGCTCCGGTAGAGGCTTGCCGAACGACCCCCCTTGGGGTCGAACAGATGGTTGAAGCGGCCCTCCGGGTCGAAACGGAAGCCGGAAGCGCTCGAGGTCGCCACCGCCTTGTCGATGATCTGAAGATGCTCGGCCGCCCGCTCAGGGGCGTCCGGATCCGCGATCCCGATCCGCCACGGGCGGCCGTCCGGCCGGTCGTCGAGGGCGCGGGTCTCGCCCATGTCGACGAGGCTGTGGGCGATGCCTTCGGCGCGCAACAGGGCGACGATCCGGTCCGTCGCATAGCCCTGCGCGATGCCGTTGAGCGTCAGCGTCATGCCCCGACGGCCAAGCACGATCCGGTCTCGGTCGAAGGTGACATCCTGGAAACCGACCTTGCCGAGGGCCGCCTCGCGGGCCGCCGCGGAAGGGCCGGCAGGGTCGTGCCCCGGCGTCGAGAAATGCTCGTGGTAAAGCGACCATAGGGCCTGGACGGTCGGATCGAAGGCTCCCCTGGTCAGCTTGGCGATGCTCCGGCACTCGCCGAGCAGGATCACGAGATCCTCGGGCGGCGCGAGCAGGACGCCGCGTTGGTTGAGCGCGACGAGGGAGGAGTCGTCGCGATACAGGCTGAAGATCCGCTCGAGCCGGCGCACTTCGGCGACCGCCCGCGCAATGAGCCGTTCGGCAGCCGCGCGATCGGCGTGGTGAAGCTGCAAGGTGGCAAGGGCGCCCATGGCCTCCCCGTGCCAGGTGACCAGGGCCGTCCCCGTGACGGCCGCTCCTGCGGGCGGAACGAGGCCCAAGCCCGCCGCTGCAGCCGCGATGCTGATGACGCGCCGACGCGTGAGGCAAAGGGCCATGGTGCAGACCTCTAGTGAGCGTGCCTTCCCTTGGAGCCTTGAGGAGGAGCGTGGTCGATGTCCTGCGCCGGCACAGGGTCGATCGAGCTCGTGGTGGCGGCGCTGCCGCCCAGCACGTAGTCGCGGGGCACCTCCCCGAAGGCGACCACCTTGCCTCCGTTCTCTGCGGCGAAGCGCTCGGCAGCGGCTCGTTCCGAGAAGGGCACCGTCTCGTCGGCGCCCATGCCGCCCTTCCTGCTGCTGCCGATCACGAAGAAGGCCTTCTTGGCGTCCACCCAATTGGCGGCGCCGGGCGTCTCCCAGGCCGGCGCCTTGGCCATGTCCGAGACGTAGATGGCGCGGATATCCTTGGGCTCCTCGGGCAGCATGGCGAAGGCGAAGGCATCCCGCGCCGAGGAGAACCACACCGGCTCGATCCGGCTCGCCAGGATGATCTGGCCTTTGGGTCCCGGATGCTCGAGGACGTTCATGCCGCAATAATTGCCGATGGCCTCCGCCGTGAGCGGATGGGGCGGCGGCGCGTCCGCCGTCCGGGTGTCGTTGCAGCCGGCGAGCGCCACGCCGAAGCCAAGGCCGGCCAACAGGACGAGGGCGGCTCTCTTCATAATTCTCTCCTGGAAAACGCGAGGGCGGCGAGGCCGAGGGGCAGGAGCGCCCAGAGGGCGAGGGCGAGGAGAAGCGCGGCCGGGCTCAAGCTCGCGCTGTCGGCGAGACCCGCCATCCCCGAGAAGGAGCTGACATTGGCAAAACCGGCCAGGTTGAACAGCCGGTATGCGTCGGTCGGGTTGAGGAGAAGCAGGGCATTGAGCACCGCGCCCGAGACGATCTGTCCTTGGTCGAGGACGAGCAGGCCCAGAAAGGCCATGTCGTAGATCAGCACGAACAGGAGCCAGATGCCGATGGCGATGCCCCCGGCGGTGCCACGGTCCCGCACGAGCGCGCTGACGAGATAGCCGATGGCGATGAAGGCGGCGCCGAGCAGCACCGAGGAGCCGACCATGGCCGCGAAGGCGGCCCAGCTTTGTGGCTCGATGGCGGCGCCGGTGGCAGCGAGCGCGGCGGCGGCCGCGCCATAGCCGAGGAGCGTTGCGAAGGCCAGAATCGCCAAGTGGCCGATGAACTTGCCGAGCAGCACCTGCCAGCGGGCCACGGGATAGCTCAAGAGCAGCAGCATGGTGCCGCGCTCCATCTCGCCCACGATGGCGTCGTGGGAGATGAGGAGCGCAATCAGCGGCAGGAGGAAGATGGTGAGGCTCGACAGGCTCACGATGACGACGTCAAGGGCGCGTACGCCGACACTCCCGGTCGGGGCGCTGCCGAGGAAGGTCAAGGTGAGCGCCAGCGTGGCCAAGAGCAGGGTCGTCGCGAGCACCCAGCGGTTGCGAAGGCCCTCCTGGACCTCCTTGCGGGCGACGATCAGCACGTTCCTCATCGCGCCGCCTCCTGCGTCCGGAGGAAGTGCGCGTAGAGCTCGTCGAGGGTCGGCGGCACCACGTCGAGATCCTCCACGGGGGCCGCCGGGTCGGTTGCGCGGCGCAGCATCTCGATCTTGCCCTCGGGCGGCGCGTCGATCTCGACCAGGCGCCCATTGGTGCGGCGCCAAGAGCCCACCGGCCGAAGCCATTCGGGCAGGCGGTCGACGCCGTTCTGCGACACCTTGAGGCGGATTCGGGTGGGCAGGCGCGCGATCCGGCGCAGCTCGTCGATGGTGCCGTCGGCAACCTTGATGCCCTGGTTCATGATGATGACGCGCCCGGCCCGCTCCTCGAGCTCCGTGAGCGCGTGCGAGGACAGGAGCACGGTCGCGCCGCGCCCCCGCAGCTCCTCGACGATGTCGTAGAAGGCGGCGCGCAGGGCCGGATCGAGCCCGGTGGTCGGCTCGTCGAGAAGGAGCGCGCGCGGCTCGCCAAGCAGCGCCTGGGCGAGCCCGAGACGCTGGCGCATACCCTTGGAATAGGTGCAGACGCGCCGGTCGGCCGCGTGAGCGAGGCCGACCCTCTCCAGGAGGACGCCGATCTCCCGCGCCGGGCGCCGCTTCAGGCGCGCGTAGAAGGCAAGGGTCTCGCGCCCGGTGAGGCTCGTGTTGAAGGAGACATTCTCAGGGAGGTAGCCCAGCTCGCGGCGGCCGGCGAACTCCCCGGCCGACGGATCATCCCCCAGCACCTCGATGCGGCCGGCGGTTGGGCGGATCAGGCCCAGCATCAGCTTCATCAGGGTCGTCTTGCCGGCCCCGTTGTGCCCGACGAGGGCGATCGTCTCGCCTGCGCGAAGCGTGAAGGAGGCATCCCGCACAGCCTCGACCCGACCGTAGCGCTTCGCCACCTGCTCAAGACGGATGGTCTCGGTCACGGCCGCGCCTCCGCCGTCCTCGGACGCGTGGGCGGCGCCATCAGCGGATGGCTGTCCACCACCCCGCCGGGAAGGATGGCGGGGAATTGGGCCTGCGCCCAGCGGATGACCTGGATGGCCGGGCTGTTCATGAGGACCTTCGCCTGAGGCGCCGTCCACAGCACCCGGTCGACGAGGTCGTTGGGACGGTAGGCGGCGTCCGCGACGCCGTCCCCGTTGAGATCGAAGGCGGGATTGTCGCTCCAATAGTTGCCGCGGCCGCCCTTGGACCAGTCGAGGTGCCGCGTCCCGACATATTTCACCTGGTTGCGATTGCGGACGAAGGCATTGCCGACGATTTCGTTGCCCTCCGAGCCCGCGGTGAAATGCACCCCGATCTCGCAGCTCTCGAACCAGTTGTTCCGGAAGCGGTTCTGGTTGGTGTTGTAGATGAACACGCACTTCTCTGGGCCGATGCGGGCGGCCCCCATCGGAGCGGCCGCCTGGTCGGCGAGCGGCAGGCCATGCTCCCGCGCCTCCCCTGCCGAGAGGGCTTGCGCGGTCCAGCGCTCCGCGGGCTGGAGCCGACCGATCACCGTGTTGTCGGTGATCTGGGAGCCGTTGGCGAAATTGAACAGGAAGCCCCGGTCGCGGTCGCCGTCGGAGATGTTGCCACGCACCGTGAGGCGGTGCGAATACATGATGGCGTAGCCTACGGTGTTGCCCACCGAGACGTTGTCGGAGACCTCGCCATCGTTGGTGTACATGTAGTGGACAGCGAAGCGCAGGTCGCGGAAGCGGTTGCCGCGGAACACGTTCTTGCGGCTCGCGACCGAGAAGATGCCGTCGCGGCCGAAACGGACGTCGTTGTCGAGCACCTTGGCGCCCGGCGCGTCCCACACCGAGACCCCGTTGCCTGCATCGTTCATGCGGACACCGCTCAGGCCAATGATCACGTTGCGCTGCACGACCGCATCCGGAGCGCCGTGGATATAGACGCCGTAGAGATTGCCTTCGATCCGGTTGGCCTCGACGAGGGCGCCCGCCGCCCCCTTCTCGATGAAGACGCCGGAATCCATCTTCTCGAGGTCGCGGCCCGAGCCCCTCACGATCAGCCCGCGCACCGCCGCGCGCGGCGCGGAAACCGTGACGACGCTGCCGCGGCCAAGCCCCAGCACCATCGCTCCCGGCTCGCCTTCCAGGGCGATGGTTCGCGTCACCTTGAGGGGCCCGCGATGCTCGCCTGCACGAAGCACGACGACATCGCCCTCCGTCGTCGCATCGAGTGCCGCCTGCGCATCCTCGCCCGGAGCCACCAGGATGCGCTCCGCCGCCGCCGGCCAGGCAAAGCCGGCGGCGAGGAGGGCTACCCCGAGGCGCAGGAGCACACGGCGGCTCATCGGGCCTAGACGTTCTTCGGCTCGACCAGCATCCGGCCCTGCATCTCCATGTGCATGGCGTGGCAGAACCAGGTGCAGTAGTACCAGTACACGCCCGGCTTGTCGGCCTTGAAGGTGACCGACGCGGTGGCCATCGGCGCAACCTCCATGTTGATGCCGTAGTTCACGATGCAGAAGCCGTGGGTCAGATCCTCGACCTCGTCGATGTTGGTCACATAGACGGTGACCTCGTCCCCCTGCTTCACCGTGAAGCTCTCGAGCCCGAAGGCCGGCGCCGTCGAGGTCATGTAGACCCTGACCTTGTCGCCGTCCCGGATGACCTTTGAATCCGATTCCAGGGTCACGCCGTCCGCCGCCGCCTGCTTCACCGCGTCGGCGAAGAACGGGTCATCGCGCTTCCACACATGGACCGGGTTGATCTTGGAGCGATGCACGATGGTGGCGTCGTGCGGCTCGGCGAAGCTCGGGCTGTCGTGGACGAGCACCATGCGGTCGCCGGAGATGTCGATGAGCTGGTCGTTCTCAGGCTTGAGCGGGCCGACGTTGAGGTAGCGGTCCTTCGAGAACTTGTTCAGCGACAGGAGCCACTTGCCGTCGGCGTCCTTGGTCTGGCCCATGGAGGTGTGGTTGTGGCCGGGCTGATAGTGAACGTCGAGCTTCTGGATCACCGGGTTGACCTTCTCGCCCCGGTAGGCGCGCTTGGCGAGATCGATGTTCCACTTGCAGACCTGGCTGTCGAGGAACAGCGTCGTATAGGCGTTGCCCTTGCCGTCATAGGCGGTGTGCAGGGGGCCGAGGCCAAGCTCCGGCTCTGCGACCACTGTATCGCGCGGCTGGATCTTGTCGTCGAACAGGTCATCGAACTTGCGCACATCGAAGACGGTGACGGTCGGCGACAGCTTGCCGTTGGCGACGACGTGGATCCCGTCCGGGGCGGTGTTGATGCCGTGCGGGCTGTTCGCCACGGGGATATAGCGCGTGTAGGGAGAGCCCTTGCGGCCGTCGAGCACCGGCACACCGTTCATCATCTGGGCCTTGCCCTCGCGCACCGCATCTTCGATGCGCTTGAGGTTGAACACGACGACCCAGTCCTGCTCCTTGGACATCATCTCGGCGAGCGTGACGCCCTCCTCCGAGTTGTAGCAGGTGGAAAAGGCGTACTTACCTTGATAGTCGGCGTCGACATTGTCGAGATTGCCGTCGACGATGATCTGCCAGGCCACCTTCATGGTGTCGCCGTCCACGGCGGTGAACATGGAGCGGTACTGCTTTGGATCATCCAGGACCTTGCCGTCGTTCGGGATCGGCACGCGGTCCTCGCCGTTGCAGAAGACGTAGCCGGTCCGCGGATATTTCTGCACGCGCAGGCCATGCACCGTGGACTGGTTGGGAAGCTGGATGATCTTGTCGCACTTCATGACGTCGAGCCGGATGCGGCAGACCCGGGTGTTCGACTTGTCGTTGGCGAAGAGATAGCGCCCGTCGTAAGTGCCGTCGGTGAACGAGGGATGCGGGTGATGGAGATCCCCGTTCATGTAGATCCCTTCGCGCCCCTTCAGAAGCTCGCGGTACTCGGGCGTCATTCCCTCGGTCAGCACCTTGAGGCTCTCATTCGTCTGCCCCCAGCCCGTCGCGCTGTCCCGGTTGAAGACGGGGATGCGCATCAGCTCGCGCATGGAGGGCAGGCCGACGATGCGGACCTCCCCGGTCTGGCCGCTGGAGAAGAAGACGTAATACTCGTCGAGTTCGCCCGGCTTCACCTCGTATTTGTTGGCCGTCGAGGGCGCGGGGCGGGGCGCAGCCGGCTGGGCAGGTCGGGTCTGGGCCTCGGCCGAGGTGGATGCAAGCTCGCTGATCCCAGCGCCGCCCGCGGCTCCGATGGCCCCGGCGGCCGTCGCTGTGCCGAGCAGCGCGCGGCGGCTCAATCTCTTGTCGTCCTTTGTGGCCATCGAAGCCTCCTTGGTTATGAAGCGCTGGTGGGAACGTCAGCCGCGCTCGACTGGTCGGTGGGCGCGCCGACGAGCTTGCCCTTGTGGGTGATGACCGGTTTAGCCGGTCCGCTGGGACCGTCCTTGATCTGGCGCATGGAGGGCGACGAAAGCGCCTCGCGCCGTTCCCGCTTCAGCCGCACCTGGATCATATGCGGGCAGCGCTGGTCGTCGTGGTAGAGCTCCTGGCAGTGCATGCAGTAGATGCACTCGTTGACGTTGATGAAGCCCTCAGGATGAATTGACTGGACCGGACATTCCTTGGCGCAGCGCTGACAGGGCGAGCCGCATTCGGGCCAGCGCTTCAACCACTCGAACATCCGGATCTTGCCGGGAATGGCCAGGGCCGCGCCGAGCGGGCATAGATAGCGGCAGAAGAAGCGCTCGATGACAAGGCCGGCGGCGAGCAGCGTCAGCGCATAGACCACGAAAGGCCAGTCGCGCGCGAATTTGAGGATGATCGCCGTCTTGAACGGCTCGACCTCGGCGAAGACCTCCGCCAGGGCCACCGAGTAGAGGGACAGCCCGAACAGCCCAAGGAAGATGATGTACTTGATGGGCCACAGGCGCTCATGCAGGCCCCACGGCACGGCGATCTGAGGCACCTTCAGCCATTGGGCGATGGTGTTGAGGAGCTCCTGCAGCGCCCCGAAGGGGCAGAGCCATCCGCAGAACGGCCCGCGCCCCCAGAAGAGGAGCCCGGCAGCGATCGCGGCCCAGAGGATGAAGATCAACGGCGCGGAGAGGAAGAACTCCCAGTTGAAGCCGGTGATGAGCGCGTTGGTGAAGGTGATGACGTTCACCACCGAGAGCTGGGCGTTGGCGTACCAGCCGAGCCAGACCAGCGTGAAGGCGAGATAGGCCCGGCGCACCCAGACATAGGTCTGCGGCCGCCGCACGAGCGCATCCTGGAAGAAGAAGATCCCGGTGAGGACCGACAGGGCGGCGGCGGTGATCCCGATCGAGACCGCGTTCGTCTTCCAGAGCTTCACCCACAACGGTTCTTCCAACGGCCCGGCGCGGAGGGCCTCGGCATCGTCGAGGGGCGCCCTCGGGGCAGCGGTCGGCGGCGAAGAAGCAGGCGCGGGGGCCGGGGCCGTTGCAGAGGATGGGGGCGCAGACGTCGAGGGCTGCGGCGCGAGATATTTCTCCGGCAGCGTGTAGCCGATGTCGAAGGTGAGAAAGGCCTTGTCGCGGGCGCCGACATTGCGCTGCACCAGCAGTTGCAGCTGCCAAGGTTCAGCCAAATCCAGCTTGAATTCCTCGGGCACCACGAACAGAGCGATCTCGCGCAGATCGGGGGCGCCTTGCGCCGCAATCGCCCCGAGCCTCGTGTGATGACGATCGCGGAAGCGCGTGCTCTGTCCGTCTTGCAGCAGCTCGATGCGATCGAAGATGCCGCCACGCACATAGCCCGAGCCCTTGAAGGAATACACTCCGTCGCCGGCGACAAGGATCGCCTCCTGCCCCGCCTTCAGCCGGGCTCGCAGGCGCTCATAGACCTCGGCGCCGAGAAGGCTGCGTCCGATCGTGGGCACGCTGACCGGCGCCACATAGAGGTCGATGAAGGTGTCGTCCGCCTCGCCCGGCTCCGGGTTGTCGGCCGCCGCTTGATTGCCCGCCTTCGCGAAAGCCTCGTTGACCTCCCCGATGGTGAGGTGAAGGCGTCGGACGGAGCCGTCGCCGACAAGGGCCTCCCAATTCCGGACCTCGGATGTTTCGCGATCGACCCTCCGAGCCATCGCGGCCGCTGCCGGGGCATTCGAGGCCGTGCCCAGCCGCCCGCTGCGGATGATGCGCACCGCCGAGCGCACGACACTGTCGCCCATGACGAGCACCGTGACGGTGGCGCCGCTCACGATGTCCACCTGGGGCGGCCGCTCGGCCCCGCTTGCCACGGGGGCCATGGCTTTGCCGATGAGAGCGTTCATCGCCTCAACGACGCGCCGCTCGGGGATACCGACGAGGACGATCGGCTCCTTGTGGTCGACGAGCCTGATGCCTCGGATCACCCCCTGGGGGTCGATGCCGACAAGCATGTGGATCGGCTTGCCGGAATAGCCGACCGCGTTGGTGAAGTCCGAGTTGAGATAGACGAAGCCGAGCGGCCGACCGGCGGCGAAAACGGGAACGAGCGGCGGATCCCCTTGGGGCTCCCCGAAGCGGTCAGCGCCTGGGAAAACCTCGGCCGGGCTGACCTTCTGCAAGAACTCCTGGACGCGGCCTGCGGCCCGCGCCGCTCCGCTTGCCGCGAGCAGCAGAAGCACCAAAGCCGCGAGGATCGCCGCCGTCATCCATGAGGCACGGGATGCAAGGCGCGGCGGGCGGTTCGTCGGCACAGATCGCTGGAGCAACAGGGGCCTTCCGGAGCCGTGGTGACGCAAGGAAGAAAGACGCCAACGTGCGCACGGCGGATAGGTTCCGCGCGCTCGTTCCTGCAGGGTCCGGAGGATGGGGCCGGTCCGAGCGCTGCCCTCTTGGCGCAGCTCGGAGGCCCGGTCCTTGATGTGGGACAATTGACCGTCAGAAAATCAGTGTCAACCTCGCCAGAGCGACGACACCGTTCCTCTCACGGCACATGCCCTTGCACCCGGAGCCAGCCGATGTCGCTTCTCACCCGTGAGCCTCCTCGGCCGATCGAGTCGCTCGACGAGCTCTTTGCGCTGGCTCATGCCATGGAGGACGAGGCGGCGACCCGCTATGCGCAAATCGGTGCGCGCATGCGCGCCGAGGGCAATTCCCGTCTGGCCGACGTCTTCGAACGTCTCTCGTCCGAGGAGCGCGGCCACATCGAGGGAATCATGCAATGGTCGCAGGCGGAACAGGGACGCGAGCCGGATCCTTCCCTCGTGCGTTGGACCGTCCCCGAGACCTTCGACGACGAGGGGATCGCCCTGGCTGATCCCCGGCTGCTCACGGCCTATCGCACTTTGTCGATGGCGGTGCGCAACGAGGAGCGGGCCTTTGCATTCTGGACCTATGTGGCGGCGCAGGCCGAGAAGCCTGAGGTTCGCCGCGCCGCCGAGGCCATGGCCGCCGAAGAGCTCGGCCATGTGGCGACGCTCCGGCGCGAGCGTCGTCGCGCCTTTCACGCCGAGCGCTCCGCGGCGACCGGCTCGCCCGGCACCCTCGATGCTGCCGAGCTCGAGCGCCACCTGGCCGGCCAGCTCGATGCGCTCGCGGCCAGGGCGGCGCCACCGGATGCCGCCCGCATCCGGCAGTTCGCGGACGAAGCGAGGGCCACGGCCGAGGACCTGACGCACGGCCCGCTTCGCCTCACGTCCCGGGCGTCCGGGGAGCGCATCCCCGAGGATGCGGTCGCGCTTTCCGAGCTCCTGGTCGACGGCTATCTTGATGCCGCCGAAGGGCGGGGCGACGAGCAGGCCGTGCGCCGCGCCCAGGCGCTCGCCGGACGGGCCATCAACCGCCTCGCCTGGCTTCGCGCCGACCTGCCCGAGCTTCATCCCCCCGCTTGAGCGCCGCCGGGCGCCCGCAAGAGCCGGAGCGAACGCTGGAGGGCACGTGAGATCGTGATCGCGTTGCGACGGGTTCCGCCAAAACGCATGAACCTGTTTCCCATCGCGTGAGCATGCCGCGACGAAGGCCGTTCACGCGGCTCGATGTTGCGGCTCGCCCGGCGAGAGCCGACCAGCCGCGTCTCCCGGAGCGAGGGCGCGATGGTCCCCATCGTCGGCGCCGAGAGCGGCCAAAGCCTTCTTCAGAGCCTCTCCGGTCTCATCGGCCAGCGCGGCCTTGCGCAGCTCGGCGAGTCGAGGCGCCGCATCCTGCCTGTCCGCGATCCGCGGCAGAGCGGCCATGAGCGCGTCGAAACGCTCCCGGCCCCGCTCGTGCGTCTCGCCGTAGCCCTTCACGAGCGCGCGGCATTCGGCAGCTTCCACAGCGAGCGCGTAGTCCCGCTGCGCTGTCTCGGCGACGACCTTCAGCCAGCGATCCAACGCGTCCTGCTCAATCGTGTAACGCAGCGAGCGGGGCCGCAGAGGCTTCATCTTCGCAACGAAGTAGAGGAGCAGGAAGCCGCTGATCGAGGTGGTCCTGATGGTGCGTCCCTTTCGGGTGAGGCGGCCAAGCAGGGCCCGGGCCCGCCGCGAGCCGAGCATCCAGCGGCCAAGAGGCGCGGGCAGAGTCTCGGCAATCTCTTGAACCCTCGGATGCATGAACTCGGCGATCTCGAGGATCTGGCCGCTCGCGAGACGCGCTTCCTCGCGAACACGCATGAACCGCTCCGGCCTGATCTTGAGCTCCGCGACACGGATCGTGTCCTCATAGGTCATGGCAAGCGCCAAGTGCCGGGCAACCTCGGCGAGAAGCCGGCCCGTGCCGTCCCCATGGTTCTGCTCGATCACGATGAACGGCTTGAGGCGTTGGAGATAAAGCCGCGCATAGGCCGCGTCCTGGTAGTCGGCTGCTCGCAGGACGCCCTCCCGCGCGATGCCAAGCGCCGGCCCAGGGAAGCTCTGCTCCACCTCTGCCAAAAGAGGCGCAAGCGCTGCCGACCTGATCTCGGCCGCCCCGCTGCCGGGGATGGAAGGAGCAGGGTCCGTTCCACCTTTTGCCGCCTCGTAGCCTGCCGCGAAAGCTGCAAGGCTGGCTTTGATGCCGACTCCGCCCCGCCGGACCGCAGCCTCGAACGCGGTGCGCTGGAACGGCAGGGCGCCAGAGCCGGCAAGCGCACCGAACAGCACGGCGCTGATGATGCTCCCCGTCGCCTCGGCGAGCCCGGCCATGTCGAAGGCGATGAGTCGGCGCGCCGCCATGCGGCAGCCCTCCAGGAGCGCAGCGCTGTCGACCCGGCCTTCGCCAAGCGCGATCTTCTCGGTGATCGCGTAGACGCGGTGCGTCGAGGCGATCAGGGTCGTGCGATCCGGGGTGACGAGACCACGCTGAACGGCGCGGCCCGCTTCCATCAGTTCGGAGGCGATCACGATGTCGACGTCGCCGGGGACAGGCATGAGCGCCAGAACCGGATCGCGCCGACGCGCCTGTGCCGCGCTCCTCGGGAAGAGCTCAAGATAATAGATCGTGGCGCCGGTGCGCTGCGCGACGCCAGGCACGGATGTCGCCTGGGCGAGGTAGCCTCCATGTTCCGCTACGTCGACGATCCAATCGGCAAGGACGCCGCCGCCCTCACCGCCCATGGCGAGGATGGCGACGGTGATGGGGCGGACTCTTGACGCCCCTGCAGCATGAATTGCTCCCGCGGTCATGCCATCACCGCCATGCGCCGCCCGATCCGTCGCTGCAGGTAGCCGATGACCGCGCTACGGACGTTCGCCTTGAACCGGTCCCATCGGGTCGGATTGGAGATGATCGAGGCCCGGTAGAAGGACGGGCACAGGACGGCCGCGTGGGCGACTTCACCGCACAGTCCGCAACCGACGCAGGAATTGATCACTCTCGTCACAGGCTCCTTGCGCAGCGGATCCGGGTGGGGTGCGATCGTCAGCGACGGGCAGCCGGAGAGCCGGATGCAGGAATGGTCGCCGGTGCAGGTCTCCGGATCGACGCCAAAGCGCTCGCGCACGACCCGCCGGCCCTCGGCGATCGCCTTGCCCATCTTCGGGCGCTCGCGCCTTTGCTTGTTCAGCATGCATTCCGATTGCGCGATGATGACCTTCGGACCACTTTCCTTGGTGGTCAGCGCGTCCTTCAACGTGTCGCGCATCCGGGCGACATCGTAGGTGCGTTTGATCGTCCGCACCCATTTCACGCCGACGCCCCGGACGGCCTTCTCGATCGGGTTGCGGGTCGAACGGATCGCATTGTCGGCCATCGATGACAGGAGATCCTGCCCGCCCGTCGCCGCCGAGTAGCCGTTGTCGACGATGATGTGGACGTTGTCGCTCTTGTTGAAGACCGCATTGCCGATCGAGGAGACAAGCCCGTTGTGCCAGAAGCCGCCGTCCCCCATGACGGCGATGGCCCTCTTGCCGGCCTTGACGTTCAACGCCGCCGCCCCCGCGCCGCCGAGGCCGTAGCCCATGGTGGTCTGGCCGATGTTGAAAGGCGGTAGGATCGAGAACAGGTGACAGCCGATGTCGCAGCTGACGTGATGCGGCCCGAGCTCGCGCTCGACGAGCTTCATGGCGGCGAAGATCGGTCGTTCCGGGCATCCCGTGCAGAAGGAGGGCGGGCGCGGATGGACGTTCGGCGCCACGGTCTTCGCCGCCTCTTCCAGCCGCTCTCGCGCGTCGCTTGCCGCGCCCGGCGTCAGCGCATTCCGATCGAGAAGATCGGGGCGGTAGGCTCGGACGAACTTGGCAAAGCCCTCCTTCATCGCCGCGCCGGTATACTCGCCAGCGAGCGGCAGCATGCCCTTGCCTTCCACGCGGGTTTGGCAGTCGGCGCGGCGCAAGATCGTGTTGACGGCCTGCTCGATGAACTCGGGCTGGCCTTCCTCGACGATCAGGATGGCCCGTTTGCCCTGGCAGAAGCGGATGAGCTCGGAGTCGACGAGCGGGTAGGTGACGTTGAGCACGTAAAGAGGGATGCGGCTCTCGCCGAAGGCATCGGCCAAGCCGAGCAGCTCGAGGGCGCGGATGGCCGTGTTGTACATCCCGCCCTGCATCACGATGCCGATGTCGTCCGCATCTCCCGCGAAGAACTCGTTGAGTTTGTGCTCCTCGATGAAGCGCACGGCGGCGGGCCACCGCTTCTCGACCTTTTCCCTCTCATGCAGGTAGCTTGCAGGAGGCAGCACGATCCGGTCGACATCGCGGCGCGGATGCTCGACCGCTTCCTTGAGCGTGAAGGACGGACGCAGATTGTCCTGTGTCGTAAACCGTCCATAGACATGGCAGGCGCGGATGCGCAATTCGAGCATGACCGGGGTGTTCGAGGCTTCGCTGAGCTCGAACCCCTCTTGCACCGCCCGGACGATCGAGGGCAGGTTCGGCCGCGGATCGAGCAGCCAGATCTGCGACTTCATGGCGAAGGCGTGGCTTCGCTCCTGCATGATCGAGGAGCCCTCGCCGTAATCCTCACCGACGATGATGAGGGCGCCGCCCGTCACTCCGCTCGAGGCGAGGTTCGCCAGGGCGTCCGAGGCGACGTTCGTCCCGACAGTCGCCTTGAAGGTGACGGCGCCGCGCAGGGGATAGTTCACCGAGGCAGCAAGGGTCGCGGCCGCCGTCGCTTCACTGGCGCTCGACTCAAAGCGCACGCCGAGCTCTTCGAGGATCTCGTTCGCATCGGTGAGCACGTCCATCAGGTGGGAGATGGGCGCGCCCTGATAGCCCGCCACGTAAGCGACCCCGGACTGCAGCAAGGCCTTGGCGACCGCCAGGATACCCTCGCCGCGAAACTCCTCGCCGGCCCCAAGGCGGAGCTTTTCGACCTCTTTCTTGAACGATCGTTCCGCCATCCATCCGTCCTCCAGGACGCCTCGGCCCGTCAGCGGCCGGAGCTCGCCAGCCCCGTCGCAAGCCAGGGAAACGCAAACACGAGGCCCAGCATCAGCACCATCAAGAGCACATAAGGCGCGGCGGCTGCGTAGACCTCGCTCAGTCGCACGTCGGGAGGCGCCGCGCCCTTCATCACGAACAACAGGAGGCCGAAGGGCGGCGTCAGCAAGCCGATCTGCATGCAGATGAGGAACAGGATGCCGAACCAGACCTCGTCGACGCGCAGGTCGCGCAGGATCGGCATGTAGAAGGGCAAGGTGATCATCATCATGCTGATCTGGTCGATGAAGCACCCAAGCAACAGCAGGACGGCGAGCATGCCGAGGAGGAGCATGGTCGGGGACAGGTTCGCCCCCTGGATGAGGCCGATGAGGCCTGACGTCGCGCCCGAGAAGCTCAGGATCTGGGAGAAGGTCACGGCCGCCATCAGGATGAAGAGCACGGCTCCCGAGACGACCACCGAGCCGAGAAGCGCCTTGGTGAGCGCCTGAAAGGTCAGCTGGCGATAGACGGCGGCGACGGCGATGGTGGCCAGCGCCCCGAGGGCACCGGACTCGGTCGGTGTCGCCCAGCCGAGGAGCATGCTGCCCACCACCGCCCCGAAGATCGCAAGGAGGGGCGCAAGATGCACGAGGAGCGGGGCGAGGGACGGCTTCGTCCGGGTCGGGCCGGCCTGCGCGGGCGCGAGCGATGGATCGATCCCGCAGCGGATCACCACGTAGCCAACGAAGAGCGCGCTCAGGATGATCCCTGGAAGGACGCCGCCGATCAGCAGTCCGGAGATCGAGATGCCGGCGAGACTTCCCAGCAGCACCGTGAGCGCCGAGGGAGGGATGAGGACGTCGACGCCGCCAATGGCCATGATCGGGCCCATCGCCATCTTCCGCTCGTACCCCCGCTGCAGCATCTGGGGCAGGAGCAGAGAGCCGAGCATCGCCGTTGTGGCGATGGTGGAGCCGGAGATGGCTGAGAAGATCGTGCCGGCCACGATGGCGACGATGGCGAGCCGTCCGGGCACGCGCCGGATGGCCTGGTCGACGGCGTCGATCGCCTTCATGGCGACGCCGGTATGGAACAGGACCTCGCCCATCAGGATGAAAAACGGGATCGGAGTGAGGGAAAAGTTGTTGAGCGAGGCGATCGAGTTGCGGACCAGCTGCTTGAGGCCCGGCTCGCCTCCCATGAGGAGGATCGCGCCGACGATGTTGATGGCAAGAAAGGCGAAGGCAACCGGCGGCCCGATGAGGATGAGCGCCGTGACGCCGCCGAGCAGGAGAAGGGCCGCCTCAGTCCAGTCCATGGTCGCGCCGCCTCCTCAGGCCATCGAACGGACGTCGTCGTGACGGGCGTCCGGATGCATGATCGATCGATGCAGGCGAAAGACGAACTCGCCGCACAGGAGCAGCATCGCCACGGCGAGCGGGACGATCAGCATCCATTCGGGAATCTCGACCGTGCGGCGGACGACGGAGCCGATCGCGTAGCTCTCGATCGCGGATTGCAGCGCGTACCAGGCGACGATGGCGCTGACCGCGAGCCCGAGGGCGTCCGCAAGGACGTCCACGACCCGTAGCAAGGGGCGGGGGCCGAACTGCCCCAACAGGTCGGCCCGGATATGCTGGCCGCGGTTCAGGAGCCAAGGCGCGGCAAGGATCACGGACAGATAGAGGCCGAACTCGGTGTATTCGACGATCCCGCGAATTCCCGAGACGAGGACGTTGCGCAGGAACACGTCGGCCGCGATGCCCACCAGCATGATCCCGATGAGCGCCGCCGCAACGATCGCCAAGCCCCAAAGCAGGTGGCCATAGGCCTGCGAGAGACGATCCACGGGTGAAGCCTCCCGAGCCATGCCGCCTCAATCGGACGAGAGCAGGCGGCGGAGCTCCTTGTGATGTTGCGGCGTCGCCTTCTCGACCTCCATCCAGCCGGCCTCGCGCGCCGCCTTCTCCCATGCCGCCCGTTGCTCGCCGGCGAAGACGATGGGCTTGATGCCGGCCTGCTCCTGCCGGGCGAGCTCGGATTTCACGAGCGCGGCATTGTCCTTCCGCTGCTGCTCCTCGACCCACAGGGCCGCGTCGGTGAGGACCTTCCTCTGCGCGTCGCTGAGCGAATTCCACTTCTGCAAATTCACCAGGATATTCACGTCGACGGTGTAGAAGCCCGGCTCGACGCGATATTTGGTGCGCTCCTGCCAGCCGAGATCAAAGATTCCGACCGCCGGCCAGCCATAGCCTTGCACGACGCCGCGCTCGAGCGCCGTATAGACCTCGCCCGGAGGCGTCGTGACGAGGTTCGCACCAAGCGCCGTGAAGAAGGCCCGATAGGTCGGCGTCGTGCGGATGGTCAGCCCGGTGAGGTCAGGCTTGGCGATCTCCCGGGCCAAGTAGAGATGGAAGGGAATGCCTTCGCCATGCCGGCCGAGATAGTAGGCGTTGACCTTCTCGTTATGCAGCCTGTTGAGGAGCTCCCACCCGCCATTCTTGCGCAGCTCCTCCATGGAGCGGGTCGACATCTTGAGCGCCTCGCCTTCCGGGAGGAGGTTGGAATAGAAGGCGCTCGAGGCATTGATCATGTCGACGACGCCGGCGCGCAGCGCATTGCCGAGCTCGAGCGGCGGCATCGCTCGCGGCCCGCCGACGAAGTTGATGCGGACGAGCCCCTTGCCGTCCTCGTTCACCTTCTTGACGAAGGCTTCGAAAGGCCGGGAGAACGCCGTGCCCTCCTGGAACGCGCTGACGGCGCGAAGCGTGACCTCCTGAGCGGCCGCGATCCCCGCGCTGAGCAGCAAGACGGGAACGGCGGTCAGCAACTTCTTCAGCATCGGCAGGACCCTCTGTTGGCGCTTCGGCTCCCGTCGGCATGCCGCCCGTCACGGGGCCATTCAGACGTCATTCCACGGGGCTCTTGATCGGCCCCTCGCGTTATTTGAAACTTCAAATAATCGGTCGTCAAGCGGGGCGATGAGCGACCGGACCTTTGGGAGGAGGACGATGGCCGACCCGATCAAGAAGAGCTCCGACGGGCCCGCGATGGATCTCGATCGCTTCGTGCCTTACCTCCTGAACCGCATCGTCAATCGTCTCAATCTCGATCTGCTTGAAGCCTTGCGCCCCCTGAGGATGACCCAGGCGCGCTGGCGCGTCCTCGCCGTCCTCATGGCGCGGGATGGCCGCAGCATGACGGAGCTGGCCGTCTATTGCGTCATGGATCATTCGACGCTCACCCGCGTCGTCGATCAGATGGAGAGGGACGGGTTGGCCGAACGGCGGGTTCGCGCCAACGACAATCGCGTGGTCGAGGTGTTCATCACGGAAGGAGGCCGGGCGGCCTTTCGCACCGTCTTTCCCGTTGCTCAGGCGCAGGCGAACCGGGCGCTCCACGGCTTCTCAGAGGCCGAGTGCCAAGCCCTCCTCACGCTCCTGCACCGGGTCCTCAACAACATCCGACGCACTGATTTCCCGTAAGGTGCGCGATGTCACGCCGTCCACGAGGGCGAAGACGATCGGCAGGGGGCGACAACGTCGCTTCTTGAGCGACAGGCCAAACTCGCCGGCCCTTCGGGCCTGGGTTGTCACCTATGTCTTAGGTACGTTCCGTCCCCCATGTCTCCGGGCCGGACGGTGTGAGATTGGCGCACCCGACAGGATTCGAACCTGTGACCTCTGCCTTCGGAGGGCAACGCTCTATCCAGCTGAGCTACGGGTGCGCAGCGCCCGCAGGGAGCCCAAGAAGAGCCCGCAACGTGGCGCAAGAGAGCTTTTAGGGGCAAGCGGCTGCTCGCACAAGGGCAAGTTCGATCGCCGCATCCTCGGAGGGCAGACAGCGGCCGCGAGGACGCGGACCAAGGTCCTTGTCACCTCCTCTCAGCGGACGGCCGCACGGCCCCCCGGTCCGAAGGGCCCATCGCGTCGCGACGCGTGAGGGTTCCGAGCTCTACTCGGCCGGCACGGTGAGGCCAAGTTCGGCCAGCTTGGCGTGGACCGAGGCCAAGGAGCGCTTGAGCTTCAACGAGATCACGGTCGCCGGCACGCGCTCGCGGGCAAGCTCGGTCAACTGCTGCACGGCTTCGAGGGTCCAGGGCCGATCGGCCGCGACGTCCAGGTCGCTCATGAGATGTCCTCCGCCTGGGGCGGGACGGCGGATCGCGCCGTCCCCGGGTCGAGGCTCCTTCCCTGCCGGGATCAGCGCCGCCGGGCGGCGGCCCGCTTGCGGTAAGGCTTGCGGACGGTTCCGGTCTGTTGAGGAATGCCGAGGACGCCCTTCACGCCGCCGACGACCCCGCCCGTCACGCCGCCGACCGTGCCGCCCACTGCCGCGCCGACAGGCCCCGCGGCGCGATGGCCGACGGCGGCGCCTTCCTGCGCGCCGCGCACAACTCCCTGCGCCTGAGCGGCGGTCGACGCTCCAAGAAGCGCCAGCGCGGCGGCTGCCATCAAGATGCGCATGATCATGCTCCGGGATCTTGAAGCCTTGCAAAGGCTCCTCCGAGCGCTCAACCCTCGGCACGTCAGGCCGGTTCCGCCCCGCATCGCGCCCGCAGTCGGGCGGAGCATGCAAACGGGGCATGTATGGAATGCAGAACTAATCGGCCGATATTCAGAACGAAACTGCTTGACCGAACGATCCTACGAGGTCAAATAGGAGCCGTTCGGCGCCTCACGCCGGCCGCGGGGATTTGAGCGAGCAGCTTGCACCGCGTCACCAAATGCTAAAGCGCCACGAAGCGAGTTCGTGGGCTCGAAAGGGGAGACCATGATGATCGCTTGCCTCTGTCGGCGCGCCTCCTGACGCCGCCCTGCCGCTGAAGCGGCTCCCCACCTCCGTCCCGCTCCTTCTCGCCGCGGCCCTCGAGTGCCGCATCGGTGCGCCATGAATGCTCCCCTGACGCTGTCCGAACCCATCGCTCCGATCGCCTTCGAACCGGAGGATGACGCGATCATCCGCTTCGAGAGCGTGTCCAAGCGCTTTCCTGCCCGCAACGGGCAGCCCTTCGTCGCCGCCCTTCACGAGGTCGATCTCTCGGTCAGCCGAGGTTCGATCCTCGGCGTGATCGGCCGCTCCGGCGCCGGCAAGTCGACCCTGATCCGTCTCGTCAACGGGCTCGAGCGGCCAAGCGCGGGTCGCGTCGTCGTCGACGGGTTGGAGATCTCGTCGAAGTCGGAAGCGGAGCTGCGAGCGGCGCGCCGCTCGATCAGCATGATCTTCCAGCACTTCAACCTCCTCTCCTCCCGCACCGCCGCCGAGAATGTGGCGCTTCCGCTCGAGGTCGCCGGCGCCGACGGGGCGGCGATCAGGAGGCGCGTGGAGGAACTCCTCGATCTCGTCGGCCTCTCCGACAAGCGCGACCGCTATCCCGCGGAGCTGTCCGGAGGCCAGAAGCAGCGGGTCGGCATTGCGCGGGCCCTCGCCACGAACCCCAAGGTCCTGCTCTCGGACGAAGCGACGTCCGCCCTCGACCCGGAAACGACGCGCTCGATCCTGGAACTTCTCGCGCGCATCAACCGCGAGCTCGATCTCACCATCCTGCTCATCACCCATGAGATGTCGGTGATCCGCTCGATCGCCCGGGAGGTTGCGGTGCTCGACGCCGGCAGGATCGTGGAGCAGGGCGACGTCTTCGACATCTTCACGCGGCCGAGGCATCCGGTGACGCGCTCCTTCCTCTCCGAGGAGACGGGGCGCGCCCTGCCGCCCTCCCTGGTCAAGCACCTTCTGCCCAAGCCCGTGCCGGGCGGCCAGACGGTGCTGCGCATCGCCTTTCGCGGGGCGTTCGCGACCGAGCCCGTGATCGCGCGGCTCGCTCGTGACGAGGCGATCGAGGCCAACATCGTCGCCGGCACGGTCGATGAGATCGCCGGCCGCCCGTTCGGGGCGCTGGTCGTGACGGTGCCAAGCGGCCCGGAGACCGAGCGGGCGCTCAACTTCCTGCATTCCGAGTTCGGTCTTGGCACGGAGGTGCTCGGCCATGTGGCCTGACCTGATCTCCCCTCAACTCGCCCGCCTGATCGTCGAAGCGACGGGCGAGACCCTCTACATGGTGGCGGTGGCGGCAACGCTCGGGACGCTGTTCGGCCTGCCCCTGGGGGTGTTCCTGGCGACAAGCGGCAAGGGCGAGCTTTTCGCCGCGCCTCTCCTCAACCGCGCCCTCGGCATCCTCGTCAATGCCACGCGCTCGACGCCCTTCATCATCCTGGTCGTGGCGATCATTCCCTTCACGCGGCTGATCGCCGGCACCTCGATCGGCACGACGGCGGCGATCGTGCCGCTCACGGTGGCGGCGACCCCGTTCATCGCACGCCTGATCGAGGGCGCGATCCGAGAGGTCGACCAGAACCTGGTCGAGGCGGCCCGGGCCTTCGGCGCAAGCCCCCTGCAGATCGTCTTCAAGGTCCTCATCCCCGAGGCGCTGCCGGCCATCGTGCTCGGCCTGACGCTGGCGGTCGTCAGCCTCATCGGCTTCTCGGCCATGGTCGGCGCCGTCGGCGGCGGCGGGCTCGGAGATCTCGGCATCCGCTATGGCTACCAGCGCTTCATGCCCGAGGTGATGGCCGCGGTCGTGGTCATCCTCATCGTCCTCGTCCAGGGCGTGCAGAGCCTCGGCGACCGCCTGGCGCGCCGGCTCAACAAGCGCCTGCGCCACACCTGATTGAGCTCATGCAAGGAGAACCATCATGCCTTTCCGAACCCTCGCTGTTGCCGCTCTCGCCGCGGCGCTGGCGCTGCCCGCCCTCGCGCAGCAGCCGCAGACCATCCGCGTCGGCGTCACGCCGGGTCCGCACGCCCAGATCCTCGAGGCCGTGAAGCCCGTCGCAGCCAAGAAGGGGCTCGATCTCAAGATCATCGAGTTCTCGGATTACGTCATCCCGAACACGGCGCTGGCCTCCGGCGAGATCGAGGCCAACTCCTTCCAGCATCAGCCCTATCTCGACAACCAGAAGGCCGACCGGGGCTTCAAGATCGAGAGCGTCGCCTACACGGTGAATTTCCCGATGGGCATCTACTCCAAGAAGTACAAGAGCTGGAACGAGGTGCCGGACGGGGCCCGCTTCGCGATCCAGAACGATCCGACGAATGGCGGGCGCACCCTCCTCCTCCTGCAGGACAAGGGGGTGATCAAGGTCAAGGAGAGCGCCGGCCTCAAGCCGACCGTCGCCGACATCGTGGAGAACCCGAAGAAGCTGAAATTCATCGAGATCGATGCGGCTCAGGCGCCGCGCGCCCTCGACGATGTGGACGTTGCCGCGGTGAACACCAACTACGCCGTGCCGGCAGGCCTCAACCCCACCAAGGACGCCATCCTGCGGGAAGACGCCAAGGGTCCTTACGTGAACGTCATCGCCGTGCGGGCCGAAGACAAGGACAAGCCCTGGGTGAAGGCGCTCGTGGAGGCCTATCGCTCACCGGAGGTGAAGGCCTTCATCGAGCAGAAATTCCAGGGGGCGGCGCTGGCGAGCTGGTAAGGCGCGGCGATCCTCCTTCCCTGGCGGGGGAGGGTGGCCGGAGCGCAGCGGCGGTTCGGCAGGACCGGCAGCGCCGCCGCCCCGCCTTGGCCGCACTTCACGCGTCTCCCGCTCGCGGGGAGGGAGGGTGCCGGCGGCGGCAACGCCGCCGACGCGTTCACTTCGACCGGTTGAGCTGCCAAAGCTGAAAGCCGCGGGCGGCGATCGAGGCTTCAATCGCTGCTCGCGGGAAGCCGTGCGGCGGGTCCTTGTCGGCGCGAACGACGCCGGTCGCGTCCCACGGCCCGTGCTTTTCGGGGAGCTTGCTGCCGGTATCGTCGCCGGTGAAGGCACGCAGATCAGGTCGCTTTTGCGAGCGGAAGATGAAGAGGCGCATGACAGGTCCTTCCAGTGGATGTTCGTAGCCCGCCGGTGAGGCTCAACGCCGGCGGAACTGAGGGCGCGCCTGCTGCCGGCGGGGCGCCGCTCGCTCGTCCTTGTGGCGGAACACAAGGCGGCCCTTCTCGAGATCATAGGGGGACATCTCGATGGTGACACGGTCGCCGGCGAGGGTCTTGATCCGGTTTCGCTTCATCTTGCCGGCCGTATAGGCGACAATCTCCTGCCCGGCGTCGAGCCGAACGCGAAAGCGGGCGTCGGGAAGGATCTCGGTCACGAGCCCATCGAACTGCATCAACTCTTCCTTGGCCACGGCCGGATCTCCAGGTTTGACGTCGCCCAACAAAAAAGCCGCTCCCGTGGGAGCGGCGTTCGAAAGGGCGCGGCGATCGCACGCGCCCGATCAATGGCTTCAGGCCATTTGGATGTTGTTGACGGCGATCTTGCCGGTACGGCGATCCTCAGCCGTGTCGAACGACACCTTCTGGCCCTCGTAGAGGCTGCGAATGCCGGCGCGCTCAAGAGCGGTCGCATGGACGAACACGTCCTTGCCGCCGCTGTCCGGTTGAATGAAGCCGAAGCCTTTTTGGTCGTTGTAGAACTTAACGGTACCGTTGGTCATGACATATCCTTCGTCTGTCAGGTGCACGTGAGCTCCCGGGCGGGCCCGGTCACTCGGGTCATCGATGTTTGGAGAGAACCTGAAACGTGCGCCCTGCGTCAGCGAAGGCGGATCAGCCCAGTCGTCCGGCCAAAGTCGATGACGGAGAGATAGGCGCCAACCAAGGCGAATACAAGGCATCAAAATCCGGCCGTGCACAAAGATCCTCCCGGCGGCCGCGGACCCGCCAAGCGCGCCTCGTTCAGGAAAGAGGGATGGAGACCGCCCCGCTTCGCTCGACATGCTCCCTGATGAGTGCATCATGGGCAGGTCATCGACGTGTTCGCGAGGAGAGCGATGATGCGCGCCGCGCTGCCGATTGTTTTGGGAATTTCAGGGCTCGCCGCATTTTCGACCCTGGCGTTGGCTCAGGCCAGCAAGAGCCCGCCTCGACCGGCGACGGGCCAGACCGTTCGCTACATCTATCTCTATCAAGGCTTCATGGGGGATCTGCCCGTCGACGGCATCCTCCGGGAGGTCCGTCAGGGAGCGCGCCTTGTGTCCGCGACCCTCGACCTTTGCCACGATGTCGCGCCTGGGGGGCGCAAGGACCGCTTCGTGGCCGAGCTGAAGCCGAGCGGACCGCGGCTCACGGGCAGCGCCGTGAGCCAGGAGGAGAAGCTCGCGGTCACCGTCACCCTCACCCGCACTCCGGCCGCCGACGGCGTGAGCTTCGAGGGCACGATCCGGCGCGGCGCCGTGGAGACGAAGGTCGCGACCGAGAGCCTCTCGGACGTGAGTGAAGAGGATCACCGGGCCGCCGAAGCATCCTCCGATGTGTTGCAAACGGACCCGAAGGATTTCACGGAGGTCATGCCCGACGCACTCCTCGTGCGCGTGAAGCGGGAGGCTGTTGTCGAGGTTCTGAAGCGCTTGCGCGCCGACAAGGTCTTGGTGCGCAGCGAGGACCTGACGGAAGGCTGCGTCAACCTGCGCACGGGTGAGCGGACGCTCACCTTGACCGTCGATCCGATGCGCGCCGAGGGCGTCGTGGGGCGCTTGCGAGGAACGCCCGGCGTCATTGAGGTCGGGTGGACGACCAGCGCCTATTATAACATCGACTACGCGGTACGCGTGCCCGCCGCGGGCTGGATGAGGCCGGACGGCACGCTCGACCGGGGGGCGATCGCGCCTGCGGTCAGCGCCGCGGTCGCCAAGTCCCTTTCCGCCAGCGCCGAGGCGCCGCGCTGGGACGACACCACGGGCGAACTCAAGCTCAAGTTCCGGCGGCCTTATCAGAAGGCCCCCGGGCTCGACCTGTCGGAGATCGTCGAGATCGACTGCGTCGTCGCTCCCGAAGCGCCGCGGTCGCGCGAGGCGGCCGTGGTGTGGATCGGGAGCCTCGCGACCACCATCGTCGATGAAGGGGACGGTCCGCGTCTCAAGTTCACGGATCCCGAAACGAGCGCCGAGGAAGACACGGCCGATGCGGACGCGGCCCTGGTTGAAGCCGTGGCGCGGGAGCTCAAGGGGCGCGTCTGGGACACCGACAACGCCCGCTGGAAATAGGCGCTGCCTTCAGGCGGCGCCCGGGTTCCGCGACGGCGACGCGGCGGGCCGGTCACGGCTTGGCCATTGAACCGCGGCCACCCCGAGGAACAGGGCAAGGCCGATGAGATCCGTGATCCAGCCGGGTTTCACGAGGCAGAAGGCGGCCGCGATCAGGACGGCTCGCTCCCAGAGCGTCGCCTGGCGCAAGAGATAGCCGTGAAGGCCGGCGGCGAGGAGCAGGATGCCGAAGGAAGAAGCCGCGAAGCGCCAGAGGATGGTGCCCCAGTCGCCGATCATGAGCAGCGCTGGCTCGTAGACGAACATGAAGGGCACGATGAAACCGGCCGCGCCGATCTTCACCGCCGCCCAGCCGGTGGCCCACAGGTCGGACTTGGCGAGCCCCGCGGCGGCATAGACCGCGAGCGCGACGGGCGGCGTGATCGCCGAAAGGATGGCGAAATAGAAGGCGAACATGTGCGCGGCCGGGGTGATGACGCCGAGCTTGATGATCGCAGGCACGAGGAGCGCCGTCATGACGATGTAGGCCGGTGTCGTCGGCATGCCCATGCCGAGGACGATGCCGGCGACCATTGTCAGCAGCAGGGCGAGCAGCAGCGAGTTCTGCGCAAGCCCGATGACGGCCTGCGTGAAGACGATGCCGGCGCCGGTGAGCGCCACCACGCCGATGATGATGCCGGCGCAGGCGCAGGCGAGCGCCACCGCCAGCGCATTGCGCGCCCCGTCGATCATGGCATCGACGACATTGGCGAGGGTCACGTTACCACGGGTGGAAGCGCGCAGGGCCGCCACGGGAAAGCAGGCGAGCGTGCCGGCAAGCGCCGCGAGCGGCGCGCTGTAGCCCGAATACATGACGGCGAGGATCGTCAGCACGGGAATGAAGAGGTGGCCGCGCGCCTTGAGGGTGCGGCCGAGCGGGGGCAGCTCACGCCGCGGCACGCCGCGGATGCCACGGCGCTTGGCCTCGAAATGCACCGCCCCGAAGCAGGCGACGTAGTAGAGGATCGCCGGGATGATCGCCCACAATGTCACCTGGGCGTAGGACACCTGCAGGAACTCGGCCATGACGAAGGCGGCGGCGCCCATGATCGGCGGCATGATCTGGCCGCCGGTGGAGGCCACCGCCTCCACGCCCGCCGCGAAATGCGGCTTGAATCCCGTGCGCTTCATGAGCGGGATCGAGATCGGCCCGTCCACCATGACGTTGGCGACGGCGCTGCCGGAAATCGTGCCGAACAGGCTGGAGGAGACGACCGACACCTTGCCGGGCCCGCCCGCCGTGTGGCCGGTGATGCCGAGGGCGAAATCCATGAAGAGCTGGCCGGTGCCGGTGCGCTCCATGAAGGAGCCGAAGAGGACGAAGACCATCACATAGGCGGCCGAGACGCCGAGCGGCGCGCCGAAGATGCCTTCCGTCGTCATGAAGAGCTGGTCGAGGAGGCGCATGGGCTCGACCTTGGCGCCGAACAGGCCGTAAGCGAGGAAGACCAGCGCCGTCACGGGAAGCGCCCAGCCGATGAGCCGCCGCGTCGCCTCCAGCACCATGACGATGAGGACGACCGCCATCGCCATGTCCAGGGGAGTCAGATCATCGATGTAGTAGATGCGGTTGACGACGTAGTCGTAGTTCCAGAACAGGTAGATGACCGGCGCCATGGCGAGGCCAAGAAGCACGTAGTCGATCACGTGCGGCGCCTCGCCCGCGGCGCTCCTCGAGCGGTACCATAGGAAGGTGAGGGTGATCGCGAAGAGAAGATGCGTGCCCCGGAAGATGATCGCCTCGGGCGTGCCGGTCACGATCACCCACATGTGGTAGAGCGCCATCGCCACGGCGATGCCCCCGCGAGGGCGCGGACGATGCCCGCATGGGTCATCTCGAGTTTGAAGTCGGGCTTCGGTACGCTGATATCCACGGCCGTTTTCCCGCGTCCTGCGCTCTCTCTTCTCGTGAAGAGGGGTGGGGAGGGAGGCAGAGTCGAAGCGCCGCTCTGCCTTAAGGACATGGGGCGGTCCTTCAGCGCCCCGTTCTCCTCCGACGAGCGTTCCGCCCCTGCCCGAAACGCGCTCGCCTCAAGCGGGCCGCCCCTTCCCGCAAGGGGAGGGGAAGGTTCACATCGTCTTCACCTCGATGCCGACTTCCTTGTAGAAGCGCGCCGCGCCGGGGTGGAAAGGCACGCCGATGTCCTCGGCCATCTCCTTCGGGGTCAGCTTCTCCATGGCCTTGTTCACTGCCGCCATGGAAGGAATGTTCTGGGCCATGGCCTTGGTCATGGCGTAGACTTGGTCCTCCGGCAGCTTGCAGGAGGCGACGATGTGCGTCGCGTATCCGATCACCTTCACGTCCGTGTCCTGCTTCGGGTAGGTGCCCTTCGGCACGGTGACGAGGGTGTAGCCAGGATTGAGCTTCTTCATCGCCTCCAGGCTGTCGGAGAGGTCGAGGAGCTTGATGTCGCGGGCCGAGGCGAGGTCCATCACCGGCCCTGAGGGAACGGTGGTGCCGAGCGTGAAGGCTTGGGCGTGCCCGTCCTTCACCTGCTCCACGGAGTCCGTGTAGGAGACGAAGCTCACCTTCACGTCGTTGTAGCTCAGCCCATGGGCCTTGAGGATGTGCTGGGTGATGAGCTCGCCCGTGTTGCCGCGCGGCTGCGTGGTGATCGATTTACCCTTGAGGTCCTTGACCGTGTTGATGCCGGAATTGGCAGGCACCACCACCTGGAAATATTGCGGGTAGAGCGTCGCCACGTTGCAGACGTTCTTGTGCGGCTTGTTGAAGGGCGGCTGGCCGGTAAGGGCGTCGACCGTGGAGATGGAGTTGCCGAACCCGACCTCCGTCTTGCCCTCCTCGATGCCGCGCACATTGGCGATGCCGGCGCCGGGCATGGAAGAGACCGAGAGGCCGGGGATCGCCTTCTCCCAAATGTCCTTGAGCTGCCCGCCGAGGGGCACCCACACCCCGCCCTGCGGCCCCGTCATGAGCCGCAGCTCGGCGGCGGACGCGGCGCCGGCGAAAGCCAATCCCAATGCGGCGCCGACAAGCGCCCTCCTGATCCTCATGAGCGTCCTCCTACCCGTTATGGCGTTCGCCGTCGGACGAGCCTTGCGGGGATGGCCGGCGCAAGCGCCGCGCGACAGGATGTGAGCCGTCCCATCCTCGCCTCTGTCCGCTCTCCCGGCGGCCTTGGATCAGGAGGCTAGCGGGTTGAAGGGCGCCAAACAAGCGAGCCAGCGCCAAGCACGGCCGCTCAGCGGCCGAAGATGCCCTTGAAGAACTGGGCCATCTTGTTGCTGCGCTTCTTGCGCTCGAGCTCCTGGGCGTCCTTGACCCAGGCGATCTGGATGACCTTGCGCTCCCCCGCAAAGGGGCGGTGGCCGTGCCATGACTTGTCGGAGCGCAGGAAGCCGAACACCGTGCCCATGACCGGGGGCACCTCCACCGCGTACGGCTCGAAATGCTCGCCGTCATAGAGCACCCGCAGGCGGCCGCCCTCGTCCTGGCCCCAGTCGTCGTTCATGTAGACGAGCATGGTCATCACCTTGGAGGGGCCGTCGGTGTGGATGGCGCCGTATTTCGGCTGCGAGCGCTTCATGATCGTGGTGAGCCGCGGATAGGGGTGCATGTCCTTGCCCCATTTCTGCGAAATCACCTCCGTGAATTCGGGGCTTTCGAGCTCCTCGATCAGCGTCTTGAACTTGCCCTTGAGCTGCACCTCCTCGACCGTGAGGTAGCCCGGCTTCTGGATGTCCGGAAAATCGCGCTTGAGGTCAGGGATGGCCTCTTCCTTGAGGATGCCGGAGCCGAGGAAATAATCATAGGGCTCGCGCGACAGGGTCGCCTCGCGAATCGCATCCGTATTCACAAGAGAAAGAGTCATGATGAGTCGGTCCCAACCGTCCTTGGGCCGGCAAGCTACCGGCCCTGTCAGATCCGATCAAGGACAGGACCCAAGGTCGAAGCAGCGGAAGCTTAGCGATAAAGGTATTCGGGCAGCCAAAGCCCGATCTGCGGGAAGGTGTAGAGGAGGGCCATGGCGATCAGCACGATGAACAGGAACGGCATGACGCCCTTGAAGATGTCGTTGATGTTCACCCAGCTCGGCGCCACGCCCTTGAGATAGAAAGGCGCCATGGCGACGGGAGGGGAGAGGAACGAGGTCTGGATGTTGAGGGCGATGAGGAGCCCGAAGAACAGGGGATCGATGTCGAAGTGCTTGAGGAGGGGGAGGAAGATCGGCACGAAGATGACGATGATCTCGGTCCACTCGAGCGGCCAGCCGAGGACGAAGATGATGAGCTGCGCCAGGATCATGAAGCCGACGGGCGACAGGTCGAGCCCCAGGACGAAGCGCTCGATCGGCTGGTGGCCGCCGAGATAGGCGAAGATCGCCGAGAAGATGAACGAGCCGATGAACAGCCAGCACACCATGGCCGAGGTGCGCGCCGTCAGGAACACCGATTCCTTCAGCTTCTCCAGGGTCAGGGCCCGGTAGGCGGCGGCGAGAACAAGGCTGCCGAGGGCGCCCACGGCGGCGGCTTCCGACGGCGTCGCCAGACCGAACATGATGGAGCCGAGCACCGCCAGGATGAGGGAGGCGAGCGGAAGGAAGGAGGTGGAGAGTGCGAAGACCACCTGTCCGAGGGGAACGTTGCGCTCCTCGGGCGGCAGCTTCGGCGCGACCGACGGCTTCGCGATCGCGAGCCCCATCACGTAGAGCATATAGAGGCCGGCGAGCATCAGGCCGGGAAAGAAAGCGCCCGCATAGAGCTTGACCACCGACACGCCGGCGGTGGCGCCATAAAGGATGAGCATGACGCTCGGCGGGATCAGGATGCCGAGGCAGCCGCCGGCGCAGACGACGCCCGCCGAAAGCTTCACGTCGTAGCCGGCCCGCAGCATGGCGGGAAAGGCGAGGAGCCCCATCAGCGTCACGACGGCGCCGACGATGCCCGTGGCGGTGGCGAACAGGGCGCATGTCGCAAGCGTCGCCACCGCAAGAGACGCCGGGATCCCCCCCGCGGCGAGCTGGAGCGACCGGAAGAGGCGGTCGAGGATGTTGGCGCGCTCGATGATGTAGCCCATGAACACGAACAGCGGCACCGAGATCAGGACGTCGTTGGTCATGACCGAGTAGGTGCGCTGCACGACGAGCTGGAACACCGTCTCGCCCATGGCGTGGTAGCCGAAGAACACGCCAAGGGCCATGAGCGTGAAGGCGATCGGAAAGCCGAGCATGATGCAGACGACGAACATCGCCAGCATCAGGACGCCGAGCTCGGGGTTGTCGAGGCCGAACATCAAACCGCCCCCTTGCGCTGGCCGATTTCCTCGAGCTCCTTGACCACGTCGAGCTTGCCCTCGCCGGCCTCCTCCAGGATCACCTTCTCGAGCTCTTCCACGTCATGGAGCCGCTGCGGCCACTGGCCGGTGCGGAGGCAGATGATGCATCGCACGGTCTCGACGACGCCCTGCAGCAGCATGAGCACGCCCGTGATCGGGATGAGCGCCTTGAAGTGATACACCGGCGGACCGTTGGGGCTCGCGGAGGAGTGCTCGTTCATGAGCCAGGACAGCCGCGCGAAGCCATAGCCCGCGTAGATGAAGGCGAGGATGCCGGGAAAGAAGAACAGGATGTAGAGCACGAGGTCGACCCGGGCCTGGGTGCGCGGCGACCAGCTCCGGTAGAGAAAATCGCCCCGGACATGGCCGTTGCGGGCGAGCGTGTAGGCGCCGGCCATCATGAAGAGCGCCCCATACAGCATGTAGGACGCGTCGAAGGCCCAGTCCGTCGGCCGGCCGAAAGCATAGCGCGAGACGACCTCGTAACTCACCGCCAGCGTCAGCAGAAGGATGCACCAGCCGAAGGTCTTGCCGACCCATGTGCTGAGGCCGTCGATGAAGAAGAGCGCCCGGTTCATCGTCGAGAAGCCGTCCCTGTCGATGGGCACAAGAGAGCCCGCGCGAGCGTGCCTCGCGCGGGCTCCCGGTGAGCGCCGTCAACCGAAGAAGTGCTTGTAGGCCATGGTGTTGGAGACGTTGTTCAGCTCCAGATACGCCCCCGTGCGCTTCACCCACGCCTTCTGGGAATTGAGCACCTTGGCGAAGAACGCCTCCTTGGACTGCGCCTCGATGACCTTGTCCCAGGCGCTCAGCTGGGCCTGGAGCACGGAGTCGGGCGTCTTGACCATGTTCACGCCGCGCTTCTTCAGCTCCTCGAAATCCTTCGAGTAGCGGTCATAGGCCATGCCGAGCTGATCCGCGGTCGCCGCGAAGGCGGCATAGCGGAGGATGGACTTGAGCTCGGCCGGCAGGGCGTTGACTTTGCCCTTGTTGAAGATGACCTCGAAGGCCTCGGCTGCCTGATGGTAGCTCTGGAGCATGTAGTACTTCGACACGTCCGAGAAGCCGAGGAGGATGTCCGAGGACGGGTTGTTGAACTCGGCCGCGTCGAGAAGGCCGCGATCCATGGCCGGGACGATCTCGCCGCCCGGAAGGATGGTGACGGCGGCGCCGAGCTCCTTGAACAGGTCGGCGGACAGACCAACCGTCCGATACTTGATGTTCTTGAGGTCGTCGGGCGACTTCACCTCCCGCTTGAACCAGCCGAGCGGCTGGGTCGGCATGGGGAAGTAGAGATAGCCGACCACATTGACCTTGAGAATGTCGTTGACGAGTTCGTTGTACAGCGCCTCGCCGCCGCCGTGATAGAACCAGCCGAGGAAGCTGTGGGCGTCCCAGCCCAGGGCTGGCGGCGTTCCGAACAGCGAGAACGCCTTGTGCTTGCCATACCAATAGGCCGTCACCCCGTGGCCGCCGTCGAGGATGCCGGCGTGAACCGCGTCCTGCATCTGGAAGGCGGGCACGACCGCGCCGGCGGCGAGCACCTCGAGCTTCAGGCGTCCGCCGCTCATCTCCCCGACCTTCTTGGCGTAATCGACCGCCATCTCGTGGAAGATGTCCTTGGTCGGCCAGGTCGACTGGAACTTCCAGGTCAGGGTCTGCGCCCGCGAGACCTGCGGCATGGCGACGGTTCCCGCGGCGCCGAGCCCGGCGACCTGCAGGAACTTGCGCCGCGACGCCCCACGGTCCGAACTCTTGGCCTTGGTCATGACGAATTCCTCCCTAGCTCTTGCCTTCGTAGGCGGGGCTCGACCGCCCACGCTTGTTGTCGGCGCAGCTAACGATGATCGGGCCAGCCCTGGCAAGGGGGACTAGTCGAAAGTTGAACATCGTCCCCGGACGTTGTTCCCGCCGCCCGGGTGAGCCGGGTCGTGTTCCGTTTCCCCGGGGGCGCCGCTCGTTGCTGCGGCCATGGGGCGGTTGATCGCTGCGCCGCAACCTCTATTGAGCGGTGGGCCGGCCGGCAGCGGCCGCAGGGAGTTGCTCAGATGATCAAGGCGAGCATCGGGGTTGCGGCGGTGGGGCTTGCCGTGCTGGCGGCGAGCCTGAGCGGGTGGGGGAGCTTTCCGCTCATCCTGCCGGTGATCACCTTGGCCACCGCCGGCCTTCTTTATGTGGCGCGGGGCATCCCGAAGTTCCTGCGCGTGTTCATCGCCATGCTGGCCGGCGCCCATGTGGTCGTCGTCGGGCTCCTCGTTGCGGCGGCTGCGGGCCTCGTTCCGGCGGGCTATGAGGGCTATGTGCCGCCGGTCTCGACGCCGATCGGGGCGAGCGCCTTCGCCCTCCTCATCTACGCGCTGTCCTTCGTTCCGGTGATCCGCACCATCATGGCGATCGCCGATCGTTACTTCGAGGCCGGGGCCGAGAGCATGATCCGCGTTCCGGGCGTCGGCCTGGTGCGGGCCACCGAGGGCGGCATCGGCACGATGTTCCTCGCCGTGCTCATCGGCATCAACCTCTTCCAGGTGGCGCTCAACGTCCGCCTGAACTTCTTCTCGCGCGACCTCTTCAACTCCTTCCAGGACCGCAACGCCGAGGCCTTCTGGTATCAGCTCCTGTGGGTGTTCGTGCCGCTCGCCACCGTGCATGTGATCGTGGCCCTGACCGAGGTCTATCTCGGCTATGTGCTGCGCATCCGCTGGCGCAGCTATCTCAACGAGGTCTTCGTCGGGGAATGGCTCGGCGGCAGCACCCATTACCGCATGCAGTTGAGCCATGCGGAGGCGGACAACCCCGACCAGCGCATCGCCGAGGACCTGCGCAAATATGTGGAGACCACCTATTCGCTCTCCATCAGTCTTCTGACCCAGTCCGCGACGCTCGTCTCCTTCGTCGCCATCCTCTGGTCGATCTCGCAAGGATTCACCTTCCCGGGGACCGACTATGTGGTGCCGGGTCTCCTCGTGTGGTTCGTCATCGCCTATGCGGTGCTCGGTACCTGGCTCACCCACGTCATCGGCCGACCGCTGATCCGCCTCAACTTCCAGCAGGAGCGCTACGAGGCCGACTACCGCTTCTCGCTGGCGCGGCTGCGGGAATATGCGGAGCAGATCGCGCTCCTCGAAGGCGAGCCGGCGGAGAAGGAGCGGCTCGGGGGACGTTTTGCCCAGATCATCCGCAACTACATGGCGATCGTCAGCCGCTATCTGAAGCTGCAGACCTTCACCCTCAGCTATTTCCAGGCCAATGTCGTGGTGCCCTATCTCATCACGGCGCCCTATTTCTTCGCGGGCAAGATCACGCTGGGGCAGATGCAGCAGACGGTCGGGGCTTTCAGCCGCGTCGAGTCGGCCCTCACCTTCTTCATCTCGGCCTATACGACCCTCGCCGACTACAAGGCGGTGATCGACCGCCTCACCACCTTCGAGGGGGCGATCGCGGAGGTGCAGGCCGGCGCCAGGGCCGAGGAGCGCCTGCGTCTGAAGGAGGGAGAGGACGCGGCGCTGCGCCTCCACAACCTCATGGTCGCCCTGCCGAACGGGCGGGAGCTCGTGCGGGCTCGTGAGCTCGTCTTCCGGCCGGGGGAGAGCGTGCTGCTCACCGGCCCCTCAGGCTCCGGCAAATCGACCCTTTTCCGCGCCATCTCCGGCATCTGGCCGTTCGGCCATGGGGAGATCGTCGCGCCGCAGGGCGCGACCATGATGCTCCTGCCGCAGCGGCCCTATATCCCGATCGGGACCTTGCGCGGCGCCGTGACCTATCCGGCGGTCACGGGCACTTACCGCGACGAGGAGATCGTCGAGGCTCTCAAGGCAGTGCGCCTGCCCCATCTCGCCGACCAGCTCGACGTGGAGGACAACTGGACGCAGCGCCTCTCGGGCGGCGAGCAGCAGCGGCTTGCGATCGCCCGGGCGCTCCTTGCCCGGCCGGACTGGCTCCTTCTCGACGAGGCGACCGCGGCCCTCGACGAGCCGACCGAGGAGGCGATCTATCGCATGCTGCGCGAACGGCTGCCGAAGACGACCGTCATCTCCATCGGCCACCGCTCGACCCTCGCCGCCTTCCACGACCGGCGCATCGACATGCGGCCGACCGCCTCGGGCGATCAGTTCTCGCCCACCGACATGCGCGCGCCGGCGGCGGCCCAGTAGACCCTCGTCAGATCGAGCGCTCGAACCGCAGTTCGCCGTTCTGGCCCTTAAGCACGAGCTGGCCGCCCACCGTGTCCCACTGCAGGGAGGTGCGCAGGGCCACCAGGAACGCCTGCTCGGCCTGCATCACGGCCTTGTCGCAGGACTTCTTGGTCAGGGCGAAGGGGCCGACGGCGAAGCGCTGTTCCCGCAAGGGGTAGGCGGTGGTCGAGAAGGTGTTGCAGCCGCCAAAGCCCCGCATGCGGAACTGTTCGTCGAGGATGAAGGTCGGGCGCTCGCCCGAGAACGGTTTCCCGTTGAGGCTCACCGCAACCCACGGAACCTTCGTCGGGAAGATCTTCTGCTCCTTCATCACCGGCTGGGCGCCCTGGGAGGGCGGCTGCTGGCCTTCGTCCCGGCGTCCGCGCTGGGCCTCGGCCGCCGTGGCCGCCAAGGTGATCAGGAGCGCCGCAGCGATCCGCAACGCTGTCATTCGTGAGCTGTCTCCGCAAGAAAATCCGCGCGGACCATAAGGGCGCGCCCGTTGCCTGGCAACGGCGAGCGGGCGAGCCGACGGGACAGCCGTCGAGGTTTCCGTCGATGTTTCCTGGGGCGTTCCGCTACAGCCGGGCGAAAAGGCGGTCGGCAAGCGGGTTCGAGGTGCGGAACACGTAGTCCAGCGTCCGCACGGTCACGCTTCGGGCGCCGTCCTCGAGAAGCGCATCGACGAGGCCGAACACGTCGGCGGCCGGACAGTGCAGGACGAGCGTGCCGTTGGTCCCCCCTGCATAGGGGAGGGTGAAGGCATGACGTTGGCCCAGGCGATCAAGGTCGAGGCGGCGGCCCTCGTCGAGGGCGACGTGAAGCTCGCGGGTGGTGCGCGCCTCCTCTTCCGCAGCGATGCGGGTGAAGACGGTTTTCGCCGCTGCCCGCGCCCTGGGTCCCCACTCGGCCTTGAGCGAGGCGACCAGATTGGCCTCCGAGCGCAGGATCACGCCATCGTCCAGGACCTTCAGAGCGTTGGCGGCCAGCGTCGCACCGGTCGTGGTGATGTCGACGATGATCTCCGCCGCTCCCGCGGCCGGGGCGCCCTCCGTCGCCCCAAGGCTCTCGACAATGCGGTAGTCCGCAAGGCTATGCTCCGCGAAGAAGCGCCGGGTCAGGTTCACGTACTTGGTCGCAACCCGCATGCGCTGGCCGTGCCGGACGCGCAAGTCCGTGGCGATCTCCTCCAGATCCGCCATGGTCCGCACGTCGATCCAGGCCTGCGGCACGGCGACCACCACATTGGCGTGGCCGAACCCAAGCGGCGCGAGAAGCGCAACCGTCTCCTCGGAGTCGGGGATGGATTCGCGGACGAGATCCTCGCCCGTGATGCCAAGATGCGCTCCCCCTTGGGCGAGCTGCGAGACGATCTCGGACGCGGACAGGAACAGAACTTCGATGTCCGCAACGCCGGCCACCGCCCCGCGGTAGTCGCGGGCGCCGCGGCTTTGGGAGAGGACGAGGCCGGCGCGGGCGAAGAACGCCGCTGCGTTCTCCTGCAGGCGGCCCTTCGAGGGCACGGCGAGGACGAGGGGGCCGTCGCTCATGGCTCTCCTCCCACGCGTTCGAGCCAGATCGAACAGCCGACGGCCGGCACCGGCTCGGCGGCGCCGAGATGCTGCAGGAGCCCGTCATAGCGCCCGCCGCCGACGAGAGGCTTGCCGTCGGCGCGGCTGGGATGACCGATCTCGAAGATGAAGCCGGTATAGTAGTCGAGGTTGCGGGCGAAGTCGCAAGCGAAGGAGAAACGCCCCACGTCCAGCCCGCGCGCCGCCATGAAGCCGGTGCGCTCCTCCAGGGTGGCAAGGGCGCGGTCGAGGTTGAGCCCCGCATCGCGGGCGAGCGCATAGATCTCGCCCGCCGCGGCGTCCGGATCGCCAGCGATCGCAAGATAGCGCTCGAGCACGGCGCGGACCTCGCCCGAGAGGCCGCCGGACGGGTTGCCGGCGCGCGCCAGGAAGCGTTCCGCGATCTCCGCCGCGGTGCGGCCGCCGACACGGGAGATCCCGGCGATGGAGAGGATGTCCTCCACGAAGGCCCGGGCCGCCTGGGGCGCCTGGCCCTCGATGGCGGCGAGGAGGCCGGCGTGCTCGCCTCCGGGGCCCGGCTCCAGATCGACGCCGGCGATGCCCTTGCCCGAGACGATGGCGCGGATGAGCCGTCGCTTGGCGGCCGGTGCGATGTGGAGGGCTTCGAGGACGCGGTGCAGCAGTCCCATATCGCCGAGCCTGACGAGGACCGGGCCTGCTCCCAGCGTCTCAAGCCCTTCGAGCGCCAGCGCCAGGATCTCGGCGTCTGCGGCGGGCGCATCCTTCCGGCCGATCGACTCGATGCCGGCCTGGAGGAACTCGCCATTCTCGTTGCGCCGCAGGCGGAACACGGGGCCGCAATAGCAATAGGCGCCGGGCCGCTCGCCCTGGGTCGCCAAGTGGTGGCGGCAGACGGGAATGGTGTATTCGGGCCTGAGGCACAGCTCGCGACCGGTCGCGTCCTGCGTGAGGAACATGCGGCGGCGGATGTCCTCGCCCGAGAGATCGACGAACACCTCGGCCGGCTGCAGCACGGGCGGCTCCACGCGTGCATACCCCTCGCGCTCGAAGAGCGCGACAAGCCGATCGCTCTGAGGCAAGGCCATCATCACCCCGTCTTCCGCGGGGTGTCTAGCACAGCTTCGTCAGGATGCGATGCCTTTCGCCGCGGACGGTGAACGGGGCCCGAACCGGCGATGGCGCCTTCTCGGGCGCCCGTCAGCTGGCGCAGCTTTCCTGCAGCTGGGATGACGAGGTGAGAGGGAGGGCCGCGCTCTCCGCGCTCACAGCCGCATCCAAGGTGCGTGTCAGCCGCCTAGGCTTGGGGACTGCTCTGGGACTTGCGCGCCTTGCCCTTGCGCGAACCGTGCGCCTCGCCGGCGCGCTCCGTGGGGCTCATGCCCGGACCGCCTTGGTCCTGACGGCCTTCGGCCGCGCCCTCGTTCGCCGAGGAGGGGAGGAGGCGCCGAGCCGCCTCCGTCACGACCTGCACCACCGCCCCCGTGGCGGTGTCGGCAGCGCCGGCCGCACCCTGATCCGTGGCGGCAAGCGCGCCGCCCGCCTTCGCGCCGCCGGACGCGCGGCCCTTCGCCCTGTGCTTGCTGGAGAGCACGCCGGCGATGGCGATGAGGGCGTCGGCGACGAGCTCGCGCGCGAGGGGCGAGGTCACGATCTCGGCCAGCGCGGCGCCGGCCTTGCCTCGCTTCTTCGCGGGCCTGGCGGCGACCTCCTGCTTCTTGCTGCCGGCCTTGCCTTTCGCCGCTCCCTTCGCACGCTTCTTCGCCATGGACGCACCTGATGCTGCACCGAACATGTCGGTAACGGCCAAGGTCCCGCCCGGTTCCGCGCCGTCGTCTTGTGCGCCGCGGAGGGAGGTCGAGGGGGCTTCTCCCGTCGCAACGGATCTCGCTTACGAGCCGTGCCGGCCCAGGACCTCCCGCACGGCCTCCACAAGCCGCTCCTGGGAGACGGAGAATTGGGCGGGGCGCGCCGCCTTCCATTCCTCGTGGCTCGCAATGGCGTCCGCGGCCTTGGCGCCTTCGATGAGGTCCTTGATCTGAACCTCGCCGCGCGCCTTCTCGTCAGAGCCCTGGATCACGACGCAGGGCGAGCCGCGCCGGTCGGCGTATTTCATCTGCGCCTTGAGACCCGAGGAGCCAAGATAGAGCTCGGCACGGATGCCTGCATTGCGCAAGGTCGCGACCATGCGCTGGTAGTCGGCCAGGCGCTCGCGGTCCATCACCAGCACCACGACCGGGCCATGGATTGCGCTGCCGGCGACGACGGGGCTGTTCACGGCCTTCAGCGCGGCAAGCAGGCGGGAGACGCCGATGGAGAAGCCCGTCGCCGGCACGGGCTCGGTGCGGAAGCGTCCAACGAGCCCGTCGTAACGCCCGCCGCCGCCCACCGAGCCGAAACGGATCGGCTGCCCGTCCTCGTTCATGACCGTGAAGGTGAGCTCCGCTTCGAAGACCGGACCGGTGTAGTATTCGAGGCCGCGCACCACGGCAGGGTCGATGGCCACCCGGTCCGCATAGCCCGAGGCGGCGATCAGGTCGGCGATCTCTTGAAGCTCGGCAACGCCCTCTGCCCCGAGGCTCGATCCCGCTGCGCGCTTCAGCCGCTCAACGGTCGCCTCGTTGCTCTCTCCCTTGGCAGCGGTAAAGGCGAGGATCTGATGGATGGCCGCCTCGTCGAGCCTTGCCCCTGGCGTGAAATCGCCGCTCTCGTCGCGGCGGCCTTCCCCGAGCAGCTGGCGTACGCCCTCAGGCCCAAGCCGGTCGAGCTTGTCGATCGCACGGAGCACCGTGAGGCGCCGGCCGGCGTTCTCCTGGCCGATAAGGCCCGCGGCTTCCATGACGCCGTCGAGCACCTTGCGGTTGTTGACCTTGACGACGTAGTCGCCGCGCTTGATGCCGACGCTCTCCAGCGTGTCAGCCGCCATCATGCAGATCTCGGCGTCGGCGGCGACGGAAGCGGCGCCGACCGTATCGGCGTCGAACTGCATGAACTGCCGGAAGCGGCCGGGCCCCGGCTTCTCGTTGCGGAAGACCCAGCCTACCCGATAGCTCCGATAGGGCTTCGGCAGGGCATCGAAATTCTCGGCCACATAGCGGGCCAGGGGCGCGGTGAGGTCGTAGCGGAGGCTCAGCCACTGCTCGTCCTCGTCCTGGAACGAGAAGACGCCCTCGTTCGGCCGGTCCTGGTCGGGCAGGAATTTGCCGAGCGCCTCCGTGTATTCGATGAAGGGAGTCTCCACCGCCTCGAAGCCGTAGAGCTCGTAGGTCCGGCGGATGGCCTGGAGCATGCGCTCCGTGGCGGCAAGATCCGAAGGCCCGCGATCCGCAAAGCCGCGGGGCAGGCGGGGTTTCAGGGTGTTGTTCTTCGACATGGTGTCTTGCGTCCGGTCCCGGGGGGCATAGCCCGCGCCTCCGCCAGCGGCAAGCGAGGTCAAGGACATCGCGCAGCGCGAGGAGAGCGCTCATGACGGGCGCCCTCACGAAGGGACATTGCCGCGACGGCTCGCCTGTGGTGTGGTCGCCGCCCCGCTTCGCCAGGATTTCTCTCGTGATCGCGCGCGATGTCGCCATCCTGATCTGCAGCCGCGGGCGCGAGGAGGATCTGTCGCGCCTCATCGGCGACCTCGAGCGCGGCTACCTGCCGGCGCTCGCGGCGGCAGGCCTGTCGGCAAGCGTCCTCGTCTATGGGCAAGGCTATCCTTTGGCCTTTCAGGAGGAGCTTGGGCGCCGCTTCGCCCCTATGGTCGAGGACGGACGGCTCCTCATCGTGGCCGCCGAGCGCTCCCACAGCCGCATCGGCGATGTGGTGCGCACCATGGTCATGGCGGCTCATGCGCGCCTCACCTACCGCCTCGCCATGCTCATGGACGACGACAGCGTCTATGTCCCTGACCGGCACATCGACGAGAACCTCCGCCAGGCAGCGCGGCGCTTCCTCGCGGAGAACCACCGCTGCTACTCGATCAAGCTCGGGGCCGAACGGACGCTGAGATATTCCCGCTTCATCGAGCCCGAGGGGCCGATCATGCCCTTCAAGGAGAAGATGATGTGGGTGAGCCGCGCCGTGCTCGACGAGGTTCTCGAGACACCGCGATTCGAAGAGCTCAGCATCGGCGAGGACGCAGTGATGGCCGCGGTGGCCTGGCTGAAAGAGCCGGAGGCTTGCTTTTCCGTCTACGGCCTCGCCACCTTCCTCCACCTCGGCTACGAGCCCGCGCCCGACCTCGCCCACGACGACTCGAAAGGCGGCTATGCCGAGCTGATGGGGTATTCAGGCCCCGATCCGGCCCTCGTCCATGGCAAATACGACAAGGCGCTGCGCACCGGCGTCACGCCCCATCACATCATGCCCGACGTGTTCGTGGGGCCGGAGCACGAGCACTTCATCTACAACGGGGTGCGCCAAGAGGTGGTGGAGCGGCGCCTGCCGGCCCCCTCTTGATCGCGACTTGCCCCTTGCGCCTGCGACAGGTGCGAGGCGCAACGGGCGTCCTCCCGGCAGGAGATCCGAAAAGCGCCGCTCTCCTCGCCCATGATTGCACTGCCGCTCAGGCCGCCGCGGGGGCGCCGCGAAGCAGGCCTTCAGTGCTGAGGTCCTCGTCGAGATCGGGCCAGTGCAGGCCGTAGCCGCCGCCGGCCCGCTCCCAGCGCGCGCGCTGCGCCGGCGTCGCGTTCGCGAGGCGTGGGAACCAGGCGAGCGGCGCCGCGATCGTGCGTCCGTCCATCAGGTCCACGATGATGCGATCCTCGTCGAAGCGCACATCGGCAACCCGTTCATCAGCGGCCAGGGCCGAAATACCCATGCCATGCCTCCAGCAACAGCACCCGATGCTCGCGGACAAGCGCTAGGATACCGGTGAGTTCCCGCGGACGAAAGCCGAGATTACGCGCCAGCGCGACCGGTTCAAGCCAGACCTTCGCCGACGCCTCGCCGCGGTCGATGTGTATGTGGGGCGGCTCGTTCGGCTCGTGGCTGTAGAAGTAGAAGCGGAAGCCTTCGATCCGCAGGACCGTCGGCATCATCCGCTACTGCGCCGCGTCCACGTAGAGCTTCCCCCCGCCCGCCAAGAACTCCTCGCTCTTCGCCTTCATGCCGGCGAGCCTTTCCGCCTCCATGGCCTGCACCTCGGCGCGCAAATCCTGCGTGATCTTCATGGAGCAGAATTTGGGGCCGCACATGGAGCAGAAATGGGCCACCTTGTGGGCGTCCTTCGGCAGGGTCTCGTCGTGGAAGGCGCGGGCCGTGTCGGGGTCGAGGGAGAGGTTGAACTGGTCCTCCCAGCGGAAGTCGAAGCGGGCCCGCGAGAGGGCGTCGTCGCGAATTTGCGCGGCCGGGTGGCCTTTGGCGAGGTCCGCGGCATGGGCGGCGATCTTGTAGGTGATGACGCCCGTCTTGACGTCGTCCCGGTTCGGCAGGCCCAGGTGCTCCTTCGGCGTCACGTAGCAGAGCATGGCGGTGCCGTACCAGCCGATCTGCGCCGCGCCGATGGCCGAGGTGATGTGATCGTAGCCCGGCGCGATGTCGGTGGTGAGGGGCCCGAGCGTGTAGAAGGGCGCCTCGCCGCATTCGCGCAGCTGCTTCTCCATGTTGACCTTGATCTTGTGCATCGGCACGTGGCCGGGGCCCTCGATCATCACCTGGCAGCCCTTGGCCCAGGCGATCTTGGTGAGCTCGCCCAGCGTCTCGAGCTCCGCGAACTGCGCCGCGTCGTTGGCGTCGGCGATGGAGCCGGGCCGCAAGCCGTCGCCCAAGGAGAAGGAGACATCATACGAGCGCATGATGTCGCAGATCTCCTCGAAGCGTTCGTAGAGGAAACTCTCCTTGTGGTAGGCAAGGCACCAGCGCGCCATGATCGAGCCGCCGCGGGAGACGATGCCGGTGACGCGGTTGGCGGTGAGCGGCACATGCGCCAGGCGCACGCCGGCATGGATGGTGAAGTAGTCGACCCCCTGCTCGGCCTGCTCGATGAGCGTGTCCTTGAACACCTCCCAATCGAGCTTCAAAGGATCGCCGCCCACCTTCTCCAGCGCCTGGTAGATGGGCACGGTGCCGATGGGCACCGGCGAATTGCGCAGGATCCAGGAGCGGATGTTGTGGATGTTGCGGCCGGTGGAGAGGTCCATGACCGTGTCGGCGCCCCAGCGGATCGCCCACACCATCTTCTCGACCTCCTCCGCCGCGGTGGAGACCACGGCCGAGTTGCCGATATTGGCGTTGATCTTGACGAGGAAGTTGCGGCCGATCGCCATCGGCTCGAGTTCGGGGTGGTTGATGTTGGCGGGGATGATGGCCCGCCCGCGCGCCACCTCGTCGCGCACGAATTCCGGCGTGATGAAGGGCGGGATCGAGGCGCCAAAGCTCTCCCCGTCGGCGATCTTCTCCTGAGCCTGCTCCAGCATCGCCTCGCGGGCGAGATTCTCGCGGTGGGCGACGAAGATCATCTCCTCGGTGACGATGCCGGCCTTGGCGAACTCGTATTGCGTGACGAGCTCGCCCGGTTTGCCGCGGCGGATGGTACGCTTGGCGGGGCAGGGGGCGACGAGTCTCTCCGCCGAGAGGTTGCCGTTGTCCTCCGGCTTCACCGGGCGGCCTTCGATCGCCTCATAGCCCCGGGCTGCGATCCAGGCCTCGCGCACGAGCGGCGCGCCCTTGGAGAGGTCGATGGCGGCCTCCGCCTCCGTGTAGGGCCCCGACGGGTCGTAGACGCGCACCGGGGGTTCATTTGGGTCGGACAGCACGATCTCGCGGAAGGGCACGCGAATGTCGGGCCGGCCGGGGTAGGCGGCGTAGACCTTGCGTGAGCCCTGGATGGGGCCGGTGGTGACCGACTGCGGGACGCCCTGGACGGGGCGGACGGGGGCGTTCATGGAGGATCTCCCTAGCGCTTCAAGGAGATCCGGGTGGTGGCTTTGGGAAGCGCGTCGTGTCCTGTCCCTTCGCCGGCATGACCCGGATCAGGTTCAAAGGGTCACGGCGGACCAGCCGTATCTCAGCCTCTCCCTCAAGGCCCCCCTCGGAACGAGGGCAGTCTAGGTCGCGTGACTGCGATGTCAACGGCGCAACCGGTCGGCGCCCTGGCGGGCGGGCGTGGCGCTTCGGCGCGGTGGTGCGGGCTCGCGGCGAAAGGCTAGGCCGAGAAAAGTAAAAAAGGCCGACGCAGCATGGCTTGCGTCGGCCGGCGCGCCCCGCCGAGTGAAAGGCGGAACGTCAGAGATCGCTGCTGAAGTCGCTGCCGAAATCGTCGTTCGAATCCTCCGCCGCCGCAGGTTCCGCTTGCGGCTTCGCAGCTTCGGTCGCCTGGGCCGATCCGCCGCCGAACATGCTGCCCAGCATGCTGCCGAGCATCATGCCGCCCGCCACGCCCATGGCGGTTTGCGCGGCGCCCGCCAGGAACCCGCCCCGGCCGGCAGGGGTGCCCATGGCGGGATTGGGCGCACCCCAGGGCGTTCCCGGCCGCATCATGCCGTTCCCGGCCCCGTAGGGCGAGGCATCGGCCGGTTCCGGACGCGGCTGCGGACGCGCCGGGCCGCCGAACAGGCTCGCCAGGAAGCCGCCGCCGGCGGGGCGGCTCGCCAGCTCGCGCTCGAGCTCCTCGATGCGCGCCTTCGCCTGGCGCAGCGCCTCCTCCTGCATCAGGATCGTCTGGGCCATGTAGTAGGGGGCGCCGGGCTGAGCCTCGACGCGCGAGCGGATATGGGCCTCCGCCATCGGCTCGCGCGGCCCGCCCTGGCGCTCCACCTCGCGGAGCTTGTCGAAGAGATCGTCGATGATCTGGCGTTCTTGGGGAGTCATCTTGGCCTCCGGGTGCGATGGCTCGAGACGGTGGATCACTCTTCCCGCTGACCCGTCAGGCTGAGCAGGAGCTGGAAGAGGTTGATGAAGTTGAGATAGAGCGACAAGGCGCCCCAGACGGCGAGCTTGGAGTTCGCCTCCGCGCCGAAGCTCTCGGCGTACTGCTCCTTGATGGTCTGGGTGTCGTAGGCGGTCAGTCCCGTGAACACGAGCACGCCGATGATCGAGATGGCGAATTGCAGCGCGCTCGAGCCGATGAAGAGGTTCACGAGCGAGGCGATGATGATGCCGATCAGGCCCATGAACAGGAACGAGCCGAACTGCGACAGATCACGCTTCGTCGTGTAGCCCCACAGCGACGTCGCGCCGAACATGGCCGCCGTGATGAAGAAGGTGCGTGCGATGCTCGTGCCCGTGAACACCAGGAACACCGAGGCCAGCGACAGGCCCATCAGCGCGCAGAAGGTCCAGAAGAGGGCCTGGGCGGTCGCCGCCGAGATGGCGTGGATGCGGAAGGAGAAGAAGAAGATGAAAGCGAGCGGCGCCAGCATCACCACCCATTTCAGGGGCGTGCCGAAGATGGGCTGATAGATGGCCGGCGTCGAGGCGACCACGAAGGCCACGATGCCCGTGACGACGAGGCCGAGGCCCATGTAGTTGTAGACCCGCAGCATGTGCTGCCGCAGGCCTTCGTCGAAGGCCGCAGCGGATGGGGAGACCGTGCGGGCTTGCCAGGCATAAGGCGTGTTCATGGTTCAGGTCCTCTCGTGCAGACAAGATGAGGTTCAGCGCAGGCTGGCGTGAAGTTTCGCTGCGGCCTGCTCCATCGCAGCTTCGGGGGCAGACCCGGTGAGCGCGTAGACGAGCTCGCCGGACTGCCAGTAGACCGTGGTTTCCCTCGGCGAGCGGGCCAGAGTGGGCGCGATCACGCCGAAGGTCGGCGCCCTCGCCGCGAAGATCGAAACGCGGCCCAGGGCATCCGTCTCGAGCGCAAGCTCGACGCTGTGGCCGAGGCGGGACGGGAAGATCTGCGCGTCCATGACCCGCCAATTGCCGGGCAGCCGCGGCAGCACGATGCCGGTCTCGGCCCGGATCTCATCCGGATCGAAGTGCGATTTCTCGTGCTGCGACGCCATCCGCGCGCGGATGAGCGCCGTCTCGTGCGAATGGCGTGCGTCTTCCACGAAGGCGGGCGTGAACGAGGCCGCGCTGTCGGCAATGTCGAACAGGCCGATTTGGGCATGGGCGAACCAGCCCGAGCCGATGAGCAGAACGACCGCCGCGGCGCGCTTGAAGCGCAGCCCGATCCGACGCCACGCCAGCCCGCGCTCGAGGCGGCGCGCCGCATCGAGCACAGCCATCGCCGGACGAGGCAGCGGCCGGTCCGCGAAGGCAAGCCGGAGCGCGTCGCGTGCGCGCATGTCGGCCATGACGCGGGCGGCAGCCTCGGGCGTTCGGGCCAGGTACTCCTCGACCTCGATGCGTCGTGCGACGTCGAGCTGATCGTCGACAAAAGCGTGGAGGTCGGCTTCGGTGATTGGATCAGTCATCCCTTCCTCCCACCACACGAAAATGAGGACGGGGCGCCACCCGGGCGGACGGCGCGCTTGACGCGGGCTCCTCCTCGAGGCTCCTCAGCGCCGCCCGGGCCCGGCCAAGGCGCGACATGAGCGTCCCGATAGGGATGCCGAGAGCGTCAGCCGCCTCCTGGTAGGGCAGTCCTTCGACGGCGACGAGGTGAAGGGCGGCGCGCTGCTCCTCGGGCAGGTGGAGGAACGCCTGCTGAATCTGACGCAGCCGGACCGCGCTTTCCTGTTCGGCCGGAAGGGCGGTCTCGGCCAGGAGAGCGGACTCGGCATCCCGCTTCTCCTCTGCGAGCCGTCGGCGATGGTGATCGATGAAGGTGTTGTGGAGGATGGAGAGGAGCCAGCCGCGGAGGTTGCCGCCGAGGCGAAAGCTCGATCTGCGCTCGTAGGCGCGCAGGAGGGCGTCGTGGACGAGATCCTCGGCGGCGCTCTCGTCCCGCATCAGGGCGCGCGCGTAGCGCCGCAACGGTGGAAGCTGCGATAGAACGTCGTCCTCGCGCATGGGCCGGCGCATCTTGCTCATGCCCCGTATACGGATGACCGGCGCCCGTTAATCCCAATCTTCATCGAAGCCCACGACGAGGGGCCAGTCCACCTCCCATTCCGGCTTGGCGGGCCTTTGACCCGGCGCCGGCGCCACGGGACCACCCACCCCCTTGACAATTATCCTATCATGTGTTTATTTCCCTTCTGTCCTGTTCATCTGAGGGGCGCGCTCGCGAGGCGTCGTGACGTGGGACGGGACCGGTGCCGCGCCGGGGCTCACGCAGGCCCCGGTCCGGGCGCTCTTCCGGGGAACACGCCGCGGCGGGCCAGCCGCGCCTTAAGCGCCGGGTCCCTCGCCCGCCGCCGCCGCATCGCCGGCCCCGCTCGAGGAGCGCACAACACCGGCGCGGGGCGCCTCCGGGCTCCCCTTGTCCTTCAACCATCGAGCCCGTGGCGCCCCGCGCTCCCCTCGATCCATCCCTCGGGCCGAAAGGACCGCGAGACCCATGACCCATGCCCGCCGTCCGCAGCGCCCGCTCTCCCAACGCAAGAGGCGATGGCGTCCGACAGATCCGCTCGCGCTGAGGTGGACCTTTCTGCAGTGTCCGCCGCGACCCCGGCTCTTTCGGTCGACCGGCGCCTGCCAAGCCGGGATCGGCGCCCTTCAACTCAAGGGCAGATCAGGCAAAGGAACGACGTGCACGCCGGCCGCTTCCAGACCCTCGCGGGCGGCGCGCGCCACCGCGACCGCGCTCGGCTCGTCGCCATGAACGCAGAGCGTGTCGACCTGCCGCTTGATACGCCGGCCATTGCGCGTGACGATCTCGCCTTCCAAGACCATCCGGACCACCTGATCCACGACGGCCTTCGGGTCGTGCAGGACCGCGCCGGGCAGCTTGCGCGAGACGAGGTTGCCGTCCTCGTCATATTGACGATCGCAGAAACCCTCGCGGGCAACCCGCAGCCCGAGCTCACGGCCGGCCCTCTCCATCTCGGAGCCGGCGAGCGCCACATAGATGAGGTCGCGGTCGACGGTCCTGATGGCGCGGCCGATGGCCATGGCATAGTCGGCGTTCTCGGCCGCCATGTTGTTGAGCGCCCCATGCGCCTTCACATGCGTGACCTTGACCCCCGCATAGGCTGTCATCGCCTGCAGCGCCCCGATCTGGTAGGCCGTCATGTATTCGACGTCGTCAGGCCGCATATCGATGCGCCGCCGACCGAAGCCCCAGAGATCATTGAACCCCGGATGCGCGCCGATGCTGACGCCCTCTTCCGCCGCCAGCTTCACGACCCGATGCATGATGGTCGGGTCGCCCGCGTGGAAGCCGCAGGCGATGTTGGCGGAAGCGACGACCTTCAGCATCGCATCGTCATTGCCGATGTCGTAGGCGCCAAAGCCTTCAGCCATGTCCGCGTTGAGATTGATGCGGATCGCCATCACGCGTGCTCCTTCAGACATTGCGCGCACGCTGGCGCATGGTTCATAGCAACGCAAGGGGAACATGGACACGATCGGGATGGCGAGCGATGTGCGCATCCTGCCGGCCGGCGACACGGCCGTCGTGGTGCAGTTCGGCGAGGGCATCGACCGCTCCTTGAGCGACCGGGTGTTGGCGGTGAGCGATCGCATTCGCGCGGCGGGCCAGCCGGGCGTCGTCGAAACCGTGCCGACCTTCCGATCGCTCGCGATCCACTACGATCCGCTCGTCACCAGCGCCGCCGAGATCGCCGCCTTGGTGCGCGGCTACCTCGAGGGCGCCCATGCGGCCCGGCCGCTGGCGCGCCTCTGGACAGTGCCTGTCTGCTATGAGGCCCGTTACGCGCCTGACCTTGCCGAAGTGGCGGCGCGCACGGGCCTGGCGCAGGACGAGGTCGTGGCCCTCCACAGCGGGACCCGGTTCCACGTGTACATGGTGGGCTTTCTGCCGGGCCTGCCTTATCTGGGCGACCTGCCGGAGCAGCTCTCCCTGCCGCGGCGCACGGATCCGCGGGTGCGGGTTCCGGCCGGCGCGGTGGCCATCGCCATGCGGCAGTCGGTCATCTACCCCCTCGAGAGCCCCGGCGGCTGGCATCTCATCGGCACGACGCCGATCCGGCTGTTCGACCTCTCCTGGGAGCGCCCGGCGCTCCTCAGCCCCGGGGACGGCGTGTGTTTCCGGCCCATCGGTCGGGGGGAGTTCGAGGCCATCCGGCGCGCCGTGGAGGCCGGCGAATACATGCCGGAACGGGAAGTGCTGGCGCGATGACAGAGCTGTTCAAGGTCCTCGCACCGGGGCTGCACACCACGGTCCAAGATCGGGGCCGCTGGGGCTTTCAGGACATCGGCATGCCGGTGTCGGGCGCTCTCGACCGGGTGGCGTTCCGCCTCGCCAACGCGCTCGTCGGCAACCCTGATGGCACGCCGGCCCTCGAGATCCTGCTGCAAGGCCCGACCCTGGAGGTCGTTGCCGAATCGGCTCGGGTCGCCCTCGTCGGCGGCGGGGCGGGGCTCGAGATCGGGGACGAAACGCCGCGCAGCGTTCCGCCCGGCGAGAGCGTGCGGCTCGTTCGCGGCGACATCCTTCGCGTGAGGCCGCTTGGCGACGTCTCCTGCGCCTATCTCGCCGTCGAAGGAGGGATCGCGGTCCCCCCTTGCCTCGGCAGCGCCTCGACCTATGTGCGCGGCCGCATCGGCGGCCTGGAGGGTCGCCCCTTGCAGGCGGGCGACGTGCTCGCCGGCGCAAGGCCGTCGGTCGAGGAACGCCCGGAGCGCGCCTTGGCGTCGCCTTTCGACCCCGGCTTCGGGCAGTCGATCCGGGTCGTGCTGGGACCGCAGGAGGACTACTTCACCGCGGAGGCGGTCGCCCTGTTCCTGTCATCGGACTACCGTGTGTCAGCGCAGGCCGACCGCATGGGGTTCCGCCTCGACGGGCCGGTCCTCGCTCATGCCAAAGGCTTCGACATCGTCTCCGACGCGATCGTGTCGGGGTCCGTCCAGGTGCCGGGCTCGGGGCAGCCGATCGTGCTCCTCGCCGACGCGCAGACCACCGGCGGCTATCCGAAGATCGCCACCGTCATCTCGACGGACGTGCCGGTCCTCGCCCGCCGGCGGCCCGGCATGGCCGTGCGCTTCGAGGCCGTGACGCAGGAGCAGGCGGAGGCGCTGCGGCGCGAGGAGGAGGCGCGCGTGCGGGGCTGGATCGCCGATGTCCGCCTTGCCCGGCGGGGCGGGGGCGTCGACGTGGAGACGCTCTACAGCGCCAACCTCATCGACGGCATGATCGACGCCCTGGCATAGGGTTCACATGCGCCCCAGCTCGGTCTCGATGCCGGCGGCGATGGCGAGGAGATCCCGGTCGCTGCCATGGCGGGCGAGCATCATGAAACCGACGGGCAGGGGCGTTCCGGGCACGGGCAAGGTGATCCCGGTCAGATCGAAGAAGTTGCCGATCATGGTGTTGCGCAGGATGAGCGCGTTGGTGCGGAAGTAGAGATCGTCGTCCCTCAGGAGGGGCGCGGTCGGCGGCGCCACGACGGCGACCGTGGGCAAGGCAAGCACGTCGATGGCGGCGAGGCGCGCGTCCATGGCGCGGACGAGCTCCTGCCTGCGGCGCATCATCTTGATATAGACGGGCGCCGGGATGTCCGCTCCTTTCAAGATGCGCGCCGAGACACGCGGGTCGTAGTCGGCGGTGCGGCTCCTGAGCCAATCGGCATGGACCTCCGCCGCTTCGATCGATGCGAGCCAGGCCGGGGCGGTGGCCTCGGCGAGAGCGGCGAGCAAGTCCTCGATGTCGTGGTCGGCGATGTGGGCGCCGGCCTCTTCAAGGCGGGAGAGTGCCGCCTCGAAGCCTTCGGCCACGGGGCGGTCGAGCTCGCTGAAGAGCCGTCCCCGCGGCACGCCGATGCGCAGGCCCGCAAGCGGGCGAATGTCGAGCGGCCGCGGCTCGTCTCCCGCCATCACCGCGTCCGCGTCGGCGCAACCCTGCACGGTGCGGGCCAGCGGGCCGACCGAATCGAGCGTGTAGGAGAGCGGGAAGGCGCCCTCGAGCGGCACGCGCCTCGCCGTCGGCTTGAAGCCGACGACGCCGTTCAATGCGGCCGGAATGCGCACCGAACCGGCCGTGTCGCTGCCGATGCTGATGTCGCTGGTTCCTTCGGCCACGGAGACGCCCGCGCCCGAGCTCGACCCGCCCGGCACCCGGCTCGGATCGGCGGCATTCCCCGGCGTGCCGGTATGCGGATTGAGCCCGACGCCGCCGAAGGCGAACTCGACCATGTTGGTCTTGGCGATGATGACCGCGCCCGCGCGGCGAAGCCGGGCGACGACGGGTGCGTCGGCCAAGGCAGGCGGCGCGTCCTTGAGGATCGTCGAGCCGGCGGTGGTGGGTTCGCCCGCCACATCGAACAGGTCCTTGATCGAGACGAGCGCCCCGTCGAGCGGCCCGAGGGAAATGCCGGCCCTCCGCCGCGCATCCGCCGCATCGGCCGCGGCCCTTGCGGCGTCGGCGTAGAGCTTCACGAACACGTGCTGGCCCGAGCGTCCCGTCGCAATGCGCTCAAGGATGGCTTCGAGGCGGTCTCGGACGGTGGTCATGGGGCAGCTCGCGGGATTGCGGCGACGGTTCTTGCGCCCGGTCGCGACGGGTCAGGAGACGACCGGCAGGCAGACCACCTCATAGGCGTGGCGGAGCGTCCGGCCAAGCACCGGATCCTCGAGCTCCATCTCGAACCGGTCGGCGGGACGGATGCCGCCGATGGCGGCAAGCGTGCCGCAGAACATGACGGTTCCCGGGTCGAGCGGCGCGCCCTGGCGCGCCATGAGGTCGGTCGGGTGGCGCATGTGGGCGAGCGGGCCTTCCTGGTACAGCCTGCGCTTGCCTTCGATGGTCGCAAAGGAGCGCAGCATGAGCCGGTCCCAGTGGTCCGCGACTTCGTCGAGCCGCCACAGGATTCGGCCGATCGGCTTGCCGCAGAGCTGCTTCGAGAGGGCGATGCCGAAGGTCTCGGCCTTGCGGTCGGTGTGGTCCGACCCGAGCCCGAGCCAGAGCCCGTCCTTAAGCGCCACGACGACCGGCTCAGCCTCGCCGGAGGTGTCGGGGCCGAGGACGTCAAGGCGCTCCGCCTGGGTCAGATTCGCGGCCGCGACGCGGTAGAAGACGGGCACGCTCGACGGCCTTGGCACGCCGATGGCAGCCAGTTCCTCGATGTGGTGGCGGAGCGCCGCCTCGTCCCGTCCCGTCCAGCCGGCGATGATCAGGCGGTCGATGGATACGGCGACGGGAGCGGCGCCCTCGCGCTCAAAACGGAGCGGCATGTCAGGGTCTCCATTGCGAGGGGAGCCAGAGGGCGATGTCAGGGACGATCATCAAGAGGATGATGGCCAGGATATAGACCAGCATGAAGGGCAGCACGCCCGAGAACACATCGGTGATCGGCCCGCCGTCCTTGCGCATTCCCTGCAGGACATAGAGGACCGTGCCGTCCGGCGGCGAGATGAGGGCGATCTCGACCAGCATCGTCACGATCACGCCAAACCAGATCGGGTCGTAGCCGAGCGCCGTCACGATCGGGAACACCACCGGGATCGTGGTCACGATCATGGAGAAGCCCTCCATGAAGGTGCCGAGCGCCAGGTAGAAGCCGATGATGAGGAGCATGATGCCCCAGGGCGGCAGGGGCATGCCGCTGACGAGCTTGGCGAGAGCCTGCGGCACGCCGAGGCTGACGAGGACGTAGTTGAGCACATAAGCCCCGAAGAGGATGAGGCCGATGAGCGCCGTGTTGCGGGCGGTCGCCTCGGCGGCACCGTTGAGCATGCGCAGGCTGAGGCGGCCTTCCAAGGCGGCGAAGAAGATCGCGCCGATGACACCGAGCGCCGCCGATTCCGTCGCCGTTGCAAGGCCCCCGTAGATGGTGCCGAGCACGATGAGGATCAGGGCGGCGGTCGGCAGAAGGTCGACCAGGCTGCGCAGCTTGACGGTCAGCGGAATGCGCGGCGCAGTGCGGTCGAGGGGCGCTGCGGTCCGCGCCTTGGCGAAGATGACGAGCACGAAGAGGCCGAGAACGAGAAGGCTCGGGCCAACGGCGGCGATGTACAGCGCGCCGACCGAGGTCTCGGTCATGAGCGCGTAGATGATGAAGGTGATCCCGGGCGGGATGAGGTTGCCGAGCGCGCCGCCGGCCGCCAGCGTGCCGAGCACCATCTTGGGATCGTAGCGCGTGCCCTGGAAGAAGGGCAGGGCCACCGAACCCATGGTCGCCGCCGTCGCGACGGACGAGCCCGAGATGGCCGAGAACACGCCCGAGGCCGCGATGTTGGTGTGGAGAAGGCCCCCCGGCAGGCGATCGAGCCATACATTGAGCGCCCGGTAGAGCCGATCGGAGAGGCCGGCCCGCAAGAGGATCTCTCCCATGAGGAGGAACAGCGGCACAGCCACGAGGACGAAGCTGGAGGAGGGATTCCACACCGTCTGTCCAAGGAAGGCCCAGAACGGCCGATCGGAGAAGGCAAAGCCCGCGATGAGCCCGAGCACGCCGAGCGCGGCGCCGACATAGATGCCAGCGCCAAAGAAGACGATGAACAGGCCGACGAGGAGCAGGAGCTCGGTGACCGGAAGGCCGCCGCCTCCGCCGCCGAACAGGCTCAATCCCGCCGCCAGCGCGACGAGGATCAGCAGAAAGGCAACGGCGATCATGAGGTGTGCGTCCGAGGCTCGGCGCCGACCGCTTGAAGCGCCTCCGCCGCCTCCTCGTCATAGGTGCGCGTGTGGAGCTGCGCCTCCGCCTCGGCCCCGCGTCCGGCGAGCACAAGCAGCGTGTTCTCGATGAGCATGACGAGGATCAGAACGAGGAAGATGCCGATCCCGAAGGCCCAAAGCCCCTGCGGAATCCATAAGGGGGTGCGCAAGAGACTGATGTCGGTCGCCCCGAAGAGCAGCGACTCGTCAACGAGCTGATAGGCGCCCCAGGCGACGAAACCGGTGAAGACCGCGAGCGCCCCGAGGCTGATCAGATGCATCGGGTGGCGGATCGCGGGCGGCAAGTGGTTGACCAGCACGTCGATGCGCACATGGGCCCGTGCGGCGAGGGTGTGGCCGAGGGCCCATGAGATGCCGAAGGCCAACGCGTAGCCCGTGAGCTCGGTCGTGGATTGCGAGCTGAAGCCGAAGAAGCGCCGCGCCAGGACGTCGAAGGTGATGAAGCCGGCGCACAGGATGAAGCCCCAGCCGGCGAGATGGCCCATGAGGGCCGCCAGCCGGGCCACGGCCCGGCGGACGAGAGAGGCCGCGTCGATGAGACGGTCGAGCATCGCCGCGGCGTTCCCGTCACCGCGGCTCGTAGCGCACGCCCGTGATCGGCGCGACGAGCCGGTTGTAGGTCTCGCCGCAGCGTTCGCCGCAGCGCTTGACCCAGGCGGGCAGCACGACGCTCGTCAGCAGGGCGCGCAGCGTCTCCATGTCGGCGGGCGTCGCCCGCGTCACCGTCATCGGCCGGTTCTCGACGAGGCGCCCGATCTTGCAGCCCTCGCGCTGCCCGGCGTTGCAGGCGATCCCATCCTCGGTGAGCTCGAGGCCCATCTTCCACTGCTCCTCCTGGACCTCCAGCATGACCTTGTGCAGGAAGTCGCGGACGGCCGGGTCGAGCCTGTTCCACCAGGCGAGGTTCACGCCGTAGGCGGCGACGCCCCACTGGACGGGGAGCGTGTAGAGGTGGCGCGTCACCTCGTACCAGCGCGCGCCGTTGCCGGTGGCCGTACCCGTCACTGCGCAATCGACAACGCCGCGCTCAAGGGCGCCGTAGACCTCGGGAAAGCCGATGGCGACAGGCTGCGCGCCGATCGCCTGCATGAAGTCGTTCTGGGAACCGCCCGGCGTGCGCACGCGCTTGCCCTTGAGGTCGTTAAGGCTCGCGACCGGGTCGCGGCAGAAGAGGACCTGCGCCGGGAAGGGATAGGTGGCGACAATGCGGACATTGAACCGCTCCAGCTCGCGGTTGAGCTCGGCCATCACCGCTTCCGAAACCGCTCGCGCCTGCTGGAGTGTGGGGTTGAGGCCGGCAAGGTCGATGATGTCGAGGAGCGGGGCGTCGCCAGCGACCGTCGGCAGGGCGATGCCGCCGACGTCGATCTGCCCGGCTCGGAGCACGCGCAACAGCTCCGGCCCGGTCAGGTTGCGCTCGGGCCAGCTCGCCAACGTCACCTGAATGCGTCCGCCGCTGCGCTGCGGGATGCCCTCCCGCAGCTTCGGGATATCCACACGCAGGTATTGCGGGATGGTGGGCGAGAGCTGCGTGACCATGGTGACGTTGACCGGTGGGCCTGGCGGAACCTCCTGCGCCTGCGCAGCGGCGCTGACCGAGACCACCCACAAGGCGGCTGCAACAATCCGAAACATGGCCATCGAATGCTCCTCGCTGGGACCTATACGGCCGCGCTGCCGCCTCGGTCATCGTGCCCGTCAGGGTGCACCTGCTGATATGTACGACAAGACGCCCGTCATGGGTGGGATGCGCATCGGCGCGGATGGAGCGGCCGTCAGGCAACCGGCGCGTGAGCGATGTGACGGCGCCCGTCCCCAAGCGGTCGGACAATTCGGCCGCCAAGCGATCGGGATCGTCGGTCTCGCCATAGTCGCCGCGCCGGGCGAGGTAGGTCATGATCTCGACCCGCCGCACGCCGGGTGCGACAAGCCCTGGCGGCAGGCCCAAGAGCTGCGACACCGCCGCGTTCGCAACCACCACGCGGCCGTCGGCGCTCCACAGGATGACTCCGTCGCGGAGGGCATCGAGCGCCAGCTGATAGTCAGCCGCGCTTGCCTTCGAGCCGGCCATCTCAGCCGCCGAAGCGGACGCCCGTGATCGGCGCGACGAGCTTGTTGTACTGCTCGCCGCAAGGGGCACCGCAGCGTTTCACGAATGCAGGCAGGACCGTCTCCGCCAGGTGCTTGCGAAGCGCTTCCTCATCGGCCCTGGTGGGGCGCGACACTGTCATCGGGTTCGACTCGACGAGCTTGCCGATCTTGCAGCCGTCCTTGTTGCCGGTGTTGCAGGCGATGCCGTCCTCCGTCGCCTTGGCGCCGAGCGCCCATTGGGCGTCTTCGACCTCCTTCATCGTCTGCTCAAGGAAGGCGCGGACCTGCGGGTCGAGCTTGTTCCACCAGCTGGTGTTGACGTAGTAGGCCGCCACCGCCCAGCCGACCGGCAAGGCGTACATGCTCTTCGACACCTCGTACCAACGCGCCCCGTTGCCTGAGGACGTGCCGGTGATGGCGCAGTCGACGACGCCCCGCTCCAGCGCGCCGTAGACCTCGGGGAAGCCGATGCCGACCGGCTGTGCACCGACAGCGCTCATGATGTCGTTGAGAGAGCCGCCATGGGTGCGGACCTTCTTGCCCTTGAGATCGTCGAGGCTGTTCACCGGCTGGCGGCAGAAGGGCACCTGTGCCGGGAAGGGATACATGGCGATGATGCGCGTGTTGAAGCGCTCGAGCGCTTTGTTCGCCTCCGGCAGGACGGCTTCCGCCACCTTGCGGGCCTGCTCGATGGTCGGGTTGAGGCCGGCGAGGTCGACGATGTCGAGGAAGGGGACGTCGCCGGAGACGGTGGCGAGCGGCGCGGCGCCGATGTCCACCTGACCCGAGCGGACGAGGCGGATGATTTCGGGCCCGTTGAGATTGCGCTCGGGCCAGCTCGCGAGCTCCACCTCGATCCGCCCGCCCGACTTCTGCGGCACGCCCTCCTTCAGCATCGGCACGTCCACGGTCGAGTATTGCGGCAGGCCGGGCCCGGGCTGCGTCACCATCACGACCTTCACCTTAGGGCCGGGCGGCAGCGCGCCTTGTGCGAATGCCGCGGCCGACAGTCCAAGCGCTGCGAGGCACGCGGCGGTCAGATACGTCCTTTTCATCAAGCTCCCCTTTGGTTGGCGGCCATCACGTCTTCGCAGGCATGAACTGTCTCGAAGCATGTGCCGCTCCGGCGATGTCTTGCGAAGCGGCGCATAACGATCAAACGGTGTCAATTCCCGCTTCACCGTCTAAATCACGGAAAGGCTCGCGTTCCTCACATCCGTCACCAGCATGCAGCCCGGCGCATGGGTGATGGCGAAGGGCGGGCGCGCGGCCGCGATGACCGATTGGGGCGTCACCCCGCAAGCCCAGAACACCGGTAGTTCATCGTCCTCGACCGGAACCGCCTCGCCATAGTCTGGCTTGCCGATATCAACGATGCCGATCATCTCAGGCTTGCCGATGTGCACCGGCGCGCCGTGCACGTTCGGGAAGCGCGAGGTGATCTGGATGGCGCGGATGGCGTCGGCGGGCCTCAAGGGCCGCATGGAAACCACGAGCGGACCGTGGAAGGGACCGGCGGCGTTCGTTGGAATGCGCGTGCGATACATGGGCACGTTGGAGCCGCAGGCGATGTGGCGCAGCGGAATGCCGTCGGCAAGAAGCGCCTCCTCGAAGGAGAAGGAGCAGCCGATCACGAAGGCGACGAGATCGTCCCGCCACCAGGCCGTGATGTCGGTCGGCTCGTCGACGAGTTCGCCGTTCTTCCAGATCCGGTAGCGCGGCAGGTCGGTGCGGATGTCGAGGTCGGCGCCGAGCTCGGGCACGCGCGGATCGCCCGGCTCCGAGACTCCGATGAGGGGGCAAGGCTTCGGATTCCTCTGGCAGAAGCGGAGGAAATCGCCAGCGAGATCCTTCGGCAGGATGGCGAGGTTGCCCTGCACAAAGCCTCGCGCAAGCCCAGAGGTCTGGCCGGCGAGTCGGCCGGCGCGGGCGGCAAGCCTGATCTGCCGGGGATCGGCGAGCACGAGCTCGGGAGCCTCGTCGATGATGGCGCGCGTCATGGCCAAGTCTCCGCCGTCTGCCCCTTATGGAACACACGGAACGCAACCTCGCACAATCGTCTTGTCGGATCGACTCCGAAGCGCCACTCGCGCCCCGGTCGGTCCGACTAGGCTGGGCTGTGCAAACGGCGGTCCTTTCCGTCGCAATCCTCATCAGCCGAGCGCCGGTCGCGGCCTGGCGCCTCCCACACGGGCGGTGCGGTGGAGGAGCCACACTACGATGGTCCCGTTCACCACGTTCCAGGCGACGCCGTTGGCAAAGGCGGCGCGGTAGGAGCCGGTGAGGTCGAAGATCACCCCGGAGAACCAGCCGCCGAAGGCCATGCCGAAGATGGTCGCCATGATGACGACGCCGACGCGCGAGCCTGCCTCGCGGGCGGGGAAATACTCGCGCACCACGATCGCGTAGCTCGGCACGATGCCGCCTTGCATCAGGCCGAACAGGGCGGAAATGACATAGAGGGAGGCGAGGCTGTCGAAGAGGAGGTAGAGCGCCAGCGACAGCCCTTGCAGGACCGAGCCGAGGAGGAGCGTGCCGATGCCGCCGATCCGGTCGGCGATGAAGCCGGAGGCGACGCGGCTGACGATGCCGAAGCCGAGCATGAGCGACAGCATCTGTGCCCCGCGGGCGACGCCGTAGCCGAGGTCGCCGCAATAGGCGACGATATGCACCTGGGGCATGGACATGGCCATGCAGCAGGCAAAGCCGGCGACGATCAGCGCCCCTTGGATGACCCGCGGCGACAATCCGCCTCGTCCGCCGCTACCCTCGGCCAAGGCCGGGGAGGCGGATCGGGGAGAAGGGCGTCGCAGGAGGAGCGCCAGGGGCGGCATGGCGAGTGCGCAGAAGACCCCGACGCCGATATGGGTCTGCCGCCAGCCGACTGCCTCCACGAAATGCTGCAGCACCGGCGGCCAGAGCGTGCCGGCGAGATAGTTGCCGGAGGCGCAGATGGCGACGGCGATGCCGCGCCGGCGCGCGAACCAGTGCGAGATGTCCGCCATCAGCGGCGCGAAGGTGGCGGAGCAGCCGAGGAAGCCGATGAGCAGGCCCTGGATCAGCGCGAATTGCCACAGGCTCGCGCTGTAGCCGGCCGCCACATAGCCAACGCCGAGGGCCAGGGCGCCGATCGCCGTCGTCACGGCGATGCCGAAACGGTCCGCGACGCCCCCGAGCAGCACGCCGCCGAAGGCGAAGCCGATCATGGTGAGCGTGTAGGGGAGGGACGCATCGCCGCGGGCGACGCCGAATTCGGCCTGGACGGCGGGCAGGACGACCACCACCGACCACATGCCGACCCCGCCGAGGGTGCTGAGCAGCGTGGCGACCCCGAGGCGCAGCCAAGCGGCGGAGCCGTCCGGCGCGTCCCGACGTTCCTCGGCGAGGGAGTGCATGAGGCGCCCTTTCGCTGCGCTCAGTTCTTGAGCCGGTAGCCCGTCCGGAAGATCCACGCCACGACGGCGAGGCAGATCCCCAGGAACACGAGGGTCATGGCGAGGCTGACGCCGATGGCGACGTCCGCCGTGCCGAAGAAGCTCCAGCGGAAGCCGCTGACGAGATAGACGACGGGGTTAAAGAGCGACACCGTCCGCCAGAAGGGCGGCAGCATGTCGATGGCGTAGAAGCTGCCGCCGAGAAAGGTGAGGGGCGTCACGACGAGCATGGGCACGAACTGCAGCTTCTCGAAGCTATCGGCCCAGATGCCGATGATGAAGCCGAACAGGCTGAAGGTGACCGCTGTCAGCACCAGGAAGAGGAGCATCCAGACGGGATGCACGATCGTGAGCGGCACGAACAGGCTTGCGGTCGCGAGGATGATGAGGCCGAGGAGGATCGACTTGGTTGCGGCGGCACCCACATAGCTCAGGACGATCTCGAGGTATGAGACCGGCGCGGACAGGATCTCGAAGATGGTTCCCGTGAAGCGCGGGAAGTAGATGCCGAACGCGGCGTTGGAGATGCTCTGGGTGAGGAGCGAGAGCATGATCAGGCCCGGCACGATGAAGGCGCCGTAATCGACGCCGTCGATGGCATCGATGCGCGAGCCGATGGCCGAGCCGAACACCACGAAATAGAGGGACGTGGAGATCACCGGCGACACGATGCTCTGCAACAGCGTGCGCCAAGTGCGCGCCATCTCGAAAAGATAGATGGAGCGGACCGCGTAGAGATTCATGAGCGCTCCCTCACCAGGCTCACGAAGATCTCCTCCAGCGAGCTCTGTTCGGTCTCGAGGTCCTTGAAGCGGATGCCCGCCCGGTCGAGATCGGCGAGGAGGGCGGTGATGCCGGTGCGCTCGCCCTGCGTATCGTAGGTGTAGATCAGTTCACTGCCATGGGCGGAGAGCTCCAGGCGATGGTCCGCCAAGCTCTGGGGGACGCTCGCCAGCGGGTTCTGAAGGTGGAGGATGAGGCGCTTGCGGCCGAGCTTGCGCATGAGCTCGGCCTTCTCCTCGACGAGCACGATCTCGCCCTTGTTGATGACGCCGATCCGGTCGGCCATCTCCTCCGCCTCCTCGATGTAGTGGGTGGTCAGGATGATGGTGACGCCGGTGTCCCTGAGCTCGCGCACCAGCCGCCACATGTCCTGCCTCAGCTCCACGTCGACGCCGGCGGTGGGCTCGTCGAGGAAGAGGATTTGCGGCTCGTGCGCCAGCGCCTTGGCGATGAGCACGCGCCGCTTCATGCCGCCGGAGAGGGTGATGATCTTGTTGTCCTTCTTCTCCCAGAGGGAGAGGTCCTTCAGGACCCTCTCGACGAGCGGCGGGTTCGGCGGCTTCCCGAACAGGCCGCGGCTGAAGCTCACCGTCGCCCACACGGTCTCGAAGGCGTCCGTCGTCAGCTCCTGGGGCACGAGGCCGATCTTGGAGCGCGCCGCGCGGTAGTCCTTGACGATGTCGTAGCCGTCGGCCAGCACCCTGCCCTCGCTCGCGCGGACAATGCCGCAGATGATGCTGATCAGCGTCGTCTTCCCGGCGCCGTTCGGGCCGAGCAGGGCGAAGATCTCGCCGGCGCGAATCTCCAGGTCGACGTTCTTCAAGGCCTGGAAGCCGGAGGCGTAGGTCTTCGAGAGGTTCGAGACGGAGATGATCGGGTGCATCGAAGGCCCTGAGCTCTCGGCCAGGCCGCGCAGCATGCGGCCGCCGCTTCTATAGCCGAGGACGCGTGACTTGGCGCCTGTCTCTCACGCAGGCCTGTGGGCGCGCGCAACGCATTGCGCGGCCCGTTCTCTTGCTTGCGGGGCGGCCCGTCTTTCGCCCTATTGGGGCTCGACGCCGGCGGCCTTCATGAGGCTCGCGATACGGTCGATCTCGGCGAGGAAGCGGGCGCGGTGCGCCTCTGGCGAGCGCTCGCTCTCCGGATAGACCGTGGTGCCGACCGCCTTGAAGCGCTCCACCACCGTGGGGTCGGCGAGCGCCTTTTGCAGGGCAGCATGGAGGATGGCGATGCGCTCCTTGGGCGTCCCCTGCGGCGCATAGAGTCCGTGCCAGATGGTGAAATCGAGGGCCGGAAGGCCGGACTCCGCCGCCGTCGGCACGTTCTTGATGACGTCGAGCCGCTCCTTGGCGGTCACCGCATGCGCGCGCACCGTGCCGCCTTCGATCTGGGGCACGGCCGTCGTCGACTGGTCGCAGAGGAGATCGACCTGGCCGGCCACGACGTCGTTCATCGCCGGGCCTGTCCCGCGATAGGCGACGAAGCTCGGCTTGAAGCCCAACGACTGCCCGAGCAGCACGCCGCACAGATGCGAATTCGACCCGACGCCGGCGGTGGCGATGAGCTCCTTGTCGCCGTTCTTCTTCAAATGGGCGAACAGCTCCTTGGCGTCCTTTGCCGGATGATCCTTCTTCGAGATCAGCACCATCGGGCCGGTGTTGACGAGGCCGATCGGTTCAAAGGCGGTGCGCGTGTCGTAGGTGAGGTTCTTATAGAGGGCCGGGCCGGCGGGCAGCGCCACATGGTGGATGAGCAGGGTGTGCCCGTCGGGTTCGGCCTTGGCGACCCGCGCCGCGCCGGTGGTGCCGCCGGCGCCGGCCACGTTCTCGACGATGACCTGCTGCTTCAAGGTCGCCGACATGGACTGTGCGAGGAGCCGGGCGATGGAATCGCTCGGGCCGCCGGCCGCAAACGGCACCACGATGGTGACCACACGGCTCGGAAACTCCTGTGCGGCGACACCGAGCGTCGAGGCCGCGAGGACCGCGGCGCTTGCCATCCCTTTGATGAATCGTCTCATGCGTTTCTCCCTTGTGCTCTTCATGGTCGAGGCGCGACGCTCAGCGCAAATCGTTTAAATAGTGAAAGCGGTCCGTGCGACACAGTGACAGGCGCCACTCGGCGCGCGTGCCATCGAGGGCAAGCGCCACACGATCGATCGCCAGGAGCGGCTGCCCCGCCGCGACATCGATGAGGTCGGCCTGGCGCGGCTCGGCCGCCACCGCCTTGATCTGCTCGCTCGCCCTGGCGATGGTGACCCCGTAGGCAGAAGCGTAGAGCTCGTAGAGGTTGTTGGGCAAGGAGGCGCGCTTCTCGATCTTCGGGAAGAGAGCGGAAGGCAGCACGATCCGCTCATGGATGCAGGGCACCTCGTCGATCGAGCGGACGCGCTCAATGGTGACGACGGACGCGCCCTGGCGAAGCCCGAGCCGCTCGGCCGCGGTGAGGTCGGCCTTCGCCGCGCGGACCTCGATGATGCGGCTTTCAGGGAAGCGCCGTGTTCCTTCGTCCGGGACGATCCGGAAGAACTGGAAGAGGATCCGCTCCTCGTCGTGCCGGGCGACGAAGGTGCCGCGGCCCTGGCGGCGCACGAGCAGGTTCTCCGCCGTCATCTCGTCAAGGGCCTTGCGCACCGTCCCCTGGCTGACCCCTAGGTCCTGCGCAAGCTCGGGCTCGCTCGGCAGAAGCTGACCCGGCTGCCAGGTACCATCGCCGAGCCGCTTGAGGAGGACGTCCTTCACCTGCCGGTACAGCGGCCGGTACCCAAAGGCAGCCGCCTCGGCGGCCTTGCTGCGGCCGATTGCCTTCCGCCCGGCCGTCACCTGACGCGCTCTCGGTTGACTCCCATGTCTTATATCTTATACAAGACCAGCGACCCAATGCAACTCCAGCGGATGAAAGCGAAATGGGGGCTCCTCATCTCCTCGTTCATGACAAGAAGGACACGGTCGGTGTGGTGGTGGTTGAAGGCCTGAAGGCCGGCACCGACATGCTCTGCGTCGTGACCGCCGACAACTCGGACTTCCGCCTCACCGCCAAGCACGACATTCCGATCGGGCACAAGGTGGCGCTCGTCGACATCAAGAAGGGCGACACGGTGTGGAAGTACGGTCAGGACATCGGCAAGGCGATCGCCGACATCGGCAAGGGCGAGCACGTCCACGTGCACAATGTGAAGACCAAGCGGTGGTGAGCCGCGCACGCCTGTCCTGATCGGGGAGGCCGAGTCGCCGCGGCCGCGGCGACCGGGTGAGGGGCGAGCCCTCTCCAGACAAGGCTCCCCCCATCCGTCGCCTTCGGCGACATCTTCTTCCCTGTGGGAGAAGGTTCGGCGCGCCGCCGCGTACAACAGCTGCTCGAAACAAAGGTGAGCATCATGGCTCAAGGAAACGGATATTCGAACCTCACCTTCTGGGGATATCGGCGCGAGAACGGACGCGTCGGCGTTCGCAACCACGTGGTGATCCTGCCCCTGGACGATCTCTCCAACGCCGCCTGCGAGGCGGTCGCCAACAACATCAAGGGCACCCTCGCCCTGCCGCACGCCTATGGGCGCCTGCAGTTCGGCGAGGATCTGGAGCTCCATTTCCGCACGCTGATCGGCACGGGCTCGAATCCCAATGTCGCTGCCGTCGTGGTCATCGGCATCGAGGACCAGTGGACGAGCCGGGTCGTCGAGGGCATCGCCAAGACCGGCAAGCCTGTCACCGGCTTCGGCATCGAAGGCACGGGCGACATCGGCACCATCGCCAAGGCGTCGCGGGTCGCCAAGGACTACCTGCAGTGGGCCTCGGAGCTGAAGCGGGAGGAATGCCCGATCTCGGATCTCTGGGTCTCGACGAAGTGCGGCGAGTCCGACACCACCACGGGCCTCTCCTCCTGCCCGACGGTCGGCAACATGTACGACAAGCTCATCCCGCACGGCATCTACGGCTGCTTTGGCGAGACTTCTGAAATCACCGGCGCCGAGCACCTCTGCAAGGAGCGCGCCGCGACGCCGGAAGTGGCCGAGAAGTGGTACAGGATGTGGAAAGCCTACCAGGACGAGGTGATCGAGGCGCACAAGACCAACGACCTCTCCGACAGCCAGCCGACCAAGGGCAACATCGCCGGCGGCCTCACCACCATCGAGGAGAAGGCGCTCGGCAACCTGGAGAAGATCGGCCGCGAGTGCCGCTACATCGACGCGCTTAAGCCGGCAGAGACGCCGTCCAAGGGGCCGGGCCTCTATTTCATGGACACCTCCTCGGCCGCCGCCGAGTGCGTCACGCTGATGGCGGCCGGCGGCTACGTGGTCCATACCTTCCCGACCGGCCAGGGGAACGTCATCGGCAACCCGATCGTGCCGGTCATCAAGATCACCGGCAACCCGCGCACGGTGCGCACTATGTCGGAGCACATCGACGTGGACGTGTCCGGCGTGCTGCGCCGCGACATGACGATTCCCGAGGCGGGCGACGCTCTCATCGACATGGTGGTGCGCACGGCGAACGGGCGCCTGACGGCCGCGGAGGCCCTCGGGCATCGCGAGTTCGTCATGACCAAGCTCTACCGGAGCGCCTGACGGGCTTTCCTTCAGGGTGGGGACTGGCCCCAACGTTTCTTCAGCGATGGACCTAGCCTCCGCCCGGGCCTCTCCGCAAAAGGAGGGCCCGCCGACAGGAAGGAGCCGCATCGGCATGGCGAACCCGCTCGCATCGCCCGCCCCGTCGCTCGCCGGCCTCGCGGCGGCCGTGCGCCGGCTGGGCCCGGGTGTCGCCCTGTCGTTCGCCGTGGCCATCGCCGCGGTCGTGGCGGAGCCGCTGGTGAAGCGGATCGTGCCGATCCCGGCGATGGTGATCGCGCTGATCCTCGGCGTGGCGCTTCATGGGCTTGCCTCGCGCCCGGCCTTCGAGCCGGGCATGACGTGGTGCGTAAAGAAGCTCCTGCGCGTCGCCATCGGGCTCCTCGGCGTGCGCATTGCATTCGGCGACATCGTCGACCTCGGGCTCGCCACGGCGCTCCTCGTCATGGGGGCCATGGCGCTCACCATCGCTTCCGGCTTCTGGCTCGCGAGGCTCTTCGGCCTTGCTCCTGGCTACGGCGCGCTCGCCGGCGCCGCCACGGCGGTGTGCGGCGCATCCGCCACCCTTGCCACCTCGACGGTGGTGCCGAACTATCCGCAGAAGAGCGCCGACGTGGCCTTCACGGTGGTGGCGGCGAATGCGGTGTCGACCCTGGTGATGGTCGCCTATCCGCCGCTCTGCCTTCTCCTCGGCCTTGATGCGCAGGCGACCGGCGTGATGCTCGGGGCCACCATCCACGACATGGCGCAGGTGGTCGGCGCGGGCTACGCCGTCTCGGAGTCGGTCGGCAACGCGGCGGTGATCGTCAAGCTCTTCCGCGTCTTTTTGCTGCTGCCGGTGGTGCTCGCCATCGGCTGGTGGTTCACGCGGAAAGGGGCCGAGCATGGGGCGGCGAAGGTGCCGGTGCCGGTCTTCGCCCTCGTCTTCCTCGGCCTCTGCCTCGTGAACAGCGTCGCGCCTGCCATCCCAGGCGTCGCGGAGCTTTACGCGCCGGTGAAGGCGGCCTTCGTCTTCGCCTCCACTTGGGGGCTCCTCATCGCCATCGCTGCGCTCGGGCTCGGGACCTCCCTCACGGCGATCCTGCGCATCGGCTGGCGGCACATCGCCGTGTTCTTCGGGACGACGGGGGTCATCCTCGCTGTCGTCGCCGCCGGTCTTTTGGTGATCTGATCCATGCCTGACATCGTCATCTCCGAATTCATGGACGAGGCTGCCTGGCGCGAAGGCCTTGAGGGCTTCGACGTCCTCTACGACCCAAGGCTTGTCGACCGCCCGGGCGATCTCGCTGCAGCCGTGGCGGAGGCGCGCGCGCTCATCGTCCGCAACCGCACGCAGGTGCGTGGCGACCTCCTCGCGGCGGCGCGAGAGCTCCAATGCGTCGGGCGGCTTGGGGTCGGGCTCGACAACATCGACGTCGACGCCTGCAAGGCGCGCGGCATCGCCGTTTATCCCGCGACGGGAGCGAACGACGTCTCGGTGGCGGAATATGTGATCGCCGCCGCCATGATGCTCCTGCGCGGGGCGTATCTGGCGAGCGGCGAGGTGATCGCCGGGCAGTGGCCGCGGGGCCGCCTCATGGGCCGCGAGATGTCAGGCAAGCGCCTCGGTCTCGTTGGCTTCGGCGCCATCGCCAAGGAGACGGCCAAGCGCGCCGCCGCGCTCGGCATGACGGTGGCGGCCTTCGATCCCTTCGTGCCCGAGAACGATGCGGCCTGGAGCCCGCCCTGGGGGCGGGTCGAACGGCAGGAGCTGCCGGACCTCCTTGCCATGAGCGATGTCGTCTCGCTCCACGTGCCGCTGACGGCCGACACGCGCAACATGATCGACGCGGCCGCGCTTGAGTCCATGAAGGCGGACGCGATCCTCGTCAATGCAGCGCGCGGAGGTGTCGTGGATGAGGCGGCCCTTGCTGCGGCGCTGAAGGCGGGCCGCCTTGGCGGCGCGGCTCTCGACGTGTTCGAGGAGGAGCCGCTTTCCGCCGAGCGCGGCCGCCGCTTCGAGGGCTGCCCCAACCTGATCCTGACGCCGCACATCGCCGGCGTGACGGTGGAGTCGAACGCACGGGTGTCGTGGGTGACGGTCGAGGCGGTGCGCAAGCACCTGTCGCGAGGGCGCTGAGATGCCGGTCCTCAGCCTTTCAGAAGCCGAAGATCTCGTCGTTCGCACCCTGACCCGGTGCCGGACGACCGAGGCGAATGCCCGCAGCGTCGCGCGCGCCCTTGTCGCCGCGGAAGCGGACGGGCTGAGAGGGCATGGCCTCTCGCGCGTGCCGAGCTATGCGGCCCAGGCCAAGGTCGGCAAGGTCGATGGGTTTGCGCACCCGGTCGTGAGCCGGCCGAAGCCGGCGGTTCTCGCCGTGGACGCGGCCCACGGCTTTGCCTATCCGGCGCTCGACGCGGCGGTGAACGCTCTTCCGGAGGTCGCCCGCGCCCAAGGGATCGCGGCCGCGCCGATCCGGCGCTCGCATCATTGCGGCGCGGCGGGGCAGCCCGTCGAGAAGCTCGCCGAGACCGGCCTCGTCGCCATGCTGTTCGCCAACACGCCTGCCGCCATTGCTCCCTGGGGCGGTTCGCGGGGCGTCTTCGGCACCAATCCCATCGCCTTCGCCTGCCCCTTGCCCGACGCGCCGCCACTTGTCGTCGATCTGTCGCTCTCGAAGGTCGCGCGCGGCAATATCCTGGCGGCGAAGCAGCGCGGCGAGAAGATCCCGCAAGGGTGGGCGCTCGACCCGGAGGGGCGGCCGACCACCGATCCCGATGCGGCGTTGAAAGGCACCATGCTGCCGCTTGGCGATGCCAAGGGGACCGCGCTGGCGCTGATGGTCGAACTGCTCGCGGCCGGCCTCACCGGTTCGGCCTTCGCCGCGGAGTCCTCGTCCTTTCTCGACGACAAGGGCCCGCCGCCGGGCACCGGCCAGCTCCTCCTCGCTTTCGACCCCGCTTCGCTCGGCGGCGATGAGGCCCTCGCGCGATTTGCCGCGCTGGCCGCCGCTATCGAGGCGCAGCCAGGCGCGCGCCTGCCCGGGCGCCGACGGCTCGACCTGCGCCGCAAGGCGCAGATCGAGGGCGTAACGGTGTCAGACGCGCTCCTTGAGGAGATTGCGGCCCTCTAGGTAGTGGACTCATTAGCTCGGGTCCACAGACGGGCTGAGGCGAGGGCGACGGCTGAGAGGAAGTTGCGGGCGAGCTTGTCGAAGCGTGTGGCGATCCGGCGGAAGTGTTTGAGCTTACAGAAGAAGCGCTCGACGAGGTTGCGCTGGCGGTAGAGCGCCGGGGCGACGGAGCGTTGGACCTTGCGGTCGCGGCAGGTCGGGATGTGGGCCTCGCCGCCGGCCTGGCGCACCAGGTCGAGGATCGCCTGAGCGTCGTAGCCCCGGTCGGCGACGAGCGCCTTGGCGGGAGGCAGGTCGGCCAGCAGGACTGGAGCGAGGGTCTTGTCGGAGGCCTGCCCTGGCGAGACGACGAGGCGGAGGGGCAGCCCTTGCTCGTCGACGACGGCGTGGATCTTGGTCGTCAGTCCTCCACGAGAACGGCCGATGGCGTGATCCGCGCCCCCTTTTTACCGCCGGCCGCGTGCTGATGGGCGCGCACGATGGAGGAGTCGATCAGGTGCAGAGACCCTGGCGACTTGGCCGCGAGCGCCTCGAACACCTTGAGCCAGACGCCCTGCTTGGCCCACCTGTTGAAGCGGTTGTAGACAGTCGTGTACGGCCCGTAGCGCTCCGGCAGGTCGCGCCACGGCGAGCCGGTGCGCAGCACATAGAAAATGCCGTTGAGCACCCGCCGGTCATCGACCCGCGCCACCCCGCGCGGCTTGTTCGGCAGAAGCGGCTCGATCAACCGCCACTCCGTTTCCGACAGATCGTATCGCGCCATGACCAAGCCTCCCGTCCAGGAGCCTTGAATCACCCCACACAATCCGCTTCAACCTTTATGAGTTCAGAACCTAGTCGCACACCCGGATGTGCCGGATGATCCGCTCGCCCCAGCGATTGATCCTGACCCGGCGCTCGGTCCAGCAGCGCGGTCCGTAGACGACGGGCTGGTAATAGGCCGGGTAGTAGTACGGCCGCGAGGCGAGGGCTGCGCCGAGGGCAAGTCCGCCGACGACGCCCGCGGCTACCGCCGCGCCACGATAGGGCCGATAGGGCCGCCAATACGGACGGTAATACCCGACCGGACGATAGCCGCCCCAGTAGGCGGCCGGCCGATAATAGCCGGGGCCCCACCACTGGGCCTCCGCCGGGCTCGTCGACAGCCCAAGGCCGCCAAGGCTCAAGGCCGCTAGGCCGATCAATGCACTCTTCTTCAGCCGTGCTGCAAACATGGCTGCCTTCCTCTCATGCTGTTCCTCTCGCTCTGCCGCGAGTTTCGCACTGCCGCCAGCCGAACTGGCGTCGGTGGAAGATGTTCCAAAGGTTACAAAGATTTAACCTTGTGGTCCCGTCTCGCTCCGCCGCCCGGCGACCCAGGTCGCCAAGACCGCCATTCCGTCAGGCATGAGGGCCACCAGATCGGCGCGGTAGCCCGGCCGGATGCGGCCAAGCTCAAGACCGAGGCCGAGGAAGTCGGCAGGATGGGCGCTGGCCATCCGAAGGGCTTCAGCAAGCGGGATATCCAGCATGGTCACGCAGTTTCGGACGGCGCTCGCCATGTCGAGGGCTGCCCCGGCGAGCGTCCCGTCGGCGCGAAGACACCGGCCGTCCTGCGTCGTGATCTCCTGGTCATAGAGGGTGAATGTCGCGCGCGTTCCGCCGACGGGCGGCATGGCGTCCGTCACGAGCATCGGGCGGCCAAGGCCGCGAAGCGCGAGCTTCAGCATGGCCGGATGGACGTGCACCCCGTCGACGATCAGCCCGTACCAGCACTCCCGTGACTCGAGAGCGGCGGCGATTGGGCCGGGCGCGCGGCTTGCGAGCGGCGGCATGGCATTGAAGAGATGCGTGAAGCCAGTCGCTCCATCGGCGAGCGCCTGCCTGGCCTCGTCGTAGGTCGCGCTCGTGTGGCCGAGGGAGACGCGCACGCCGGCGCGCGCGAGCCGTCGTATGGTATCCCGTGGCACGCGCTCCGGCGCGAGGGTCACGAGTCTAACGCCGGGGTCGGCCTCGATGATCAGGCCAAGGTCGTCCTCATCGGGCGTACGGATGAAGCGCGGATGATGGACCCCGGGCCGCTCAGGCGAAATGAAGGGGCCTTCGAGATGAATGCCGAGCACGCTGGGATCGGTGCGGCGCGCCTCGGCGACGGCGGCGAGCGCCCGCCTCATCTTGGCGCGCTCGTCGGTGATGAGGGTCGGAAGAAGCCCGGTCGTGCCGAAGCGCCGATGAGCCGCGGCGATGCGGGCGATTCCCTCGGGCGTTGGCGCTTCGTTGAACAGCACGTCGCCGCCGCCATTGACCTGCACATCGATGAAGCCGGGGGCGAGCCATGCGCCCTGGGGCAGGCGTTCGGCAGGCAGGTCGGCGCTAAGCCCGCCGCTCGGCAGGATGCCTTCGATCCTGTCGCCGGCCACGACGACCGCACGCTGGCGATGGAGGGTGTCGCCATCGAAAACCACGTCGGCGATGATGGCGTGGCGGGTCATCGGGTGCGGGTGACCTTCTTCAGGTGGCGCGGGCGGTCCACGTCGAGGCCGCGGACCTGCGCGAGGCGCACCGCCATGCCGTAGAAGCTCTGCAGGAGACAGAGCGCGTCGGCTTCCGCCTGGTCCGGGGACAGGGCCGGCAGCCGGCCCGCCGCAGCTTCCCCTGGCTCGGCGACGAACAGCGCCGCTTCCTTGCCGCGAAGATCAGCGGCAAGGCTCCGCAAGCCTTCGGCTGCGGCGTCGTTCGGCATGAAGAGCAGGATCGGATAGCGCGTCGAGACGAGCGTGACGGGCCCATGGAGGAACTCGGCGCCGCTGAAGGCCTCCGCGTGAAGGTTCGAGGTCTCCTTGAGCTTCAACGATGCTTCGCGCGCGATCGCAAGCGTCGGGCCCCGGCCGAGGGTGACAAGGCTCGTGGCGCCGCGAAGGCCCGGGAGGGTCGCGCTCCAGTCGAGATCCGTCGCCTGGGCGAGCCGGTCCGGCAGGCGCTCGAGGCCGTGCATCAGGCCCGCCTCTGCGCTCCACGCGGCGACGAGGCGCAACAGCGCGGCCATCGAGGCGATCACCGTCTTCGTTGCCGCGACACTGTGTTCGGGGCCGGCTCCCATCGGCAGGACGATCTCGCAGGTTCTCGCCAGCGGGCTATCCTCCGCATTGACGATGCCGACGGTCACAGCGCCCGCTGCCCTCGCGGTGCTTGTCAGCTCCACGAGGTCGTCGCTGCGGCCGGACTGCGAAACGGCGATGACGAGCTGGTCCTGAAGACGCAGGCTCCGGCGGTAGACGGTGGCGACGCTCGGCGCGGCGGCTGCCACCGGAATGCCGAGGTAGCGCTCGATGAGGTGCTTGCCAAAACCGGCCGCATGGGCGGAGCTCCCTCGCGCGCAGGTGACGACCACCTGCGGCGGACGGGCGTTGAGGCGGTTGACGATCGCCGCCAGGGGGGATGCGAGGGCTTCGGCTTGGCGGGCGACAACCTCGGGGGCTTCCCGGATTTCCGCCATCATCCGCACGTCAATCCCGCCCATGCGTCCTGCCCGTTTTCTGGAATTGAAGAGCATTCCTGCCCGGGATGAACTCCCGGCCAAAGCATCGGTTCGCGCCCAAGGGAACTGCGGGGCCGCCCGTGGTGTCATCTATCGCAGCCTTTCCGATTGTGGCCCGCTTGACGAGGATCGTTGATGGAGACGGAAAAGCTCAGCCCCCGCTATGCCGGCCTCGATGCCTGGGAGGCGGACGAGATCCTCGATGCCTTGATCGAGGGCCAGCTCGCGGCCGTTGCGGCCGTCCGCGCCGCGCGCGGCGCCATCGCGGAGGCGGCGCATGCCGTGGAGGAGCGGCTGCGCCAAGGCGGGGGCCGCCTCATCTATGCGGGCGCCGGCACTTCGGGACGCCTCGCCGTGCAGGACGGAGCCGAACTGCCGCCCACCTTCGGATGGCCGCGCGAACGGCTCCTCCTTCTTATCGCCGGCGGCGACGAAGCGCTGGTGCAGGCGGTCGAAGGCGCGGAGGACGAGGCTGCCACGGCCGTCGACCTCATCCAGAGGCACGACGTCGGCCGGTCCGACGTGCTCTTGGCCGTGGCGGCGAGCGGCACAACCCCCTTCACCCTCGCCTGTCTCACGGAAGCAAGGGACCGGGGCGCGCTGACCATCGGCATCGCCAACAACGCCGGCACGCCGCTCCTGGCGAAGGCGGATCACGGCATCTGGCTCGACACGGGGCCGGAAGCCATCGCCGGCTCGACCCGCATGAAGGCCGGCACCGCCCAGAAGATAGCGCTCAACCTCCTCTCCTCCCTTGTCATGATCCGGCTCGGCCGGGTCTTCGACGGGCTCATGGTCGACGTGCAGGCGACCAACGCGAAGCTCGTGCGGCGCAGCGAGACCATGCTGGTCCATCTCACCGGCTGCAGCCGGGAGGAGGCACAGGCGGCTCTCGAGCGCGCCAGGGGCAGCGTCAAGCTCGCCGTGCTTCTGCTCAACGGCTGCGATGTGGCGGCTGCCGAAGAGGCGCTCGCCCGTTCGGGGGGGCGCCTGCGCGAAGCGCTCGCAAGGATCAAGCGTCAGCCCCGTTGACGGTCGACCCTAAGAAGGGGCGACAACATCGCAGCGGGCCGTGGCCGAGAGCTCAGGCGCCTTCTCGGCGCCGACGGTACGCCGAGCCAGTGATCGAGGAAGTGCTCGAGCCAATGCGCCACATGCGGATCGTACATGAAACGGCCCTCGATCTGGCGCTCCCGGTTCTGCGCGCCGGGCAGCTCGAGCCGATGCGCCGCGCGCACGGTCCAACGGCACATCATGGCGTGGGTCACTTCGGGATGAAACTGCAATCCGAAGGCCTTCTCGCCCACCAGGATCGCCTGAGTCGGGAAGTCGTCGCCCGTAGCCAGCGTGGTTGCCGTCGAGGGGCAGTCGAAGCCCTCGCGATGCCAGTGATACACGTGGCTTGGCCAAGGCGCGCCGATCCGCTCGGCGAGCGCATAGCCGGCCTGCGTCGGCAGGAGCGGAAAATACCCGATCTCGGCTTTGCCGTCGGGGTGCGCGTAGACCCGGGCACCGAGAAGCCGCGCCAGCATCTGGGCGCCGAGGCACAGGCCGAGATAGGGCTTGTTCTCCTTGAGCGGCACGGCGATCCAGTCGATCTCGCGGCGGATGAAGGCGTCCTCGTCATTGGCGCTCATGGGGCCGCCGAAGATCACGGCGCCGGCATGATGCTCGAGCGTGTCGGGCAGCGGATCTCCGAAGCGCGGACGGCGGATGTCCAGAGGATGGCCGCGCTCCTTCAGCATCCGCCCCACGCGGCCAGGAGTCGAATGCTCTTGATGGAGCACGATGAGCACCGGCAGTTTCGGAGGGAGGCAGGGCTGGCGCGGCATGGTTCCCTTCATGGGACGCGGAGCCCGCGACCGCAAGAACCCGGATGGCAAGTCACTCGCGCGGACGGCGCGCCTCGTAGAGCGCCACGGCCAAGAGCCAAAGGGCGTCGACCAGGAAGGCGAGCGCCGCCGTGGCCGCGGCGCCCTGCAGAATCTGCAACTCGTTCTGGTTCTGGATGCCCACGATGATCGGGGTGCCCAGGGTGGCCGCGCCGGCGAGGGCTCCGACCGCCGCCGTCGCGATGGCGAGCACCAGGGCCGTGCGCAGGGCGTCTGCGATGACGGGCGCCGCCAGCGGGAGCTCGACCCGCCAGATGACCTGGAGGCGCGTGAAGCCCATGGCGTAGGCTGCCTCCTTGGCCTCCGCGGGCGTCGCCGCGACGCCTGCCACCGTCCCCCGCAGCACGGGCATGAGACAGTAGAACACAAGCGCAAGCGCCGTCGGCGCGGCGCCAAAGCCGAGCGCCGGAAAAGCAAGAGCCACCACGACCACGGGCGGCGCGGCTTGCAGCCCGGCGGCAAGCATGTCGACGAGGGGCCGCAACGCCGCTCCCATGCTACGGGTCACGAACAGGCCGAGCGTCACGCCGAGAGACGCGGCCACCGCAACCGCGCCTAGGGATAGAGCCGCGTGGCGCCAGGCGAGGTCGAGGAGGCGATCGGTCGCCATTGCGGTCTTGGCGCCGCCTCCAAGGGCGCGCAGGAGCGCCGTCGCCAAGCCGGCCTCGGCGACAAGCGCGAGCGCGACGGCCGCCACGGCGGCAAGGCCGGCTCTCAGACCAGTCATGCGCCCGGTCTCGCCAGCCGCTGCTCGGCGGCCTTCAGGCCCACATCGGCGAGAATGGCCAGGACGACGATGGGGGCGCTGCCCAGGAGGATGAGGTCGGGCGCAAATTGCGCCATGCCTTCGAACACGATGGCCCCGAGCCCACCGGCGCCGATCAGGCCGCCCAGGGTCGCAAGCCCTACCCCTTGGACCACAGCAACGCGCAGCCCGCCCACGAACACGGGCAGGCCCAGAGGCAGCCGGATCTCCCAGGCGATGCGCCGCTCCGTCATACCCATGGCGCGGGCAGCCTCGATGGCGTAGGCGTCGACGCCCGACAGGCCCAGCGAGATGCTGCGCACCAGCGGCAGGGCAAGATAGGCGGCGATGCCAATGAGGGCTGGAGTCGGCCCGATCGCGTTGAGACCAAGGCCGCGGAGGGCCGGCCAACGGTTGAGCACCGTGCTGATCAGGATCATGAGCAGGCCGAACAAGGCGATCGCCGGGACGACTTGAACCGCGTTCATTGCCCCGTCGATGGCAGGCGCAAGTCGCGGCCGCCGGAACGCAAGCCAGCCGAAAGGCAGCGCCAGCGCGAGCGCCAGTCCGATGGCTGCTGCCGACAACGCCAGATGCTGCGCCGCCGCGGCATGGAAGGCCTCGGCCCGGGCCCTGTACTCGACTGCGAGCGAGAGGGCGTCGAACGCGCCGGCGCCCGCGGCGGCGCTGACCAGGAGAATCACCACCGCCGTGCAGGCAAGGAGGGGGCGGGGCGGAATGCTGCGGCCGCCGTCCAGCAGGAGCAGGGCAAGGGCGCCCTGCGTCATGAGGAAGCCCGAGCCGAGCATGGCCCGGGCCGTGGTCGGCTGCGCCGCCATCAGCTCTGCCGCGCCAAGCCCGGTCAGAATCGCGAGCAGAGCCAAGAGCCCGGCGAGGAGCGCGAAGACAGCGGTGGCGCAAACGGCGTCGGCGCGGCCGCGTTTCCACGCGAACGCTTCAAGCGCGACTGCGAGGGCGAGCAGCGTCGCCGCGACCTGTACTCCCCCGCCCAGCACGAGCCATGCGGCCACCGGCGTGCCGGGCATCAGGCGGTTTTGCGCGATGGACAGCCAGCCCATGCCCAGCAGACCCGCCGCGGCGGTGAGGGCGAGCCCAATGCGCAATCCAAGCCTTATCGCCCCGCCGCGCTCCATCGGCCTGAAATCGGTCTCGGACATAAGAGAGAGGGCATTCAGCGCAGAAGGCCCTTCTGTTGCAGGTAGCGCATGGCGACCTCCCGTGCCGGCCGGCCGTCGACGGCGATCTGCGCGTTCAGCGTTTGCAACTGGTTGAGGGTCAGCGTGGCGAAGATCCGTGCGAGGATCGGCTGGATCTGCGGGTATTTCTCGATGACGGCGGCGCGTACCACCGGGGCCGGCTCGTAGACGATCTGCGCCCCCTTGGTGTCGAGCATCGCCACGAGGTCGAGGGCGGCAATGCCTCCGTCGGTGCCGTAGACCATGGCAGCGTTGACGCCGCTCACCTGCTGCGCCGCGGCGCGCATGGTGACCGCGGTGTCTCCTCCCGGCAGGATCACGATCTGGTCCCGCGGCAGCTTGAAGCGATAGGTGCTCTCGAAGGAGGGGAGGGCGGCGGGACTTTCCACGAACTCGGCGGAGCCGGCGAGCTTGATGGCCCCCGGGCGCATCGCATATTGGGCAAAATCCTCCATCGTGGTGAGCCGCTCGCGGCGGGCGAGATCGCCCCGCACGGCGATGAGCCAGGTGTTGTTGGCGGGGGCCCGGTCGAGCCAAACGAGCCGATTCGCCTCAAAGTCGAGCTTTTTGACGAGCTCGTAGGCTGATTGCGCCTGCTTCCAGGCCGGATCATTCTCCCGACCGAAGAAGAAGGCGCCATTGCCCGTGTATTCGGGATAAAGGTCGATCTCCCCGGCGGTCAGGGCCGTTCGGACGATCTTGGTGGGGCCGAGCTGAAGGCGGTTCTCCACGGGGATGCCCGCGTTCTCCAGGGCGATGAGGATGATTTGCCCGAGGAGCAAGCCCTCCGTGTCGATCTTGGAGGCGACGATCACCTTGTCGCGCGGTTGAGCCGACACGCCCGCCGCCATGACGATGAGGAGCGGCGCCACGAGGAGGCCAGCCAGACGGGCGATCGGGAACATATTGGCCTCCCATCCCTGAGGTCTTTGTTGGCTCGGCGCGTCCATTCGTCGCCGGCCGCGCTCGGCGGCGGTGGCGCCAGACGACCACGATAGCAGAGCCTAACCCTGAAATTGCGTGCAAATTTGCGCGATATGGTCGAAACGACGGGCAGTGGCGCAAGGAGAACGAAAAGCGCTTGACAGGGCCTAGGGTTCCACGTCACGGCTCCTTATCAATCAACAACTGCATAACACAGGCGAATGTCAGGTCGGGCGTTCTGCTCCATTCTCCGCGCTCGGAGCGGGAAACAGGGGCTTCCCGCTCTGTGACCTCGGTGGTCGTCGGCGCGGCTTGGGACACCCTCGCCGGTGCATCCAGGCGGCGGCTGCCAGAAACGTCTCAGCGCGGCGCATCGCCTGCGCGGCACGCGAATGGATGGGGCATGGCGGAAGAAAGGCTGAAAGGACTGCGGGTCCTGGTCGTCGAGGACGAAGCGGCCATCTCGATGCTTCTCGAGGACATGCTGATGGATTTCGGCTGCACCATCGTGGGGCCGGCCGCGCGTCTCAGCACGGCTCTCGAAATGGTGCAGGCGGACGACTTCGATATCGCGATCCTGGACGTCAATCTGGCGGGCGAGGCGATCTATCCCGTCGCGGATGCGCTCGCGGGGCGCAACCGTCCTTTCGTCTTCTCGACGGGCTATGGCGGCGCGGGCATCAAGGATCCCTATCGCGAGCGTCCCGTGGTGCAGAAGCCGTTCAGCCAGCAGGAGCTGAAGCGGACGATCCTCGCCGCGCTCGACGGCAGCGCTCGCGAGAGCTGACCGGCCCCTCAGAACGAGCCGCCGGTTCCGAAGCCGTCGCGATCGGAGCCGGCATCGTTGCCGAACACACCCTCCGTGATGTCGGCCCAGGGGCTTTCCCAGCCCCCGTCATGGCGATCGCCGCCGGGAGGCGGGAAGCCGCCGTGGCCGAACCCCGGATCCCAAGGCATGTCGGGCCGCTGATAGCCGTCGCGGAAGACGTCGCGCAGCACGGTGCTTGAAATGACACCGCCGAGGATGCCGCCCAGGACTTGGCCGAGGATCTGCTCGTTGCCGAACCGCCCCCGTGGGCGGTCATAGCCCCGGCGGCGGAACTCGTCGCGCTCTGCTTCGAGCTCGCTGCGGCGACGGGCCTGCTCCTGGATCTGCTTGCGCAGGGCGCCGATCTCCGCTTCGGCCTCGCCGATCGCGCGCTCATTCGCTTCGATGCGCCGCAAAATGGCGTCGTCTTCGGGCGTCGCCGTGCGCGCCGCCTCTTCATAGAGGGCGCGCAGATCCTGTCGCGAGTCCGCACTCGCCAGGAGCTCGACGGCCTCGCGGTAGGCGGCATCCTCACCCTCCACCAAGAGGGCCTGGCGCTCGTCGTCGATGGCCGCAAGATCTACCTTCGCCTGCGAGAGCTTTTGCTCCGCCTCATGGAGCGCTTCCCGCGCCTCCCGGATTGCAGCCTCGAGCGGAGCGGCGCCCGCCTTGGACAGGGCGTCCCGTTCGAGGGTGGCAAGGCGTGCCCGCTCCTCCGCCCATTCTGCTTTCCGGCGTTCGGCGTGCTCTCTGAGGCGCTGCGGGATCTCGTTGAGCATGGCGTAGTTGGCGCGCGCCGTGTCGTATCCCACGAGGCGCGCTACTTTGCGATCGAAGAAGCGCACGATCGGCCCCGCGTCGTAAGCCGCCGTTCCGAATCGCTGCTTCCAAAGATACATGAAGAGGGGGTCCGCCTCGTAGGGCTTGCGCTTCTCCTCCCGGTCGGCCTCGGCCTGAGCAGCCTTCTTCTCGGCCTCTTCGGCAACCTTCGCCGCCTCGGCGACCCTGGCGTGCTGCGCGTTCCATTCGGGGCTGGCGCGCACGCGGGCCTCGAGCGAGGCTTGCAGCTCGCCGAGCGCGTCGATGGCGCGCTCCAACGCCTCTGCCTTCGCATGACGCGCCTCTTCGGCCGCGCGCACCGTCGCTTCGGCCTTGACTCGGCGGCCTGCAAGGTCCTCCAGCGCCTCCCGGCGACTGGCCAGGAGGGCAAGCGCGCGCCGCTCGGCCGCGTCGAGCTCACCCAACACCGCCTCGCGGCTCAAGGCATCGAGCTTGACGCGCGCCAGTGCCCGAAAGTGCTCGGCGCGTTCTGCCCGCAGCCGCGCCGCCTCTTCCGTCACAGAACGCAAGGCCACATCGAGGCGATCCTCGTCGCCGCGCAGCCGGGCAATCGCGTCTTCGATCGCGGCGAGCGCCTGCCGTCCGGAGATCATGGCCGTCCTACCATTGGGTTATGGCGCCGCCGAGCACCGGCATCAGATACTCGACATTGAGATACCCGCGGCGCTTCTCGCCGAGGCGATTGCGCTGGACGATGCCATCCTCGTCCTTGTCGCGGCGCACGTGATCGAAGACCTCCCGGGGAACGCGGACGCCCCATTTCGATACGTTCGCCGTTGTGCCGTCCTCCTCGCTCGTGACCGGCAGCGTCAACACACGCCCGTCCGGCGCCACGGCCTCGACGATGAGGTAGTAGTTGCGCGCGCTGCGGTTGCGATCGGGAACGCGCCAGACGCCGGTCTGCTCCCCGGGACGCGAGACGATGCGCAAGGTGTATTCACGCCTGAGCGTCGCCCGCAGCTCTTCGAGCTGCTCAATGGCCTGCCGCGTCCCGGCAGCGTCGCCGCGCCCGAGCGCCGCCCGTCCGTCGGCGAGGAGTTGGCCGGCGCGCTCACGGGCCGCCGCTTCCCTGGCTTCGGACAACACCTCGGCATGGCCCTGCTCCAACGCCTTGGGCAGCCGTTCTGTGAGCTCGATGCGCTGTCGTTCCGCCTCAAGACGCGCCGCCTCCGCCCGCTGTTCGGACGGCCGCACGACGGCGACATGGTAGACTCCCCAGCCGAGCACGAGGAGGGCCAGGGCGGCCACGAGGCCCCGGCCGACCTTGCCGCGGTTCACCCAGAGCTTCGCCAGGGTCACCCCGAGCCCCGGCCTCGGGGGCGTGTAAACGAACCGGCTCTCCTTCAGGGCTTGCACACCCTCCCGCAACACGCGGTCCGAGACGTCGATGCCCTGGCTGCGGTAGATCTCCCGCAGACGTTCGATGAGCTCGGCTTCGCGGCGCGTCTCGTCCAGCTCCCGAGCGACGAGATTGTCCTGGTGACGCAAGGTGTCGACCACGTCCATGGCGAGCATGAGCTCGTCGAGGGTGGCCGGCGTCTTGCGCTGGGGCTCGGGCGCTGCGGCGGACGTCACGGCTTGCGGCATCGCGATCGGCGGCGTTTGGGCAGGTCTGACACCGCCTCAGCGCGCCAGGGGCAGGGCCTGCCCTTCCGCCACCAGACGCGCGATGCGGCGCTTGCCCTCTTCGACCGCGTCACGGATTTCCTGCGAGTTCTGGGTCGAGAGCCGTCGCATCTCCTCGACGATCTCGAGGGATCGCTCCTGGAAGGTGACGACAGAGTCGACAAGCTTCTTGACTGCATCGGCGCGGATGGTCGGCCCGTAGCCCGCCCGTATGGCCGCCTCGCCGACCTGGTCGCCGAGTTCCGCCAGGACCTCCAGGCTCCTGGACACGCCTTCCTTCATCACCTCCACGGTCTGGGTCGACTCGTGCAGGCCGAACATCCCGGTGAAGGAGGCCTTCAGGGCCGTCAGCACGGAATCGTTCGTGGAGAAGAAGGTCACGGCCTGGGCGTAGATGCGCTCCTTGGCGTTCGTCATCTGCAGGAGGCGCGCCATGATCACCTCGGAGGTGTTGTAGCTCACCGTCAGATTGTCGGCGAGGTCCTTGGCGATCTGGTAGCGCTTTTCCTCATCCTGCGTGCGCCGCAGGTGCTCGTCGCGAACGAGTTCGAGCCTTGCGCGCTCGGCGATGTCCTCGCCCTGGAAGTTGACGACGGCGTCGGACGCCGTCTTCAGGGCGGCCTTCGCGTCCTCGAGCTTGGCCTCAGCCTTCTTCAGAACGTCGAGAGCGAGCACCTCCGCTTGCTTCAGCGCCCCACGGAAGTCGCGATAGGCCTCAAGGATGCGCGCTTCCCGCTCGATCTGGTCCTTGGTCGAGCGCGTCACCTCGAGATAGGTCTTCTTGATATCGTCGAACCGGTCGGCAATGTCCCCGCGGGAGATCTTCATCCACACATTGGTGATGCGCTCGAGGAGGTCGATTTTCGCGTCGGCGATCTGGTCGACCATCTTCTTCGCGTCGTCGCGAATGGAGTTGAAGGCGCTGGCGATCTCCTGGTAGCGCTGCCCGATCTCCATTGCCTGCGTCTCCTGACGCACCACTTCGTTGAAGACGCCAGCCTGCCCGAGTGTGCGGGCGATGATGGTGATCTTGTCCTGGTCGAGATCGGAGATCTTCTCGAGCAAGGCGTTGATCGGGGCCTCCTCGACCTTGGCGGGCATCAACCCCATCTCCCGCAAGGCACCGGTCGCCCGGTCGAGATATTGCATCGGGGTTTTCACGACGACGCTTGACGACACGGCTGTCCTCCTCAGGGCTCGAGCTTTGCCGATCGGCTCGACCTACATAGGAAGCCTTCGTGGCGCTTCAATGCACTCCCGTTGCGACGCGGCGCAGGTCAGTAGGCGTTGCGGTAGGCTTTTCGCGAGAACAGCGTCAGGGCGATGATCCGCAGGTCGAAGACGAGCGACCAGTTGTCGATGTAGTAGAGGTCGGCTTCGAGTCTTCGGCGCATCTTCTCGTCGGTATCGGTTTCGCCGCGCAAACCGTTCACCTGCGCCCAGCCGGTGATCCCGGGCTTGACGTTGTGGCGCCGCGCGTAGAGATCGATCCGGCGTTCGAAGGCCTGGTTGTGGGGCACGGCATGCGGCCGCGGGCCGACCAGCGACATGTCCCCTTTGAGGACATTGATGAGCTGAGGCAGCTCATCGATGTTCCAGCGCCTTAGGAAGCGCCCGACGCGCGTCACGCGGGCGTCGTTGCGGGTCGCTTGGCGCACCTCCCGGTCGTCGTGCACCGCCATGGTGCGGAACTTGAAGATCAGGAAAGGCTTCTGATTGAAGCCGTAGCGCTGCTGGCGGAAGAGAACGGGGCCGGGGCTATCGAGCCTGATCAGCAGAGCGATGGCGGCGAAGAGCGGCATGAGAAGAAGGAGGCCGATGGCTGCCGCCGTGACATCGAAGAGCCGTTTCGTCAGGACCTCGAAGGGCGAAAGCGGCGGCCGGACGAGGCACAAGGTCGCCATCGATGATATCTGCATGATGTGGACCTTGGTGTAGCGGTCGAGGATCCGTTCCGGCCCGAGGTGGATCGACACCGGCAGGGTGAGAAGCTGCTCCACGAGCCGTTCGATCGCGCGCGTCCGCGACCAGGGGATCAACACGAAGACGTCGTCGGGCTGCAGGGTGCGTCCGGCCAGGGCCGCGCGCTCCACGTCGCGCTCGAAGCTCTCGTCGGATTGCAGGAGCGCCTCGCCGACAATCTCAAAGCCAAGGTTCCGCGGCCTGTAGCGGGCCTTGAAGGAGGAGACCGACTCGCGGTCGCCGACGAGCAGGACGCGCCGGGCGGCGATCTGGCCGGCGCGGCTCGCCTGGGTGATGAGCTGGACCAGCGCGGCGCGCCACAGCGGCAGGCCAGCGGCGCCGACGAAGTAGAGGAGGATCACGTTGCCTCGGGAGAACTCGGCCCCGACCTTGGCGGCGAAGCCCAGCGCAAGCGCGTAGAGGAAAGAGAGGCTCCAGGCGCCGAGGGGCCGCCGTACCGAGCTTGCGGCGGAGATGTAACCGCGGAGCTGATAATGACCCCAGTAGGCGCAGGTCGTCACGAACAGGAAGGCCACGGCTGCGCCGATGGCGAGGTGGTGGCGGATGTCGCCGGCTTGTCCATAGACGGCAAGATGATAGGCGACGCCGCAGGCGATCGAAAGCGAAACGACCAGGGAGAACTCGGCCAGGCAGACGAGGACGCCGAAGGCTCGCCAGGCCAAGCTGATGAGACGCGGCGTCGAGGCACGGCGGAGGGCCAGATGTCGGACGGGGGCGTTCATGCTCCTCGCCGAGCGACATCCGTGCCAGGAAATCCGTTTCGAAACGGAACAGGATGAAGGCGGCTGGAGCCGCGCTGGGCGGTCCTTGCGCGGCTTATGCGAAAGCGGGCTCGCGCCGCCCGCTCCATCCTTCCACACGGCGGGCGAGCCAGCGCCATTTGGGAGAATGGGCAGAGCCATCGATGCATTCGAGCCGCCCGGCCCGTCCCCACGCATGAAAGCGGCGGCCGGGCCACGAATCGCCCGGCCTCAGCACGGGGCCCGCTTCTTGCGCAAAGCCCTCTTCGTCGAGCCGCGACACCCGCGCGAAGGCGAGGCCCGTGCCATAGCCGCGGCTGCAGTCCTGAACGGGGCGCCAGAGCCCACCGTTGCGGTCAACCATGGGACCGGCAGGGCGGGCGAAACGGGCGTCGACGAGCACGGGGTTTAAGACGTGGGGCGCCCATGGGCCGAGAAGTTGCGGCGCCGTGAACAGGCACAGACAGTCGGAATGGGCACCGCCGCCGTCGCGGACGGTGGCGAACATCCACCAGCGTCCGCCGTGCCGCACGACGGTGGCGTCGCTGGCTTCGATGCCGGTGAGGAGGTCGGCCTCTTTGGTCCAGCGATCCGGAAAGGGATTGGCACGATAGAGCGAGACTGTCCGGTTCGCGGAGCTCTCAGGAACCATCCAGATCTCCCCAGCCTCCTCGATGAGGAAGGGATAGGAGAGATGGAACGGCTCTTCCAGAACCGGGCGTGGCAGGCCGATCGGCCCCTCTAAGTCAAGCTCCGCAACCGAGATGAGGCCCTTGCCCGCCCCATGGTCGAGTTCCTCGACGAAGATGAAATGGCGGCCTTGCCAATGAAATGGGACAGGATCGGCATAGAAACGATGCCCTGGATCAGGAAGAACGTTCCACTGCGTTTCCGAAAGGCTCTGCCGATCGAGAAGATCCGGCCCGTCCACCCAGCGCCAGCCGATGCGCCAATGGGGCGCGTGACAGCAGAGGCGGTAAAGCCGGCGCACGGCTCCGAGCATCGCGGCCCGACGCGCGTAGGAGAGGGTGGCGGAAAGCCCCGCATCGCCGGCCCGCGGCGCGGCACGGGCCACTATCCGCGTTGGTTGGCGCAGGGCGACGAGAAGCAGCGTGGCAAGGCGCGCCTGCACCGCCTCGATGGCTTCGCACAGGGTCTCGGCATTCTCGATCGAGGGGAGGCCTGAAGCCCTGATGGTGCCGCTCGTCGTCTCTTCGATCTCGATCAAGGGCGCGCGGCCCTCGAGCAGCGCCCCGGTCAGCGCTGCCTCTCCCGGAGCGCCATCGAAGAGGGGCCTGAGAACACAGGTGCTCTCGCCAGCAGCCTTGGCGGCGCCGGACAGGTCTATGGTCACGTCCGCTCGCGCGGTCGCCGGGCGTGCAAGAGAGGAAAGAGAAAGCGGATCGCTCGCCCTCGGCTGCGGAAGCCGGCAGACCATGCGCTCCAAGCTCAGGAGAAGGTCGACCGACGAGGGCAGGGGCTGCGCATCTCCCGTGGTCACCGCCGCCACATGAGCCAGCCCGCTCGCCTCGATGCGGCGCAGAAGGTCGAGGTGCCAGCGGCGCACACGGGCGGGATCGAGGTGCAGGACGATCGACAGGGGCGATCCGTTGCGAAGCGGCGCTTGGCGCCGCCCCTCGGCTTCAGGCAGCCCTTGCGCTGTGCTGGCCTCGCCCACGACGAGCATCAGGCCGGCCATGGCTTGGCACGACCGGCGGCGAGCTCTCGCAAAAGCCCGTCATAGGCGTCGATCATGGCCTTGAGGGAGTACCGACGCTTGAGCTGCCGACCCTGCGCGATGAGACGCTCCGCCAGGGCATGCTCATGGAGCACCCGGCGCACCGCATGGGCGAAGGCCCGTTCATCGTCCGCATCGACAAACACGGCACAGGGCTCGCCCTCGACCGCAAGCACTTCCCTGAGGACCTCGATGTCGTTGGCGATGACCGGCACGCCCGCTTGCGCCGCCTCCACGGCCGCAAGACCGAAGGTTTCGGCGAGGGAGGGGAACACGAACAGGTCGAGCCCCGCGAGGAAGTCGCCGACCCTCCCCGAGGGCAATTCGCCGACGCAATGCAGGCGGTCGGCGCAGCCGAGCGATGCGGCCAAGGCGACGAGCCTGTCGCGTTCCGGCCCTTGGCCGGCCAGAGCGAGATGCCAGCGCGGGTCGTGAGGCAGGAGGCGGACGGCGGCCGCCAGATTCTTCAAGGGGTGCAACCGGGCGACGCTGCCGATGAGGACTGCGTCCGTCGGCAGGGCGAACGCGCGCCGAGCATCGCCCTTCGCCAGCCGGCTCGACTTATCCCTGAATCCATGGTCGATGCGCACAAGCCGCTCGCGATAGCGCGCAGGATAGGCGTGATATGCATCGGCGGCGTCCTGGGAGTTGACCACGATGCGGTCGAACAGGCCGGCTGCGCCCGCAAGCAGATCGAGATGGCGGGCGAGCGAGGGCGTGGTCAGCGTCGCCGAGGTCTGGTTCGCGACCACGAGCGGCACGCCCGCAAGCCGTGCCGCCGGGGTGCCGATGAGGTTGCCATAGTGCTGGAAGGTGAGAACAGCGTCGGGCCGCAGGCGGCGCAATTCGGCGACGAGCCGAGCCAGGAGCCTTGCGATCCCGGCCGGGCCGCGTGGGCGCTCCGCGGCGCAGAACGCGACGTTCGGCACATCGTCGAAGGCGCTCGTGCGACGGAAGAAAAAGAGCTGGTGCACGTGGTGGCCGCGGGCGCCAAGCCCCTCGCTCAACAGACGCGAGATTTCCTGCGCCCCAGCGTTCTCGGCCTGGGTCTGCACCAGGACGAGGCGCAGGCCATCGCCCGGGCGTGCAGCCGGAGCGCCTGTGGCGGCATGGGGCCGTGTCGCGGCAGGGGCATGCGCCGCGACGGCACTCATAGCGCTCTCTCGGCCGCGGCAGGGCCGGAGCAGTGAGGGAGGCTCGGGGCTGGCGAGGGCGGCTGCATCGGAAGGGCGGATCCAAAAGGCATGAGACCTGATATGTCAGGCATTTCCGGGTGTCCGGCAAGAAACCGAAGGGGAGAGATTTGAAATAACCATAACTCCGAGAGCCTACACTGCCATGTATCGACACCTCTGATGGGTTGACCCGTGTAGAATGTGCGATCTTTGCGCAGTCTGACGCTCAGGCATCCATTTTCAAGCAGACATGTACCAAAAGGAGACGAGTTCGGCCGTCGCGGCATTAATCATACATTAACGTTCGACTAGGCGAGCGCCCCATGAGTTCCCATCATGTGATCGGACCCACGGCCGCGCCGCCGCTCCGAGGGCACGCGTGTCCGGCCTCATCGCGCCGGACCCGAGGAGGGCGCCGGCCAGGATTGTCGCGAGATGCTGGCGCCTCACCGACCCCGCCCCCATGGCTTCGCCGAGACCGTCTCCGCCCCCGACCCGTTCCGGGCAACGGCGCACAGCCTTGTCGATCTTCCTGCCTTCTGGCGCTTCCTGCGGCGTCGCGCACGCCTGATCGGGGTTGTCGCCGCGGCGGTGATGCTATGCGCAATCGGCGCCCTGGCGCTGATCCCGGCGCGCTACACGGCGACGGCGGTCCTGCTCGCCGATCCCCGCCAGCAGCGGGTGGTGCCGTCGGAGGCGGTGCTGTCCGGAATCGGGTCGGATGCGGCCGCCGTCGAGAGCCAGGTCGAGATCATCCAGTCGCGGGCGCTTGCGCTTCGCGTCATCCGCGAGCTTCGCTTAGACGAGGATCCCGAGTTCGCCCGGGGCTCCACCCTTGGCCAGGCGGCCAACGCTCTTCGCGACCTCATCGGCCTGCCCAGGGGAGAGGACGAGGCGATGCGGCTCGAAAAGATCGTCGGCCGCTTCCAGGCGCGCCTTAAAGTCCAGCGGCGCGGGCTCACTTATATCCTTGAAGTCGGCTTCGCGGCCTCCGAGCCGGAGAAGGCGGCCCGCATCGCCAATGCCGTGGCCCAGGCCTATCTCGAGGACCAGATCGCGGCGAAGTACGACGCCACCATCCGCGCCACCGGCTGGCTGAACGATCGTCTCGAGGAGTTGCGCGCCAAGGTCCGCGACAGCGAGAAGGCGGTCGAGGTCTACAAGGCCCAGAACAACATCGTCGATGTGGGGGCGGGCCAGACCCTCACCGAACGTCAGATCGCGGAACTCAATCAGCAGCTCATCCTCGCGCGGGCCCGCACGGCCGAGGCTAGGGCGCGCCTCGATCAGGTGAAGCAGGCCTCGGCCCGGGCGGCCCCGACGGGCAGCCTGCCCGAAGCGCTGCAGTCCCAGGTGATCGCCAATCTCCGCGCCCAGCATGCGCAGCTCGCGAGTACGGAAGCGGAGCTGCGCTCCACCTTCGGGGAGCGGCACCCTACCCTCGCCAGTGTGAGGGCGCAGATCGACAAGGTGAGCGCCCAGATCGAGCGCGAGGTGGCCCGCATCGCCAGCGGCCTTCAGAACGAATACGAGGCGGCACGGAGCCGGGAGGCCTCGCTGGAGGCGAGCCTCGCCGGCCTGAAGCAGCAGGCGGCAGGCATCAACCAGGCGACCGTGCGCCTGCGCGAACTCGAGCGTGAGGCGCAGGCGAACCGCGCCCTCTTCGAGCAGTTCCTCCTGCGCTTCAAGGAAACGAGCGAGCAGCAAAGTCTGCAGCGCGCCGACGCGCGCATCATCTCCGCGGCGGCGGCGCCGGTCGCGCCAAGCCACCCGAGGACAGGCCTGATCCTCGTGTTGGCGCTTGTGGGAAGCGCACTCGCAGGGGTTGGAGCAGCGGCTCTCGCGGAGACCATGACGGCGGGGCTGCGGACCGCGGAGGAGGTCGAACGCCTCCTGAGGCTACCCCTCCTCGGGTCCTTGCCTCGCGTCGAGCCGGTGCAGCTTGGCAGAGGCGCGCGGGTTCGGCTCGGCAAGGCCGCGCGCCAGGCGCATGAGCGCGCGCTCATGCGCTTCAGCATCGATCAGCCCCTCTCGCCCTTCGCGGAGGCGCTTCGCGCGCTGCGCCTGCGCCTGCGAAGCGAGGCGGGACGCCCGCGCATGGCGATCCTCGTCACCTCGGCAGCACCGGGGGAAGGGAAGTCCACCATCGCCATGAACCTGGCGCTCGCGCTTGCCAGGAGCGGCGCGGCGACGCTCCTCATCGATGCGGATCTGCGGAATTCCTGCCTCAGCCGCTTGCAGGCGCCGGGCGCGCCGGGACTCTACGAAGCGGTTGAGGCTGGCCTCGAGCTCAAGACGCTGTTGCGCAAGGACGCCGGCACCGGTCTCACCTTCCTGCCGGCCGGACGGATCGCCGACCCCGCTGCCGCCGCGGAACTCCTCCTCGAGGCCCGCGCCGGGGCCGTCCTCGATGCCTGCCGGGCGCGCTTCGACGTGGTCGTCATCGACGGCCCGCCGCTCTTGCCGGTCGCCGACAGCCGCCTTCTCCTGGAGCAGGCCGATGCCGGCCTTCTGGTCGTGGAATGGGCCAAGACCGATGCGGAGAGCGCCCTTGCCGCGCTGCGCGACCTTGGAGGCGCGGCGCCGAAGCTCCTCGGCGCGGTGATGAACAAGATCGATCCGCGCTGCCTCCGGTCCTATGATTACGCCTATGGCGGGAGGGGTGACGGCAACGAGAAGCTTGCAGCGTAAGGCGCCCCGGGTGCGAGCCCGGGGCCGCTCCGGGCTCGCGCTCACGGGCGCTTTGGACCCATAGGGATGTTGATCGTCTGCCTCGCAGGATTGCGGGCTTTCCCGCATGCCTCCATGATCCTGCAAGGGACACGCTCATGAGGAGGGATGCCGATGCCTCGCTTGTTCACCGGCCTCGAGATCCCGCCCGAGGTTGCGCTTCAGCTCTCGGCCCATCGCGGCGGCCTCCCTGGAGCGCGTTGGATCGACCCGGAGAACTACCACATCACCTTGCGCTTCATCGGCGACGTGGACCATGCGGTGGCCCGCGACGTCTTCTCGATCCTGGGGGAGCGCCGGGCGCGGGCGCCGCTGACGGTCACCTTCGATCGCCTGGGCAGCTTCGGGGGCGAGCGCCCCCGGGTCGTCTTCGCGCAGGCGGTGGCGACGCCCGAGCTGCAGGAGCTGCACGCCGAGCAGGAACGGCTCGTGCGCCGCGTCGGCCTGCCGCCGGAGAAGCGCAAGTTCCATCCGCATGTGACGCTGGCGCGTCTGCGTGACGCCTCTGCCATCGACGTCGCCGGCTATCTTGCCATGCGCGGCCACTTTCCCAAAATCTCGTTCACCGCCAAGCGCATCGCCCTGTTTTCCTCGCGCGATTCGGTGGGCGGCGGCCCCTATGTGATCGAGGCCGCCTACCCGCTGAGCTGAGGCATCAACCGATGAAGGCGCGCCTCACCGAAGCCGAGCGGCGCGACGTCCTGCCCCGGCTTAACGGCTGGGCGATGGTCGAAGGCCGCGATGCGATCGCAAAACGCTTCGTGTTCCGGAACTTCAGCAGCGCCTTCGGATGGATGACGCGGGTTGCTCTTGCGGCTGAGCGCCTCAACCATCATCCGGAATGGACCAATGTCTATCGGACCGTGGACGTGACTCTTTCCAGTCACGATGTCGGCGGCTTGAGCCGCCGCGACGTGGAGCTGGCCCAGATCATGGACCAACTCGCTATGGAGCACGGGGCGGAGGCGGGAAGCTCATCCGCGTGATCGTCGTCCCAAGCGCTCCGTCGCCCTGGGGCAAAGGCGCGCCCGGATCGAGGCGCGAAGACGGCGCCCCGCTCCGGCTCGGCCGGGATGACGGGCCCAATGCCGACCGATGTCATCCCCAGCCGGGCCGCGCGATGCACCCGGCCTGCTCCGGGTCAGGTCACTTCGGCTGCATGCGGAGGGCGCCGTCAAGGCGGATCGACTCGCCGTTCAGCATGTCGTTCTCGACGATGGCGCGCACGAGCTGAGCATACTCGTCCGGCCGGCCAAGCCGCGACGGAAAGGGGACGCTGGCCGCAAGGCTCTTGCGGAAATCCTCGGGCACGCTCTCGAACATCGGTGTGTGGAAGAGGCCAGGGAGGATCGTCACCACCCGGATGCCGAAGCTTGCAAGATCGCGGGCCACAGGAAGGGTAAGGCCGACCACCCCCGCTTTCGAGGCCGCGTACGCCGCCTGGCCGATCTGTCCGTCCTGAGCGGCGACCGACGCCGTGCAGACCACGACGCCGCGCCCGCCATCCTCGGTCACGGGCGCAAGGCCCGCCATGGCGGCCGCGCTTTTGGCGATCATTTGGAAGGTGCCGATGAGGTTGACCTCGACGGCCCGCCGGAAGGTGGCAAGATCGTGGGCCACGAGTTCGCCGGTGTCTCGCTTTTTCGAGACCGTGCGTTTTCCAGGAGCGATGCCCGCGCAGTTGACGAGGATACGCTCGGCCCCGTTCGCCGCCCGCGCCCTCGACAGGGCCGCATCGACCGAGGCTTCGTCGGTCACGTCCGCCTCGCAGAAGACCGCGCCGATCTCCTTGGCGACCTCGGCGCCCCGTTCGGCAGCCATGTCGAGGATCGCTACCTTCACACCCTGCGCGGCGAGCATGCGGGCGGTGGCCTCGCCGAGGCCCGAGGCTCCGCCGGTGATCACGGCCGCGATGGAATTGTCGAGCTTCATGTCGTCCTCCGTTGCGTGGCTGTCCCTTAGAGGCGGCGCCGCTTCGCGGCAACTTGGCGTCGAGGATCCGTCCCGGACAGCCTTCCACTGCGCTTGCGCTCCGCTCGCTCCGTCCCTTGTGTCGCCACAGTCATCGGGCCATCTTGGCGGCGTGAGCGGGCCGCGCGCCCGCCCCGTCGGAGGAGCCGATGAGCGAGACGATTGCCAAGCCCTTCTCCAAGGCCGAGATGGACGCCATGCGCCAGGCCTGGAAAGAGGCGGGGCAGGATGAGGAGAAGGTGCGCGCCAGCTTCTGGAGCAAGCTGCGCCGCGTCGGCCGGCGCCTTCCCTTCGCGGAGGATCTTCTGGCCGCCTATTTCTGCACCCTCGACCCGGCGACGCCGAGCCGGGTGAAGTGGGTGCTCCTGGGCGCCATCGCCTATTTCGTGCTGCCCGTGGACGGCGTCGCCGACTTCCTGCCGCTCCTCGGATTTACCGACGATGCGGCCATCATCGCCGCCGCCATTGCCCAGGTCGCCGGCTCGATCACGGACGAACACCGGGAGAAAGCACGGGCGGCGCTCCAGGACGAGGAGATCGTCACGGCCTGACGAGGATCTTCCCCTTCGCCTGGCGCTGTGCAAGCAAACGCAGCGCTTCCGGCGTTTGCTCGATGGGATAGACGGCGTGGACATGGGCCGAGAGGCGACCCGCCGCCACCTGCTCGAACAGCCATGCCATGTGCGCGGCATGCGTCTCGGGCTCTCGCTCGACGAAGGCCCCCCAGAACACCCCGAGCACGTCGCACCCCTTGAGCAGGACGAGGTTCAGGGGCAATGTGGGGATCGCCCCGCCGGCGAAGCCGATAACGAGATAGCGCCCCTTCCAGGCCATGCTGCGAAGCGCCGGCTCGGCGAGCTTGTCGCCGACAGGGTCGTAAAGCACGTCGACGCCGCGCCCCTCGGTGAGCCGGCGCAGACCTTCGCGCAGGTCCTCCTTGCCATAGTTGAGGGTCAGTTCCGCCCCGTGTTCCCGAGCGAGCGCTAGCTTGTCCTCGGAGGAGGCGCAGGCGATGACGCGGGCCCCCATGAGTCGGCCGATCTCGACGGCGGCAAGGCCGGCGCCTCCGGCCGCACCGAGCACGGCGAGGGTCTCGCCCGGCTGCAGTCGGGCGCGGTCCTTGAGGGCGTGAAGCGACGTGCCGTAGGTGACGGTGAGGCCGGCCGCCTGCTCGTCCGAGACCCCGTCGGGCAGGCGCACGACGCGGCTTGCCCTCACAACGACCGCCTCGCGGCAGGCCCCCCAGCCGGGGTTGGCGACCACGCGCTCACCGATGCGCCAGCCCTCCACGCCCGGTCCCAACGCCGCCACGGTCCCAGCGAGCTCGCCCCCGGGCGAGAAGGGGAAGTCGGGCTTGAACTGGTAGCGGCCGGCGATGATCAGCGTGTCGAAGAAGTTGAGCGCCGCGACGCTCGTCCTGACCAGGATTTCCCCGGGCCCGGGTTGCGGCTCCGGAATGTCCTCGATGGTCAGGTTCTCCGGTCCCCCGAAGCTGCGGCAAAGCACGGCTTTCATCGGCTCGATCCCTGTTGCGACCCTTTCCGCTTATCGCAATTCCGCCCGGTTCGTGAGCCCCTGTTAAGGTTACGCCGTCATCTTGGCCGCATCATTCGGCCTTCCTATGGTCCAGCCTCATGATTCGCAGCGTCTTCGTTCGGTCTCTGCTTGCAGCCATGCTCGCTCTGTCCGGGGGCCTCGGCGCGGCCTTGGCCCAGCAGCAGCGCAGCGGTCAGGCGCCGTCCCGCGGCACCAATCCCCAGGCAACCCATCCGCAACAGGGCGCGGCTTCGCCGGGGGGCGGCCAAGCCGCGCTCCTGCAGTCCTTCGGGGATTGGGGCGCCTACGCCACCACCGCCTCCCGGGGGCGCATCTGCTACGCCCTCTCCCAGCCCAAGAGCCGGTCGCCCGCAAACCTCAAGGATACGCCGGGCTACCTTTTCGTCGCCACGCGGCCGGCCGAGAAGGTCCGCAACGAGATCAGCCTGATCATGAACTTCGACCTCAAGGAGGGGGTGGACCACCAGGCGGTGATCGGTTCGAACCAGTTCGCCCTGGTCGCCAAGGGCAAGAACCTCTGGGTCAAGAACCCGGCCGAGGAGGGCCGCATGGTCGAGGCCATGAAAAAGGCGTCCGAGATGACCATCAAGGGCACTTCGGCCAAGAACAACGCCACGGCCGACCGCTACTCCTTGAAGGGGTTCGGGGAAGCCCTGGACCGCGTCCAGAAGGAGTGCCGCTGAACGGAAGGCCTCTCCCGGAGGCGCCGCGGCGACGACCGGGCGAGGCCAGCCCCTTCCTGGCACGGCTCTCTCCTCCTCCGTCGGCTTCGGCGACACCTTCTCCCGTAGGGAGAAGGGACGGGACTCACCTTTCGGACGCAATCGCCTTATATGAGGGCTCCGTCCCGGACCGAACGAGGCTTTTCCCGATGGCGTCGGCATCGCTCGACATCGCCAAGCGCACCCCCCGTGCCACCGCCGTGACGGCAGGCGACGCCGCGCGCCTTCAGGGTATCGAGAAGACGGCCGAGCTTCGCACCGAGCCGGCGGCAGCGCCGGGCCGCCGCTCTCTCGTCGGTCTCACCCGCGAGGAACTGAAGGACAAGCTTGCCGCCGTCGGCGTGCCGGAGCGCGAGCTCCAGATGCGCGTCGCCCAGCTCTGGCACTGGATCTATTTCCGCGGCGCTCGGGCCTTCGAGGAGATGTCCAATGTCGGCAAGGGCCTGCGGACGGCCCTCGCCGAGGCCTATACGCTCGAGCGGCCGCAGGTCGTCTCCGAGCAGGTGTCGAAGGACGGCACCCGCAAATGGCTCCTGCGCATGCCCTCGACCGGCCCCCTCGACAAGGGCGCCGAGATCGAGTGCGTCTATATCCCCGAGGTCGACCGGGGCACGCTGTGCGTCTCCTCGCAGGTCGGCTGCACGCTGACCTGCTCCTTCTGCCACACGGGCACACAGCGCCTCGTCCGCAACCTGACCGCTTCGGAGATCGCCGCGCAGCTCCTCGTCGCCCGCGACCGGCTTGGCGACTGGCCGGGCAAGGCGCCGCCGGAAGGCGCCTTCGTGCCCTCCGACGGCGGGCGGTTCGTGTCCAACATCGTCTTCATGGGCATGGGCGAGCCGCTCTACAATCTCGACAACGTCGTTGGCGCCATCGGGGTCATGAGCGACAACGAAGGGCTCGGCCTCTCGCGCCGGCGCATCACGGTCTCGACCTCCGGCGTCGTGCCGCAGATGGCCCGGCTTGGCGCCGAGGCGAACACCATGCTCGCGATCTCGCTGCACGCGGTGCGCGACGATCTGCGCGACGTGCTCGTGCCGCTCAACCGCAAATACCCGATCGCCGAACTCCTCCAGGCCTGTCGCGATTACCCCGGTCTTTCCAACGCCCGGCGCATCACCTTCGAGTACGTGATGCTCAAGGGGGTCAACGATTCCGACGCCGATGCCCGCGAGTTGGTGCGGCTCCTGAAGGGCATCCCGGCCAAGATCAACCTCATTCCGTTCAATCCCTGGCCCGGGACGAAATACGAATGCTCCGACTGGGAGCGCATCGAGCGCTTCTCGGAGATCGTGTTCCGGGCGGGCTACGCCTCCCCGGTGCGCACCCCGCGCGGGCGCGACATCCTGGCCGCCTGCGGCCAGCTCAAGAGCGAAACCGAGAAGCTCCGCGCACGGGCGCGCCTCATGCTCGAGAGCGGCATCGGTGCGGAGGGTGTTTACGCTCTCGGCGACGCCGAATGACCGGGAGTCGCGGATTGGACCCAGCAGAGGCGAGACCTGCGCGGCCGATCGGCGAACTGCGCCAGAAACTCCTTGAGATCGGGGACGAGATCGCCGCCATGCGCGATCCGCGCGATCCTCGCCTCGACGCCGCTCTGGAGATCGCCGCCGAGATGATCGGCGTCATCGCCGAGGTCCTTGACCGGCACGAGCGCGCCAATACGACGGCCTCGTACTGAGATCCTTCAGCGTCCCTGCGCGCTCAGGATCTTCAGGGCGAACGCGCCGAACAGGCCGGCGAAGGCGTAATCAATGGCGCGCATGAGGCGCGGACGGCCGCGCAAGGCGGCGATCACGCGGTCGGCGCCAAGGATCATCAGCGCGGCGAGCGGGGTCGAGAAGGCGATGAAGTAGAGGCCCAGGAACACGAGTTTCTCGGGGGCGTACGGGTCATCCGCCGCCACGAATTGCGGCAGGAAGGTCACGAAGAAGAGGACGATCTTCGGGTTCGTGAGGTTGACACCGAGCCCGAGCAGGAAGGTGCGCGCGACGGACACCTCTCCCTTTCCCTCGTTCTTCAGGTTGAGCGCCGAGCCGTGGCGGACAGCATCGACGGCAAGCCAGAGAAGATAGAGCGCCCCAACGACCTTCAACACAGTGAAGGCGGTCGCCGAGGCGGCAAGCAGCGCCGAGAGCCCAAGGGCTGCAAGGAGCGTGTGGACGCAGCATCCGGTCATCGCGCCAAGCATGGAGGCAAGCCCCGCCCGCCGGCCGCCAGAGACGGTTTTCGCCAGGAAGAGGCTCATGTCGGGTCCTGGCGTGATGAACAGCACGAAGCAGGCGAGCGAATAGGCGAGAAGGACGTCGGGGGCGGGAAGGAAGGTCATGGCACATCCTCCATCGGCGGCCAGCAACCTGCCTCAACAGGGCGCCGAGCGCCACCCGTTTTGTGCACGCCTGCGTGCCTTGTCGTCGCGATTTACCATGACCCGTGTTAACCCTCTGGAGGTACGATGAGATTTGCCTCTGCGGGTGTATGACCATGCCAGAGGCAAGCCGTTCATGAACGCTCATTCGTCCCTCGTTCCGGTCGTGTCGGCTAACGCGCTCGGCATTCCGACCGTCATGGTCGGCGGGCTGCCGATCGCGGTGCTCGATCGTGCCCGCTCCGCCGAATTGATGGTGGAGTGGGCCCTGGCCCGTCGCGGCGATGCGCTGCCGCTCTATGTCACCTCGGCCAATGGCCAGGTGCTCTCGTTGTGCGCGCGGGATCCCGCCTTGCGCGCCCTGTTCACCGCCTCGCCCGTGATCCATGCGGACGGGGCTCCGCTGGTCTTTGCTTCGCGCCTCAAATGCCGGGTTCCGCTGCCGGAGCGTGTCGCCACGAGCGACCTCTTCCACGACGTGGCCAAGGTGGCGGTCGAGCGCCGGGCAAGCTTCTACCTGCTCGGGGCGAGCCCTGAGGCGCTCGGCAAGGCCGAGCGCAACGTGCGTCGCCTCTACCCGGGCCTCACGCTCGCGGGAGTCCGCCACGGCTATTTCGACGCCTCCGAGGAAGAGGCGGTGGTGGCCGCGATCAACGCGGCGAAGCCCGACATCCTGTGGGTCGCCATGGGCGTACCGCGGGAGCAGGCTTTCGTCGTGCGCAACCGGGAGCGCCTCACCGGGGTCGGCGTGATCAAGACCGCTGGCGGGCTGTTCGACTTTCTGTCCGGGGATCGCAGCCGCGCGCCCCAGTGGATGCAGGCGGCCGGCCTCGAGTGGCTCTATCGCCTCATGCTCGAGCCGCGCCGCCTGTTCATCCGATACGCGGTGACGAACCCCCACGCGGCCTATCTGCTCCTGACCCGCAGCGGCGGACCGAAAGCCCTCGCCCAAGCGGAAGGAGCGCCTGCGCGGAAGCTTTAGGGCCGCAGCCGGGCAAGGAAGGCTTCGACCGTCGGCAGGATGCGCTCGACGATCCGCTCCACGCCTTGCGCCGTCGGGTGCAGCCCGTCCGGGAGGTTGAGGCTGCGATCGCCCGCGACCCCTTCGAGGAAGAAGGGGTAGAGCACGAGACCATGCTTCTGCGCGAGTTCGGGATAGATGGCGTCGAAGCGTCGGGCATAGTCAGGCCCGAGATTTCGCGCAGCGTACATCCCCGCCAGCATCACCGGAACGCCTCGCTGTTTCAGCCGGGTGATGATCGCCTCGAGCGCGCGCCGGGTCACCGCGGGATCTACCCCGCGCAGCATGTCGTTGGCGCCGAGTTCCAGGATGACGCCGTCGGTGCCTTCGGGGACGGACCAGTCGAGGCGTTCCAGCCCTCCGGAGGCCGTGTCGCCCGAAACACCCGCATTGGCGATCACCACGTTGTGCCCTCGCGCCTTGAGGGCTCGCTCCAGCACGCTCGGGAAGGCGGCGCTCTGCGGCAGCCCGTAACCGGCGGTCAGGCTGTCGCCAAGCGCGACGAGCCGGATCGGGCCGCCTTGGGCCCAGGCTGGCGTCATGACCGCTCCCAGGATCGTGAGCAGGGCTGCGACCATCTTCGCCATTACGCCGCCGCCCCAGCCTTGTTGTCGCTTCATTCCGTCACCACCCATATGACGCTCCTGCCGCCACGGCCGCATCGCCCGTCCAGCTCTCGTCGTCTCACGCAACATTGGATCCCCAGCCATGCCCGACAAGGCCATTGCGCTCGAAAACGTGGATTTGAGCCTCGGGCGAGGCGCCGCGCGGGTGCATATCCTCAAGGGGATCTCGCTCTCGATCGCGCGGGGCGAGGCCGTGGGTCTCGTCGGACCGTCCGGCTCCGGCAAATCGACCCTGCTCATGACCATGGCCGGGTTGGAGCGCCCCGATTCCGGGCGCGTCCTCGTTGATGGAACCGATCTTGCGACCCTCGACGAGGACGCCCTTGCCCGCTTCCGCGGCCGGCGCATCGGCATCGTGTTCCAGTCCTTTCATCTCGTCCCGACCATGACCGCTCTCGAAAACGTGGCGCTGCCGCTGGAGCTTGCCGGCGATCCGCGCGCCTTCGACAGGGCACAGGAAGAATTGCGGCTCGTGGGCCTCGGGGAGCGCCTGCATCACTACCCGGCGCAGCTCTCCGGCGGGGAGCAGCAGCGCGTCGCCATCGCGCGGGCGATCGCGCCGAACCCGGCGATCCTCGTCGCCGACGAGCCGACCGGCAATCTCGACGAGCGCACGGGAGAGCAGATCATCGACCTGCTGTTCGCGCTCAGGCGCGAGCGCGGCGCGACCCTCGTGCTTGTGACCCACGACCTCGGGCTTGCCCGCCGCTGCGACCGGACGGTGCGGCTGCGCTCCGGCCGCATCGAGGCCGAGACCACCTCCAGCACGGCCTGATCCATGCACGGAACACTCCCCGCCCATCCCCGTCGGCGCCGCGCTCCCGCCCTGCCCATCGTGCTGCGCCTCGCCCTTCGCGAGTTGCGCGGAGGCTTGCGCGGTTTTGGCATCTTCCTCGCCTGCATCGCGCTCGGGGTGGGTGCGATTGCCGGCGTCTCCTCGATCTCGCGCTCGCTCACCGAGGGGCTCGCCAAGGAGGGACGGCGCATCCTGGGCGGCGACATGGCCTTCTCCCTCGTTCACCGGCAGGCGAGCGAGGCGGAGCTCTCATTCCTCAACGCCCGCGGGCAGGTGTCCTCCATCGCCACCATGCGCGCCATGGCGATGGCCGCAGAGAAGGGCTCGGCGCTCGTCGAGCTCAAGGCTGTCGACGCCGCCTATCCGGCCGTTGGGGAGGTCGTCACGGCGCCATCTGCGCCGCTTCGCGAACTCTTGGCCGAGCGTGGCGGCGTCTTCGGGGCGCTGGTCGATCCCGGACTCCTCGCTCGTCTCGACCTTAAGATCGGCGACCGCGTCACGGTGGGCGCAGCGACGATCGAGCTCAAGGCGAGTCTCATCTCCGAGCCCGACAAGATCGCCAACGGCATCGGCTTCGGCCCACGCCTCCTCGTTTCCCAGGCAGCCCTCCAGGCAAGCGGCCTCGTGCAGCCGGGCAGCCTCATTCGCTGGACCTACCGCCTCATCCTTCCGCAGGCAGCTGCCAGCGATGCCATGCTCGTGCGGCTCGCGGAGGAGGCGAACCGGGCTTTTCCGGAAGCCGGCTGGGACATTCGCTCCCGGGTCAACGCCGATCCGCGCTTCTCACGCAATATCGAGCGGTTCGCCCAGTTCCTGACGCTCGTCGGATTGACAGCCCTCCTCGTCGGCGGGGTTGGCGTCGCCAATGCCGTGCGCGGCTTTGTGGACCGGAAGAGGGACTCCATCGCAACCTTGAAGAGCCTCGGCGCTCCGGGCGGGCAGGTGGTGCTCGTCTATCTCACGCAGGTGGTCATGATCGCGGGCATGGGGGTGGCCCTCGGGCTTGCCATTGGAGCCGCGCTGCCGCCCCTGGTCGCGACCCTGTTCGGCAGCGTCCTGCCCATTCCCCTCGCCCCGACGCTTGCGGTCGGCGAACTTGCCGTGGCGGCCACATACGGACTCCTCACGGCGCTGGCCTTCGCCCTCGGCCCGCTCGGGCGCGCCCATGACGTTCCGGTCTCCGGCCTCTTCAGGGACGAGGTCGAACCTGACCGGCACTGGCCGCGCCGACGCTACCTTGCCGCAGTGGCGCTCGCCGTCCTTCTCTTGGTCCTGGTCTCCGTTGCCGCCGCCAATGATCGCAAGATCGCCCTCATCTTCATCGCCGCGGCTGCGGGTGCATTTGCGCTCCTGCGCCTTGTCGCCTTCGGCGTGATGGCGCTCGCCCGGCGCCTGCCCCGTCCGCGCCGGCCGGCCGCGCGGCTCGCCCTTGCCAATCTCCACCGGCCCGGGGCGCTTACGCCCTCGCTGGTCCTCTCGTTAGGGCTCGGGATCACGCTTCTTGCGACTCTCGCCCTCATCGACGCCAATCTCACCCGCCAGCTCACTCGAACCCTGCCGGAGCGGGCGCCGAGCTTCTTCTTCCTCGATATTCCCGCCTCTGAGGCCGATCGTTTCGAGGCGCATTTGCAACGGCTTGCGCCCGAAGCGCGGATCGATCGTGTGCCGATGATGCGTGGCCGCCTCGTGTCGCTGAGAGGCGTGCCGGTGGCCGAGATCAAAGCGACGGATCAGGTCGCATGGGTCCTCGATGGCGACCGGGGCATCACCTATGCGGCCGAGGTGCCGGAGGGCTCGCAAGTCGTGGCCGGCGCCTGGTGGCCCGATGACTATCGCGGCAAGCCGCTGGTGTCCTTTGATCAAAGGATCGCTGAAGGTCTTGGCTTGTCCGTTGGCGATGAGATCGTCGTCAACGTGCTGGGACGGAATATCACGGCGACGATCGCAAGCCTGCGCACCGTCGAATGGCGGACGCTCGGCATCAACTTCGTCATGGTGTTCTCGCCCAACACCTTTGCCGGCGCGCCGCACACGCACCTGGCCACCGTCACCTTCCCGAACGGCTCCGGAGACGGCAAGGAGCTCGCGATCCTGCGCGAGACGGCCCAGGCCTATCCGGGGGTGACGAGCGTGCGCGTCAAGGACGCGCTGGACGCCGCCAACGAGATCGTCTCCCAGCTCGTGCTCGCCATCCGCGGCGCAAGCTCCATCGCGCTCATCGCGAGCGTTCTGGTGCTCGCCGGCGCGCTCGCAGCAAGCCACCGCGCGAGGCTCTATGACGCGGTGATCTTGAAGACGCTCGGGGCGACCCGCGCCCGGCTCATCGGCGCCTACGCGCTCGAATATGGAGCGCTGGGGCTGGCGGCGGCCGTATTCGGCCTCATTGCCGGTGTGATAGCCGCCTTCTACATCGTCACGCGTCTCATGAACATGCCGTTCTCGCTTGATGTGGGCGGCGCCCTGCTCGCCGCGGGCCTTGCCATCGCCGTGGCGGTGGGGCTCGGGCTCGCCGGCACCTGGCGCATTCTCGGCCAGAAGCCGGCGTCATACTTGCGGAACCTGTGAGGGCAGGCAGAAACGATGGTTGTCCAATCGTTCACTGCCCATCGCGCAGCCGGCGAAGCGCAAGGACCGAGCGGTCCTGCGCCCGGGGCGCCCCTTGCGCGCGCTTCAGGAACGGCACATATTTCACCTGACGCCGAAGGTTCGGCGGTCGAGGGTTGCGTGAGCCCTCCGACAGGATTCCACGCAGAGAGTTTCTGAAGAGGACTCCCATGCAGCAGTACAACCCCAATCCCTACGCCTGGGGGACGACGGCCACCCGGACGCAGGTGGAGGTGGACCAGGGCCTGCGCGCCTTCATGCTCGGCGTGTACAACAACATGGTCCTGGGCTTGGCGATCTCGGCCCTCGTCGCGCTCGGCGTCAACAAGCTCGCGGTGGCGAGCGGTCCGACCGGCGCGGCGGCGCGGATCGGCAACATCTACCTGACCGAGTTCGGCCGGCTCCTCTACGGAACGCCCCTGATGTGGGTGGTGGCGCTGGCGCCGCTGGCCTTCATCTTCTTCTTCTCGTTCCGGATGGACCGGATGTCGGCGGCCTCGGCGCGGACGACGTTCTTTGCCTTCGCCGCGGTGATGGGCGCCTCCCTTTCGACGCTCCTCATCCGCTACACTGGCGCGAGCATCGTCCAGGTGTTCTTCATCACGGCGGCGTCCTTCGGCGCGCTGAGCCTGTGGGGCTACACCACGAGCCGCAGCCTCTCCGGCATGGGCTCCTTCCTCCTCATGGGCCTGATCGGGCTGATCATCGCCTCCCTGGTCAACATCTTCCTGGCTTCGAGCGCGCTGCAGTTCGCGATCTCGGTCATCGGCGTGCTGATCTTCGCGGGCCTGACCGCCTACGATACGCAGAAGCTGAAGGAGATGTATCTCTATGAGCTCGGCACGCCCGACAGCGAGGTGGCGGCCAAGGCATCGATCTTCGGGGCCCTGACGCTCTATCTCGACTTCATCAACATGTTCCAGTTCCTGCTCTCGCTGTTCGGCAACCGCAACGAATAAGCACAACGCAGGTATTGAGACGACGAAGCCCCGGCGAGAGTTCGCCGGGGCTTTTCGTTGCAGGCGTCATCCCGTCTGAAGCGGAGAGCCAGGATCGTCTGGAAGTCTACGCGTCGGGCGATCTCAGATCTGCGGCCCAGCACGAAGCGGGGCGCCCCGTCCAGGATGACGGTTCCGATGCACCGCTCCCCTGACGCAATGCTCAGTTCGTCACCACCTTGAGGGGCTTATCCAGGACCCGGAGCACTCGGGACAGGTCATGGCCGCGCTTGAGCACGAGGCCGGAGGTCGTGACGACGCTGTAGGCGCCTTGCCGGCGCGCGAGCCGCGGGTCTTTTTCGATGCGGTAGAGAGGCATTTCCGCCGTGCGGCGAAAGACCGAGAACACCGCCTTGTCGCGGGAGAAATCGATGGCGTAGTCACGCCATTCACCGTCCGTCACCTTGCGGCCGTAGAGATCGAGGATCGCCCGCAACTCCTCCCGATTGAACGAGACCTGTTTTTGCGCGGCGGTCGGAAAGGGCACCACCGATGCCCAACCGCCGCGCAAGGGCTCCGCGAGCTCGCCGTCGCTCATGCCGCCTCCCTGGTTCGCATAGATGCGTCTTCGCAGTGTCATGATGGGACGGCCCTCGGCGGGGCGCAAGCTTTGCTTTTCGCGGCCATCACGGGTTCGTCAACGCGGACATATTTTCGCCGCAGCAGCGCCCCCGACCGGCCCAACGCCGGTCCGATAAAGCAAGCGTTGCCTCGACGGCCCGGCGTCCTGATTCACCGGACACGTCAGCCCCCCAGCCCCCGGGTTTCGGGATCGCCGGGCCACCTTCCTTTTCCTGAGGCATCGGGCCGCCGCCAGGCGGCCTTTCCTTTTTGCCTGCACCGCAAGCGGCCTACAGATCTCGCGCCTGCCCGTGATAGGGCCGGTTCGGACGCATGTCGACGGCCGACGCCAGGCGGTTCGTCATGTTGAAGAAAGCCGCAACGGCGGCGATGTCCCAGATGTCCCGGTCCGAGAAGCCCGCACGGCGCAATGCGTCCCGATCGGCCTCCTCGATTGTCCAGGGCGCGTCCGTCATCTTCACGGCGAAGTCGAGCATGGCCCGGTGGCGCTGCGAGAGCTCCGCCGCCCGGTAGTTCATCACCATCATCTCGCCGAGGACCGGGTCTCCCGACAGCTGCCGCACGGCCGCGCCATGGGCCGTGAGGCAATAATAGCAGCGGTTCTGGCTCGACACGACGACGGCGATCATCTCCCGTTCGAGCTTCGACAGCCCCGAGGGGGCCAGCATCAGGTCGTTGTAGAAGGCGACGAAGGCCTCAAGCTTCGCATTGTCGAAGGCATAGGCGCGCAAGACGTTGGGAACGAACCCGATCTTCTCGTCGCACTTGGCGAAATAGGCCTTCATGGTCTCCGACAACGCACCCTTGGGGAGCGTGAGGGCCATGACGCGGCCGTCCGTCTCCTGCCGAGTGGGCGTCTCTCCTGCCCCCTTCGGGGGTGCGCGGTCCTTCGACCGGCGCTCGCGGCTCGATGCCTCTGTCGCGTTTACACGGGCTTTGGCCTTCATGGGCTATATCCTCTGTCAATCCACCGCCGGCGAGCTTAGACAAGGGCGGCGTCGTGGACACCTGCGGCATGGTTTGCCGCCAAGGGGAGGAGGGCATGCGAGCGCAGCGCGCGGCCAAGAGCCAGGATCTGATCGGCGAGGCCTCGGTGGAGCTCTCGGGGGCGCGGCCGGAAGTGCCGGGCGATTTCCTTCACTACCTGTTCTCCCGGGTGCCTGCCGAGGATGTGGCGGCCTATTCCCCCCAGGCGCTCTCGGAGCTCGCGGCGACGGCCTATGAGCACCTGAAGGGGCCTCGCAGCGGGGAAGCCGACATCCGCCTCATCGACCTCGAGGTGGACCGGGACGGACGTCGCCGCGAGATTACGGTCGTGGAGGCGGTCAACGCCAACATGCCCTTCCTGCTCGATTCGACCCTCGCCGAGATCGTCGAGCAGGGCTACGAGCCCCTTCTCGTCGCCCATCCCATCCTCGCCGTGGAGCGCGACGCCAGGGGCGCGTTGGTCCGCCTCGCCGGCGAGGCGACGAGCGCGGCTCCGGTCGGGGCGCGGCGGGAGAGCCTCATCCAAGTCCATCTTGCCCGCATCGATGACGAAGCAGCCCGGCAGCGCCTCATCGGCGGCCTTGCCCGGGTCTATGAGGATGTGGCGCTGGCGGTCCGCGATTGGCCCGGCATGCGGGCTCGGGTCGTCGAGGCCATCTACGCCTACCGCGCCAACCCGCCGCCTCTGCCGGCGGAAGAGGTCGAGGAGGCGATCGCTTTCCTCGACTGGCTCGCCGCCGACAATTTCACCTTCCTCGGCATCCGGGAATACCGCCTGCCGCAAGGGGACACCGCCGCAGACCCGGTCGAGGGTTCGGGTCTGGGGCTCATGCGCGACCCCTCCGTGCGCGTCCTGCGGCGCGGGCGCGAACTCGTGGCCATGACGCCGGAGATCCGCGCTTTTCTCGCCAAGCCCAAGGCCCTCATCATCACCAAGGCCAATGTGAAGTCGCGGGTGCACCGGCGCGCCCATCTCGACTACATCGGCGTCAAGCTCTTCTCGGGCGAGGGCCGGCTCGAAGGAGAGCTGCGCATCGTCGGCCTGTTCACCGGCACCGCCTATACAGGCTCCCTCAACGCGATCCCTTATCTGCGGGAGAAGGCTGCAAAGGTGTTCGCCCGGGCAGAATTCGACCGGGCAAGCCATGCCGGCCGGGCGCTCCTCAACGTGCTCGAGAACTATCCGCGCGACGAGCTCTTCCAGATCGACGAGGACACCCTCTTCCGCTTCGCGATCGAGATCATGCGCCTGTCCGAGCGCCCGCGCGTACGGGCCCTCGCCCGCGTGGACGAGTTCGACCGGTTCGTCTCCATTCTCGTCTTCATCCCCAAGGACCGGTACGACACGACGGTCCGGCGGCGTGTCGGAGAGTTTCTGGCGCGGGTGTACCACGGGCGTGTCTCGGCGGTGTATCCGGCCTATCCGGAAGGTCCGCTCGCCCGCACCCATTTCATCATCGGCCGGGATGAGGGAGTCACTCCGGACATCCCCCAGGCTGATCTCGAAGCAGGGATTTCGGCCATCGTCCGCACCTGGGGCGATGCCCTTGCCGACGCTCTCGCCGATGCGGTTCCAGGGGCCCGCGCGCGTGCGCTCGCCGCCCGCTACGCCAGCGCCTTCACCGCCGCCTATCGCGAGGCGTTCGCGGCCGAACAGGCCATCGCCGACATCCATGTCATCGATCGCTTGAGCGACACCCGGCCGCGCGCCGTCAATCTCTACCGACGCGAGGGCGACCCGGCGGGCCGCATCAATCTCAAGGTCTTCTCCCGGGGCACTGCGCTGCCGCTCTCCGAGCGAGTGCCGCTTCTCGAAAATCTCGGCTTCCACGTCGTCAACGAGAGAACCTATCGCGTCGTGCCGGCCGGCGCCGCCGAGGCCGAGCGCGTCTGGCTGCATGACATGGTGCTGGAGCGCGCGGCGGGCGGGGCGATCGACATCGCGGCCATCGAAGGCCCGATCGAGGCGGCGCTGCTCGCCCTGTTCCGGGGCTTCGCGGAATCCGACGCCTTCAACAAGCTCGTGCTGGAGGCGGGTCTCGGCTGGCGGGATGTCGCCATGCTACGGGCGTTCGGGCGCTACTTGCGCCAGATCCGCGTCAGCTTCGGCCAGATCTATCTCGCCGACACCCTCGCCCGTCATGGGACAGTAGCGAAGCGGATCATCGATCTGTTCTATGCCCGTTTCGACCCGCGGCTCGAGGATCGCGGAGAGGACCGGGCCGAAGCCCAGCGCCGCATCCGGGCCGATATCGAAGAGCTGTTGCAGGGCGTCGAAAACCTGGAGGACGACCGCATCCTCCGCCGCTTCGTGAACCTGGTCGAGGCGTCGGTCCGCACCAACTTCTTCCAGCTCGACGAGAAGGGACAGCCGCGCGGCACCATCGCCTTCAAACTCGAATGCGCGCGGGTGGATAGCCTGCCGCTGCCCAAGCCGCTTTACGAGATCTTCGTCTATTCGCCGCGCGTGGAGGGCGTGCATCTGCGCTTTGGCAAAGTGGCTCGGGGCGGCATCCGCTGGTCCGACAGGCCGCAGGACTTCCGCACGGAGGTGCTCGGCCTTGTCAAGGCGCAGCAGGTCAAGAACGCCGTCATCGTCCCGGTGGGCGCCAAGGGCGGCTTCTTCCCAAAACAGTTGCCGCCGCCCTCCGATCGGCAGGCTTGGCTTGCGGAGGGAACCGAGAGCTACCGCGTCTTCATTCGCACGCTGCTCGAGATCACCGACAACATCGTCGGCGACGCGGTCGTGCCGCCCCCCGACACCGTCCGCCACGATGGCGACGATCCTTACCTCGTGGTCGCCGCGGACAAGGGCACCGCGACCTTTTCCGATGTCGCCAACGCCATTTCGCTCGAGAAAGGCCATTGGCTCGGCGATGCCTTCGCTTCCGGCGGCAGCCAGGGCTACGACCACAAGAAGATGGGCATCACTGCCCGAGGCGCCTGGGAGGCGGTGAAGCGCCATTTCCGCGAGATGGATGTCGATATCCAGACGCAGCCCGTGACGGTGGTCGGGGTCGGCGACATGTCGGGCGACGTGTTCGGCAACGGCATGCTCCTGTCGCAGGCGATCAAGCTCATCGCCGCCTTCGACCACAGGGACATCTTCCTCGACCCCGATCCGGACCCGGTGCGCTCCTGGGCGGAACGCAAGCGCCTCTTCGACCTGCCGCGGTCGAGCTGGCAGGACTACGACAGAGCGCTCATCTCGAAGGGCGGCGGCGTTTTCTCGCGGCAAGCGAAATCCGTGCCGCTCTCCCCCGAGATTCGCGCGCTCCTCAAGCTCGACCGATCCGAGGCCACGCCCGCCGAGGTGATGAACGCCATCCTCAAGGCGGAGGTGGGGCTCCTGTGGTTTGGCGGCATCGGGACTTATGTGCGCGCCTCCGATGAAACCGACGAGGAGGTGGGCGACAGGGCGAACGATGCGATCCGCGTCACGGGGCGCGACATCCGCGCCAAGGTGATCGGCGAGGGGGCCAACCTCGGCTGCACCCAGCGCGGGCGCGTCGAGGCCGCCTTGCGGGGCGTCCGCCTCAACACCGACGCGATCGACAACTCCGCCGGGGTGAACACCTCGGACCTGGAGGTCAACATCAAGATCGCGCTCGCCACGCCTCTGCGCCTCGGGCGAATCGACGTGGCGGCGCGCAACGCGCTGCTCGCCGAGATGACGGACGAGGTGGCGCGGCTTGTCCTGCGCAACAACTACCTCCAGACGCTCGCCCTGTCGCTGGCGGAGCGCAGCGGGCTTGCCGAACTCGGCTTCCAGCGGCGCCTCATGCAGAGCCTCGAGCACGAAGGGCGGCTCGCCCGTGACGTGGAGTTCCTGCCCGATGAGGCGGCGCTGACCGAACGGGCGGCCCGCGGCCAGGGCCTGACCCGTCCGGAGCTCGCCATCCTGCTCGCCTATGCGAAGCTCTCCCTCCATGACCAGCTCTTGGCGAGCCCCGTTCCGGACGATCCCTATCTTGGCCGCGAGCTCGAGCGCTATTTCCCTGTGGAGATGCGCAAGCGTTTTCCCGACGCCATCGCCACCCATCGCCTGCGCCGGGAGATCATTGCGACGCAGCTCGCCAACGCTATCGTCAACCGCGGCGGCCCAGCGATCGTCTCGCGCCTCGCCGACCAGACCGGCGCCGATGCGCCGACGATTGCGGCCGCCTATGCGGCGACCCGCGACACATTCGACCTCATCGAGCTCAACGGTGCCATCGACGCCCTCGACGGGCGCGTTTCAGGCGCCACGCAGCTGCGGCTCTATGGCGAGCTCCAAGAGCTCCTGATGAGCCGAATGGTCTGGTTCATTCGCAATGTGGACCTGACGGGCGGAGCCCTGGAGGCAATCGTCAGCCGCTACCGCAGCGGCACGGCCGAGGTCGAGGCATGCCTGCCCGAGATTCTGTCGCCGGCCGCCCAGGAGCGCTGGCGCAGCCGCGCCGAGCGGCTGGCCGTCCAGGCAGTTCCGGCCGATCTCGCGCGCCGCATCGCGGCCCTGCGGGATCTTGCCGCCGCACCGGACATCGTGCTGGTCGCCGAGCGCACGGGGCAATCGGTGCCGCAGGTCGCATCCACCCACTTTGCGGTCGCGGACCTGTTCCGGCTCGGCTCCCTGGTGGCTGCCGCCCGCGAGGTGGTGGTGAGCGACTATTTCGACCGTCTCGCCCTCGACCGGGGCATCGACTCGGTGGCCGGCGCCCATCGCCGCTTGACGGCGGAGGTCGTCGCCGACGGAGGCGCCGGTGCCCGCGCCGTGGAGGCATGGTGCGCCGCCCGGCAGGCAGAGGTCACGCGGATTCGCGGCGCGGTCGATTCCATCATGGCGTCGGGCCTGACGCTCTCGAAGCTCACAGTGGCGGCGAGCCTCCTCGGCGACTTGGCGAGGGCGTGATGGTGAGGCCCGCCATGCGCAAGGCCCTCTTCCCGCACGGGAAGGGGGCTGTGCGCTGCACGACGCACAGCGAGCCCGAAGGGCGAAGGTGAGAGGCGGTGGAGAACGAGGCTTTTTCAGACGCATCCTCTCACCGCGTCGCAAGGCGTGCCATCGCTGGCTGGCTTCTCTTCGACTGGGCCTGCCAGCCCTTCTTCACTCTCGTGTCGACTTTCGTCTTCGCCCCCTACTTCGCCACCGCCGTCGTAGGCGACCCTGTGCGCGGCCAAGCTCTGTGGGGCTATGCCACGGGCGCAGCGGGCGTGGCGCTGGCGCTCCTCTCGCCTGTGCTCGGCAGCATCGCCGACGCCACAGGGCGCAAGAAGCCCTGGATCGCCGGCGCCGGTCTTGTGCTTGTGCTCGCCTCGGCGAGCCTGTGGTTCGCGGTGCCGGGGGCCTCCGGCGGCCTCATGTTCGCCACTCTTCTCGCCTTCGCCGCCGCGACGCTTGCCATCGAGACTGCGACGGTCCTCAACAACGCCATGATGCTGCGGCTCGTGCCCGTCGAGCGCCTCGGCCGGCTCTCCGGCACGGGCTGGGCGGTCGGCTATCTCGGCGGGCTCGTCTCCCTTGTCCTCGTCCTCGGCTTTCTCGCCGCGAGCCCCGAGACGGGGCTCACCTATCTCGGCCTCAGCCCCCTCGTCGGGCTCGATCCGGCGGCGCGCGGGGGCGACCGCATCGTCGGGCCGCTGGCAGCCGGCTGGTTCGTCCTGTTCGTCCTGCCGCTCTTCGCGTTCACGCCTGACGCGCCTGCGCAGCGGAAGAGCCTCAGAGCCGCGACGCGCGCCGGCCTTGCCCGGCTCGCCGCGACGGTTCGGGAGGTGCGGCGGGAAGGTGGGACCTTCCGGTTCCTCGTCGCCAACATGGTCTATCAGGACGGGCTCGTGGCCCTCTTCGCCTTCGGTGGCATCTACGGGGCGGGGGTGTTCGGATGGGGGCCGATGGAGCTTGGCGTCTTCGGAATCCTCCTCACCGTCACCGGAACCGCCGGTGCCTTCCTCGGTGGCCGCCTCGACGAGCGTCTCGGTTCGAAGGCGGTCGCGCTCGGAGCGCTGGCCCTGCTCATCGTCGTCTGCCTCGGCATCCTGTCCCTTGGGCGCGACCGCGTCCTGTTCCTCATCGCCGTCGCGCCGCCGTCCCCGGGCGATGGCCTCTACGCCACCTGGCCCGAGCGGCTCTTCTTGTTCTTCGGCATGATCATCGGGGCGCTCGCCGGTCCCTTGCAGGCCTCCTCGCGGGCGCTTCTCGCCCGCATGGCGCCCGAGGGGGACGAGGGCCGCTATTTTGGCCTTTTCGCCCTTTCGGGAAAGCTGACGTCGTTCCTCGCACCGCTCCTCGTCGCCGTGGCGACCGATGCCACCGGCATGCAAGCCGCAGGGCTTGCCGTGCTGATCGCCTTCTTTGCCGTCGGCGGCTGGATCCTGCGCGGCGTACCGGAGCCTCCTCAGCACCGAGGAGGCGAAGGAGAGTGCCTCAATGCCTGAAGTGGCGGTGGCCGGTGAAGACCATGGCGAGGCCCGCTTCGTCCGCCGCCTTGATCACATCGTCATCCCGCATGGATCCGCCCGGCTGGATGACCGCGGTGGCGCCTGCTTCGGCGGCGGCGAGGAGTCCGTCGGCAAAGGGAAAGAAAGCATCGGAGGCGACCACCGACCCTTTGGCGAGGCTCTCGGGAAGGCCTGCGGCCTTCGCTGCTTCGGCCGCCTTCCACGCGGCGATGCGGGATGAATCCACCCGCGACATCTGCCCCGCCCCGATCCCCACGGTGGCGCCGTCCTTGGCATAGACGATGGCGTTCGACTTCACGTGCTTGGCGACGCGGAAGGCGAAGCGCAGATCTGCGAGCTCCTGGTCCGTGGGCGCCCGCCTCGTGACGACCTTGAGCTCCATGTCGTCGACGACGGCGCTGTCACGCCCCTGCACCAGGAAACCTCCGGCCACCGTGCGAGCGACGAGGCCCGGCGCGCGCGGATCGGGAAGGCCGCCGGCGAGCAGCAGCCGCAGGTTCTTCTTGGCCCCGACGATCGCGATCGCTTCCTTGCTCGCGTCGGGTGCGATGATCACTTCCGTGAAGATCTCGACGATCCTGCGCGCGGCCTGCGCGTCGAGGGGGCGGTTGAGGGCCACGATGCCGCCGAAGGCGGACACCGGATCGCAGCGCAGCGCCTTCTCATAGGCTTCGAGCAGCGTCTCGCCCTCCGCCACTCCGCAGGGATTGGCGTGCTTGATGATGGCCACCGCGGCCGTGCGGTCAGGGTCGAACTCGGCCACACATTCATAGGCGGCATCGGTGTCGTTGATGTTGTTGTAGGAGAGCTGCTTGCCCTGCACCTGCCGGGCCGTCGCGACGCCGAAGCGCCGCTCATCTCCCGCATAGAAGGCAGCCCATTGATGCGGATTCTCTCCATAGCGCATGGGCTGGAGGAGGTGTCCGCCGAGCGCGCGAAAGGGGGGCGTCGTCTCGCGGAGCTGGAGGGCGAGCCAGTTCGAGATTGCCGCATCGTAGGCCGCCGTGCGCGCGAAGGCCTTCTGCGCCAGGCGACGGCGCAAGGTGGCCGTGACCGCGCCTTCATGGGCATCCAGATCGGCAATGACGGCGTCGTAGTCGGTTGTGTCCACCACGACCGTTACGTCCGCATGATTCTTGGCCGCAGCCCTGATCATGGCCGGTCCGCCGACATCGATGTTCTCGACGCATTCCTCGTACGACCCCCCACCCGCCAGGGTCTCCTCGAAGGGGTAGAGGTTCACGACCAGAAGATCGATCGGTTGGATCCCATGGGCGAGCATGGCGGCTTGGTGCTCAGGGTTGGCGCGGACCGCGAGAAGCCCGCCATGCACGCGCGGGTGGAGCGTCTTGACCCGACCGTCCATCATCTCCGGGAATCCGGTGAGGTCGGAAATGTCCTGAACCGCCAGTCCCGCCTGGGACAGGGCACGCCATGTCCCGCCCGTCGACACCAGGGAAATGCCGCGCAGGGCGAGGGCGCGGGCAAAGGGAATGAGGCCCGTCTTGTCGGAGACCGACAGGAGCGCCCGCGTGACGCGTTTGAGGTCGCTCGGCATGGGCTCGGAGTCCTCGCTAAGTGCCAGGGGTGGCGGGCCGATACCATGAAAGCGCCGCAGGCGGAAAGGATCGATGGCGACGCCTACAGAAGCGACGAGCTTCCCCGATCCTGCGGTTGACGCCTCGAGCGCTCAGGCATCGGCGTGATGCGCTCGAAGCGCCAGTGGACGGCCGGCGTGGACCTCGCCTGGAAGGCAAGGACGATCTGCGTGGTTCGACGAAAGCCGCCGCTCGCCGCAAAGAACACGCTCTCCTCAAGGCCGGGTTCGACCTCGTCGGCCGCGAAGCGCCACTCCTCGCGGTTCGGCAAGGTGAGCAGGACCGCTCCCCGGTCATGAGGTCGGCTCGCCTTGACGCCTGGGTCGAGATGGAAGCGCAACACCACGTCGTCCGATCCAAGGGGCGCATCCGTCTTCAGAACGCGATCCTCTCCCTCGAGCCGCGTGCCATCGGCCGCAAGCTTCAGGCGGCGCTCGTGATCGAGGCCGAACCGGCGCCGATACCCATCATGCCGGGCCGTGAAAACGGATTCTCCGGACCTGTCGTCCCGCTCCGAGGGCACCTGTCGCGGACCCTGGATCAACGCTTGGTCGAGCCGGCGGATCAGCCAGGACGCGAGAGCTCGCTCGAGCCACCAGCCCTGGCGCAGGAGGAAGCGGCCGGACGACGTCGCGGCGATGGTTGCCGTCGAGTGGGCGGCGGTGGAGCGCGCCGCAAGCCGCGCCTCGCCCTCTGCGTTCCGTGGCGCGCCGCAGTTGATGACGAGCCGCGCCGACCCGCTCGACATCTCGAAGGACAGGCAGCCGGCATGGGCCTCCGCCGCGGCTTCCGGCGGCGGCGCCCCTCCTGCATCGACGATGACAACCGTGTCCCCGGCCTCGAGCCGCTCATAGCCGGAGTGCGGGGCGCGCCGCATGGCCTTGCCGCGCACGCTGTCATACATGAGGAGCGTGGCGACACGCCCAGGCGGGATTGGTCCGGCGCCGTTGAAATGGCCCAGGGTGCCATCGCCGTGCCGGAGCAGCCGAAGGTGGGGCAGCATGCGGTCGATCGCCCGCACGAGGCTCTCCGGCGCCTCCAGCCCGCGGCTGGCGAAAGTCTGTCGGAGTGGCAGGAGGTCGAGAAGGAGGTCGACGAGAATGCGCGGGCTGCGGCTCACATGGCCTCCGTCCGGCAGGATCTGCCCGTCAAGCTCGTGGCTCAGTGCGCGCGTCGTCTTCCGGATGAGAGGCTCAAGCCCCTCGCAGCAGAGGCTGGCATAGGAGAGGGCAATGGCCGCCCGCAGCCGATCGAGCGGCTGAGGCGCATGGTGCAGGTCCCCTTCGAGGCGACGCACGCTTCGGCCGATGGCGCGCAGGAAGCGCTGGTAGAAGGCGAAGTCCGCGCCGTCGAGAAGGAAGGGCGAATGCGTCAGGAAGGCGATCGTGCGGCGCGCCAAGGCGGGCGTCTGCAAGGCCCGGTGACCACGCGCCCAGCGGCGGGAAAGGAAATCGTCGGTGAGAGCGCGCGCATTGGAGCGGGCGAGGGCCGTGCCTGCCTCTCGCAGGTGGCGCAGCCACCCGAAGCCGTAAAGAGCGTCGGCCCAGCCCCGGGACGGCGGCAGGACATCAAAGGGCGAGCGTCCTCCGGTGGAGACGGCCCGGCCGGCGAAGACGAACAGTCCCGCATAGATGTCGCCCGCCACGGTCGGGTCGCTGGTGCGCAAATCCTGCGGCGCCAGCAAAACGCGCCTCGGGCGAGGCGCGAACCATCCTGGGCGGCGAAACGGCCTGGCTCCCGCGCTACGGAGCGCACGGCCGACCTCGCGCAAGGCAAGGCCATACAGCCGCCAGCGATCAGCTCCCCAGGTCACGCGGTGTCTCGCACGCGCACTCGCTCACGCGCCCCTTGCTCGCCGCGCCAACGGCTATGCCTCAAATGCCGCTTTTCGGATTAACGATCCGTTAGCCCATTGGCTCGCCTAAACCGAGCGCCGCCTGAACCGGGCCGCGAAGAACCCGTCCATGCCCGTGCCGCCGAACTGCGGGCCGCCGTAATGGGGCAGGGTGCGCAGCCATCCCTCGGGCGTCACGGCCTCGCTGAGGCCTGGCACGTCGTCCGGGCCAAGCGGTGCGGGGACGAACTCCGGGTGGCGTTCGAGAAAGGCGGCCACCTGGCGCTCGCCCTCCTCCGGTTCCAGCGAGCAGGTGCAATAGACCAGCCGACCCTCTGGCCGCGTCAGAGCCGCGGCCTTGTCGAGGAGCCTTGTCTGGAGCTCGACCAGTTGGCTCAGGTCCGACTCGCGTTTTGTCCAGGCGGCGTCGGGGTTGCGGCGCAAGGTGCCGGTCGCGGAGCAGGGGGCGTCGAGCAGGACGGCGTCGAAGGGCTCCTCGTGGAGGGCCAGGACGTCGGTCATGCGTGTCTCCACGGAGAGCTGCAGCCGCTCCATGTTCTCGCGCAGCCGCTTGAGGCGTGCTTCTGAGCGGTCCACGGCGACGACATGTGCGCCCCTGCTCGCGAGCTGTGCTGTCTTGCCGCCCGGCGCGGCGCAGAGATCAATGACCCGCTCCCCTGGGCCTGCCGCAAGGAAGCGCGCCGGCAGGGCTGCTGCCGCGTCCTGCACCCACCATGCGCCTTCGCCGTAGCCGGGCAGCTCGCGAATCGGGGTCCGCTGGGTGAGCCGCACCGTTCCCGTCGCCAGGACCGTTCCGCCGAGCCGCTCGGCCCAGAGGGCCGGATCGGATCTCACGCTCAGATCGAGGCTGCCGCCGGCCCGGTGCGCCTCCGCGATGGCGGGCGCAGCGGCGCCATAATGGCGCGACCAGCGCCGCGCGAGCCATTCCGGCGTGTCGACCCTAAGAGGGTCGGAGCCAGCAAGGATTGTGTCGCGCTCACGGGCGATCCGGCGCAAAACCGCATTGACGAGACCCGCAAGGCCGGGCCGCCCCTCCGTCCGGGCAAGACGGACGGCAAGATCGACAGCGGCATGGTCAGGCACGTCGAGGAAGAGGATCTGCGCCGCGCCGGTGGCAAGCAGACCGAGGAAAGCCTCGTCCTTGGGCGGGCCTTTGGCCAGCCGTTCCGTCAGGGCCGTTCGGATGGTGCCGAACCGCCGGAAAGTCGTGACCGCGATCGCGCGGGCGAGGCCCGCATCTCGCTCGTCCAGTGTGGCTTGGCGCGCGAGGCGCTCAAAGGTCTCGTCGAGCGAGGCGCGCCGGCGCAGCACCTCTGCGACGGCGTGAGCCGCGAGCCGGCGCGAGGCCAGGCCGGGATCTGCAGGGCTGCGCGAGGTGCGCGAGAAGGCCGCTTTCGCCAAGCGTCAACCCCAAGGTCCGCGTCCTGAAGAGCCGCTTCGGAGCCAGGGGCTCGCCCCCGGACGGCGGAAGAAGCCGCCCCGCGGCGCCATTGCTCGGCCCGCCGCCATTTCTCGAGCCAGCGCCTGGAGGGCCGCAATACGGTTTTCGGTGGAAGGATGGGTCGAGAACAGGTTGTCCATCCCCATCCCCGAGAGCGGATTGATGATGAACATGGGGGCCGTGGCGGGATGGCGCTCCGCATCGGGGTTCGGCACATGGGCCACCCCGCCCGCAATCCGCGCGAGCGCCGAGGCGAGCGCCAGCGGATCGCCGCAGATCTCGGCCCCGACCCGGTCGGCTTCGTATTCGCGCGAGCGCGAAATCGCCATCTGGATGATGGCAGCGGCGAGCGGTGCGAGGATCATCATGGCGAGCGCCATCACCGGATGGGGCCGGTCGTCGCCGCGCCCCCCGAAGAAGAAGCCGAACTGAGCGATCGTGGAGATGGCGCCGGCGATGGTGGCCGCGACCGTCATGGTCAGCGTGTCGCGGTTCTTGATATGCGCAAGCTCATGGGCGATCACGCCGGCGAGCTCGTCGCGGTTCAGGAGCTCGAGGAGGCCTGTGGTCGCGGCGATGGCCGCGTTCTCCGGGTTGCGGCCGGTGGCGAAGGCGTTTGGCTGCGGGTTGTCGATGAGGTAGACGCGCGGCATGGGCAGCCCGGCGCGCGCGGCGAGCGCATGCACCATGCTGACGAGTTCCGGCGCCGTGCGCTCGTCGACCTCGACCGCGCCGTAGGCCGCCAGGGCCAGCTTGTCCGAGTTCCAATAGGCGAAGAGGTTGGTGACGACCGCGATGCCCAGCGCGATGAGCATGCCGTTCGCTCCGCCGAGCGCATAGCCGACCGCGCCGAACAGCGCGGTGAGCGCCGCAAGCAGCATGCCGGTCTTGACGTAGTTCATGGAAGGCTCCACCTGCGCGGAGGGCGCATCGCTGCGCCCGCCAAGTATGTGGGAAGCGATGGGTGCGCAGGACAAGGCCCAGCTCGGGGCTGTAGGGGTGGAGGCGGGACCGCCCGACACGGATCCGCCGGGAGCGGCGCCCGGCAAGGTCTTGCCTCCCGCCGCACGACGCGCGCTGATCGAGGCTGCCGAGCGTCGGGGCCGCATTGACGCCCGCGCGGCCCAGATCGGCAAGGTCCGTGAGCTTCAGGGCCGTGGCGGCCTTGAGCCCGTGCGCTACGAGGATTGGGAAACCAAGGGCCTCGCCAGCGATTTCTGAGGCCGCGCTTGACCCCTCCCGGCGAAAATGGTCGAAAGCCACGCCATCGGAGGGACGGAATGAACGCGGCGGACCAGCGGCTTCGGGCCTTCAAGGAATTGTTGTCTCACGCCCGCGAGCGCCTCGGGCTCGATCTCGGCTTCGTGCTGTGGGACGGCTCGACCGTGCCGGACACGCTTGCCCCGGACGCGCTCGCCGTCGTCTTTGCCGACGAGGGGGCGATTGCTGGGCTGGTCCGCAGGCCGAAGCTCGACACGCTCTCGAACCTCTGGGTGTCCAAGCGGATCGACATCCGCAACGGCACCCTGTTCGACCTTGCCGCGGTACGCTCCAAGAACAAGGTCCGCACCAAGGATTTCCTGAAAAGCGTCGACAAATGGTCGCTCCTGCAACTCGTGGCCCAGTTCTGGCGCGTTGACCGGGGCGGGCCTTGGCCGCTTGAGGAGGTGCCAACGGAGAAGCCGTCGAGCGGCGATCCGGCGGAAAACAAGCAGAACATCGCCTATCATTACGACGTGTCGAATGCCTTCTATGCGCTCTGGCTCGACAAGGAGATGGTCTACACCTGCGCCTACTGCACGGACTGGAACAACGACATCGACCGGATGCAGCAGGACAAGCTCGAGATGATCTGCCGGAAGCTTCGCCTGAAGCCCGGCGAGAAGCTCCTCGACATCGGCTGCGGCTGGGGAGCGCTGTCATGCTATGCCGCCCAGCACTATGGCGTGACGGCCTATGGGGTGACCCTCTCCGAGCAGCAGGTGGCCTACGCCCAGGAGAAGATCAAGCGGCTCGGGCTAGAGGGCCGCGTCAAGATCGAGCTCAAGGATTATTCCAAGATCGAGGGCGAGGGGATCTTCGACAAGGTCGCCGCTATCGGCATCCAGGAGCACATCGGCTGGGACAACTACCCCACCTATTACGAGACCGTGAAGCGCGTCATGAAGCGCGACGGCCTCTTCCTCCACCATGCCATCACCCGGCCGGCCAAGCGGAACGACAGGGTCTTCCTCAAGAAGCGTCCGGAATTTGCGATCCTGACCCGTTATATCTTTCCGGGCGGACAGCTCGACCATATCGGCAACACGGTTGCAAGCCTCGAACGCCACGGCTTCGAGGTCCATGACGTGGAGGGCTGGCGCGAGCACTACCAGCGCACCTGCAAGCACTGGCACGATCGGCTGCTCGCCAACTACGACAAGGCAGTGGCCGAGGTCGGCGAGGTCAAGACGAGGCTTTGGCTCGCCTATCTGGCCGCTTGCTCCATCGCCTTCGAGCGCAATGGAGTCTGCCTCTACCAGACGCTCGCCTCCCGCCGCAGGCGGGGTCCCTCCGGCCTGCCGCCGACCCGCGCCGATCTTTATCGGTGAGCCCGCCTGCCCTGAAGGAAAGGATCGGCCTGCCGCGGTAGCAGCGACAGGCTGAGGCAGGCAAGACTCCAGCTGGACAGGTCGCGCACCTCACCAGACCTCCGCGACGCTCCGGGCGACCTCTCCTTCTCAGGAGAGGTGAGCCGCGGCGCCCCGCGGCTCGCGCCACCGTCGGGAGGGCGCAGGGCTCACCGCATCACCACCACGGGCGTGCCGACCCGCACCCGCTCGAAAAGGTCGAGGATGTCGTGGTTGTGCATGCGAATGCAGCCATAGGAGGCGAAGGTGCCGATGGAGCCGGGGCGGTTGGTTCCGTGGATGGCGTATTCGCCGCGGTTCAAGGTAAGCGCCGCAGCACCCATGGGATTGCGCGGCGATCCGCCCGGAACGACGTCGGGCAGGCGCGGATTGTCGCGCTTCACCTCCGCAGGCGGCGACCAGGCGGGCGTCACATGCTTGCCGTCGACCGCCACCCAGCCGAACCACTGCTTGCCCGGCTTGCCCACCGCGACCGGGTAGCGGATCGCGACGCCGCTCCCCACGACGTAATACAGGCGCCGCTCGCCGGTTCTCACCACGATGGTGCCGGCCGGAGCGTTGGGGTCGAAGGGGACGACCTCCCGCGCCTGCGACGTCTCGCTGACGCTCATCGCAAGTGCCAGCGCGGCCGCCATGGCGGCCCATCCACCCTGTCTGCGCATCCCTCGAGGCCCTCTTACGCGACCTTCAGGGACACAATACGCGGCAAAGCTTGTCGTTCCGGTTGACGCGGATGGCTGAAAAAAGGTGAACGCCGAGCAGGGCCAGATCCCAGACCCCGGGGTTGGCGAAGGCCGAAGCGGATCCGCCCGTTCCGATCAGTGCCGCCTCGCCATCGGCTTGGTGCGGCCACAGGACCGCACCAGCCTCTCACGGGTGAGAAGCCGCTTACGCGGCGACCTTCTTGTTCTGCCGGTTCGCAATGAGGTCGTCCACCACGCCAGGGTCGGCGAGCGTGGAGGTGTCGCCGAGGTTGCCGAACTCGTCCTCCGCGATCTTGCGCAGGATCCGGCGCATGATCTTGCCCGAGCGGGTCTTCGGCAGGGCGGGTGCGAACTGGATGAGGTCGGGCGAGGCGATGGGGCCGATCTCCTTGCGCACCCACGCCACGAGCTCCTTGCGCAACTCCTCGCTCGGCTCGACGCCGGCCATGAGGGTCACATAGGCATAGATGCCCTGGCCCTTGATGTCGTGTGGGTAGCCGACCACCGCCGCCTCCGACACCTTGGGGTGGGCGACGAGCGCCGATTCGATCTCGGCGGTGCCCATGCGGTGGCCGGAGACGTTGAGCACGTCGTCGACCCGGCCTGTGATCCAGTAGTAGCCGTCGGCGTCCCGCCGGCAGCCATCGCCCGTGAAGTACTTGCCAGGGTAGGCGGAGAAGTAGGTCTGCACGAAGCGCTCGTGGTCGCCATAGACGGTGCGCATCTGGCCCGGCCACGAATCTGCAATGCAAAGATTGCCCTCGCAGGCCCCCTCCAGAACCTTGCCCTCTGCATCGACGACGACCGGCTGCACCCCTGGAAGGGGCAGAGTGGCCGAGCCGGGCTTGAGCCGTGTCGCCCCGGGCAGCGGCGAAATGAGGATGCCGCCGGTCTCGGTCTGCCACCAGGTGTCGACGATGGGGCAGCGGCCATCGCCGACTACCCGGTAGTACCACTCCCAGGCTTCGGGGTTGATGGGCTCGCCGACCGAGCCGAGGAGGCGCAAGGACGCGCGCGAGGTCTTCTTCACGGGCTCGTCCCCGGCCTGCATGAGCGAGCGGATCGCGGTCGGCGCCGTGTAGAAGATGTTGACTTTGTGCTTGTCCACGACCTCCCAGAAGCGCGAGATCGACGGGTAGGTGGGCACGCCCTCGAACATCAGCGTCGTGGCGCCGTTCGCCAGCGGCCCATAGACGATGTAGCTGTGGCCCGTCACCCAGCCGACATCGGCGGTGCACCAATAGATATCGCCGTCGTGGTAGTCGAAAACGTATTTATGGGTGAAGGCGGCCCAGACGAGATACCCGCCGGTGGTGTGCAGCACGCCCTTGGGCTTTCCGGTCGAGCCCGAGGTGTAGAGGATGAACAGCGGATCCTCGGCGTTCATCTCCTCGCACGGGCAATCGTCGGTGACGACTTGAGCGGCCTCATCGAAATAGACGTCCCGGCCAGGCACCATGTTGACCGCGCCGCCCGTGCGGCGCACCACGACCACATGGTCGACGCCCCCGACGCGCTCGATCGCCGCGTCCACATTGGCCTTCAGCGGCACCTTGCGGCCGCCGCGCAGGCCTTCGTCCGCCGTGATGACGAAGGTGGAGCGGGCGTCCTCGATCCGCCCGGCGAGCGAATCCGGCGAGAAGCCGCCGAACACCACCGAATGGATGGCGCCGAGCCGCGCGCAGGCGAGCATGGCGTAGGCCGCCTCCGGGATCATGGGCAGATAGATCGTGACCCGGTCGCCCTTCTTGACCATCCGGTTGCGCAGCACGTTCGCCCAGCGGCAGACTTCCCGGTGCAACTCGCGATAGGTGATCTTCCTCGATTCCGAAGGATCGTCTCCCTCCCAGATGATGGCCACCTGGTCGCCTCGCGTCTCGAGATGACGGTCGACGCAGTTGTAGGCGGCGTTGAGCACGCCGTCCTCGAACCAACGGATCGAGACCTCGCCGGAGGTGCCGGGGCCGCCGAAACTCGTGTTCTTCACCTTGGTGAAGGGCGTGAACCAGTCGACGCAGTCGCCGTGCTTGCGCCAGAAGGCTTCCGGATCGCGGACGCTCTCCTCGTACATGGCCTTGTAGCGCGCCTCGTCCACATAGGCGCGGCGGCTCCAATCGGACGGAACGTCGTAGATCTTCTCCTGCATGGCGCACCTCCCGATCCTGTGGCCCGGGCGGACGCGCTCCGGGCGACGGCGCGGATTTTCTTCGATGCCGCATTCTTACGGGGAAAGCTTCCGCCCCGGCAAGGCGAAGAGGCTCGCACTTTGGTTGCTCGACCTTCGGCGAAGGCGCGGCCGACGTGGGACCTCTGGCCGAGTTGATCTCGCCTGTCCGCCGGACGAGAAAGGGCGATCAACCTTCCGTGCCTTGGACGTTCCGATGCCCACCATCAACCCCGACCGCCTGCTTCGCGACTTGCGCGAGCTTGCAACCTTCGGCGCCTACAAGACGGGCGTGCATCGCCCGAGCCTGTCGGCCGAAGACGTGGCGGCGCGCCACTGGTTTGCCGAACGCCTTTCGGAGGCTGGCCTCGACGCCCGGATCGACGGCATCGGCAACGTCATCGGCTATAGCCGCGCGCAGGGGCCCAAGATGCTTATCGGCTCGCATATCGAGAGCCAGAACTATGCCGGCTGGCTCGATGGGCCGCTCGGCATCGTCTACGGACTGGAGACCGCCCGCGCCTTCCGCGAAGACCCCGCCGCCGCTGGCCTCGGCGTCGACGTGGCGGCCTGGTTCGACGAGGAGGGACATTTCGGCTCCTTCCTCGGCAGCCGCTCCTTCGTCGGCCTCCTCTCGGAGGAGGACATCGACAGAGCCCGCAACCGCTATGACAACACGCCGCTGCGCGAGGCGCTCGAGCGGGCGGGTTTCGCCGGCCGTCCGCGCGAGACGGTCCGGCCGGAGCGCTATTGCGGGTATTTCGAGGCTCATATCGAGCAGGGCGACACCCTCGACAGCACAGGCCTCAAGATTGGCGTCGTCACCGCCATCGTCGCCATCTGGCAGTACCGCATCATTGTCGAGGGCGAGCAGAACCACGCCGGCACGACGAGCATGGCGCGCCGGCGCGATGCCGGGCTTGCGCTCGTGCGGCTCCTTTCGGCCATCGATCGCCGCTTCCCGGAGCTTGCGGGGCCGCGCAGTGTCTGGACCACCGGGCGCATCACGCTCGATCCCGGTGCGCCCAGCATCATTCCCGGTCGTGCCGAAGCCCTGTTCCAGTTCCGCGATGCCGACACCGCTGTGCTCGAGCGGCTCCACGCCGAGCTGTTTCGCCTGGTCGAGGAAGCCAACACGACGGGGCGCTGCACGCTTTCCGTGGAGGTCATGAGCCAATCGATCCCGGCGCTCATGGACGAAGCCTTCCAGCAGGCGATCGAGGCGGCGGCCGCCCGGCATTGCCCGGGCAGAGCGATGCGGATGCCAAGCGGGGCCGGGCACGATGCTCAATATTTGGCGCGGCGGATGCCTGCCGCCATGCTGTTCGTCCCGTCGATCGGCGGCATCAGCCACCACTGGACGGAGAACACCAGCGACGAGGACATCGTGCTCGGCTGCCAGGTGTTCTGCGACGCCGTCGCCCACGCCCTGCGCGCCCGTCCGCCCGCTTAGGCATGTTCGGGAGGTGCGGCGAGATCGCCCATCGCAATCGGCCCGTTGCCGCCTACATGGAGATCGTCCCGTCAACAACCGAAAGGAGGTGATCCAGTGTCTCATTGTCTTGCGCCGCGGTCGTCGGCTTCCCGGACCTGGATTCTCGCCTCTTGCGAGGTCCGCGCCGCCTAAGCGACGCCGAGCGATCGGTGGTCCGGTGCGGGACCGCGGATTGACAATGGAAGGGCCGCCCGTGCGGGCGGCCCTTCTTCGTTCGGGCGCCCGAAGGTCGGAAAGGGTGGTCACCGGGCGGCCTCCCCGCTATATCCGGATCAAAGCTTTGCCGCTTACCAGAGAGGACCGATGACCACTTTCGACGATCGCAAGGACGCCTTCGAAAAGAAGTTCGCCCATGACGAGGAGCTGCGCTTCAAGGCCACGGCCCGGCGCAACAAGCTTCTTGGCCTCTGGGCCGCCGAAAAGCTCGGCAAGACCGGCGCCGACGCCGAGGCCTACGCCAAGAGCGTCGTGCTTGCCGATTTCCAGGAAGCGGGGGACGACGACGTCCTGCGCAAGGTCAAGGCCGATCTGGATGCGGGCGGCGTCAGCCAGTCCGAAGCCACCATCCGCAGCGTCATGCTCGATCTCATGGAGAAGGCGATCGAGCAGGTGAGGGCGGGCCAGTGAGGCGGCAGGGCCTTCGGCCAGCCGCCTGACGCGCGAGGACGGCGAGAATCCGCACATTTTCTGAGGAGGCACCTCATGTCCTTCGCCGCTCTTCGGGCGAGCCTGCAAAAAGGGCCGGTGATCACCGCCTGGTGTGGCATTCCCGAGCCGTGGATCGCTGGAATCCTCGCCCGCGAAGGGTTCGATGCCGTCACCCTGGACATGCAGCACGGCAGCTATGACACGGCGGCCGTGATCCGCGCCATTCCTCTCATCCTGGGCGCTGGCAAGCCGGCCATGGCCCGGATCCCAGTCGGGGAGTTTCAGACAGCCTCGAAGCTGCTCGACGCCGGCGCCTCCGCCATCATCGCGCCCATGATCAACACCGCCGAGGATGCCCGGCGCTTCGCGTCGTTCATGAAGTTCCCGCCGATCGGGGAGCGGAGCTGGGGACCCGTTCCGAGCATGATCCTTTCCGGACTCCAGCCGGCCGAGTATCTGCGGGAGGCCAACGGCTGCTGCCTCTCCTTTGCGATGATCGAGACCCGGGAGGCCCTCGCCAGTCTCGACGAGATCCTGGCGGTGCCCGGGATCGACGCGATCTTCCTCGGTCCGTCCGACCTTTCGATCACGCTCACGCAAGGCGCCGTCCTGAACTTGACGAGCGCTGAGGTGGAGAAGGCGCTCGATCACGCCCTGTCGCGAGCGAAGACCGCAGGCAAGATCGCCGGCGCCTACGCTCCCACGGGCGAGCGCGCCGCGGAGTTCGTCAGGCGCGGATTCGACTTCGTGGCGCTGGGCAGCGACACCGCGTTCCTGCGGACGGCCGCCCAGGCGGCCTTGAAGGCGGCGAGGGCATGAGGGAGCACCGGCCTTGGCGCCGCTCCCCATGCTCTGATCTGACCAAAGACGCCTCTGCGCCTTCATCAGGGGTTGGAAGAGGCACGTTCTGACCGCACGGCCCGGGCTCAGCGGAGGTCATACACGCCTGAGCTGTCGGCGTATGGCATACAACCGGGCGTCTTGACGTTGTTCGCGCCGATGGCAAAAACCGCGTTCCGCGCGCCAGAGGGAGCGGACGACTGTTGCGCTGCCTTAACGCGCGTGCCGACCTGCCGCGGAGGGGACATGCGTCTTTGCAGAATCATTCCAGCCTTGGCTGTTGCGGTCGTACTCGCCCAGGCGGCGGCCTGGGCACAGCCTCTTCCTCGATCGGCTCCGACCGAGATCGACGGCGTCAATGTGGTTGTCGAGTCCGCAGTGCGCGCGAGCGACGGCTCGCTGATGATCACATGGTCGTATGTGAACGAAGGCCCGCAGGATTTTCGGCCAAGATCAGGCGAATTCCAGTGGATGGGGCAGCTGCCGATCTTCAATACCTATTACGTTGATCCGAAAAACAAGAAGAAATACGAGGTGATCAAGGACAATGCGGCCCAGCCGCTTGCGTCGCGCCTAAGGCAACCCTTCGAGATTCCGAGTGGGGAACGGCGGCGGATATGGGCGAAATTTCCGGCGCCTCCGGCAAACGTTGCGACCATCGACTTCTACCCGGTCGGTGCGCCGCCGATCGAGGGTGTTCCCATCGGCACCGCCGCCGCGAGCGCCAGCGAGCCGCGCCCTGCGGCCTCCGCGACGGTCCCCTCCTCGGCCCCTGCCACCCAGGCGGTCGCCGCTGCCGAGCCCCCTGGAGCCCCGGCGTCATCTGCGGCGCCGAAGGTTCTCCCGCATGTTGCCGCCACCGAGGCGCCCGGCGTCACGGTCGTGCTGAAGTCTGTCACCCGAGAGCCCAGCGGCATGATCAAGATCGTGTGGGCCTATGAGAACCACGGCCAGGCCGAGTTCCCGCGCGACAGCCTCACGCGGCAGCAGCTCATGCAGACCTACTATGTCGACTATAAGAATGTGAAGAAATACGAAGTCGTGCGCGACCAGGCCGCCCAGCCGCTTGCCTCGCCGGTTGGAGCGTTCGTCGTTGGGCCGGGGGAATCCCGTGAGCTGTGGGCCATGTTCCCCGCACCACCGGCGAACGTAGACGCCGTCAGCGTCTATCTTCCGCTCGCCCAGCCGATCGAGCCGGTCCGCATCCAATGAGCTGGCGGCCTTTGCTCCTGCTGGGCATGTCGGTCGCAGCGAGCGCGGCCGGGGCGCAATCACCGCTGCAGTTCGAGGTCAGGCCACTCGCATGGCCGCGCTTCGCCGAGCCGATCGGCGAGGCCGGTCCGCTCGGGAGTGGGGCTGCCGGCATCGGAGGTGGCGGCGCTGCGCTTTCCTGGGGGGAGGGCACGTCGCTCGACCTTGGGCGTGGGGTCGCCATGATCGAAAGCGACTCCGAGATCCGGCTCAGCGTCTCGGCGGACGTTCTCTTCGATTTCGACAAGTGGAACATCCGGCCGGATGCGCAAGCAGCACTGGCGCAGGTCGCCCAGACCCTTCGAGAGAAGGCCCGGCCCGGGAGGGTGATCCGGGTCGAAGGACATACCGACGCCAAGGGCTCGGATGCCTACAACCAGCGCCTTTCGGAGCGTCGGGCGGCTTCGGTCAAGGCGTGGCTCATCGAGAGGGAGGGGCTCCGGCAGCAGGGCTATCAATGGGTGACGAAAGGCTTCGGCGAGAGCCGTCCCGTGGCACCGAACGAAACTCCTGACGGTCGTGACAATCCCGAGGGTCGACAGCGCAACCGCAGGGTTGAGCTCGTCTTCGCGAAGTAGCGCTCCTCCTCCGCATCGTCGCCACCAGGGAAGGACGAACTCTTTGCCGCGCCGGACAGGGGTGGAAGGTGAGGGCCAGTCTGCGTCGGCGTCCTGCCTTGTCTTGGTGGATCGAATGATCAAGCAGCCCCTGGCGCGGCCTCCCGCGCCTTGGCGATCCGGTAATAGGCCCACAGCACCTTGGCTGCCACTCCTCGCCACGGACGCCAGCCCTCGGCAAGCTGCACGAGGACTTGTCCCTTCGGACGCGCCTCAAGCCCATAGGCGATTCGCGCCGCTTCCTGCAGGGCGAGATCGCCAGCAGGGAAGGCGTCGGGATGCCCGAGGCAGAACAGGAGATAGATGTCCGCTGTCCATGGACCGATGCCTTTGACGCTCGTGAGGAAAGCGCGGGCCTCATCTGCCGCCATGCGGGGGAGGTCATCAAGGGGGAGGCTGCCGAGCGTCAGGGCGTCCGCCAGCGCACGCAACGTCCTGATCTTGGATGCGGAAAGGCCGCAGGACCGAAGCTCCTCATCCGTCGCTGCCTGGAAATCCCGAGGGGAGAGGGTCGGGAACCGCTGCTTCACGCGGCCCCAGATGGCGTTGGCGCTGGCGGTCGACACCTGCTGGCTGACGATGATCCCGGCAAGGCCTTCAAAGCCGGGTGCGCGCTTGCGTAGGCTGGGAACCGCGCCATCCTCGATCAGGCGCCGCATCACCGGGTCGCGGCGGGACAACGAATGCAGGCCGCGGTGCAAGACGGCATCCGAATCAAGGATCGGGGGCATGACGGTGTCCGGCCGGGGCCATGGTAGAAGATGTCACTCCATCGCCCGCGCCCGCCCGTGACGCAACCCGTCTTCCGCTTCGCGCCCAGCCCGAACGGGCGGCTTCACCTCGGACACGCCTATTCCGCGCTTCTCAATGCCGAGCTTGCGGCGCGCCTCGGCGGGCGCTTCCTTCTGCGCATCGAAGATATCGATCCGGGACGCTGTCGGCCGGAGTTCGAGACCGGGATCTATGAAGACCTCGCTTGGCTCGGCCTGAAATGGGAGGAGCCGGTCCGGCGCCAGTCGGAGCATCTTGCGGAGTACCGCGCCACCCTCGACCGGCTCAAGCGACAAGGCTTGCTCTATCCGTGCTTCTGCTCGCGCCGTCAGATCGCGGAGGTGGCGAGCCGGCATGAGGCGGATGCCGGGCCGTGGCCCAGGGATCCCGATGGCTCGCCTCTCTACCCTGGAACCTGCCGGAGCCTCCCCATCGCCGCCCGGCAAGCCAGGATCGCAGCAGGCGAGGCCCATGCCTGGCGGCTCGACATGGCGGCCGCCTGCCGCCTAGCCGGGATGAGCCTTCCCTATATCCGCTTCTCTCCCGCTGGAGCGGAAGAGCAGATGGCGGCGTTCCCCGAGCGCTGGGGCGATCCGGTGCTGGCCCGGAAGGACACGCCCACGAGCTACCACCTCTCGGTCGTTCATGATGATGCGCTGCAAGGGGTGACCCATGTCGTGCGCGGCCAGGACCTCGAGGCGGCGACTGACCTCCACGTGCTGTTGCAGCGGCTCCTGGGGGTGCCGACTCCCCGCTACCATCATCACGCGCTCATCCGCGATGAAAGCGGCGGCAAGCTCTCCAAGAGCCTCTTCTCGGAATCGCTCGCCGACCTGCGCCGGCGAGGCGCCACCGCCGACGAGATCCGGCGGATGCTTGGCTTTCAGGGCTGAACCGAGTTGCTCTGGGCGAGACGTGTCGAGCTCGCCCGCTGCATGAGGCTGTCCACCTGCTCGCGCTGGCGCTTGAAGTCGGCGAGCGCCTTGCCTTCCAGCTCGCGACCGCGGGGCACGCGAATCTTCATGGGGTCGACGAAGCGCCCGTTGACGATGACCTCGTAGTGGAGATGGGGACCTGTCGAAAGGCCGGTCGAGCCCACATAGCCGATGATCTGTCCCTGGCGGACCCGGGCGCCCGGCACGATGCCGCGGGCAAACCGCGACTGGTGGCTGTAGGCCGTCACGTAGCCGTTGGCGTGCTGGATCTCCACGCGCCGCCCATAGCCCGAGTCCCATTCCGCCTTGATCACGGTGCCGTTGCCGGCCGCCATGATCGGCGTGCCGATTCGGTTCGACCAGTCCACCCCGGTGTGCATCTTCGTGTAGCCGAGGATCGGGTGGCGACGGTAGCCGAAGCCGGACCGGAACTCGCCCTCGGCGATCGGCTTGCGCAGCAAGAACTTCTTCAGCGAACGACCGGCCTCGTCGAAGAAATCGATGGTGCCGTCCTCGCTTTGATAGCGATAGACGCGCCGGGTCTCGCCACCGAGCGTGAGGGCGGCAAACAGCACCTCGGGACGCTCGCCGCCCTCCTCGTCGACCGAATAGAAGATCTCGAAATTGTCGCCGCTCGCGACGCGGCGCTGAAAATCCACATCATAGCCGAAGATGCGAATCAGCTCTTCGACCGTCTGCCGGGGCAGATCGTGCTTGAGGGCCGTCTCGTAGAGGCTCTCATAGAGGCGGGCACCGCCGGCCTCCTCCTCGCCCTCCTCCTCTTCCGTGCCCTTGCGCGTCGCGGTCTGACGCTGGGAATGCTCGTCGACGGGAGGCGTGACCGAGACGAAGGCGCCGCGATCATTGGCTGCAGCGATCGCCTCCACCCCGCGCTCGCCGAACAGGATCACCCGCACCACCTGGCGCTGAGGCATCGGCCGCACCCCCGGGGCGAGCAGGATGCGCATGCGCTGTCCCTCGCCAAGGGTGCTGGTGCGGGCGCGCCCGCCGAGCGCGGCGATGATGCCTGGGATCTGGTCGTCCGTCGCGCCGGCCGCCTTGAGCGCCGCCTCGAGGGTCTCGCCCCGCTTCAACGCCACGTCCCGCTCTTCCAAGAGCGATTCGCCGGGCCGCGGCTCGACCTTCGGCAAGGTGGAGACGTTCTCGGGCACCACTCTTACTTCGATCGAGCTGAAGGGCGATTCGATGCGTGCGAAGCCGAGGGCGTCACTGGGAACATCCGGCTGCTGCAGGATGCGCGAGAGAACGAGCTGGGGAGCGGTCGGAAGAGCAGGCCGACGACCGGCGTCCGAAGCCGCCCGCCGTTCCTCTTCGATCAAGGCGGCGACATCGGCGTCGGCGAGAGAGGGCGATCCCGGGTCGATGTTGAGGTTGGCAAGGTCCCGCTTGAGGACCGACACCTCGGCATCGGCCAACTCCACGGGCTCGCTCGCCCGCTCGGCCGTCCTCTCGCCGGCATCCTGGGCGAACAGCCTCATGGGATTGAAGGGCGGAATGTCCGTCGCATAGACGCCGCTGGTGACCGACAGGTTCGTGGCGATGCGCACGAAGGGACGAACCTTGATGACCTCGCGATCGCCGACCCTGAGCGTCATCGGCGCCCGGAAAGTCTGTTTGGCCACCGCGATGACCTCGGAGCGGACCAGCTTGTCGCCCTTGCGGGCGGCGCCTTTCTCAGGTCCCGGGGCCCGACGCTGCACCGTCACCGTGACGGTTTCCGGCAATTCCGCGAAGGTCGTCTCGCCCTGAAGCGAGACATAGATGGCGCCACCAATCAGGGCCGCCCCCGTGATCCCTGTCAGGACGCTTGCCGCGAGCCAACGCAGGTTGACGCCCCGCCGGTCAACCTCGGCCGTTCCCCCAAGATCGCCCAGGGCCGGCTCATGACCGATCTCGATGCGCACCCCCCGCCCGATGGGGCGGCCGGGGCTCACATCGCGCCGGTCGAGATGGCTGGGGAGGGGCTTGGTCATCAAAAAGGGCGGATCCGTCGGTCTCGGAGGCCTTCTGCGAATGCCAGGCGAGGGGGGCCTTGCCGACCATGCCCGCACGGGCGATCGGAATCAATGCGCGCTGCCCGCCGGAAAGCGGAGCCAAGCCGCTTCGCTCCCCAGTTTGGCCGCAGTGAGGCAACTTCGGCCGCTCCCCCAGTCCGGTGCCGAGGAGAGGGCCAGGGTCCTTCAAAAATGCCCGTCAAAAAAGTTTCACGACCGTGTTGACACCCGAAACGGGGTTGGCCTATATAGCGCCCATCGCCGCCGCCGCTGACGCGTGACGGCGCCAAACGCTTCCTCGGAAAAGCCGGGCTGATGAGCCCGACCTCGGTCGGGAACAAGTTTTGTTTTCCTTGGAAGCCCTGCATCCCCGGATGCAGGTGTCGGCCCGAGATGATCGAAAGTGAAATCTCGGTGTTGACAAAGGAAACGGGTGGGCCCATATGGAGCTCATCGCGGTGCGGCCCCAAAGGGCACGCCACCGACCCGCTTCCTCAAACATCGCGATCGCGCCAGACTGGTCTCGACCAGGACGGCTCGGATGTTTTGGGAAGCGCGCATCTTTCGATGCTGCTCTTTGACAAGTGAAGAAAGAAAGAGAAACGTAGGCGGCGGAGTCCTTGCGGGCCGTCGGGTTCTACGGAGCCCTGCGGTCGAAGAGACTTCGGCGGCACTACGTTTCGGAGCTCACATGGATTGCGAAAGCAATTCGGTGTGAAGACTCCGTCAATTCGCGTAGTGACCAGCCGAGATCAGATCTCTCCAACTTGAGAGTTTGATCCTGGCTCAGAGCGAACGCTGGCGGCAGGCCTAACACATGCAAGTCGAACGGGCACCTTCGGGTGTCAGTGGCAGACGGGTGAGTAACACGTGGGAACGTGCCCTTCAGTTCGGAATAACCCAGGGAAACTTGGGCTAATACCGGATACGCCCTTCGGGGGAAAGATTTATCGCTGAAGGATCGGCCCGCGTCTGATTAGCTAGTTGGTGAGGTAATGGCTCACCAAGGCGACGATCAGTAGCTGGTCTGAGAGGATGATCAGCCACACTGGGACTGAGACACGGCCCAGACTCCTACGGGAGGCAGCAGTGGGGAATATTGGACAATGGGCGAAAGCCTGATCCAGCCATGCCGCGTGAGTGATGAAGGCCCTAGGGTTGTAAAGCTCTTTCGGCGGGGACGATAATGACGGTACCCGCAGAAGAAGCCCCGGCTAACTTCGTGCCAGCAGCCGCGGTAATACGAAGGGGGCTAGCGTTGCTCGGAATCACTGGGCGTAAAGGGCGCGTAGGCGGATCTCTAAGTCAGAGGTGAAAGCCCAAGGCTTAACCTTGGAATTGCCTTTGATACTGGAGATCTTGAGACCGGAAGAGGTGAGTGGAACTGCGAGTGTAGAGGTGAAATTCGTAGATATTCGCAAGAACACCAGTGGCGAAGGCGGCTCACTGGTCCGGTTCTGACGCTGAGGCGCGAAAGCGTGGGGAGCAAACAGGATTAGATACCCTGGTAGTCCACGCCGTAAACGATGGATGCTAGCCGTTGGCCGGCTTGCCGGTCAGTGGCGCAGCTAACGCTTTAAGCATCCCGCCTGGGGAGTACGGTCGCAAGATTAAAACTCAAAGGAATTGACGGGGGCCCGCACAAGCGGTGGAGCATGTGGTTTAATTCGAAGCAACGCGCAGAACCTTACCAGCCCTTGACATGGCAGGACGGCTTCCAGAGATGGATTCCTTCCCTTCGGGGACCTGCACACAGGTGCTGCATGGCTGTCGTCAGCTCGTGTCGTGAGATGTTGGGTTAAGTCCCGCAACGAGCGCAACCCTCGCCCCTAGTTGCCATCATTCAGTTGGGCACTCTAGGGGGACTGCCGGTGATAAGCCGAGAGGAAGGTGGGGATGACGTCAAGTCCTCATGGCCCTTACGGGCTGGGCTACACACGTGCTACAATGGCGGTGACAATGGGCAGCGAAAGGGCGACCTGGAGCTAATCCCTAAAAGCCGTCTCAGTTCAGATTGCACTCTGCAACTCGAGTGCATGAAGGCGGAATCGCTAGTAATCGCAGATCAGCACGCTGCGGTGAATACGTTCCCGGGCCTTGTACACACCGCCCGTCACACCATGGGAGTTGGCTTTACCCGAAGGCGCTGCGCCAACCCGCGAGGGAGGCAGGCGACCACGGTAGGGTCAGCGACTGGGGTGAAGTCGTAACAAGGTAGCCGTAGGGGAACCTGCGGCTGGATCACCTCCTTTCTAAGGATGTTCCCTCACGAGAGGCCGTCCCGGCCGATCGTATCGGAACTCTTAGAACAATGAGGCCAGTCAGGCCTCGCATGCGGGACGCCGCCGTCTTCGTTTCTCTTTCTTCTCCGGACATCAGCGTGATCGGGGGCGCCGCTCGCCGCGGCTCCTTTGGGAGGTGCTCCTTGAGGGCGTCTCTTCGAGAGTCTCGGGCCTGTAGCTCAGGTGGTTAGAGCGCACCCCTGATAAGGGTGAGGTCGGACGTTCGAGTCGTCCCAGGCCCACCACGATTACCGCGACCTTATCATCTCGGTCGGGGCCATAGCTCAGCTGGGAGAGCGCCTGCTTTGCAAGCAGGAGGTCGTCGGTTCGATCCCGTCTGGCTCCACCAAGAGCCTGGCCCGCGAGGGCGTCCGGAGTCATAGAGC